>CAWADG010000014.1:0-269369 GCA_963780815.1 uncultured Solirubrobacterales bacterium | reverse complement strand
GCGCCTGGTGAGGTAGCCGGAGTCGGCGGTCCGCAGGGCGGTGTCAGCGAGGCCCTTTCGGGCGCCGTGGGTGGAGATGAAGTACTCGAGGACCGAGAGCCCCTCCATGAAGTTGGCCTTGATCGGGCGCTCGATGATTTCGCCTTTCGGATTGGCCATCAGGCCGCGCATCCCGGCGAGCTGGCGGATCTGTTTGAACGACCCGCGGGCGCCGGAGTTGGCCATCATGTAGATCGGGTTGAGCTCGTCGAGGTTGTCCTCCATCGCCTGGGCGACCTCGTCGGTGGCTTTGTTCCAGTGCGAGGTGACCGCCTCATGGCGCTCCTCGGCAGTGATGTAGCCGTCGTCGTACTGGGACTGGATCGCCGAGGTCTGCTTCTCGTAGCGCTCGAGGATGTCCGCCTTGTCGGGCGGCGAGACGACGTTGTTCTTCGAGACCGTGATCCCGGCCTGCGTCGCGTAGTGGAACCCGAGGTCCTTGAACGCGTCGAGCACCTGCGACACGGCCGGCGCGCCGTAGGCGTCGACCAGGTCGGAGACCATCTCGTTGACGTCGCGCTTCTTCAGCGCCCTGTTGGCGAACTCGTACTGCTCGGGGTCGAACTCGTCGCCGAGGGCGTCGGCGAGCGCGCGCTCGATTTTCTCATTGAAGATGATCCGCCCAACCGTCGTCAGGAAGTGCTCGTGCCCGGCCCGCCGGTACTCGGCGTGGTCGTGCAGCCCGCAGCCGCCGTTCTCGTAGACGAGCTCGGCCTCCTGGGCGGAACGGAACGTCTTCGGCCGCGAGCCGTTGGTCGCGGCCTTCTTGCCGCTGGCAAGCGCCTCGTCGAGCTTCGCCAGCTCCTCCCCGTCGGGGCCGTAGGTGAGGTAGTAGATCCCCAGCACCATGTCCTGGGTGGGCGTCGCGAGCGGCGCCCCGTGAGCCGGCGAGAGGATGTTGTTCGCCGACAGCATCAGGATCCGGGCCTCGGCCTGCGCCTCGGCTGAGAGCGGTACGTGGACCGCCATCTGGTCGCCGTCGAAGTCGGCGTTGAAGGCGTGGCAGACGAGCGGGTGGACCTGGATCGCCTTGCCCTCGACCAGGACCGGTTCGAAGGCCTGGATCCCGAGCCTGTGCAGGGTCGGCGCCCGGTTGAGCAGGACCGGGTGCTCGTGGATGACCTCCTCGAGCACGTCCCAGACCTCGGGCACCATCGACTCGACCATCTTCTTCGCGGCCTTGATGTTCTGGACCGCTTTGCGCTCGACCAGCTGGGCCATGATGAACGGCTTGAAGAGCTCGAGCGCCATCAGCTTCGGCAGGCCGCACTGCTGCAGCTGCAGGCTCGGCCCGGAGACGATCACCGAGCGGCCCGAGTAGTCGACCCGCTTTCCGAGCAGGTTCTGGCGGAACCGGCCCTGCTTGCCCTTGAGCATGTCGGAGAGCGACTTCAGCGGGCGGTTGCCCGGCCCGGTGACCGGCCGGCCGCGGCGGCCGTTGTCGAACAGCGCGTCGACCGCCTCCTGCAGCATCCGCTTCTCGTTGTTGACGATGATCTCGGGCGCGCCGAGGTCGAGCAGCCTTTTCAGCCGGTTGTTGCGGTTGATCACCCGGCGGTAGAGGTCGTTGAGGTCGGAGGTCGCGAAGCGGCCGCCGTCGAGCTGGACCATCGGCCGCAGCTCCGGCGGGATCACCGGCACGCAGTCGAGAATCATCCAGTCGGGCTTGTTCTCCGAGTTCAGGAACGCGGAGGCGACCTTCAGCCGCTTCACCGCGCGGGCCTGTTTCTGGCCCTTGGAGCTGTTGATGACCTGCTCGAGCTCCTCGCATTCGGCCTCGAGGTCGACCTGCTCGAGCAGATCGCGCACCGCCTCGGCGCCCATCCCGCCGCGGAAGTACTCGCCCCACCCGAACGGGGAGCCGAAGCGGTCCTTGAGCTCGCGGAAGACGGTCTCGTCGTTGACGACGTCTTTCGGCTTCATCTCGGTGAAGATCTTCCAGACCTCGTCCATCCGCTCGATCGCCTCTTCGATGTAGGCCTCGGTGTCGGAGATCTCGGCCTCGAACGTTTTGCGCAGCTCTTTGATCATCTTCGTGCGCTCGTCGTCCTTCAGCTTGCGCAGCTGCGCCGCCGTCAGTTTCAGCGAGTCGGCCCAGATGTGGTCGTCGTCGTCGAATTTCTCCTGGGCGCCCTCCTCGAGGTACTTGATCCGGCGCTCGAGCGACTCATTCAGCTCCTGGGTCCGTTTCTGCCGTTCGCTCTCGTAGGAGTCGACGACTTTCTTGACCTCTTTCTCGAGTTTTCCGAGGTCCTTGTCACGGGCCTCGACGTCGACCCAGGTGATCATCGACGCGGCGAAGTAGAGGACCTTCTCCAGCTCCTTCGGAGCCATGTCGATCAGGTAACCGATCCGGCTCGGGACTCCCTTGAAGAACCAGATGTGGGAGACCGGCGCGGCGAGGTCGACATGCCCCATCCGCTCGCGGCGGACCTTGGAGCGCGTCACCTCGACGCCGCAGCGCTCGCAGACGATGCCCTTGTAGCGGACCCGCTTGTACTTGCCGCAGTAGCACTCCCAGTCCTTGGTCGGGCCGAAGATGCGCTCGCAGAAGAGCCCGTCTTTCTCGGGCTTCAGCGTCCGGTAGTTGATCGTCTCCGGCTTCGTAACCTCGCCCCAGCTCCAGGAGCGGATTTTCTTCGAGGACGCGAGGCCGATCTCGATCGCGTCGAAGTTATTGATGTCGATCATCAGTCCTCCACCTTCGTCTCTTCTTTTGCCTCGGCCTCGGCCCCATCGCTTCCGTCGGTGCCGCCCTCGCCCTCCGACACGACCTGCTCCTCCTTCTCATCGGCGGCGCCGTTGGAGGAGTCGGCGCGGACCCCGGTCAGGTCCATGCCGAGCTCCTCGGCCGCTTTCAGGAGGTCGTCGTCCTCGTCGGAGATCTCCACCTCGCCGCCTTCGGAGACGACGTTGGCGTCGAGCGAGAGGCTCTGGATCTCCTTCAACAGGACTTTGAAGGACTCGGGGATCGACGGCTCGGGGATGTTCTCGCCCTTGACGATCGCCTCGTAGGCCTTCACCCGCCCGACGGTGTCGTCGGACTTCACGGTCAGCATCTCCTGCAGGGTGTAGGCGGCGCCGTAGGCCTCCAACGCCCAGACCTCCATCTCACCGAAGCGCTGGCCACCGAACTGCGCCTTGCCCCCCAGCGGCTGCTGGGTGACCAGCGAGTAGGGGCCGGTCGAGCGGGCGTGGATCTTGTCGTCGACCAGGTGCAGCAGCTTGAGGATGTACATGTAGCCGACCGTCACCTTGCCCTCGTAGGGCTCGCCGGTGCGGCCGTTGTACAGCTGAACCGTTCCGGAGCAGCGGGTGCCGGGGCGCTCGCGCTTGTCGACACCGATGTCGATGCCGCGGTCGGCGTTCTCCTCGGCCCAGGCGCAGAGGGCCTCGTCGACGTCTTCGACGGTCGCGCCGTCGAACACCGGCGTCGAGACGTAGACGCGTTTGTCGCCGTCCTTGGAATGCGCCTGCTTGTAGGCCTCCGTACCGTCGTCGTACCAGCCGTTGCCGGCGACCCAGCCGAGGTGCGTCTCCAGCACCTGGCCGATGTTCATCCGGCTCGGGACGCCGAGCGGGTTGAGGATCACGTCGACCGGGGTGCCGTCCTCGAGGTGAGGCATGTCCTCTTCGGGCACGATCTTCGAGATCACACCCTTGTTCCCGTGGCGGCCGGCGAGCTTGTCGCCCTCGGCGATCTTCCGCTTCGTCGCGACATAGACGCGGACGAGGTCGTTGACCCCGGGTGCGAGGTCGTCGCCGTCGTCGCGGCTGAAGGTGAGGACGTCGATGACGACGCCGCCCTCGCCGTGCGGGACCTTGAGCGAGGTGTCGCGGACCTCGCGCGCCTTCTCCTTGAAGATCGCCCGGATCAGCTTCTCCTCGGCGGTCAGCTCGGTCTCCCCCTTCGGGGTCACCTTGCCGACCAGGAGGTCGCCGGAGACGACCTCGGCGCCGACGCGGACGATTCCGCGCTCGTCGAGGTTTCGCAGGCTCTCCTCGGAGCGGTTCGGGATGTCGCGGGTGATCTCCTCGTCGCCGAGCTTGGTCGTGCGGGCGTCGATCTCGTACTCCTCGATGTGAATCGAGGTCATTTCGTCGTCCTTGACCAGGCGCTCGGAGAGGATGATCGCGTCCTCGAAGTTGTAGCCCTCCCAGGACATGAAGGCGACCAGGCAGTTCTTGCCGAGGGCGATCTCGCCGCCGGCCGTCGAGGACCCATCGGCGAGGACGTCGCCCGCCTTCACCTGCTGGCCCGAGTTGACGATCGGACGCTGGTGGATGATCGTGCCCTGGTTCGAGCGCATGAACTTGTTCAGCGGGTACTCGTCTTTCTTCGAGCCGTGGCTGACCACGATGCTCTCGGAGTCGACGTGACTGACTTCGCCCTCGTTCTCGGCGAGGACGACGTCGCCGCTGTCGATCGCCGCTCGGCGCTCCATCCCGGTCCCGATCAGGGGCGGGTCGGGTTTCAGCAGCGGCACCGCCTGGCGCTGCATGTTGGACCCCATCAGCGCCCGGTTGGCGTCGTCGTGCTCGAGGAACGGGATCAGTGCCGTGCCCACCGACCAGATCTGGGTCGGTGAGACGTCCATCAGATCGACTTCCTTCGGAGCCGCGGTCGCGTACTCCTCCTCGGAGGCGCGAACGAGGACGCTCGGGCCTTTCAGCTTTTTCGATTTCGGATCGACCTCGGCGTTCGCCTGGGCGATGACCTTGTCCTCCTCCTGGGTCGCGTCGAGGTGGATGATCTCGTCGCTGACGACGCCGTCCTTGACCTCGCGGTAGGGCGTCGTGACGAAGCCGTGCTCGGAGATCTGGGCGTAGGAGGACAGCGACCCGATCAGGCCGATGTTCGGCCCCTCGGGCGTCTCGATCGGGCACATCCGGCCGTAGTGGGTCGGGTGCACGTCGCGGACCTCGATCGGGGCCCTCTCCCGGGTCAGGCCGCCGGCCCCGAGCGCCGAGAGGCGGCGCCGGTGGGTGAGGCCGGAGAGCGAGTTGGTCTGGTCCATGAACTGCGACAGCTGCGAGGAGCCGAAGAACTCCTTCAGCGCCGCGACCACCGGGCGGATGTTGATGATCGTCTGCGGGGTGATCGCGTCGGCATCTTCGGTCGTCAGCCGCTCGCGGACCACGCGCTCCATCCGGTAGAGGCCGATCCGGAACGCCTCCTGGATCAGCTCGCCGACGGTGCGCAGGCGGCGGTTACCGAAATGCTCGTACTCGTCGAGGTGCTCGTTGACCGGCTCGCGGGGGTAGGTCAGGGCCTCCGCCGCATAGTCTTTGATCGGGTTCTCCTCGTCGACCCCCTCGGGAATCCCGAGCAGCTTCGGGAGGCTGACCAGCTCCTTGACCAGGGCGATGATGTCGTCGTGGGTCAGGACCCGGTTGTCGAGGTCGACGTCGAGGTCGAGCCGGGCGTTGAGCTTGTAACGGCCGACCCGGGTCAGGTCGTAGCGCTTGGGGTCGAAGAACAGCTGCTCGAGCAGGTTCTTGGCGGCGTCGACCGACGGCGGCTCGCCCGGGCGCTGCTTCTTGAACAGCTCGATCAGGGCGCCGTCCTCGGTCCTAGTCGCCTCGGTGTCGGCCTCGATCGTGTGCTTGAGGTAGATCGAGTCGTCGAACATCTTCAGGAGCTGCTCGTCCTCGACGTAGCCCATCGCGCGCAGCAGGACCGTGACCGGCAGTTTCCGCTTGCGGTCGATGCGGACGAAGACGCGGCCTTTTTTGTCGATTTCGAGCTCCAGCCAAGAGCCGCGGGCCGGCATCAGGTTGGCGATGAAGACCTGCTTCTCGGGGTCCTTGGGCGCCATCACGTAGGCGCCGGGGGAGCGCACGAGCTGGGTGACGACGACGCGCTCGGTCCCGTTGATGATGAAGGTGCCGCGGTCGGTCATCCACGGGAAGTCGCCCATGAAGACCGCCTGCTCGCGGATCTCACCGGTCTCTTTGTTCTGAAAGGCGACGGTCGCGGTCAGCGGCCGCGAGTACGTCATGTCCTTCTCGCGGCACTCCTCGATCGAGTGCGGCGGCTCCTCGAACTTGAAATCGCTGAATACGATCGCGAGGTTCCCCGTGTAGTCCTCGATCGGGGAGATGTCGTCGATCGTCTCTCGCAGCCCGCCCTTCTTCGGATCGGTCAGCTCTGCGAAGGAGCGACGCTGAATATCGATCAGATGTGGGACTTCGAGAGGGTTCTTTAGTCGGGAGAAACTCCTGCGGGTTACGGGGGCAGCGTTAGAACGTGCCAAAGTGGGCGACTCCTCGGGCGGTCAGAGGGACGTGGATACAGCGCAGATATTGCGAGGGAATGACAACAGGCGCGCGACCGCGAAAAATATCACACGGCCGCGCTCGGCCTCAGGCATCCCCCATGCCTGGGGCCGTTTTGGGCGACTCAAGCTATTTGAGCTCGACCGTGGCTCCAGCCTCCTCGAGTTCGCCCTTGATCTTCTCGGCTTCGTCGCGCTCGATGCCCTCTTTGATCGGTTTCGGGGCCTCGTCGACCAGCGCCTTGGCCTCTTTCAGGCCGAGGCCGGTCGCGGCGCGGACGACCTTGATCACCGGCACCTTCTGGCCGCCGACCTCGGTCAGGACCACGTCGACCGTCGAGGCCTCTTCGCCGCCACCGTCGCCGTCGCCAGCGACGGCGCCGGCAGCTGCAGGTGCAGCCGCCGCGACCGCGGTCGCGGATACGCCGAACTCCTCCTCGAGCGCTTTGATCCGCTCGGAGAGTTCCAGGACCGAGATGCCCTTCAGCTCCTCGATCCAGTCCTCTGTCGAAGTTTTCGTTGCCATTTACTCAGTGTCCTCCTCGTCATTTGAACTGTCTGAAGATTCATCGCCCTCGCGCGTCGTAGGGGAATCAGATTGCGACTCCTCCTCGCTCGGGCTTTCGGCTTCGCCATCAGCCGCCGACTCCTCAGCTTCGCTTCCGGGGTCGGCGGGAGCCTCCTCGGCATCTGCCGCGGGTGGTGTCGATGTGGGCTCCTCGCCCGCAGCGTCGTCCCGCGAGGACGAGGAGTCCTCATCGGCGACAGGACCCGCGGCTGATTCGGTAGGGGGCTCGCCGGTGACGAGCCCTTTCTCGGCGATCTGGCCGAGCTGGAGGGCGAGCCCCTGGATCATCGAGCCGAGGCCGCGGACGAGGCCGGTCAGCGGGCTGGCGACGATTCCGGCGAGCTGGCCATCGAGAACTTCGCGCGAGGGCAGCCGGGCGATCGAAGTGAACTTTTCCTCGTCGAGGTCGACGCCGTCCATGAAGCCGCCCTTGAAGCTGAGGACCTCGTGCTCTTTGTTGAAGGTCGTGATCGCCTTCGCCGCCTGGGCGGTGTCGCCGCGGACGAAGGTGAGGGCTGTCGGACCCTCGAGCAGGGCCGAGAGCCGCTCCTCGCCCGCCTTCTCGGCGGCGAGTTTGGTGAGCCGGTTCTTGACGATCCGAAAGCTGGCGTCGGCTTCGCGCAGTTTTCCCCGCAGCTCGGCTGCCTGCGGGACGCTGATGCCGCGATAGTCGACCGCGAAGATCGCCGCGGCGCCCTCGATCTGGGACGCGACCTCCTCGATTGTTGCTGCCTTTTCTTCTCGGTTCATCGTCTCACCTGCACCGGGCTTCCGGGCCTGTGCGGCCCCGCCGGTGGTCTCGGGCGTGCGGCGGCTGAGTTTAGGCGGTCGCCGGCTCCTCTGCGGTGCCCTCGCTCGTCATAGAGGAAGCAGATTGCGACTCCTCCTCGCTCGGGCCATCTTCCGCCGGCTCCTCCGCTTCGGGTCCGGGGCCGGCGGGCACAGGCCCGTCGGCATCTTTGACCTTCGAGGTGTCGACCCTGATCCCCGGGCCCATCGTCGTCGTCAGCGTCGCCGAGAGGATGTAGCGGCCCTTGGCGGATGATGGCTTGGCGCGGTTGATCTCCTCGACCACCGCCATATAGTTCTCGAGCAGCTTCCCGGCGTCGAAGCTCGCCTTGCCGATCGCGAGGTGGACGATCGCCTGCCGGTCGGTGCGGTACTCGACCTTGCCGGCCTTGGACTCGGTGACGGCCTTCTCGATGTCGTCGGTGACCGTGCCGACCTTGGGGTTCGGCATCTTGCCCTGTGGGCCGAGGACGCGGCCGAGCTGGCCGACCGTCTTCATCATGTCCGGGGTCGAGATCGCGATGTCGAAGTCGGTCCATCCCTCCTGGACTTTCTCGGCGAGATCCTGGCCGCCGACGAAATCGGCGCCGGCAGCCTCGGCGTCCCGCGCCTGCTGGCCGTCGGCGAAGACGGCGACGGTGACGTCTTTGCCAAGGCCGTGCGGGAGCGCGAGCGTTCCCCGCAGCTGCTCCTCGGCGTGGCGCACGTTGACCCCGAGCCTGATGTGCAGCTCGACGGTCTCATCGAACTTGGCGCTCGCGGTCTCCTTGATCAGCGCGATCGCCTCGGCCGGCGGGTATGCCTGGGTGCGCTGCACCTTGCCGTACTGCTGCCGGTAGCGTTTTCCGTGGGCCATCCCGCTCTCCTATTTGACGTCGACGCCCATCGAGCGAGCGGTGCCGGCGATGATCTTCGAGGCGGCGTCGATGTCGTTGGCGTTCAGGTCGGGCATCTTGCGCTCGGCGATCTGGCGGACCTGGTCCATCGAGATCGTCCCGACTTTGTTGACGTGCGGCTCGCCCGAGCCCTTCGGGATCCCGATCGCTTCACGGATCAGGACCGCGGCGGGCGGCGTCTTGGTGATGAAGTCGAAGGAGCGGTCCTCGTAGACGGTGATCTCGACCGGGATGATCGTCCCGCCCTCGCCCTGGGTCTGGGCGTTGAACGCTTTGCAGAACTCCATGATGTTGACCCCGTGCTGGCCCAGCGCGGGGCCGACCGGCGGCGCCGGGTTCGCGTTGCCGGCCTGGATCTGGAGCTTGATGATCGTGAGGACTTTTTTCGCCATCGGGAGTCGGTGAGGGTAGCGTTCTCGGCTAGATCTTCTTGACCTGGTCGTAGTTGACCTCGACCGGAGTCTCGCGGCCGAAGATCGAGACCAGGACCTTGAGTTTCGCCGCGTCCTCGTTGATCTCGGCGATCTCGCCCGAGAAGTCCGAGAGCGGGCCGGAGATGACCTTGACCGACTCGCCGATCGAGAACTGGGCCTGGGTCCGGGGCCGCTCGGCCGTCTCGCGGTGGAGCAGGCGGTCGACCTCAACTTTGGAGAGCGGCACCGGCTTGTTACGGGCGCCGACGAACCCGGTGACGCCGGGGGTGTTCTTGACCAGCCCCCAGGCGTCGTCGGTCAGCTCCATGTTGACCAGGACGTAGCCGGGCATCGTCCGTTTCTCCTTCGGCTCTTTCTGGCCATCTTTGTTGACCTCCATCACCTGCTCGGTCGGCACGACGACCTGCCGCACCTCGCGGTTCTGGCTCATCGTCTGGACCCGGTGCTCGAGGTTGTGCTTGACCTTGTTCTCGTGCCCCGAGTAGGTGTTGATCACGTACCAGCGATACATGGCGTCAGAGGATCCTTTGGATGAGGAAGTTGAATATGCCGTCGAGGGCGCCGAGGTAGGCCGCCGCGACGGCGACGAAGATGATCGTCACCGCGGTGGCCTGGACCAGGGTGTCCCGATCCGGCCACTGGACTTTTTTCAGCTCCGCCCAGCAGGAGGCGAGGAAGCCGAAGACGCCGCCGCGCTGACGCTCGGCCGACGCTTGCTTCTGGCGCTTGGCGAGCTGCTCGCGCTCGCGGCGCTTGCGATCGTCGCGTTCGCGCCGTTCTGCTTCCTTGGCCTTCTTCGCCTGGTCGCGGCGTTGGGACCGGGACGGCCTCGGGGCGTCGGGCGTCTCGAGCTCGGCTTCGGGGGCGCCGGCGGCGATCCCGGCCTCGACGGCCTCGACCTCGGCGACGTCGCCGGAGACGGGTACCTGGGTGTCATGCTGGGCGCGCGCCTGACCGCTGGCCCTGGACTCGCCTGAGCGTTTCTGCTCTTGCGCTTCGCGGGCCCGTTTCTCGGCCTTGCGCTGTGCCCGGGTCTTGGCCATCGGCTAGCGCGTCTCCTTGTGGGCGGTGTGGCGCCCGCACCAGCGACAGAACTTGCGCAGCTCGATCCGGTCGGGCGAGTTGCGCCGCGACTTGTTGGTCTGATAATTCCGCCGCTTGCAGTCTTCGCAAGCCAGCGTCACCGCGATGCGGACATCTCCGCGAGCCATTTCTCCCTCGTCGACGGAAGCTCTTACAAGAGAAAACCCCGGGCCGAGGCGCGAGGCAGACCTGAAGGATAGCGATTCAGAGGCCTAGGGTTTTGGCGATGATGCCGCGCTGGATCTCGGACGTGCCGCCGTAGATCGTCGAGACCAGCGAGGTGCGGACGAGCCGCTCCATGTCGTACTCGGAGGAGTAGCCGTATCCGCCCATCATCTGCATCCCCTCGAGCGTGACTCGCTTCGCCACCTCGGTCACGTGGAGCTTCACCATCGAGGCCTCTTTGGGCAGCATCCGATCCGGTGCCTCGTCGGTCAGGGTCGCGACCCAGCGGGTCATCAGGCGTGCCGCCTCGAGATCGGTCGCGAGGTCGGCGAAGCGGTGCTGGAGGGCCTGGAAGGAGCCGATCGGGCGACCGAATTGCCGGCGCTCCTTGGCATAGGCGAGGGCGTCGTCGAAGGCGCGCTGGGCGATGCCGAGCATCGTCGCGGCGAGGATCAGGCGCTCGACGTTCAGCCCCGCCATAAGCTGGGTCCAGCCCTGGTCGACCTCGCCGAGGACCGCCTCGGCCGGCGCCTCGACGTCGTTGAGATAGAGGGTGTTGGTCTCGCGGCCCCCCATCGTCTCGATCGGGACGATTTCCATTCCGTCGACCTCGCGCGGGACCGAGATCATCGTCAGGCCCTCGTGCTTGGACTCGCCCTTGGTCGTGCGGCAGACGATCAGGACGTGGTCGGAGATGTGGGCGTTGGAGATGAAGACCTTCTGGCCGTTGATGACGAAGCCCCCGTTCACCCGCTCGGCAGACGTCGTCAGCGAGCCGACGTCGGAGCCCGACTCGGGCTCGGTCATCGCGATCGCCTCGACCGCGCCGCCGGCGATCCCGCCGAGGATCTCCCGCTTCTGGTCGTCGGTCCCGAAGCGGCCGGTGGCCCCGGCGACGATCAACGTCGTCGCGTAGCCACCGATCGGGGCGAGCCCCCGGGACGTCTCTTCCATGAACAGGGTGGCGTCGAGCATCGAGCCTCCCGACCCCCCGTACTTCTCCGGGATCGTGACCCCGAGCCAGCCGAGGTCGGCCATCTGCCGATAGATCGAGTCGTTGTGGTGGAGCCGGTAGCCGTCGGTCAGCTCCTCGCGCTTCTCCTGGGTCCCGCACTCGCGCTCGCAGAAGTCGCGGATGGCGGCGACGAAGTCCCGCTGCTCATCGGTTAGGGCAAAGTCCACAAGCCCGGAACCGGACTCGAACCGGTGACCCCTTCCTTACCATGGAAGTGCTCTACCAACTGAGCTATCCGGGCAGAATGGCTTCGATCTTAAGGCCTGCTCGACTCGGCCGGTCGAGCCGTTCTCAGCTGTGGCGGCCGGCGCGCTTGCGGTGGGCGGAGCGCTTCCCGCACGCCGTCTTCAGCTTCAGCGTCTGCTTCGTCGACTTGCCGTTCTGGCCGGTGTATTCGATCTCGGCCTGGGGCGGCTGGCCGCAGAGGCTCCGCGTGTTCGTCAGGTAGCCGATCTTGCCGCCGAAGATCTTCAGCGAGAAGTGGCCGACCGGGGCGTCGGGGATCACCGGGACGGTGGTCCTCAGCCGGCCTTTGATGGTCTTGCTGATCCCACGCGGGATCAGCGAAACCTGGCCGTTGAGGATGAATGCGAGCCTCGGCAGCCCACCGGACCCGGACACGGCATAGACAGGACCGGTGAGCGGTTGATCGAGCAGCGGCGTGGTGGTCGTGGCCGTGCCGATCGGCGCACGTCCCGCGCACTGGTCCACGGCCAGCTCCCTCTCCGAGCAGATGTTGCCGAGGTGGCGCTGGTCGATCTCAAACGCTTTCGGGAGCGTCACCGAGAGCGACTTGAGATTGGCGTCGCCGGGTCGCGTCCGCAGGTCGATCTGCAGGGCCGGGTTCGCCGAGCGCCTGGTCGCCTTCTTTCCGCCGACCTGACGCATCGTCATCCGCGGGCCGAACCCGAGCGTTGCGCAGTTGTCGGCGTGGAAGGGAGATGAGAAGTCCGCGACCGTGCCCTGGTCCCCGATCCCCTGCGAGTCGACGCTGAGCGGGTCGCAGTTGGTCGGGTTGATCGTGAAGTTGGGCCTGTCGATGTTCACCTGGATCGAGCGCATCCGGATCGGGATACCGCCGATGATCGAGGGCACCGTGTCCGAGACGGCGCTGACCTGGGCCGTTTCGGGATCGACGTGGAGCGCGACCCGGACGACAACGACGCCGTAGTCGTAGGGGCCCGCGAGAGCCGGGGTGATCGCCGCCAGGCTGAGCGGTGCCCCCTTGAACGGTCCCGAGAGATACATGTTCCCGTAGGCGTGGAACGGATGAGAGCCGGGGCCGGCGGCCACGTTCGTCGTCCCGATTTGCGAGGCGGCCGGCAGCTGGGAGCCACCTTCTCGGCGCGGCCGGAGTTCTGCGCAGCCGCCAGGATCGAGCTTTCGGGGCAATACGCGATGCCTCGCAGGTCACCCGTGAAGCCGGGCGGCATCCGGAAGTTCAGGTCGCGGAGGAACTGGTCGCCGTCGTCGCGGTCGAGCTTCAGTTTGAAGGCGCTGAAGGCGCCCGCAACCGAGCTGGAGGCGCCGGCTTCGAGGCGTGGATGGAAGGACCGGACCTGCCCGGGGCAGGACGAGGCGTGGGGGCCGGAATCGACCTTGAAGACCTGATTCGAGAAGACTTCCGGCAGGGCCGCGTTCCAGGCGACGTATTCCGCTTCGGTGTTGTAGACGCCGCACGTGATCGGTGTGGCCATGAGGCCGCGGTCCGAGGAGAACAGGTGCACGTCGAAGTCGTCGAACGGCACCTGCGGAAGATCCGTGAATGCGATGGTCACGCGTCCGGTCTGCGGGTCCGGCCGAACCGATCCGACGATCTTCGAGTGGATGCCGAAGCCGTCCGCGGTGAGGATGATCCGGTACTGGTCGCCGGGCTTCGGTTCGCCGATGTAGATAGACCCTTCGAGCGGTTCGGGCAGCGCCACCGTGTGGATGCTGACCGTCCCGATCTTGGCGGTGTCGGGGCAGTGCTGGAGCCCCTCGGAGCTGAAGTTGGCCTCCGCGTCCGTGCAGGCGGTCTGTCCGTCGGCCGCGTCCGGGTTCACCGTCAGTCCTTCGGCAAGGGACACCACCGCCGTGCGCAGCTGGGCGGGCGCGTTCGCGAAGCCGAGGAACTGCTGATTGGAAAGCTCGAGGTCGAGGCCGGAGGCCGAGTCGGTCTCGTCCGACGTCGGCCTGGCGTTGAGCACCGGCTTGAAGACCTCGTTGAGGCAGCCCCCGATCAGCGGATAGGCAGCGTCAGCCCTTGAGAGATGATTGAGATCCTGGTAGGTCTGCACTTCGATGCTGCTGATTAGCGATTTGCCGTTGCAGATGGTCGGGTTGTCGATCAGCGGCTGAACCGAGAGCGGCGATTCCACTTCTTCGCCGATGCAGCTCGCCGTGTCGCTGCCGACACAACCCGCGGGTTTGCCCGGTTCGCCCTTCTGGAAGCGTTCCGAGTCGTGCACGGAGGCCGCCGGATAGCCCCAGAAGATCAGGTGCGCGAAGGCAAGGGGCGCCTGCTGGGTCATGTTCGATACCGTGAAGCGAAGCCCGTAGTCGGTGGACGTGCGAACCGTCACCGGAATGTTGATCGGGATCCCGAGGGTGGGAACGATGAAGGCGAAGGTGGCCGTCTGATCGTCGGGAACTTCCATGGCGAAGATCGGAACCGTGCCGAGTTTGTAGTTCGGATCGCCTTTGTAGTTGGCGTGGATGGTGATGAGCCCGACCTGGGAGCTGGACGGGCACTGCTGAAGGGCGAAGTCGAGCGAGGTGCACTGAAGCACAGCTTCGGGGTTTCCGAATACCCCTTCAGGCGTATTGAAGATGATGTTTCGCGCTGCCTCCGGCTGCCCGGGGTTCTTCAGTTTGAACTAGGTTTCCACGTCGGGGTGACCGCCGGCCATCGGCTTCACAATCGTGAGGTGCGCGGCGCTGATTTCTCTGGATCCCTGCGGGCCGGAGATGGTGCCGAAGGCCTCTATGAACGCGCTGGAAGTTACGTCGCCAAGTTCGGGATGCGTAATCCCAGGCGAGTCATAGGTGGTTTCCGCCGAGACGTTGACGGTAACGATTTCCCCTTCGAGATCGTTGGTTTCGATGGTGAACGCTTCGCCACTCGGAAGGGTGTGAACGATCCCTTCGCCGACCACCGTTCCGAATGCCGGATTCGGCGGTTCGTGGGCTTCGATGATCGTCGATTTGAAGGCTTCGATTTCCTCGCTCGCGTGCGCAGTGCCGGCAAGCACGAACGTGCCCAGGAGGCAGATTGCAACCAGGCCGATGAGGCGGCTCATGAAGTGATTCTCTGTTCCCTTGGTCATCTGTCTCTAGCTCCTAGCCGTGCACGCGGGTCGTCGGGCCGGCCCCTCGGTGCTGGGTGCCTATGCGCCTTCTTCTTGCCGTGATTGCGCTTGACGCAGCGGCCGTGCTTGCGCACGAATCCGCGCTTGCAGGACGGCTTGCTCGAAGCGCCGGTCTGATTGCCGGTCTTGCCTTCCAGGGTCCCGATGCCGGGTGGCGGTGGCTGGACCGTGCCGGCACCGTGGCACTCGTCGGATGCCTTGCAGGGCACTTCTGCCGGGAAGAATTCGAACCCACCCAGTCTTCGTGCGTCATAGAGCTTGACGAGCGACCCGTTCTCGTCCTGCGGGACGAGCGTGTCGCGGGTGAAGAAGTAGACGTCTTCGCCTTCAGCCGTGGCGCCGAGCAGACTTGAATTGAACGGGCTCAGGCCGGTGGACACCAATTCGGCGGATTCGCCTCCGTGGGGGTCTTTCCCGAACTCGTAGGCATCGATCTTGCCGTCGAGATCGCGTCCGGTGATCGCGTCCGCGGTGTTGAAGAACACCGTCCCGTCTTCGGTGAGGCTCAGCCCCCCCGCCGCAAGCGAGGCGTCGCCTTCGGCGATCGCGTTCGACGGATTGCACGACAGGCAGACCAGTTCCTGATTGCTGCCGTCGTACCGGTAGAGCTCGCTATGGCCACCGTTGTCATAGGAGGACTTCAGGCGCAGCTTCGTCGGGAACACCGCGAACCGTCCGTCAGGACTGACCTGGAAGTCTTCGTAGCGGTGCACCCCGGCCTGGGTGACGCCGTGACGCACGAATTGATTTTCGATCACTTCGTAGTGAGCGCCGCTCGGGCCGAACTCGAGGATCTTCGGGAAGAAGTATTTGCCGATGTAGATGCGTTCGTTGTTGGCGTCGACGCCGATGCCGAGACCACCCCCGACCGACCCGAAGCTCTCGAGTTCCGTGCCATCCGGCCTGTACGACTTCACCGTCGCTTCGGAGATCGCATAGACGAAGCCCGTAGCCGGGTCGGTCTGCATGTTCGCGATTTCGACGCCCCCGGCGAACGCTTTGCCGGGCACCGTGGGTTCGTTGCCCGGTTCAAACGCGCTTGTGTCGAACTGGCGAAGCGGCCCGCCGTAGTAGGGCCATGCGTATAGGTGCCCCTCGGCGGAGACGTCGATGTTGCAGAGTTCGCCGTTCTGGACCTTGATCTTTTCAACGGGTTCGTAGCTGGCGAAGTCCGACACGGGTTCCACCAGCGTCGACTTCGGCCGGAAGCGGAAGACGGTTTCGGGCCAGCTGCCGACGTAGACGTCGCCGTTGGACTGATCGACGGCGACGCCGCACGCCTCGCCGAACCCGCTCAGGGCACCGATTTTTTTGCCGATCTGGTTGTAGACGATGACTTCGGAGCTGTTGGTCGTGACGTAGAGGTCATGTTGGAAGGGGCTGCTGCTGCTGTCGACCGCGATCTGGCCTTCGGTGGCGCTGAAGTAGGGGGCGTTGAGGTAGTTGGAGCCGGTCTGGGTAAATTCGTCCGGTTCCCCGTTCGGCTTCCAGCGGCTGACTTCACCCGTCGACGCCTCTCCGATGTAGAGATCGCCGTTGGTCTGATCCACGGCCATCGTTCCCGGCAATTCGTACCCGCTCTGGAATGAATTGTTGACGAGCTGGTGGGTGGGCGGCGGTGGCGGTGGCTTGCCGACGCTCGTGTCCACGGTCGCGACGAAGCGAGGCGCCGCGCCGGGGTCGTCCGCGTAGAGGTTGGCCTGATCCTGTTCGGGCTGGGTCGAGCCCGAGGTGTCGAGAACCTCCGGGGAGAGGAAGTAGATGGTCCCGGACCCCGACGCGACCCCGCCGCCGCCGGCGACCGCGACCGCATCGCAGTTTTTCCCGCCGGAGACCGAGTTCCAACCTCCCGGGGGGTCGCAGCTATCCGAGTTGCCTGCTCCCGCGCCGCTGGTGATTCTCGTCAGCGTCGCGCTCGAGCCGCTGACGTCGGCCCTGAAGATGTCGGCGCTTGTGTCGGTGTCCTGGTTGGACGGTGTGACCAGGGGATCCGTGGTGGTGAAGTAGACCTTGGAGCCATCGCCTGACATCCCGTCGAACAGAACCCCGGAGGTGGTTCCAGGAGTGAGGTCGACCGAGTTCGAGCTACCGGCCAGGTGCATGTACAGGTGGTAGTAGTTGTTGCCGTCGGCGTCGGTGGAGATCAGTTCCCCGACGACGACTCGTGAGCCGTCGCTGGAGATGTCGAGCTCGGCGATGTCTGAGCCGTTCTGGATGGCACTTCCATCGGGAAGCGTCGACACCACCTGGGTGGTGTCGGTGTCGAGGTTACGCTCGTAGATCGTCGTGTCGGTCCCACTGATGTTGGCCCCTGGCTCGAGGGTTGCGGTGGTGCCGAAGACGAAATTGCTTCCGTCGGAGGAGAATCGTTTTGCAACGAGTCCACTCGGTTCGGCCGGACCGCCTTCGCTGCCGTCCATGCCCTCGACCAATTCGCCGTTCGGCAGCCGCAGGGGGACGTTGGTCGATCCATCGGGGAAGCATGGCGAGCAGATCTCCGGCCCGCCGAACGCGAAGGTCGTCAGGCCGCTGTCGGCTTCCAGAAGCGAGGACGCGAACGGTCCCGACGCGTTGGGGTTGTCGGATGGGATGCCGACGTATTCCGTCGACCAACCGCTCGATCCGCGGGTCGCGAGATAGGGGTCCGGACCGAGATTGGCCGGTGAGCCGACTCCAGGGATCGCGCCAGAATGGATCGCGTACAGGGCCCTCCCGTCCGCGGCTGGATATCCACCCAGCGGTTCCTGCCCGGGGGAGAGGTCCGATTCGACGTCATATCCACCCGCATTGCCGGCTGAGACCAGCTCGTAGGCACGGCAATCGAGCAGCAGCGCAGAGCCCGTCTGCTGGCGAACGTGGGCGTTTGGGCAATCGTCGCCGAATTTCACCCGATGAAAGGTGGTGAACGTGCCTTCTTCCACGGCGGTGTAGACGCCGGACTGATTAGAGGCCGAGATCCGGTAGTAGTAGGTCGTGTCTTCTTCGAGCCCTTCGAGCTTCATCAGCACCGCCTTGAAGCCCACTTCGCTCCCCGCTTCGCCCTCGTCGGTCGAGGCACACGGATTGGAGGAGCACGGCTGGGGCCCGTATTCGACGTGGAATTTCGCCGGGGCGCCGCCGGCATCCACTGATGCGTGGACGAAGGCGCTGTCGGCATGGACCCCCGTTATGTACGACCCTTTCGAGGAGGGGATCGCCGACGGGACCGCTGAATGGGCCCGCCCGATCACCTGGCGGTTGGGGTTGTTGACGTTGAGCCGGTAGTAGTAGGTCTGCCCCTGGTTGAGCCCGGTGAGGGTGGCGGTCACTTCCTGAGGGGTCGAGCCGTTCAGGTTGGTCCCCTGGTCGCAGGGAATCGTTTTGCCCGGAGAGAACTCGGATACTCCATATTCGAAACGGCACTCCGTCGTCGTCACACCGTCGGGATTGACGGTCGCGTGGACCTTGAACGAGGACGGTTCGAAATTCGAGGCGTTTCCGGTCGCCACATCGGGGATGACTTTGGTCGGCCCCGGCGACCAGATCTTGAGCTGGCTGAAGGTCGCGGAATACAGGGTGTCGGTCGCGCCGTTGACCGTCAGATGGTTGCCGAAACCCGAGTTGAATTGATCCACCCGCGTCCCGTTGGGTTCGAACTGCGTGATCTGTTCGTTGAAGATCGTGTAGAGGTTGTCATCGGTACGGTCGACTTTCAGGTCCCTGGCTTCGCCGAAGTTCCAGAGCGGTTCGGCGTTGGGGGTGTATTTCTTTCCGAGGCCGAAGCCGTATGCGGCGACGTAGGCGAAGCCCTGGGAATCGAGGTCGAACCCGTCGGAGCTCGAGGTCTGCCTGAACGAGGCCATCCGTTCCCGGTCGGCGAGAACTCTTTCCAGAAGAGGAAACCGTTTTCTTCGACCTCCCAGACGTTGCCCTTTTCGTCGACGGTGATGTCCTGAGGATTGAACTGAGCAGGCGTGACGTCGGTGTTATTGAGCGGCCAGTTTTCACCGGAGTTCGCTTCGGTGACTTCCCGCCCGTCCGGTTCGAACGCATGAATTTCTTCCTCGGGGTGGTGAATCGGATAGATCCGGCCGTCGTACGGGCCGCCCGAGTTGTCGACGGCGACCCGGGATCCCGTCAGCGTGTTCGTCGGCGGAACGGGTTGGTTGGCCGACAGGATCGTGCTCCGGCCGGAGAGCTCGGGGGCGGACCACGAGCCCAAGGTGCCGTCCGGCCTTGAACTTCGTGATCTGTGGATATTCGGTGGCGACGTAGACGTTGCCGGTTCCTTCGTCGACGGCGAGGTCAGAGATCTGGAATTTGTTGAGGTTTTCAACCCCCGCTTCTTCGCCGCTCACGGTTTTCGTCAGTACGTGGGTCGGCAGGGTGCGAGCAGAGGCGCTCCCGGCCGCGAGACCGAGGAGCAGGATCGAGCAGCAGAGCCCGAGCAGGGCGATTGCGCGCATCGGCCTCGTACGAGTGCTAGCCATGGTTACTTAGCCTCCCTTGCCCGCAGAGCTCGGCCATGGCCCCTGCGCTTTGCCTTCCGCTTTGAACAGGGTGGATTCGTCGAGACCTGCCGCTTGGCGACCCGACCGTTCTGGCCTTCGAAGCGGACCGTCGCCTTGGGATCACTTCGGCAGATGTTCGTGTTGTTGACGAGCAGGCCCTTGAGCCTCCCAACAGGCTCAGGGTGAACTTAGTCACGGGCGCGTCGGGAACCCCTTCGAAGGTCGTCCGCAGGTGCGGTCCCTTGATCGTGTCGACATGCCCGACAAGGTCGATGTGGATCTGGCCATCGAGGTGGGCGACGATGTCGGGAAGGGCGTGCGTCGAGGATCGCAGATAGACCGGGCCTTCCAGCGGCTTGTCCAGAAGCGGTGTCTCAGCTTTGGCGAAGCCGATCTGCGAGGACGCCGGGCAGGCGTTGGCCGCGTACTGGACCCTGGTGCAGGGCTGAGTGATGTGAGCGTTGTCGATCTGCTCGGACTTCGGCAGGACCACGCTGACGTTGGAGATGTTCGATCCCCCCTGACCCATGCTCACCTCGGTCCGAAGTGCCGGGTTCTTGGCGCGCTTCGTGCCTCCGCTCAGCTTTATCGCCATCTTCGGCCCGAAGTTGAGAACCGAGCAGTTGGCGACCTGGAAGTGAGGCGTGAACGACGCCACTCCGCCCTGGTCCCCGGTGATCGTCGCGTTGATCTGGAACGGGTCGCAGTTCGTCGGGTTGACGGTGAAGTTCGGGCGATCGAGCTGCAGCAGGACCGACCGGGTCCTCAGGAGAACGCCTTCGACGATCCTCGGGATCGGATCGGAGGAGGCGGTGATCTGGGCGGTGCTCGGGTCGACCCGGAGCGCGATTCTGTCGATCACGTCCCCGAGGTCGTACGGACCGGACACGGCGGGCACGACCGTGACGAGACTGAGCGGGGCGCCCTTGTAGCGACCCGCCAGATAGACCTTGCCCGGCGCATAGTACGGATGGCTCCCGGCGCCGATCCCGGCGATCACGGTCCCGACCTGTGAGGCCGACGGACAGCTCGGAGATTCGCGCTCTTCGACTCCGGTGCGGGAGAGCGACGCCGCCTGGGCGATCGCCGACTCGGGACAGTAGGGAACACCGGCGAGCGTCGCCGCGAGGCCGGGCGGTGTCGCCACGGTGACCGTGTCAAGCGTCTGGTCGCCGTCGGGCCTCGTCAGAGTTGACTATCACCGGCGAGTGCGCACCGCCGGACTTGTTGATCACCCCGGCTTCGAAGCTCGGGTTGAAGGAGAGGACGGACCCCGGGCAGGAACTGCCTCCGGGCCCTGAGTCGAGCGAGAAGGATTGGGCAGAACCCTGGGTGGAAAGGAAGTCATCCCAGGGAGTGAAGGTGCTGCTCACGGTGTAGGTATCGCACTGGGTGGAGGTTGCCAGCGAGCCCCTTTCCGATCCGAACAAATGGATGTTCAGGTCGGAGAACGGCGCCTGCGGCAGTTCGTCGAAGTGAACCGTGAGCTGACCCGTCTGGGGATCAGGTCGAACCACGCCGGCGAGCTTGATGTGCACGTTGAAGCCATCGGCGACCAGGAAGATCCGGAACTTTTCTCCGGGTCGCGGCACCCCGATGTAGACGTAACCGGGAAGCGGACCGGGTAGCGCCGCGCTGCTGAGCGTGAGGGTCCCGATCTTGGAGTTCTCGGGGCAGTGCGCAGCTTCGCGGCTGCCGAAGTTCGCTTCGGCATCGGTGCAGGCCACCTTCCCGTCTGCGGCATTCGGATTCAGCGTCAAGCCCGCGGGCAGGCGCAGTTCATTACCGCGGAGCTCCGACGGTGACGGGACTGTCGGGCTCTGGGTCTGCGGCACCTGGAGGTCGACGTCGAGGCCCGATGCCGAGTCGGTCGAGGTCGTGGTCGGCTGCGCGAGCATGCTCGGATTGAAACTGAGCAGGTCGCAGCCGTCGGTTTCCTGGTAGGTCGTGCTCCCATGACTGAAAGACCCGTCGTAGGAGCGGACGTCGATCGTGCTGGCCAGCGGCACCCCACAGGTTGTCGGGTTGCTGAGGAACGGTTTTTCAGGGCTCGTGGAGTGGACCGTTTCTTCGCAATTCTTCGGTCCGAAGTTGAAGAGTGGTTCGCAGCCGATCGGAAGCCGTTCCGAGAAGTGTTCTTCATTTGCGGGCACACCCCACAGTTCCTGGTCGACGAAGGCGAGCGGGAACGTGTGCTCGATGCCTATGACTTCGACGTCGAGGCCGTAGTCGCTCTCGGTCCGCGGGCTGATCACCTCGTAGACCGGCGAGGCAAGCAGGGGTGTGAAGAACGCGAGCAATCCTGCCTGGCCGGGATGGGGGATGAGGTTGTAGACGGGGATTTTGAACTGGAAGCAGCCGCCCCCCTGGCCTCCGCATTCGGTTTCTGGGGTTTCGGTATTGATGTGGAGATCGGCCGTGCCGATCTGCGAGTCGGTCGGGCATTCGAAGTTCCCGAAGTCCTGCGAGCTGCAGCGGGGCGTGGCGTGGGGATCGCCGATGATCCCCGTCGGCATATGGAAGTGCAGGTCTGCCGGGTCGTTGCAGTCGCATGAAGGTGCCGGGACGTACACCGTCGAGCGGTTGCCGACGTAGAGGAATACGTCGAGGTTGGGATGACCGCCCGCCTGTGTCGAGCTGGTCGTGACTTTGTAGTTGAGGACCGGCGAACCGCTGGCCTGAGCCGCGGCCGGAATGGCGACCAGGGCCGCGCAGAACAGCAACAGGCATCCGAGGGTCTTCATCGTCTTCTCCCTGCTCATCGGGAAGCCCCCTGCGAGCGTCGTGCGTGGCGATGGTGCTTGCGCTTGTGCGCACGCTTCTTCTTGTGGCTCTTGCGCTTGCCTTCCGCGCTCGCTTCGGGCTGGGCGTTGCCGCCGGCGCCCAGGTTGTCGGTGCTGCCGATCGTCGGCACCCGGGGCGGTTCGCTTCCGGGCCCGTGGCACTCGTCGGCCGCCTGACAGGGCTGGAGCGGCACTTCGACCGGGAAGCCGCCACCCGTCCGGGCGTCGTAGAACTTGATGAACTGGCCGTTTTGGTCTTCCGGCACGAGCGTGTCGAAGGTCGCGAAGTACGCATTCACGCCGTCCGCGCTCACCCCGATGAGCCCGCCTTTCCTCGCTTGACCGCTCGGAGTGGTCGTGCTGTCGAGATTCGCCGTTCCGGTCGTGATCAGCTGCGGACGGCCGTCGACGAACTCGTAGACGTCGTACAGATGGTTGGTGTCGTAGGAGACCTGCGCGTCCGGTGAGTAGAAGAAAGTGCGACCGTCATCGGTGAGATAACGCCCGTTGAGACTGCCTTCGACGTTCCCCGTCAGCGCTTTGCCTTCGGTCGGACAGGAGACGCACCGGATGATCCCGTCGCTCGGGTCGTAGGTGTACATCTCGGCGAATCCTTTGTTATCGAACGAGCTGACCCGCGTCTTGGTGATGAACGCCATGTGCGTGTCCGTCGGCGTTGTCTGAATCCGGCTCAGGCTGGCGGAGGTGACATATTTGAGTTCGCCTTCATGCCACAGATAGAGGTTTTTCTCTCCCGCAGCGGCGTCGACCCCGACCAAGCGCTCGGGCGAGTAGAAGTAGACGTCTCCATTCTGCGAGGCGATGTAGTTGTCGACGTTCGGCTCTTCGCTTTCCGGCACCTGAATGCTGCATTTCGTCGTCCAGTTGGCGGAGGGAGTGCAGCTATCCGTGTCGCCGGTACCACTTTCGCCGGCCGAGATCCTGAGGATCGAATCGGTTCCCTCGCTCCACATGAAGAGGTCCCGGCTTGTGTCGTGGTCGTCCGCGGTCAGCTGGTTCGTTGGAGGTGAAGAACACTTTGGAGCCGTCTTCGGTCATCCCGACGTACTGCACGTATTTGCCCCCCGACACTTCATAGGTGATGGAGTCGTCGACCCGCATGTAGAGCCGGACCGGTTTCACCGGTTCGGGCGTGAACTGTTGGAACGGGGCGCTGGAGGTGGACATCAGGATGTGCGTGCCGTCTTTGGACACCCCGGGGTGCGTCTGGTTCGGAATCGGTTTGCCGATGTTGGGCACGTATTCGCCGGTCGGCTGTCCCCCCGGGAACAGGATGAACTCCTGCGTCGAGCTCCGCGTTCCCGGGCTCCTGCCCGATCGGGTTTCCGCTGGATCGTAGGAGATGATGGTCGTCGAGCCGGTGGCGGGGTTGTAGTCGTAGGCCGACCCGGGCGCATGCGTGAGGCCATTCGGCGCAAAGGCGATGTTGTTCGACGAGAACGCCATGTGGCTGAAGTCGGGTGACGGCTGGAGCGCGCCTATCACTTCATCCGCGTTGGGGATCAGCGACCAGCTGACCGGCCAGCGGCCGAGCGAGTTTCCTTCCGAATCGAATATGAAGGGCAGATTCGTCGGAGGCTGTTCGACGCCCTGGAAGATGAAATATTCGCAACGGAAGACGAGGAAGATGGCCAGCTGGGCATCGGAATTCTCGTAGCAATTGTCCTGGACTTCGTTTCCCTTCCTCCCGATGAAGGAAGTGGTCCACCCCGTGGCCATGCGGGTGGCGCTGTACATGTCGTCGAGGCCGTTCGGCGGTTCGGAGCCCGTGACGACGCCGAACGATCCACTGAAGGCCAACCTGGCCGGATGGGTGGCATAGGTCGAGACCGGGACCTGTTCGCCCGGGCTGAAGACGACGTTTCCAGCATTGGCCGGTGAGACGAGCTCGTAGGCCCGGCAATCGGGCAGGTATCCGCTGCCGGTCGCCTGGCGCACGCCCCGGTTCGGGCATTCGGGCGGGAAGAAGTTGAAGGTCTGGTCTTCGGTGATCGTCGTTCCGAGTTCGTTTTCGGCAACGACTCGGAAGTGGTAGGTGGTGTGGACCAGGCCTTCGAGGTGCTGCGTGACTTCCACCGGGTCGGCGCCGTTGCCGATGTCTTCATCGGGTATCGGAATGCTCGTCCCATAGGCGATCGAGGGGCCGTATTCGAAGTGGTAGGTGGTCTCGATGCTGTTCGGGACGATCGTCGCGTGAAGGTCTGCCGTCGTCGCGGTCAGGTCGGACGACGAGAACGAGATGATGGTGGGGGGCGCCGTCGTAATCAGCGTTTTGTCGGAGCCGACCGCTTTCCCAAGGGAGTTGACGGCCACGACCCGGTAGTGGTAGAGGCGGCCGCTGCTCAATTTCGTCAGGTTCGCTTCGACGTCGATCGGGCTGCTCAGCGGCGCGGCCGGAGTGCAGGGCGCTTTGTTCCCGTAGGTGCTGGTCGGCCCGAATTCGAAATAGCATTCCGTGATGGTCCCGGCACTGTCGGGGTCGACGTGGCCGGTGACGGTGGCCGTCGTCTGCGCAACCGCGGTGGTTTCCCCGGTGGTGACCTTGGGGATGTTCAGCGGCGAGAAAACGGCGATCTGGGCCGCGGTCGCGCCTTCCGCGCGGTCACCACGTAAACCGTGTTGGTTGAGCCGTTGACCCCGATCGCTCGGCTGGCGTTGAGTTCGCCGGCTCCGAAGGTATGCGTGGACGGGCACCCGAACTGATAGGGCGGTTCCGCGCCCATCGATGACAGGGGGCATGGAACGCCAGCCGAATTGAGCGGGAACTTGCTCGGGTCGAGGATATATTCGCTGATCTTGTTCCCGCCGGAGAAGAAGCCGGCGCGGTCGATGCCGAAGACGGTGCCGGTCGCGGGGTCGACCGCGAGACCTTCCTTGCTGTTCCCTTCTCCGTACAGACTGAAGGTCCGGCACTGGCCCGGGGCCCCCGTGAACTGGGTGATCGAACGGAAGTTGTTGATCTTGTAGTACGTCGTCGAGTCTGGCGACAAGGCCAGCCCGCCCTGATTTGTGTCTTCCGCACAGCTTTCGACGGCGTTCGGAATCGGTTCGCCGCTCTCGGTGAACTTGATGACTTTGCCGCCCGAGCCGTTGACGTCGTTGAGGACGGAGAGATTTCCGGAGCTGTCGACGGCGACCCCGCCCGGCAGCTGGAACGGGCCTCCGTTCGAGCTGCCGGCTCCGGTCTGAACACCGCCGTTCCCCCAGCCGGTCTGGAGAACGCCGTTTTCGTTGTACTTGCGGACCGACTTGCTGGTGAACTCGGTGACGTAGACGTCGCCCCTCGATGGGCTGTTCGAGTTGTCGACCGCGATCAGCGCCGGCTGGCCGAGCTGCTGTGCGCCGCCGCCGTTCGTCCCCGGTTTGCAGACGTCGCCCGGGTTGACGGGACAGACGTCGCCGCCGGTGGTTTCGTTGACTTCGTCGCCGAACATCAGGAGGAAGTTGCCGTTTGCAGCGAACTTCTGGACCCGGTGGTTCCCGGATTCGGTGATGTAGATATCGCCATGCGAGGGCCCGCTCGAGTTGTCGACCGCCATCGCGGAGGCGAAGCTGATCGAGTCGGTTCCGGAGCCTTCGATCGTGCCCGTGCGCACATGGCCGAGGTATTCGGCGGACGCGAGAGGCGTGAAGAGCGCGAGCGTCGCGAGAACGGACACTGCGAACCCGGCCAGGCCGGCGACGCGCGGGTTGGCGATCCTCAATTGAGCTCTCCTGTTCTTGCGCTCGGCCATCACCGGCTCCCCGCCCTATTGCCGTGACGTTTCTTCTTCTTCGGCTTCTTTTTCTTCACGCACTTGCCGTGCCGCTTGACGAAACCCTTCTTGCAGTGCAGAGTCGGTGGTGGTGGTTCCGTCCTGGTCATCGGCGTCGTGAACGTCGCGTCTTCCCCGGCGGTCAAACCAACAGCGTTCGTTGCCACGACCCGGTAGTGGTAGGTCGTCCCCGGGCTGAGACCCGCCAGGTCTTCGGTAACCGGGTGATCGGTGTCGTCAGCACCGACAGGGGGCGCTCTCACCCTTGCTGGACCCGTACGCGGTCGACAGGCCATACTCGACGTGATAGGTCGCGTTGCTGAGATTCGGGTTGATCAGAGCCGACACCTTGGCGGAGGTTTCCGTGACGTCCGACGACGACTCGCTGCCGACACGAGGCACCCCGCCGGTGGTGAAGGTCAGGTCGGGGCTGGTCGCGGACCCGTTGAAGTTGATGGCGACGACCTTGTAGTGGTAGGTGGTGCCTGGTGAGAGACCCGAGAGCTTGACGCTGACCTGATGCGGTTCGTTGTCGGCGGCAAGCGCCGGGCCCGGAATCGTCGCCGACCCATAGGCCGGCGACTCGCCGTATTCGAGGTAGACGACCGTGGCTCCGAAGCCCGGCTTCACGTCGGCATTGACCCTCGCGGCCGTCGGCGATCGTTCCGTGACAGTGCTGCCCGCGATCGTCGGGGGAACCGGAAGCGTCGTGAAGGTCTGATCTTCTTCGCTTTCGTAGGGGCCACCCGGTCCCGTGGCCACGATCCGGTAGTGGTAGGTCGTGCCCGGGGACAGCCCCGCGATCACCTGGCTCGCTTCATGGAAGTTCGAGTCGGAGCCGATCGAGCTGCTCTCCGGAGTGCTCGAGCCGTACGCGGCCGTGGTCCCGTAGTCGTAATGGAAAGTGGTCGCCCCGCCTCCGTTGGGGTTGACCAGCGTGTTCAGCTGGATCGAGGTCGGTTCGTATTTCGTCGGCTGGAGGTATTTCACCGACGGGAATTTGAACGTCTTGAACGTCAGCGTTTCTCCTGTCGATGTCCCCTTGCTGTTGCTGGCGATGATCCGGAACCGGTAGGTCGCGTCGGAGGCCAGCCCGGTCAAGGCGAGCGGATGGACCTGATGTTCGGCGCTGCTGCCGCCGTCGCCCGCCGGGGACGGAGTCGAATGTTCGAAGCCAGACCCGGTGGCGAATCCCCATTCGTAGAAGTAGTGGGTGTCTTCGCCATTGCCGTTCCAGGAGCCGTTGAGCGTGACCGAGGACGAGGTCAGGTTGGAGACCGCTTCCGTGGTCAGGGCCGTCACCGCGTTCGCGGAGGCGCATTCGACGTCGTTGCCCGGGCTCGTCCCTTTCCCGTTGCTCATCACCACCCGGTAGTGGTAGGCGGTGTCGGAGGTCAGGCCCGAGATCGATTCGCTGACCCCGGTGTGCACGACCGGCGAGGCCGCGTCGGTGTCGGGGGTCGTGTGTTCGTACGGTTTCCCCTTCAGGCCCCATTCGAAGAAGTAGTGGGTGTCTTCGCCATTGCCGTCGTAGGAGGCGTTGAGGGTCGCCGTGGCGGTCGTGACCCCCGAGCACGGTTCGGTGACCACGTTCTGCACGTAGTGGGGCACGAAAGTCTTGTCTTTCCCGTAGCCGGTGCCCGTCGCATTGGCCGCGATCACCCTGTAGTGGTAGGTGGTCTCGCCGATCAGCCCGGTGAGCTGGGCGGTTATCGGCGTTGTCGATCCTTCGGTGTATGGGGCGGCGGGGGAGCATGGGACCGAGTGTTCGTACGCTTCGCCCCGTTTCAAGCCGCTGAGGCCGTATTCGACCGAGCAACTCGTGACCGAGCCGTTCGACAGCGCGTCGACGGAGCCGCTGACAAGGCCTTCGCCGCTGGCGCTGACGGTGCTCGCGTCGGGAACGATGTGCGGCGGGTATTCCTTGATCCGGCCACTCGACTGTTCGCCGACCTCGACGAACAGGGTGTCGCTCGCTTCGTCCAGCGAGAGGCTGCGCGCTTCGCCGCCGGTCGAGATCGTTTCGAGCCATTCGCCGTCTTCGACGCTGAAGACTTCGACCCCGCTCGAGGTGGCGATGTAGGCCTTGCCGAGCGTGCCGTTGACGGCGTAGTCGCGGAATTCCGATGCCGGCGCGATGTATTTGCCGCTGGTGTAGTTGCTCGCCGCCGTGTACCTCGTGAGGCCGTATTTGGCGAAGCCTTCCGAGTACCCGACCCGGTAGAGGTCGCTCGTCGTCGCGTCGATCGCCATCTGCGGACAGCCGCCGGCGTTGGTCGGCAGCGAGCTCAGCGGTTCGCCCAGGTAGTTGAAGCGGGCGATCGTCGGCGGCTGCGGGAACTGGCTCCAGCCCCAGACATCGCCGTTGGGGAGCACCGCCACGCTGCAGAGGCTGGTCGCGAGGGCCGGCCAGGGGGTCGTGAGCTTCGTCCCGTTCGGTTCGAATGCTGTGATTTCGTTCCCCGACTGCCCGCCGGCGCTGGTGTAATAGCGGCCCTTCGACGGGCCGTTCGTGTTGTCGACCTCGATGTCGCTGCCGGTGCAGAACGCGCTTCCGATGCCGGGGCTGAGGGGGTAGCCGGGGAGCTGCACCGCGGTCCCCGGGCTCGAGATTTCGAGGCCGTAGATCTTCGCGTCCGACAGCAGGTAGAGGCGTTTTTCAGCCGCCTGGTAGGTGATCCGGCAGCTGCTGCCGGTGCCGGTGGTGGCCGTGCCTTCCTTGCCGTAGGCACCGACGTTGGTCGTGTGGATATTTTCGGCGAAGGCGGTGCCGGCGCTCGCGATCAGGCCCAGGGCCAGAACCAGCGAGAGCGTCCCCAGAGCCCGGCGGAGGTTGCGGCCGCGACCGGCGGGGACTGCGGTACGCGCCATCTCCACTGCGCTCAAGTTTCTCTCCCTCGGAGTTGAGACCGGCCCCCTTGGCTCGCCCTTTGATCCCTGTCGCAGGCGCGGGCCTCTGGCCCGGTCTGATTCCCTGTTCAGCGCCCGCTCCCTTTAGCGGGTAGGCGCGCACTCTAGACGCATCTCCGTGCTCTTGTCAACGGTGGTACGCGAATAATTGTAAAACTGGGTACCGGCTGCGTCACCGCCGGTACCCGCGTCTCTCAAATCTCGTACACGCCTCCGGCGCTCTTCCGGGCTATCGTTCTCGCCGGGATGGCGCCTGTCGACCGAGGTTTCCGGCCGGTCGAGCCTCTGATCCCTCCGGTCACGGAGGGCCTCAAGAAGCTCCCCCCGAGGCCGTCCTCCGCCACCAGCGGGCCCGGCTTCAGTCGGCAATGGTCGAGGCGGTCGGGCGCCACGGCTACTCCGGGACGACCCTGCGCGAGCTCGTCCGCCTCGCGGGCGTCTCGAAGTCGACCTTCTACGAGCATTTCGAGAGCAAGCAACAAGCCTTCCTCGCCACCTCCGATGAGATCCTCGACCGGATCGAGGAGCGGGTCGCGGCCGCGTGCGAGACGCACGAGGACTACCGCGAGCGGCTGAGCGCCGCGCTCTCGACCTTCATCGAGATCGTCCTCGCCCATCCGCAGGAGTCGAACCTGGTGATCGTCGAGTCGCTGACGCTGGGCAGTGCCGGAGTGGCCCACCGGGAACGGGTCTCCGCGGTCTTCGAAGGCGCGATCCGCGACTGCTTCGAGCTGTCGCCGTCCGATCTCGAGGTCTCGGGAATGACGGTGCGCGCAATCGGCGCCGGGATTCGCGGAGTCGTCTACCGGCACCTTCGCGACGGCACCGCCGACAGGCTCCCCGGCCTGGTCGATGAGCTCACGGAGTTTGCTCTCGGCTATCAGCAGCCCGACACCGAGGCCGTGGCCGAGGCGGCGGCGGCCGCCGGAGAGCCGCGCCCGGAGGCGGCGAAAGGCACCAACAAGAAGCTCGACTGGGAGGAGCCTCCGGACAGCGCCCGCAGCCGCGCCGAGCTGACGCAGCGGGAACGGATCGTCCGCGCCGCGGGCCGGCTGGTGGTCGAGAGGGGCTTCGAAAACCTCAGCATCCCGGCGATCTCGGCGGCGGCCGGAACCTCAAATCAGACCTTCTACGAGTACTTCGACAACAAACGCGAGGCGTTCCTCGCCGCCTTCGACGTCAACGCCGGCGAGGCGCTCTTCGTCACTCGCGCCGCCTTCGATGACACGGACGGCGGCGGCGCCAAAATCGGCGCCGGGCTCCGGGCGATGGTCGAGTACATCGCCGGCAACGAGGTCTTCGCCCGCTTCACGTTCTTCGACCTGCCGACCGCCGGGCCCGTCGCGCTCGATCATGCCGACGCGGCGATGGAGAGCTTCACCGCCTTCCTGCGGCCCGAGCTGGCCCCGAAGGAGCTCGACCGCAGGACCTCCGAGGTCGTCCTGGCGGCGATCGGAAGCGGGGGATGGTCGGTAATCCAGCACGAGCTCGCCCGCAACCAGAGCAGCTCGCTCCCCGAGCTCGCACCGGAGCTCGCCCGGATCGTCCTGATGCCGGTCACGGGGGCGCAGCCAGGCTAGGGCCCCTGTTTCGCCCAAATAGTGGGCATTGAAATGCGGGGTACATGTGTCAGGCTCCGTACATGGTCATCGGGGGGCAGGGAGAGGCGATCGAGCGGGTCTCGGCGGACCGATCCCGCGGCCTGGCCAAGACCGTCACCAAGCGCCGGCAGCGCGCACGCCTCGAACAGGCGATGATCAGGTCCGTCGCTCGGCGCGGGTACTCGGAGACGACGGTCTCCGAGCTCGTCCGCATAGCCGCGGTCTCCAAGTCGACCTTCTACGCGCACTTCGACGACAAGGAAGACTGCTTCTTCGTCACCCTGGACACGATCATCGACGAAGTCAGCGCCAAGGTCGGCATCGCCTTCAGGGGGCAGACCGGCCTCGAGCAGGGGCTGGCGGCGGCGCTCTCGAAATTCGCCGACTTCCTGATCGGGGAATCGGAGGCCGCCGCGCTGGTCGTCGTCCATTCGCTCAGCCTCGGTGCCGCCGCGGTCCCGCACATCGAACGCGCCGGCCGCGCCTTCGAAGTCACCCTGCGTGAGAGCGTCGACAAGGATCGTGGCCGCACCCACCCGGGGCCGCCCTCAGAGCTCGCGGTGCGGGCGATCGTCGGCGGCATCCGCACCGTCATCTACCGGTACCTGAGAGAGGGGCGCCCGGAGGACTTCGCCGAGGAGCTCGAGCCCCTGCTCGGCTGGGCCCTTTCGTACCTCTCACAGAGCAAGGGCTCGCACCCGGTCGCCGAACGGCCGCTCCCCGAGGGACTGTTCGAGCACCCCGACCCCCACTACCTCCCCTGGAGCGAGCCGGCCGACAGCCCGCTCAGTCGGGCCCGCCTCAGCCAGCGCCAGCGGATTCTGCGGGCGACGGCGCAGGAGGCCGCGCGGGTCGGCTATCCCAACCTGACGATCCCGGCGATATCGACCGCTGCGGGGACCTCCAACCAGACCTTCTACGAGCACTTCGAGAGCAAGGAGCAAGCATTCATCTTCGCCTTCGAGAAAGTCGCCAAACGGGCGATGGCCTCGATCTTCGCCGCCGCCCTGAGGGAGACCGAGTGGCAGTCCGTGATCGAAGCCGGGATGCGCGGCTTTCTCGAGTACCTCGCATACGAACCGCTCTTCGGGAGGCTCGCCTTCTTCGAGCTCCCGACCGCGGGCCCGATCGCGCTCGACCACGCCGACGCCACGGTCCAGGCCTTCACCGGGTTCCTCGAACCGGAGGCGCTGCCGCCCGGCGTCCGGCCGCTGCCGCAGGTAATCGTGGAAGCGATCGGAGGGGCGATCTGGTGGACCATCCAGTGCGAGATCGCCGCCGGCAACGAGGACCAACTGCCCGAGCTGGCGCCGCACATCTGCGACGTCCTCTTCGTTCCGCTCTCGGCCCGCTGACTCCGACAACCTGCGGTCGAAGAAGGGACACGGGTTTCCCGGCCCTTCAGGAAGCGACCTGGCGCGCCCTTTCGATGCCCAGATACGGGGTGAGGACCATCGCGACGAGTTCCGACTGGACCTCGGCCAGGCGGTTCGCCTCTTCGCCGAGGAGGTAGGTCGTCGCCAGCATCACGACCCCTCCCACCAGCGTGCGCTCCATCGAGTCGGGGAGCTCCGCGGTCTGCGGATAGAGCTCGCGGCCCTCCTTGAGCCGCTCCGCCCCGCGCTCGATCGAGGAGATCTTGCGCTCGACGATGCCCGGGCCTGCACGCATCGCGTCGACCGCGAAGAGGCGCGTCACCGGTTCGAGCTCGGCAATGAACTCGAAGCCCGCGATGATCGTCGCACGCACCTTCTCGGGCCAGCCGGGGATGCCCTCGCAGGCCTCGGACACGTGCTCCAGGAGCCGCTCGATGAACTGGTCGAAGGCGGCAAGGATGCACTGGTCGACGTTGTCGAAGGAGCGATGGAAGTCGGTGAGCGAGAGGCCGGTTGCGCTCGCCAGCTGCTCGGCGTCCAGAGCCTCGAACCCGCGCTCGGTGGCGATCCGCGTCGCCGCCTCGATCAGGCGATCGCGATCGAAAGGTCGCGACGCCTGGGCGTCGACAGGGCCGCGACCCCTCTCCAAGACCAGATCCGGCATATAGGAACAATGACTGCAACCGGGAGGACTGTCAACTGCAGTACCGGGGTCCCTCCCGAACCTCAGCGCAGTGCGGATCGCGGCGAGGCGAGCCCGCCCTACCCATCGAGGTGCCCCTATCCCCCCGGGGCAGCCGACGGGTTGAAGGGGACCCCGCTGCTGAGGGTGGTCGACTTCCAGCCGTCGGGGTCGTGTTTCATCACGAAGTAGGAGGCGGTGCCGCCGAGCGGGGTGAACATGACGAAGGCGTCTTCGCCTTCGACCCGGACCTGGTAGACGGTCCCTTCGGCGGCCTGCTTGGCTTCGGAGGTGGGGCCGACGAGGAGCGCCTTGAGGATCGAGGGGCAATCGGAGCCGATTTCCTTTTTCAGTTTGGCGAGCTGTTCGAGCTGGCTGCGGTTGGATTCGCTCAGGCCTTCGCAGATCGCCGGGTAGTCGCGGGCCGCCATCGCCCGCAGGAAGGAGGCCATCGCGGTCGTGATTTCTTCTTCTTCGGTGCTTTCGGCTTCGGCGCCGAAGGTCTGGATGCTGTTGTCGCCGCCGGGCGGGGGCTTGAAGCCCTTGACGTCTGAGTGCGCCTTTTCGGTCAGGCCCGGGCCCTTGGCGCCGCCGCCCGAGGAGGATCCTTCGCCGCCGCCGTTGCCGTTGCCGTTGCCGCTCTCATCGCCGGAGCCGCCTTCGGCTTCGGCGCCGTTGCCGGTGCCCTGGCCGGAGGCCGTGGTTTCGGCGGGGCCCGAGGCGGTGGTTTCGGTCGAGGTGGAGTCCCCGCCGCCGCAGCCCTGGGCGATCGCCAGGATGCCCAGGAGGGCCAGTGCTGTCAGCAGTCGGCGCAGAGGGCCTCTCAGGTGTATTTGGACGGTTCGAACTTGCAGTAATGGAAGCTGAAGGCCAGGACCGTGGAGTTGGCGAGGTTGGCGTTCGAGTTCAGTTTGTTGACGAACTTCTGCGCCTTCGACTTGTTGCCCGCCTTGAGGGCCTTGCCGCCGCTGTTGAACAGTTCGGCCTCGGTCTTGACGTAGCCGAGCCACTTGGTCAGCTTCGCCGCGTCTTCGGCCGGCTGTTCGACCGCCTTCAGTTCGTTGTAGGTCTTCTTCAGCGCGGTCGAGGCCTTGATGAATTTCGCCCCGGCGGACTTCAGCTTGTCTTCCTTCACTTCCTTGCGGACGGTCTTGAGGATCTTGTCGTTCGCTTCGGAGTTCTGCTTGCAGATCGGTTCGACCCGGGCCTTGTATTCTTCGCGGGTGATCGCCATCGCGAGCGGGGCGGCCACCGCGAACAGGAGCATCGCCGTCAGGCTCAGTGCAATTGCCTTCTTGATCATCGTCTCTCTCCTCACTTTGCCGGGGTGCAGGCCCGGCTCACTTTGCCCTCGAGCGTCAGGCCCTGGAAAAAGAAGTCGCCCCTGGCCTTGAGCGATCCCGTCTTGCAGGTCGCGGTCAGGACGCTCTGCTTCTTGCCCTTGTAGTTGAAGGTTTTGAAGATTGTCGCCTTGAATGACGTCAGCGACCCCTGGCCGGAGGTGATGGTCGGGATCTTGACCCGGGCCGCGGTCCCGTAGGGGCCCCTGCCCTTGCTGATCTGGGCGGTGGTGACGAAGGTAGTCGGCGCCGGGACCTTGGCGTAGACGTGGAAGATCAGCATCTGCTTCGCGCCGGATGAGCCGTTGAAGATCAGCAGCGGGCCTCCGGCCGAGAACGGCGCCTGTTCGGGGAAGGCGATCTCGGCGCTGACCCGCCCGGTGCCGATCAGCGCCGGCCCGCACGCCGCCTTTGCCTGCGCGGTCAGGGTGCTCTGGAGTTTCCCGACCGAGCAGGTCGGCATGCCCTTGGTGTTGAGGTGGCCGTTCTTATCGAATTCGACGAAGAGTTCCCTCAGCGGCGGCACATGTGACCCATCGGTCGTGCCCGCTTTGCCGGAGAGGTTGAGGGTGATCGGCTGCGGCGTCGTCCTCGAGAGCTTGGTCGGCGAGACCGAGCCTTCGATTTCGATTTCGATGTTGCCCCGCTTGACGACCTGACCCGTGGCCACGGCGGCGATCATGCCCGCGGCCAGCGCCAGCGCGGCGAGGGCGATCAGTGCCGGTCGTCTACGCCGCAAACGTGCCGCCTATCCCCTGACCGTGCAGCGGCGGACGAGCTTGCTCGAGAGGTTGCTGCCGTCGGCGAACTGGTAGCTGACTTTGGCGAACGAGAAGTTCACCTGGGTGAAGCCGTCCGGCGCCGGGCACCCCGCCGAGGCGTAGCTCATCCGCTGTCCGTGGAACGAGTACTGGCGTCGGAGCAGCAGGTTGAACGCCGAGATGAACCCGTATTCGGAGGCGATCGGCGGCATCGTCCCGACCAGCTGGGTCGCGAATTCGCCGCCCCTCTTCTTGACTTCGAAGAGGATCACGTAGGTCAGTGGCAGCGGCGCCCCCGAGGCGACCTGGGCGAAGATCGCCGGGTGGCCGTTGTGGCGGCCGTTGAAGGCCTGCAGCTTCCCGATCGAGGAGAAAGGGGGCTGGCCCGGCAGCGATACCCGCGATGTGACCGAGCCCGAGCCGATCAGGGCGTCGCCGCAGGCCCGCTTCGCGCCCTGGGAGGAGATCGAGCGCAGCTTGCCGAGCGAGCAGGTCGGCAGGCCCTTGTTCTGCAGCTGGCCGTGACGGTTGATTTCGAGGATGATCCGCTCGAGTTTGGGCGGCGCCGTCCGGTCCTTAGTCTTGATCTTGCCGCCCATCTGCACCCCGACCGGCGCCGTGCCGGTCCGGGGCAGCTTCGAGGGCGAGATCGTGCCGTTGAAGGCGACGACGATGTTGCCCTTGATCGCGTTCACCGCTTGGCTGCTCGAGGCAAGAGCCAGAGCCCCCAGAGCGACGACCGCCGCCGCGAGGGCGGCCCTCCTTCTGCGGATCATCCTCTCCATCGTCTAGCGAACGAGCGGGTAGGCACAGATGAACTTGGCGTCGCCGTCGAAGGCTCCCTCTTTGAGGCCTTCTTCGGAGACGAAGATCGTGCTGTACGCCGAGCCCGACGTGTTGGCGTAATAGGTGTCGGTGTACATGCGGTCGCTCCCCGCGCCTGAGCCAAGTTTGAGTTGGCTGCCGGTCGACGACAGTTCAAGCGGGTCCGGCAGGTAGCCGCCTCTTTGGGCGCAGGCGTTGGCCGCTTCCTGGACGCTGCCGACCACCGGGTTGGCGCTGGAGTCGAAGCAGACGCCGCGGATCAGCGTCGTCCCGTTGGGACAGGCGGCGGGATGCGGCGGATTGGCGCCGACAGTATTGGCGTTGCCGGCGTTCGCCGAAGTAGTTGCGTTGGGGACGGTGCCGAGCTTGCCGAGGTCGATGTCGTCACCGGTGATCGACCCGTTCGCGACCTTGGTGCCGTTGACGGCGTTGTTGGCGATTTTGGGTCCGGCGACCGCCTTCGCCTTCAGCTGGCGTGAGCCGACCGAGTTTTTGCCGAGCTTGAACCCGCCTGCAAACGCGGTGCCGGTCAACGCCACGATCAGCGCAATGACCCCGACGACCATCGCCGGCGAGGGCATCTTGGCCCGCTTCCTGCTCACGTCCTGCTGCATCTGTCTCCTCCGCTTTCTCCCATGTTTGCGGTTCCCTAGAGGGAACACCCCTACACGCTCAAAGGTTTGGTCTAAGAACCCGGCGAGATTCTAGCGGCGCCCGCGTTTTTTGACGTTCTCAGCCCTTGCCGCCACCGCAGGAAGTCTTCGTCTTGACGTTTTGGGTCGCGTCCTTGCCGTTCTGGCCGGTGTAGTCGACCACGATCACCGGGTCGCCCTTGCAGAGGCTCCTCGTGTTGACCAGGTAGCCCTTCTTGCCTCCGAGGAGGTCAAGCCGGAAGTAGCCGATCGGCGCGTCGGGGACGGTCGGGACCGTCGTCGTCAGCTTGCCGTTGACCGACTTCGATTCGGCCTGCGGCACGAGCTGGACCTGGCCGTTGAGGATGAAGGCGAGGCGCGGCAGCTTGCCGAAGCCGGAGACCGCGTAGGCGGGGCCCTTCAGCGGCTGGTCGAGCAGCGGCGTCTTCGTCATCACCGAGCCGATCGGCTGCCGCCCCGCGCAGTTTTCGGCTTCCAGCTGCGCTTTCGAGCAGAGGTTGCTGAGATGGCGCTGGTCGATCGCGAACGCCTTCGGCAGCGTCACCTTGACCGACTTGATGTTGGCTTCGCCCTTCTTCGTCCGCAGCTCGAAGCGCATCTTCGGGTTCGCGCTGCGGCCGGTCGCTCCCTTGCCGATCTGCTTCACCGTCATCTTCGGATTGAAGTCGAGGTAGCGGCAGTTGACGGCGTGGAAGAAGGAGGAGAAGAGGGCCGGTGTGCCCTGATCTCCGATCCCTTCCGAGTCGACCGAGAAGTTCGAGCAGTTGGTCGGGTTGATCGTGAAGTTCTGCTTGTCGATGTTGACCTGGATCGACCGCATCCGGATCGGAACGCCGCCGATGATCTGCGGGACCGCCTGCGAGACTGCCGAGACCTGCGCGGTCCGCCTGTCGACATAGAGGGCGACGCGGACGACGACGACGCCGTAGTCGTAGGGGCCGGCGAGCGCCGGGGTGATTGCGGCGAGGCTGAGGGGCGCTTCGGGTTCGGGCCCGGCTCCGTCGGGGTCAAACGGGCCGGAGAGGTTCATCCTTCCGACCGCGTTGAACGGGTTCGTCCCCGGGCCGGCCGAGACGTTCGTGGTCCCGATCTGGGAAGAGGCCGGACAGCTCGGGCTCGCCTGCTCGGCACGGCCCGCGTTGGCGGCGGCCGCGGCAATCTGGGCCTCCGAGCAGTAGGTGATGCCACGCAGGTCGCCGGTGAACCCGGGCGGCATCCTGAAGTTGAGGTCGTTGAGGAACTGGTCGCCGTCGTCGCGGTCGAGCTTCAGGTGGAAGCTGGAGAACGCCCCGGCCAGCGGGTTCGACGTTCCGGCCACCAGCCGTGGCTGGAACGGGCGCACCTCGGGCGGGCAGGGCCCGCCGTTGGGGCCCGAGCTGAGGCTGAAATTCGGGCTCGAGGGCTGGTCGGCGAGGGCCGAGTTCCACGGTTTGAACACCGATTCGACGCTGTAGTTCGCGCAGTGCGTCGGCGTCGCCAGCAGCGCCCGCTGCGAGGCGAAGATGTGGAAGTTGAACGCTTCGAACGGGACCTGCGGCAGGTTTGTGAAGTCTGCCGTGACCTGGCCCGTCTTCGGGTCGGGCCTGATGTCGCCGACCAGCTTCGCGTGGATGCCGAAGCCGTCCGCGATCAGGAAGACGCGGTACTGGTCGCCGGGCTTCGGTTCACCGAAGTAGATCGACCCCTTGAGCGGCCCTTCGAGGGCCGGGGTTTCGAGCTCCATCGTCCCGATCTTGGCGTGGTCGGGGCATTCGGCCGGCCCCTCGCTGTCGAAGTTCGCCAGCGCGTCGGGACAGGCCTGCTGGCCGTCGGCGGCGTCGGGGTTGATCGTCAGGCCGTCGGGCAGTTTGACCGTAGCCTGCTTGATCTGCGACGGCGACAGGGCGTCGCTCTCGAACTGTTTCGCCTGCAGCTCGAGGTCGAGGCCCGATGGCGCGTCCGATTCGTCGGTCGTCAGCGACGCGTTGAGGACCGGGTAGAAGTTGAGTTTCTCGCAGCCTTCCACGGGCGGGAGTTCGTCTTCCGCTTCGGTCGCGTTGTTCGGGTCCTGGTATGTCACCGCGCTGAGGGTGACCGGAAGCGGTTCGTTCGTGCAGACCGTGGGGTTGTTGATCATCGGGTGATCTGCCGTTCCGGCCGGGTTCGGGCCTTCGCAGGCGGTCGTTTCCGAGCCGGGGCATCCGGCCGGGTCGCCCGGGGACCCTTTGGCGAAGCGGTCGCCGCTGTGGCTGCCGTTGGCCGGTTTGCCCCATACCGTCAATCTCGCGCCGGCAAGCGGAATCAGCTGGGTCAGACCGGAGACGTTGAACCGCAACCCGTAGTCAGACGCGGTCCTGACCGAGACCGGCGTGCTGATCGGGATCTGAAGCGCGGGGACGATGAAGGCGAATCGCACCGTCTCTTCTTCTTCCTGTGGTTGAACGTAGTAGATCGGCGCCGTGCCGAGCAGATTGTTCGAGTTGCCCGAGTAGTTGGCGCGGATCGTGACGATGCCGACCTGCGATGAGGTCGGGCACTGCATCAGCGCGAAGTCGCTCGATGTGCAGCGCGGTACCGCGTTCGGGTTTCCGAACAGCCCCTGTGGAGCGTCGAGGACCACTTCCTTGGCGGCCTCCGGTTCGCCGGGGTTGGCGAGCGCGAATTCGTAGCTGAAATCGGGGTGGTCTCCCGCCTGACTCGTCGAGACCGAGGCGTTGAACGAGGTGATCGCCTCGCCGGCGAAGGCAGGGGCCGCCATCAGCAACGCCGCCAGGAGGCCCAGTCCGCCGACCATCGCCGCTCGCAGCGCGCCGCGCGGCGAGAGAAGCCGGGAGATGCTCGTCTGCGTAACCATCGTCGTCTCCTTGCTCATCTTCCGCGGCTCAGCCATGGCTCCGCTTCCCCTTCTTCTTCTTCTTCGGCTTCTTGACGCACTTGCCGTTTCGCTTCACCTTCGGCTTCTTGCACTTGACCCGCTTGGCGTTGCCGCCCTCGCCCTTGAAGGTGCCGATCTGGGGTGGCGGCGCCGGAACCGTGCTTGGGCCGTGGCACTCGTCCTTGGCAGCGCAGAGCGGCAGCGGAGGGAGGTCGAGGAAGCCGCCGTTTTCGCGGGCGTCGTAGATCTTCATCGTCTCGCCGTTCTTGTCCTGCGGGGCGAGCGTCTCGCGGGTGTAGAAGAAGACGTTTACGCCATCGGAGGTGGCCCCGAGGAGGGCGGCGTCGAAGTTGCTGATCCCTGTCGAGACCAGCTGGATTTCGCCTTCCTTCCACTCGTAGACGTCGAGCCGGTTGTTGGTGTCTCGCAGAACCAGCGGTTCGCCCGAGGTGAAGAAGACCCGGCCGTCGTCGGCGAGGTTGAGGCCCGATGAGAGCCTCGCTTCGCTGATCGGGTTCGCCCCGGTCGTGGCGCAGGACGCGCAGACCAGAGTGCCTGCATTTGTGTCATAGCCGTACACCTGGCTGCGGTTGAACGTTTTGAGTTCGGTCAGCGACAGAGTCGACGCCAGGACCGCGAAGTCGCCGTTCGAGGTGACCTGGAAGTCTTCGTAACGGTGCACCTCGCTGTCGTTGAGGGCGTCGGTCACGATGTTGCCGGTCGGCTCTATCGTCGCGACGAATTTCGGCGCGCCACCGGGCCTGGCGACGAACAGGTTGGGCTGGTTGAGCGTGCCCTGTCCGTCGAGTTTCTCAGGCGAGAGGAAGAACACGGTGCCGTCTCCCGCGGACACGCCCGCCCCGCCGGCGAGGGCGAGAACACCACAGTTGGCCGGCCCGCCCGACAGCACGTTCCAATGCGAGCTTTCTTTGCCCGCCACCGGGGCGCAGGCATCGGAGTTGCCGGCGCCACCCGTTCCCGTCGAGACAAGTGTGACGTTTGCCGTCGAGGTCCCTACGTCCGCCCGGTAGAGGTCCGCGCTTGCGTCGGTGTCGCCGGTGAGCTGGTCAGAGGTCGTGAAGAAGACCTCGCTCCCGTCGCTCGTCATCCCGTTGAAGAGGACGCCGTTGGCCGTTTCCGCCACCTGGACCGAGTTCGGGCTGTTGCCGATGTGCATGTACAGGTCGTAGTGGGTGTTGCCTTTGGCGTCGGTGCTGACGGCTTTGCCGACCAGCACACGGCTCCCGTCGGAGGAGACATCGAGGCCGGCGACGGTGCCGGTCATCGTCGATCCGTTCTGCAGGGTCGAGACGACCTGCGTCGTCCCCGCGTTGAGATCGCGCTCGTAGATGGTCAGGTTTCCTTCGGTGGCGGCGGTCTCGAGTTTGGAGGTCGAGCCGAAGACGAGGTGGGTGCCGTCGTCGGACAGCGACTTGCCGACGTAGCCGGCCGGTTCTGCACTCGGTTTCGGAATCGACCCCTTGAGGCCCTGAACGAGAGTGCCGTTGGGCATATGCACCGGGATTCCTGTCGACCCATCCGAGAAGCACGGGTCGCAGAGGGTGCCCTTGCCGAACGCGAACGTGGTCAGGCCGCCGCTCGACCCGGCGAGCGGCGATCCGAACGGGACCGTCGAGGGCGTCCCGCTGGCCGGAATTCCGACGTACTTGGTTTCCCACTGCCCTGCCCCCGCGTTGCGGGTAGCGACATACGGGTCCTGCCCGAAGTTCGTCGGGTCGCCGGAGCCCGGAACGGTGCCGAACTGGAGCGAGTAGAGGACGCTGTTGCTCGCCCCCGGCTGCTCCGTCAGCGGCGTCTGTCCCGGAACCAGGCTCGAGGTGACGTCGTAGCCGCTGGTGTCGGCGGCCGAAGCGAGCTCGTAGGCCCGGCAGTCGAGCAGCTGCGCTGCGCCGGTCTGCTGGCGGACCTGTGCGTTCCCGCAGGTGTCCGGTTCGGTCGCCGGGCTCGGGAACGTGGTGAAGGTGTGATCTTCGCCTTCAGTCAGGTCGTTGGCGTTTTCGGCCATGACCCGGAAGTGATAGGTGGTTCCCGGGGTCAGGCCCGATAGCGCCTGGGTGATCGTTTCGGGTTTGAGATTGTCTTCGGTTTCTCCCGGCGGTTCGGGAAGTTTTTCGCCGTAGGCTTCGGTCGTCCCGAATTCGATCCAGTAGGTGGCGTTGCTACCGGCCGGAACGATCTTCGCCGTGATGATCGCGCCATCGGTGTTGACTTCGGACACCGACTCTTCGCTGATTTCCGGCGGCCCTGCTGGCTGCAGTTCCTTGATCGCGCCGGACGAGGGGACGCCGTTCGCTTCGTTGGACGCCGTCAGCTTGTAGTAGTACGTGGTTCCGGTTGTCAGACCGGTGATCGTCGCCTGCTCGGCGCCGCTGAAGGGAGCTGACCCTTCACACGGTTTCGTGCTTGCGAGGTTGGTGGGATCCGTCCCATACTGGAAGAAGCATGAATTGATCGGGGCGCCGCCGTTGGGGACGTCCCGGTCAACGGTGCCATGGAGGGTCGCGGTGGAAGCGGTGACAGATGCCGCTTCAGTTGTGACATCCGGAACGGTGATGTTCCCGGTCCTGACGAACGCATCGACACGGCCGCTATTGGCGACGTACACCGTATGGGTGCTTTCGTTGACCGCGACGCCTTCGACGCTGTTCAACCCCGGATAGGTACCTTCGGCACCTCCAAATTCGGTGACGAGCGCGCCTGCGGCATCGTACTCGTTGATCTTGCTCGAATGGCCGGTGTAGAAGTGGCCGTCACTGTTGTCGACCGTGAAGTCATTCGGTTCACTCGAATCGGGATCGATCACACCGAGATTTTCCCCCGTGGGACTGAATTTCCACACCCCGCCGCAGCAATAGTCCTGGACGTAGAAGTTCCCGTCTTCGTCGATTGCCAGGCCGCAAACGGCTTTCCCGGTTTTCACAACTTCTTCCGCGGTGCCGTTGGGATTGAACTCGGTGAGTTCTCCGGTGTGCCAATCACCGCTCCAGACTTTCCCCTGGGCATCGACCGCAATGGCGCATGGCGATCCCGGATTGAACCCCGATCCGAAGGGTCCGGACATGGGTTCACCATTCGCCTTCCAACCCTTCACGGTCCCTTCGTATTCGGACTCGGCGTAGATGCGGCCCTGTTCACCTTCGCCCACCCCTCCGGAACCTCCGGAATTGTCGACTGAGACATCGCCCCAATTGCTCTGGCCGATCGTCCCGACCATGGTCGTCGTCCCAAGCGCAGAGAACGCCGACGGGTTTCCGGCCGAGTTGAACTTGTACCAGTAGTTGTTATTGCCAACGATGAAGTCGCCGTTGGCCTGGTTGATGTCCACTTGGTGGATGGACGAAAAAGGCGCACCTCCGGGGCCGATCGAACCTTCTCCGAAGAAGCTTCCAGCGGGGTAGGTGCCATTGTAGACGCGGAGGTTGACTATTTTCGCCGACGCAGAGCCGGCGAAGGCCAGGGCGAGGAGCGCGGCGCAGATCGCACCCGCGAGAATCGTCGATGTACGCGTGCGAGTCATCAGCTAACTCCCCCTTTGCCGGCGGAACGTTGTTTTCGGTGCTTGTTCGAGGCACCTCCGCCGCAGGTCGTCTGCAGCTTCTTCTTGGTGTTGGAGCTGATGCCGTTCTGGCCGCCCATCTGAACCGAGGCCTTCTGGGTCTGCCTGCAGAGGCTTTCGCTGTTGACCAGAAGGCCCTTTTTGCCACCCTGCATCTTGAGGACGAACTTGGTCACCGGCGCATCCGGGACCTTTGCAAAGGTCGCCCGCAGCCCACCGCCCTTCGCGGTGTCGATCTTGCCCGCCAGCGCGATCTCGATCTGCCCCCGCAGATCCGCCACGAGATCGGGCAGCTTCGAGTTCGACGAGCGCAGGTAGACGGGACCCGAAAGCGGTTTTTCGAGCAGCGGGGTTTCGATCATCGCTTCCCCGTAGACCGAGTCCGCCGGACAGCTATGCGAGGCGAACTGGACTTTGGTGCAGACGGTGCCGATATGGCCCTGGTCGAGCAGCAGCGTCTTCGGCATCGCGACCTGGGTGCGGGCTATGTTCGCTTCGCCTTGCTTTGCGTTCACGGTCGCCTGCAGCGCCGGATGGCCGCGCCGCTTGGTCGAGCCCTTCAGCTTCAGGTTGAGCTTTGGGGCAAACTTCAGGTCGGCGCAGTTCGCGACCTGGTAGAGCGCCGTCGGTTCGGCGACGGTGCCCTGGTTGCCGACGATCTGCCCATCGACCTGGAAGGGGTCGCAGTTCGTCGGGTTCAGGGTGAAGCCGGGCCGATTGAAATCGAAGTGCAGGTACTTGATCCGCAGCGGAATCCCGTCGAGGATTTCCGGAATCCGGTTCGAGAGGGTCGTGATCTGTGCCGTTTCGGTATTGACGAGAACCTTCGACCGGACCGCCACCACACCGAGGTCGTACGGCCCCGACACCGCCGGCACCACGAACATCAGCGAGAGCGGCGCGCCCTTGTAGGGGCCGGCCAGGTAGATCGCCCCGCGCGAGTTGAGCGGGTGCTGCCCGGCGCCCGTGCCGGAGTACATCGTTCCGACCTGGCTCGCGGCCGGGCAGGCTGGGTTCGCGAGCTCGGTCACGCCGGAATATCCGGGCGATTCGAGGGTCTGGATCGCCGACTCCGGGCAATACGGGATTCCTGCGATTTTCGCCGAGAAGCCCGGCGGCGTCACCGTGTTGATATGGACCATGTTCTGGTCGCCGTCGACCCTGTTCGCCCGCAGGAGCAGGTTCGAGTAGACGCCCGCGGTGTTGTCGGAGTTACCGGCGATCATCGTCGGATTGAACGGGCGAATCGCACCCGGGCAGGGGCCACCGTTCGGGCCGGAGTCGATCGTGAACGAGCTCAGGGACGACTGATTGGAGAGTGCGTTGTCCCATGGTTCGAATTCGGCCTTCACTTCGTAGCTGCCGCAGTGGGTCGGGGTGGCGAGAAGACCGCGATCCGAGCCGAAGAAGTGGAAGTTGAAGCCCTCCAGCGGCGTCTGCGGCAGATCGCTGAATGAAATAACCATGCGGCCGGTCTGCGGGTCGAGGTGAATCGAGCCCGGCAGCTTGATGTGGGTCCCGAAACCGTCGCCTGTGATGAAGATCCGGTACTTGTTCCCCGGCTGCGGTTCGCCGATGTAGATCGCCCCGGGCAGTTCGCCGGGGAGAGCGGAGCTGTCGATCCCGATCGTTCCTATCTTCGAGAGCTCCGGGCATTCGGCCGGCAGAGTCGTCCCGAAGTTGGCGTCCGCCTCGCTGCAGGCAGTCTTGCCGTCGGCCGCGTTCGGGTTGATCGAGAAGCCCTCGGGGAGCGTTACGACGGTCCCCCTGAGCTCGGACGCGGACGGAACTTTCTCGCTCAGGGGTTGGGGCGCGGTCAGGTTCACGTCAAGGCCCGTCGGAGTGTCCGCCTGGGTCGTCGTGGGTTGGGCCGTGAGCGCGGGGTTGAATGCCAGCTGCTGACAGCCCGTCGTCGGCGGCCACTGGGTCTCCGCGTGGGTCGTGTCCCCGTCGTAGGAGAGGACATCGACCGAGGCGGTGAGCGATTCGCCGCAGGTGGTCGGGTTCTGGAGGAAGGGGATCGTCTGCGCGTCGGAGGGCACCGGTTCCGAGCCGTTGCAGGGCTCGTTCGGCTGCACGCCGGCGCAGATGTCTGAGGTTTCCTGGCCCCAGCCGAACGGGAATCGCAGGGGGTCGTTTTCTTTCGAGGCAGGGGTGCCCCAGAGCTTGACGTTGACGGTGTCGGCCGGCAGCAGGTGCTGGAAGCCACTGGAGTGGGTGTCGAGCCCGTAATCACTGCCGGTCCTCGCTGAGATTTCGATGAAGCCCGTCGGCCCGCCGAGGATCGGAATCTGGAATCCGATCAAACCGGGTTCGTCGGGTCTGGGTTGCATGTTGTAGGCAGGGTTCTTGATCGAGATCGCTTCGGCGATCAGCAGCCAGACGTACCCGACCTGAGAGTCGACCGGGCATTCGGCCTGGCTGAACTCAGCCAGCGAGCAGGTCGGGATCGCGCTCGGGTTGCCGATGACACCCGTGGGCAGATGGACGGTGACGGCTCGGCCGTCGGAGCAGTTGCAGGCGCCGCTCGGATTGTTGAGGCGGTTCCCGAACGCGACTTCGGTCACGATGTCCGGGTGACCGCCGGCCTGGGCGGTTGTCGGGAACGCGGCGAAGTGTTTGATTTCGTTGCCGGCCTGGGCCGCCCCGGGGAGCAGCGCGCCCCCGACTCCCGCCAGAGCGAGGGCCAAGACGACCAGGGAGAGTCTCATGCGAGTGACCTTCTGCATCCTTCTTCCCTCGTTCTTCCGTGCTCGCTCAGCCATTCGACCGGCCCCCCTGTCGCTTGTGCGCTCGCTTCTTCTTCTTGTTTCCCTTCTTCTTCTTCACGCACTTGCCGTTCTTCTTGACAAAGCCCTTCTTGCACTTCGTCGATCTGACATTGCCGGTCTTGCCGAGCTGGGCCCCGGTTCCGACCTGAGGAGACACGGGACCGATACTGCCGGCACCGTGGCACTCGTCGGCGGCTTTGCAGGGCGGTGGCGGTGCCTGGAACGGGAAGCCACCGCCGGTGCGAGCGTCGTAGAACTTGATGAATTCACCATTGTGGTCCTGCGGCACCAGCGTGTCGAAGGTCGAGAAGTAGACATCGGTCCCGTCGGCGCTGACTCCCTCGAGGCCTACCGTCATCGACGGGTAGATCAGAAGCCCGCCCCCCCAGGTGTCGGTGCTCGACGTCCCTGACGAGATCAACTGTGGGCGCCCTTCCGTGTACTCGTAGACATCGATTTTGCCGTTGGTGTCGAAGGGCACCAGTGCCGTTTTGGTCGCGAAGAACGCCCGGCCGTCGTCGGACATGAAGAGGCCGTTCTGAGCGGCGATCGCGCTGCCGGCCGGCGGGCCGCCGGACGGGAGACAGGAGGCGCAGGTCATTTTCGGTTCGCCTTTGCCGTCTTCCGGTTCATAGACGTACATCTGCTGGGTGCCCTGGTTCTCGTAGCCCGTGACTTCTTCCGCCGAGGTGACGAAGGCCATATGGGCTCCGTCAGGGGCGACATTCATCCGGGCGGCAGGGCTCGCGGCAGACAGTTCGGCGACGAACTGTGGAGCGCCGTTTCGGAACACATACAGATTGCGTTGATTGGCGGAGCCCTTTCCACCGTCGAGCTGCTCGGGCGAGTAGAAGTAGATTTCGCCCGTCTGCGAGGTCCAGTTGTCCGGCGTGAAGAATTCTTCTTCGCCCGGTTGGAAGCGGTCGATGGTCTCATCGATCGTCTGGACGCCGCATTTTTCGACCCAGCCGACCGTGCATTCATCGGAGTTCCCGGCGCTGCCCCCGCTGCCTGTCGAGAGGCGTTTCACTTTTCCGGTTGCCTCTTCCCACTCGAAGAGGTCGACGCTGTTGTCCGTATCGTCGGCCGTCACTTTTTCGTCGGACGTGAAATACACGTGAGAACCGTTTCGATCCATCGAGACGAAGTGGGCGCGTTTACCGCCGGTGATGTCGTAGTTCAGCGCCGGCGTGTGCATATAGAGGTGCAGGTCCCTGCGGATGAAGGTGTCGGACACTCCCGTTTCTTCGTTTTTGCTCGGGAATTCCTGACTCGGTTTGGCCCAGGTCGACATCAGGATGTTGGAGCCGTCTGCCGATATCCCCTGGATCCTCACGAACTCGTCTTTGCACTGGCGCTGCCTGCCGATTTCGTTGTTGCAGCCGAGCGGATCCTGCGGGATGTCCGGGCCGTTCGGGAGTTTCGAGATGATCGTCGCGGTGTTCGCGGCGACATCGTTGTCATATGCCGAGCCAGGGGCTGTTTTCAGGCCGCCCGGTGCGAATTCCACATCGTTCGTGCCGAAGGCGTAATGCGAGTAGTCCGCGGAGGCGACGCCCCGTCCGGTGAATTCTTCGCCACCCGGAACTTTTTCGACCATCGTCGGGAAGCGGCCGACGCTGGCGCTGTTCTGATTCGAATCGAAGACGTAGGGCGCGTTCGACCCGGTGTCTTCTGGGGCGATATGGAGCGGATCCTCGACGTCGTAGTTTTCGCAGAGGTCCATCTTCGCGCTGCAGTGCGTCCCGCCGGAGGCGAACGAGGTGCTCTCTGCGAGGCCGGGGTAATGCGTGACCCAGCCGTTGCTCGTCCGGGTTGAGACGTAGAGGTCCTGAGTGATGTTGGGCGGATTGGTGCCGTTGATCTGGCCGATCCCGCCCCAGAACGCGAACCGGGACGGGTTCGTGGCCAGGCCCAGGTTCGACGGCTGCGGGTGCTGGATGAATTCGTTGACGATCGGCCCCAGCCCCTGTCCCGGGAAGAGCTGCACCGGGCCTGCGACTTCGGGCGACACGAGCTCGTACGCGCGGCAGTCGGGCAGGTAGGCGGCCCCGCTCTCCTGGCGCACATGGGCGTTCGGGCAATTTGCGGTGAAGAAGGCAAACGTCTGGTCGCCGCTGGTTGTATTGCCCCACTGGTTGGTTGCAACCACCCGGAAGTGGTAGGTGGCGCCGACTTCGAGGTTCGTGAGCTGCTGGCTGACTTTGACCGGATTTTCGCCGCTGCCGACCGTCCCGTCCGGAACCGGGGCAACCTGGCCATAGCTCGGAGTGATTCCGTAGTCGAAGTGATATTTCGTTTCGGCGCCGTTGGGGTTGATCGTCGCGCTCAGAATTGCGGTGGTAGCCGTCACTTCAGAAGATGTAAACGAGGCGATCTGAGGCTCCTGCGGGGTTTTGAACACCTGATCGGCGCCGACGGTCGTGCCGAGTGCATTTGTCACCACTATCCGATAGTGGTAGGTGAGGCCTTTGTTCACTTCGATCGTTTTGCTGACGGTGAACGTGCCCGGCGTCGAGCCGGCCGGGGTTCCCGGCGGAACGGCGGTCTTACTGCCGTATTCCGTCGTCAGGCCGTACTCGAAGTAGTAGCTGGTCGGGCCTCCGCCTTCGTTGTCGATGTCGAATTTGCCGTTCAGCGTCGCAGAGGTCGGTTCGACCGAGGTGGCGGGTTCGGTGACAACGTTGCGAGCCGAGGGCAGGGTGGTGAAGGTCCGGTCTTCGGCTTTGCTTTCGCCAAGTCCGTTCTTGGCGACGATTCGGTAGTGATACGTTTTTCCGGCGGTCAGGCCCGTGGCTTCGAATTCGAGGTCTTTGTGACCCGCCGGGCTCCCGGCGCTGACGAAGCCGCCATTGCTTTTCGTCCCGTAGGTTTCATTGGGGCCCCACTCGAAGTAGTATTCCGTCGCTTCGCCGTTCCCCTGGAACGAGGCATGGAGTTTCGCCGTCGTCCTCGAGGTGTTGGTCGCTGCTTCCGTCTTCAGGAACGGCACGAAGTGAGGAGTGATCGTCTTGTCGAGGCCCCTGCCGATCCCGCCGACGTTGGCGTTTTTGGCGACGACCCTGTAGTGGTAGGTGACCTCTTTCGTACCCGGCAGGACCGCCGTCACCGCGGCGTTCGCGCCATACGGCGGTGCGGGCGAGCATGGGACCGTCGGTTCGCCGTATTCCGGGCTGGTCCCCCATTCGAAGAAGCATTCGGTGATCGCGCCGGCCCCGTCGGCGTCGACGGTCCCCTTGACGGTGCTGTCCGCGATCGGGTCTTCGGTGGTCGATTTCGGAACCTGCGACACCGGCAGCTCGAAGACGTAGGAGCCGTTGCCGCTGAAGGCGTAGATGGCGTCGTTGACCGGGTTCACCTCGAGCAGGGTCGATATGTATCTCAGGGCTTCAACTGTCTCGGTCGGTTCGCCGGTGGCGGTGCTGACCCCATGGAGGTAGCCGTCGGGGGCCGTGTAGTAGAGGACCCCTTTGTTGGCGTCGACGGTGAACAGGCCGGCGCCTTCGGCCAGCTGAACATGGGTCGAGTAGCCGCTGGATTTCGTGTACTTCCAGATCGTCCCGTCTTCGGAGTGCACATAGAGGTCGCTGTTGCCTTCGTCGACCTCGATCCCGCAGGGGATTCCGGTGGCGCTGACGCCGACCGATTCGACCAGGTTGCCGTTTGCAGGGTTGAATCTTTCGACCGATTCCGTGCCCTTGTCACCGACCCAGACGAAGCCTTCGTTGTCGACCGAGACCCCGCAAATGTTGCCCGCGAACGGAATCGGGAAGTTCGGTAGGGATTCGCCCCCTTCATCGAAGCCACGGAGCTGCTTGTTTTCGGTGGCGACGTAGAGGTCGCCGTCGCGGGGCCCGCCGCTGTTGTCGACATCCGCTTCGGCATTGTTTCCCACATAGCCGCCGTCGAGCGTGGCGCCATTGGGGGGATTGACGAACGTGTAGGAACCGATCGTCGGGACCGCGATGATCCGCAGGTCTTCGGGCCCGATGCCGTAAAACTGGCTATCGGCCTTGTTCCAGCCGGAGGCGCGGCCGTTCCAGGATGTCCCGTTGGTGCCGTCATTGCCGAAGACACCGCTAACGGTGGTGTGCCGCTGCGCCGCCGACACCGGACCGGCGCCAAGGGCGAAGATTAGGAGCCCGAGTAGGGCAACCAGGGCGGCCGGAAGGATCCGGCCTGCGAGCGCACTACTCCCGTCTCCATCGGTCGACACGGCGCGGTTCGAGGACGCTCCACCCATCGGGCTCCGGCCTACGCCGGCGCAATGAGTCGAATCCGCGAACCGCGATTCCGCATCCCTCACGCGTTATCTCCTCTCCCATTGAGCCTCCCTACGCCGCCTTCCCAAGCGGTGTCCGAGAGGACTCGGTTTTCCCTGTTCCCTGGACTCTCGTCCCTGCTCAGGTACTCCCTAAGAACCCGGTCGTACTCGAAGCGGGCTCATAACACCAGATGGCGTCACGATTGTCAAGCCCCAAATCGGAGCCGGCCAAAACCCCTGCTCGAGACGAGCTCAGCCCCCCGGGGCAGCCGACGGGTTGAAGGGGACCCCGCTGCTGAGGGTGGTCGACTTCCAGCCGTCGGGGTCGTGTTTCATCACGAAGTAGGAGGCGGTGCCGCCGAGCGGGGTGAACATGACGAAGGCGTCTTCGCCTTCGACCCGGACCTGGTAGACGGTCCCTTCGGCGGCCTGCTTGGCTTCGGAGGTGGGGCCGACGAGGAGCGCCTTGAGGATCGAGGGGCAATCGGAGCCGATTTCCTTTTTCAGTTTGGCGAGCTGTTCGAGCTGGCTGCGGTTGGATTCGCTCAGGCCTTCGCAGATCGCCGGGTAGTCGCGGGCCGCCATCGCCCTAAGGAAGGAGGCCATCGCGGTCGTGATTTCTTCTTCTTCGGTGCTTTCGGCTTCGGCGCCGAAGGTCTGGATGCTGTTGTCGCCGCCGGGCGGGGGCTTGAAGCCCTTGACGTCTGAGTGCGCCTTTTCGGTCAGGCCCGGGCCCTTGGCGCCGCCGCCCGAGGAGGATCCTTCGCCGCCGCCGTTGCCGTTGCCGTTGCCGCTCTCATCGCCGGAGCCGCCTTCGGCTTCGGCGCCGTTGCCGCTGCCCTGGCCGGAGGCCGTGGTTTCGGCGGGGCCCGAGGCGGTGGTTTCGATCGAGGTGGAGTCCCCGCCGCCGCAGCCCTGGGCGATCGCCAGGATGCCCAGCAGGGCCAGTGCTGTCAGCAGTCGGCGCATCGACGGATTGTCCAAATCTGGGCTAAAGATCTCCTGAGCGCGAGCGCTAGGGCTTTCCCTTTTCCAGTTCCCGCTTGACCCCGAGCGAGAGCGAGTACACGCAGCCTTGGAACCCATAATCGGCGGTCTCTTCCGGGAGGGTCTTCTCGTAGACGAGCGCCCCGAGCTGGCCGGCGGGGTAGCTGGGGCTCGGGTGCTTTTCGTAGCGCTCGAGTTCGTTGACGACTTCTTCCTGAGCTTCGTTCAGATCACTTTCGCCGATGAACTCTTCCCGCACTTCCAGCGGCGTCTTTTCCTTGCATTCCCGTTCGCCGCTCTTGATCGCCTCGGCCGAGCCCTTGACTTCGGGGTTCGGTTTCGGCGGCTGGAACTCGCGGTAGATGCTTTTCAGCAGGAACGAGGCGTGTGGCGGCGGCGGTTCCGCCAGGGCTTCCAGCTGCTCGCGTTCGGAGACCGTGGTCGGCTGGGTTTCATCCCCGCCCCCGCCCCCGCAGCCGGAGGCGAGGACGAGGATGCCCATCAGGGCCAGCGCTGTGAAGAGACCGCGCAGGGGGCCTCTCAGGTGTATTTGGACGGTTCGAACTTGCAGGATTTGAAGTTGAACGAGAGAACTTCAGCGTTCGCCCTGTTGGCATTCGACGTCAGCTGGTTGACGAACTTCTGCGCCTTCGACTTGTTGCCGGCCTTGAGCGCGGTACCGGCGCTCTTGAACAGGCTGGCCTCGGTCTTGACGTAGCCGAGCCACTTGGTCAGCTTCGCCGCGTCTTCGGCCGGCTGTTCGACCGCCTTCAGTTCGTTGTAGGTGGTGGTGAGCGCGGTCGAGGCCTTGATGAATTTGGCCCCGGCCGTCTTCAGCTTGTCTTCCTTGACTTCCTTGCGGACGGTTTTGAGGATCTTGTCGTTCGCTTCGGAGTTCTTCTGGCAGATCGGTTCGACCTTGGTCTTGTATTCGTCGCGGGTCAGCGCCATCGCGGCGGGTGCCGCGATGGAGAGGGCCAGAACCCCGGTGAGGCTGAGCGCAATCGCCTTCTTGATCATCGTCGGCCTCATCACTTGGCCGGGGTGCAGGGCCGGGTGACTTTCCCTTCGAGTTTCTTGCCCGCGAAGACGAAGTCGCCCCGTGCCTGCAGGGTTCCGGTCTTGCAGGTCGCGGTCAGAACGCTCTGCTTCTTGCCCTTGTAGTTGAAGGTTTTGAAGATCTTCACTTTGAACGACGTCACCGAGCCCTGGCCCGAGGTGATCGACGGGACCTTGACTTTGGCGGAGGTCCCGTAGGGGCCCTTGCCCTTGCCGATCTGGGCGGTGAAGACGAACGTGGTCGGCGCCGGGACGCTGGCGTAGACGTGGAAGATCAGCATCTGCTTGTTGCCCTGCGATCCGTTGAAGATCAGGATCGGGCCGCCGGCCGAGAACGGGGCCTGTTCGGGGAACGCGATCTCCGCGGTCGCCTGGCCCTGACCGATCAGCGCCGAGCCGCAGGCGGCCTTCGCCTGGGCGGTCAGCGTGCTCTGGAGTTTGCCGACCGTGCAGCTCGGCATGCCCTTGGTGTTGAGGTGGCCGTTCTTGTCGAATTCGACGAAGAGTTCTTTCAGCGGCGGCACGTGGGTGCCGTCGGTGGTTCCGGCTTTGCCGGAGAGGTTGAGGGTGATCGGCTGCGGGGTCGTCTTCGAGAGCTTGGTCGGCGAGACCGAGCCGTCGAGTTCGATCACGAGATTGCCAAGGACGACTTTCTGGCTCTTGGCCATCGCGTTGCCGACGACGACCGCTCCGAGCAGAGCAATGATCGCCAGCGCTCCAAACAGCATTCCCCTACCTCTGAACCGCATTCCTACCTCCTAGCCGTGCATCGACGTTCTAGCTTGCTGGAAAGTACCCGCCCATCGGCGAATTGGAAACTCGCTTTCGCGAACGGGAAGTTGACCTGGGTGAAACCGGACGGCGCCGGGCATCCGGCCGAGGCGTAGCTCAGCTTTTCGCCGTGGAGCGAGTACTGGCGCCGGAGCAGAAGATTGAAGGCCGAGATGAAGCCGTATTCGGACGCGATCGGCGGCATTTTCCCGACCAATTGCGTCGCGAATTCGCCGCCCCGCTTCTTGACTTCGAAGACGATCACGTAGGTCAGCGGCAGCGGCGCCCCCGAGGCGACCTGGGCGAAGATCGCCGTGTGGCCGTTGTGGCGGCCGTTGAACGCCTGCAGCTTCCCGATCGAGGCGAAGGCTCCCTGGCCCGGGAGCGAGACCCGCGAGGTGACCGATCCCGATCCGATCAGAGAGTCGCCGCAGGCCCGCTTCGCGCCCCGCGAGGAGATCGAGCGCAGTTTGCCGAGCGAGCACTTCGGCAGCCCCTTGGTCTGCAGCTGCCCGTGGCGGTTGATTTCGAGGATGATCCGCTCGAGTTTGGGCGGCGCGGTGCCGTCCGTGGTCTTGATCTTGCCGCCCATCTGAACCCCGACCGGCGCGGTGCCGGTCCGGGGCAGCTTCGACGGGCTGATCGTCCCTTCGAAGACGACGACCAGGTTGCCCTTGAGGACGCGCACCGCCTGGCTGGTCGGGGCCAGCACCAGGGCGCCGACCGCGACCACCGCAACCGCCGCCGCGAGGGCGGCCCTCTTTCCGCGAATCATCCTCATCGACTAGCGAACGAGCGGATAGGCGCAGGTGTACTCGGCGGGGTCGTTGACGCTCTGCTCGACCAGGTTGCCCTGGCCGTCGACGGTGATTGTCGAGGGGGCGATCGGAATGCCTTCTTCTTCTTCTTTTTTGGTTTCGTACGGTTTGTCGTAATAGGTGTCGGTGTACTGGACATCGTTCCCGACGCCGGTTCCGAGGTTGAGGACGCCGCGTGCCGAATAGAGTTTCAGCGGGCTCGGCAGGTAGCCGCCCTTGGCGGCGCAGGCGTCACGCGCTTTCGTCAGCGAGCCGATGACCGGGTTCGAGGCCGAGTCGAAGCAGACGCCGCGGATCAGCGTGGTGCCGCCGGGGCACGCGGCCGTGTGCCCGGTGATCGTGCCGGCGTTGCCGGTCTGATCGGCGTTGGTGGCGGAGGGGACTGGGGGAAGCTTCCCGACGGCGATGTCATCGCGGGTGAGCGACTTGTCGACGATGTTGTTGGTCTTGACAGCGCCGTTGGCGATCTTGCCCGTGGTCACCGACTTCGGCTTGAGCTGCTTGGTGCCGACCGAGTTCGGGGGCAGTTCGGTCGACTTCTTGACGGCGAACGCGGAACCCGCCGTCGCCAAGAAAAGGGCGATAACCGCAACGACCATCGCCGGTGAGGGCAGCCATGCCCGCTTCCTTCTCACATCGTCCTGCATCTGACTCCTCCGCTTTCTCCCAAGTTGGCGGTTCCCTATAGATAGAGAACCCCCCTACGCACTCAAAGGTTTGGTCTAAAAACCCGGCGGCATTCTAGCGCCGCCGGGCCTCTATCGCGTTTCGCTTCAGCGTTGGGCCCGTCGAGCGGCGCGCTTCGAGCCCTTGCCCTTGCCGCAAGCGGTCTTCGCGGATACCGATTGGGTCAGCTTCTTCCCGCTCTGGGCCGTGTATTCGATCGTGGTGTTCGCCGCCGAGGCGCAGAGGTCCCTGGTGTTGACCAGGTAGCCCTTCTTGCCGCCGAACAGCTGCAGGCGGAAGTGGCCGATCGGGGCATCGGGGACGACGGGGACGACCGTCTTCAGGTGGCCGCCTTTGACCGAGGACGATTCCGCTTCCGGCATGATCAGCACCTGCCCGTCGAGGATGAAGACGACGTGCGGGAGTTTGCCGAACCCGGAGACGGCGTAGGCGGGACCCCTGAGCGGCTGGTCGAGCAGCGGCGTGGTCGTCGTCACCTTGCCGATCGCCTGCCTGCCGGCACACCGTTCGGCGATCAGCTGGGCTTTCGAGCAGATATTGCCGAGGTGGCGCTGGTCGATCGCGAAGGCCTTCGGCAGCGTCACCGCGACCGACTTGATGTTGGCGTCACCGCTGCGGGTCCGGAGGTCGAACTGCAGCGCCGGGTCCTTGCTGCGCCCGGTCGCCTTCTTGCCGCCCAGCTGCTTGATGCTCATCGTCGGCTTGAAGGGCAGGGTGATGCAGTTGACAGCCTGGAAGTACGAGGAGAAGTCGGTGACCGTCCCCTGGTCGCCGATCCCCTGCGAGTCGACCGTGAACGGCGAGCAGTTCGTCGGGTTGATCGTGAAGTTCGGCTTGTCGATGCTGACCCGGATCGAGCGCATCCGGATCGGGATGCCGCCGATTATCTGAGGCATCGCGTCCGAGACCGCGCTCACCTGCGCCGTCTTCGGGTCGACATGGAGCGCGACACGGACGACGACGACGCCGTAGTCGTAGGGGCCGGCCAGGGCCGGGGTGATCGCGACCATGCTCAACGGGGCGCCGTTCAGCGGTCCGCCGAGGTACATCCTGCCGACCGCGTGGAACGGGTGTTCCCCGGGCCCGGCGGCGACGTTGGTGGTCCCGACGAAGCTCGACTGCGGGCAGCTCGGGCTGATCTGCTCGGCGCTGCCGCGTCTTGGCCGCCGCCGCCAGGATGTTGGCGTCGGGGCAGTAGGTCAGCCCGCGCAGCGAGCCGGTGAAGCCCGGCGGCATCCTGAAGTTGACGTCGCTGAGGAACTGGTCGCCATCGTCGCGATCGAGTTTCAGCATGAAGGTGCTGAAGTCACCCGCCCGCGGGTTGGACGTGCCGGCGACCAGTCGCGGCGAGAACGGCCGCACCTGGCCCGGGCAGTCCCGGCTGTTGGGGCCGGCGGTGATCGTCACGAACGGCGAGGAGTGCTGCGCCGCCGCCGTCGGGTTCCAGGGAACCAGGTCGGATTGGGCCTGGTAGAGCGTGCACTGTGTCGGCGTCGCCAGCAGCCCGCGATCGGACGCGAAGAGGTGCAGGTCAAAGGTTTCGAACGGCACCTGCGGCAGGTCCGTCATCGTCACCGCCAGCTGGCCGGTGGTCGGGTCCGGATGAACGTCTGCCTCGAGCTTCGCGTGGATCCCGAATCCGTCGAAGATCATGAACAGCCGGTACTGGTTGCCGGGCTGCGGTTTGCCGATGTAGAGCGAGCCCTCGAGCGGGGCATCGAGCGCCGGCGTCCGCACCTCGACCGTCCCGATCTTGGCGTTGTCGGGGCAGCTTCCCGCCGAGTCCTGTCCGAAGCCGGCCTCGGCGTCGCTGCAGGAGGTCTGGCCGTCGGCCGCGTCGGGGTTGACGGTCAGACCGCGCGGCAGCGTCAGCGTCGCGGAACGGAGATTCGACGGGGTCGGAGCTTCGCCTTCGAGGAACTGGCGCGCGCGCAGTTCGATGTCCATCCCCGACGGCGCGTCCGATTCGTCGGTTGTCAGCCCGAGGTTGAACACCGGGTCGAAGCGCTGGTTTTCGCAGCCGGTCGTTTCGGGGTAGCTGGAGACCAGGTGCGCGGTCTGATTCGGGTCCTGGTAGCTGACCGCGTCGACCGTCACCGGCAGTTCTTCGCCCGTGCAGACGCTCGGGTTGTCGATGAAGGGCGCCGGAAGTTTGCCGGCCACCGGGAACGGCGCCGCGATGCAGTCGGTCGAGGTTTCGCCGACGCAGCCGGGCGGTTCGCCGGGTTCGCCGGGATGGAAGCGTTCCTTGTCGTGTTCGTGGTCGGCGGGGAAGCCCCAGATCACGAATTCCGCCGAACTCAGCGCCACCGTCTGCGAGATGCTTCGCGCGGACATCTGGAGGCCGTAGTCGGAGCCGCTGCGGACCGAGACCGGGACCCCGACCGGAATGTTGACCAAAGGCGCCACGAAGGACAGGCGCGCGGTTTCTTCTTCGTCGATCGTCCGCATGTTGTAGACCGGAGCGGTGCCGAGGATCGTGTTGGGGACGCCTTCGTAGTTGGAGACGATCTTCACGATCCCGGCCTGCGATCCCGGCTGGCACTGGTTGATCGCGAAGTCCGCCGCCTCGCATTTGTAGATCGCGCCGGGATTCCCGAAGACGCCCTGCGGCAGGTTGAAGGTCAGGTCTCGGACCACCTCGGGGTCGGCGGCGTTTTCGAGCCGCATGACGACGTTGAGGTCGGGGTGGCCGCCGGCCTGGGTGTCGGAGCTGCCGACAACGTATTCGGCGAATTCGGGGGCGGCCGAGGCCGAGGAGGCCGTCACGGCGACGGCCGCGATCACGGCGGCGAGTGCGGCCACCGCCCGACTGGCCCTGCGGGCCCTGGCGGCGGTGCCGGTCTTCTCCGTGCTCATCGTCATTCTCTCCTTGCCGATCCTCGAGCCCCTCACTTGCTTCCTCCCCCGCTCGACCGGTTACAGGACTTGGCCTGCTTTTCCAGCTTTCGAGCCTGCTTGGCCGCCTGCTTCGCCTGCTTGCGGAGCTTCCGTGACTGGGCCGAGGAGTTGGCCTGGTCCGCCTTGCGCTGCAGCTGGGCGGCGCGTTCGTTCGCCTTCTTGGCCTTGCGTTCGAGCTGGCTGCAGTCGGCCGCTTCCTTCGGGTGGCGAACCGGCCCTTCACCGGTTAGCGAGTTGATGTCCGGCGCCGGCGGCTGTTCGGTCCCGGCGCCGTGGCACTCATCCGAGGCGGAGCATGGCTTCGAGGTGTCTTCGAACAGGAAGCCGCCGCCCTCGCGCGCGTCGTAGACCTTGACGGCGCTGCCGTTGCCGTCCTGGCGAGACAGCACGTCCCGGGTGAAGAAGAACGCGTCCTTGCCGTCGGCGCTGGCCGAGAGCAGCGCCGAGTCATCGGGGCCGAGGCCGGTCGAGATCAGCTGGGTCTTCCCGCTCGACCACTCATATGCGTCCGCCTTGCCGTTCGTGTCGCGGAGGACGAACGAGTCCTTCGTCGTGAAGAACACGCGCCCGTCGTCGGTCAGGCTGAGCCCGTACGGCGTCAGCTTCACGTCGTTCAGCGCAGGCTGGAGCGTCGGCGCACACGACGGGCAGGCGACCGAGTCCGCCTGCCCTCGTGAGTCGTAGCGGTAGAGCTCGCTGTGGCCCTGGTTCTTGAACCCGGTCAGCGGCACGACCGAGCTGAACAGGGCATAGCGCCCGTCGGGCGTCACCTGGAAGTCTTCGTAGCTGTGCGTGCCGGAGTCGCGGACGCCGTGGACGACGGCCGGGTTGTCGATCGGTTCGTAGGGAACCACTTCGATTCCGAACTCGACGACGGCGGGCGTCTTCGAGGCATAGATGTGCCCGGTCGTCGAGTTGATCGCGACGCCGCGCGAGTTGCTGCCGAGGGTTTCGGTGCTCCCGATCGTCTGGATCAGGTTCCCCGAGGAGTCGTAGCGGCCGATCTGGGTCCTTTCGTTTACGTAGACGTCGTCGGTCGCCGGATCGGTATACATGCTGCTCGAGTTGGACGCGACGGCGACGCCTTCCTCGGTCGGCCCGGCGGCTTCGAAGTCAGAGGCCTGGAACTTTTTGGTCGGCCCGTTCGACCAGTTCGACGCGTAGACGTTGCCGGCGGTGTCCGCCCCCACCTGGCAGGGGTTCATGCCCTGCGTGTGGAGGCTTGTTTCGGTGTAGTTGGCGGCGCTGACCGGTGTCGTGCCGGACGTCGGCATCAGGCGCTTGACTCCGCCGTAGCCGTAGTCGCCGACGTAGAGGGCGCCGTTGGACTGGTCGACGGCGACCCCGCACTCGTAGCTGAAGCCGCCGATCGTGCCGAGTTCTTCGCCGCTGCCGGCGAAGATCTTGATGTTGCCGCCGCCGTTGGTGACGTAGAAATCGCCGTTGAAGACCCCGCCCGAGCTATCGAAGGCGACCTGGGCTTCGGCGGTGCCGCCCGCCATTTCGACGAGGACCTTGTTCGTGCCCGCGTTGGGGCCGGCGGTGAAGTTCTTCGCGTGCCCTTCGGAGTCCCAGCGGCTGACTCCCTGCGGGAACCCGCGTTCGAGGACGTAGAGGTCCCCGGTCGCCTGGTCGACCGCCAGCGCTTCGGGGTTTTTCAGGGCCGTCGCGAAGGCGGCATTCGCCAGCGGGTGTTTGGGCGGCGCCTGCCCGGGCTTGACCAGGCTCGAGTCGATCGTCGCGACGAAGTGCGGCGGGTCGCCCGGCCTGACGACGTAGAGGTTCGCCTGGTTCACAGTGCCGTTCCCCGCCCCATCGAGGAGCTCGGGGCTGGCGAAGTACGCGGTCCCGTCGCCGCTCGCCACGCCGCCGCCGCCCGCGATCGCCACGGTGCCGCAATTGGGGCCGCCGGAGACGACGTTCCAGTTGCTGATCGGTTCGCAGGAGTCCGTGTTCCCGGTCCCTCCCGTCCCGGTCGAGAGCCTGGTGATCGTCGCCGAGGAGGTGCCGACATCGGCCACGAAGAAGTCGTTGCCGTTGTCGGTGTCGCCGGCGAGTTTGTCGGCCGTCGTGAAGAAGACCTTGCTGCCGTCGGAGGTCATCCCGTTGAACTCGACCCCGCTCGGGGATTCGACGACCACGACCGAGTTGGCGCTGCCGCCCTCGTGCATGTAGAGGTCGAAGAACTCATTGCCGGCGCTGTCTTCGCCGACCTGTTTCCCGACCAGCACCCGCTGGCCGTCGGCCGAGACGTCGAGCTCGGCGATCCCGGCTCCGGTCATCGTCGAGCCGTTCGGGAGCTTCGATACGACCTGGGTGGCGCCGGATTTCAGGTCGCGCGAGTAGATCGAGACGCTGCCTTCGTTGCCCGTTGACTCGAATTTCTTGTCGGCGCCGAAGACGAAGGTCGAGCCGTCGGCGGAGAAGCGCTTGCGCACCTCGCCGGCCGCGTCGGCAGCCGGGCTGAGGCTGCCGGCCATGCCCTTTTCGAGGCTTCCATTGGAGCGCCGGAGCGGGATGTTGGTCGAGCCGTCCGAGAAGCAGGGGTCACAGATTTCTTCTCCCCCGAAGGCGAACTGATTCAGCCCGTCGTCGGCTTCTAGCAGGGGCGACCCGAAGGTCCCCGGATCGGTCATGCCGCCGGAGGGCAGTCCGACGTATTCGGTCGTCCAGCCGTCGGCGCCGCGGACGGCGACGTAGGGGTCGCGGCCGAGGTTGGTCGGATCACCGGAAACGCCCGGTACCACGGCCGAGTCGAGCGTGTAGAGCACCCGGCCGCTGGCATCCGGATAGGAGACGAGCGGTTTCATGCCAGGGATCGTCGAGGAGACGACGTCGTGGCCGCCGCTGTAGTGGGTCGACGCGAGCTCGTACGCGCGGCAGTCGAGGAGCAGGGCGGAGCCCGTCTGCTGGCGGACCAGCGAGTTCGGGCAGCTCGGCTCGCCTTCCTGGAGGTAGGTGACGAATTCCTGGTCTTCGCCGACCGTCGTGCCCTGTTCGTTGTGGGCGACGACGCGGAAGTGGACCGGTTTGCCGGGTTCGAAGCCCGAGACCAGGTCCTTCACCGCGTACGGTTCGGTCAGCGCTTCCGGGAGTTCGAGCTCGGTCGAGTCTTCGCGACGCAGTCGCCTATCGGGCGTCGTCTGCCCGTAGGACGTGTCCGGGCCGTATTCCCAGTGGTACCAGGTGCGGCCGCCGTTGGGGTCGATCGTCGAGTTGAAGTTGGCGCCGTCGGTGTTGATCTTGCTGACGAACGTCGAGCTGAAGATCGGTTTGGACTGGGCGATGAACTTTTCCGGCCCGCCGTCGGAGATGATTTCGTTTTCGTTCGCGGAGAACAGCTTCACCCAGTACTTGGTTCCCTTTTTGAGGCCACCGACAGGTGCGGTCACGTTGATGTTGCTGGTTCCGCTCAGTTCCATTCCCTGGGAGCAGGGCACGACCGAGCCCAGGCTCTGGGTCAGGCCGTATTCGAACCAGCAGGCGATGGTCTGTTCGCCGTCGGGGTTGAGGGTTCCGTGAAGGACTGCCTTCGGTCGCGTTCGCCGGCTGTGTCGGCTGCTCGGTGTCGGTCGTCGGGACGGTGAACGACGGGCCGCGGACGAATTTCTCGACGTGGCGCACTTCGCCGCCGTAGTCGCGGTTGTTCGTCACGTAGACGTCGTGGGTGACGGGATCGACCGTGATCCCGCCCACGCTCGTCGAGACCTTCAGTAGCTGCCTTCGGCTTCAGCCGAACTGGGTCACCAGTCCACCCTTGGAGTCGTACAGCGAGATCGCGTTGGTTCGGGAAGGCGGTGGTCGATTCGCTGACGAATACGTCGTCGTCGGATCGATCAACGGCGATATGGTCTGGGCGGTTGCCTCGAAGAAGCCCTCGCCGCAGCAGGCCGCATTCAGCCTGTAGCGCGTGTTCCCTCTCGGGAGGCTTTTCAGCCGTTCCGCCAGCGGTGTCCGCAACCGGTTCGGGCGGCAATTTGACGATCTCTTCTTCTCCGCCGAAGAACCCGTGTTCCCAGAGGCCGTAGAAGTTCCCCTGGCTATCCACCTTCATGCTGCACACGTCGGGACGTGCCGAAGGTTCCCTCGGTCAGGTAGGTGACTTCCGCTTCGAATGTTTCGAGGTTGCGCCTATGGATCTCCGGCTGCCCGTTGCCGTGTGTGAAATCCCAGTATTCGCCGTTCGGGCCGGCGGTCGCGCCGCAGCCCTGAGTCGAGGCTCGATTCCGGGTTTGCCGGCTTCGCCGAACTTGATCTCGTTGAACGCGGGTTCGATCGGCAACCCGTTCGGGTGGTAGCCGAAAAAGGGCGCCCCGGCCGAAGGTAGATGTTGCCCTTGGTCGCTGCGTTGTCGGAGGTGTCGACCGAGATTTCGCCGCCGGCCTGTTTGCCGAGGTCGATGAAGTCGCGGCCGGCGCCGTTGTTGAGGGCGCTGAAGTTCGCGGGGGTGCCGTTCTTGTTGAACTTGTCGATCACGCCCGGCGAGCCGGGCACGCTGACGTACAGCTTTTCCGTCGCCGGCTCGTAGTCGATGCCGCCGAGCGATTTGAACTGACCTTTCGTCGAGCCGCTGCCGTCGAACGATTCCCCGGAGTAGACGTATTTGTAGACCGTCTTCGCGCTCGCGGACCCGACCGCCAGGAACAGACAGGTGGCGAGTGCGGCGGCATGCGGCGGCGATTGCGATCAGGATCCGAATCGACCTCACTGCCCCTCCCGTTTGCTTGCCGGTGTCAGTCATCGTTTTCGGCTCTCTCCTCGTGGTCCCCATCGCTACCGCACCGCCCTTCTGTGGTGGCGCTTATGTCGCGACGCCTTCGAGCCGCAGGAGCTCTGCAGCTTGACGCTGCCGTTGTCGGTGCGCCCGTTCTGGCCGGTCATTTCGACGTTTGCCTTGCGGTCGGCCTTGCAGAGGCTCTTGCTGTTCACCAGCAGGCCCTTCTTGCCGCCCTGAAGTTCGAGGACGAATTTCGACACCGGCGCGTCGGGCACGGAGTTGAATGTCGTTCGCAGCCCGCCCTTCTTCGCCGTGTCGATCTTGCCGGCGAGCTCGATGTCGAACTGACCTCGCAGGTCGGCGACCAGGTCCGGCAGTTTCGTCGTCGAGGACCGCAGGTAGACGGGGCCGGTCAGCGGCTGGTCGAGGAGCGGCGTGTACGCCGTCGCCGTGCCGTAGACCGAGTCCGCCGGGCACGTCTCCGACGCGAACTGGACCCGCGTGCAGACGGTGCCGATGTGGGCATTGTCCAGGAGCTCGTTCTTCGGCATCGTTACGACGGCGCGCTTGAGGTTCGCTTCCCCTTCGCCCGTCGTCAGCTGCGCCCTGACCGCCGGATGCCCGCGCCGCTTCGTCGATCCGTTCAGCTTCAGGCCCAGCTTCGGGGCGAAGTTCAGGTTCGCGCAGTTGGCGACCTGGAACAGGCCCGACTGGTCGAACTCGGCGCCTTCGTTTCCGAAGGAGGCGGTGTCGACGCTGAGTTTGTCGCAGTTGGTCGGGTTGAGCGTGAAGTTGGGCCGATCGAGGTTGACGAGCAGCGAGCGGAGCCGCAGCGGGACGCCTTCCAGGATCTGGGGGATCGGGTCGGAAACCGTCTTCACCTGGGCGGTGACGGGATCGACCGAGATCGCCGAGCGCACGACCACGTTTCCGAGGTCATAGGGGCCGGAGACGGCGGGGACCACGACCACGAGGCTCAGCGGCGCTCTCTTATATGGACCGGCCAGGTAAACGCTGCCCGGCGTGTAGAGCGGATGGTTGCCGGCGCCGACTCCGGCGGTCGCGGTGCCGATCTGGCTCGCCGCGGAACATGCCGGCGAGGCCAGCTCTTCTTTTCCTGTGTGGGCGGGGTTGTGCAGCAGTTCGATCGCGGACTCCGGGCAGTACGGAACGCCCCGGAGGGTGGCCGCGAAGCCCGGCGCCGTGTTGACGTTGAGCCCGGTCAGGTTCTGGTCACCGTCGCTGCGGCTGACGGTGATGCTGAACGGGCTGTGCTGGCCGGCCGTGTTGTTGGCGACCCCCGAGCGGGCGACGGGCGCAAACGGCCTCGTGGCCCCCGGACACCCGTTTCCGTTCGGTGCGCCGGTGAAGTCCATGAACCCGGTGGAGTGCGAGTTGAGCAACTGTCCATCCCAGGGCACGAACTCCGATTTGACCGGTGTGTGGCCGCACTTCGGCGGCGAGGCGAAGAGGCCTCGTTCGGAGCCGAAGACGTGGACGTCGAATTCCTGCAATGGCGCCTGCGGCAGGTCTTCGAAGGCGAGCGTCAGCTGGCCCGTCTGCGGATCGGGCCGCACCGAGCCGAGGAGCTTGACGTGCGTGGCGAAGCCGTCGGCGGCGAGGATCACCCGGTACGGATTTCCGGGTTTCGGTTCAGCCAGGTAGATCGAACCGGGGATCGGCCCCGGGAGCGCGGCGACGTCGAGACTCAGCGACGCGATCTTCGAGAACTGCGGACAGTGCGCTTCGAACAGCGTGCCGATATTCGCCTGGATGTCCGGGCAGGCGACCTTGCCGTCGGCCGCGTTCGGGTTGATCGTGAAACCTTCCGGCAACGTGATCAGCGAGGTTCGGAGCTCCGATGAGGCGGGTGTTTCGCCGCTCTGGGACTGCGGGACTTTGATCGTCAGGTCGAGGCCAGAGGCGGTGTCGGAGCGGTCCGTGGTCGGCTTCGCCAGCACGCTCGGCGAGAAGCTCAGCTGCTGGCATCCTGTCGTCGCCGGGTATACGGCTTCGCCGCTCACTTCATAGTCTTCGTAGTATTCGACCTCCCCGCGGCCGATCAGTTCGACGCCGCAGGTGGTCGGGTTCTGGAGGAACGGCTTTTCCGGGATGTTCGATTTCGCGAAGGTTTCGCTCCCTTCACCCCCGGCCGGGCAGCCATTCTGGTAGTTGAAGCACGCGGCGAGGCCGGTGAGAGGCACTTTGAAGCGATGCTTGTCATGTTTCGGGTCGGCCGGGACACCCCACAGATTTGTTTCGAGGGAGTTGATCCCGAGCTTGATCTGCGGGGTCGAGACGGCGTCGAGCCCGTAGTCGCTGTTGGTCCGCGAGGTCAGTTCGATGAACACCGGGGCGGCGATCAGCGGCGTCGTGAAGGCGAGCAGACCGGCCTGGTCGGGGTTCGTCTCCATGTTGTAGAGCGGGAAGAAGATCCCGAAGATCCCCAGGTTCGGGACCGAGACCGTCCCGATCTGCGAGTCGACCGGGCAGGCGCCGCTGCTGAACTCGGTCAGGCTGCATTTCGGGGTCACGTGCGGATCGCCGATGAACCCCGTCGGCGTGTGGAGCTTGAGACGCCGCAGCGTCGGCAGCGGGCCGCCGCCGGCGAAGATTCCGCCGCTGACCCATTCGGTGACGATGTTGAGATCGGGATGCCCGCCCGCCTGGGTGTCGCTGGGTTCCATCGCGAATTTGGTGAAGCCGAGTTGTTCTTCGATTTCTTCTCTCGTCGCCGCCGAGGCGGGGCTCGACATCACGGCGGCCGCGCACGTCATCAGCGTCACGAGGGCGAGAAGGAGCGCGACCGCCCTTGCGAGCGTCGAGCCCGACGCCGGAAGCGTCGCTGCTGTCGATCGGCCAGACATCGTCATCCTCGTCTCCTCGCTAGTCCTCCGATCAACCATTGCTCCGCCCCCCCTGTCGGCTCTGCTGCCTGGCGTGGGCCGCCCGCCTGTGGGCCTTCTTCTTCGCCTTTTTCTTGGCCTTCTTCTTCTTCTTCTTCGCCGCGGGCTTCTGCACGGGCATGTTGCCGCTCGCTCCGAGGTCGGTCCCGGAGGTGAGCGTCGGCGGGGTCGGCGGTGAGCTGTCGGCGCCGTGGCACTCGTCAGCGGCATTGCACATGGCGGACACTGGCGGCTGCGCGAATCCACCGTTCGTACGCGCGTCGTAGAACTTCACGAACTGGCCGTTGTGGTCTTCGTCGACGAGCGTTGCGAACGTCGAGAAGAAGACGTCCTGCCCATCGCGGCTGACCGCCTCGAGGCCGGTGTGCTCGGGTCTCGCGAAGAGGCCGAGGATTTTGCTTTCGCCGGTGAAGTCACGGGCGGCGAGGGCGCCGCTGATCAGCTGCGGGCGTCCGCCGATGTACTCGTAGACGTCGGTGATTTCACCGTTCTTGTCGCGAGGGACGAGAGAGTCCTGGGTCGCGAAGAAGGTGCGGCCGTCGTCGGACATGAACTTCCCGCCCATGCTGACCGTGACGTCCTTGGTCGGAGGGCCTTCCGGGCTGCACGAGGCGCAGACGAGGGTTTCCGCCGCCGAGTCGTAGCGATAGACCTCGCGGAGGCCGCGATTGTCGTACGAGGTCAGCTGGGACGCAGTCAGGAAGGCGGCGAATTTGCCGTCCCGGGAGATGGTCATCCGGTTGACTTCGGTGCCGACGTCCATCGTCGCGATGAAGTGGACCTGGCCGGCCGCGTTGGCGACGTAGAGGTTGCGCTGGTTCGGGATCCCGAGTTTGCTGCCATCCAGCAGCTCCGGCGAGTAGAAGTAGACGTCGCCGGTGTTTTCGGCGGTGACGTCGTCGAGCCCCTGGGCCTCATAGAACGGGACCCCTGGGTGCCCGAACGGGATTTCCTGGATCATCGCGTAGCGCCGTTCGGTGTTGGGCACTTGGACGCCGCAGCCTTCGATCCAGGTCGCGCTGCATTCGTTGGAGTTGCCCTTGCCGTTGCCAATCGAGAGCAGCGTCAGGCTGTCCGTCGCTTCGTTCCAGCGGTAGAGGTCGATGCTGACGTCGTGGTCGGTAGCCGTCAGTTGTTCTTCGCTGGTGAAGGTGACGCTCGAGCCATCCCTCGTCATCCCGACGAATTCGACCGCCGACCCCTTCGAAACGTCGTAGTGGAGTGCGTCGTCGACGGTCATGTAGAGGTGGAACGGAGGACCGGGAGGCACGCCGCCTTCGGTCATCATCAGGATGTGTGATCCGTCGGCGGAGATCCCGGGGAACTGAATTGCTTTGCTGGAGGCCCCGTTCTGGGGAATCATGCCCCCGCCCGGGACCCGCGAGATCAGTTCGACCGACCGGTGCTGGAGATCGTTGTCGTAGGCCGAGCCGGCGCCGGTCGTCTGGCCGTCGACGGTGAACGCGACGCCCGGATACGGTTCGCCGAAGATGCCTTTCGCTTCGTTCGAGGAGAAGGCGTAGTTGGTGAAATCGGCAGATGTCCGGTGGGCGCCTTTGTATTCGTTGGCGCCGGGAATGATGTTCGAGATCGAGGGCAGCCGTTCGATGAATTTGCCCTGCGCGTTGTACAGGTAGGCCTCCGATTCGCGTTCTTCGGTCCCGAACGGGTCGGTGTTGTATTCGAGGCAGAGGCTCATCGAGTCGGAGCACTCCTTGCCGGAAGGGGTCCCGAAGTGATCGTCGAGCCCCGGCAGCGTGGTGACCCAGCCGCTGTTCGTACGGGTGGCCAGGTAGCTGTCGGTCGACAGCAGGTTCGGGGCCGCGAGGCCGTTGACCGTGCCGAGCAGGCCGTAGAACATGAACCGCGACGGGCTCGACGCGAGTCCGTTGTTGAGCGCCCACATCCCCCTCTCGGCGAGTGGGTCCTGGCTTTCCCCGAAGAGGTCCCATGCCTCCTGCGAGGGGAAGAGCTGGACGGCGCCGGCCGCGCCGGGTGACACCAGCTCGTAGGCGCGGCAGTCGGGCAGGAACGAGGACGCCGTCTCCTGGCGGACGTGGTCGTTCGGGCAGGCCGGCGGGGCGAAGTCGAAGGTTGTGTCGGTGCTGACCGCCGTCCCCCACGGTTCGTTGGTCGCCACGACGCGGAAGTGGTAGGTGACGCCGCGGGTCAGGTTGGTCACCCGCTGTTCGACTTCGACCGGTTCGGTGCCGGAGCCGATGCTTTCGTCGGGGATCGGAATCGACTGCCCGTAGGCCGTGCTCGGCCCGTACTCGAACCGATAGGTCGTCGGGTAGCCGACGGGGTTGATCGAGGCGTGCAGCGTCGCCGCTGTTTCGGTCAGATCCGTCGCCCTGAGCCCGCTGATATCGGGGACGGAGGCGGTGTTGAAGACCTGATCCTGGCCGACGGTCGTGTGGCCTTCGGTCGTGGCCACGAGCCGGTAGTGGAATTCCCGGTTGGACGGAAGGTCTTTGATGACCGAGCTGAGGTTGACGACACCGGTGCCCGAACCGGCGCTGAGCGCTTCTGTTTCCTGGCCGTAGCTCGTGTCGACCCCGTATTTGAAGAAGTATTCGGTCGGTTTGCCGTCCGGATCGAGCGATCCGCGCAGGGTCGCTTCGTGTTCGGAGACCGGGGATGGGGGGAGCGTCTTCACTTTCAGGACGAACGCCGGCACGAAGGTGCGATCGACCCCAAAGTTGGTCCCTTTTTCGTTGGTGGCTTTGAACCGGTAGTGGTAGAGCGTGCCCGTCGTCAGCCCGGTCGGTTCGGCCTCTACCGTGCTGTCGCTGCCGAACGAGCCGGGGGTGCAGGGAACCGGGGGGCTGCCGTACGCGGTTGTGGTGCCGATCTGGAGTTCGCAGCTGGTGACCGGCGTGCCGCCGTCGAGGTCGACTTCGCCGTCGAGGTCGGCCGAGGTGTGTCCGACGTGATCGACGTCGACCTGATGGGTGTGGACATCGGGAATGATCTGGCCGGGGCCCCACTTCGAGACTTTCGCGTTCGGCGCCGAGGTGAACACGAGATGGCCCTTCGTCGCCGCGATCCCGGGAGACGCGACGTTGCCCGCGTTGCCGAACGACGGTGAGCTCATGAACGCGGGCTCGGAGACGTTGCCTTCGCTGAACACCTCGATTTTGTTGCCCCGATTCACAAACAGGTCATTGCGACCGCCCGGATCGACGGCGATGTGGATCCCACCGTTGAATTCGCCGGTGAGCAGCGGATATGGGGCAAAGGGCGACGGTTTGCCGGTGAACTTTTCCCGTTCGGCGGAGAGCGACGGCGGGAAGTTCGTGAAGAGCTGGTCCGGCTCGAACTTCTGGGGCCCGTTGACGACCGTCCAGACCGCGCCGTGACCATCGACGGCAACGCGGTTGCCCTCGCTGAAGGTCGCCGAGCCACCCGTGTACATGCGCGCGACTTCGTTGTAGCCGGGGCTGTACTTCGAGACCCGGTTTTCGTTCAGGAAGTAGACCGACCCGTCGGATCCGACGTCGATGTCCTTCGAGTCGCCGGCGAACGGCGGGACGACGATCGAGCCGAGGAATTCACCCGTCGGGGCGAAGATCTGGATGTTTTCGCTACCCCCGGAGAGCCCAGAGCCGCCGGCGAGAATGTAGATCAGGCCCTCGTTGGGCCCGCCGGAGTTGTCGACCGCGATGTGGCCCCCAGCGAAGCCGGCGTTCAGGGATCCGTTTGCGGCACCCGGATTGCCGATCAGCGCATTGCCGGCGATGTACGGTTTGACCGCTTCCCAGTTGACCGGAGCGCCGCTGTAGCTGACGCTGAAGACTGCTGCCCCGGGGGACCCAAATTCGCCGAACTCGCAGTAGATGTAGACCACCTGGCGGGTTTCGTCGACGGCGAGGTCCTGGACGGAGGGATTGGCGTGGTCCGCGCAGCCTGACGGGAATTCGGCCTGGAGTTCCTGATGGTTGTAAATCGCGGATGCGGGACTCGCTGCGAACAGCGATGCGGCGATCGCCAGGGCGAGGGCGAGCAGCACCCGGGGCGCGATCCTCGCCGAGCCGGCGCTTCGAATCTCTGCTGTCTGGCTCACTTGCCGCTCCCCCCGCTCGTGCTCCTACATGCGTTGGCTTCCTGGTTCAACTTCGCGGCCTGCTTCGAGAGGCTCTTGGCTTCGCGGCGCAGCGCCTTCGCCTTCTTGCCGCTCGCTTTCGCAGCCTTGCTCCGCTTGCTCTTGGCCTTGTCTTCCTTCTTCTTTGCCTTGCGACTCAATTCATCGCATTCGGCCGATGGCTTCTGGCCCGGCGGTTCCGCCACGGTGGTGAAGGTCTGATCGGGCCCGTAGGTCGTCCCGAACTGGTTGGTCGCGGCGATCCGGAAGTGGTAGGTGGTGCCCGGGGTCAGGCTGCTGACGTCGGCGTCGACTTTGCGGGAAAGCAGTTCTTCGCCGATCGCGACCTCGGCCGTGCCCTGGCCGTAGGCGGTGGTGGTCCCGTACTGGAAGCTGACTTTCGTCGGGCTTGCCCCGGCGGATACGAGGCCGCTGAAGTGCGCACTCGTCTTGCCCACCGATTCGGAGGCGGTCGAGTCGATCCGGGGCAGGGCGGGGGTGGTGAAAATCACGTCTTCGCCGTTCGTCGTCCCCCTGAAGTTCGCCGCGACCGCCCGGAAGTGATAGACCGTCCCGGGCGTCAGGCCGGTGAGTTCCTCGCCGACCTGAATCGGTTCGTCGTCGAGGCCGCCGATCGGTTCGCCGAACGAGGTCTGGGTCCCGTATTCCCGCGTTTCGCCCCACTCGAAGAGGTAGATCGTTTCCCAGTGGTTCGGGTTGACATCGGTCGAGACGGTCGCCGTGGTCGGCGTGATCGAGACGAGTTCTGGTGCCTTCGATCCCCGGTTTCAGCGGGTCGGGGGCGACGAAGGTCATTTCCTGGCCTTTGGTCTTGCCGAAGCTGTTGATGGCGACGATCCGGTAGTGGTAGGTCCGGAAGCCGTTGAATTCTTCGAGTTCGAACGCGATCGGTGTCGCGCCGCTGGTAACGCCGGCATCTTCTTCGGGTGTTTCGTTTTCTTCTGCAGTCGTCAACCCGTATTCGAAGTAGTACTTCGTGTCGAGGCCGTCGCCGTGGAATTCCGCGTTGAGGGTGATGCTTTCCAGGTCGAGCGAGGTCGCCGGCTTCGTTTCGAGCGCGGTCACGGCCGGGAGCGTGGTGAAGGTCATGTCTTCGCCTTTGCTCGTCCCGAGGGAGTTCTTGGCGATTATCCGATAGTGGTAGAGCGTCTCGAGTTCGAGCCCCGGCAGGGCCTGCGGCGCCTGGGTGGCCCCGGAGGGCGAGGGAAGGGTCTGGGTCGGGGTCAGGTTGCCATACGACTGGTTCGTGCCCCATTCGTAGAAATATTCGGTCGGCTGCGACTCGCCTGTGAACGACCCGTTCAGGGTGACGCTGCGGGGAGCGACGTTGGTCGCCGCTTCGGTCTTGATGTCCAGCACCGACCGGGTTTTGAAGGTCTTGACAGCGCCGTTGGAGGTGCCGTTGGCGTCGGTCGCGCGCAGGCGGAAGTGGAAGCCTTCCTCGATTGCCAGTCCGCTGATCGAGGCACTGACATCTGTCGCGGAGGCCTGCGGCGGCCCCGGCGAGCAGGGCACCGAGGTCGCGCTCGCGAATTTGCTCGCGTTGTAAAGGCTGTCTTTGACGTACTGGAATTCACAGCCCGTGATTTCGCCCGCGCCCGCAGGATCGATGTGGCCGTGGAGCACCGCTTCGGAATGCAGGACACCGGTCGCGTCCTGGGTCAGTGCATCGGGGACGGGGATCGATTTGTAGATTTTGATTTCGCGGGGGCCGAAGCGCCCATCGGTGACGTAGATCTTGCCACTCTGGCCGTTGACCGCGACCGCGCCGACTTCGTTTTCGAGTTCTCCTTCTCCGAATTCCTCGATCAGGGAGTCGGAGGAATCAAACCGCGCGATCTTGCCGCTGAGGCCCACATAGATGTCATCGTTGGAGGGGTCGACCGCCGGGCCTCGGGCGCCGCTGATGATTGATGAGCTGGTGCCCGGGGTAAACGGTTCTTCCGGCGGCCCGAAGGAATCCGGCGCAAAGCGATGGAGGATGCCGGTTTCCCCACCCGAGCCGGAGCTGATCACCAGCGACTTGTCCGAGTCGACCGCCGTGCGGCACGGGCTGTTGAAGTCGAGCGGGCGGATCGTCCCGGTCGCCGGCACCGTCTGCTGGTGGTGGGTCGCCCATTCGAGCGGCGCGTAGCGGTCGACGAACGTGAACGCGATCTGGCCTTCCGAGTGGGTGACGTACAGGTTGCCGTCGCTGTCGACCGCGACACCGCACGGCGCCTCGGTGCCGTAGACAGGGTCGCCGGGGATATTGGTGATCGGGCCGACGTTGGTGCCGTCCGGCAGGAACACTTGTACGTGCCCGCCGAATCCACCACTCGATGTGCCGACATAGATGACCCCCTGGTTGGGGCCGCCGGAGTTATCGACCGCGATCGAGCTGCACGAGAACTGGAAGCATTCGACATGGAGTGCGTTGGTGCCGGAGGCGCCGTTCTGCTCGCTGTTGATTTCGCAGTTGCCGGCGCCTGTCACTCTGGTGCAGGTCATTTTCGGGACGTTCGTTTCGGCGAATGTCCCTTCGAAGCTGACCCTCTGATTGAAGAAGCCGCCTTCGACGAAGAAGGTGCCCCCGCACTTTGCTTCAAGCCCCGCTTTGATGTGGGCCGAGATTTCCTGGGATTCGGCGCCGTATTCGATCGGGGCGGTCGTTTCTCCGTTGGGGCACGTCAGGGTGAAGGTGTCGCTGAAGGCCCACGCCGGCCCATTTTCGAAGGTGATGTTCTGGAGCTCATTGGGACCAGGTACTCCGGGCCAGTTGACCGGGTTCCCTTCGAGGTCGAACCTCTGGAACGTGCTCTGGTTCATGTCGACCGCGTAGAGGAGTTCGGCTTCTTCGTCGATCGCGACCGGGCCGGGGTATGAGTTCGCCGGCCTGTGAGTTTGAAGCTTTTTTCGAACTGGTGGATCGTCCCGGCGCCGGCTGAGGAGACGATCAGAAGCGAGGCGAAGGCGGCGATGACGAGGGCCAGCGAGAGCAGCCCGAGGCGCCTGGTCGAGGGCGCACCAATCCCGTCAGAGGAGGCAGAGAGGGAGGGACTCACGGGGGGACCGCCTCGACGAAGCCGGCCATAGGCGCCGGCAGGCTGGGTCGATCCCGCGAATCGCGATCCCGCGTCTCTCACTCGCTCTCCCCTCATGTCTGTTGTCCCTACCGCTCATCCCCCGAGACCACCTGGGTCTCCTGCCTTGGACCGGCCGGTTCCAATCCCTTCCTGTCTGTTTGCCACCACCCCTGGTGGCCCCCTGTGCTTGCCACCACGATGGGTAAACACCGTGGTTCACAAGTCGGCCGGGATAAGAACACATCCGGACTGCTGTGTCAAGAAGTAGTACCGGAACGGCCGAGACCCATCCTGGATCCCGCCATAGAAATCCCTGGAAATAGGGCACATTCAGATGTTCTTCAGGACGGACACGGAAGTACTTCTGTCTGAATTCTGGGTACAAGGGAATACGCCTATTCGACCGGTCGAGAGCAGCCGACGATTGACATCGTGTTCTTGCGGCGAGAGACTGCGGCCGATGTCCGAGGCGAGCGGGGAGCAGACGTCGGGGGACGGCCGGGTAGACGCCGGCCGGACTCCGTGGGGCAAGGTGGACCGGCTCCGCGAGCGGATGCTGAGGCCCGGCCCCCAACCCTCGCGCGAGGAGGGCGCCCGCAACCAGCTCGAGCGCCTCTACGGCGCGATGGTCGCCTCGGTCGCCGACAAGGGCTACGCGGCGACCACCGTCGGCGACCTGCTCGAGCTCTCCGGCGTCTCGCGGAGCTCCTTCTACGACCTATTCCGCGACCGGGAGGACTGCTTCCTCGCGACCTTCGACGCCCTCCACGAGCTGGCGATGGCAATCGTCAGCACCGAGCTGGAGGGCGAGGGGACCCTCGAGGAGCGCGCCCGCCGCGGACTGCGGGCGATGTTCGAGTCCGTCGTCGCGCAGCCCGCCGCCGCCGACCTCTGCTTCAACCATCCCTACGACCTCGGGCCTCCGGGGCACGAGGCGCTGGAACGGTCGATGACCCGGTTCGGCGCCGTCATCGGGCCGGCGCTCGCCGAGATCTCCGGCCGCGAGGAACTGCCGCCGGAGATGCTCCGGGCGCTGCTCGGCGGCGCCCAGTTCATCCTCCAGGTCCACCTGCGGCGGGGAGAAGAGGACAAGCTGCCCGACCTCGCCGACCACCTGATGGACTGGGCGATCAGCTACGAGCGGCCGCCGGTGCCGCTGCGCCTGACCGGGCGCCACCCGCGTGAAATCGAGAGCTACCCCCCCGCCTTCGCCGCCTACAGCCAGCCGGAGCGGATCATCCGCGCCTTCGCCGCCGTCGCCGGCGAGCGCGGCTACCCCGCGGTCACGATTGCCGAGATCGCGACCCGCGCCCAGATGTCGCAGGCGACCTTCTACGCGAACTTCGAGGACAAGGAAGCAGCGCTGCTGGCAACCCTCGACTCGGCCGCCGCGCAGGCGCTGGCGGTGATGCTGCCTGCCGCCCGGCGCTCGCCCGACTGGCCCCACGCCCTGCGGGCCGGTTTCGGCGCGCTCTGCTTCTTCAGCGCGACCGAGCCGGACTTCGCCCGCCTGGCCGCGGTCGAGACCGCCGCCGCCGGGCCCAAGGCACTGGCCCAACGCGACCGCTCGATCGAGCAGATGCGGATCCTGATGAAGCCCGGCTTCATGCTCAATCCGGACGTCGAGCTGTTCGTCGCCGACGCGATCATCGGCGCCGTCTGGGGGCTCTTCTACCAGACGATCTTCAGCAAGGGGCCGCAGGCGATGCCGGAGATCGCACCGCTCGCCAGCTACATCGCGCTATCGCCCTTCATCGGCGCCGAGGCCGCGGCCGAGGTCGCCAACGGCGACGGCCGCGCGCCCCGCGACTGAGCAGCGGTCACTCCCGGGCCAACCGGGTGAGGTTTGGCCGGCCCGGGCTGTGTCCGCTTGCTTCTTGCCGGTGCCGTGGGAAATCGACCCCGGCGGATGCTGCTGGGTGGCCGGTGGGAAGTCCGGCACCCTGACTGGGTATTACCCTGCCTCGGAGCCGGATCCCGTGAGGCACCCGGCCCAAAGACGCGGACGATGAGAACACAGCGGGACTCCATTGTCAAGAAAGACCGCAGCGAAAAATCGTCAACCGAGCACTGACGGGAGCCTCAAACGGCTTTGGAATCGGGAATCCATCCGTACTCCGATGGGCCCGATCCCAACAGATACTAAACATACCGGTACGCCCGAATGGAGGGCTCCGGTATGGGAACTCAGCCCTCCGAGTTCGCGAACTTGTAGCCGACGCCCCTCACGGTGACGACCAGCTCGGGATTCTGGGGGTCGCGCTCGACCTTCTGGCGGAGGTTCGAGATGTGGACGTCGCAGGCGCGCTCGTCGCCGTCGAACTCGGTCTGCCAGAGCTCCTCCATGATCTGGCGCCGGCCGAACACCTCACCCGGGTGGGCGACCATCATTCGCAGCAGCTGGAACTCCGAGCGGGTGAGGTTGACCGGAACGTCGCGGACCGTCGCGACGTGGCGGACGAGGTCGATCGCGACCGGGCCCGATTCGATTCGCGCCGCCTGTGGCAGCGGCGCCCGGTCGAGCTCGCGGCGGCGGAGCTGAGCCCGGACCCGCCCCAGCAGCTCGCGCACCGAGAACGGCTTCGTCACGTAGTCGTCGGCGCCGACCTCCAGCCCGACCACCTTGTCGACCTCGGCGTCCTTCGCGGTCAGGACGATGATCGGGACCGCGCTGCGGGAGCGCACATCGCGGCAGATGTCGAGGCCGCTCGGCCCCGGCATCATGATGTCGAGGATCAGCAGGTCGTAGGGAATGCCGTCGCCGAGCATCGCGACGGCCTCGTCACCATCGGCGGCCGGCGTCACGTCGAACCCCTCCTGGGCGAGCGCGTACCCGACCGAGTCGCGCACCGAGGGCTCGTCGTCGGCGATCAGGATGTGGCCGCTGCTCATCTCATCTCCTCACGCCACCGGCGTCGGGCTCGGCTGCGCCAGCGGCAGGCGGACCCAGAAGGTGCTGCCCTCGCCCTCGACCGAGCGGGCGCCGATCTCGCCGCCCATCACGTCGACCATCCGCCGGGCGATCGCGAGTCCGAGGCCGAACCCCTCCTGCCTGCGGGTCTCGGAGCGGCGATAGAAGCGCTCGAAGACGCGCTCGATCTCCTCCTCCGGAATCCCGGTCCCGGTGTCGACCACAGCCAGTTCCACTCCCCTCTCCCCATCACGGCGGCCGCGAACGGTAACGGTCCCGGGGGGTGGCGTGTTCTTGAACGCGTTCGTCAGCAGCCCGACCATCACCTGGCGCAGCAGCGTCGGGTCGCCCTCGGCGGCGAGGTCGGGCTCGATCTCGACGACCAGCTCGATATGCCGCGGCGGCTCGACCGCGTCGACGACGTCGCGGATCGCGGCGGTGACGTCGACGATCTCCGTTTCGCCCGCCCCGACCGACTCGACCCGGGCCAGGGTCAGCAGCGAGCGGGTCAGCCGGTTCATCCGCTCGGTGTCTTCGGCGAGGTGGCCGAGGAAATGATCGAGCGCTTTCGGGTCGTCCTTGGCCCCCTCCTGGAGAACCTCGATCGCGCTCGAGATCCCGGCCAAGGGGTTGCGGAGCTCGTGCGCGGCGTTGGAGATGAAGTCTGCTTCGGCGAGCTCGCGGCGCATCTCGTCGGTCCGGTCGCGGGCGACGATCAGGACCGCCCGCTCGTCCGGCAGAGCGCGGGCGGTCATCGCGTAGGCGCGGTCGCCGAGCCGCAGCGCCGGGTGGGCGGCGAAGCCGAGCTCGGTCGCCCTGTTCACGTGCGGAAGCATCGCCTCGGGAAGCAGGCCGTTGGACTCGAGCAGGCTCTCGGCGGCGCTGTTCGAGAACCGGAGCGCCCCGTCCTGGTCGACGACGACGACGACGTCGGTGAGCCCGTCGAAGATCGCCTGCAGCTTGTTGCGGTCGGCGGTGAGGACCCCGAAGCTCTCTTTGAGCGAGTCGCGCATCGACTCCAGGGCGCGGGCGAGGTCGCCGATCTCGTCGCCGCCCCCGACCTCGAGCGCCACGTCGAACGAGCCGGCCGCCATCTCCTTTGCGGCGTGCGAGAGGCGACGCACCCGGTGGGAGATCCCGACCGCGATCAGGAAGCCCACCACGGTGCCGATGGCGACCGCCACAAGGACCGCCTTCGGCTGGTCCCCGAGCAGGTAGACCGCGCCGGCGGTGATCAGGCTGACCGCGGCGAACGTGCCGGCCAGCCAAAACCGCATCCCTATTCCCTTCATGAAGGTTTACTAACACAATGCCGCCTGCCCTGCATGGGAGAATCGGTCCGTGAGTGCCGAGCGAGCAAGCGTCCATCCCTGGTCCTTCGCGAAGCGAGCGAAGCACGAGGAGTTGTGGTGAGGACCCTTGTCTTCATCCCCGCCTGGAACGAGGAGGGCACCGTTGCCGACGTAATCGCCGGGGTTCGCGACCGCCTCCCCGACGCCGACGTGCTCGTCGTCGACGACGGCTCGATCGACGACACCGCCGCGGTCGCGCGCGAGGCCGGCGCGCTGGTCGCCTCGCTGCCGTTCAACCAGGGGCTCGGGGCGGCGCTCCAGACCGGGTACCTCTACGCCCTGCGGCAGGGATACGACCTCTGCGCCCACCTCGACGCCGATGGCCAGCATCCGCCGCCGGAGGTTGCGCGGCTGCTCGACGAGGTGCGCGCCGACCGCGCCGACCTCGTGATCGGGTCGCGCTACCGCGACCCCGGCGAGGCCGAGGGCGACGACTACCGGCCGACGATCTCGCGCCGGATCGGGACCAGCGTCTTCCGTTTCTTCCTCACCCTCGCGACCCGCCAGCGCTTCACCGACACGACCAGCGGGATGCGGGCCGCGAACCGCAGGGTGATGGAGCTGTTCAGCGAGAACTACTCACCCGACTTCGCCGAGATCGAGTCGCTCCAGCTCGCCGTTCGCGAGGGCCTGCGGGTCGAGGAGGTGCCGGTGCGGATGCTGGAGCGCGTCGGCGGCTCCTCGTTCCTGACCCCGCTGCGCTCGGCCTTCTTCATCTTCAAGGGCCTGATCGTGCTCCTCGTCGGCCAGTTCCGGCCGCGGACTGCGAAGGTGGAGGCCGAGCGATGAGGGGGCTGCTGCTGTTGGCGGAGGTCTCGGAGAAGCCGGCTGTCCACCTGACCGCGCAGACGCGGATCATCGCCGGGCTCATCGCGATCGCGTTCATGGTGATGATCCTCGAGCTGATCCGGCGCGACAGGCTCCAGGAGCGCTACAGCATCGTCTGGTTCGTGGCCGGGCTGGCGATGCTCCTCGGCGCGGCCTTCCCCGACCTCCTCACCTTCGCCGCCAACGTGATGGGGGTCCGCGACACCAACGTCGCCCTGTTCTCGATCGTCCTCCTGCTGCTGTTGGCGCTGGCGCTCAACTTCAGCGTGATCATGTCCCGCCAGGCGGCGCAGATCACCCGCCTGGCCCAGGAGCGCGCGATCGAGAAGGCGCGCGAGCAGGCGGCTACGGAGAACGGAGGGTCCGCTCCAGCCCGTACAGAAGGGCCTCGAGCGCAAGCTCCTCCGAGACGTTGAGGTCGAGCCGGCGCCGCGTGTCCTGGACCAGCTCGGCGGCCTGCCGGGCGCGACCCGGGTCGAGCCCCTCCGCCTGAGCGGAGAGCAGGTCGAGCCGGTCGCGGTTGTGGGCGAGGTCGGCGGCGCCCGCCGCGCTCGCGGCGAGGTCCCTGAACCAGGCGGCGAGCAGCGCCAGCCCGAGGTCGAGGACCTCGGTGCGCCGGCGGCGACCCGCTCGTTTCGCCTCGTCGCCGATCTCCCGGGCCGAGCGCCTGACGCCGGCGGCCTTTTCCTCCTCGAGCGCCTCGCGGGCAGCCTCCTCGACCGCGGCGCCCGCGTCCTCGGCCGTCTTCAGCAGCGTTCTCCAAGGGGCGGAGGCGCTCTCGCCGTCGATCGCCGCGGCGGCGCAGCGCTCCGCCTCGGCCCGCAGCTCGCGGCCCTCGGGCTCGAGCAGCGAGCGGGCGAGGTCGAGGTCTCCCGCGGCGAGGCGGGCGGCCGCGGCGACCTCGGCCGAGTCGCCGGCGCCGGCCAGCTCCGCCTCGAGGACCTCGACCGGGAGCGGCGCGAAGTCGATCGATTGACAGCGCGAGACGACGGTCTCGAGCAGCGCCGCCGGCTCGGAGCTGAGCAGGATCAGGTGGACGAAATCGGGCGGCTCCTCGAGCGTCTTCAGCAGCGCGTTCTGGCTCTCGTCGCGCATCGCCTCGGCGGCCTCGAGGACGAAGACCCGGCTGTCGCCCTCGAACGGTCGGTAGGCGGACGCGCGGATCACCCTCTCGCGCACCTCCTCGACCAGGTGCTGGGCGCCGCTCGGCGTCAGCCAGACAAGGTCGGGGTGGGGCGAGGGATCGAGCAGTGCCCGGCGGCGGGCGTCCTCCGGATCGGCGGCCCCGGCGGCGAGGATCTCGGCCGCGAATGCCCGCGCCGCGGCCCGCTTGCCGGCGCCGGGGGGGCCGCTGAAAAGGTAGGCATGGCTGGGGCCGGATGAGAGGGCGGCGCTCAACATCACCCTCGCCCGCGGCTGGTGCTCGGTCGCCTCAGTCAGCGCTGCGCCGCTCACCGACCGCCTCCATCACCCGGCCGTGCACCTCCTCGACGGTGCCGGAGCCGTCGATCGCGACGACCCGGTCGGAGGCGATCTGCGCGATCTCCTCGTAGGCCTGGGCGACGGCCCGCTGCAGCTCCAGGCCCTCCGACTCGAAACGGTCGCCGCCCTCGGCCCGGCCGAGGCCGGTCTCGGGATCGACCCGCAGGAGCAGGGTCAGGTCGGGCCAGAGACCCTCGCTGGCGGCATCGGTGAGCGAGATCACCTCGCCGACCCCGAGCCCGCGGGCGGCGCCCTGGTAGGCGACGCTGGAGTCGGCGAAACGGTCGCAGACGACGTCGCGGCCGGCCTCGAGCGCCGGCGCTATCACCCGCGCGGTGAGGTCGGCCCGGGCAGCGAGGAAGAGCAGCAGCTCGGCGAGCGGGTCGAGCTCGAGGCCGGAATCGGCGAGCAGGGAGCGGATCCGCTCGGCGGCGTCGGTCCCCCCCGGCTCGCGGATCGAGACCGTCTCGGCGCCGAGCGCGTCGGCGAGCAGCTTCGCCTGGGTGCTCTTGCCCGACCCGTCGATCCCCTCGAGCGAAATGAACAACGGCCCGGGGGCTCAGCCTTTGGCGGTTGCTTTGGCGCGTTTGCGGCGCCGGGTGCCGGTGTCGGCTTTGGTTGGCTTGGCCTTGCCGTCCTCGCTGCCGTCCGGCGGCGGCTTCTCTTCCATCGCCTTCTTCGCCGCTTTCGCCGCTTCGCGCTCGGCCCTGCGTTTCTTCATCTCCTGCATCGACTCGCAGTCGTCGTTGAGACAGAGGTTCCAGGGACGGCCGCGGAACGGGACGACTTTCAGCCGCGGGGTCTCGTCGCAGACCGTGCAGCGCTCCTCGAGGCGGAAGACGTCGCCGCGCTGGGGCAGCGGAAAGGTCTGGTCGCAGGAGTCGGGGTCGTCGGCGCTCCAGCCGCTGCAACCGACGAAGCGTTTGCCAGATTTTTTCGCGCGGATGATCCGCAGCATGTTCGGTGAGCCGTCCTCCTTGGTCCGGCCCGCCCTTTCGCAGACCTTGCAGGGGCCGAGGATGCGGTCCTCGTCCATCCCTTTCCAGACGACTTTGGCGAGGTCTTCTTTGCTCTTGTCGATCTCCGACCAGGTGTTGTGGAGGAGGTCGCGGCTCTCGCCGACAACCTCGCCCTTGGTCATCTCACCGGCGGCGATCCGATCCATCTCGGCCTCGAGCTGGGCGGTCATCTCCGGCGTCGCCATCTCCGGCACATAAGTCTTGAACGCCTCATACAGCGCGATTCCGGTCTCCGAGGGGACCGGCGGGTTGCCGTAGACGTAGCCGCGGTCGAACAGCTTCTGGATGATGTCGGCGCGGGTCGCCTTGGTGCCGAGGTTGCGCTCCTCCATCAGCTCGATCAGTTTCGCCTGGGAGATCCGAGCCGGAGGCTGGGTCTCCTTGTCGACGATCCAGGGGTCGCCGTCGATCTCGAGGCTCTGGCCCTCCTCGAGCTTCGGGATCTCGTCGTCGGAGGACCGGGCGTAGGTGTAGATGCCGGCGTAGCCGGGGTCGACGACGACCGAGCCGCGGACGAAGTAGGTCTCCGAGCCCGCCTCGATGTCGGCCCGGGTCGACTCGGTGATCATCGGCGGGCTGAAGGTGGCGAGGAAGCGGCGGACGACGAGTTCGTAGACACGCCGCTTGGAGCCGTCAAGCGCGCCCGGGTGGATCGCCTGGGTCGGGTAGATCGGCGGATGGTCGGTCGTCTCTTTTTTGCCCCGGGTCGGGTTCAACTCGGCCTCGAGCAGCCCCGAGGCGGCCGAGAACTCCGAGACCCGGACCAGCGAGGAGACCAGCTCGCGGGTCGGCAGCGATGACGGGTAGACGGTGTTGTCGGTCCGCGGATAGGAGATGAAGCCGTCCATGTAGAGGTCCTCGGCGATCCTCATCGCGCTGGCGGGGGTGATGCCGAGGCGGCTGGAGGCGTCGGTGCTGAAGGCGGTCGTGTTGTACGGAGTCGGCGGTTTGCGGGTGTTCTTGCGAGCCGTCACCGCGGTGACGGTGCCCGGCGACGCGGTGCCCGCGAGGGCCGCGTCCGCCTCCGCCTTCTCCCAGAATTTGTCGGTGACGTGATGTGCCTCGAAGCTGCCGTCGGGGTGCTGGAAGTTGGCGAACAGTTCCCAGAACGGTTTCGCGACATGGGCGCGGCGCTCCATCTCACGCTCGACGATCAGGCCGAGGGTCGGGCTCTGGACACGGCCGACCGAGAGGAAGTTCGAGCCGAATCGGCGGGTGCTGAGCGAGACGGCGCGGGTCAGCGTCGCGCCCCAGAGCAGGTCGATGTCCTGGCGGGCGGCGCCGGCGTTCGCCAGCGGATAGGAGAGCTCGTCGAGATCGTTGAAGGCGCGCTCGATCTCCTCCCGCGTCAGCGCCGAGTAGCGGGCGCGCTGGATCGTCAGCGTCCCCGCTTCTGACTCCTCGCGAGAGCCGAGCTCGGGGTTCGCGTCGAGCATCTCCTCGAGCGCCTCGAGGCCGATCAGCTCGCCCTCGCGGTCGAAGTCGGTCGCGATCACCAGCTCGTCGGCTTCCTTTGCGACCTTCTTGATCGCTTTGACGACGTTTTTGTCGGTCGGCTCCTTGATCAGCTTGGCGTCGATCAGGTCGTGCAGATCGGTCTTCTGCCAGTTCGAGTAGCCCTCGGGGAAGGCGGGGCCGAGCACATGCCCCTTGAGCCCGATCGAGCGGTGCTCGCCCGCGTCATCGGACCAGGTGTAGTAGGGGACTTTGAAGGCTTTGTCCTCGGACGCCTCGCCGCGACCGAGGATCTCGGCGATCTTCTTGGCGCTGTTGTTCTTCTCGGTGACGATCAGACGCATCGGGCGGCGAGGGTAGCAGGGGCCTCCATCGTCCCCTGCCGGCACCCGGTCGCGAAGCGCCCTAGGATCGGCCCTCGGATGAGGTGCCTCGTCACAGGCGGAGCGGGATTCATCGGGTCGAACCTGGCCGACGCTCTGCTCGCGCGCGGCGACGAGGTGACGATCGTCGACGACCTCTCGACCGGCCGGCGCGAGAACCTCGAGCCCGCACTGACCACCGGCGCCGACCTGGCCGAGATCGACGTCCGCGAGGGCGCCGCGCTGCTCGAGTTGGCGCGCGCATCGCAGCCCGAGGCCGTATTCCACCTCGCGGCGCAGATCGACGTCCGCAAGTCGATCGCGGACCCGGCCTTCGACGCTTCGATCAACGTCGGCGGCACCGCGCAGGTGCTCGAGGCGGCTCGAGCGGTGGGCTCGCCCCGGGTCGTCTTCATCTCGACCGGTGGCGCAATCTACGGCGAGGGCGAGGGCCAGGACCTGCCGCTCGATGAGAGCGCGCCGATCGCGCCCCTCTCCGCCTACGGGCAGAGCAAGTTCGCCGCCGAGGGCTACCTGGCGCTCTACGAGCGCCTCCACGGGCTGCCCGGCGTCAGCCTGCGGCTCGGCAACGTCTACGGGCCCCGCCAGGACCCGCTCGGCGAGGCGGGCGTGATCGCGATCTTCTGCGGCCTGCTCGATGCGGGCGGACGGCCGACCGTGTACGGCGACGGCACCCAGACCCGGGACTACATATATGTGGGCGACGTCGTCGCGGCGGCGCTCGCCGCGGCCGAGTCCGAGGCGAGCGGGGCGATCAACATCGGCACCGGGATCGAGACCGACGTCCTCGAGCTCGCGGCGCGGCTCGGCGAGCTGGCGGGCCGCGACGACTTCGAGCCCGAGTTCGCGCCGCCGCGGACCGGAGAGGTGCAGCGGATCGCGCTCGACCCGGGGCTCGCCGAGCGCGAGCTCGGCTGGCGGGCGCAGACCGGGCTCGAGGAGGGCCTCCGGCTGACGATCGACTCCCTCTAACCTAGGGCTGATGCCGGCTCAGGCCTATGCAGGTAAGGAGTGCGTCTGCCAGCTCCGCAAGGGGATCTGCGACCAGTCGTGCGTGCGCGACATGCTCGAGACCCCCTTCTACATCGCCTGCCTGAAGCTGAAGGGGAGGCGCTGCCTGGTGATCGGCGGCGGCGACATCGGGCTCGAGAAGGTCGAGGGGCTGCTGACCTGCGACGCCGACGTGACCCTGATCGCGCCCGTCGCCCACCCCGAGCTGGAGGCGCTCGCCGCGGAGGCGTCGATCGAGTGGGAGAAGCGGCCCTACGCGGGCGCCGCCGATCTCGAGGGCGCCTTCATGGCGATCGCCGCCACCGACGACAGCGAGGTCAACATCGGCGTCTACGACGACGCCGAGCAGCGGGCGATGCTGGTCAACGTCGTCGACGTCCCGCCGCTCTGCAACTTCATCCTGCCGGCGATCGTCCGCAGCGGCCCGCTCGCGATCGCGATCTCGACCGCCGGGGCCTCCCCGGCGCTGGCAAAACGGATGAAGCGCGAGATCTCGGACCTGTTCGGCGAGGAGTACGCGCGGCTGGCGGTGATCCTCAACGGGGCGCGCGGCTGGGCAAAGGACACCCTGCCCACCTACCAGGACCGCAAGCGGTTCTTCGAGGAGATCGTCAACGGCGACCCCGACCCGGTCGACCTGGTCCGCGACGGCCGTGAGACCGAGGTGCTGGCGCTGATCGAAGCGGCAAAGGAGCGGGCCGCCTCGGCGATTGCCTGAGGCCCGGCTTCTTATTCGCGGCAGGCGGCGGTGTTGACCCGCCGCAGCGAGTCACGGAGCGTTTCGGCCTGGCGGGTGCTGAGGCTGGTCGTGAATGCGGCCCGGAGCTCGCCGACGACGACAGGCTGCATCTCGGTGTGGACCTCGCGCCCCGAGGAGGTCAGAACCGCGTAGCTGACGCGGCGGTCGTCGGCGCAGAAGGCGCGCTCGAGCAGACCGGCCTTGACCAGGCGGTCGACGAGCTTGGTCAGGCCGCCACGGCTGATCACCAAGGCCTCGGCGAGGTTCCCCATCTTCAGCCGCTGGTCCGTCGAGCCGGCGACGGCGTCGAGGACCTCGTACCAGGCGAGCGGCGGCAACCCGGCCTCGGTCAGGGACTCCTGGAGACGAGCGGTGACGCCGGCATGAGTGCGGCAGAGGGCGAGCCAGGCGTCGCGATGGGGATCGGGAGCGGCCTGAGCCTTCGACCCGTTCCTGCCTGCCCTCTTGGTGGCGGTCGCGGCCATGAAGACCATGTTCTCAGAAGATTGTTGTCAAAGCAATAGTTGTAGGTACAAAGATTGTGGCTATGATGTTTTCTGTGACAAGTATTTCTACGGCAAGCAAACTTCTCGAAAGGAACTTCTGATGGCGACACAGACCAAGCACCGGATCGAGGCGGGCACCTACAGCGTCGACCCGGTCCACTCCAGCGTCGGCTTCGCGGTCGTCCACAACGGCGTCTCGACCTTCCGCAGCGGCTTCGACGGCTACGAGGCGCGCCTGGTGGGCGGCGAGGAGCCGAGCCTCGTCGGCGGCGTCGACGTCGCCAGCATCGAGATCGACGAGCCGCAGCTCCGGGGCCACCTACTCTCCCCCGAGTTCTTTGATGTCGAGCGCCACCCGCGGCTCGACTTCCGCTCGAGCGAGCTCGACGTCGCCGAGGACGGCAGCGTCCGGATCCGCGGCGAGCTCGAGATCGGCGGCCAGAGGCGTGAGGTAGAGGCCGGCGGGCGGTTCGCCGAGCTCGGTGCCGACCTCGCCGGCAAGGCGCGGGTCGGGATCTCGCTCGAGGCTGCGGTTGACCGCCGCGAGTTCGGGCTCGATTGGAATGCCGAGCTCCCGAGCGGCGGCGAGGTCCTCGACCACGAGGTCCGGATCGCGGTCGAGCTCGAGCTCGTCAAGGAGGACGAGTAGGGGTGCGCGTCCTCGGCATCTCCGGGAGCCTGCGCCGCGGCTCGCTGAACAGCGCCCTCCTGCGGACCGCCGCCGAGCGGCTGCCCGCGGGAGCGGAGCTGGTCGTGTTCGAGCGGCTGGCCGAGATCCCGCCGTTCGACGAGGACGCCGAGGCGGAGCCGGCGCCCGACGCCGTCCGCGAGCTGCGCGAGGCGATCCGGGGCGCCGACGCGGTCCTCGTCGCCACCCCGGAGTACAGCCACTCGCTCCCGGGCCAGCTCAAGAACGCGCTCGACTGGGCCTCGCGGCCGAGCGGGCAGAGCGCGTTGAGCGGCAAGCCGGCGGCCGCGATCGGCGCTTCGAAGAGCATGTTCGGCGGGGTCTGGGCGCAGGCCGAGCTGCGCAAGGTCCTCGGCGCGATGGGAGGCCGCGTGATCGAGGCCGAGCTGCCGGTGGCCCACGCCCACGAGCTGCTTCGCGACGAGCGCCTGGAGCTCGAGCCGGTGCAGGCGGAGCGGCTCGAGGAGATCCTCGCCGAGCTCGTCGCCTTGGCCGAGCCCCTGGCCGAGCACGAGCCGGTCGCCGCCTAGGCCGAGTTCTCCGAAGTGCGTCGTATGGACGCATTTCGGAGGGCTCGCGGTCCGGTCAGGAGGCCGGCAGCGCGTAGAACGCGATCGCCGCGAAATGGGCGGCGGCGGCGGCGATCACGAACAGGTGGAAGACCTCGTGGTAGCCGAAGACCCGCGGGTTCGGGTTCGGGCGCTGGGTCGCGTAGACGACGGCGCCGATCGTGTAGAGGAGGCCGCCCGCGGCGACGAGCAGCGTCCCGCCGGCCCCGATCTCGTCCCAGAGCCCGGGGAAGGCGACGACCGCGACCCAGCCGAGCGAGATGTAGACGAGCGCCGCGACCCATTTCGGGTGTTCGATCCAGACGATCTCGACGATCGCGCCGATCACCGCGCCCACCCAGACGACGGCCAGGATCGCATCGGCGAGGGCGCCGTTGAGGACCAGCAGCGCGAACGGCGTGTAGGTCCCCGCGATCAGGAAGAAGATCATCGAGTGGTCGAGGCGCCGCATCCAGAGGCGGGCTTCGGGCCGGGTCCAGTTGACGCGGTGATAGAGGGCGCTGGTCCCGAACAGCGCCGAGAGGCTGACGGCGTAGATCCCGACCGCGAGTGTCGCCTTCGGGGTCTTGGCGGCGAGGATCAGCGCCGCGCCGAGACCGAGCGAGACGAAGAACGCCCACTCGTGGGAGACGCCGCGGAGCTTCGGCTTGACCGCGGCCAGCGCGTCGGTTGCAACTTCCTTTGCAGTTTCGGCTTTCTCGGCAGCCCTCGCCCGCACCATCGTCTTGTCACCATAGAGGGAGTTGGCTTCGAAATCCCGGCTTTTGCGGGGTTTGGGCCGACGGGTTCCGTCCGACTCGAAGACGATCCTCGTCAGTCCCCCCAAAGCCCGCAGTGAGAGGAGCCAGTTGATGTCGAGGACCGCTATGAGCACGAACCGAACTGACCTCCAGGGCCTGTCGATAGAGCGGCGCTTCTCGACGCCGGGGACCCACCCGTTCGACGAGATCGAGTGGGAGACGCGGGAGGCCGTCATCGGCGATCCCGAGAGCCCCGCGTTCGCCCAGCACGGGGTCGAGTTCCCGAAGAGCTGGTCCCAGAACGCGACCAACATCGTCGCCCAGAAGTACTTCCGCGGCCAGCTCGGGAGCGAGCAGCGCGAGCGGTCCGTCAAGCAGATGATCGGCCGCGTCGCGGGGACGATCTCCGAGTGGGGGCGCGGCGGCGGCTACTTCGGATCGGCCGAGGACGCCGATGCCTTCGAGGCCGAGCTGACCTCGATCCTGCTCAACCAGAAGGCCGCCTTCAACTCGCCGGTCTGGTTCAACGTCGGATTCGAGGAGCGCCCGCAATGCTCGGCCTGCTTCATCCTCAGCGTCGACGACTCGATGGAGTCGATCCTCGACTGGAACACGAAGGAGGGGATGATCTTCCGCGGCGGCTCCGGCTCGGGGATCAACCTCTCCAACATCCGCAGCTCGGTCGAGCCGCTCTCGAAGGGCGGGCTCGCGTCCGGCCCGGTCAGCTTCATGCGCGGCGCCGACGCCTGGGCCGGGACGATCAAGTCCGGCGGCAAGACCCGGCGCGCGGCGAAGATGGTCGTCCTCGACGTCGACCATCCCGACATCGAGGACTTCATCTGGTGCAAGGCGAGGGAGGAGGAGAAGGCCGCGGCCCTGCGCGACGCCGGCTTCGACATGTCGATCGACGGCGACGGGTTCACCTCGATCCAGTACCAGAACGCGAACAACTCGGTGCGGGTCACCGACGAGTTCATGGAGGCGGTCGAGGCCGGAGAGGACTGGAGCCTGACCGCGCGCACGACCGGTGAGCCGACCAGGACCCTTCCGGCGCGGGAGCTGATGAGCCAGATCGCCGACGCCGCCTGGCGCTGCGCCGATCCCGGCGTCCAGTACGACTCGATCATCAACCGCTGGCACACCAGCCCGGAGTCGGGCCGGATCAACGCCTCGAACCCGTGCAGCGAGTACATGCACGTCGACGACTCGGCCTGCAACCTGGCCTCGCTCAACCTGATGAAGTTCCGCCGCGAGGACGGCAGCTTCGACGTCGAGGACTTCGAGCATGCCGTCGACATCGTCTTCCTCGCCCAGGAGATCGTCGTCGGCTACTCGAGCTACCCGACCGAGCAGATCGGCGCGAACGCCAACGCGTTCCGCCAGCTCGGCCTCGGCTACGCCAACCTCGGCGCGCTGCTGATGTCCGACGGCCTCCCCTACGACTCCGAGGCGGGCCGCAACGTCGCCGCCGCGATCACGGCGCTGATGACCGGTCGCGCGTACCGCCAGTCGGCGCTGATCGCGGCCGGCGCGACCGGGCCCTACGACGAGTACGAGCGCAACCGCGATCCCCACAACGGGGTGATGCGGATGCACCGCGACGCGGCCTACGACATCGACCCGACCGGGATCAAGGGCGAACTGCTCGGGGCCGCGCAGCGAGCCTGGGACGAGGCGGTCGAGCTCGGCGAGGCGCACGGCTACCGCAACGCCCAGGCGACGGTGCTGGCGCCGACCGGGACGATCAGCTTCCTGATGGATTGCGACACGACCGGGATCGAGCCCGACTTCTCGCTCGTCAAGTTCAAGGAGCTGGTCGGCGGCGGCCAGATGACGATCGTCAACCGCTCGGTGCCGCTGGCGCTGCGGACGCTCGGATACGCCGAGCCGCAGGTCGAGCAGATCGACGCCCACATCGCCGATCAGGGCACGATCGTCGGCGCTCCCGGGCTCAAGGACGAGGACCTGCCGGTCTTCGATGTGGCGGTCGGCGCGCGAGCGATCTCCCACACCGGCCATATCGACATGATGGCCGCGACCCAGCCCTTCATCTCCGGCGCGATCTCGAAGACGGTCAACCTGCCGCAGTCGGCGACGGTCGAGGACATCGCCGATGCCTACACCCGCGGCTGGAAGGGCGGCCTGAAGGCGCTGGCGATCTACCGCGACGGATCGAAGACGGCGCAGGCCCTCCGCACCGACGCCCAGGAGGAGGCCCCCGAGGAGGCCGCGAAGGCGCCGGAGCGCAAACGGATGCCGCAGGAGCGGGAATCGATCACCCACAAGTTCTCGATCGCCGGCCACGAGGGCTACATCACGGCCGGCAAGTACGACGACGGCTCGGTCGGCGAGATATTCCTCACCGACATCGGCAAGGAGGGCTCGACGATGCGGGGGCTGCTGAACGCCTTCGCGACGGCGATCTCGCTCGGCCTCCAGTACGGGGTCCCGCTCGAAGACTTCGTTCGCAAGTTCAGCTACATGCGTTTCGAGCCCGAGGGGATGACGAACAACCCCGAGATCCCGTTCGCCAAATCGATGCCGGACTACATCATGCGCTGGGTCGCGAGCCGGTTCATCGACGACCCCGAGATCCTCGAGGAACTGGGGATCATGACCAAGGACGTCCGCGCCAAGCAGGAAGCCGAGACGGCGCAGCTCGCGCTCGGCGCCGAGTCGGGCGGCTCGGCCGGGCCGGCCAACGGCGGGAATGGCGGCAACGGCCACTCGAAGCCGGTCGCCGCGGCCGAGGCGATGACCGAAACGCCACCCGTCCGTCCCGCCAAGATGGTCGGCGGCGACCTCGGGCCTGCCTGCGACCAGTGCGGCGGGATGATGCAGCGCACCGGCTCCTGCTACACCTGCTCGAGCTGCGGCAACAACACCGGCTGCGGCTGAGCCGCTGCGGCTGGCGTGGATCCGGTTTACGCGGCATCGAGCCGATAGGCGACGGATGGCAGGCGGAAGCGACACCACGGAATCCCTGCTGCGGATCCTGATCACGGCTCTCTGCGTCGGAGCCCTGGTCCTGATCGTCGTGATCATGAGCGGCAGCGAGACCGACAGGGCGATTGCCGACGTCCTCGGCGCAGTGGTCGCGCTGTCGTACTACTGCCTGATCGGGTCGGCGGGATGGATCCTTGCGAGGAAGGGCGGCAACCACGCCTTTTTCGGATACGTCACCCTCGTCGTCGCGGTCCTCGCATTCGCGACAGCGATGAGGGTGATCGTCGGCTTCGACCCCTTCGGCGACGAGAACGGCGCCACCCCGTTCGCGGTCACGGCGATCCTTGCCCTCGCCGCGGGCCAGGCGTGCGTCCTCCTCGCCTTCGCCGGGGAGAGCGATTCGGATGGCCTGCGACTGACTCGCATCGGCACCCTGCTCGCGCTCGCCGCCCTAGCGGTCATGGCCGTGATCGAAGTCTCATCCGGCGGGCGGGACATCGGCCTGAAGGCGTTCGGGGTCATCTCCGTGCTCTACCTGCTCGGCACGGCGTCGCTGCCGATCCTCCGGGCACTCCAGCGGGCGGCCGAGTAGCCCTCGGTAGCTTCCACGGCATGAGTCTCGCCAAGCGGGTGGCGCCTCTGGTCGTCGTCGTCTGGCTGCTCGGTGTCCCGCAGGCGCTCGCCGCGGGCTCGCAGGAAGCGACCTGCGAGAAGGGCCCGGTGATCGCCGGCAGCGGCAGCGCCGGGTGGCGCCGGACCTCTCTCGACGCGGGGCCGCTGGGGGTGCTCGAGCACCCCCTGAGTCATATGAGCCGGACCTCGAACGGGCAGCTCGTCGCCAAGATGCCGGCGCTGGTCGAGGGCCACGCCCCTGTGACCCTGAGCGTGCCGCGGCGGCTGCGCAACCGCGTCTTCATCTACTACGGCTTCCATGACGGGCCGAACGGCCGCCGCTCGACCGGCCTCGACGGCCCCGGGTTCAGCGAAGTCGTGTTCCACCCCTGCGCCGACAGGCCGCGCACGATCTGGCCCGGAGGGATCCGGGTCAGGGGGACGGCGGCGGTCCGGCTGCTGGTCCAAGCCGAAGGAAGCGCCGAGCCGGTCCCGCTCGTGCTCGGGAAGCCGAAGCCGGTCCCCAGGGACTAGTCGAGGATCACCTCGGCGTTGTGCCGCGGGGTCTCGGTGATCGCTCGCCGGAAGACGCGTTCGGGCCGCTCCCGGGCGGGCCGGATCCGGTGCCGTTTGACCAGCTCCTCGAGGACGACCGCCATCTCGAACTGGGCGAACGAGGCGCCCAGGCAGCGGCGGACGCCGCCGCCGAACGGGATCCAGGTGTAGGTGCCGGGTGGGTTGTCGACGAAGCGCTCGGGCAGGAATCGCCCGGGGTCGGGATAGACGTCGGGGTTGGCGTGGACGAGGTAGATGCAGGGCGCGACCGAGGTCCCGGCGGGGATCTCGTAGCCGCCGATCTCGACCGGCTCGGTGAGGCGGCGGAGGACGATCGAGACGACGGGCCGCAGCCGCAGCGTCTCCTGGATCGTCGCCGTCAGGTACGTGCTCTCGCCGGCCTCAGCCTCCTCGCGGAGGCGACCGAGCTTGTCGGGATGGCGCGAGAGGCGCTCGACCGCCCAGGAGAGCGCGGTCGCGGTCGTCTCGTGGCCGGCGACGAGCAGCGTCAGCAGCTCGTCGCGGATCTCCGCGTCGCTCATCGGGCTGCCGTCCTCGTGCCTGGCGGCGACCAGCAGCGAGAGGATGTCGTCGCGTTCCCGAAGGTCCTCGCTGCGGCGACGCTCGCCGATCTCGCGGTAGATCAGCCGGTCGACGGCCTCGATCCGGCGCCGGAACAAGCCCATCCTCGTCGCCCGGTGAGGCCCGAGCAGGAGGACCGGCATCAGGATGCGGGGATTGGTCGTCAGGTCGAGGAAGCGGCGCAGCGCGTCCCGCAGCTCGGCCGTCCTCTCCCCCTCGCCGACGCCGAAGACCGTGCTGAGGATCACGTCGAGGGTGATCGCCTGCATCCGCGGGCGCAGGGCGTGGGCGATCCCGGTCGGCCAGCTCTCGATCTCGCGAGCTGCGATCTCAGCCATCGTCTCGCGGTAGCCCTGCATCCGCTCGCCGTGGAATGGCGGCAGCAGAAGGCGGCGCTGGCTGATGTGAGGCTTCTCGTCGAGGACCAGGACCGAGTTCGGCCCGAGGACGGGCTCGAGGATCTGGTTGCCCTCGCCGGCGTGGAAGACGCGGGGATCGCCGGTGAAGACCTGCTTCACGGAGTCCGGGTCGGAGAGCATCACCCAGGTTCCTTCGTGGACGATCCTGATCGTGAAGGTGCTGCCGTAGCGCTCGAGACAGGCGAACAGCAGGCGGCGGGCCTGGCGCGACCAGATCGCGGTCTGGAGCTGAGCCGGGAGCGGCGGCCCGGGCGGAAGCCCGCGGCCGGCGGAGTGGGCCGCCGCGGGTGGAGCAGTTGTCGCCGCTGCCTCCATCGCGCCTTCCCGGAGGATAGCCTCCATTCACCGTGGAGCTACCTCGCCTTCCGCCCCGCGTCGAGCACCCCTTCGTCCGGTTCCTCTGTGGGCTGCCGCCGAGATTGCAGCGAGGGCTGTTCAGACCCCGGATCAGGGTCGGCGGGCTCGAACCGGCGCCCGACATCCAGGCCCTGCTCTGGCTCGCCCGCCTCGTCGGCGACGACTCTGCCTCGGGCGGCGGAACGCTGTCGCCGGAGCAGGCCCGTGCCCGGGCGCGGGCGGAGGCGGCGATCGTCTCCGGTCCGCAGCCAAGGCTGCCGCGCCTCGAAGACATCTCGATCCCGGGATCCGGCGGCCCGATCGGCGCTCGCGTCTACTCAGCGGTTCCGACCGACGCGAGCCCGCCTCCGCTGATCGTCTACTACCACGGCGGCGGCTGGGTGATCGGCGACCTCGACACCCACGACTCGATCTGCCGCTTCCTCGCCCTCTTCGCCGGGTGCATGGTCATCTCAGTCGACTACCGCCTCGCCCCCGAGAGCCCGTTTCCGGCCGCGGTCGAGGACTCGGTCGACGCATTTCGCTGGGCGTGCGAGGAGGCCTCCGCGCTCGGCGCCGACCCGCGGCGAGTGGCGGTGAGCGGCGACAGCGCCGGCGGCGACCTGGCGGCGGTGGTCAGCCTCCTCACCCGCGACGACGGCGGGCCGAAACCGGCGATGCAGGCGCTGCTCTATCCGGTGACCGACGCGATCGGCGACCAGGAGTCGCGGCGCGTGTACGCCGACGGCTTCCTGCTGACCGCGGCGGACATGGGCTGGTACGAGGGGCACTACCTGCAGGGAGCCAACGCCGACACAGACCCGCGCGCCTCGGTCCTGCGGGCCGACGACCTCTCGGGCCTCCCCCCCACCTACGTCTGCACCGCGGGGATGGACCCGCTGCGTGACGAGGGCGAGGCCTACGCGGAGCGACTCTGGGAGGCGGGCAACCGGGTCGCTCACCGCCGCCACCCCGGCCTCGTCCACACCTTCGCCCACATGACCGGCATCAGCCGCACCGCCCGCGCCGCTATGCACGAGCTCGCCGGGGCGCTGCGGATGGGCCTCTCGACCCACGCCTTGGAATCGGCGGCCCCGGCCTCGGCTACTCGTATTGCAGCGATTCGAGGACGTTGAGCCGCGAGGCCCGGAAGGCGGGTGGGATCGCGGCGAGGACGCCGGCCAGCGCGGCGAGGAACAGCAGCGCGACCAGCGACCCGATCGGGTAGGAGAGGACGAACCCTTCGTCCTTCAGCGGCTGCGCCAGCAGGGCGGCGAAGATCACGCCGAGGACGATTCCGAGGATGGCGCCGATCAGGGCCGTGATCACGGCCTCGTAGCGGACCATCGTCCGGACCTGGCGCCGCGACATCCCGATCGCCCTCAGCATCCCCAGCTCCCGGGTGCGTTCGTGGATCGAGAGGGCCAGGGTGTTGGCGATACCGAACAGCGAGATCACGATCGCCAGAATCAGCAGCGCGTTGAAGAGGTTGACCAGCTGGTTGATCTGTTCTTCGCGGTTTTCCTTCAGTTCCTGCTGATTCAGGACTTCTGCGGTCGGGAACGAGGCTTCGACCAGTTTCGTCAGCTGCGCCTGGACCCTTGCCTGGTCGACCCCCTTCGCGGTCTGGATGAAGTCGATCGTGTCCTGGGTCTGGGCGAAGTCCTTCGCCAGCACCGGCTGGGTGATGAGGATGCTTCCGAAGAGGTCGAGCTTCGAGTCGAACTCCCCCACCACCCGGAACGAGGGCCTCGCCCCGGTCTGGCTCAGGAGCCGGAAGCGGTCGCCGAGTTCGAGGCCGTGGTCGGAGGCATAGGAGTCCGAGACGACCGCCTCGGAGTCGGTCAGGTTGCGGAGGACCGAGGGGCCCCCCTTCTTCCATTCGACTTCGAGCGCGTCGCCGATGTCGTGCGTGGGGGCGGAGATCTGGGTCGTGCCGCCGCCGGGCAGGAGCTTGGCCTGGACCGAGCGGATCGTCGCGACCGATTCGACCCCCGGCGCCTTTTCGGCCGCGGCCGCGGCCGCGCTCGGTATCGGCGAGAAGCCGTCCGTGTTCTGGATCAGGAGGCCGCCGGCGAAGTTTTCGTCGATCACCGTCGCGACCGAGCTCTTGAGCCCCGCGGCGAAGACGGTGACGAAGGTGACGAGGGCGAGACCGATCATCAGCGCCGCCGCGGTCACCGCGGTGCGACTCGGGTTGCGCTGCGAGTTCTCGCGCGCGAGCCGGCCGGTGAGGCGGCGCGCCCGCTCCAGCGGCCAGCCGGCGACCGCCGCCAGCGGCGGCACCAGCCGCGGGCTGAAGAGCGAGACGCCGAGGACGATGGCGACGGCGCCGCCGCCGAGCAGCAGGGCCGAGGTCCCGCCCCCGGAGTTGCCGAAGAGGCCGATCAGCAACAGCCCAAGGCCGCCGAGGCCGAGCAGGATCGAGAGCCCGAGGAAGACCAGCCGCCGGCCGCCGCTCGGAGTCTGCTCGAACGCGTGCAGCGCCGCGATCGGCGGGACCCGGGTCGATCGAAGCGCCGGGATCATCGAGGACACCGCGGTGACGACGATCCCGACGAGGAGTGCGACGACCACCGTGCGCGACTCGAGGACGAGGCTGGTCGTCGGCAAGTCGACGCCGAAGGCTTCGAGCAGGGCGTTCAGCAGCTCCGCCATCACGTAGCCGCCGGCGATCCCGATCAGCGCGCCGAGCACCCCGATCGCGACCGCTTCGAACAGGACCGAGAGCAGGATCTGCCGCCGCGAGGCGCCGAGCGTCCGCAACAGCCCGAACTCGGTGACCCGTTGCGCGACGGTGATCGAGAAGGTGTTGAAGATCAGGAAGGCGCCGACGAAGACGGCGACGAAGCCGAAGACGAGCAGCACCGTCTGCAGGAAGCCGAGGTTTTCGCGGATTTCTTCCGACCCGCGATCGGCGTTTTCCTGCGCGGTCTCAACCCGGACGCTGTCCGGCACGACGTTCTCGATCCGGCGTTTGAGCGTCTCCGAGGAGACTCCGGGCTTCGCCGCGACAGAGATCTGGTCGAAGCGGCCCTGCTTGTGGGTGATCCGCTGGGCCACCGGCAGGGTCACCTGGGCGATGCTGGCGCCGCCGAACGAGGCGCTCCCCAGCTCGGTGAACCCGACCAGCCGGTATGAGCGGGCGCTGCCCTGGCCGACGATCGTAAGCTTTTCGCCCATCTTCAGGCCCGCGTCTTCGGCCGCCGCCTTGTCGAGGGAGGTTTCGGCCGGCCCGTGCGGCCGGTGGCCCTCGACGTAGGTGAGCGACTCGAGCCCGTCGGGCAGCGTCGAGGAGATGAACTTGGGCGCGAACTTGGCGCCGACCGCATCGCCTTCGGAGTCGAAGAACCCGCCGGGGGTGAAGATCGCCCCCGATGCCAGGCGGACACCCTCGGTCCGCTTCACCTTCGGCAGGATCGAGGCGCTGATGGTCGGTGTTTCGCCGCTTTCCTGCTTCACCGGGTTCTTCGCCGAGATGACGACGCTCGTCCCCTTCAGCGACTCGTTGAAGATGTCGTCGAATGCGGCGAAGATCGTGTCGGTGAGGACGTAGGAGCCGGCGACGAAGGCGATCCCGATGACGACGGCGAAGGTCGTCCCGAGCGCGCGGACCCTGCGCCCCCAGAGGCTCTTGAGCACGAGCCGCGTCATCCCGTTAATCGATCTGCTTCATCAGCTCGATCACCGCGTCGCTCGAGCCCGGCGCGGCGTCGTGAACTATCTCCCCGTCGCTGATCGTGATCAGCCGGTCGGCGTTGGTCGCGGCGCTCGGGTCGTGGGTGACCATGATCACCGTCTGGCCGAACTGGTCGACCGCCTGGCGCAGGAGGGCGAGGACGTCGGCGCTCGCCTTCGAGTCGAGGTTCCCGGTCGGCTCGTCGGCGAAGACGACCGCCGGCTTCGAGACCAGCGCCCGCGCGACCGCGACCCGCTGCTGCTGGCCGCCGGAGAGCTCCGACGGGCGGTGGGTGCGCCGGTCCTCGAGGCCGACGGTGCGGATCAGCTGCTCGAGCCACTCGCGGTCGGGCTTGCGGCCCGCGATCGAGAGCGGCAGGACGAGGTTCTCCTCCGCGGTCAGCACCGGAAGCAGGTTGAAGAACTGGAAGACGAAGCCGAGCTTGTCGCGGCGCAGCTTGGTCAGCTCGGCGTCGTCGAGGTGTGTGATCTCCTCGCCGTCGAGGCTCACCGTCCCCGAGGTCGGCCGGTCGAGGCCGGCGAGGATGTGCATCAGGGTCGACTTCCCCGACCCGGATGGGCCCATGATCGCCGTGAACCGGCCGCGCTCGAAGCCCGTGTTGATGTCGACGAGCGCGTCGACGGCGGCATCGCCTTCGCCGTAGCGGCGAGAGACGTCGCTCGCCACCACCACCTGTCCGTCCGTACTCACTCAGTCACACGCTAGCGGGATGCGACTACGCTCCGCCGCGTGCCACTGGCCGACGAATACGAGGGATTTCTGATCGATCTCGATGGGGTCGTCTGGATCGGCCGCGACCTGATCCCGGGCGCCGCCGAGACCCTCCGCGAGCTCGCCGAGCGGGGCAGGGACTTCGTCTTCGTCACAAACAACCCTGGCCGGCCGGCGGAGTTCTACGCCGAGCGCCTGCGCGAGGCCGGGGTCGAGGTCGGCGAGGAGCGGATCGTCACCGCCGGCGAATCGACGGCGCGGCTGGCGGCTGAGATCGCGGGCCCCGGCGGCGGCGCGTTCGTCATCGGGGCCGACGCCTTCCACGAATCGGTCGCCGCCGAGGGACTCGAGGTGGTCGATGGGGACGCGGCGCGGGAGGCCGACATCGTCGTCGTCTCCGGGCACCGCGACTTCGACTACGAGGAGCTGCTGACCGCGACGCTGGCTCTGCAGGGCGGGGCGAAACTGGTTGCGACGAGCCGCGACCCGACCCTGCCGATGCCCGGGGGACCGTGGCCCGGGACCGGCGCTGTCCTGGCCGCGGTCGAGACCGCGAGCGGTGCCAGCGCCGAGATCGGCGGCAAGCCCGAGCACCACCTCTTCGACCTCGCCCGCGAGCGGCTCGGCGATCCCGGGCGGGTGGCGATGGTCGGCGACCGGGTCGCCTCCGACATCGAGGGGGGCCGCCGGGCCGGTCTCGACACGGTGCTCGTCCTCAGCGGCGCGACCCGCGGCGGCGACGCCGCGGGTGAGGCTGCGGCGGACCACGTCATCGACGATCTCGCCGCCCTCCTCGCCCCGCCCCCGCCGGGGGATGTCGCAGTTCGCTCCGACAGGTGAACGGAAGTGCGACATCGCCGGGGGTGGCGCGGCCGGGGATGGCCTTCGCCGGGGTCTTCGCGGTGACCTTCGCCGGGATCGTCGCGGTCGGCGCCGTGCTGCCGATCCTCCCCCGCTACGTGCACGGGCCCCTCGACGGCGGCAACGTCGCGGTCGGGATCGTGATCGGGTCCTATGCCGTAACCGGGCTCCTGCTGCGTCCGGTCGCCGGCCGGCTCGCCGACAGCCGCGGCCGACGGCCGACGGTCCTGGTCGGCTCGCTCCTGGTCGCCGCCTCGGGCTTTCTCTACCTGCTCCCGCTCGGGATCCCGGGCCTGATCCTGGCACGACTGGTGCTCGGGGCCGGAGAGGGGACGGTCTTCACCGCCGGCTCGGCCTGGGTCGTCGACATAGCGCCCCCGCACCGGCGAGGCCGGGTGATCGGCCTCTACGGCCTCGCGATCTGGACCGGCCTCAGCGTCGGCCCCCTGATCGGCGAGCTGCTGCAGCAGACCTCGGGCTACACGGCGGTCTGGCTCTTCGCCGGGCTGGCGCCGTCGGTCGGAGCGCTGATCGCCCTCCGGCTCCCGGACCCGTTCCGGCCCGTCGCCCACGACGATAGCCAGCCGCTGATCGCCCGCGAGGCGGTGCGGCCGGGAAGCGCGCTGGCGCTGGCCTCGATCGGCTACGCGACGGTCGCCGCCTTCGTCGTCCTCCACCTCGACGCCCGCGGGATCGGGCACGGGGCGACCGTGTTCGGGGCCTTCGCCTCGATGGTCGTGCTCACCCGCCTGCTCGGCGGCGACCTGCCCGACCGGATCGGGCCGGCTAGGGTGGCGACCGCCGCCGCGCTCGTCGAGATGGCCGGCCTGGTCGTGATCGCGACCGCCGGCAGCCTCGTCGCCGCACTGGCCGGTGCTCTGGCGATGGGGGCGGCGTTCTCGCTGCTCTACCCGTCCCTCTCGCTGATCGTCGTCGACCGCGTCCCGGTCAACCGCCGCGGCGCCGCGCTCGGGACCTTCACCGCGTTCTTCGATGCCGGGGTCGGCTTCGGCGCTCCCCTCGCCGGAGTCGCGGCCGCCCTCAGCGACTACCAGGGAGCCTTCCTCTTCGCCGCCTGCGCGGCGGCGGTCTGCGCGACGACGATCGCGGTCACGATCTCGAGCCGCAGCGAGGAACTGCTCGCCGCGCGCCGAGCCGAGGCCGGCTAGGAGGCTACGTGCCGTCACGGCACGTCCAAGTCAGCGCTCGGCGAGGAGCAGGCTTTGGGCGGCGCGACCGATCCTCCCGCGCTCGTCGAAGAGCACCGACTCGGCGGTCCCGATCCCGTGCTCGTGCGGGAGTGTCGTGGCGTCGACGCAGACCCACTCCCCCTCGGGCATCCGCTCGAGGTGGACGCTGAGGTCGACGTTGATGAAGAGGTGGCGGCGCCAGTCGAGGACGGCGCTGATCCCGTTGCCGACGTCCGCCGCGATCAGGGTCCGCTGCAGCGGCGAGGGCTCCTCACCGGGCAGAAGCGGGTGGCGCATCCGCATCCAGACCTTAGCCGGGCCGGGGTCCCGAAAGCCGCCGTCGAGCGAACTCCACTCCATCGCGGTGTGGTAGCCGACGTCCTGGCCGGTATCGAAGAACTCGGGCCGGAACCCCTGCTCGGGGCCCGGCGGCGGCGGAGGGCCGTCCGGGACCTCCGGCGGCAGCTCGAGCCGCGACGTCCTGATCCGCCAGGCACGGGCCAGCATCAGCTCGTTCTCCTCGTCGCGGAGGGCCGCCTCGATCATCTGCACCGAGCGGCCGGGGCGGGCCAGCCGCGCCTCGACCCTGACCGGGCCGATCGGGACCGGCCGCAGGATCTCGAAGTTGATCCGGGCGACCTGGAAGCCCTCGCCGCCCTCGAGGCGCTCGATCTCGCGCCCGAGAAGTGCCGACGGCGGGCCGGCGTGCTGGGCACCGGGGTCCCACGGCCCGCGGGTCAGCTCGGTCGCGACGAAGCCGTCCCCATCGGGCTCGTAAAAGGTCTCCGGCACGCCCGGATCCTAAGCGGGCCGAGGCCCTGGACAGGGTGCGTAAGCTGGATATAGAGGAAAGGAAGGCGATGACTGAGAACAGGACGAAGGTCCAGAAGTCCGAGCAGGAGTGGCGCGAAGAGCTGACGCCCGAGCAGTACGAGGTGCTGCGGAACGCTGGCACCGAGCGCGCCTTCACCGGCCCCTACTGGGACGAGAAGAGCGGCGGGATGTATCGCTGCGCCGGCTGCGGCGCCGAGCTCTTCTCCTCGGACACGAAGTTCGACTCGGGCACCGGCTGGCCGAGCTTCACCGAGCCGGTCAATCGCGAGCACGTCGAGCTGCGCTCCGACAACAGCCTCGGGATGCGGCGCACCGAGGTGGTCTGCAAGCACTGCGGCGGGCACCTCGGGCATGTCTTCGAGGACGGGCCCGGCCCGACCGGCCAGCGCTACTGCATCAACGGCTGCGCTCTGACGCTCGAGCGCGACGAGGACGAGTAGCGCCCTCTATTTGTTGACGGCGCCGCCGGCGCCGAGGTAGCTGAACCGGACCGCGAGGGCCACGGCCTCGGTCCGGGTGTCGACCTCGAGCTTGGCGATCGCGTTGCGGACGTGGGTGTGGACGGTCGCCGGGCTGAGCCCGAGCCGCTCGGCGATCTCCTTCACCCGCAGCCCCTCGGCGAGCAGCTCGAGGATCTGGCGCTCACGCGGGGAGAGGTCGAGCAGTTTCTCAACCTCCGAGGGCTTGCCGCCGGCGAAGTCGCCGCCGAGGAAGGTCCCACCAGTGGTGACGGCTTTGACCGCCCGCGCGATGTCCTCCGCGGGCGCCGACTTGAGGACGTAGCCGGAGGCGCCGGCGCGCAGGGCGAGCGCCAGGAGGTCCGGTTGGGCGTGGGCGGTGAAGATGATGACTTTGGTCCTCGGCCTGGCCTTGAGGACCTCCTTGGTCGCCTCGATCCCGTCCCGTTTGGGCAGCTCGACGTCGATGATCAGGACGTCGGGCTCGAGCTCTTTCACGACCTCGACGACGTCGCGGCCGTTCCCGGCCTCGCCGACGATCTGGAGCGCGTTCGAGCTGGCCATCCGCGCCTTGATCGCCTCGCGGACGATCTCGTGGTCGTCGCAGAGAACTACTCGCTTGGCCTCTCTGACGCTGCTGTTCATGAGATCCGGAATGTCGCTCTTTCCGCGTTCATCGTGCATCGATCCTTGCAGGCGAACCGTACGAATGCAAAATAGTAGGTAGCGAGAAGCTCCCGTCGCGCTCCTGTCGGTTCTCCAGCAGGGCGACGATTGTCCTCCCCACCGCGACCGCTGTTCCGTTCAGAGTGTGCACTGCCTGTGGTGTTTCGCCGTCTGTGGCCCGATACCTACAGGCGAGGCGTCGTGCCTGGTAGTCGGTCGTGTTCGAGCACGAGGTCAGCTCGCGGTAGCGGTCCTGGCTCGGGATCCAGGCCTCGCAGTCGTACTTCTTCGCCGCCGGCGCCCCGAGGTCCCCGGCGGCGACGTTGACGACCCGGTAGGGGATCTCTAGCTCGGTCAGGATCCGCTCCTCGATCGCCAGCAGGCGCTCGTGCTCGGCGGGGGACTCGGCGGGCTCGACGAACGAGAACATCTCGACCTTGTCGAATTGGTGGACGCGGAAGATGCCCCGGGTGTCGCGGCCGGCTGCCCCCGCCTCACGCCGGAAGCAGGTCGAGAACCCGGCGTAGCGGATCGGGAGCCGGTCGGCGTCGAGGATCTCCTCAGCGTGGAGGGCCGCCAGCGACACCTCGGAGGTGCCGACCAGGAACAGGTCGTCCTTCGGGATCTCGTAGATCTGGTCGCGGTCGCCGGGCAGGAACCCGGTGCCGTAGAGGGCGTCTTCCCGGACCAGGACAGGAGGAACCACCGGTTCGTGGCCCTCGCCGCCGACAAGGTCGAGCGCGTAGCGCACGAGGGCCATCTCGACCAGGACGAGGTCACCCTTGAGGTATGCAAAGCGCGAGCCGGAGAGCTTCGCCGCCGACTCGACGTCGATCAGGCCGAGCCTGGTCCCGATCTCGAGGTGGTCGAGCGGCTCGAACTCGAAGCTCGTCCGCTCCCCGACCTCGCGGACGACGAGGGCGTCCTCCTCGGTCATCCCGTCGGGAGCGTCAGGGTCCGGCAGGTTGGGGAGCGCGGCCGCGACCCGCTCGATCCGGGCCTCGACCTCCTCGAGCTCCGCTTTGCCGGTCTCGATCTCCTCCTTCAGCCGCCCCACCTCGGCGACCAGGTCGGCCGCCTCATTTCCCTTCTGCTTCTCCTCGCCGATCTGCTTGGAGAGGGTCTTGCGCTCGGCCTGCGCGCCCTCGATCCGCGGCAGCAGCTCGCGCCTACGCGCGTCGAGAGTCAACAGCTCGTCGACGTTCTCGCCGGCGCCGCGGCGCTCGAGCGCCGCCTTGACCTGCTCCGGGTCCGAGCGGATCAGCTTCAGGTCGAGCATCGGGGGCCCGGGCTCAGGGCGAGTTCTCGCCCGGGCGCGGCGATTCCTGGGCCTCTTCGCCGGCGTACTTGGCGACGAAGCGGGCCACCTCTTCGGCTTCTTCGCCGACGACGATGTTCTGCGGCATGATCGCGCCCGAAAAGCCGCCGTTCTCGATCGCGAAGAGGGCGTCTTCGTAGGTCTCGGTCCGTTCGTTCAGGTTCGGCCCCTGGGTGCGGATGCTCCGGTTCCCCGTTCCCTGCGTACCGGCCGCGCTCAGCGTGTGGCAGCCGGAGCAGTGGGTGGCGAAGAGAACGGCCCCGTTGTAGTTCGCGTCGTCCCTGGAGACCGAGATGCCTTCCTCGCCGAAGCCGCATGCGGACAGGCCGAGGACGGCGGCGAGAACCGTTGCTGTGAGGAGGGCTGGGCGCACGCGGCGCGCATCATATTGTCTTCAGCCGATCCTCACTCCAACGATGGAACCGCCGAATCCAGCCAGTTTCCGAGCCGCGATGGGAATCCTCCCCACCGGGGTGACTGTGGTGTCGGCGAACGGCCCCGACGGCCCGGCGGGGGCGACCGCCAACGCGGTCTGCTCGCTCTCGGTCGAGCCGATGCTGATGCTGGCCAGCCTCGACCGCGGATCGCGGACCCTGCTCGCGGTGCAGGCGGCAAACCGGTTCGGGGTCAGCGTCCTGCACGCGGGCCAGGAGGAGATCGCCCGCTCCTTCGCGACGAAGGCGCCGGTCGCCGACAAGTGGCAGGGGGTCGATTGGCACGATCGCGAGGGGATCCCGGCGATCGCAGAGGCGGTGGTCTGGGTCGCCTGCGAGCTGCGCGACGTGATCGCCGGCGGCGACCACGTCATCGTCACCGGCGAGGTCACCGGCCTCGAGGCCGGCGAGGGCGACCCGCTCGTCTTCCACCGCGGCGAATACCGCCCGTTGGGCTGAGCCGGCGCTAACGACTCCTGCACGCCCGGCCGATAGGGCGGTGATGCGGGAGACCGAGACAGATGCCGCGATCGAACGCCTCGAAGAGCTCCTCGCCAACGCGCGGCCGATCCCGCTGACCGACCAGGTCCGGATCGACCCGCGCAAGGCTCAGTTCCTCGTTTCCGAACTGCGCGACAACCTCGACGCCGAGCGGCGCGGGCGCTAGCTGGCGCGGTGGCAGACGGCCTCGACGTTGTTGCCATCGGGGTCGAGGACGAAGGCGCCGTAGTAGCCGGGGTGGTAGTGCGGGCGGCGGCCCGGGGCGCCGTTGTCGGAGCCGCCGGCCGCGAGCGCGGCGGCGTGGAAGGCGTCGACCGTGGCGGTGTCGGGAGCGGCAAAGGCGACGTGGGCGCCGATGACCGCGGGACGCTCGCGGGCGTTGATCCAGAAGTAGGGCTTCGGCCCGTGCTCGGTCTCGCTGCCGAATCCCGCCGAGCCCTCGACCGGCTCCATCAACAGCCTGATCCCGAGCGGCTCGAGCGCCTGTTCGTAGAACGCCCTGCTGCGGCCGAAATCGCTCACCTCCAACCCGATGTGGTCGAGCATGGCCGGGAGGCTATCGCTGCAACACTTATCGAAGTGGAGCCGCGATTCCAGGAGCCCGGCTGGTTCACGAGGACCGTCTTCAACCCGATCGTCGCGCTGATGACGCGGCTGGGGATCGGTCTCGCCGGCTCGCGGGTCCTCGAAGTGCGGGGGCGGAAGAGCGGCGAGTGGCGGCAGACGCCGGTAAACCTCCTCGTCTTCGAGGGCGACCGCTACCTGGTCGCGCCGCGCGGCCACACCCAGTGGGTCCGCAACATGCGGGTCAGCGGCGCCGGCAGGCTCGTGCTCGGCCGCCGAATCGAGGAGTTCTCGGCGACCGAGCTCCCCGATGAGGAGAAGCCGCCCCTGCTCCGCGCCTACCTGAAGAAGTGGAAATGGGAGGTCGGCCAGTTCTTCGGCGGCGTCGGCTCCGACGCGCCCGAGGAGGACCTGCGCCGGATCGCTCCCGACCATCCCGTCTTCCGGATCAACGACGGCTAGAACGCGCTGCTGGTGCCGGCGGCGCGCAGCGCGAGGAAGAAGATCACGCCGCAGCTGACGGCCATGATCCCCATCTCGCGGCGGACGATCGCGAGCGCGATCTCCTGCTGGGTCTCGGCCGGGAGGCCTTCGAAGTCGAGGTCGCCGATCTCACGCTGGGCGGCGCCCGCACGGGCGCCCTCGGCGATGAAGGAGATGAAGAGCGGCAGGATCCCGTAGAGGTAGTGGAGGTCTTCGGGGGCCTCATGGCCGGTGAACAGGAGCAGGCCACCGAGCAGCGCCTGGATGAAGACGGAGACCTGGGCGGCGCGCAGCAGGTACCAGAACGGGATCGAGGGCCGCTTCTTGAGCCAGGCCACACCGCCAAGCCCGAACGCGACCAGATTGAGGACGATCAGGGCGACTCCGACGACGAGATGGACCGGGGCCATCTATATCCGCCCGAAAGGGTCGGGATTCCGCTTGCTGATGCGGAAAATCACTATGTAGCAATGTGTCACAAGGTGGGTGTATAACACCGGCCGGGGCCCCTGGAAATGCTGAGCAGCTACGCGCCGATACTCGTCTTCGCCCTCCTCGGAGCGGTCGTCGGAAGCGCCTTCGTGATGCTCAACCACCTGATCGGCCCGAAGCGGCCGCAGAAGGAGACCGCGGCGAGCCGCCGCCAGACCGAGCCGTACGAGTCGGGGATCCCGGTCGAGGCCGCCCGCGGGATGCGGTTCGGGGTCAGCTTCTACCTCGTCGCGATGCTCTTCATCCTGTTCGACATCGAGGTCGTCTTCCTCTACCCGATCGGGGTCATCTTCAAGGCGGCCGACAGCCTCTTCGTCCTCGGCGAGCTGGTCACGTTCGTTGTCCTGCTGCTGGTCGCCTTCATCTATGTCTGGCGAAAGGGAGCGCTGAATTGGAGGTAGAGCGCCAATCGATGCGCGACCGCCAGTTGCGGGCGCGGGACATGCTGCGGGGCGACCTCGAGGGCGAGGAGCTCGAGCGCTACGTCGAGGAACGGGTGGTGATGACCAACTTCGAGAAGATGCTCGGGTGGGCCCGGGCCAACTCGGCCTTCCCGCTCACCTTCGGCCTCGCCTGCTGCGCGATCGAGGCGCCGATCTCGCTGGTCACCGCCCGCTACGACCTCGCCCGGTTCGGCGCCGAGGCGCTGCGGGCCTCGCCGCGGCAGGCCGACATGATCATCCTCTCGGGCCGGGTCTCGATCAAGATGGCGCCGGTCGTCCGCCGCCTCTACGACCAGATGCTGGAGCCGAAATGGGCGATCTCGATGGGCGCCTGCTCCTCGAGCGGCGGCATGTTCTCCAACTACGCGGTGGTCCAGGGCGCCGACAAGTTCATGCCGATCGACCTCCACATCCCCGGCTGCCCGCCCCGCCCGGAGGCCGTCCTCTACGGGTTCACCAAGCTGCAGCGGAAGATCATGGGCAACCCCGACCAGGGCTGGCGGGCCCGCTACGAGGCCCGCGGCACCGAGGAGTGGGCGCAGGGCGCATCGGCCCCGGAGTCGGTCGAGGCCTACGAAGAGGCGAGGCGGCTGGCCCATGCCTGACGCACCCGGGCTCGAGCTGATCCGGGGCGACGTCGAGCAGGGAAACCCCGGCGCGGTGCTCGACACCGGCTTCGACCACGGCTCGGCGACGCTGGTCGTCGATCCGGCCCAGATCCTCGCCGTGCTGAGCTGGCTGCGCGAGTCGCCGGGGCAGGAATACGACTTCCTCTCCAGCCTCCACGTCGCCGACTACCTGCCGGCCGAACCACGCTTCGGCGTCCATTACGAGCTGATCAACCGCGACCGGGTCGAGCGCCTGCGGGTCAAGGCGATGCTGCATGACCCGGCAGCGTCGAACGGGTCCGAAGCGTTGCCCGAAATTGACTCTTGTGTGGAGCTCTTCCCGACCGCGAACTTCCAGGAGCGTGAGGCGTACGACTTCTTCGGGATCGTCTTCCGCGGCCACCCGGACCTGACCCGGATCCTGCTCCCCGACGACTACGTCGGCTGGCCCCAGCGGCGCGACTTCCCGATCGGCGGCGAGCCGGTGACCTTCACCTACAACGAGCGGCGATATGGCTGAGCAAACCACTAACCCGCATATGGCCGAAGGCCATGGGCGGAGTGATTCGACTCCGAACTCGTCGGCGTCCATATCTGGTTCTCCGCTGACGAGTTCGGAGTTAATGACCATCAACATCGGGCCGCACCATCCGGCTACCCATGGGGTGCTGCGGCTGGTCGTCGACCTCGACGGCGAGGTAGTGCGGGAGCTGCGGCCGGTAATCGGGTACGTCCACACCGGGATCGAAAAGTCCTGCGAGGACGAGAGCTACTGGAAGGTCATCCCCTTCGTCGAGCGGATGGACTACGTCTCCTACTTCTTCCAGATGGAGGCCTTCTGCGGCGCGGTCGAGCGGCTGGTCGAGCTCGAGATCCCGCCGCGGGCCAAGTACCTGCGGACGATCTTCCTCGAGCTCAACCGGATCCACTCGCACCTGGTCTGGCTGGGGACGACCGCGCTCGACCTCGGCGCGATCTCGATGCTCTGGTACTGCTTCCGGGACCGCGACCGGATCCTCGACCTGTTCGAGATGGCGACCGGGCAGCGGATGCACACCCGCTATTTCCAGGTCGGCGGCGTGATCGAGGACATCCCGCGCGGGTTCGAGGAGAAGCTGCGCGAGTTCATCGCCGACATGCCGATCCGCGTCGGCCAGTACGAGGCCCTGCTCGACCGCAACGAGGTCTTCCTCTCGCGGACGAAGGGGGTCGGAATCGTCTCCCGCGAGCGGCTGCTGGAGCTCGGCGTCACCGGGCCGCTGCTGCGCGCCGCGGGCGAGCCCTGGGACCTGCGCAAGGCGTTCGACTACCTCGCCTACCCCGACGTCGAGTTCAAGGTCCCGGTCGGGACGGTCGGCGACAACTACGACCGCTACCGGGTGCGGCTCGCCGAGATGGTCGAGTCGGTGCGGATCATCGAGCAGGCGCTCGACGGGCTGCCCGAGGGACCGTTCATCGCCGATGACCGCAAGTACGTGCTGCCGCCGCGCTCGGAGCTCTCGACGTCGATGGAGTCGCTGATCCACCATTTCAAGCTCGTCACCGAGGGCTACCGGGTCGACCCGGGTGAGATCTACTACGCGATCGAGTCGCCGCGAGGCGAGCTCGGCTGCTACGTCCTCGCCGACGGCTCCTCCAAGCCCGCCCGCGTCCACATCCGCGACCCGAGCTTCGTCAACCTGCAGGCGTTCAGGGACATGTCCGTCGACGGCTACGTCGCCGACATGATCTGCAGCCTCGGGATGCTCGACCCGATCCTCGGGGGTGTTGACAGGTGAGCGGGAATGGCGGCACGCCGGTCGATCCGGCGCTGACGGAGGGGCGCGTCCCCGACCGCTCGCCGGAGGAGATCCCGGAGCTGCATGAAGTCGACTGCCCGCCCGAGATGCAGGAGCGGATAGAGGAGCTGATGAGCCGCTACCCCGACCGCAAATCGGCCTCGATCCCGGCGCTCTGGGAGGTCCAGCGGCGCTACGGCTGGTGCACGCCGGACGGGATCCGCCAGGCGGCGGCGGTGATGCGGGTCACGCCCGCCTTCCTCGAGTCGGTGGCGAGCTTCTACGACCTTCTCCACACCGAGGCGGTCGAGACCCACAAGGTCGCGGTCTGCACCAACATCAGCTGCTGGATGCGTGGCGGCGACGAGCATCTCGAGGCGTTCCGTGCCGCGGCCGATGGCAGGGACGTCTTCGTGACCGGGTTCGAGTGCCTCGGCGCCTGCGACATCGCGCCGATGGCCTCGATCGACGAGCGCTACTTCGGCCCGCTCGAGAGGGGCGAGGCTGCGACGGCGATCGAGCAGCTGCTCGCCGGCGGCGATGTCCTGCCCGAGAAGGCGCTCGAGAAGCGACCGCTCGCCGGCGACGCCCCGCCCGCCCCGGACGCGGCTGGGAGCGCGGAGTGAGCGAGCGAGGCCTCCAGTGACGATGAACGCGAGCGAACGAAGCGCGAACCATTACGTAGGCGGGCGGAGGCGGGCAATACATGCCTGAGACGCGCATCCTGCTCGAGCACGCCGAGGACCCGAAGCTTCGGACGCTCGAGGGCTACAGGGGCTACGGCGGCTACGAGACCCTGGCCCGGGCCTACCGCGAGATGGAGGCCGACGAAGTGCTGAGGGAGCTCGAAGACTCGGGGCTGCGCGGCCGCGGCGGCGCGGGCTTCTCGATGGGGAAAAAGGCCTCGTTCCTGCCGCGCGGGGAAATGGCGAAGTACCTCTGCTGCAACGCCGACGAGTCCGAGCCGGGGGCCTTCAAGGACCGCGAGCTGATGCAGCGCAACCCTCACCAGCTGATCGAGGGGATCGCGATCGCCGCGATCGCCGCCGAAGCCTCGCACGCGTTCATCTTCATCCGCGGCGAGTACGACCTCCAGGGCGACATCCTCGAGGGGGCGGTCGCCGAAGCGTATGAGGGCGGCTACCTCGGGAAGGACATCCTCGGTAGCCGTCGCGACCTCGAGCTTGTCCTCCACCGCGGCGCCGGCGCCTACATCTGCGGCGAGGAGACGGCGCTGCTCGACGCGCTCGAGGGCAAGCGCGGCAATCCGCGCCTGAAGCCTCCGTTCCCGGCGGTCCAGGGCCTCTACGGGGGGCCGACCCTGATCAACAACGTCGAGACGCTCTCCAACGTGCCGCGGATCGTCGCCCACGGCGCCGATTGGTTCAAGGGGTTCGGGACCGAGCAGTCGCCGGGGACGAAGGTGGTCTCGGTCTCCGGCTGCGTCCAGCGCCCCGGCAACTACGAGGTCGAGCTCGGGATCCCGACCCGGGAGCTGATCTACGACCTCGCCGGAGGGCCGGCCGAGGGACGCGAGGTGAAGGCGCTCTACCCGGGCGGCTCCTCCTCCCCGGTCCTCACCGCCGCGGAAGGGCTCGACCTCCCCTACTCCTTCGAGGCGATGGCGGACGCCGGCTCGATGCTCGGCTCGGGCTCGATCATCGTCGCCGACGACAGGGTCTCGATCCCCCACATGGCGCTGCGGACGGCGCGCTTCTACCACCACGAGTCCTGCGGCAAGTGCACGCCCTGCCGCGAGGGGACCAACTGGACGGTGAAGATGCTGGAACGGGTCGTGCGCGGCGAGGCGACGCCGATGGACCTCGACATCGTCGCCTCGGTCCAGGAGAACATCATCGGCCACTGCCTCTGCGTCCTCGGCGACTCCATGGCGATGCCGGTCGGGGCGATGGTCCGCAAGTTCCGCGATGAGTTCGAGGAAACAATTGCGGCCGCCTCCTCTGCTCCCGCCCAGCCGGAGAATTCAGATATGGATCCGGCCGGGCTCCCGCGTCCGGGGGCGGCCGCCACAGCGCAAGTCGGGGGGAGCGCCATATGAGCGTCGACCAGGTGACCTTGATCATCGACGGGCGCGAGGTGACCGCGAACGAGGGCGAAATGCTCCACGATGCGGCGAAGCAGGGCGACGTCGAGATCCCGGTCTTCTGTTACGAGCCGAAGCTCGGCGAGCCGGTCGGGGCCTGCCGGATGTGCCTGGTCGAGATCGAGGGGATCCCGAAACTGCAGACCTCCTGCTCGACGCCGGTCCGCGACGGGATGGTCGTCCACACCCGCACCGACCAGGTCAAACACGCGCAGAGCGCGGTCGTCGAGTTCCTCCTCGTCAACCACCCGCTCGACTGCCCGGTGTGCGACAAAGGCGGCGAATGCCCGCTCCAGGACATCACGATGGGCTGGGGGCCGGGCAAGACCCGGTTCATCGACGACAAGCGGCACTTCCAGAAGCCGGTCGAGCTCTCGCCGCTGGTCGCGATCGACCGCGAGCGGTGCATCCTCTGCTATCGCTGCGTCCGCTTCAGCCAGGAGGTCGCCGAGGATGAGCAGCTGCAGCTGCTCGAGCGCGGCGACCGCAGCTTCGTCGGCACCTTCGACGACCGCCCCTACATCGCACCGTTCCACGGCAACATCACCGACCTCTGCCCGGTCGGGGCGCTGACCAGCTACACCTACCGGTTCCGCGCCCGCCCCTGGGACATCGAGAACTCGGGCTCGGTCTGCACCCTCTGCCCGAGCCAGTGCAACGTCAGCTTCACGATCCGCGACGAGGAGGTGAAGCGGGTCGTCGCCCGCGACAACCCGGACGTCGACGATGGCTGGCTCTGCGACCGCGGCCGCTACGGGTTCGAGATGTTCGGCGCCGAGGAGCGCGTCACCGGCCCGTCGCTACGCGGCAGGGGCGGGGTCGAGTGGGCCGAGGCGATCGAGAAAGCCGCGGCCGGATTGAATGCCGGCGGGGCTGCGACCGCCGCGATCGTAGGCGACGCCTCGAACGAGGAGAGCTACCTGGTCCAGCGGATCCTGCGCGAGGCGCTCGGCTCGCCCCACATCGACTCGCGAGTCTCACGCGGTCCCTCGCGCGACGTCATCCTCCGCCTCGCCGATCCGACGATCTCGGCCCGGGTTCGCGACATCGACGACGCCGACGCCGTCCTCATCATCGGCACCGACCCACTGCACACGTCGCCGATCCTCGACCTGCGGATCCGCAAGGCGATCCGTCGCAACGGCACCCGGCTCGCGGTGGCGACGGACCGGCCGACCGCGCTCGACGGCGGCGCGGGCGCCGTAGCCCGCTACACGCCCGGCGACTCCGCCGGCTTCCTCGCGGACCTGGAGGAGGCGCTCCGACACGATGCCGACAACGAGGCTTCCCCGATCGCTGAGGCGCTCCGTGGGGCTGAGAGCATCGTCATCGTCTGGGGCGGCCGGCCCGACGGCCTGCTCGGGGTGGCCGACCTGCTCGGGCTGGCCGAGAAGGAGGGCTCGGGGCTGCTCGAAGTGCCGGAGCTGGCCAACGCCCGCGGCCTGCGTGAGGCGGGCTGTCTGCCCGACGCCCGTCCGGGCCTTGTCGAGACAGACACCGGCAGAGACACGGAGGCGATCCGCGAGGGGCTCGAATCGGGCGAGCTGAAGTCGCTGGTCCTGTTCGGGGTCGACCCGCTCCGCGACTTCCCCGACACCGAGGGGTGGAAACGCGCCCTCGCGGCCGCCGATCACCTCGTCGTCTTCTCGACCTTCGAGAACCAGACGGCGGCGATGGCCGACGTCGTCCTCCCGGTCGAGACCCACGCCGAGAAGGACGGTACGGTCACCCACCCCGACGGCCGCCTCCAGCGAGTGCGGCCGAGTGCCTCGCGGCCGGGAGACATCCGACCCAATTGGGGGGTCCTCGCCGAGATCTCGCTGGCACTCGGACACGACACTGGCGTCTCATCCCAGCCCACCGCGTTCGCCGCCCTGACTGAGGCCGTGTCCTTCTACGCGGGGATCACAGATGCGGATATCGGCGGTCGGGGCATCCGCTGGCAGGAGCGCGACGCGGCAGATGCGCTCCCCAAGCCGGGTGGAGCTGATGGCACCGCCTCGGCGAAAGCACAGTCTTCCGGCGAGTCGGCGCCATCAGCTCCTTCCAACTCCGAGGACGCCCTTGCACTCGGGACCTACAGAGATCTGTGGGTGGGGCCGATCACCGAACTGAATCCGCCGTTGAGGTTCCTCGAGCCGCGGCAGCGGGTCGAGATCTCGGTGTCGGATGCCGAGCGGCTCGGGCTCAAGCACGGTGACAAGGTCCGGGTCGGCGAGAACGGGACGAGCGTCCGCGCCCTGGTCGACATCAAGGAACGGGTCTCCGAGGGCGTCTGCTTCCTTATCGAGGGCACGGCCGACGGCAACGCGAACGCGCTGCTGAACGGCGGCCCGGTCTCGGTCAGGATCGAGAAGGCGGGCGCGTGATCTCGATCGCCGACACGACCTTCGTCGAAGCCGGCTGGATCATGGTCGTCAAGTCACTGGTGATCTTCGGCATCGTGTTCGCGATCCTGCCAATCATGACGGTGGTCGAGCGGAAGCTGATCGGCCGCTTCCAGCACCGCTACGGCCCCAACCGGGTCGGCCCGTTCGGGATCCTGCAGCCGCTCGCCGACGTCGGCAAGCTGCTCAGCAAGGAGGCCTTCATGCCTCGCAACGCGATCCCGACCCTGTTCGTGCTCGGGCCGCTGCTGCCGGTCCTATCCGGCGTCCTGGCGCTGGCGATCATCCCCTGGGGCAACGTCCAGGACGGCGTCGGCCTCTACGGGATCGACGTCCCAATCGGGATCCTCTACTTCTTCGCAGTCGGCTCGATCGCGTTCTACGGTGTCCTCCTCGGCGGCTGGGCCTCGGGCTCGAAATACAGCCTGCTCGGCGCGATGCGCGGCGCCGCCCAGCTGATCTCCTACGAGGTCGCGATGGGCCTCGCCCTGCTCGGCGCGATCATCATGGGCGGCTCGCTCTCGCTCGTCGATCTGGTCGAGGCCCAGGGCAAGATCTGGTACATCGTCCCCCAGTTCGTCGGGTTCCTGATCTTCATGCTGGCCGGCTTCGCTGAGACCAACCGGACCCCGTTCGACATGCCGGAGGCCGACGCCGAACTCGTCCAGGGATTCATGACCGAGTACGGCGGGATGCGGTTCGGCAGCTTCCTCCTGGTCGAATACATGGAGATCTTCGTCGTCTCGGGGATCGCCGCGGCGATCTTCCTCGGCGGTTGGATGGGGCCTGGCCCGGGCTTCCTCGACCCGATCTGGATGCTGGTCAAGATCCTCTGCCTGATCTTCGTCTTCATCTGGGTGCGGGCGACGCTGCCGCGCCTGCGCTACGACCAGCTGATGAGCCTCGGCTGGAAGGTGCTGCTGCCGCTGGCGACGCTGAACATGCTCGTCACCGCAGTGCTGGTGGTGACCACATGAATATTCCGCCGCCTCCTCTGCTCTCGCTCGCGCCAGAAGAAATAGAGATGGACTGGCACTCGCTCCCCCGTCCGGGGGCGGCGGGTGTCTTCGGGAGGCATCGTGGCTGAATTCCGCTACCTGGATGACCAGGACGTGGTCGAGGTCCAGCGTGGGCCGGAGCCCGGCGGGGTCGGCGGCGCCTACCGCGCCTTCGGCGAGACCCTGCGCGGGCTGAAGACGACGATGGCGCGGCTGATCGAGGGCCCGCTGACGATCCAGTATCCGGAGGAGAAGACCCCGGTCTACCCGCGCTTTCGCGGCCGCCACAAACTGCACCGCTTCGAGGACACCGGACTCGAGAAATGCGTCGGCTGCTCGCTCTGCGCCGCCGCCTGCCCGGCCGACTGCATCCGCGTCGTCGCCGCCGAGAACATCCCCGGCGAGCGCGTCTCCGCCGGCGAGCGCTACGCCGCCGTCTACGAGATCAACCTCTCGCGCTGCATCTTCTGCGGCTACTGCGAGATCGCCTGCCCGTTCGACGCGATCACGATGGGCCACGACTACGAGATGGCCGACTACGACCGCGAGAACCTGATCTTCACCAAGGAGATGCTGCTCGCCGACCCGATCGAGCGCACGCCGCTGCGGTCCGAGGGCGAATAGGCATGGAACAGGTCCTCTTCTTCGCGGCGGCGATCGGCGCCCTCGGCGGGGCGATCGGGGTCGTCGCGATGCGCAACCCCTTCTACGGGGTGCTGGCGCTGATCGTCCACCTCTTCTCGCTCGCCGTCCTCTTCCTGCTCCTGACCTCGGCCTTCGTCGCCGCGGCGCAGGTCGTCGTCTACGCCGGCGCGGTGATGGTCCTCTACGTCTTCGTCGTCGCCTACGTCGGCGGCGATGGCGAGTCGGCCTGGGAGCCGATACCCGGCCAGCGATTGCTGGCGCCGCTGATGGGGGTGGCGCTTTTCGTCGAGCTCTCGATCGCGGTGCTGGCCTCCTCGCTGATGGCGCTCGGCACCGACGGGCCCGACGTCAAGGCCGGCTTCGGCGACCCGGCCGCGATCGGCAACCTGCTGCTGGAAAAGTTCCTGATCCCGTTCGAGGCCGCCTCGATCCTCCTCCTCCTCGCCGCCGTCGGGGCAGTGGTGCTGGCCGGTCAACGACGAGAGGGCGAGCGCTCGTGAACATCGAGTGGTACGTCGTCCTCTCCAGCCTCCTGTTTGCGATCGGGGCGATGGGAATCCTGATCCGCCGCAGCCCGATCGTGATCCTGCTCTGCCTCGAGCTGATGCTGAACGCCGGCAACCTGGCGCTGGTCGCGTTCAGCCGCATGGTCGGCAACCAGGAGGGCAACGTCTTCGCGATCGTCGTCATGGTCGTCGCCGCCTGCGAGGTCGTCGTCGGCCTCGGCCTGATCGTCGCGATCTTCCGCCGCCGGCTGCCGCTCGACGTCGATGAGCTGAGGGAGCTGCGCGGATGAGCGCGACGACCTGGGCCTGGCTCGTCCTCCTCTTCCCGCTGCTCGGCTCGATCGCGATCGGCCTCGGCTTCCGGGCGCTCCCGGCGCGCGCCGCGGGCGCGATCGGGACCGCCGCGATCGGCCTTGCGTTCGTCTGCGGCGTCGCGACCCTGATCACCCTGCTCGGCGAAGACCCCGACGCGCGCCACCACGCATCCTCGCTCTGGGACTACGCCAGCGCCGCCGGCCTCGACATCAAGCTCGGGATCTTCGTCGACCCGCTCTCGGTCTTCATGGTCCTCGTCGTCACCGGCGTCTCGACCCTGATCCACCTCTACTCGTTCGGCTACATGCAGTCCGACGAGGGCTACCACCGCTTCTTCAGCTACCTCAACTTCTTCGTCTTCTCGATGCTGCTGCTGGTCCTCGCCGGCAACTTCGTCCTCCTGATCGTCGGCTGGGCGTTCGTCGGGTTCGCCTCCTACGCGTTGATCAGCTTCTGGTACCGGCGGACGACGGCGACCGGCGCCGGGATGAAGGCGTTCGTGATCAACGTCGTCGGCGACATCGGCCTCGTCCTCGCCGCCCTCCTGATCTTCCGCGAACTCGGCACCTTCGACTACGGCGAAGTCTTCGCCAAGGCGCCGGAAGCGTTCAGCACCAACGAGTGGACGGTGACCGCGATCTGCCTGCTGCTGCTGGTCGGCGCCTTCGCCAAGTCGGCCCAGCTGCCGCTCCACACCTGGCTCCCGGACGCGATGGAGGGACCGACCCCGGTCTCGGCCCTGATCCACGCGGCGACGATGGTGACCGCCGGCGTCTACCTGATCGCCCGCACCCACGTCCTCTTCGTCCTCGCCCCGACCGCCGCCGACATCGCCGCCTTCACCGGCCTGGCGACGCTGCTGATCGCGGGGTCGGTCGCGCTGGTGATGACCGACCTCAAGCGGGCGATCGCCTACTCGACGATGAGCCAGATCGGGTACATGGTCGTCGGCGTCTCGATCGGCGCCTACAGCGCCGGGATGTTCCACCTGATGACCCACGCCTTCTTCAAGGCGCTGCTGTTCATGGCGGCCGGCTCGATCATCGCCGCGATGGCGAACAACCAGAACATCGACGACATGAGCGGCTTCGGGAAGGCGATGAGGTTCACATCGATCACCTTCGTCTGCGGCGGCCTCGCGCTGGCCGCATTCCCGGGCACCTCCGGGTTCTTCTCCAAGGACGAGATCCTCGCCTACGCGCATGCCCGCGGCGGCATGTACGACATCTTCCAGGTCCTCGGCTACGTCGGTGCGCTGCTGACCGCGATCTACACCTTCAGGCTGGTATTCCGGGTCCTGCCGGGAACTCCGTGCAAGGAGGCGCAGGAGCTGATCGACAGCGGCCACGTCGTCCACGCCGAGCCCGAGAACCCGGCGACCGGCGAGGTCGAGGACACCGACGTCGGATTCCCCGGCGCCGAGCACCACATCGCCGAGCAGTCATGGCCGATGAGGGTGGCGATGGGCACCCTCGCGTTCCTGGCACTGTTCGGCGGCCTGGTCCAGGTGCCGGGGGTCGACGACGCGATCACGAAGTTCCTCGACCCGGTCTTCGCCGACTCGCCGCTGAGCGCGATCCAACCGAGCGTCAGCGCCTCTTGGGTGGGGCTCGGGATCGGCGCGCTGATCTCGCTCGCGGGGATCGGGATCGCCTACTACGCCTACATCGTCCGGCCGGTGCTGCCTGCGACGCTGATCCGGCGGCTGCGGCCGGTCTACACCCTGCTCGTCAACAAGTGGTACTTCGATGAGCTGATCGACATCCTCGTCGTCCGCCCGGCGCTGGCGATCGGGCGCTTCGCCAACCGGACCTTCGAGCGGATCGTCGTCGACGGGATCGTCACCGGCACCGCCGACACCGTCCGCGGGGCCGGCGGCATCGTCCGCATCGTCCAGAGCGGGTTCGTCCGCAGCTACGCGCTGCTTCTGGTTGCCGGGTTCGCCGGCCTCGCCCTCTACTTCCTGCTCAGTACGTCATGACCAACTCGCTGCTCTGGACACCGCTCGCCTTCGGCCTCGTCGGTCTCTTCCTTCCGCGCCGGCTGACCGGCTGGTGGGCGACGCTCGGCGCCGCGGTGACGCTGGGGATCGCGATCGCGCTGCTCGCCGGGTTCGACACCGGCGCCTCGGGGTTGCAGGACACCGTCGACGTCACCTGGATCTCCGGCCTCGGCGTCGACTACAGCCTCGGCATCGACGGACTCAACATCTTCCTGCTGCTGCTGACGACGGTGCTGTGGACGGCGGCGACGGCGTTCGCCGCCTTCCGCGAGCAGGACCGCCCCCACCTCTTCTTCCTGATGATGCTGCTGGCCGAGACCGCGACCCTCGGCTCTTTCCTCTCCCAGGACCTGCTCCTCTTCGTCCTCTTTTTCGACCTGATGCTGGTCCCGTTCTACTTCCTGTTCGGGGCCTGGGGCAGCGACCGCGAGGACGGGCCGACAGCGGTGGCGGCGACGACGAAGATGATCGTCTACACCCTGGTCGGGTCGCTGCTGATGCTGGTCGGCGCGATCGCCACCGCGATCATCGCCGCCGACGGCGGCCACATCACCTTCTCGATCGCCGAGCTGGCGAGGGAACCGCTGGCGAAGGGGAGCCAGCAGTGGATCTTCTGGTTCTTCGCGGTCGCCTTCCTGGTCAAGATGCCGGCATTCCTCCTCCACGGCTGGATGCCCGACGCCTACCGCGCCGCGCCGCTGCCGGTGCTGGCGGTCTTCTCCGGGGTGCTGGCGAAGGTCGGCGCCTACGGGTTCCTCCGCGTTGTCCTGCCCCTCTTCCCGGAAGCGACGGTCCAGTACCAGGACGTTGTACTCGTGATCGCGATCGCTTCGATCCTCTACGGCTCGGTGATGGCCTTCACCCAGACCAACGTGCGGCTCGTCGCCGGCTACTCATCGGTCGCCCAGCTCGGCTTCATCACCGCCGGGATCTTCGCCCTGTCCGCCGATGGCTCCGACGGGGCGATCCTGCAGATGGTCAACCACGGCCTGGTCATCGCGCCGCTGTTCGTGATCGTCGCCCTCCTCGCCGAGCGCTCCGGGACCGAGGACCTGCGCGAGATGGGCGGGATGGCGACGCGGGCCCCGGTGCTGGCGGCGCTGTTCCTGATCGTCACCCTGGCGACGCTGGCAATGCCCGGCTCCGCCAACTTCATCGGCGAGTTCTACATCCTCAACGGCCTCTTCGACTCGAAGATCGTCTTCGCCTTCATCGCGATCTCCGGCGTCGCGATGTCGGCCTACTACGCGCTCCGCCTCTACCAGCGGACGATGCACAACCGCCGCCCCCAGGGGATCGCCTCACGCGAGATCGGGCTGCGCGACAGCCTCGTCCTCGTCCCCCTCGTCCTCTGCATCCTCGGCCTGGCGCTCTACCCGCAGCTGATCCTGAAGCGCACCGACCCGTCCGTGCAGCAGCGGGTCGAAGCGGTCGAAGGCGGCGCCCCCGCAGTGTCGCTCGCCCGGCATCGCAGACGCGGGAGCGAGGATCAGTCCATCTCTGTTTCTTCTGATCCGAGCGGGAGCAGAGCAGATGCCGGATTGATTCGGAGCGGAGCACCTGTCGGCCTGATTCGGAGCGGCACAGATGCCGGCTGATTTCAACGCCCCGCATATCGACTATGGCGGGCTCTCGCCGGTCCTGGCGCTAACGGTCGGGGTCTGCGTCGTCCTGCTTACTGCGGTGATTCCGCCGCTGCGGCGGACTGCGCCGGCCCTGACGTTGGTGACGCTGGCGAGCGCGGCGGGGTTGCTGATCTGGCAGTGGAATGAATCGACCGACCTCGTCGCGGGGGCGCTCCGGCTCGACGACCTCGCGATCGCGATCTCGCTGATCGCGATCCTCAGCGCCGGCTTCGCCGTCTTCCTCTCGATCCGCGAGCCGGCGACCGACCAGGCGGGCTCCGGCGAGTATCACTCGCTGCTGCTCGGCTCGGTGCTGGGGATGGTGCTGCTGGTCCAGGCGCAGAACCTGGTCACCCTCTTCGTCGCGATCGAGACGCTCTCGATCCCGCTCTACATCCTCTGCGCGACGAATCTCGGCAAGGAGCACTCGCTCGAGTCGGGGCTCAAGTACCTGATCGTCGGCTCACTCGGCTCGGCGACCCTGCTCTACGGGCTCGCCTTCATCTACGGCGGCTCGGGCTCGACCGACTTCGCCGGGATCGCCGCCGGGATCTCCAAACAGGGCATGAGCGGCGACTCGCTGATTCTGGTCGGGATCGCGCTCGCCGCGGTCGGGCTCGCGTTCAAGACCTCGATCGCCCCCTTCCACCAGTGGACGCCCGACGTCTACGAGGGGGCGCCGACGCCAATCACCGCGTTCATGGCGGTCGCGACAAAGGCAGCGGCGTTCGCCGTCTTCGTCCGCTTCTTCGACGTCGCCCTGATCTCCGAGGCCTCTGACTGGCAGCCGGCGCTGGCTGCGCTCGCCGCGATCTCGATCGTCGTCGGCAACGTCGGCGCCCTGGGGCAGGACTCGCTGAAGCGCCTGATGGGCTACTCGGGGATTGCCCAGGCCGGCTACATCCTCGGCGGCCTCGTGGTGGCGACCGATGCGGGCGTCAATGCGCTCGTCTTTTACCTCGCTACCTACGCCTTCATGAACTTCGCTGCGTTCGCCGTCATCGTCGCCCGCGAGCGCGAGACGATCCACGGCGACGACATCGAGTCGGTGCGTGGGCTCGGGGCGTCGCGGCCGCTGCTTGCCTGGCCGCTGACGATCTCGATGCTGGCGCTGGCAGGGCTGCCGGCGACGGCGGGGTTCATCGGGAAGCTCTACCTGATCGAGGCCCTGGTCGAGGGCGACTACACCTGGCTCGCGGTCTTCATCGCGGTCGGGACGATGATCTCGCTCGCCTACTACCTGCGGGTCGTGGCGGCGATGTGGATGCGGCCCGGCGGCGAAGAGGCCGGGGGCACCCCCGCGATCGCCGGCGCCTCGCCCGAGGCCGACCCGATCGACCCCGAAGCCGGCACCCGCATTTACCTCGTCGCCCCAGCGCTGATCGCGGCCGCGGCGGTGATCTTCTTCGGCATCGTCCCGCAGCCGCTGGTCGAGTTCGCCGAACACGCCGGCGCCGCCCTGTTCCAATAAACCGCCGCCTGCTCCGGAATAAACCGCCGCCTCCTCCGCTTCGCGTCCGGGGGGCGGCGGCAATGTCGCACACCAGCGACGCTCGCAAGGAATCAGATTTCGATGCTCGCTCATTGGTTGGCTGAGAGGGTGCGCTGATGGGCGTGGTGCTGACAGCCGCGGCGATCGGGGTCGCGACGGCGATCGGGGTCTGGTCGGAGCGGCGCTGGCCGCAGGGAGCGGCGAGGGCGGCGCGACGGGCGCTGCTGCTGATGCTCTACTTCCTCCTCCCGCCCGTCATCTTCTTCAACCTCGCCGGCAGCGAGATCGACGTCGGCCACGGGATCGGGCTCCTGCTCGGGCTCGTCTCCTACGCGCTCGCCGGGCTCGTCGCCTGGCTCGTCGCGAGTCGCGTCCTGCACCTCTCGCGCCGGAGCACCGGCGCGGTGATCTGCGCCGTGATCAGCGTCAACAGCGGTTACCTCGGCTACCCGCTCACCCTGGCGCTGCTCGGCCGCGACGACCTCCACAACTCGGTCCTGTTCGACGTCCTCGTCACCGGCCCATCGCTGCTGCTCGGGGCGTTCGCGGTCGGCGCCGCGTTCGGCGACCGCGCGGGCGAGGGAGCGCGCGAGCGAACCGCCGCATTCTTCACCCGCAACCCGCCCCTCTACGCCGCGATCGCGGGGCTGCTCGCGCCCTCGGCGCTCGCGCCGAACGCCCTCGTCGACGCCTCGCAGGCGCTCGTCGTCGCGATCCTGCCGATCGGGTTCTTCGCCGTCGGCGCGACCCTCGCCGAGAACGCCGAGGAGGGAGAGCTTCCGGTGCCGCCGCCGCTGACCCGGCCGGTCGGGGTCGCGCTCGTCTCCAGGCTCGCGCTCACCCCGGCCATCCTGATCGGCCTGGCTGCGCCTTTGATCGACCTGCCGACCGCGTACCTGCTGATGTCGGCGATGCCCTCGGGGCTCAACTCGCTGGTCGTCGCCCACGCCTACGGCCTCGACATGGAGATCACGGCCGAGGCGGTCACCTGGTCGACCGCGATCGTCGTCGCCGCAGCCCTCCTCTCGCTCCTCTTCTGACGGGCAGGCGGGCGTATTCTGGGACCCATGAGCGCGGAGCTAGCGAAGCGGGCGGTGCGGTGATGCTCCACCACGTCACGCTCGAGATCTTCCCGGCCGACCAAGGGCGGGCGGCCGAGTTCTGGTCGATGCTCGGCTTCTCCGAGGTCGACCCGCCGCCCGACCTCGCCGACCGCTACAGCTGGTACGAGCGCAACGGGACCCAGATCCACCTGCTGCGGACCGACGAGCCGACGATCCCCGAGCACGGCCACCTGGCGATCGTCGTCCCCGACTTCGACCGCACCCTCGAACGACTCGAGGAGAGCGGCTTCGAGGTCAGCCCGAAGCGCGAACGCTGGGGCTCGAAGCGGGCCGATGCGATCGCGCCGAGCGGTCACCGGGTCGAGCTGATGGAGCACCCGCCCGGAGGCTGAGGCCCGTCGGGCCCTGCGGCTACGATGCGCCGGTGCGCTACCCGGTCGAGGACTTCAACGAGGAGGAGCGGGCGCTTCTTGCCCCTCATTTCACCAACCTCGACCGTCCCGTCTTCGCCCTAGTCAACCTGCCCGAGACCGTCAAGGGGGCGCTTTTTGCCCGCTATTCGCGGTATTCGGGGACGGTGCGGCGCCTCTATCTGGAGGAGTTCGCCGACGACGTCGGGGCCGGGGGGCGGCCCTTCGACGGGGCCGAGGGCGAGCGCGCCGCGAAGCTGTACGAGCGGGTCTTCCTCGGCTACGGGGACGACTCGATCGCCCAGGTCGGCGGCGCCCACATCGCCTGCGAGTGGGTCTCCAACGTCCTGACGAAGGTGCTGCAGCGGGGCCGGCTCGCCGCCTACCTCGAGCAGTCGACCCGCTACATCCCCTACGACAAGCCGCTTCCTGAGGACGCCGGCGGCGGCTTCCGGTACTACCGCGACGAGGGGCTCGGGCCCGAGTTCGGGGCGGCGATGGACGAGCTGTTCTCGATCTACTCCCGCTCGCTGGAGCGGGTCGAGGCCTGGGCCGCCGAGCGCTGGCCGCGCGGCGATGAGCCGGAGGCGGCCTGGCGGCGCTCGATCCGCGCCAAGGCCCTCGACCTGCTGCGCGGCCTCCTCCCCGCCTCGACCCTCAGCCACGTCGGCATCTACGCGACCGGCCAGGCCTACGAGCAGCTGCTGCTGCGGCTGATGGCCTCGCCGCTGCCGGAGGCGCGCGAGATCGGCGCGATGATCCTCAGCGAGCTGCAGCTGGTGATGCCGAGCTTCGTCTCCAGGGTAGAGCGGCCCGATCGCGGCGGCGAGTGGGTCTCCCACCTGCGGCAGCGGCGCGCCGCGACCGAGGGTTGGGTCTCGCGTCTCGGCCTCGACCGCCGCGGCGGCGGTGAGGATACGCCCGCGGTCGAGCTGATCCACGTCGACGGCACCGAGGAGGACCTGCTCGCGTCCTGCCTGTTCGAGGCGGCGACAGCGTCCGAGACCGAGATCCGGGCCCGGGTCGACGTCCTCGACCGCGAGGAGCGGGCCGAGCTGCTCACGGCGCTGATCGGCGATCGCGCCAACCGGCGCCACCGACCCGGCCGCGGCTTCGAGGCGCTCCGCTACCGATTCGAGATCGTCTCCGACTACGGCGCGTTCCGCGACCTCCAGCGCCACCGGATGCTGACCTGCCAGTGGCAGCGGCTCGGGCCCGACCAAGGCGCTGGCGTGCCGGCCGAGGTCCGCGAGGCAGGCGTCGGCGACGAGTTCGAGCGGGCGCTCGAGGTCTCGCGAGCCGAGTACGAGCGGCTCCGCGACTCCGGCCAGGCCGAGGCGGCCCCGTACGCGCTCTGCCTCGCCTACCGGATCCGGTACGTCCTCGATCTCAACGCGCGCGAGGCGATGCACCTGATCGAGCTGCGATCGGGCCGCGAGGGCCACCCGGCCTATCGCGCGGTCGCCCAGGCGATGCACGAGCGGATCGCCGCGATCCACCCCGCCGTCGCTGCGGCGATGACCCATGTCGACACCTCGCAGGAGCCGCGGCTCGAGCGGATCCTGAGCGAGATCCGCACCCATCGCAAACGGGCTGGGGCCCACGTCGCCGCCGAGAGCCCGCCCGGGCTCAACCCACTCGGCTGAGCCTCAGCCGCGCTGCTTGCGCTTTTTCGGAGGAGTGCCCTCGCTGGGTGAGCCGTCGTTCGGCTGGTCTCCAGACTCTGACGGGTCCTCCAGCTCTGGCGGGGGCAGGCCCGGGTCCGCCCCCATCTGCTGCGCGGCTTTCTCGCCGGGCGTGGGCCAGGGCTCGGCTTCGCCCGACTGCCAGGCGGGCGGGCGGCCGCCGCGAACGAAGCCGAGCAGCAGCAGGCCGAGGTAAACGAACCAGAGCAGGGCGAACTGGAAGAAGAAGATCGAGACCGCCGCCAGCGCCATCCCGAGCGAACCCCAGAACCGGGTCAGGAGTCCGACCCGCATCGCCCACAGCGCCGTGTAGAGGAAGCCGGCGACGAACCCGATCAACCCGGCGAATTTGAGCCCGACCCCGAGCCCGGCGAGCGAGCCTTCGGAGAAGGTGTCTTCGGCCTTTTCGTCGGCCTTGTCGCTGTCGAGCTTGACGTGTTCCTTTTCGAGCGCCGGGACCTTGTCTTCGACGAAGGTTTCGGAGGCTTCAACGGTCGCAAAGCCGAGGACGATCGAGGCGGCGGCGAAGAACAGCGGGCCCGCGATCACGACCCCGACGAGCTGGCGGCGAACCCGCTCGCTGCGGGCCCGGGCGGCGCGGAAGAGGAAGTAGAGCGGGGCGACGAGGAGGACGAAGCCGATCGCCAGCAGGAAGCTGGAGAGGATCTGGGTGCCGGCGTCCTTGTCGACGTTCTGGAGCTGTTCGGCAGTGCCGGAGCCGCCGCCGATCTGCGAGCCGACGATCAGCGAGGCGACCAGGAGGACGATCGCCGCCAGGGCGGCGTACCCGGCCGGCCGCGACCAGCGCTCCTCCCAGGCGAGGACCTCCTGCTTGGAACCCAACTCAGCCCCGCTCGCGGAAGTAGAACTGGGGCAGGGCGCCCTCGATCACCTCGGCGGTCATCCGCTGGGCGACCTCGAGATTTCCGGTCCTGACGGCGATGTCGTCGAGGGTCACGATGCCGGCGAGCCTATCGCCGTCGACGACCGGCAGCCGCCGGACCCGGTGCTGGACCATCAGCGCCGCCGCCTCGTCGAGCTCCATCGCCGGCTCGCCGACGACCAGCGGCCGTGAGGCGTGCTCGCCGACCGCGGACTCGGGGTCGACCCCGTCGGCGAAGACCCGCACCGCGAGGTCGCGGTCGGTCACCATCGCCACCGGCAGGTCGGCCGAGTCGACCAGCACCACCGACCCGACCCGGTGGTCCCGCATCTTGCGGGCGACGGAGACGGCGCTCGCCTCGGGCGCCGAGGTCACGACCCCCGAAGTCATGATCTCGCTCAGCTGCATTTACGACCTTTCGTGCTTCGCTCGCGGCGCGGAGAACCGGGCATTCACCCTTGCTCGCTCCGCACTCATGATGCGTACGCTACAGACGTGCCGGAGCTGGAGCGAACACCTGTCGTGCCGCTCGAGGCGGGCGCCGGGCCCGAGAACCCGCCCTGCCCAGCCTGCGGCGAGCCGCTGTTCGGATGGATCGACCAGCGGCCGGGCCTGGCGGGGCCGGTCAGCCGCTGCGAGAGCTGCGGCCTCGGCATAGTCGCCGACGGCGGCGACCCGGCCGAGGCCCTGCGCGAGCTCGACCGCCTCGAAGCGGGCGAAAGGCTGACGATCGCCAACCGCGGCGGGTGGTCGGCCTCGCTCGGCGGAGCCGGGTGGGCCGGGCTCGAACGCGGCGCCCGCTACCTGTTCACTGTCGAGGCGGCGCGCCGCCTCGTCGCCCGCCGCGACCAGGTGGTGAAGAGCGCCCGCTGGGCCCCGGGCGCCGGGATCGCCTCGATGTGGCAGACGATCCTCAACGCGCTCACCTTCGGGCGCAACGTCGCCCTCGGCGCCCTTGGCCGCTCCTCCGCGGTCCCGGCCGGCCAGCCTTGGCAGCGCCGCCTCGACGCGGTGATCAGCGTGCTCGCCGCGGTCCCGGCCCTGATCATCGCCGTGCCGCTGGAGCTCGTCGCCGCGCCACTGCGGCGCGGCGGCGTGATCACCCTCCGCTTCGAGCTCCTCTAGCCGCCCCGGCTCAGGAAAGGCCTTCCCTGGCCTCGCGGACCAGGGTCACGGCCTCGGGGAAAAGGCTGCGGATCGCGTCGCGGACCTGCATCGCCTGCTCGTCGGGGGTGCCGCTGAGCTCGAGCCTTCCGATCGAAGCGACGGTCATCTCGACCGCGAGCTTGATCGCGTTGTCGGCCCAGGCGACCCGCTGCGAGGACTGCATCTGCTCGGAGAGCTCCTCCATGCGGGCGCGGAACTCCTCCGGGTCGCCGAAAAGGTTGAAGCCGCCCTCCATCTCCCCAAATGTAAGCAGAGGCGCCGTCGCGGCTCAGTCTCGTCGGCATCTGCGCGCCACGCGCGCGGCGCGTCGCCCTACGGTCGGCGCATGGACGACGATCAGGAGCGGGGCTCGGCGAGCGTCGAGCATGCGGGCCTGGCGGCCCTGATCGCGCTGCTCCTGATCGTGGCCATCGCGGCAATCGCAGCCGACGGCGAGATCGACGGCGGCCGCGACCTGGCGGGGACGATCGGGCGGCGGATCACCTGTGCTCCCCGCCTCCCCGACGCCTGCCATCACCACCCGCTCGTGCCGGCCTACGGATGGGCCCTGGCCCGCCTCGTTCGGGTCCTCGCCCCGGCCCCGTCGACGCGGTCTGGGCCCGAGGGGCTGCCGCTGGTCCCGGTCGACTTCCGCCGCTGCCGCAGCGCCGGCTGCGCCGTGCCGCGATCCGGGGCCGACGGCGCCCACCTGACCACCTCGGGGCGGCGGACGACCGCCTTCACCTCGATCCACGACCTCCGGCGCTCGCTCGGCTGGGTCGAGGTGACCTACTGGCTCTACCGACCATCGATCGGGTGGGAAAGCGTCGCCCGGCGGGCGACCCAGGCAGACGTTGAAGCGGCTTCCGGCACACCCGTTCTCCGCAAGGACGACCCCGCTTTGGTGCCTCTCGAGACCCTCCCAGGCCGCGACCAGTACGGGTTCCCGCACGGCGAGGAGCCGCCCTGGCGCTGGAAGATCGAGAGCCGTTATCCAGGCTGGTCGAGCTGATCTCTCGGCGAGCGGGATTCCGAGCGTGGCCCGTCGCAGCGACTTGCCTCAATCCCACCCTGAGAGACGGACAGCGCTCAGTCGAGGTCCCAACCGAAATAGATCTCGGCCAAACGGAGCTTCTCGCCGGAGAAGGTGAGGACCTCGGTATTGCGGAAGCGCCGGCCGTCGCTCTTCGTGCTCTCGTAGGTGACGAGCACCTCGTCGTCGCCGATCTCGCTCAGGCGCACGAAATCGAAAGCCTCGATCGTCTCCGAGTTCGGCCAGCAGCGCTCGAAGTAGGCGGCGCGGTCGATGCCGGGGTCGGGAGGGCTGAAGAACGCGAAGTCGTCGGCGATCAGCTCCTCGATTGCGGCGCAGTCCCCGGTGACGTAGGCGTCATAGACATCACGCGCCAACTCCCGTCGATCCGTGGTGGTCGTCATCGATTCCTCCTTAAGCGCAATCACCATGTCTCCATGCACCTACCCACCGGAAGCGGCGCCAAAGCCGCTGTTTGAGGGAATCCCGTTCCGATCCGATACCCGCCGGGTGAGCGAGCAGCCACCGTTCTGGGAAGAGAAGGCGCGGCGGATGATCGGCAAGACGGTCCTGGTCGCCGAGACGATCATCGTCGACGGAGGCGACCCCGAGTACGTTCAGTTCCACGGTCGGATCGAGTCGGCCGATCCCGGACACGGGCTTGCCATTCGTCGTGCCGACAACGACGAGCTCGAGTGGCTGCCGCCCGACCTTCGTGCCTATTCCCAGGCGGAGCCGGGCATCTACACCCTCAAGAGCACCGGCGAAGAGGTGATCAACCCCGACTTTCTCTCCCACTGGACGGTCGAGCGCCCGGCCGAAGGCGCCTAGCCTCGGTTTCTGGAGTCAGGCCTTGCCAGGGCTGACCGCAGGCGGTTTGCCCTCACCGCCGCTCTCGCCGAGTTCGCGCGCTTCGTCCTCCTCGGCCTGTTTGATCAGGCCGCGCCAGTCGGTGGTGCGGAAGACGAGCACCATCATCGCGAAGCCGAGGACCACCGACCAGGCGGCCATCGCGATCTGGGTGCCGACCGAGTAGGAGAGGACGACGGCCCGCGAGGGACCGGTCAGCGTCGCGATGAGAAGGGCCTGCTGGGCGCCGGCGCCGCCCGGGGTGAATGGGATGATGTTGGCGATCGCCTGCACGCTCATCACCAGCAGCACGTTCCCGACCGAGCCGCCGATCCCGAAGGCCTCGAGGAAGAACCAGAAGGCGGCGAAACGGCAGACCCAGCCTACCCCCTGCCAGGCGGCCACCTCGCGCAGGTAACGGCTCGGCGTCCTGAGGATCACCACGCCCTGTTTGACCCGGTCCCAGAATCTGCGCACGCGGTGGGCGAGGACGTAGATCGCGACCGTGATCGCGATCAGCAGGGCGGTGACGGTGAGCGCGAAGACCCTGGGGTTTTCCGCCCAGAACGAGAGCTCGAAGGCGGGCAGGTCCGGTAGGCGCGGGGGTCTCGGCAGCAGACCCTGGGTTACCGCGTAGAGCAGGACGAGCAGGCCGATCGCGGCGTCGAAGATGCCCTGGACGAGGAAGGAGGAGGTGACGGCCGGATAGGAGGAGTGGGGGATCTGCCGCTTGACGAGGAAGACCTTGGTCACGTCCCCGGCCCGGGCGGGGAGGATCGCGTTGATCCCGGCGCCGGCGAGGTAGGCGGCACTCAGCAGCATGAAATCGATCCGGGTGCCCGGATAGGCGGCGCGGAGCACATTGCGCCACGCCCAGGCACGCGCGAGCTGCATCGCGAGCAGGAACACCAGCGCCAGGCCGAACGCGGTCCAATCGATCGCCGAGAGGTTCTGGAAGAAGGCTTCGGCGCCGCGCCCGAAGGATTCGAGGCTCGACTGAAGATCGGCGACAAACATCGACCAAACTATGACGCCGTCGCGGCCGCTCCCGCGCCCGAGGTGGCTACACTGACCCGCTCGTGTCAGAGGCCAAGAGCCCCACCGAGACCCCCGAAACCCCAGCCGCGACGCCGGATCCAGCCGACGCGGCGATGTGCGCGCGCGCCCGCGAGCGCTACTCCGGCGACCGCCGCAGCTCCTTCCGCCGCCGCCGCAAACGGCACGCCGAGCTGCCGAACCTGATCATCATCGGCGGGCTGAAGTGCGGCACGACGAGCATCCACCACTACCTCGGCCTCCATCCCGAGATCCGGATGTCGAAGCCGAAGGAGCTCAACTTCTTCGTCGAGGAGCTGAACTGGGACCTCGGCCTCGACTGGTACGCGAGCCGCTTCGACAACCGATTCAAGGTCCGCGGCGAGTCCTCGCCCCACTACACGAACCTGCCCCGGTTCACCGGCGTGCCGGAGCGGATCCACGCCAACTGCCCGGACGCCCGCCTGATCTACATGGTCCGCGACCCGATCAAGCGGATCCTCTCGCACTGGGTCCACGCGACCGGCGCCGGGTATGAGACGCGCGAGCTGGTCCCGACCCTCTCCGCGCCAGACACCTCCTACATCCATCGCTCGCTGTACTGGATGCAGCTCCAGCCCTACCTCGAGCTCTTCGACCGCTCCCAGATCGAGATCATCACCCAGGAGGAGCTCCAGACCGAACGCGACGAGACGATGCGGAAGGCGTTCGCCTTCGCCGGCGTCGACAAGAGCTTCAGCTCCGAGCAGTTCGACCGCGAGTGGGAGAAGTCGAGCGCCAAGCAGGGCGACAAATACCAGTTCATGGAGAAGCTGATCAAACTCCCCGGCTTCCGCTCCTTCGACCGCAATTTCGACCGGCTGCCCGAGTCGCTGCGGTGGGTCGTCGAGAAGGTCGTCCACGACCCCGAGAAGCCGCCGGCGCCGAAGCCCGACCTTCCCGACGACCTCACCGAGACGCTCCGCGGCCGCTTCGGCGAGGACGTCGCCGCGCTCCAGCGGTTCGCCGGTCGCGAGTTCGCCGGCTGGAACGAGTACTCCTGAAGGACAGGAGGACCGCGAACGCAGTTCGTCCCGCATACCGGGACAAAGTGCGTTCGCGCCAAATAGTCTCAGCCCGGTGCGCCGCCTGACGCCCGACCCAGCGCCGACCAGCGTCGAGGAGCAGCTCGAGGCCTTCCGGCCCTGGGTGCAGGCCCGCGAGGAGCGGCCGTTCGTCGCGATGAACTTCGCCGCCACCGTCGACGGCCGGGCCTCGATCGGCGGCGTCTCTGGGCCGATCGGGTCGGCGAACGACACGGCGATGCTGGTCGGGCTGCGGACCCGGTTCGACGCGGTGATGATCGGCGCCGGGACGATGCGCGCCGAGCGCTATGGCCGCCCGGTCTCCGACCCGGACAAGCGGGCGGGCCGCGAGGCGCTCGGCCTTCCCGGGGACCCGCTGCTGGTGATCGTCAGCGGCCGGCTCGACCTGCCATGGGACGCGCCCCTCTTCACCGAGGGCGCCGGCAGCGTCCTCGTCTTCACCACGGCCGAGACCGAGCCCCCCGAGACCGAGACCGAGGTGGTCGTCGTCCGCCATGACCCGGCGGTCGACCTAACCGAGGCGATGCGGCACCTGCGCCAGGAGGAGGGGGTCAGGGCGCTGCTCTGCGAGGGCGGCCCCCGGCTCCACGCCCAGCTCGAGGCGGAGGGCCTCGTCGACGACCTCTTCCTGACGATCGCGCCGAAGCTGGTCGGCGGCGATGCGCCGCGGATCCTCGAGGGCGACCTTCCCGGCATCGCCCCGCTCGAGCTGAGCTGGCTGCTCGAGGAGCAGGGCGAGCTGTTCGCCCGCTACAGCCGGACCTGAAAGGATCCCCACCGATGGACTTCAAGCCGAGCCCCCAGGTCGAGACGCTCCGCGAGCGGATCCTCGACTTCATGGACGAGGAGATCTACCCGCAGGAGCGGGAGATCATGGAGGGGCTCGACGCCGAGGTCGGGCCCGGGGTCCCCTATCCGAAGATCCTGGTCGAGATCCGCGAGAAGGCGCGCTCGGAGGGGCTCTGGAACCTGTTCATGCCGGACGAGCGCTTCGGCCCGGGGTTGACAAATTGGGAGTACGGCCTGCTCTGCGAGGAGATGGGGCGCAGCCCGGCGGCGGCCCCGATGGCCTTCAACTGCTCCGCCCCCGACACCGGCAACATGGAGATCCTCGCCGAGCACGGGACCGAGGAGCAGCGCACGCAGTGGCTCGAGCCGCTGCTCGAGGGCAGGATCCGCTCCTGCTTCTCGATGACCGAGCGCGACGTCTCCGGCTCCGACCCGACGCTGCTCCAGGCACAGGGTGTCCGCGACGGCGAGGAGTGGGTTATAGACGGCCACAAGTGGTTCACCTCCGGCGCCGTCGGCGCCGACCTGGCGATCGCGATGGTCGTCACCGACCCCGACGCCCACCCCTACGCGAGGGCCTCGATGATCTGCGTCCCGACCGACGCGCCGGGCTTCAACCTCGTCCGCCCGATCCCGGTGATGGGCCACTCCGCCGGCCCCGGCCACTGCGAGATCCGCTACGAAGGCGTCCGCGTCCCGGCCTCGAACCTCCTCGGCCAGCAGGGGGCCGGGTTCGCGATCGCCCAGGACCGCCTCGGCCCGGGCCGGATCCACCACTGCATGCGCGCGATCGGCACCGCCGAGCGGGCGCTGGAGATGATGTGCGGGCGCGCCAACGAGCGCCAGGCCTTCGGCGGCCCGCTCGGCGAGAAGCAGTTCGTCCAGGAGTCGATCGCCCAGTCGCGGATGGAGATCGACCAGGCGCGGCTGCTGACGATGTACGCGGCGTGGAAAATGGACACCGACGGCAAGCGCGCCGCCCGCCAGTCGATCTCGGCGATCAAGGTCGTCGCCGCCAACATCGTGATGGACGTCCTCGACCGCGCGATCCAGATCCACGGCTCACTCGGGATGACCGACGACACGCCGCTGGCGGCGCTCTGGCGCTTCAGCCGGATGCTGCGCCTCGCCGACGGCCCCGACGAGGTCCACAAAATGGTCCTCGCCCGGCGCGAGCTCAACCGTTGGGCAAAACGCGCCGAGGCCGAGGCCGCCGGCGAGCTCGAGCCGAGGCACGCCCCGCGCCCGATCTGAGCGCCGCTACTTCACGCCGATAGCGTCGACGGCGCCCGAGGTCGCGACGACGCCGCTGCCGGCCGAGCACTCGGCGCTGACAAAGAGGCTGATCGTCCGGCTCGCGGGGGTCGGCGTCTGGAACGAGCCCCCGCCCTGGTAGGACCCCAAATTGATCCTCCAACCGGCCCGAGCGCCCGTTTCGTCGGTCGCGATGCCGGCGGCGTCGGCCTCCGCGCTGAGAAGCATCGGGTTGGCGATCGCATTCGGGTCGGCGTCGACGACAGCGAGCGCGACCGCCGAGCGGGGAGGTTTGCAACTGGGTTCGAAGTTGCCTTCCAGCGCCCCGACGTAGGAATCGTCGCGTCCCGGTTCCTGGGTGTAGGTCGGGTTGGCAAGCGGATACGCCTGGTTGGAGGTGGTCAGCGACACCGAGGCGCTTCCGGTCGCCGAGAAGACGACATGCGCGAAGGGCGTGCTCGCGGCGTTGATCTCGGTTCCCGTCACCGAGTTGTCGGCGATCTTCGACCCGTCGACCGCGCCCTTCTTGATCTTCACCCTGGTGACCGCGTTCTTCTTCAGCTTCGCAGCGGTGACCGCACCCGACTTCAGCTGCTTTGTGCCGACGCTCTTCTTCGACAGCAGCTGGCCGGCGGCGAGCGCCGTCCCTCCACCGAGGGCGAGAAGGACGAAGAGCGTCGACATCACATTGGCGTATGAGAGCCTCACCGGATCCCTACTTGGTGCCGATCACGTCCACCGCCCCGGAGGTGGCCGTCACCCCAGAGCCCGCTTCGCACTCGCCCTGGACGACGAGTTGGAGGGTGTGGTTGGTGGGAGCGCTCGGCGCAAATCGCACCCCGTTCAGGTACGGCCCCACATTGACCGTCCCGGTGGGACGGCTCCCGTTTTCGTCGACCAGGACCCCGAACCCGGCGACGTTCGCCTCGCTGGCTTTTTCGTTCGGCGCTTGCGGGTCGACCATCAGGTAGGCGATCGCGGTGCGCGGCGGAGTGCACCCTGCATCGAACGAGATTCCGACGGCGCCCGCGAATGTGTCGTCGCGGCCCGGTTCCTGGGTGTAGGTTGGGTTCGCGAGCGGATAGACGGTTTGGCTTTTTTCGGGAATCGGCACCGAGCCCGTTCCCCGGGCGGAGTAGACGATCCGCGAGAACGGGGTCGTCGCGGCGTTGATCTCGGTTCCCGTCACCGAGTTGTCGGCGATCTTCGAGCCGTCGACCGCGCTCTTCTTGATCTTCACCCTGGTGACCGCGTTCTTCTTCAGTTTCGCCGCGGTGACCGCGCCCGACTTCAGCTGCTTGGTGCCGACGCTGTTCTTCGGCAGGGCCTGCTTTGCGGCGAGGGCGGCGCCGGTACCGAGAAGGAGGAAGACGCCGATCGTCGACATCACATTGGCGTAGGTGAGCCGGCTGCGAACGTGCTGCAAGGTGCCTCCCCGATGGCTGGGACTGGACCCCACAACCGTAGGGCCGCACTCGGACGGGAACCTGGAGCCGGAGAGCCCTAGGCGCCGCGCCGCTCGGCCTCGTCGGCGGCGTTCGCGAGTTGCTCGACGACGACCGCGAAGTGGTGGATGCCCTCGTCGGTCTTGCCGTACTGGCCGGCGGCGTAGCGGGCGTAGACGCCCTCGAGGATGATCGCCAGCTTCCAGTAGCCGAGGGCGACGAAGAAGTCGAGGTCGGAGAGGTCGCGGCCGGAGCGCTCGGCGTAGCGGGCGCGGAGCTCATCGCGCTTCGGGAACCCGGGCTCGATCGTCGCCGGCTCCGCCAGCGGCCGCAGCTCGTCGTCGGGGTCCGACCAGTACACCATCAGCAGACCGACGTCGGCGAGCGGGTCGCCGAGGGTGCAGAGCTCCCAGTCGACCACCGCGGCCACCCCGCCCTCCGGGGTGAGGATCATATTGTCGAGGCGGTAGTCACCGTGGACGATCGTCGCCGGGCCCTGCTCGGGGATCCGCGCCGCGAGCCGGTCGTGGACCGAGTCGATCACCTCGAGCTCGCGCGTCTTCGACTTCTCCCACTGGCCCCGCCAGCGATGGAGCTGACGGGCGACGTAGTCCTCCTTGCGGCCGAGGTCGCCGAGCCCGACCGCGTCGGGGTCGACGGCGTGGATCGCGACCAGTGTGTCCACCACCCGCTCGCCGATCGCGCGGCGGTCGGCCTCCTCGGGGAAGAGGTCGGCGTCGGCCTTGGAGCGGAGGATCGGGCCTTCGACGAACTCCATCACGTAGAAGGGGGCCTCGTTGACGCTCTCGTCCTCGCAGAGGCCGGCGATCGGGGCGACGGGAACCTCGGTCGGCCCCAGAGCCGAGACCACCTTGTGCTCGCGCGCCATGTCGTGGGCGGACCCGAGCCGCTTGCCGAGCGGGGGGCGCCGCAGGGCCCAATGGTGCCCGGCGGCGTCGGTGACGCCGAAGGTCAGGTTCGAGTGGCCGCCCGAGATCCGCTCGAAGGAGAGCGGCAGCTCGACTCCCGAGACGTTCTCGTCGAACCACGCCTCGACGCCCTCGCGGTCGATCCCCTCGACCTCGGTGGCGGTGCCGGGGCCAGTGTCGGTAGCCTCGTCGCCCATCGGCTCGCAAGCATATTCCCGACGCCGCATGAGGCTCAGCCCGTCGCTGGCAAACAGGCTGACGATCGGCTTTGCGATCGCGTTCGCGATCCTCACCGGCCTGGCCGTGATCGGGGTCGCGAGATTCATCCACGAGCGCCAGGACTACGAGAACGCGACCGCCCGCTCCTACCAACGCGAGATCCAGGCGCGCAACCAACTCGCCAGCGGGGTGAGGCCCGCCCAGTCACGGCAGACGATCGTCTTCCAGCACGAACAGCGCGAATCCCTCAACGACGAAATCGACAGCAAGACGCGTGACACGGCGCTGCTGGTCGGGGTCGGGCTGATCGCCGGCCTGACCGGGGCGGCGCTTCTCTTCAGCGGCCTGATCTCCTCGATGCGCCGGCCGCTCGACGACCTCGTCGCGGCGTCCAAACGGCTTGCCGCGGGAGACCTCGAGGCGCGGGTCAGGGTCGGCGGCCTCTCGGAGACCGCGGCCCTCGGAACCGCCTTCAACAACATGGCCGAAGAGCTGCAGCGCCGGGCCGGGGAACGCGACCAGCTCGACCGGATGAAAGACGAGTTCGTCCTCACCACCTCGCACGAGCTCCGCAGCCCGCTGACCGCGGTCCAGGGCTTCGCCGAGCTGCTGATGCTCGAGCGCGAAAAGCTCTCCTCGAAGCAGGCAGAAACCGTCGAGGTGATCCTCGACAACAGCCGTCACCTGGTCCGGCTCCTCAACGACCTCCTCGACCTCGCCCGCAGCAACGCCGGACGGCTGACGATCAAACCGGTGCTGGTCGAGCCGTCACAGCTGGTCGAGGAAGCGGTGCGGACCATGCGCGGCCAGATCGAGAGCAAACACCAGACCCTCTCCGAGCAGGTCGAGCCGGAACTGCCGCATGTGAACGCCGACGCCGATCGGATCCGCCAGGTGCTGGTCAACCTGCTGACGAACGCGAATGAGTACTGCCCCGAAGGCGCGGGTATCGAGGTCGAGGCGAGGAGAGTCGACGGACAGGTGGAAATCGCAGTGATCGACAACGGTCCCGGGATCCAGACGGAGCAGCTGGACCACGTCTTCGAGCGCTTCACCCGGGGCGAAGCGGGCCTCACCCAACGCGTCGGGGGAACGGGGCTCGGCCTCGCGATCTCGAAATCGCTGGTCGAGCTGCACGGGGGGACGATCTGGGTCGAGTCGAGGCCGGGCGAAGGGGCGACATTCCGCATGCGCCTGCCGGCCGCGCCGGCGCCCGACAGGGCCGGCATGAGCTGGACGGGAGCCTGAGATGGCGAGAGTGCTGGTCGCCGATGACTCGGAGACGATCCTGCTGCTGATGCGGACCAGGCTCGAGATGGAGGGCCACGAGGTCGCGACCGCCGTCAACGGCCAGGAGGTGGTCGACACGATCCAGCACACCCAGGGCTGGACCGAGGTGATGCTGCTCGACGCGATGATGCCCGGCAAGTCGGGGATCGACGCCCTGCGCGAGCTCCGCGCCGCCGGTGTCGCGACCCCGGCATTGATCGTCAGCGCCCATCAGGGGGAGATGGACGCGGCCTCGCAGGCCGGCCTTGCTATCGACGGCTTCATCACCAAGCCGATCGACTTCGAGCAGCTGTTCGCGCGGATCGCCGAGCTGACCCTCGGCGACGGCGACTAGGCCTTCGCCAGCTCCAGCCGCAGCTCCTTGCCCTTGAGCTTGGTCCCGTCGAGGAACTCGACCGCGCGCTCGGCCTGGTCGGGATCGACCTCGACGAATGAGAACCGGTGCAGGACGCGGACCTCGTGGACGGCCTCCTCGGGGACGACCGCGCCCTCGCGTAGCGCCCAGCGCAGGTCCTCCTCGGTGATGCCGCTGCGCTCGCCGCGGTTGACGAACAGCTTCACGCTCTTCCCGCCCTCCTCCTTGGCGGTACCGCCAGCGCGCGGGCCACGGCGCTCGCGGCGGCGCGGCGGCGGCGCGTGCTCGAGGCGCTCCTCGGGCGTCTCCCACTCGCCGATCGAGGTCTTGACGTCGCGCTCGATGCGGTCGATCTCGTCGCGCTGGTCAGGGGTGACCAGGGTGATCGCTCTGCCGGTCCGCCCGACCCTGCCGGTCCGCCCGATCCGGTGGACGTAAACCTCGGAGGATGCGGGGACGTCGTAGTTGATGACGTGGGTCACGTGCTCGATGTCGAGCCCGCGGGCGGCGATGTCGGTCGCCACCAGGAGCTTCACCCGGTGGTCCTTGAAGGCGATCATCACCCCGTCGCGCGAGCCCTGGCTCATGTCGCCGTGGAGCGCTTTGACGTCGAGGCCGCGATCCTTGAGGGTCTTCTCGAGCCGAGAGGCGCCGATTTTCGTCCGGCAGAAGATGATCGCCTGCTCGGGCTCCTCGGCCCGCAGCAGCTCGACCAGCCGCTCCGCCTTCCCGCGCTGGGGGACCTCGAGGAAGGCCTGCTGGATCGCGTCGACGGTGAGTTTCTTGGGCGTGATCCGGATCGTCGTCGGTTCGTACATGTAGCCCTCGGCGAGGCGTTGGATCGGCGGCGGCATCGTCGCTGAGAAGAGCGCCGTCTGGCGCCCGCTCGGGCACATCCGGAGGATCTTCTCGACGTCCTCGATGAAGCCGAGGTCGAGCATCTCGTCGGCCTCGTCGAGGACTACGTAGCGGGCCGCGGTGAGGACCAGCGAGCGCCGCGACATCAGGTCCATCATCCGGCCGACGGTGGCGACGACGACCTGGCCGCCGGCGCGGAGCTGGGCCTGCTGGGAGCGGATCGGGGCGCCGCCGAAGACGGCGACGATGTCGACGTCGAGGTGCTCCGCGTAGGAGCGCAGCGCCTGCGTCACCTGGATGCAGAGCTCGCGGGTCGGGGTCAGGACGACCGCCTGGACCTCGTCGCTGGCGGGGTCCAGGTACTGGAGCAGCGGCAGGCCGAAGGCGGCGGTCTTACCGGTCCCGGTCTGCGCCTGGCCGATCACGTCGTGGCCGGCGAGCAGCTCGGGTATCGCCTGCTCCTGGATCGGCGTCGGCTCCTCGAAGCCGAGCTCGTCGAGCGCCTGCTGGATCTCAGGCGCGAGCCCGAGGTCGCGGAACGCCGTCACTTCGACGGGTCCAGCAGCAGCTTGCCGGTGGTCGTCCGGGCGATCAGGTCCTCGTGCGCCCGAGCTGCCTCGGAGAGCGGGTAGACGCCGCCGATCGTCACCTCGAGCTCGCCGGAGCCCACCGCGGCGAGCAGCTCGCCGATCATCTGCGTGGCCAGCTCGCGACGGGCGGCGAGGAGGTGGATCAGCCAGAACCCGATCACGGCCTTCGAGCCGCGAAGCAGCCGCGCGGTCGAGACCTCGCGCTGCTCGCGCGATGCGATGCCGAAGACCACCATCCGCCCCAGCGGCCCGACCGCCGAAAGCTCTTCGTCGAAGGCATTGCCGCCGCTCATGTGGAGGACCGCGTCGACCCGGTTGCCGTCGTTGGCGGCAAGGATCTCCTCCTTGAGGCTCTCGGAGCGGGAGTCGACGGTCGCGTCGGCGCCGAGCCGCTCGACAAACGCCCGCTTCTCCTCGCTCGAGGCGAGCCCGATCACCCGCGCTCCCGCCCGCTTGGCGAGCTGGACCGAGAGCGACCCGGTTCCGCCCGCGGCGGCCTCGACCACCACCGTCTCGCCCTTCTCGACCCTGGCGCAGAGCCGCACCAGCGACATCGCCGTCAGCCCCTGGAGAAGCAGCCCCGCGGCCTGGTCGTCGTCGACCTCGTCGGGGACCGGGACGACGAGCGCCTCCGGGACCGCGACCTTCTGGGCGTAGGCGCCGCCGCCGAGGAGCGCCGCGACCCGGCGCCCATCGGGGGTCCGGCCGCTGACCTCGCCGCCGGGAACCATCGGCAGCGTCTGCTCGGCCAGGTAGTCGTTGCGGGTGGCGTGGGTGTCGGCGAAGTTGATCCCCGCGCGGGCGATCTCGACCAGGACCTCGCCGTCGCCCGGCTCGGCGTCGGCCAGGTCGCGATACCGGAGCACCTCGGGCCCGCCGAACTCCTCGATCTGAATCGCCTTCACGGCGATCACCTTATTGGGCCGCGACCGCGGTCGAGGTTAGGGTCGCCATTCGACCCTAACCTCGACCGCGTAGTCAGGGGGCGGGGGGGGCGCGCGATCCGTAACCTCCCGGCCCGAATGTCGCTCACGGTCGTCGGTTCAATCGCTTTCGACTCGGTCCGCACGCCGTTCGGCGAGCGCGATCGGATGCTGGGCGGCGCCGCCGTCCACTTCGCCCTTGCGGCCAGCTTCTTCACCGAGGTGCGGCCCGTCGGCCCGGTGGGCGGCGACTTCGGGCCGGACGAGTTCGCCGTCCTCGAGGGCCGCGGGATACCGACCGACGACATCGAGGTGATCGAGAGCGGGCGGTCGTTCTTCTGGCGAGGCCGCTACGAGTACGACCTCAACGTCGCCCATACCGAGGACACCCAGCTCGGCGTCTTCGGTGCCTTCGAGCCAAAGCTCTCGGACGCCGCCAAGGGAGCCGACGTCGTCTTCCTCGCCAACATCCAGCCCGACCTCCAGCGCCAGGTCCGCGCCCAGTGCGCCGAGACACGCTTCAGCGCCCTCGACTCGATGAACCTCTGGATCGAAACCACCAAGGACTCGCTGCTGGCCGCGATCTCCGAGGTCGAGTGCGTGATCGTCAACGACGCCGAGGTGCGACAGCTGACGGGCCAGGCCAACCTCGCCCGCGGCGCCAGGGCGATCATGGCCCACGGGCCCCGCGCGGTCGTCGCCAAGCAGGGCGAGTACGGCGCTGCGTTGTTCACCGAGGACAGCTTCTTCGCGCTGCCGGGCTACCCCCTCGAGGATGTCCGCGACCCGACCGGCGCCGGCGACAGCTTCGCCGGCGGCTTCCTCGGCTACATCGACAGCCACCCCGGCACCCTCGATGACGCCTGCCTGCGGAGGGCGATGGGCTACGGCACCGTGCTCGCCTCATTCAACGTCGAGGAGTTCGGGACCGAGCGGGTCTCGCGGCTCAGCCGCGAGGAGATCGAGGCGCGCTTCGAGGAGCTCGTCTCGATGACCCGATTCGACCCGCTCCCCGTCCCCAGCGAGTAGCCCCACACCGGCTCTGACCGGGCGGTCCGAAGGGACCGAACTGCGATACTGGATTCTCTACCAGTCCGGTCCACAGAGGAGGGGTGATGGCCACCGAGCAGCAGATCAGCAGTCCAACCGGCGAGGGGGACGTCGCCACCGGCTCCGATTCACTGACGGTAACCGACAACAGGACGGGGCAGACCTACGAGCTCCCGATCAGCGACGGGACGGTGCGGGCGATGGACCTGCGCCAGATCAAAGTCGACGAGGGCGAATTCGGGATGATGGCCTACGACCCGGCCTTCACCAACACCGCCGCGTGCCGCTCGGCGATCACCTATATCGACGGCGCGGCCGGGATCCTCGAACACCGCGGCTACTCGATCGAGCAGCTCTGCGAGCGCTCGACCTTCCTCGAGGTCGCCTACCTGCTGATCTTCGGCGAGCTCCCGACCCAGCCGCAGCTCGAGCGATGGGTCTTCGACATCACCCACCACACCTACGTCCACGAGGACCTCAAGCAGCTCTTCGAGGGCTTCCGCTACGACGCCCACCCGATGGGGATGCTGCTAGCCGGGGTCGGGGCACTCTCGACCTTCTATCCCGACGCCAAAGACACCGACGACCCCGAAGAGCGCTACATGGCCGCGGTCAGGCTGATCGCCAAGATCCCGACGCTCGCGGCCTTCTCCTACCGCCACAACATGGGCTTCCCCTACGCCTATCCCGACAACGACCTCAACTACTCCGAGAACTTCCTCTCGATGATGTTCAAAAAAACGGAAGCCCAGCACGTCCCGAAGGAGGCGCTCTCGAAGGCGCTCGACGTGCTCTTCATCCTTCACGCCGACCACGAACAGAACTGCTCGACCAACGCCGTGCGAGGGGTCGGCTCCTCCGACGTCGACCCCTACTCGGCGGTCGCCGCGGGCGTCGCGGCGCTGTACGGGCCGCTGCACGGCGGCGCCAACGAGGCGGTGCTGAGGATGCTGCGCCGGATCGAGTCCCCGGACAACATCCCCGACTTCCTCGAGCGGGTGAAGAAGCGCGAGGAGAAACTGATGGGCTTCGGCCACCGCGTCTACAAGAACTACGACCCGCGGGCGCGGATCATCCAGCAGCACATGGACGAGGTCTTCGGGGCGACCGAGTACAACTCGCTGGTCGAGATCGCGCGCGAGCTCGAGAAACGCGCCCTCGACGACGAGTACTTCACCTCGCGCAAGCTCTACCCGAACGTCGACTTCTACTCGGGGATCATCTACGAGGCGCTCGAGATCCCGACCAACATGTTCACGGTGATCTTCGCGATCCCCCGCACTGCCGGCTGGGTCGCGCAGTGGATGGAGATGAAAGACGACCCCGAGCAGAAGATCTCCCGCCCGCGCCAGATCTACACCGGCCACCGCGAGCGCGAGTACGTCTCGATCGCAGACCGAGAGGGGCCCGAAAAAATCGTCGGGCCGCCGGCGAAACGGCCGAAACGGCCACGGCGAGGCGCATAGTCGCCGCGAAGGAGGCCCGGGGGCGTCCTCCGCGGTGCTGGGTTTTTCGCGCCCCCGTGCTGTGGCCGTCCGAGAAGGGACTGGGCGAAAAACAGGACGCCGCTTGCGGGAGGACACCCCCGGCCCTCCCTCCCACGTCGCTTACCCTCCCCGCATGGCAGAGTGGAAGTTGACCGTTAGACACGGGTCCGATGTGGAGCATTCGGGGTTTGAGGATCTCGGGGAGGCGGTTGCGACGATGCGGCGGCGGGCGCTCGAGATCCGGGCCGAGGGGTCGGCGGCGCCGGTCTCGGGGCTGAGGGATTTCGGGCCGGGGGAGCAGGTCCACGCACGGCTTCAGCTCGCAGGGCGCGGCCTGTTGCGCAAGCCGGTCGCAGGCATCGACCTCAGGGGGGACGGGACCTTCGTCCCCTACCGCGGCGGGGTCGGCCGCGAGGAGCTCGACCCGACCGAGTACGACAGCCCGTTCGACGCGGTCCGCGAGGCGCTGGAGGCGCGCGGGTGAGCGAGCCGGTCGAGGCCGAGATCCCGAAGGGGAGCTACGCGGCGGGGCGGCGGATCAAGCTGCCGGCCGGGGCCGAAGCCCCCTACACGGTCTTCGTCAATGGGGTCGAGCAGCGCGAGGGCGCCGACTACAACGTCCGCGCCGGGGAGATCGTCTTCACCCGCCAGCTGGTCAAGGAGAGGGTCGGGACCGGGCGCTGGCTGGCGATGTACCTGGGACTGTTCGGGACCTACCGCAAGAACGAGACCATCGACCTCCAGTACCACCGCGGCGGCAAGGTGGAGCTCCGCTCAGACCTGCCGGTCGAGCCCGACTAGTTGTCGGTGTCGCCCTCCCAGATCGCGAAGGGGGAGCCCTGTGGGTCGCTGAGGAACGCGATCTTGCCCTGGGGCATCTCCATCCGGACGTAGGAGCGGCCGCCGAGCTCCCCGGCCCGGTCGGCAGTCTCGTCGCGACTATCGACGCAGAAGTACGGAATCCAGTGCGGCGGCTCGCCCGCCTGGGCGGCGATCACGCCGCCGTTGCTGCGGTCGCCGACCTTGATGATGGTGTAGGCGGGCGCTCCCTCTCCCTGCATCCGCTCCGTTCCCCACCCGAACAGGCCGGTGAGGAACTCGAGCGCGGCGTCAGGGTCGGGGCTGTGGAGCTCGTTCCAGGTCAGGCAGCCGGGCTCGTTGACTCGGGTCGCTCCGATCGACTGGTTCGGCTCCCAGACGCAGAGCGCCGCTCCGGTCGGGTCCTGGAGCAGTGCCATGCGGCCTGCCTCCATCACGTCGAAGGGCTGCTCGATCACTGTCCCGCCGAGCTCCTTTACCCGGGCCGCGGCCTCATCGGCGCCGGCGACGGTGACGTAGCTGTTCCAGTGCGGGGGGAATTTGTCGGTCTGCGGCGCGATCGCGGCGGCGCTCTCGCCGCCGACCAGGCACATCGAGTAGGTGCCGCCGCCGGGGATCTCGTTGTCGTCGAACTCCCACCCGAGGAGCTCGCCGTAGAAGGACTTCGCCGCCTCGGAGTCGCTCGTGGTCAGGTCGACCCAGCTGAACGTCCCCGGCGCGTGCTCGGTCCTGGTCCCCATCTAGTTGAAGACGTACAGCAGCAGGAAGGCGACGAGAGCGAACGTCGCGACGCCTGCGATCAGCGGCCTGTCCTCGACGATGATCGCCGCGGTCGAGCGGTCGTCGGCGCGGTCGTAGATCAAGTAGAGGTAGCGGAAGACGCAGTAGAGGACGGGCGGGATCGTCCACATCATCTCGTTGCCGATCAGCGGCGAGTTGACGGCGTAGATCGAGTAGCTGATGATCGTCCCGGTGGTGACCAGGGCGACCATCTGGTCGAGGAACGGCAGCGAGTAATGCTCGAGGACCGGGCGGCTGCTGGTCCCCTGATGGAGCTCCGAGACCGCCTCCTGGCGGCGCTTGGTGACACCGAGGAAGAGGGCGATGAAGCCGGTGCAGAGGATCAGCCATTCCGAGGCGTGGGCGTCGACGGCGCTGGCGCCGGCGGCGACGCGGAGGATGAACAGCCCGGCGAGGGTCATCACGTCGGCGATCACGATCTGCTTGAGGCCGAGGCTGTACGCGACCTGTGCGATCCCGTAGCCGACCACCATCAGGCCCACTTCCCAGTTGACGGTCGCGAACGCGAGGGCGATCGCGAACGCGGCGAGCAGGGGAGCAATCGTCCGCGCCGCACGCTCAGAGAGCTCTCCCGCGGCGAGCGGGCGGAACTTCTTCTTCGGGTGCTTGCGATCGAGCTCGACGTCCATCAGGTCGTTGACGTAGTAGCCCGCGCTCGAGATCGCGCAGAACGAGATGAACGCCAGGGTGGCGAGAAGGATGTCGTGCGGGTCGTTGAACTTGCCCGAGAAGAGGAGCCCGGCGAAGACGAAGACGTTCTTGACCCACTCCTGCGGCCGCGCCGTCTTGATCGCCGCCCGCAGCGGCGTTCGCGTGGGCACCACCGGCTGGTCGGCCGCGGTGTCGGGCTCTGCGGGTACCGCGATCGTCGGCTGTTCCGAGGTGATTGTTTCCATCGTGAGCCACCGGGCGGCACCGCCGATGCCGCCCGGCCAAGGGAGATACGTCGCGACAGGGTACCGCTGCGCGGCGGTCGACTCCCGCCTACGGGTCGATCAGCACGCCGGGATTCATGATCGCCGCCGGGTCGAGCTCGGCCTTCGCGGCGCGGAGCGCCGCCGCGAACGGGGCCGGGCGCTGGCGGTCGTACCAGGGCCGGTGATCGCGACCGACCGCATGGTGGTGGGTGATCGTCCCCCCGCCCTCGACCACCGCCTCGGCCGCGGCCCGCTTGATCTCGCCCCACTGCTCGACCTCACCGCCGCGGACGGCGGGGGCCATCACCGTGAAGTACGGCGCGGGCCCGTCGGGGTAGACGTGGGTGAAGCGGCAGCTCACGCGCGGGACGCCCGGGCCCGATCCCGGGGCGTCGGAGACCTCCGCGATCTTCCCCCTGACGGCCTCCATCGCGTTCGCGTGGAACTCCTCGAAGCGGTCCCAGGTGATCGCCGTCTCGAAGGTTTCGGAGAGGACGCCGCAGGCGACGAAGGTGTCGCGCAGGTAGGGAGCCATGAGGAAGGCGTTCCGCCAGGTGTCGACGGCCGACTGCCCCTCCACCAATGCATCGCCTTCGCTACCTCCCGAAGAATCAGATCGTGACGGTCGGTCGCTCCGGCTCGCGGCCGCGTCCGCGATGCCGGGTTTACCTCCATGCTCTTCGGCTATTGCGACCGCAATCTCCATCGAGTGATCGACCTCGTGGTGGGCGGACTCGAAGCCGAGGATCAGGAGATTCGAGTCGCCGGAGCCGGCGCCGGTCGTCCCCGCCTCGAGCGCGTCGAGCAGGCGGCAGTTGGAGGGGTACAGCCCCGACTGGGAGATCTCGCGAACTGCCCCCGCGGCGGCGAGGAAGTCGCCGAACTCGACCCCGCAGGAGGCCTTGAACGTGGGCCTCGGCCTGACCCGCACCCAGGCCTCGGCGATCGTCCCGAGGATGCCCTCGGACCCGATCAGCGCCCGGTCCGGCGAGGGCCCCGCCCCGGATCCCGGCAACCGCCGGCTCTGCCAGTCCCCGCGCGGGGTGATCGCCCGCACCGACTCGACGAGATCGTCGATGTGGGTGTAGAGGGTGGCGAAGTGGCCGCCCGCCCGGGTCGCGATCCAGCCGCCGAGGGTCGAGTACTCGAACGACTGCGGGAAGTGGCGCAGGGTCAGGCCATGCTCGCGCAGCTGGTCCTCGAGGTTGGGGCCCGTCGCCCCGGCCTGGATCCTCGCCGCCAGCGAGTCGGGGTCGACCTCGAGCACCCGGTCGAGGCGGCGTAGGTCGAGGCTGACGAACGGACGGTCGCCGAGCCGGCCCTCGACCCCGCCGACGACGCTCGTGCCGCCGCCGAACGGAATCACCGCCGCCCCCTCCGCCTCGCACCAGCTCAGCACGACCTCGATCTCGGACTCGTCGCGCGGTCGGGCGACGAGGTCGGGTGGGTTCTCGAACTCGCCGCGGAAGCCGCGGACGAGGTCCGCGTAGGACTTGCCGAGCGCATGCGAGACCCGCTCGTACTTCTCGTCGCTGTAGAGGTCGCCGAAACCGCTCGGCGCCTTCAACCGCGGCGCTCGGATCTCGACCTCCTCCAGCGGGACCGCCTCCTCGACCTCGCCGCCGAAGCCGAGGCGGTCGCGGATCCCGGCCGCCGCCTCCTCCAGCTGCGAGCGCGACGGCACCTGGTCCTCGTAGCCCCAGCCCCAGTGCTTCAGCCTTCGTGCCATCGCCGCCACCCGAGATAGAGGGCGGGGACTCCCTGACGGGCGGATACTCAAAGCGTCGGTCTGATTAGACCGACGCTTGTCCGGCGGAGGGAGTCCCCGCCCTCTACCAGTGGACCCCTTTCATCAGGTGGGCGAAGGCGACGGCCTCGGCGGTCGGCGCCTTGTCCGGCGCCTGCTCGCCCTTGCCCTTCGCGGCCTGCGACTCGGGGAACAGTTTGTAGGCGGTGTTGAGGATCCGGTCGCTGAAGGTGGGAGCGACCGCATAGATGACCTCGCCGAGGGTGCCGAGCCTGGTCGCCACCTTCTTCGGCTGGTTGACGATCGCACCGGAGATCAGCTCCGCGGCCTCCTCGGGGGTGATCGCCGGGAACATGTCGTACATCCGGGTCGGCGCGATCATCGGCGTCCTCACGAGGGGCATGTGGATCGTCGTGATGTGGACGCCGTCGTCGATCACCTCGGAGGCGATCACCCGGCCGAAGGCGTCGAGCGCCGCCTTCGATGCGACGTAGGCGGAGAACCGCGGCGGGTTGGTCTGGGTGCCGATCGAGCTGATATCGATGATGTGGCCCGTCCTGTGGGCCCGCATCGAGGGCAGCAGGGCGAGGATCAGCCGCACCGCGCCGAAGTAGTTGACCTGCATCGTCCGCTCGTAGTCGTGGAAGCGGTCGTAGGAGAGGCCGACCGAGCGACGGATCGAGCGGCCGGCGTTGTTGACGAGGATGTCGACCCGGCCGTGGTAGGTGAGGACCTCGTCGGCCATCCGCGAGACGTCCTCGACGTCCGACATGTCGCACTGGTGGATGTGGGCCACCCCGCCCGCGGCCTCGATCTCCTCCTTGGTCTCCTCGAGCTTGTCCATCGAGCGGGCGACGAGCAGCACGGTCCCGCCCGCGTCGGCGACCTTGACCGCGGTCGCTTTGCCGATCCCCGACGAGGCGCCGGTGATCAGGACGACCTTGCCGCGGACGGCCGACGCAAGCGGCCGGTCCTTGAAGAGATCGGGATCGAGGTTCCGCTCCCAGTAGTCCCAGAGCCTGTCGGCGTAGGACTCGAGCGGCGGCACCTCGATACCGGACCCGGCAAGGGCCGCCTCGGCGTTGGTCGAGTCGAAGTGGGTCGGGTAGTCGAGGTAGTTGAGGACGCCGGGCGGAATCCCGAGCTCGCTGAGAGCACGGTTGCCGACCCGCTTCGCCGGTGGGAACAGCCGCAGCCCAGTCTTGACGAGGCTCGTCGCCGGGTCGGTGACGTTCGCGTCGAGCCGGTAGGCGGCCTGCGGGGCATCGGCGACCCTGGCGAGCAGGTTGACCAGCTCGCCGGCGGTCTTCGGGTCCGGATCGGTGAGGGAGAAAGCCTGCCGGTCGAGCCCCGGCTGGTGGGCGATGTGGTCGATCGCGGCGGCGACGTAATCGACCGGGACGATGTTGATCTCGCCGCCCTCGACCCCGACCGTGGGCAGCCAGGAGGGGAGCACGCGGCGGGCACGCTGGAGGAGCTTGAAGAAGTAGTAGGGGCCGTCGACCTTGTCGGTCGCGCCGGTCCGCGAGTCGCCGACGACGATCCCCGGGCGGTAGACGCGCCACGGACGCGTGCACTCTTCGCGGACGACGCGCTCGGACTCGTGCTTGGTGCGGAAGTAGGGGTGGACGTCGAGGTTTTCGGCCTCGTCGAACATATCCTCGCGCCATTCGCCGCGAAAGAGCCCGGCGGCGGCGATCGAGCTGACCTGGTGGAAGCAGCCGGCCTCGATCGCGGTCGCGAGCTCTACCGCGTGCCGGGTCCCCTCGACGTTGGCCACCTCCTGCGCCTCGGCGCCGGCGGTCATGTCGTAGATCGCGGCCAGGTGGAAGAAGTGGTCGACGTCGCCGCGCAGCGTCAGCAGATCCTCCTCGGAGATACCGAGGCCCGCCTGGGAGAGGTCGCCGGCGACCGGGACGATCCGGGCCCCGTCGGCTCCCCAGGAGGTCCGAAGCTCCTCGAGCCTGCCGCGCGAGCCCGACCGCACCAGCGCGTAGATCGTGCCCTCGCGCTGCAGCAGCCGCTCGACGAGATTGCGGCCGATGAAGCCGGTCACCCCGGTGACGAAGTAGTTCATTTCAGCCTTCCTGCCTTAGCTCGGCGCTCACGCTTGTTTCATACACTCAAAGCAAGGATGGCGCAAACGGCCACTGTGCAGATTCAGATGCCCGAAATGGGCGAGTCGGTGACCGAGGGAATCGTCCTCGAGTGGCACGTCGCCGTCGGCGATTTCGTCAATGAGGGCGACACCGTCGTCGAGGTCTCGACCGACAAGGTCGACGCCGAGGTGCCGGCGCCGGAGGCCGGCGTCATCACCAAGCTGCTCGTGCAGGTCGATGACGAGGTTCCCGTTGGGGCGCCGTTGGCGGAGATGGAGCCGGGCGACGATTCCTCCGGGGGACCAACCGCACAGCCCGCGGGTCCTGTCGCCGGGGAGGAGGGGCCCTCGGACGCCCCAGAGGCGTCCTCGACCCCCCCGTCCCCGGCGCCACCCGCGGGAGATGCGGCTGCAACAGGCGGAGGGACCGATCGTCGGGTTGGCGACGGTGCCAATGGCGCCGACGTCAGGGCGACGCCGATCGCGAGGCGGATAGCTGCTGAAAACGGCGTCGACCTTGGCGCGGTTGCGGGCAGTGGGCCGGGAGCGAAGGTGACGAAGGAGGACGTGCTGGCGGCCGCCAACGGCGGTGGGGACGGGGCGGCCCCACCGGCCGCACCCTCCGCCGCGGGGGAGACGAAGCCGCTGCGGGGGCCGGCCGCGATGCTGGCGCAGGCGATGAACGAAAGTCGCGAGGTGCCGACCGCGACCTCGTTCCGGACGATCTCGATCGACACGCTCGACGCCAAGCGCAGGGCCCTGAACGGGATCCTCAACGAGCGCGGGATGAAGGTCTCCTTCACCCACCTGATCGCGTGGGCGATCGTCCAGGCGGCCAAGGAGTGGCCGGTGATGACCCGCGTCTTCGAGATGCGCGATGGCAAGCCGTTCGCGATCGAGGGCGGGCCGGTCAACCTCGGAATCGCAGTCGACATCGAGCGCAAGGACGGCTCCCGCAGCCTGATGGTGCCCGCGATCAAGGGCTCCGACGGCCTCGACTTCGCCTCCTTCCACAGCTACTACGAGGAACTGATCAAGAAGACCCGCGAGAGCAAGCTGACCGCCGACGACTTCCAGGGGACGAACATCTCGCTGACCAACCCGGGGGGAATCGGGACGATCTCCTCGGTCCCGCGCCTGCTGAGCGGCCAAAGCGCGATCATCGCGACAGGCTCGATCGCCTACCCGCCCGAGTGGGCGCACGCGGGCCCCGACCGGATCAAGCAGCTCGGCGTCTCGAAGGTGATGACGATGACCTCGACCTATGACCACCGGGTCATCCAGGGGGCCGAGTCGGGCTCGTTCCTACGCCGGATCGAGCAGCTCCTGCAGGGTGAGGACCGCTTCTACGAGTCGGTCGCCACCGATCTCGGGATCGACCCGGCCGCGGTCACGGCCGCCCACCCGGCGGCGGCCTCGGCGCCGCCATTGGGGGCGCCACCGCCCGCGACCACGCCGACGCAGCCCGACGAGGAGCTGCTGCAGGCGGTGCAGGCGGCGACCTCGCTGCTCAAGGGCTACCGGACCCACGGCCACCTCGCCGCCCGCCTCGACCCGCTCGGCAGCGAGCCGAAGGGCGACCCGGCGATCCAGCCCGAGAACCTCAACCTGACCCCGGAGCTGATGTCGCGGATCCCGGCCTCGATCCTGCGGATCGGCGTCCCCGGCGAGACCCTGCTCGAGGCGCTGCCACGGATGCGGGAGGCCTACTGCGGCACGATCGCCTACCAGTTCGAGCACCTCTCCTCGCACCAACAGCGGACCTGGCTGCGGGAGATGGTCGAGACCGGTGCCCACCGCGAGCCGCTCGCCGACGACGAGAAACGACGCCTCCTGCAGCGGCTGATCGACGTCTTCGAGTTCGAGCGCTTCGTCGAGAAGGCCTACCTCGGGCAGAAGATCTTCACGATCGAGGGCCTCGACGCGACGGTGCCGATGCTCGACGAGCTGATCACCCTCTCCCGCCGCGCCGGCGCCGAGGAGGTCGTGCTCGGGATGGCGCACCGCGGCCGGCTCGCCGTCCTCGCCCACAACATGGGGCGCTCGGTCGAGTCGATCCTCGCCGAGTTCGAGGGCTCGAAGCAGATCGAGGCCGTCAAGGCGGTCGCCTCGATCCCCCACCACGGCACCGGGGACGTCAAGTACCACTACGGCCATCAGGGGGTCTACGAGACCCACGCCGGCGAGCAGATTGCCGTCCGCCTCTACCCGAACCCGAGCCACCTCGAGTTCGTCAACCCCGTCGTCGAGGGCGCCTCGCGCTTCCTCCAGTCCGACTTCGAGGAGGCGAGGATCGATCACGACCCGCGCCGCGCGGTCCCCGTCCTGCTCCACGGCGACGCCGCCTTCCCCGGCCAGGGAGTCGTCGCCGAGACGCTCAACCTCCAGGGCCTGCGCGGCTACTCGACCGGCGGCACGATCCACATCATCCAGAACAACCAGGTGGGGTTCACGACCGACCCCGAGGAGGCCCGCTCGACCCCGTATGCGGCCGACATGGCGAAGGGCTTCAACGTCCCGATCGTCCACGTCAATGCCGACGACGTCGAGGCCTGCTCGTCGGCGATCCGGCTCGCGATGGCCTATCGCGAGCGCTGGGGCCGGGACATCGTCATCGACGTGATCGGCTACCGCCGCTATGGCCACAACGAGACCGACGAGCCGGCCTACACCCAGCCGACGACGGTGGCCAAGATCAAGGCGCACCCGCCGGTGTCCGAGATCTACGCGAAGAAGCTGATCGACGAGGGCGTGATCGCGGAGGGCGACGTCGAGCGCGAGGGAACCGAACGGCGCGAGGAGATGTCGGCTGCGTTGAAAGACCTGCGCAAGAAGATGGAGCTCGGCGAGTACGAAGACCCGACCGTGACGACGAGCGCCACCGGCGAACTCGACCGCAGCGCTAGCCCGCCGGTCGAGACCGCGGTGCCGATCGAGCGCCTGCGCCCGCTGAACGAGGCTCTGATCCGAGTACCGGAGAGCTTCACGATCCACCGCAAGCTGCGCAAACCGCTGGCGAAGCGGATCAAAGCGCTCGAGGAGGGCGGAATCGAATTCGGCCACGCCGAGGCGCTCGCGTTCTCGACGCTCCTGACCGATGGGATTCACATCCGACTGACCGGCCAGGACACCGAGCGCGGCACGTTCTCACACCGTCACCTCGTCCTCCACGACGAGAACACCGGGCTGAAGTACTGCCCGATGCAGAACCTCGACGACGCAAACGCGCCGTTCGAGCTCTACAACAGCCCGCTCTCGGAGGTCGCCTGCCTCGGCTTCGAGTACGGGTACTCGGCGGCGAACCCGAACGCCTTGGTGATCTGGGAGGCGCAGTACGGCGACTTCGCAAACGCCGGCCAGGTGATCATCGACAGCTTCATCGTCTCCGGCGAGGCGAAGTGGGGCCAGACCAGCCGCCTGACGCTGCTGCTGCCGCACGGGTACGAGGGCTCCGGCCCGGAGCACTCCAGCGCCCGCATCGAGCGCTTCCTCGCACTCGCCGCCGAGGGCAACATCCGGATCGCGAACCCGAGCACCGCGGCCCAGTACTTCCACCTCCTGCGCCGCCAGGCCCTGATCCGCAAGCCGCGCCCGCTCGTCGTCTTCACCCCGAAGGGGTTGCTGCGCCTCGATCGCGCCGCGGCGACGCCGCAGGAGCTCACCGACGGCCACTTCGAGCTGATCCTCGACGACCCGAAGGCGGCGGGTCGCCGCGACAAGGTCGAGAGGCTGATCCTCTGCTCGGGCAAGATCTACTGCGACCTCGACGCCAGCGATCGTCGCGATGCGGCCGAGAACGTCGCGATCGCCCGGGTCGAGCTCCTCTATCCCTTCGCCAAGGAGCAGCTCGAAGGCCTGATCGCCTCCTACCCGAATCTGAAGGAGGTCGTCTGGACCCAGGAGGAGCCGCGCAACATGGGCGCTTCGAAGGTGATGTCGAGGCGCCTTCCCGAGCTGCTGCCGGATGGCGTCGAGCTCGGCTACGTCGGACGCCCGACCCGCGCCAGCACCGGCGAGGGGTATGCCGCCGCCCATGTCCGCGAGCAGGAGCGAATCGTGCTCACCGCCCTCACCCCGGGAAGCTGATGCGGAAGCCGGTGCCCGGCCCGCTGTTCCGCTGGGTCAAGCGCTTCAGCTGGGTCGAGCTGGCGATCTTCTCGGCCCTGATCGTGTTCTGGGTCGCGCCCGGGTTCGAAACCGAGACGATGGTGTTCGGGTGGGCGCACGGCCTCGGCTTCATCGCGCTGTGCGTGGTTATCTGGATCGCCGCGGTTAGGCGCGAGGCTCCGTACACACTGCTTGCGGCCACACTCACACCGGTCGGCCCGGTCGGAAGCGTGATCGGGATCGAGCTGATCGAGCGTAAGGGTTGGGGAGTGGCCGAGGCACCGCCGAACGCCGCAAATTGACCGTAGGCACGCCTAACTCGCCTTGACCACGGCCGCCTGAGCCGGTATAGCTAGGAGGTGACTGTTCTTCCGGGCAGTCCCGTCCGGGGGAACGGCCGCGTCGGCATCCCTCCCTGGCTACCGACGCTCAGGTGCAGTGAGGGTCGCGCGGACCCCCCTGCCTCCCGCGGCCCTTGCTGTGCCTATGTCTGTCGAGCCCCCGCCGGGCCCGGCTGATCAGCCTCTGAGGTTCCTCAGGACCGTCTGCAGGATCCCACCGTTGCGGAAGTATGTGACCTCGTTCGGGGTGTCGAGGCGAACCTTCGCCTCGAACTCCGTCAGCCCACCGCCGTCGCGGCGGGCGGCGACCTTCACCGTGTTCGCCTCGCCGTCCTCGAGGTCGCCGACGTCGAGCATCTCCGTCCCGGTGAGGCCGAGGCTCTCGGCGCTCTCGCCGTCGGCGAACTGGAGTGGAAGCACGCCCATCCCGATCAGGTTGGAGCGGTGGATCCGCTCGAAGCTCTCGGCTATCACCGCCCGCACCCCGAGTAGGCGCGTGCCCTTCGCGGCCCAATCGCGCGAGGATCCCGAGCCGTACTCCTTGCCGGCGAGGACGACGAGCGGCACACCTTCGGAGGCATAAGTCGTCGCCGCCTCGAATATCGTCGTCTCCTCACCGTCAGGAAAGTGACGGGTGAAGCCGCCGGCGCGCTCGACCAGGAGGTTGCGCAGCCTGATGTTGGCAAAGGTGCCGCGGATCATCACCTCGTGGTTGCCCCGGCGCGAGCCATAGGAATTGAAGTCGCGGGGCTCGACGCCTTCATCGATCAGCCAGCGACCGGCCGGGCTGTCTTTCTTGATCGCGCCGGCAGGAGAGATGTGGTCGGTCGTGATCGAGTCGCCGAGCACCGCTAGCACACGCGCCTCCTCGATCGGCTCGACTCCCGGCGCCTCGGCCGGCATCCCCTCGAAGAAGGACGGCCGGCGGACGTAGGTCGAATCGGGCCAGGTGTAGCGGTCGCCCTCGGGCACCTCGACGGCGTTCCAGTTCTCGTCGCCCGCCAGCACCTCGCCGTAGTTGCGGGTGAACATCTCGGAGGCGATCGAGCTGCCGACGACCTGCTTGATCTCCTCGGCGCCTGGCCAGATGTCGGCGAGGTAGACCGGCTCGCCGTCGGATCCCTGGCCGAGCGGCTCGCTCCCGAGATCGATGTCCATCCGCCCGGCGAGGGCGTAGGCGACGACCAGAGGCGGGCTCGCCAGGTAGTTGGCCTTCACGTCCTGGTTGATCCGCCCCTCGAAGTTGCGGTTGCCGGAGAGGACCGAGCAGACGACGAGGTCCTTCTCCTCGACCGCGGCCGAGATCTCCGGCGGCAGCGGGCCGGAGTTGCCGATGCAGGTTGTGCACCCGTAGCCGACGAGGTTGAACTGGAGCCGGTCGAGGTACTCGGTCAGGCCCGATTTCTCGAGGTAGTCGGTGACGACCGTCGATCCCGGCGCGAGCGAGGTCTTGACCCAGGGCCGCCGCGTCAGTCCGCGTTCGATCGCGTTGCGGGCGAGGAGGCCGGCGCCCACCATCACCGACGGGTTCGAGGTATTGGTGCAGCTCGTGATCGCCGCGATCACGACCCGGCCGTGGTCGAGTTCGACCAGGGTCCCGTCCTCGAGGGTCACCTCGACCGCGTCCTGGCTGCAGCGCCACATCGTCGCCGTGGTCCCGCCGGTCACCGCGGGCCGCGGCCGGTCGGCCTCGACGTCGTGGTCCTCGGCCGGCGGGTCCGAGGCCGGGAACGACTCCTGCCCCGCCTCGTCGAGGTCGCTCAGCTGCTCGGCGGCCTCCGGGTCGAATTCCTCCATCGCCTCGAGGAAGGCCTCCTTCGCCTGCGAGAGCGGCACCCGGTCCTGGGGGCGCTTCGGCCCGGCGATGCTCGGCTCGACCTCACCGAGGTCGAGCTCGAGGGTCGCGGAGAAGACCGGGTCTTCGTACTCGGCGTCGGCGAACATCCCCTGCTCGCGGGCGTAGGCGTCGACCAGCTCGATCGCCTCGGTCGGGCGCCCGGTCAGCTCGAGGTAGCGAAGCGTCTCGGCGTCGACCGGGAAGATCGCGCAGGTCGAGCCGAACTCGGGGGACATGTTGCCGATCGTCGCCCGGTCGGCGAGGCCGAGGGTCGCCAGCCCGGGTCCGAAGAACTCGACGAACTTGGCGACGACGCCGTGGTCGCGGAGCATCTCGGTCACGGTCAGGACCAGGTCGGTCGCGGTTCCTCCCTCGGGAAGCTCGCCGTCGAGCTTGAAGCCGACGACCTGCGGCAACAGCATCGAGATCGGCTGGCCCAGCATCGCCGCCTCGGCCTCGATCCCGCCCACGCCCCAGCCGAGGACGCCGAGTCCGTTGACCATCGTCGTGTGCGAGTCGGTCCCGACCAGCGTGTCGGGGTAGGCCTGGGGCATCTCGCCGCGGCCGTCGCTGTAGACGACCTGGGCGATGTGCTCGAGGTTGACCTGGTGGCAGATGCCCGTCGCCGGCGGAACGACCGTGAAGTTGTCGAACGCCTCCCTCCCCCACTTCAGGAACGAGTAGCGCTCGTGGTTGCGCTCGAACTCGCGCTCGGCGTTGAGGGCGAAGGCGCGCTCGTTGCCGAAGGCGTCGACCTGGACCGAGTGGTCGATGACGAGATCGACGTCGACCAGCGGGTTGATCTTCTCCGGGTCACCGCCGATGTCCGCCATCGCGTCGCGCATCGCGGCGAGGTCGACGACCGCCGGCACGCCGGTGAAGTCCTGCATAAGCACCCGGGCCGGCTGGAACGGGATCTCCACGCCGGGCTCGGCCGAGGCGTCCCAGCTGGCGATCGCCTCGATCGTCTCGGCGCTTGCCGAGACCCCATCCTCGAGCCGCAGCACGTTCTCCAGCAGCACCTTCAACGAGTAGGGCAGGCGGGCGACGTCGAACTTCTCCTGCAGCGCGTCGAGACGGTGGATCTCGTACGAACGGCCCCCGACCTCGAGGGTCGATTTCGCGTTGAAAGTGTCGAGGTTGGCCATGACTCCATCCTAGGGGGGTGGGCACCTCTCGCCCGAACAAGTGCCGGTCTAATCAGACCGGCACTTTGAGTATCCGTCCGTTCGAGAGGCACCCACCCCCCGGGAGCGGCGTCAGCGCTTCCCCGGGGGGTGGCCAGTGGCAACCCCGTCGGCGATCCGTTGGCCGGCGGCGCCACTCTGGGCACGGACGGAGATCGCGGGGGTTGCGAGGCCGAGGTGGGCGAGGGCGCGCTGGCGGATCGGGCCGACGCTGAGCTCGGTCCGGTCACGCTCGATCGCCTTGACGACCGCCGCGCCCACCTGGTCGGGACGGCCGGTGCCGAGTCCCATCGGCGAGGCTCCCGAGTCGGCGAACATCCCGGCGTCACGGATGAAGCCGGGGCTGACGAGCGAGACGCCGACGTTTTTCGGCACCAGGTCGGCGCGCAGGCCGAGCGCGAAGCCGCGGAGGCCGAACTTGGTCGCGTTGTAGATCGAGGTGCGAGGGCTCGCCGCCTTGCCCGCAAGCGAGGCGATGAACACGAGGTGCCCTGACCCGCGCTCGACCATCCCCGGGTAAAGGGCGCGCGCCATCAGCATCGGTGCCTCGAGGTTGACCCGCACTGCCCGACTCACCTCCTCGGAGTTGAAGTCCGACAGCCAGCCGGCCCCCGGCAGGCCGGCATTGGCGACCAGCACGTCGACGTCTCCCGCCGAGGCGGCCAGCGCCTCGGCCGCGCCGGGCTCGGCGAGATCGGCGGGCAGGACGCGGTGGCCCTCGCCGGGCAGGGCCGCGGCCTGAGCCTCGAGTGCCTCCGCTCCTCGCGCGCTGAGCAGAAGGTTCGCGCCTCTCTCGGCAAGCGCCTCGGCGATCGCCCGGCCGAGTCCCCCGGTGGCGCCGGTGAGCAGAGCGGTGCGACCGGAAAGTTCCATCCCAAGCCGCAAGCTAGCACCGGGTCGGGCCGACAGGAAAAGCGGAGGCAAGTGCGAATGGCTACTAAATGTTTACTTTTTATGAGCAAACGGCGGGGCGATCGTCTACACTGCCCCGCGTTCCGAACAACCGAGACGCCGAGTCCCGTGCGCATTGCGGCACGGGAGCGGGGGAACCACGTTTTCGGGGCTAACCCGCCCAGCAGGGCGGGGGCGCAGGCTCCTTTCGCGCCAGCCCGACAGCTAACCCCGTAGGCCGACGAAGGAGATCGGTAGTGCCTACGAACAATCGAACGTTTTGGTCGGGGTTGGTTTGCATAGCGGCATTCGCCGCCCTCGCCATCGCTCCCAGCGGCGCGTCCGCGGCATGCGAAGGCGGCGGTGTCACGCCGGCCGCAATAGACATGTGCACGCCGACGCCGAAGGCGCGGCTGCTTGCAAACGGGATGTTGATTCCGCCGAAGGCGGCTCCCCTGCGGGTCAAGGAGGCGGTCGAATACGCCAACCGGATTCGCAACAAGCCCTACATCTACGGCGGCGGCCACGCCAGCTTCATCGACAGGGGCTATGACTGCTCCGGCTCGGTCAGCTACATGCTGCGCGGCGGAGAATTCCTCGAAAGCCCATTGCCGTCGGGGCCCCTGGAGAGCTGGGGCCTGCGGGGCGAAGGGCGCTGGATCACCGTCTATGCCAACGCCGGTCACGCCTATGCCGTCGTCGCCGGCTACCGGTGGGACACATCGGGGAATACCGATGGCACCACTGGGCCAAGTTGGCACGAAGAACTGCGCGACAACGTCGGCTACATCGCCCGCCACCCGGCAGGCTTCTGAGAACTCGAGCAAGGACATACTCCACTCCGGACAAGCGGTCGGGGTGAATTTGTCCTTGCTTTCCAGAACCTCTCGGATAACTTCTCCGTGTAGCTGCTCCACCTGACATCCGCCTGGCCGACCTCACCAAGCGCTACGGCGAGGTCCGGGCGGTCGAGGGCATCGACCTCGAGATCGAGCGCGGCGAGTTCTTCACGATGCTGGGCCCGTCGGGCTCCGGCAAGACGACGACGCTGCGGATGATCGCCGGCTTCGAGGACCCGACCAGCGGCACGATCGAACTCGCCGGGCAGGACGTCAGCGGCACCCCGCCCTACGACCGGGCGGTCAACACCGTCTTCCAGGACTACGCCCTGTTCCCGCACATGACCGTCGGCGAAAACGTCGAGTACGGGCTGCGGGTCGGCGGCGTCTCGAAGGGCGATCGCGCCAAGCGACGCGAAGAGGCGCTGGAGATGGTCCGGCTGCCCGAATACTCGGGGCGCAAGCCGGCCGAGCTCTCGGGCGGACAGCGCCAGCGCGTGGCGCTCGCGCGGGCGATCGTCAACCGCCCCCAGGTCCTGCTCCTCGACGAGCCCCTCGGCGCCCTCGACCTGAAGCTGCGCGAGCAGATGCAGGTCGAGCTGAAGGCGATCCAGGGCGACGTCGGGATCACCTTCGTCTACGTGACCCACGACCAGGACGAGGCGCTGACGATGAGCGACCGGATCGCCGTCTTCAACGAAGGCCAGATCGAGCAGGTGAGCCCGCCGTTCGAGCTCTACGAGCACCCGTCGACGGAATTCGTCGCCGGCTTCGTCGGCGTCTCCAACGTCCTCGAACGGAACGGCGAGCGGTTCACGATCCGGCCCGAGAAGATCCAGCTTGTCGAGCCCGGCGGCGGGTCCGACGGGCTGCGGACCGAGCGCGGCCGGATCGCCGAGATCGCCTACGCCGGAATGGTGACGCGGTACACCGTCGCGCTCGACGCCGGCGGGGAGCTTCAGCTTGTGCGCCAGAACGTGGAGGGGGCGTCGCAGGACTCGACCACGGAGCGTGGCAAGGAGGTCGAGGTCGGATGGCGCCCGGAGCACGCGGTCGCCGTACGGGGGAAAGCAACAAAGGAGGAGTTAAGTGAGGACTAGGAGCGCAAACCCGAACCGGACGGCGTGGATTGTCATCGCCGGCCTGCTGGCGTTCATGCTTTTGCTCGCCGGCTGTGGCGGTGGCGGCAGCAGCGAAACCAGCGGCGAAGAACTGGCCAAGCTCGGCAAGGGAGAGGGCGAAGTCGACCTGATCTCCTGGGCCGGATACGTCGAACCCGAATGGAGCAAGCCGTTCGAACAGAAGACCGGTTGCAAGGTCAACAACAAGGTCGCCGGCACCTCCGACGAAATGGTGAACCTGATGCGCACCGGTGAATACGACGGTGTCTCGGCATCCGGAAACGCGACTGCGCGGCTGTTCGAAGGCGGCGACGTGGCCCCGGTAAACACCGACCTCGTCCCCAACTACAAGACGGTCTTCTCCGATCTCAAGGACCAGCCGTACAACACGTTCGATGGCCAGCCCTACGGGATCCCGCACGGTCGCGGCGCCAATCTCCTGATGTGGAACAGCGGCGAAGTGAAGCCGGCGCCGAAATCGTGGAGCATCACCCTCGATCCCACAGAAGCGGCAAAGCACAAGGGCAAGATCAGCCAATACGACGATCCGATGTCGATCGCCGAAGCTGCTCTCTACCTCAAAATGCACGAGCCGGACCTGGGGATCGAAGACCCCTATGAGCTGAACGAAGAGCAGTTCGAAGCCGCGGTCAACCTGATGAAGGAACAGCGGGCCTTCGTCGGCGAATACTGGTCGGAAGCCGAAAAGCAGATCTCGGCCTTCGCCAACGGCGACAGCCAGGTCGGCACGACCTGGCAGTACCAGTACTTCGCCCTCAAGGGCGAAGGCAAGCCGGTCGCCGCGAGCCCTGCGAGCCAGGGCTTCCTGCCGGAAGAGGGCGCGACGGGTTGGTCGGACACCTGGATGATCAGCTCCGAAGCCCAGCATCCCAACTGCATGTACATGTGGATGAACTGGATCATCGAACCGAAAGTCAACGCGGAAGTGGCGGAATTCTTCGGCGAGGCTCCGGCCCAGGAAAAGGCCTGCGAAGAAACCGAAAACCCGAAATTCTGCTCCGAATACCACGCGGAAGACCCGGGGTTCTGGAAACGCGTCTACTACTGGAAGACGCCGCTCTCGGACTGCGGCAACGGCGAAGAAGATTGCAAGAACTACAACGACTGGGTCCAGGCCTGGACCTCGATCAAGGGCTGATCCAGAAGCAGTGACGCATGGCGACTGAGGCGGTCGTGGAGAGGAGGTCGGTGGGCCGCAGGCTCGCCGGCCTCTTCCACGGCCGCCGCCGTCTGCAGGTCGGGACCCTGCTGGCCGGCCCCGTCGGCTGGCTGGTGATCGGCTACCTGGGCTCGCTCGCGCTCCTCCTGATTGCGGCCTTCTGGGGGGTCAACCCGGTCAGCGGCGAGCTCGAAAAAAGCCTCAGCTTCGAAAACTTCGAAATCCTCTGGAACGAACCGGTCTATCGGACCATCGTCGGGCGCACCGTCCTGATCGCGGCGCTCGTGACCATCACCGACGCGATCCTCGCCTTCCCGATCGCCTTCTACATGGCCAAGGTGGCCAACCGCCGGGCCAAGGCGGCGCTCGTGATAGCGGTCCTGATCCCACTCTGGTCCGGCTACCTGGTCAAGGTCCTCTCGTGGAGGACGATGCTGTCACCCTCGGGCGGCTTCATCAGCTGGGCTCTGGAACCGCTCGGCCTGAGCAGTCCCGGCTACGGCAACACCGCGGTGTGGCTGGTGATGAGCTACCTCTGGCTGCCCTACATGGTGCTGCCGATCTTCGCCGGGCTGGAGCGGATACCCAACACCCTGATCAGCGCTTCCGAGGACCTCGGCGCGAAGCCGTTCACGACCTTCAGGCGGGTGATCCTGCCGCTCACGTTCCCGGCTGTCGTCGCCGGGTCGATCTTCACCTTCGCGCTGACCCTCGGCGACTACATCACGCCGAAACTGGTCTCCAACAACCAGTTCATCGGCAACGTCGTCTTCAACAACTTTTCCAACAACCTGCCCCTCGCCTCGGCGCTGGCGCTGGTCCCGATCGTGGTGATGGTCGGCTACCTGCTGGTAGCGCGCAGGCTGGGCGCGTTCGAGCACATATAGGCGATGAGGCTCTCTCGACGCTCAACCCTGGTCCTCCGCCTCGCCGTCGCGATCGGGCTGGCGTTCATCTACATCCCCCTGATCATCCTCGCGATCTACGCCTTCAACGCCAGCAAGATCCTCGAATGGCCGCCTCCGGGGCTGACGCTCGAATGGTTCCCGAAGGCCTTCGAAAGCACGGCGCCCGAAGCGTTCTGGACCTCGATCAAAGTGGCACTGGTGGCGACCACGATCGCACTCGTGCTCGGCACCCTGGCGTCTCTCGCCGTGTCGCGGCACCGCTTCTTCGGCCGCGAGACGATCTCCTTCCTGGTGATCCTCCCAATTGCGCTGCCGGGGATCGTGACCGGCCTGGCGCTGAACAACACCTTCACCCAAGTGTTCGGGGTCAAACTCTCCCTGTTCACGGTGATCGTCGCCCACGCGACCTTCTGCATCGTCGTCGTCTACAACAACGTCATCGCCCGGCTGCGGCGGATGTCGGCGTCGTTCGAGGAAGCATCGGCTGACCTCGGGGCCGACCCCTGGCAGACCTTCCGCCACGTCACCCTGCCAAACATGCGCTCCGCGCTCGGCGCCGGCGGGCTGCTCGCCTTCGGCCTCTCCTTCGACGAGATAATCGTCACCACGTTCACGATCCCCGGCGGCGAAGAAACGCTTCCGATCTGGATCTTCACGAATCTGTTCCGGGCCCAGGAACGCCCGATCGTCAACGCGGTCGCCGTGATCGTCGTCCTGATCTCGATCATCCCCGTCTACATCGCTCACCGCCTGACCGCCGAGCAGGGCGGGGCGGTGGCCGGCCGCGGCGGCAAATTCGAGGGCGGCGGCGTCGAGACCGAGGCGACCGCGGTCCCGTAGAGGATGCCGTCGGATGCTCGGGGAGCAGCGCCCCCCCGAGCATCCCGCTGAGTTCAGCGATGTGAGACGTGGAGGCAGGCCACGTCGTACTGCGAGCTCTCGCTGTAGTGGCGACCCCCGACTCCCCCTTCGGGGCTGTTGATTCCAGGCTCGTTGAACGGCGAGCCCGGCGAGGACGCCGCGTGGCCGGGCGTGGTTCCCCCTTCCGCCTCGATTTCCTGGCATGACTGACTCGGCGGCCCGGTGCCGGATGGGTTTCCTCCACCGGCGAGGGCGACTGGGGACGAGACACCGAGGACGAGAACCGCAAGGATTGCTGCCGACAGCAACCGTTTCATCGCGTTTCTCCTTTGCTGGGATCCCGGCAATTGGCCGGTTGACCCGACCTACGTACATGGGGGGTGCGAGGTTCAACCAGCGGCGGCGTCGAGACCGGGGGCCACCGCCGTCCCGTGTCCGCCACCTCGGGGCGACAGCACGCTCTGGGAAGAAAGGGTCGGGTGCCACTACCCGAGCGCGGCGCTACCGGCGCAGCCGGATAGCGCGAGGGAGGGGCACCCGACCCTTCCCTCTCCTAGAGCGGGATGTTGCCGTGCTTGCGCTTCGGCTGCTCGACGCGCTTGGACTGGAGCATCCGCAGCGCCCGGATCAGCTTCGGCCGGGTCTGGCGCGGCTCGATCACGTCGTCGATGTAGCCGCGTTCGGCGGCCGAGTAGGGGTTGGCGAAGTGGGCCTTGTAGTCGTCGATCAGCTTCTGGCGCCGCTGGTCCGGCGTCGGGGAGGAGGAGATGTCTTTGCGGTAGATGATGTTGACCGCCCCGTCGGGTCCCATCACCGCGACCTCCGCCGTCGGCCAGGCGACGTTGAAGTCGGCCAGCATGTGCTTGGAGTTCATGACGTCGTAGGCGCCGCCGTAGGCCTTCCTGGTGACGACGGTCAGCTTCGGCACCGTCGCCTCGGTGAAGGCGTAGAGCAGCTTCGCCCCGTGGCGGATGATCCCGTTCCACTCCTGGTCGGTCCCGGGCAGGAACCCGGGGACGTCGGTGAAGGTCAGCAGCGGCACGTTGAAGGCGTCGCAGGTGCGGACGAAGCGGGCCGCCTTCTCCGAGGCCTCGATGTCGAGGACGCCGGCGAGGTGCGCCGGCTGGTTGCCGACCACCCCGACCGGGAAGCCGTCGAGGCGGGCGAACCCGCAGACGATGTTCTTCGCGAAGTGCTCATGGACCTCGAGGAACTCCTCGTCGTCGACGATCCGGGCGATCACGTCGCGCATGTCGTAGGGCTTCGAGGGATCGTCGGGGACGCAGGTGTCGAGCTCCACGTCTTCGCGGTCGGGGTCGTCGGCGGGCTCGAACCTCGGCGGCGCCTCGAGATTGTTCGAGGGCAGGAAGCTCATCAGGTAGCGGACGTCCTCGAGGCAGCTCTCCTCATCCTCGGCCGCGAAGTGCGCCACCCCCGATTTCGTGTTGTGGCTCATTGCCCCGCCCAGCTCCTCGAACTCGACCTCCTCGCCGGTCACGGTCTTGATCACCTCGGGGCCGGTGATGAACATGTGCGACGTCTCTTTGACCATGAAGATGAAATCGGTCATCGCCGGCGAGTAGACGGCGCCGCCGGCACAGGGGCCCATGATCAGGCTGATCTGGGGGATCACCCCGGAACATTTGACGTTGCGGACGAAGACGTCCCCGTAGGCGCCGAGCGAGACGACCCCCTCCTGGATCCTGGCACCGCCGGAGTCGTTGATCCCGATCACCGGCGCGCCGACCTCGGCGGCGAGGTCCATCACCTTGCACATCTTCTCCGCCATCACCTCGCCGAGGCTGCCGCCGAAGACGGTGAAGTCCTGGGAGAAGACGAACACAGTCCGCCCTTCGATCGTCCCGTAGCCGGTGACGACCGCGTCCCCCCAGGGCCGGTTCTTCTGCATGTCGAAGTCGAAGGTCCGGTGGCGGACGAAGGTGTCGAGCTCCTCGAAGGAGCCGGGGTCGAGCAGCCTCTCGACCCGCTCCCGCGCGGTCATCTTGCCCTTCGCGTGCTGCTTCTCGACCGCCTCCTCGGAGGCCGAGTGGAGGGCCGCCTTGCGCAGTTCGTGGAGGTGGGCGAGCTTCTCGTCGTGGGTTTCCGGGTGCTGTCCGCGCATCGAGCGCGGAGTCTATGCAGTTACTCGAGGGGCCCGCCGAAGCGGGCCCCTGAGACCTCCCGGACTGCGTCTGCTGCCGTCTAGAGTTCGGCGCAGACCGCGAATGCCTCGACGCCCCAGGCTTTGGGCTCGGCCGCCATTTCGAACGCGACGGCGGACCAGCCGGTTCGGTGGCCGCTCGCGTCGCTGTTCGTCGCGAAGGATTCGGTGATCGCGATTTTGGTCACTTCGGCTCCGGTCACTCGGGCTCCGCCACCGATCACGTCCTTTCCGGCAGGGCATTTGGCCGTGATGAACTTCGGGTTTTCAGATGTGTTGGCCGCCGTCTGTTCATCGACGTAGGTCACGTTCTTGACCAGCTGGCCGAGGATCGAGGATGACATCTTCGCCCCGGTCACCGCTTCGTTGCCGAGCTTGCCGGTCGTCACCGCTTCGGCGTTGATCTTGTTGCTCGTCACGGCGTTGTTGGCGAGCTTGGCGTCGGTCACCGCGCCGTTCTGGATCTTCGGGTTGGTCACGACCCCGCCGCCGAGCTCGACCGCGCGGACAGAGCCGTCGGCGATCTGGGTGCCGCCGACCGCCGAGGCCCCGATCTTCGAGGAGATCACGGCGCCGTTGCCGATCTTGCCGGAGGTCACCGCCAGGTTCTTGATTTTCGGCGTCGTCACCGCGCCCTTGGCGATGCTCTTCGTCTTGACCGAGTTCTTGGCAGCGGTCGCCGCATAGGTGACCCCGCTGAGCGCCACGAACAACGCCATCGCGGAGAGCACGTTGGCGACGTTGAGATGCCTCTTCAGGTTCTTCACGTCGAAATGCTCCTTCCAGGGCACTCGCGCCCCGATTTCGTCTTGTCTTCAGACAACACTCAGGCGCTGTCGAAGGGTTGCTTCTGCGGCTCGGCGAGCCGGTCGAGAATCCGCTCGAGGTCGGCGACAAGGAGGCCGGAGCCCTCGGCCGCGCGCACCTCGACCCGCGTCCCAAAGCCCTTCTCGGCCATCGTCACCTCCACCCCCTCGACGGCGTCGACGAGCTCGGCGAGCTCCGGTTGGGACTTGACCAGCGTCCTCGAGACTTCAGGCATGGGACCCGATTCAACCGTGGCGCCGGTGTTCCTTCTCGCCGACGGTGCCTGGGCAAGACCGTTCAGCGCCCAGGCGATCCTGCCTGAGAGTTAGAAGAAGGCGCCGCCGCGGTACTCGCCGAAGACGTCGCGCAGGGCGCCACAGACCTCGCCGAGCGAGGCGCTGGCGGCGAGAGCGGCACGGATCGGGTGCATCAGATTGCCGTCGCCGCGGGCGACATCGCGAAGGTTCTCGAGCTTCTCCTCGACCCCGGCCTGGTCGCGGTTCTCCTTGAACGTCTTCAGCCGGGCCAGCTGGCGCTCCTCGGACTCGGGGTCGACGCGGAGGACATCGACGTCGTCGACCTGATCGGTGACGTACTTGTTGACGCCGACGACGATGTCCTGGCCGCTCTTGTATCGCTGGTGGTAGGAGAGCGCCGACTCCTCGATCTCGCGCTGCATGAACTCGAGCGCTTCGACCGAGCCGCCGAGCTCTTCGACCTTGCCCATCAGCTCCTTCGAGCGCAGTTCGATCTCGTCGGTCAGCGACTCGACGAAGTAGGAGCCGGCGAACGGGTCGACGGTGTCGGCCGCTCCGGACTCGTGGGCGAGGACCTGCTGGGTGCGGAGCGCGATCCGGGCCGAGCGCTCGGTCGGCAGCGCCAGCGCCTCGTCGAAGCCGTTGGTGTGGAGGCTCTGGGTGCCGCCGCAGACCGCGGCGAAGCCCTGGAGGGCGACGCGGATGATGTTCACCTCGGGCTGCTGAGCTTGGAGGGTGACGCCGCCGGTCTGGGTGTGGAACCGGATCTTCATCGAGTTCGGGTCCTGGGCCCCGAACCGCTCAGCGACGATCTGCGCCCACATCCTCCGCACGGCGCGGAACTTCGCGACCTCCTGGAAGACGTTGTTGTGACCGTTGAAGAAGAAGGCGAGGCGCGGGGCGAACTCGTCGATCGCGAGGCCGCGGTCGAGCGCCGCCTCGACGTAGGCGATCGCGTTCGAGAGGGTGAAGGCGACCTCCTGGACGGCCGAGCAGCCCTTCTCGCGGATGTGGTAGCCGGAGATCGAGATCGTGTTCCATTTCGGCACCCGCTCGTGGCAGTACTCGAAGATGTCGGTCGTCAGCCGCATCGTCGGCTCGGGCGGGTAGATGTAGTTGCCGCGGGCCATGTACTCCTTGAGGACGTCGTTCTGGACCGTCCCGCGCAGCTTCTCGGAGGAGACGCCCTGTTCCTCGCCGACGAGCTCGTAGAGCAGCAGCAGGATCGCCGCCGGGGCGTTGATCGTCATCGAGGTCGAGACCTGGTCGAGCGGGATCTCCTCGAAGCAGATCCGCATGTCCTCGATCGTGTCGATCGGGACCCCGGTGCGCCCGACCTCGCCGTGGCAGAGCGGGTCGTCGGAGTCGCGGCCGAGCTGGGTCGGCAGGTCAAACGCCATCGAGAGCCCGGTCGAGCCCTGTGAGATCAGGTAGCGGTAGCGCTCGTTCGTGTCTTCGGGGGTCGCGAACCCGGCGTACTGGCGCATCGTCCAGAGGCGGTCGCGGTACATCCCCTCGTGGATTCCGCGGGTGAAGGGGGGCTCACCGGGCCGGCCGAGGCGCTCTTCGAGCTCGGGGGCGACGTCGTCCTCGGTGTAGAGGCGCTCGATCTCGATCCCGGAGTCGGTGAAGACGCGCTCGTCGTCGGGGCCGACGACCGGGGCGATCGTCCTGACCTCGCCCGCCGCTGCGGAATCACCGTTTCCTGGCATAGGGCAGAGGATATGCCGGGAACGCCCGGGGCGGGCGGAGACCGGTCAGTCGGTGGCGCCGACGAGACGCTCGAGGCCGGACTGCTCGATCGTCCGCCGGAGGCCGTCCTCGAGGGCGACCTCCGGCTCCCAGCCGAGCAGGCCGCGGGCGCGGGTGATGTCGGGACGGCGCTGCTGCGGGTCGTCGGTCGGGAGCTGCTCGAAGACGATCTCCGAGCGCGAGTCGGTCACCTCGATCACCTTCTTCGCCAGCTCGAGCAGGGTGAACTCGTCCGGGTTGCCGATGTTGACCGGCTGGTGGGCATCGGACTCGGCCAGCGCGACGATGCCGCGGACCAGGTCGTCGACGTAACAGAAGCTGCGGGTCTGGTCGCCCTCGCCGAACACGGTCAGCGGCTGGTCCTGGAGCGCCTGGCGGAGGAAGGTCGGGATCGCGCGGCCGTCCCGGGGACGCATCCGCGGCCCGTAGGTGTTGAAGATCCGGACGATCGAGGTGTCGACGCCCTGCTGGCGGTGATAGGCCATCGTCAGCGCCTCGGCGTAGCGCTTGGCCTCGTCGTAGACCCCGCGCGGCCCGATCGGATTCACGTGGCCCCAGTAGTCCTCGGTCTGCGGGTGGACCTGGGGGTCGCCGTAGACCTCGCTGGTCGAGGCCAGCAGGAACCTGGCCCGCTTCCACTTCGCGACGCCGAGCATGTGGTGGGTCCCGTGCGAGCCGACTTTGAGGGTGTGTAGCGGCAGCCGCAGGTAGTCGATCGGGCTCGCCGGCGAGGCGAGGTGGTAGACGAAGTCGACGTCCTCTGGGATGTCGACCTTCTCGATGATGTCGATGTGGCGGAACTCGAACTCCGGGTCGCGGATGTGCTCGATGTTCCGCAGCGACCCGGTCTCGAGGTTGTCGATGCAGATCACGCGGTGACCCTGCCCCAGCAGGTGCTCGCAGAGGTGTGAGCCGAGGAAGCCGGCACCGCCGGTGACGACACATCTGCTCATCGTCCGGCGATGCTACAGGGCGACGGGCGGTAGAAGCTCCCCCCAGCATTTGCTGCAATTTCCGCTCTTTTCTTGGCAAATCGCGCGATTTGGGGGGAGAAATCCGTCTCTGGCGCGGTTGCACCTGGGTCGTCAAACTCGAAGCGGTCCCGGTGCACCGGGGGGTGTGCATCGGGAGGTGTGTGTCTCAGATGGAGCAGGAGTCGATCGCGATCGAGGCGCCCGGCGCCGACCTTGCGGCGCGAAAGCGCGCCGCAGTCGAGCTGATTGCGCAGCACGGCAACGCGCTGCGCCGCACCGCCCGCCGCTACTCACTCAATGCAGAGGACGCCGAGGACGCTTACCAGCGCTCGCTGGAGATCCTGCTGACCAAAGCCCCGAGCATCCGGATCAATGACCTCGTCCGCTGGACCCACACCGTGATCAAACACGAGGCGCTGGCGGTCCGGCGCAAGCGGGAGCGGATGCTGGGAGGGGTGCCACAGTCGGCCGAGGACCCCGCCCGCGAGGACTGGATCGCCATGATCCCGGCAACCACCGATGGGCCCGACCTCCAGGCCGAGCGCGGCGAGCGGATCGCCCGAAGCCGGGAGGCCCTGCAGACGCTGAAGCCCGCCGAGCTGAGGGCGCTCACCCTCCTCGCCGAGGGCTATTCCTACGCGGAGATCGGGGAAATCACGGGCTGGACGAGGACGAAGATCAATCGGGGCCTGGCGGAGGGTCGGGAGCGATTCCGGATGCTCTTCGCCCGCAGCGAGGACGGCAGCCGATGCGTTGAGCTGCGGCCGCTGCTATCCGCCTTCTGCGACGGCGAGGCCGATGCCGGCGACGTCGAGCAGGTGCGCGAGCACCTTCGCGCCTGCGGCGGCTGCCGGGCGACGATGCGCGCCTACCGCGCGACCCCCGGCGCCGCCGCCGCGCTGGCGCCAGTCCTGCCCGCACGTGGCCTGTTGGAGCGACTCCAGGACCTCGGCGCCGCGGCCCAGTCGCGCCTCCCGTTCGGCGATGGGGCGGGCAGCGACTCGGCGATCTCGCAGGTGGCCGCGGCGGGAGGCACCCGCGGAGCGGGAATGGCCGCACTGGCGAAACTGCTGACGATCTGCGCCGGGGCCGCCGGCGGCGCGGCCGCCTGCGTCGCCGTCGGGGTCGCGCCGGCGCCGCTGATCCCCTCGCACGAGACGAAGGTGCCGAAGATCGAGCACGTCTCGCGGGCGGCATTCGAGGAGACCGCGACGGAAACGGTCGAATCCGAGCCCGCCGGCCCCCAGCCCGAGCCCGCCCCGCAGCCGGCGCCATCTCCGGAGCCCGCCGCGAGCGCGCCGGATCCGCAGCCTGAACCGGCTCCGCCGCCCCCCGCCCCCGAAACCTCGGCCGGCGCCGTCGAATACACGGCGCCACCGCCTTCTCCCCCTGCCTCGAGCACGACCCAGGCATCGGCCCCGAGCAGCGGCAGCGCCGCCGGGGAGTTCGGGCCATGAGCGGGCGCGTCCTGCTCCTTGCGGCGCTGGCGGTTGTCGCCCTCCTCGGGCCCGGCGCGGCGAACGATGCCTGGGCGCGACCGCCGGCACCGATCGGCCTCGAGGTCGTGGGCGGCGAGGAAACCTGGCGGTCCTCGAATCGCTTCTACCTGACCTGGCAGCTGCCCGGAACAGGGTTCGGCCTCCCGGTGGTCGCCACCGATGTCGTCGCCCGCGACCGCTCCGGCGCGGTGATCGCCCAACAGCACTTCGACGGGCCGGTCGAGCACACCGACGTCGAAATACACGGAGCGCCGGGCGAGTACACGGCCGAGGTCTGGCTCGATGACGCGCTCGGCGCCGGCCCCCCGGCCGAGGCCTCACTCAGGTACGACGACTCGCGACCCGGCATGGCCAGGGCCGAGCCGCCGGGCGGCTGGCTCGGCCGTGCCGATTTCCCCCACGCGATCCGGATCGAGCACCCCGATGGCAGCCAGCCTCCCTCGGGGATACGGGGCTACGCGGTCTCGATCGACAGCTCTCCCGATGGCCGCCCCTGCGTGGGCCCGAGCCAGTGCACCGAGACCGAGACCGACCTGCGCGGAGGGATCGACGACGACTGGCTGACGATCCCGGAACTTCCGGAGGGGGAAAGCCACGTCCTCGTGGTCGCGGTGTCGGGATCGGGGATGCGGTCGGCGGCGACCGGCGACACCGTTCTCCAGGTCGACAGGACCGACCCCGTCACGCATCTCGGCGGCGTCCCGGCCGGGTGGACGAACCGGGCGGTCACCGTTGCGGTCACGGCGACCGACTCCGGGTCCGGGATGGCGGAAGGCGGCGCGTTCACCGCGGTCCAGATCGACGACGGCCGACCGAGCGTCGCCGCCGGCGATCTCGTGACCGCGACCGTGATCGACGACGGCATTCATCGCATCGCCCACTACGCACGCGATGCTGCCGGCAACGTCAACGACGGCGCCACCCGCAACGGGACCCGCAATCTCGCCCCCGCGGTTACGACGATCGGGATCGACCGGGATCCGCCGCGGGTCGCGTTCCTCAACTCGCAGGACCCGTCCGACCCCGAGCTGATCCGCGCCAGGGTGACCGATCTCCTCGCCGGCCCAAGCGCGGCGCGGGGGTCGATCGGCGTCCGGGCGGCGGGGTCCGGCGACGGATTCCAGCCGCTCCCGACCGAGGTCGTCCCGGGTGGATTGCGGGCACGCTGGGACTCCGAGGCCTATCCGCCGGGCCGATACGAGTTTCGCGCCACCGGCTTTGACGCCGCGGGCAATGCGAGCCTCGCCGAGAGGCGCCTCGACGGCACCCCGATGATCCTCGCCAACCCCCTCAAGACGGCGACTGCGCTCAGCGTCGGCTTTGGCGGCGAGACCCTCGTCTGGCAGCACTGCACCCGCCGGCAGGGCGATCGCCGTTGCCGGCGCGAACAGATCTCCGGATTCGGCGGCCGGCCTCAAAGCCGAGTGGTGCCGTATGGGCGGGGAGCCCTGATCAGCGGCCTGCTCAGATCCGCCGCGGGGGCGCCGGTGGCGGGCGCCCCGGTGAGGATCATCGAGCGCCTCGGGCGCGGAGCGGGAAGCACCGCACGGATCGAGACGCTCGGGACCGGCGCCGACGGCCGGTTCTCGCTGCGTCTGCCCCCGGGTCCGAGCCGGGAGATCTCCGCCAGCTTCGACGGCACGCGCACCCTGACCCGCTCGGCCACAGCTCCGCTGCGGCTGGGGGTGCGCACCAGGGTCAGGCTGCGGGTCTCGTCCATCACGGCGAGAGTCGGAGGACCGCCGGTCGTCTTCAGCGGCAGGGTGATCGCCGCCGAGGGCGCGATCCCGGCGCAGGGAAAGGCCCTGGCGCTCCAGTTCCGCCTGCCCGGCGTCCCCTGGACGGAGTTCCGGACGGTCAGGACCGACCGGCTCGGGCGGTTTCGCTACGCCTACTCGTTCAGCGACGACGACAGCCGCGGCGCACGGTTCCAGTTCCGCGCCCTTGCCCCCGCACAGAGCGACTGGCCCTACGAGCCGGGGAGCTCGGGGCCAGTCGCGGTGCAGGGAATCTGAGGAGGGGTACTACCGCAGCGCGGAGAGCTGCTCGCCGACCTGGTCGACGAGGTCCTGCGCGCGGGTGCCCTGCTCGTCGAGCGTCTTGCGGACGCGCTGCTCGACCTCTTTGCGGTTCCGCTTCAGGGTCGTCTCGACGGTGCGGCGGCGCTTGCGGGCCTCGCGCTCAACACGGTTGCGGGTCTTGCGGGCTTCGGTCGCGGCTTTGCGGCGGGCGGTGTGGCCGCGGCGCTCGGTGCGCTTGGCCGACCGGCGAAGGCTGGTCCGGTAGGACTTCAGCTGCCTCTCGGCGGTGTCGCGGCCGGTGAACGGCTCGACCAGGTCGGCGACGCGGTCTGAGACCTCGAGGACGACGCCGACGGGGAGGTCGACGACGGCTTCGGCGGCGTTCCTGGCGCGCTCGGCCGCGGATTCCTCGACCTTGACGGCGCCATTGGCCTCGGCCTTGATCTTTGTCGATTTGGCTTTGGTGCTCTTGCTCTGGGTGGGCATGAAGATCGAACCTTTCGGGGAGTAGGGGTTCTTGGGCAGGGAGCTCGCGAGTGTAGCGAACATCTGTTCGCAGCGAACACACGTTTGTAAACGAGTTCGCGCGCCGGGTTACAGTGGCGATTGGCGCCACTCATCCGTCGGGCCCGCGACGGCGGTCACTGCCTCGACGATCTCCGCCGGCGCCTTCTGCGGCGAGCCAGCGTCGTATGGGGGCTGCGGGTCGTACTCGATCCCGAGCTGCACCGACTGCGCCATCTCGGGACCGAGCTCGCGGCCGACCAGATGCAGGGCCATGTCGATCCCGGCCGAGACGCCGGCGGCGGTGATCACCTTGCCATCCTCGACCCAGCGTCCGCCGACCGGGTCGGCGCCGAGCTGGGCGAGAGGCTCGAGGAAGAGCCAGTGGCCGGTCGCCCGCTTGCCCTCCAGCAGGCCGGCGGCGGCGAGGACGAGCGAGCCGGTACAGACCGAGGTCGTCCATTTCGTCGTCTCGTCAATGGCGCGGAGCCAGGAGAGGACCTGCTCGTCTTTCATCAGCGGACGGCTCCCGGCGCCGCCGGGGACGAGGACGATGTCGGCCTCGGTGATCTCGTCGAGCGAGTGGTCGGCGGTGATCCCGAGCTGGCCCGGTTCGTCGCGCACCTCGCCCCGCTCCTTGCCGACGAACCGCACCTCCCAGCCGGGGACCGACCGGAACACGTCGTAGGGGCCGATCGCGTCGAGAACCGTCATCTCGTCGTAGACGAGGATCGCCGTCTGCATCCCGCAATCCTCGCAGGCTCAGGCGACCGCCTCAAGGCAGGCGCGCACCGTCTCGAGCGAGCGCTCGCCGGCGGCGACCCCGACCGGGTAGCGGGCCTCTATCCCGAGGTCGGCCTCGCCGGCCTCGAGCCGGCCGAACGCGACCAGGCCGCCGGCCTCGCGGGCGATCAGCTGGGCGGCAGCGATGTCGACCGAGCGGCATGGGCGGAGGCTCAACATCGCGTCGAACCGGCCGGCGGCAACGTAGCTGGCGGTTATCGCGATCGAGCCGACGACCCGCAGCCTGTAGACGCGCCCGTCGAGCGCCTCCAGCGCGGGCAGCGCCCACCGCGGCTCGGCCGACTCGACCCCCAGGACCTCGAGCATCTCGCGGTCGGCGCCGACGCCGATCGCGGTCTCGCCGAGAGTGGCACCCGCACCGCGCTCGGCTATGAACTCCTCGCCGGCGCCGAAGTCGTGGACGAAGCCGAACTCGACGTCGGACATCGAGGGACCGGAGGAGACGGCGATGCTGAGGCTGTGCGGGGGGAGCGTGCGGCGGGCGTTGAGGGAGCCGTCGATCGGGTCGATCACGACCCGGGCCTTTCCGCCGTCGCCGAACGGCACCTCCCCGCGCTCCTCGGAGACGGCGACGAACGACGCGCCCTCCCCCGCAAGCAGCTCGAGCTCGGCGAAGACGACGTCCTCGCAGCGGCGGTCGATCGCGAGCGCGCGGTCGCCACCCTCGCCGACCCCCTCGTAGACCGTCCGCTCCTCGATCCCCGGCGCCCGCTCGAAGATCCGGCGCTGCTCGGCGACGATCCGGCGGCAGATTCCCCGCCAATCTGCGGACAGGACGTCCATCAAGGCAATGCTATGTCGCTAGCGTTGAGGCATGAGTGCGGAGGGAGCAAGGGTGCATCTCTGGTTCTTCGCGCCGCGAGCGAAGCACGAAAGTTGATGATGGACGAGACGTCCCCCCAGGACGCTGCAATCCGCCATGCCGACGCGCCGCTGCTGATCCTCGGCGAGCCCGGGACCGGCAAGAGCGAGGCGCTCGCGCGGCGCCTCGCGCGGCTCGCCGCCGACGGCGAGGCGGCGCCCGACCAGGTGCTCCTGATCGCCTCGACCCGCGCGACCGCCGAGCGGTTGCGGGCGCGGGTCGAATCGCTCCTCGATCACCCCTACGGCGAGCTCTGGATCGGGACCTGGGACGCGATCGGGGAACGGCTCCTGCGCGAGCACTCCGACGCCGCCGGCCTCGACCCGTTCTTCGACGTGCTCGGCCGCGCCGAGCGGCTGGCGATGCTCCTCGATCGCCTCGACGAGCTGCCGCTGCGGCGTCACGAGATCCGCGGCAACCCGGCGGGCCTGCTGGCGCGGCTGCTCGAACGGATCGACGAGATCAAGGCCGGGGCCGACGCGCCCGATGCGGCGCTCGCCGACCTCGTCGCCGCCCACGACCGGATCATCGCCGCGACCTGCAACCTCGACCGCGGCGACGTCTTCCTCACCCTGAACCGGCTCCACGCCGAGCGCGGGGACGTGCGCTCGGCGCTCGCCGGGCGGTTCGCGGAGGTGTTGGTCGACGAGCTCGAGGACACCACCGTCGCCCAGCGGGCGCTGCTGGCTGCGCTCGCCGCCGAGAGCCCGAGCCACGTCTACGCGCTCGAGCCGACCGCCGCCGCCGAACTCGGCAGCTGGTACCGCGAGGTCCACCCCGACGGCGACGTGATCCGGCTCGAGCACCTCTTCCGCGACCCCGAGATCCGGTTCTGGCGCTGCGCCAACGAGCGCGCCCAGGCCCAGGCGGTCGCGCGCGAGGTCGAGACGCTGCTCTCGCGCGGCATCCGCCCCGATGACGTCTGCGTCCTGATCGACGACCCGGGGATGAGGAGCGGCCCGGTGGCGGCCGCGATGGAGGAGCGCGGGATCCCGTTCCACCTCTCGGGGCCGGCGGCGCTCTTTCAGCGGGTCGAGGTGCGCGACACGATCGCCTGGCTGCGTGTGCTCGCCGACCCGGCCGACTCGGCGGCAGCGGCGCGAGCGCTGACCCGGCCGCCGATCGAGCTCGCTCCCGCCGACCTGGCGCGGCTGACGACGATCGCCCGTCGCCGCAAGCTCGACATGGTCTCCGCCTGCGAGGCCGCGCTCGAGAGCCCGCGGATCGCGCCCGAGGCGCGCGAGCGGATCGAGGACTTCCTCAAGCTCTACGGCGAAGCCTCGGCGGCGATGGAGGAACGGCGCGCCGACGTCTTCGTCCGCCGCCTGATCGAGCGGGTCGGGATCCGGCGCCAGCGGCTGTTCGCGGCCCAGCCCGAGGTCGCGGAGAGGCTGCTCGGCCTCTCGCGGCTCGCCGAGCTCGCGACCGCCTGGGCGCGCCGCGAGCCCCACGGCTCGACACGCGACTTCGTCCGCCACCTGAGCGCGGTCGCCGAGGCGGGAGTCGAGCCGGCCGGGGTGAGCGAGCCGCCGGCCCCGGACTCGGTCCAGGGTCTCGCCCGCGACGCCGCCAAGGGGATGGGCTTCGACCATGTCTTCGTCCTCGGGCTCGAGCAGGACGATGCCGCCGACCGGATCGGCCGGCCGGCGCGCTCGGGCCTCGTCCTCTCGCGAATCGAGCGCGACGACGGCGGCGAGGTCAGGCCCTCCCCCTTCTACACCGGGGCTCTGGCGGCCGCCGGCGCCAGGGAGGAGCGCCACGCCGAGGAGCTGTTCGGGCCCGCCGAGGGCCTCCACGCGACCTACCGGACCCTGCGCGAGGAGGTCCTCGAGGAGTCCTGGAAAGCGGGCCGCCAGCTCTCGGAGCCCCGCCTCGACACCGCCGTCGACGTCAACCGCGCGGTCGCCCGCTTCCTCGAGCTGCTGAAGCTGGCGGCGCTCGCCCAGCGGCCCGGGGACGAGGCGACCGAGGAGGCCGTCGACGCCGTCAACGGGCTCCTGCGCCAGGTCGCCACCCCAGAGCAGCAGGCCGAGCTCGACGCCTCCGCGCTCGACTCCTACCTGCTCGACTCCGAACGCCGGCGCGAGGGACGCCGCCGGATCATCGGCGCCCGCCAGGAGCCCTCGCTGGAGGCGTTCATCCCCCGCCGCGGCGACGGGGCCCTCAGCCTCTCGGCCTCCGACCTCGACCTCTACCTGACCTGCCCGCTCAAGTACAAGTTCGCCCGCGTGTTCGGAATCCCACAGGAGCCGACGATCAACCAGCGCTTCGGGATCCTGATCCACAACGTCCTCGAGCGCTTCCACAAGGAGCCGAGCGGGGGCGGCGAGGACGACCTCGAGCGGCTGATGGCGCTGTTCGAGGCCGGCTGGCGGCGCGGCGGGTTCGGCACCAGCGACGACGAGCTCCAGTACCGCGAGCGCGCCCGCGAGGCGCTCCGCCTCTACTGCGAGCGCGAGGGCGGCGCCGAGGGCGAACCGGTCTGGCTCGAGCGCAAGTTCGACATCAAGATCGGCGACCACCACGTCCGCGGCCGCGTCGACCGGGTCGACCGCCTCCCCGACGGCGAGCACGAGCTGATCGACTACAAGACCGGCGAGCGCAAGACCGAGTCCGACCTCGAGAGCGACCTCCAGCTCGCCCTCTATCGCCTCGCCGCCCGCGAGGCCTGGGAGATCGAGGCAGCGCACGGCAGCTACTACTACGTCCTCGACGCCGAGAAGGTGGCGGCGCCGACCAAGCCCGACGACGCCGAGCGGGTCGAGCGGACCGTGCTCGAGGTCGGCGAGGGAATCCTCGGCCAGGACTTCGAGCCGCGGCCCTCGCCCGCGGTCTGCAGTTGGTGCGATTACCGGCTGATCTGCCCGGCTGCCGAGAGCTGAGCCGCCGGGCTCATTTGCCCTGCTGGCGCAGGAAGCGCTGGAACTCGCGGGCGATCGAGTCGGCCGAGGGAAGGTCCTCGCCATCGCTCAGCTGCTCGACCTGCTCGGCCTCGATCCGCTCGACCAGCTCCGCGATCTCGGGATTGGCGGCGACCGCGCGGCCGATCTGCTCCTCGTAGCTGTCGGCTTCCTCCTCGAGCTCGCGCGCCTCGACCGCGATCCCGGTCAGGCCCTCAAGCCGCCGCAGCAGCGCCAGGCCGGCCTTCGGGTTGGGCACGGCGGCGACGTAGTGGGGCACCGCGGCCCAGAGCGAGGCCGAGGTGATCCCGACCTGGTTGCAGCAGTCGTGGAGGACGCCGACGATCCCGGTCGGCCCTTCGTAGCTCGAGCGCTGCAGTTCGAGGTCCTCGACCAGCTCCGAGTCCGACGCAAGTCCGGTGATCGGCACCGGCAGGGTGTGGGAGACCTCGGCGATCAGGGCGCCCATCGTCACCACCATCTCGACCCCGAGCGCGTCGGCGGCGGTGGCGATCGTCTCCGAGAATGTCCGCCAGCGAAGGTTGGGCTCGGTCCCGTCGAGCAGGACCAGGTCGCGCTCGGCGCTCGGGACCGGCGCCGAGATCAGGTTGTTCTGGGGCCACTCGATATGGCGGGCCTGGCCCTCGGTGAGGGTGATCGTCGGGCGCGTCTCCTGGAAGTCGAAGTACTCCTCGGGGTCGACCCGGGCGATCAGCTCGGCCTCGAACCCCGAGGCGATCGCCGCCAGGGCGGTCGAGGCGGCGCCGGCTGCGTCGTTCCAGCCCCTGAAGCTGCAGACGAGGATCGGGGAGCGAAGCGACGGGACGTCGGTCTCCCAGTTGAGCGATTCCACAGTTTGAGACTACCGATGGGGCTCCGAGCCGCCGGCTGGATCCGGCTCCTCCTCGGCCGCGAGCGCACGACGCACCAGCGTGTAGGCGACGAACAGCGCCAGCGCCGCGAACGAGAGTTCCAGCGCCCGCTGCGGGACCTCGTTGGCGATCACGACTCCGATCACCACCCCGATCGGCGAGAGGGCGCCGATCCAGAATGCGTCGCGGATCCTGAGGTTGCCGTAGCCGTGCTGCCGGTAGGCGCCGACGGCGGCGACGATCACGATCATCAGCAGCGAGGTCGACTCGGCCTCGACCTGGGAGAGGCCGAGGAAGATCGCCAGCGCGGGGACGAAGAGGACCCCGCCACCGACGCCGACGAGACCTCCGGCCAGCCCGCCGAGGACGGCGATCAGCACCGCCAGGACCTCGTTCATATCGCGCTCTCCGCGGTCACGGAATGATCAACTCGATCGCTATCGCCACCAGCAGCGCGGCGAACAGCAGCGAGACGGCGCGCTGCGGGATCCGCTGCTGGATCGCGGTGCCGAGGATGACGCCGAGGACCGCCGGGATCGTCAGCGCCAAGCCGGTCGCGACATGGACGTTGCCGTAGATCCCCCCCTGGGCGAAGGTGGCGAGGAGACCGATCAGGACAATCGCGCCGAGGCTCGTCCCTGTCGCCACCCGCTCGCCATAGCCGAACCAGAAGATCAGGAGCGGAACGATCACGGTGCCACCGCCGACGCCGAACAGGCCGCTGAAGAGACCGGCCAGTGTGCCGATCGCAGCCAATTTGAGGGTGCGCTCGGAGGGCATGGTCAAGCTTCGCGCTTCGCTCGCCACGCGAAGAAACAGATATGGACGCTCGCTCGCTCCGCGCTCATCGCGCGATACTAAGTCCAGTGTCTCCCGAAACCGGCAGCGGGGCGGGCGGGGCGGGGCCCGATCGGCTCGCGCCGCTGCGGGCGGCGCGAGCCTCGGCCGCGATCCTGACCGACGTCGACGGGACGCTGGCCCCTATCGTCGAGCGGCCCGAGCAGGCCGCGGTCCCGGTGCAGGCGCGCGAGGCCCTGGTCGCCCTCAGTGCTCGGTACGGGCTCGTCGGCTGCGTCTCCGGCCGTCAGGCCGAGGAGGCGCGGCGGCTGGTCGGCGTCGAGGAGATCGCCTACGCCGGCAACCATGGCCTCGAACTGCTGCTGCCTGGCAGCGACGCCCCTCAGCTCGACCCCTCGTTGCGCGACCGCGAGCGGGCGGCGGCCGAGTTCGTCGCCGGCAGGGCCGAGGTCATCGAGGCCGCCGGCCTCCGGATCGAGGACAAGGGCCCGATCCAGGCCCTCCACTGGCGCGGCGTCGAGGACGAGCGCGGGGCCGAGGCGCGGGCGCACGAGCTCGCCGCCGAGGGCGGCCGGGCCGGGCTCGAACCGCGCTGGGGCCGCAAGGTCCTCGAGCTGCGCCCTGCCGGAGGCGGCGGCAAGGACGCCGCCGTCGCGGCCCTGCTGGCGACCGACGGGATCACCGTCGCGCTCTACGGCGGCGACGACCGCACCGATCTCGACGCCTTCCGCCGCCTGCGCGAGCTGCGCGACGACGGCGAGCTCGAGGCCGCGCTCTGCGTCGGCGTCGCCTCGCCGGAGGCGCCGCCGGAGCTCGCCCAGGAATCGGACTGGACCGTCGACGGCCCGCAGGGCTGGCTCGCGGCCCTAGAGTCGCTGGCGGATTGATCGGTGCCGTTCACCGACCTGCTGCGGACGACCGTCTTCCTCGCCGGTGGCGAGGCGACCGTGTTGGGGGCGATCACCGCCCTCACAGCGGGCCGCGAGACCGACACCAGGACGATCATCGTCGCCGCCGTGTGGTGGCTTGCGGCGCTACGTCATCGGCCTCCGCCTTGGCCGCCCCGAGCGTGCTGCCGACGGGGTCCGCGACGCCCTCGCCCGGGCGAAGACGGCGACCTCGCTGCCCGATGAGACGCCGGCCCGGATCGCGCTGATCCGGCTCTGGCCGATCGGCGTCACGGCGGTCGCCGCCGGGGGGCTCGGCGTCCTCTACCCCGGGGTCGCCGCGATCGGAGCTGGCTTCGCTCTCCTCGCGGCGCTGGCGCTGCGAACCCACGAGGCGGCGGTGCTCGGGGTCGAGCAGCGCGACGGCGTCAAGTTCTACGTCGTCCCCAACTCCGCCCTGCGGCCGATCGAGCTCGTCCGCACGCCGGGCCTGCGAAGCGACCGGCTCAGCGGGACAAAAATCGCTTGAAATCCCGCCAGCCGCGGGTGTTGGCGATGTCATTCGGAGTGAGCCAGGCCCGGCGCGCAGTCGCGACCGCATAGGCGACGTTGTCGAGTGTGTCGACCCCGTGGGCGTCGGTGTTGAGGACGATCGTCGCCCCGGCCTCGACCGCGAGGCGGGCATGGTGCTCGGAGAGGTCGCGGCGGTTGGGGTTGCCGTTGATCTCGAGCATCGTCCCGGTCCGGGCGGCGGCCTCGGCGACCGCCTCGACGTCGATCCCGTAGGGCTCGCGGCGGCCGATCAGGCGGCCGGTCAGGTGGCCGATGCAGTCGACGTCGGGGTTCTCGATAGCGGCCATTACGCGCTCGGTCATCTCCCTTTCGGAGATCGAGAAGGAGGTGTGGACGCTGGCGACGACCCAGTCGAGCGCGGCGACGAGATCGTCGGGGTAGTCGAGCGAGCCGTCGAGGCCGATGTTGATCTCCGAGCCGGCCAGAAGCCGGAAGCCGCGTTTGCCCTCGTTCCAGGCCCCGATCTCCTCGATCCGCTTCCGCAGCCGCTCGGCGCTGACGTGGTCGCCGAATCCGTGGCTAGCCGAGTGGTCGGTGATCGCCATGTAGGCGTAGCCGCGCTCTCGGCCCGCCTCCGCCATCTCCTCGAGCGTGTTGCGGCCGTCGGAGAGGGTCGTGTGGCAGTGGAGGTCGCCGCGGACGTCCTCGACCGTCACCAGGTCGGGCAGCTTTCCTTCGCGGGCGGCCTTCAGCTCGCCCCTTCCCTCGCGCAGCTCGGGGACTATGTAGGAGTAGCCGAGCCGCTCGTAGACGGCCTCCTCGGCCTCGCAGAGCTCGACCTTGCCGGTCTCGGTGTCGGTGATCCCGTGCTCGGAGACCGAGAGCCCGCGCCCGGCTGCCTCTTCGCGCAGCGCGACGTTGTGGGCCGCGGACCCGGTGAAGTGCTGGAGCAGGTTGCCGAACGCCTCCGGGGCGACGATCCGCAGGTCGACCGCGATCCCGTTGTGGGTCTGGGCCCGGACTCCGTTCGGGCCCGGGGTCCCGGCCGAGCCGATCAGGGCGTGGGAGGCGAGATGTTCGGCCAGCGCCGTCGGCTCGACCGCCGTCGCGATCAGGTCGATGTCCTTGCAGGTCTCCGCCCAGCGCCGCGCCGAGCCCGCGACCTCGACCCGGTTGGCGGCCGGGTGGTCGCGCAGCGCCGCCGCCAGCTCCTGCGCGATCGGCCGCACCGCCGAGAGCAGGACCCGGCCGCTGCCCTCGCCGGGCTCGCCGAGGCGCTCCATCGCCGCCAGCACGTTTTCCTCGACCTTCGCCCCGAGACCGCGGAGGTCGCGGATCCGCTGGTCCTCGGCCGCCTCCTTCAGCTCCTCGAGCGTCGTGATCCCGAGCTCGTCGTAGAGGCGGCGCGCGGTTTTCGCTCCGAGGCCGGGGACGCGGGTGACGGCAATCAGGGTCGGTGGGAACTTCGCCTTCAACTTCACCGCAGCCGGGATCTCACCGGTCTCGATCAGGGCGTCGATCTTTTCCGCCAGGGTCTTGCCGACACCGGGGATCTCGGTCGCCCGGCCCTCGGCGGCTAGGTCGGCGACCGAGACCGGGCTTTCGCGGATCGCCTTCGCCGCGGCACCGTAGGCGAGGACCCTGTACTTGACCGCGCCGTCGAGCTCGTAGAGGACCCCTAGCTCCTCGAGGGCGGCGGCGATCTCACCATTGGTCATACTCGTCAAGATATGACTCGCCTCCTGGGCACCCCCAGGGGCCTCGCTATACTTTTTGAAGTATTGAGCGCTGGCAAATCCCCGATTCCAGGAGACCGATCTCAGTGACAGGCAAGCTCACCGACGTGACAGACGCCACCTTCAAGTCCGACGTGCTGGAGGCCGACGGTCCCGTTCTCGTCGACTTCTGGGCTCCCTGGTGCGGCCCATGCCGGGTCGTTCATCCGGTCCTCGAAGAGATCGATGCCGAGCGCGACGACCTGACGATCCTCAGCCTCAACGTCGACGAGAACCAGCAGACCGCCGCCGAGTACGAAGTCCTCTCGATCCCGACCCTGCTCCTGTTCAAGGACGGGGCGATCGCGAAGAAAGTCGTCGGGGCGATGCCGAAGCGGCGACTCGAGGCCGAGCTCGAGCCGGCGCTCGCATAGGTTGAGCGCATGCCCTTCGTCCACATCCACTGGTACGAGGGTCGTACCGACGAGCAGAAGGCCGAGATCGCGAAGCGGGTCGAAGCGGCGCTGATCGAGGTCGCCGGGGTTCCCCCGGAGCACTGTTGGGTGAAGTTCTCCGACTCGGCAAAATCGGACTTCGTCATCGGCGAGCCCGCCGACGACTAAGCCCAGTGTTAGCGATCCGCCCTCAGCGCGATCCGGAGCTCGCGGCCGTCGATCGTCGCCGCGGATCCGTCGGCGCCGTCGTAGGCCACTGAGGTGGCGAGGACCTCGCCGGCGAGGTAGTCCTGATGCTCGCGTGCGGCGTCCACGAGCCCCGCGTCGCCGCCGAGGGTGAGCGCGATCCGATCGGTGATATCGAGTCCGGCCTCTTTGCGCGCGTTCTGCACCGCGTGCACGATCTCACGCGCAAGCCCCTCCCGTAGCAGCTCGTCGTCGAGCTCGAGCTGGAGCGCGACCGCGTGGCCGGCCTCAGCCTCGACCTCGTAGCCCTCGAGCGGCTGCAGGGCGAGGGTCACCTCTTCGGCGCCGATCGTGTGGTCGTCGCCGTCGATGTTGATCCCGATCTCGCCCCCCGCCGACATCACGTCGGCGACATGGGCCGGGTCGAGCGCCTCGATCGCGGCTGCGACCTGCGGCATCCGCTTCCCGAACCGGGGGCCGAGCGAGCGGTAGTTGGGCTTGACCGAGTAGCTGACCAGGTCCGCCTCCTCGGAGACGAAGTCGAGCTCCTTGACGTTGAGCTCGGCCCGGACCAGGTCGGCCCGGGCGGAGATCGCCTCGCGCTCGGCGTCGTTGGCGACGATAACCGCGCGGCGCAGGGGCTGGCGCACCTTCACCTTCGCCTGGGCCCGGGCGGCGCGGCCGAGCTCGATGGTGAGCCGGACCGCCTCCATCGCCGACTCGAGGCGGGGGTCGCTCAGCGCCGGGATCGGCGCGGGGAAGTCGCAGAGGTGGACCGAGTCCAGGCCCTCGGGGAAGTCCTCGGCCGCGCCCGCGCCAAGGTTGCAGTAGATCTCGTCGGCGAGAAACGGGGTGAACGGCGCCAGCAGCTTGGCGATCTCCAGCAGGCAGTGGCGGAGCGTCGCGAACGCGGCCCGATCCCCGTCCCAGAACCGCCGGCGCGAAAGCCGCACGTACCAGTTCGAGAGCTCCTCGACGAAGGCCGCGATCTCGCGCCCCGCCGCCGTGCAGTCGAACTCGTCCATCCGCTCGGTCACCCGGGCGATCACCCCCTGCAACCTCGACAGCGCCCACCGATCCAGGTCCCCACTCGCATCCAAGTCCCCACCCGCCGCCCCCGGACGCGGAACCGAGGCCGCGTCCATATCTGTTTCCTCGCGGCCGAGCGAGAGCGAGGAGGCGGCGGAATATTCCAGCGAATGCCGAGGGCGTCAGCCCCTCGGCATTCGCGTACAGCACCCAGAACGAGTAGGTGTTCCAGAGCGTCAGGAGGAACTGACGGACCGATTCGCCGACGGTCTCGAGCGAGAAGCGGTAGCCGGACCAGGGCTGCTGCGAGGTCAGGTAGTACCAGCGGAAGGCGTCTGCGCCGTAGGCCGAGATCACGTCCCAGGGCTCGACGACGTTGCCGCGGCTCTTCGACATCTTCTGGCCCTCGGGATCGAGGATCAGCCCGAGGCAGACGCAGTTGCGGTAGCTGGAGGTGTCGAAGAGGAGGGTCGACTCCGCCAGTAGCGTGTAGAACCAGCCGCGGGTCTGGTCGATCGCCTCGCAGATGAAGTCGGCGGGGAAACGCTCCTCGAACTGCTCCTCGTTCTCGAACGGGTAGTGGAACTGGGCGAACGGCATCGCGCCGCTGTCGTACCAGGTGTCGATCACCGACTCGACCCGGCGCATCTCGCCCCCGCAGCTCCGGCAGCGCAGGGCGACCTCGTCGATGTAGGGACGGTGGAGGTCGTCGGGAACCTCCCCGATCGCGCGCTCGCGCAGCTCGGCGACCGAGCCGATGCAGGCGCGCTCCTCGCAGCCCTCGCCACCGCACTCCCAGATCGGCAGCGGCGTTCCCCAGTAGCGGTCGCGCGAGAGCGCCCAGTCGACGTTGTTCTCGAGCCATTTTCCGAACCGGCCGTGCTTGATGTGCTCGGGGTGCCACCCGATCTGCTCGTTGTTGGCGAGCAGCCCGTCGCGCCGCTGCGAGGTGGCGACGTACCAGCTCGCCTTCGCGTAGTAGAGGAGCGGGGTGCCGCATCGCCAGCAGTGGGGATATGCGTGCTCGTAGACCTCGGAGCGCAGCAGCCGGCCCGATCGCTCCAGCGCGGCGACGATGTCGGGGTCGGCATCCTTGACGAACCTCCCGGCGAACTCGGTGACACGGTCCTCGAACGTCCCGTCGGGAAGGACGGGGTTCTGGAGCTTGATCCCGTAGCGCTCGCCGAGCTGGAAGTCGTCCTCGCCGAAGGCGATCGCGGTGTGGACGAGCCCGGTGCCGTCTTCGACGGTGACGAAGTCGGCCTCGAGCACCGTGTGGCCGCGCGGCCCGAAGTCGGTGACGTAGGAGAACGGCGGCTCGTAGACGACGCCGGCGAGGGCGGAGCCCGGGAAGTGGCCGATCACCTCGGCGTCTTCGCCAAGGACCCGCTCGACCAGGTCGCGGGCCAGGACCAGGACCTCGCCGTCGAGCCGGGCGCGGACGTACTCGATCTCGGGGCCGGCGGCGACCGCCGCGTTGGAGATCAGCGTCCACGGGGTCGTCGTCCAGATCAGCAGGTTGTCGCCGAGCTCGACCGGGGACTCCGGGATCTCGTCGTTCGCCGGAACACCGGTGACCGGAAACTTCACGTACACGCTGGGGTCCTCGACGTCCTCGTAGCCGAGCGCGACCTCGTGCGAGGAGAGCGCCGTCCCGCAGCGCGGGCAGTAGGGAACGACCTTATGGCCCTCGTAGAGGACGTCCGCGTCCCAGAGCTTGCGAAGCGACCACCAGACCGACTCGATGTAGGGGTCATCGAGGGTCACATAGGGGTCGTCGAGATCGATCCAGAACCCGATCCGCTCGGTCAGCCGGTTCCACTCCTCGACGTACTCGAAGACCGATTCGCGGCAGCGCTGGTTGAACTCGGCGATCCCGTATTCCTCGACCTCCTGCTTGGATTCGATCCCGAGCTCCTTTTCGACCTCGAGCTCGACCGGGAGCCCGTGGCAGTCCCAGCCGGCCTTGCGCGGGACCCGATAGCCGCGCATCGCGCGATAGCGGGGGTAGATGTCCTTGAAGACGCGGGCGAGGACATGGTGGGAGCCGGGCCGGCCGTTGGCGGTCGGCGGACCCTCGTAGAAGCTCCAGACCTCGGCTCCCTCGCGGTTGGCCAGCGAGCGGTGGAAGACGTCGCGCTCGGCCCAGCGCGCGAGGATCCGCTCCTCGAGCTCGGGGAATGACTGCCTCGGGTCGACCGGCCGGAACCCAGCGCTGTGCTCGCTCATCGGAGCCTGATTCTAGGAGCGGGTAGGCTGCGCGCCGCATGCTGGCCTTCGACCCCAACGGCAAGGTGGCTCTGGTCACCGGCGCGGCGCGCGGGATCGGCTACGAGACCGCGCGCCAGCTGCAGATGCGCGGCGCCTCCGTCGCCGTCGTCGACCTCGACCCCGAGCAGGCGCGCGAGGCGGCCGAGCGGATCGGCGAGCGGGCGATCGGGATCGGCGCCGACGTCACCGACGAGGGGGCGATGAGGAGCGCCGTCGCCGAGACCGTCGAGCGGTTCGGCGGCCTCGACATCGTCGTCGCCAACGCCGGAATCGCGCCGCAGAAGCTGGCGACGGGGCGCGGGATGGCCGGCGAGGAATGGGAACGCGTCTTCGAGGTCGACATGCTCGGCGTCTGGCGCACCGCGCGCGCGGCGCTGCCGCAGATCGTCGAGCGGCAGGGCCACGTCGTCCTCGTCTCCTCGGTCTACGCGTTCGTCAACGGCTTCCTCAACAGCCCCTACGCCGCTGCCAAGGCCGGGGTTGAGTCCCTCGGCCGCTCGCTGCGGGCGGAGCTGACGCCGCTCGGGTCGAGCGCTAGCGTCGCCTATTTCGGCTGGGTCGATACGCGGATGGTCCAGGACGCAGCCGAGCAGCAACATTTCGACCGCCTCCAGAACCAGCTCCCGGCGTTCATGAAACGCCGGATCGAGCCGGCCGAGGCGGCCGCGGCGGTCGTGCGCGGAATCGAAGAGAGATCGCCGCGGATCTTCGCCCCGCGCTGGTGGCGGTACGTCTCGGCCTTCCGCGGCATCCTCAACCCGCTCCTCGACAGCCGACTCGGGCGCCACGAGGACCCGACCTCGATCACCCGCGACATCGAGTCGGCGGCCGATGAGCGAGGGGCCGCCGCGGTCGAGGCCGCCCGCCGCTAGCCGTTCGTTCGGCGAGTCAGCTCCTCGAGCAGGAAGACGAACGACTCGTACTCGGCGGCGGTCGCCCGGCCCAGCGCGATCTCGCAGGTGCGGTTGCTGCTGAGGTGGGCGTCGAAGGACCGGCCGGCGAGCTCGGAGGCCTGGTCGGCCGTCGCCGCCGCGGTCAGCTCGGGATGCGAGATTCCGCGATCGCCGGCGAACCCGCAGCAGGTCGCCGAGGGGGCGACGAAAACGTCGTCGGCAAGGGCACCGGCGAGAGCGCGAAGGCGCGGGGCGAGGCCCATCAGCCGGGTGGCGCAGGTCGGGTGCACGGTGGCTGAGCCGACCCTGCGCGTGACCTCGAGCTCGGGCAGGAGGCGGTCATGGGCCCAGGCGACCGAGTCGACGATCTCGAGCCCCCCGAGCCGCCCCCCGTTCTCCTCGTCGAGGACCCCGTCGCCCGGGACCGCCACAGCCTGGGTGCAGGAAGCGGCATCGATCACGACCGGCAGCTTCCCCTCCCCGCTCCAATCCCAGAGGCGCTCGGCGAGGTCGTTCGCCTTCCGGCGGTGCGCCTCGCGGAAGCCTTTCGAGCTCCAGGGAAGGCCGCAGCAGGTTCCCTCGACCTCGGGCGGGATCCAGACCGGGAGCCCGGCCCGGGCCGAGACCGCGACCAGAGCCTCGGGCAGGCTCATGCCGGCGCTGCCGCGGCCGAAGATCCGGTTCGTGCAGGACGGTATGTAGACGGCGGCGGCTCCCTCGCGGCCCGTCTCCGGCAGGCCCGCCGGCGCCGGTCCGGGAAGCCCGCGACCGCGACCGGTTCGGCGGGCGATCGGCCCTCCAGCCCGCAGCCCGGCCCGACTCGTCGTTTCGACCGCCGACCACCGCTTAGCCGCGGCGAGGGCCAGCGATTCCGCCCTTTCGGTGTGGCGCTCCCCGCGCAGGTCCTTCACCAGCCTCCCGGTGTCGATGCCGAGCGGGCAGGCGAGCTGGCAGGAGCCATCGGCGGCGCAGGTGTCGAGCGTGTCGTACTCGGACTCCTCCAACAGCGCCCTCTGCAGCGGCGAGCCGGCGGGCTGGCGGGCCATCTCGCGCCGCAGCACGATCCTCTGCCGCGGCGTCGTCGTCAGATTTCGGCTCGGGCAGACCGGCTCGCAGAACCCGCACTCGACGCAGGCGCTCGCCGATTCCTCGATCTGCGGTGTCGTCTTCAGGTTGCGGAGGTGGGCGCCGGGGTCGCGGTTGAGGACGACCCCGGGGGCGAGGACGCCATCGGGGTCGGCGAGTTGCTTCACCCGCCACATCAGCTCGGTTGCCTTCTCGCCCCACTCGCGCTCGACGTAGGGAGCCATGTTGATCCCGGTGCCATGCTCGGCCTTGAGCGAGCCGTCGTACTTGCCGACGACCAGCTCGACCAGCTTCGCCATGAACGCCTCGTAGCGGTCAAGGTCCTCCTGCTTCGCGAAGTCGGGGGTGAGCATGAAGTGAAGGTTCCCCGCCGAGGCGTGGCCGGCGACGCCGGGGAGGAAGCCGTGCTCGCCGAGCAGGGCCTGGAGGTCCTGAGCCCCCTCGGCGATCCGCTCCGGGGGGACGCAGACGTCCTCGACGATCAGGGCGGTGCCGGGAAGGCGCAGCCGTCCGATCAGGCCGTGGAGGCCCTCGCGGACCCGCCAGGCGAGCTCGACCTCCTCCGGGTCGCGACTGAACTCGATCGGCCGGATCGTCGTGTGGGAGGAGAGGATCGCCCCGGCCCGGGCGACCTGGGGGTCGAGCTCGGCGTCGCTCGCGGCGCCGTACTCGACCAGAAGGACCGCCGACTCCGGTGGCAGCTCCTTCCATTCCTCGGGAGCGCCGACCATGTTCCAGGCGGCGGTGATCAGGGCCGGGGCGACCATCAGCTCGACCGCGGTGGCGCCGCTCTCGACGAGGTCGCGGACCGGGGCGATCGCCTCGTCGATCCCCGGGAAGTGGATCCAGGCCGTCGTTGTCCGCGCCGGCAGCGGCACGGTCTCGAAGACCGCCTCGGCGACGAACGCCAGCGTGCCCTCGGAGCCGACGAGGAGACGGCGGAAGATCTCGAGCGGCTCGTCGGCGTCGAGGAAGGCGCAGAGCCGGTACCCGGTCGTGTTCTTGATCGCGAACTTGCGGCGGATTCGGTCGCTGAGCTCGGCATCGGCCCGGATCTCGTCGCGGATCGCGCCGAGGCCGGCGGCGAGATCGGGCTCGGCGGCGGCGAACCTCTCGGCCGCCCCCTCCGCCGCGGTGTCGATCGTCGTCCCCGACGGGAGTACGAAGGTCAGCGAGCGGACGGTCGAGTAGGAGTCGTGGACGACGCCGCAGCGCATCCCGCCCGAGTTGTTGGCGATCACCCCGCCGACGGTCGCGATGTCGGTGCTGGCGGGGTCAGGGCCGAGTTTGCGCCCGTTGGGGGCGAGGACCCGGTTGGCGTGGCCGAGGATCGTCCCCGGGCCGACCCGCGCGCGCGCTCCCCCCTCCTCGACCGCGACGCCGGCGAAGTGGCGGCGGACGTCGACGAGGATCCCGTCGGTCTGGCCCTGGCCGTTGAGGCTGGTTCCGCCGGACCGGAAGACGACCGGGATCCCGGTCCGGCGCCCGTACTCGAGAACCCTCGAGACGTCGCCGGCGTCGTGCGCCATCACCACCGTCCGCGGCAGCAACCGGTAGGGGCTGGCGTCGGAGGCGTAGCGGACGATGTCGCTGGCCCGGGCGAGGACGCGGTCGGCGCCGAGCAGCGCCTCGAGCTCACCGCGCAGCGGCTGCGCGGTCCCCGCCGCCAGCTCGTCCGGCGCTCGGTCGGCGGCGGGCTCCGAGGGGGGTGGCGCGAGGTTCCGCTCCAGCAGCCCCATCGTCGGCCCTAGAAGAGGGACATCCCGGGCTCGACCGGGACTTCGACCAGCTCCGGATTCGAGGAGGAGAGGGCGGTCTCCAGCGCCTCCCTGACCTCGTCGCGGCCGCTCGCGCGCCGGGTGCTGACGCCGTACCCGGCGGCGACCGCGGCGACGTTCAGCTCGGGCAGGTCGAGGCCGGGCGCCCCGGTCACGCCCTCGACGTCGGCGAACCACTTGAGGATCGCGTACTCGGCGTTGTTCATGACCAGGAAGGTGACCGGGGTTTCGTAGGCGACGGCGCTCCAGAAGGCGGTGATCGCGTACTGGGCCGAGCCCTCGCCGAGGACGCAGACGACCGGGCGGTCGGGTTGGGCGAGCTGGACCCCGACCGAGGCCGCTAGGCCGAAGCCGAGGCCGCCGCCGGAGCTGAAGTAGTAGCTGCCGGGCCGCGATAGCCGCAGCTGGTTGCGGAGCGCGAGGGTGCTGGCGGGGGACTCGAGGACGACGATCCCGTCCTCGGGGAAGACCTCGGCGAGCGCCGAGTGCACGGTCGATGAGTTGAGCGGGTCGCTCGCCGGCAGCTCCTGCGGGCCCTCGTTCGGCTCCGGCGCCTGCCGCGAGGACTCGGGCACGGCCTCGAGCAGCGCCGCGAGGCTGAGCCCGACGTCGGCGACGATCGCCTCGCCCATCGGCGCCCGGGCGGCCTCGTCGGGATCGCTCGTGATCGCGACCAGCTTCGCCCCCTCGGGCAGCAGCGGCCCGGGGATGTAGGGGTAGTAGGGGAAGACCGAGCTGCCGGCGACGAGGATCAGGTCGTGGCCCTCGAGGGTCTGGGCGACGGGCCCGATAGCCGGCGGCAGGACGCCGCGGTAGTTGGGGTGGCTCTCCGGGAACCCGATCCGGCCTCCGCCGGGGGCGGGCGTCGCCCAGACCGGCAGCCGCTGGCGCTCGGCGAGGCCGATCGCGGCATCCCAGCCGCCGCTGGCGTCGATGTCGGGCCCGGCGACCAGGACCGGGTTCGAGGCTCCGTCGAGGCGCTCGGCGAGCGCGGCGATCGCCTCCGGGTCGGCGACGGCGCGACCGGTGACGCGGCGGGCGATCACCTCGCGTGCGTCGGCGTCGTCGACCTCGGCGCCCCAGTCGTCCATCGGCAAGGAGACGAACACCGGGCCGCGCGGGGCCATCGAGGCGAGGTGGATTCCGTGGGCGAGCGCCAGCGGCACGTCCTCGGCGCGGGCCGGCTCGTAGGCCCACTTGACCAACGGGTGCGGCATCCGGATCGCGTCGCGGTTGGTCAGGTTGGCCTGGAGGGTCATCTGGGCGCGGACCTGCTGGCCGGCGGTGATCAGCAGCGGCGAGTGGTTCGCCTGGGCGTTGAAGATCGCCCCCATCGCGTTGCCGACCCCGGGGGCGGTGTGGAGGTTGGCGACGGTGGTCTGTCCGGAGGCTTGGGCGTAGCCGTCGGCCATCCCGACGACGACCGCCTCGTGAAGGCCGAGGACGTAGCGGAAGTCCGATGGAAACGACGCCAGCATGGGCAGCTCGGTCGAGCCCGGGTTGCCGAAGATCGTTGTCATCCCGTGGGCGCGGAAGAGGTCGAAGCTGGCGCCGAGGACGGTGGGCATGGCGAGACCCTACAGGGAGATTGCGGGACTCAAGCGGGCCGCCCGAACCGCCCGATATGCAGGTAGATGGCCGGGTTCATGACCGAGAACAATGGCTCGCGCGCCGCTCCCTCGCGAAGAACCAGATATGGACGCTCGGTCGCCTGCGCGCTCGCATTCACCGTCATGGTCGTCCCGGCATCTCTGACGGCATCCGCCGGCGCGACGCCGATCCCGACCCGGCTGTCCTACGCCAGCGGGGAGATCGTCCCGATCCCGGCCTCGGTCCCGCACGAAGAAGGGGACATGATCGACCGCCGGATCGTCCCCGACCTGCGCTGGATCGCCCAGCGCTACCCGATCTACATCACCGACGGTTTCTCGGGCAGGCTGCCCGACGGCGAACACGTCGGCTGCAGCGGCTGCCATGTCGAGCATTCCGACCACCTCAACGGCCTCGCGGTCGACATCGTCCCGCTCAACGGCGACGGCCGCTGCGACAGCACCTGGCTCGGCATCACCCGCCTTGCGCACTGGGCCGAGCCGCGGCAGAACCTGCCGCGGGCCCCATTCCGCTGGGTCGGGTACGACGGCGATGCCGGCCACGGCTGCGGCAACCACCTCCACCTCTCCTGGAGCCACGCCCCGGCGCCGCCCTCCGAGCTCGCCGAATGGGTCGAAGTCTTCCCCGTCAGCTTCCAGGGAGTCGCCCAGCGCCCGAGCCCGCAGCGCCATGCCCATCCGGCCGCGCCCCCGCCGCCACCGGGCGGGATCTCCACGATCCACTCGGGCGGCCTCTCCCCACACGGAGACTGAGCCGGGGCTCCGCTCTTCATAGGATTCGGCGCCGATGCGCCGTCTTGCCATCCTCGCCCTCGGCCTGGCCGGGCTCACCCCATCGCTGGCGGCCTGCGGGACGTCCGACGAAGCGACGCCGGTCGCCTGCCTCGAAGGCTCGAAGACCTACGTCGAGGCGCTCGCCGACGCGCCCGAACCGGTGAGGCTCCCGGGCGGGACCCGAATAAGCGACTGCCTGACCGAGAACCAGGCGGGGGGCTCCCTGGCCACCGTCGGGGCGGCGATGGTGAGGGCGGCGACCCAGCTCAACTCCGAGGCGCGGGCGAACCCCGGCGGCCCAGCGCCGCTGCAGTTGGGCTTCCTGCTCGGAGCCGTCGAACGCGGGGCCAAGGACACCGCGGGCATCCACGCCGAGCTGGTCCGGCGCCTCGAAGCGGCGGCCAAGTACAGCCCCGGAGACCAGCCGCTGCCGCGCAAGCTCGAACGCGCCTACGAAGCCGGCTTCGAAGCCGGCCAGGTCGTCGGCTGAGGCGCCTGGCCGGCGGCCGTTGAATACGCTGCCATAGGTGTGATGAACTCGATGGAGGCGACAACTTTGACTGAGCAGCTCTGGGGTGGTGAGACCACGAAGGCGGTCGAGAACTTTCCTGTTTCCGGTGAGCGGGTCCCGGTGCCCGTCGTTCGCGAGCTCGGGCGGCTGAAGGCTGCGGCGGCGAGGGTCAATGCCGAGCTCGGCCAGCTCGACCCGGAGCTGGCGGAGCGGATCGCCGGCGGCGGCGACGCGGTAGCCGCAGGGGAGCATGATGACCAGTTCCCGATCGACGTCTTCCAGACCGGCTCCGGCACCTCCTCGAACATGAACGCGAACGAGGTGATCGCGGCGCTCGCCGGCGACGAGGCCCACCCCAACGACCACGTCAACATGGGCCAGTCGTCCAACGACGTCTTCCCCTCGGCCGTCCACATCGCCGCCCTGGGCGAGGTCAAGCGCGACCTGCTGCCGGCGATCGACGGCCTCCGCACGGCGCTGGAGGCGAAGGCGGCGCAGTTCGCCGACGTCGTCAAGGCCGGCCGCACGCACCTGATGGACGCCGTCCCGGTCACGCTCGGCCAGGAGTTCGGCGGCTACGCGGCACAGGTCCGGCTCGGCGCCGAGCGAATCTCCTCGTCCCTGCCCCGGGTCGGGCAGATCCCGCTCGGCGGGACGGCGACCGGCACCGGCCTCAACACCCATCCCGAGTTCGCCGCCAGGGTCCGCGAGAAGCTCGCGGCCGAGACCGGACTCGCGATCTCCGGTCCGGCCGACCCGTTCGAGGCGCAGGGCAACCGCGACGCCCTCGTCGAGCTGTCGGGGATGCTGAAGGTCTACGCGGTCTCGCTGAACAAGATCGCCAACGACCTGGCGCTGATGGGCTCGGGCCCGCGCGCCGGCCTCGCGGAGCTGCGGCTGCCGGAGCTCCAGAAGGGCTCCTCGATCATGCCCGGCAAGGTCAACCCGGTGATGCCGGAGGTCGTGATCCAGGTCGCGGCCCAGGTGATCGGCAACGACGCGGCGATCACCGTCGCCGGCAGCCAGGGCCAGTTCGAGCTCAACGTCCGGGTGCCGCTGATCGCCCGCAACCTGCTCGACTCGATCAAGCTTCTCGCCTCGGCCTCGCGGCTGCTGAACGAGAAATGCGTCGCCGGCATCGAGGCCAATGAGGAGATGACCGAGCACAACGCCGAGGCGACCCTGGCGACGGCGACAGCGCTCAACCCCCACATCGGGTACGACCGCGCCACGGACATCGTCAAGGTCGCGGCAGAGTCGGGCCGCTCGCTACGCGAGGTGGCGCTCGAGCAGGGCGTCGAGCCGGCGGTCCTCGAGGAGGCTCTCGACCACCGCCGGATGGCGCGCCCGCACGACGAATAGCCGGCCGGCAGCCGCCGGGGGCCGACTAGCCCTGGAGGGTGATGAACCGCTCCTCGGTCAGCTCGATCACCGAGTAGGCCGGGCCCTCGCGGGTGTTGCCCGAGTCCTTGACGCCGCCGTAGGGCATCTGGTCGGCGCGGAAGGTCGGCACCTCGTTGATCAGGACGCCGCCGAAATCGAGCGCCTCGGCCGCCTCGAGGCCGCGGCCGATGTCGCGGGTGAAGACTCCGGCCTGGAGGCCGAACTTCGAGTCGTTGGCCATCCGCAGCGCCTCACCGAACTCGGAGAAGCGGTCGATCGTCGCGACCGGGCCGAAGATCTCCTCGCACCAGACCTTGGAGTCGCGCGGCGGAGAGCCGAGCACGGTCGGTGCCAGGCAGCGGCCCTCGTCGACCAGCTCGCCGCCGGCGAGGAGCTCGGCACCGCCCGCGACCGCCTCGTCGACCCACTCCTTGACCCGGTCGCGGTCGCCGGGCGAGATCAGCGGGCCGACGTCGGTCTCGGGGTCGAGCGGGTCGCCGACCCGCAGCTCGGCGACGTTGGCGACGAGGCGCTCTGTGTAGGCGTCGGCGATGTCCTCGTGGACGAGGATGCGCTGGATCGAGATGCAGCTCTGGCCGGCGTGGGAGTAGGCGTGGAGCTTTGTTTTGTCCGCCGCCGTCTCCCAGTCGCCATCGCTGTGGACGATCAGCGGCGCGTTCGAGCCGAGCTCGAGGTTGACCTTCTTGTGCGGGACCTTGCTCCGAATCCCCCACCCCACCGGCGCCGACCCGGTGAACGTCAGCGCCCGGGTCAGCTCGTGCTCGACGATCGCGTTGCCGACGTCGGAGCCGCTGCCCGGGATCACGCTGAGCCAGCCCTCCGGCAGGCCCGCCTCGAGCAGGATCTCGGCCAGCTTGATCGAGGAGATCGGGGTCTGGCCCGCGGGCTTCAGGACCACCGCGTTGCCGGCGGCGATCGCCGGCCCGAGCTTGTGGGCGACCAGGTTGAGCGGGAAGTTGAACGGGCTGATCGCCCCGACCACGCCGTAGGGCACCCGCATCATCACGCCGAGCTTGCCGGCGCCGGCGGCCGAGGCGTCCATCGGCACCGTGCCGCCGGTCAGCTTGCGCGCCTCGACCGCGGAGAAGGTGAGCGTCTCGGCGCAGCGCTGCGCCTCGACCGTCGCCGTTTTCAGCGGCTTGCCGGCCTCGGCGGCAATCGTCAGCGCCAGGTCCTCGGTCCGTTCGGCGGCGATCTCGGCGGCGCGGTCGAGCACCGCGGCCCGCTCGTGCTGGGAGAAGTCGCCGGCCTCGAAGGCCTCGTGCGCGGCCCTCGCAGCCCTGTCGACCAGCGCCGCGTCTCCCTGGGCGACCCTGCCGACGGCTGTCTGGTCGTACGGGCTCAGCACCTCATCCCAATCGCCCGTCGCCATCCACTCGCCGGCGGCGAGGAGTTTGTGGTCGACCACCTGGACCGTCTGTGTCGCCATTTCTACCTCCTCTGGTTCGTCTCTTTCAGCCTAGAGCAGGCCGCGACTCGCTCGGGGCGAATTGGTTGACCGGTCATGCGCGCACGCCTCGCCATCCTGCTCGCCCTCGGGCTGCTGCTATCGCCCGGGACCGCGCAGTGCCGGCGTCACCTGGGTGATCAGGGGACACGGCTTCGGGCACGGCGTCGGGATGAGCCAGTACGGCGCCTACGGCTACGCGACCCACGGATTCGGCTACCGGGCGATCCTCGCCCACTACTACACCGGGACCACGATCGGAACGATCGACGGGCCCCGGGTCGTCCGCGTTCTGGTCGGGATCGACCCGGGCGACGTCGGCTTCAGCGGCGCAACCGGAGCCTGCGGCCGGGCGCTCGACTCCGGGGCGACCTACGCCGCCCATCTGGTCGGGGGCACCGTGCGGCTGCGCGGCGGCGGCGGGCGGTCCCTCGCCGACTGCGGGCAGCGGCTGCGCGCCGCCGGCCCCGGGACGATCCGGATCGACGGCAGGTCGTATCGCGGCGCGCTCGAGGTCGTCCCGACCAAGAGCGACCCCGGCTCCCTGAACGCGGTCAACGCAGTCGCGGTCGACCAGTACGTGAAGGGGGTGATCGCCAACGAGTCGCCGCCCTCCTGGCCGCTGGCGGCGCTCGAGGCGCAGGCCGTCGCGGCGCGCTCCTTCGCGCTCGCGACCAGCGTCGAAGGCAACGGGTTCGACCTCTACGACGACACGCGCAGCCAGGTCTACGACGGGATCGAAAGCGAGACGGCCCGCAGCAACGCGGCCGCGGCGGCGACCCGGGCGCAGGTCGTCCTCTACCGCGGCGAAATCGCCCAGACCTTCTTCTCCGCCTGTTCGGGCGGCCACACCGAGAGCGTCCAGAACGTCTTCTTCGGCCCCCCGGTCCCCTACCTTGTCGGCGTCCCCGACCCCTATGACGGCGCCTGCCCGCTCCACTCCTGGACTCTCAGGTTCTCCGGCCGGAAGATCAGCGCCGATCTCGGCGGCTACCTCGACGGGAGCCTGAAGCAGGTCGTCGTCACCAAGCGCGGCGTCTCGCCGCGGATCGTCTGGGCGCGCCTGATCGGCACCGGCGGCACGACGATGATCCGCGGCGACCGGCTGCAGAGCGCGCTCGGCGCCTACGACCGCTGGATGACCTTCACCAAGCTGGTCGGCGGCAGGGCGGCGGCGCCACCGACGGGCAGCGGCAACTCGGCCGGCGGCATCACCCGTTAGCCCTGACCGTCCGGGTAGGGCTGGATCGGGATCCCGTGGTCGGTCTCGCGCATCCCGAGCTCGTAGGCGGCTCCGGCCGCCAGCCTCAGCTCTCGCGCCGGAATGGCCGGCCGTTCGACGGTCAGCTCGAGGTCGGCGACCGAGCAGTTGATCGTGTTGTGCTCGGGCCCGTCGGGGTCGGCGTAGACCCAGCCGACGAAGTCCTTGCGAGGGGCGGAGACGCGGCCGCGGACGACGACGTCCTTGCCGGGAAGGACGAACGCGCACTCACCCGCGGACTCGACGACGGCGGCGGAGCGGACCTTCCCCAAGCCGCCGAGGCGGTGGCGCTCGCCGTCGAGCACGAGCATCCCGGACGGCACCCACGGGGTCGTCCAGGAGCCGAGCTTGATCCGAGCGGCGCCGGCGTCGAAGTAGGTCTCCCCCGACCCCTCGAAACCGGTCCCCTCGAGCCAGACCCAGCGCTCGGCGTGCTCACTGCCCCAGTTGTGGCCGATCATCCCCGGCCACCCGTCGAGCTCGATCGTGTCACCGTCGATCTCGAGCCGGCCGGTGAAACTGGCGTCGGGAAACGGGGCGACGAACTTGGTCCGGGGGACCGGGGCCTCGTAGAGCCAATCGGCCGGCAGGTACTTGCAGGGCTCGGCGTCGCCACTGAATGTCAGCTCCCACGACGCCTCGAGCGCGTCGGTCGAGATCGCACCGTCGGCCATGCCCGGCCCGATCTCGGCGCCGGCGACCCTGATCCAGGAGCCGGCCGGCGTCGAGAGCTCGCCGGCCGGGACCGTCACCTTCGTCGCCCGCGGACCCTCGGCATCGCGGTCGAAGAGGACGAACCAGATCGAGGCGTTGGGCTCGGCGCCGGGCCGCTTGTGCACGGTGTGCCGAATCCAGAGCCCCTGTCCCCCGCCGGGCCGGCAGGCCTTGATGTAGAAGCTCTCGTAGTGGCCGGCCTTCGCGGCCACCCCCGGGAACCTCGCCCCCTGATCCATGGGGGTGAAGCTACACCTTGATCGTGATCACGTCGCCGTCGGCGACGACGTAGTCCCGGCCCTCGATCCGGAGCACGCCGAGGTCGCGGGCCGGCGCGTAGCCGCCGCACTCGACCAGCTGCTCCCACCCGATCACCTCGGCTTTGACGAACGCGTCCTGGATCTCGGTGTGGATCGTCCCCGCCGCCTCCCACGCGGTAGCCCCTCGTCCCAGCGGGCGCGCGACCGCTTCCTTCGCCTCGCCGGCGGTGAAGAAGGTGATCAGGTCGAGCAGGTCGTAGGCGGCGCGCACGAGGCGGGACAGGCCCGACCCCTCGACCCCGTATGACTCGCGCATCTCCTCCGCCTCGGCGGCGTCGAGCTCGGCCAGCTCGCCCTCGATCCTGGCGCTGACCGCGACGACCGCGGCGCCGAGCCCCTCGGCGTGGCGGGCGACCTCCTCGGGCGGGTCGGCGACGCCCTCGTCGACGTTGGCGACGTAGAGGATCGGCTTCGAGGTGAGCGCCTGCAGGTTCATCGCCGCCGAGGGAGCCGCCTCGGGCAGCGGGACCGTGCGGGCGGGGCGGCCGGCTCCGAGCTCGGCGATCACCTTCTCCAGCCACTCCCTTTCGGCTATCGCCTCGGCGTCCCCCGACCTGGCGCCCTTCTCGACCCGTTCGAGCCGGCGCTCGGCCTGCTCGTAGTCGGCGAGGGTCAGCTCGGTCTCGATCGTCTCGATGTCGGCGGTCGGGTCGACCCGCCCCTCGGGATGCGGGACCCCGGTGTCGGCGTGGCAGCGGACGACGTGGCAGATCGCGTCGGTCTCGCGGATCGAGGCGAGGAACTTGTTGCCGAGGCCCTCGCCCTCGGACGCGCCCTTGACGAGGCCGGCGATGTCGTGGAAGGAGATCGTCGCCGGCACCAATTCGGAGCTGCCGACGGTCTCCCCCACCCTCTCCAGGCGCTCGTCCGGCACCTGGGCGATCGCCACGTTCGGCTCGATCGTCGTGAACGGGTAGTCGCCGATCTGCGCCCCGCCCTTGGTCAGGGCGTTGAAGAGGGTCGACTTGCCCGCGTTCGGAAGCCCGACGATCCCGACCTTCATAGCGAAAGCGGGACGAGGAGGCCGAGGGCGACGCCGAGGAGGGCGCCGGCGAGGACGTCGGAGGGGTAGTGCATGCCGAGATAGGGGCGGCCGAGGGCGAGGAGGGCGGCGAGGAGGAACGCGAGCGCCGCGACCGGCTCGACGCGGGTCATCGCCGTCGCCACCGCGAACGAGGAGGTTGCGTGCGCCGAGGGGAAGCTGAGCGAGCTCGGCGCCCCGCCCAGCGGCGGCAGGCCCTCGAGGACCGGGCGAGGGCGGCGGACCGCGAGCTTGACTAGGTAGTTGAGTCCGATCGCAACCGGGCCCACCACGGCGCAGATCAGCCAGGCTTCGCGGTTGGCGGAGTCGACGATCGCGAGCAGCAGGCCGAGCGCGAACCAGATCCCCCCGTTGTTCCCGGTCTTTCCCAGGGCGATCGCGAACCGCTCGAGGGCGGGCGCGTGCCCGCGGGTCCGCATCGCCAGCAGAAGCCTGTGGTCAAGGCTCGCCATCGGTGCGGCAGCATAGGCGGGTCGAGCCTCGATAATCAGCGCGATGCCCTTCGTACCCGACTACACCCACACCCCCGGCCACCACTGCGGCTCGACCGCGCTGCGCAACCTGCTCGCCTTCGACGGCGTCGAGATCAGCGAGGAGATGGCGTTCGGGCTCGGTGCCGGGCCCTGCTTCTACTACGTCACGCTCGAGGACGCCTCGCCGACGCGGTGGTTCAACGGCCGCACGGCTCGGCTCGAGGAGAACTTCAGCGAGCTGACCGGGACCGCGCTCGAGCTGCGGACGTTCGAGAACGGAGACGAGCGAGGCCTGGGAGGCGGCGCGGGCCGCGGTCGATACCGGCACGCCGGCCCTCCTGCTGACCGACCTCTACTACCTCGACCACTACGGCAACTCGGCCCACTTCCCGGGCCACGCGGTCGTCCTCGCCGGCTACGACGAGGAGGTTGCGCACCTCTCCGACACCGGGTTCGAGGAGCTCCAGCGGACCTCGCTCGAGAGCCTCGATCGGGCGCGGCACAGCGACCATCCCGCCTATCCCGCTCGTCCGGGCACATGTTTATGACGACCGACGCGATCGACCCCGCGCGCCTGCGCGAGGCGATCCCGGCCGCTATCGAGCGCGCGGCGAGGGCGATGACCGAGCCCGAGTTCCGCGAGTTCTCGGGCCTCGATGCGGTCCACCGATTGGCCGCCGAGGCAGGGCTCCTGGCCCGAGGTCGCCGAGGACTGGCAGTGGTGCGCGCGCTTCGGTTACCAGGTGATCGAGCGCCGGGGGACGGGCGGCGGCTGCTTCCGCCTGATGTACTCGCGGTTCCTCGAGGAGGCCGGGCGCCCGGAGGCGCCGCTGGCGGCCGCCGCGGCGGTGAGCGGTGGACCGAGCTCGCGGAGGCCTTCCTGGCGGCCAGCGAGGCCGAGCTGCCGGAGCCCGATCTCTGGGCCGAGATCGACGCCAGGGCCCAGGATGTCAGCGAGGCCGAGGATCTGCTCTGGACCAACGCTCGCCGCTTCCTGAGCCGAAACAATGCCGTTCAGGGCGTGTTCCAGGGTACGACTCGCCGTTGAACCGCGAGCGCCCTTGACTGCATGCGATACCGTTTCCACTAGCGGGAGGCGGGTAACGCAAACGCAGTTCGAATCCGTCTTTGAGGAGAGAGGTCAATAAATATGAGAGGTAAGGCTCGCCCCGCTGGGCTGACACGTCTGTCCGCCTTTGCCGTTCCCGCCGTCGGCGCTTCGTCCCGCGATGGCAAAGCGCTCGATCGCACTGCTTCTCATGTGCCTCGGGGTGCTGCTTGCGGTCCCCGCATGGCCCAAGCCGATACCGGCAACATCATCGAACCGCAGACGGAACCGCCGAACGCAGCCAACGGTTGGCAGGCGTCGACCTGCAAAACCGACGAACCGGTGCTCGGCGAACCCAAAATCCATTGTTCGCCAAATACGGCGGCGGCCTTCTACACCCTCGCCGGTGGTCATCCCCCGGTCGGGTTCACGCAATACATCATCAAGCACAAAAACGGTACCGGCAAAGTCGAACCGGCCGGGCTCGAATTCCCCACCGCCGAAGTCGAAAACCCGGAAGGGGAACAATCGATCAAAACCCTCCGCGTCGACCTGCCGCCGGGACTGACGGTCAATCCCAACGCGACGCCGAAGTGCTCCCTCGCGGATTTCGAAAACAAAGTCGGCGAATTCCACGTGCCAACCTGCGGAGAAGGCACGATCGTGGGCCGCGAGGAAATCACCCTCGTCACCACCATCGCCGGCGTTCCGGCTCCGTCACCGCCGTTCCCGCCCGCCAACACCCTTCCCAAAGGCTTCATCATCCCGCCGAGCGAAGCGAGCGGCACGAAAATCCCGGTCTACAACCTCCAGCCCAAACCCGGCGAACCGGCTCTGTTCGGCTTCGTCGCGGCAGGTAAAGAGGTCGTCTTCCTCGAAACCGAAGTCTCCTGGGAGAACGACTTCCACGAGTCGTTCACGATCAAACTGCCGAACCAGGCTCCGCCCTTCGCGACCCTGGTCAGTCGCCTGGTCAACTTCGGCCAGGAAGCCGGCAACACAGGCCTGGTCGAAGAAGGAGACGGGACCTACATCAACAACCCGACCACCTGCCTCGACCCGGAACAGTTCCCGACCCTCTACTCGACCTGGTTCCGGGCACACTCCTACGGAGAAGAAGATTCGAACTTCCCGTTCGGCTCGACTCCGTTCGAGGCCAAGGTGGAGAGCTCCACGGGCGAACTGATCCAGCAGACTGGCTGTGACGAAGTCCCGTTCGAATCCGGGGTCGAAGTCGAACCCGGTACCGACGAAATCGACTCGCCGGCGGGGGCGACGATCAACGCGACCCTCGAATACTTCACGGGCGAAGAAAGCGAACAGCAGGAGTCGCACCTGCGCATGGCGGCGGTGACGCTGCCGGAAGGGATGGGTCTGAACCCGTCCGCGGCGCAGGGTTTGCAGGCCTGTACCGACGAACAGTTCAACAAGGGCGCGCGGTCGTACGCAAACGAATGCCCGGCTTCATCGAAAGTCGGATCGGTCGAAATCGAAAGCCCGCCGCTCGAAAGGGCTCTCACCGGCGACGTCTACGTAGGCGAACCGAAGAACCGCGACCCGCAGTCGGGCGAAGAGTTCCGGATTCTGGTCGAAGCCAAGGAAGAAGAAGAGGGCCTCGACGTGCGCGTCGTCGGCAACGTCAAAGCCAACCCAAGCACGGGTCAGCTGACGGCGATCTTCAACGAACAGGAGGTCGGTGAACTCGTCGGCCAATTGCCTGAAGGTCTCCCGCAGGTGCCGTTCACCTCGGTCAAGATCCACTTCGACAAAGCAAAAGCGGTGCTCACCAGCCCGCCGACCTGCTCGCCGGCCACCACGACCGGCGAAATGACACCGTGGGCACGTCCCGATGAAGCGGTCAAAATCAGCAGCGAACCGTTCACCCTGTCGACCGACCCGAACGGTGGAAGTTGTCCGACAACGCTGGCCGAGCGGAAGTTCGACCCGGGCTTCAAAGCCGGGACGATCAACCCCCAGGCCGGCGCCTACAGCCCGTTCGAACTGCACCTGACGCGGCCGGACGGTCAGCAGGAGTTCCGCAAGATCGACGTCACACTGCCGCCGGGGATGGCGGCGAAACTGGCCGGCGTCAGTTACTGCCCGGAGGCATCGATCACCGCGGCAGCGACAAAGTCGGGGAATGAAGAGCTGACAGCTCCGAGTTGTCCGGCGAGCAGCCAGGTCGGCGATGTCACCATCAAGAGTGGGTCGGGCGCGGCGCCGTTCGTCGATGACAAGGGCAAGGCCTACTTCGCGGGCCCCTACAAGGGCGCGCCGGTGAGCCTCGTCTTCATCGTCCCGGCGGTCGCCGGGCCGTATGACCTCGGCACCGACGTCGTCAGGACGGCGCTCAACATCGAACCGGAAACGACTGTCGTCCACGCTGTCTCGGACGAAGTTCCGTTCATGCTCGGGGGCGTCAAGCTCGACATCCGGTCGATCGACGTCAACCTGAACCGGAGCTCGTATGTCATCAACCCGACCAACTGCAGCCCGTTCGGGGTCATCGGCGCCATCTCAGGTGGCGGCGGCAACCCGAACGACCCGGCCGCCTGGGCAACCGTGACCAAGAACAGCCCGTTCACGGCGACCGATTGCAATGCGCTGAAGTTCAAGCCGAAGTTCAGCGCCAAGATCCTCGGGGGCAAGAAGGCGACCAAGCGCCGCCAGCACCCGAAGCTGCAGGCGATCCTGCAGGGTCGGACCGGTGACGCGAACGTCGCCAGGACGGCGTTCACCCTGCCGAAGACGACGATCCTCGACCAGAGCAACATCAAGACGATCTGCACCAGGGTGCAGCTCTCGTCCAGCACCTGCCCGAAGGGCTCCGTCTACGGCCACGCAAAGGCGACCTCGCCTCTGATCGAAGGGCCGCTGAAGGGCCCGGTCTACCTGACGTCGTCGAGCAACAAGCTCCCCGACCTCCTGGTCGACCTCCAGGGCCAGGTCAATGTCCGCCTCCGCGGCGTGATCTTGTCCAAGGGCGGGAAGCTGAAGACGGTGTTCCGCACGGTTCCCGACCAGCCGATCAAGAAGTTCACGCTGGAAATGAACGGCGGCAAGAAGGGGCTCCTGATCAACACCTCGAGCCTCTGCGACAAGCCGCAGAAGGCCCAGCTGAACATCAAGGCCCAGAACGGGAAGCAGCTGAAGAACAACAAGCTGCAGATCAAGACCCCGTGCGGGGGCAAGAAGAAGAAGGGCAAGAAGTAGCGCCTTCGGGAATCACACGGCGGGCGCCGGCGCCCGCCGTGTGAGCTCCCATCAGGCCGGGCCGAGCCGCGCGAAGTAGGCGAACCAGCTGCCCGAGTGGTCCTGGTAGGAGAGCCCGGCCTCGCCCGATTGGCGCCGGAGCGAGGCCAGCGTCGTGAAGTGGGGGTCGCCGAACAGCTCGCCGACGACCAGCCTGCCACGCGGGCGCAGGACGCGGCGGATCTCCCGCAGCGCGGCGCCTGGGTCGGGGATCTCACCGAGGACCGCGGTGAGGACGACGCCGTCGATCGAGTCGTCCTCGTAGGGAAGGTCGGTCGCGTCTCCCCGGGTGGGGACGATGTTGGCGCGCTCGCCGGAGCGGCGCATGACGTGGTCGAGGAACTCCTGCTGGAGGTCGAAGATCTCGACCCGCCCCTCGGGTCCGACCCAGTCCGCGATGTCGAACGTGTAGTAGCCGGTGCCGGGGCCGATCTCGAGCATCCGCTCCCCCGGTTGCGGCACGAGGACGGCCCGCAGCCGGTCGCGGGTCACGATCGGGTGCGGCGCTTCGACCCAGAAGCGCTGGCCGTAGGGGCAGGCGGAGGGATTCTTGCGCCACCACAGCGCCGCGCCGAGCGTCGCTGCGCCCGCGATGCCCAGCAGGGTCCGGGCCCGCATCAGTCGGAGCTGCCGAGGGTGAAGCCGACCCGGTGCTCGCCGGAGTCGATGCGCAGGAAGGCGACCTTGCCGAGGTAGACGGCGAGGACCCCGTCCTCGGTGTTGACGTCGTACCAGCCGCCCTTCTCGAGCTGCTTGCGAAGGTCCTTGAGTGCGTCGTCGCCGAGCCTGACCGAGACGACCTGGCCGCCCTCGAACCCGATCTCGACCCGCTGCGCGTCAGCCATCAGTTCGCTCCGTGCCCCGCGGGCTCGACGATCTCGGTCAGCACGCCGCCGGTCGAGCGCGGATGGAGGAAGGCGACGCGGCTGTCGCGGATGCCGACCCGGGCCACTGCGTCGATCAGCCCGATGCCGGCGTCGCGCAACGAAGTCAGCGTCGCGTCGATGTCGTCGACGGCGTAGGCGACGTGATGCAGCCCGGGGCCCTTGCGATCGATGAACTTGCCGACGGCGGTGTCGGCCGCGAGCGGGCGGAGCAGCTCGACGTGGCCGTCCCCGATGTCGAGGAGGACGGCCTCGACCCCCTGCGACTCGACGGTCTCGCGGTGGGCGAGCGCCATCTCGAAGCTGGTCTCATAAAGCGCAATCGCTGCGTCGAGGTCCTCGACCGCGACTCCGATGTGATCGATCCGTCCGAACATCTATTCCGCCCGCGTGCTCTGCTCTCGCTCGTTCGCACTCATATTTCCGGAGATCTTGCTCACTCGCTCCCGCGTCCGCCGCGGGCGGGAGCAGTGTAGTCACCCTCGACCCGCAGGATCTCGGCGAGGGCGGCGACCCCGACCTCGAGCTGCTCTGGAGTCGGCTCCTTGGTCGCGATCAGCCGCTGGATCTCGCGGCCGGGCGCGTGGAACACCTCGGCCAGCGGGGCCCCGTGGTTGCGGTCGCTCCAGGCGAACATCTCGACCGCGAGCGAGGCGCCGCCGAGGCCGACGCCGGCCCTCGCGATCGGGCCGGGGCTCTCGACCAGCCGCTCGAGCAGGACGCTGCCCCCGACGGAGAGGATCATCATCGGCGCGATCAGGTTCGAGCCGCAGCGGTCGTGCTCCTTGGGGACGGTGGCGGGGTCCTCGATGCCCTGCTCGTAGGCGGCGATCGCCTTGTGCTCGACCCCATGGTACGCGGCGAGGTTGCGATCGCTGAGGGCGACGAGGGCCGGGACCGCGCCGACGACCTGGATGACGCCCTCGCGCATACCGGGCGAGACGAGCTTTCGCCTCAGCACCGCCGTCGCAGCCAGCGTCGCGGCGATCGCCGCCATCACCCGTGGGTCCTCGAAGGGCAGCCTTGCTGCCGGCAGGCGCCGGCGGACGAGCGGCAGCACCGCCATCGCCTCGGCCAGTTTCAGCGGCCCGCGGAGGCCCGGCAGGCGCGCGGCGAGCCGCGGCGCGAGCTCCGGCTTCGGCTCCGAGGCGACCGCAATCGAGCCGTCGGCGGCCCGGACCGCCGCGGCCCAGTGGGTCGGCCCGTGGATCAGCAGCCCGTTGCGGAGCGCCATCCCGCCGAGTCTCAGCCGTTCGCTCACACCCACCAGGGTAGGGATTCGCTGCAGGCGCTCGACAACCGCGCCCTGAGCGCGGTCGTCGAGTCCCCCCTGTCTCCCTTGACTTAGGTCCGGCCGGAGGCCCCCAGTCCAGGCCTCCGGCCGGTGTCGGCTCTCCCTGGCTCTAGCTTGGAAAGCCAACCTCCGAAACACGGGGTCGCAGGGGAAGTTGCGCCGGCGATTCAGGACTCTTTGAGCAAATTTCTGAGCGTCTCGAGGCGACGCCCGAGCTCGGCCTCGAACCCGCGGCCGGTCGGCTCATAGAAACGCCGATTTTCCAGTCCCTCGGGCATCAGCGGCTGGTCGGCGACACCGTCCGGCTCGTCGTGTGGGTAGCGGTAGCCCTCGCCGCGCCCGAGGCTGCCGGCCCCGGGGTAGTGGGCGTCGCGGAGGTGGTCGGGTGGGGTCTGGGCGCCGTTCTCACGGACCTCCGCGCGGGCGGCGGAGAGCGCCTTCATCGAGGCGTTCGACTTCGGCGCCAGCGCGAGATGGACCGCGGCCTGGGCGAGGTTGAGGGCACACTCGGGGAGGCCGACGCGGTCGACGGCGCGCGCCGCGGCGTCGGCGATGAGCAGCGCCTGCGGATCGGCGTTGCCGATGTCCTCGGAGGCGAAGATCACCATCCGGCGGACGATGAAGCGAGGGTCCTCGCCACCCTCGAGCATCACCGCCAGGTAGTAGAGCGAGGCGTCGACGTCAGAGCCGCGGGTCGCCTTGATCCAGGCCGAGATGAAGTCGTAGTGGCGGTCGCCCTGGCGGTCGAAGTCGATCGCCTTGCGCTGCAGGGCATCCTCGATCGCTGCGACGCCGACCGCCTCACCGTCCGCCGAGCGCTCGACCGCGCGCTCCAACGCAGAGAGGGCGACCCGGGCGTCGCCGCCGCTGCGATGGGCGAGCATCGCCAGCGCCGCGTCCTCGACCGGCGGCGGATCCGGCAGCCCGCGCTTCGGATCGGCGAGGGCGCGGCGCAGCAGCTCCTCGACCTGGCTGGGATCGAGCGGTGCCAGCTCGTAGATCTGGCAGCGCGACAGCAGCGCCGAGTTGACCTCGAAGTAGGGGTTCTGCGTCGTCGCTCCGATCAGGGTCAGGAGGCCCTCCTCGACCGCGGGCAGAAGCGCGTCCTGCTGGGCCTTGTTGAAGCGGTGGATCTCGTCGAGGAAGAGGACCGTGTGGCGCCCGCTCGTCCGCCGCCGCTCCTCGGCCCGCCCGATCACGGCCCGGATCTCGGCTCGCCCGGCGTTGACGGCCGACTCCTCCTCGAACGCCCACTCGGAGCCGGCCGCGGCAATCCGCGCCAGGGTCGTCTTACCCGAGCCGGGGGGCCCGTAGAGGATCGCGCTGTGGGGGCGGCCGGCCTCGACAGCGGCCCGCAGCGCCGACCCCTCCCCCAGCACCTGCTCCTGCCCGACGATCTCCTCCAACGACCGCGGCCGCATCCGCACCGCCAAAGGAGCATCCCGCGACGGAGCCGAGCCCGCTGAGGTGGCAGCTGGGCGTGCCTCTTCGTCGCTGAACAACCGGTCTGACACTACGGCTGAGTATGAGGGGATCGGGGCAGTGTCGGGGGAGCCTCCCCTCGGCACCGCGGAGTGATTCCTGCCGCGAAGCGGCTCCAGATTGGGTTCAGGCGACTACCGATACTGCCCCGATCCCCTTCAAACCCGCTTAGAATCGACCGTATGGCCACCACAGAAGCACGCCCAGCCGCGTCCACCCTCGAGTCGTTCAACCCCGCCACCGGCGAGCTCGTCGGCTCGGTTGCGACGATCACGCCCGACCAGGTCCAGGGCGTGGTCGACGACGTCGCCCGCATCCAGCCTGCCTGGGCCGAGCTCTCGCTCGACGATCGCGCCGCCTACCTGCGCCGCGCCGCCGCCGCCCTGCTCGACGACATCGACGAGATCGCCGAGCTGCTCGTCAACGAGCAGGGGAAGCCGCGGGCCGAGGCCTACACGATGGAGCTGCTGCCGACGGTCGACGCGCTGCACTGGTGCGCCAAGGCCGGGCCGAAGATCCTCGCCGACGAGAAGGTGCGGATGTCGCAGGCCTTCCTGATGAGCAAGAAAGGCCGCTTCTCCTACGAGCCGATCGGCGTCGTCGGGGTGATCGCGCCGTGGAACTACCCGTGGTCGATCCCATTCGGCGAGGTCGCGATCGCGCTGATGGCGGGCAACGGCATCGTCCTCAAGCCGGCCAGCCTGACGCCGCTGCTGGGCGAGGCGATCTGCCGTGTCTTCGAGAAGGGCGGCCTGCCCGAGGGATTGGTCCGCGTCGTCCACGGCGGCGGCGCCGTCGGTGACGCTCTCGCCCGCTCGAGCGCCGGCAAGATCTTCTTCACCGGCTCGGTCGAGGTCGGCCGCAAGGTCGGCGAGGTCTGCGCCCAGCAGCTCAAGGGCTCGGTGCTCGAGCTGGGCGGAAAGGACCCGATGATCGTCTGCGCCGACGCCGACCTCGACAACGCGATCTCGGGCGCGGTCTGGGGCGGCTTCGCCAACGCCGGCCAAACCTGCTCCGGGATCGAGCGGGTCTACGTCGACCGCCAGATCGCCGACCGCTTCGTCGAGGGCGTCGCCCGTGAGAGCGAGCGGCTGCGGCTCGGCGACCCAATGCAGTGGGAGACCGAGATCGGCCCGATGACCTCTGACGACCAGTACGGCATCGTCGTCGAACTGATCGATGACGCGGTCGCCTCCGGCGCGACCAAGCTCTGCGGCGGTCCGACCGATGTCGCCGGCCTGCCGGGGAAGTTCATCGCCCCGACCGTCCTCACCGGGGTCACCCACGAGATGCGGATCATGCGCGAGGAGATCTTCGGCCCGGTCCTGCCGATCGTCGTCGTCGATTCCGAGCAGGAGGCGATCGAGCTCGCCAACGACTCGGAGTTCGGCCTAGGCGCCTCGGTCTGGACCAAGGACCGGCAGAAGGGCGAGCGGATCGCGCGCAGGATCGAATCGGGGATGGTCTGGGTCAACGACCACTCCTTCAGCCACGGCGCCTGCCAGTGCTCTTGGGGCGGCGTCAAGGACTCCGGCGTCGGCCGATCGCACTCGAAGTTCGGCTTCTACGAGTGCGTGAACATCAAGATGAACGCCTGGGAGCCGGGGCTCACGCGCGACTTCTGGTGGCATCCCTACGACCGCACCCTCGGCGAGGCCGTCCGCGCCTCGGCGAAGCTGCTCTACGGCAGGGGTGCCGAAAGAACCGCCGCGCTGCGTGAGGGGGCGGGGCCGCTGCTCGCGGTCGGGCGGCGGACGCTTCGCAAGAAGCGCGGCTGAGTCGCGATTCGACGCCGCTCGGGGACAATCCCCGGGGTGAGCACGGCGATCGAGCTGCGCGGCCTGCGCCACGAATTCGGCGAACGGGCGGCCCTGGAGGGGGTCGACCTCAGCATCGGGGCGGGCGAGACCCTGCTCGTGCTCGGCTCGAACGGGGCCGGGAAGACGACGCTGCTGCGGATCCTGGCGACCCTGCTGCGGCCGACCGGCGGCGCGGTCGAGGTCCTCGGCTGCCCGCTGCCGAGGGAGGCCTGGAAGCTGCGGGGGCGTGTCGGTTACCTCGGCCACGAGCCGCTCCTCTACCGCGAGCTCAGCGGCCGGGAGAACCTCCGCTTCCACGCCCGGCTGCAGGGGATCGCTGGTGAGCCCTGCGAGGCCCGGATCGAGTCGGCCCTGCGGGCGATCGGGATGGAGCGGCGCGCCGACGAGCGAGTCGGCGATCTCTCGGCCGGGATGCGGCAGCGGCTGGCGATCTGCCGCTGCGTTCTGCACGAGCCAGAGCTGCTCCTTCTCGACGAGCCCGACTCCCACCTCGACGAGGAGGGGCGCGAGCTGGCGAGCGGCCTGATCGGCCCCGGGCCGGACCGGACCCGAGTCGTCGTCACCCACGATCCCGAGCGCTTCGGCGACGAGGCCGACCGGACCCTGCGGCTCGCGGTCGGCGGCCGGGCCGAGGTCGCGGAGGGGGTGCTTCGATGAGCGCGATGACCCCTTCCTCAGTCGCCTTCCGGGCGATCCTCGAGAAGGACCTCCGGACCGAGCTCCGCACCCTGCAGTCGCTGCCGGCGATGGCGCTGTTCGCCGTCACCACCTTCGTCATCTTCCGCTTCGGCCTCGACCGAACCCAGCTCTCGGGAAGCCTCGCCTCCGGCGTCCTCTGGGCCACACTGCTGTTCGCCGCGGTGCTCGGCATCAACCGCCTCTTCGTCGCCGAGCGCCAGGAGGGCGGCTTCGACGCGATCCGGCTGGCGCCGATCGATCGCACGGCGCTGTTCGCGGCGAAGGCGGTGGCGCTCGTCGTCTACCTGGGGATCCTCGAGCTGATCGTCGTCCCGGTCTTCGCGATCTTCTTCCTCGACTCGGCGGCGGCGATCCCGCCTCTTGCGGGGGTGCTGCTGCTCGCCGACATCGGGCTCGCCGCGACGGGGACCCTGATCTCCTCGATGGCGGTGAACTCGCGCGCCCGCGACCTCCTCGGCCCGCTGGTGCTGTTGCCGCTCGTGGTGCCGCTGATGATCGCCGCCACGGGGGCCAGCCGGCACCTTCTCGCCGCGGGCGGCCCCGGCTACGAGCGCTTCGGCACCTGGCTTGCAGTCCTCGGCCTATACGATTTGATCTTCATCCTCGTCGGATACGCGGTCTTCGACTTCCTCCTGGAGGACTGAGCACGCGCCACCGCGGGCGCCCGCAGCGGATGTACGGCAAAGGACTGAAACCCCTCTCGATCGCGACCGTGGTGGCGCTCGCCACGGGGCTCTCGCTCGTCTTCTTCTACGCCCCGAACGACGCCGACCAGGGCTTCATCCAGAAGATCTTCTACCTCCACGTGCCGCTGGCGATGGTCTCGCTGGTCGGCTTCATCGTCGGCGGCGTCTTCGCGATCCTCCATCTCCGCAGCGGCGACCGGCGCTGGGACGCCTACTCATACGTCTCGATCCACATCTCGGTGATCTTCGGCGTCGCGGTGCTGATCACGGGCTCGATCTGGGCGAAGGCATCGTGGGGCCACTGGTGGGTCTGGGACGAGCCGACGCTGGTCAGCTACCTGATCGTCTTCCTCCTCTACGCGACCTACTACCCGTTCCGCTACGCGATCGAGGATCGAGACCGCCAGGCCCGGTACGCGTCGGTATTCGCGATCACCGCCGGCGCATTCGTGCCGCTCAACTTCATCGCGGTGCGGCTCGCCGAAAGCCTCGTCCACCCGCGCGTCTTCGCCACCACGGGCGGCGGCCTCCCGGGCTCGATGATGCTCACCTTCCTCGTCTGCCTGACCGCGATGGCGCTGCTCTGGCTGACCCTTGTCAAGCTCGAGCTGACCGCGAAGAGCGCCTCGGGCCAGGTGAAGCGGCTGCGGCGCGCGCTCGACGCCCCGCCTGCGGGCACCCGCTCGCGGATCGCCCCGGAGGTGAGCTAGATGCCCGCCTTGCCGCTCGACGAGGCCGGCAAGTACGTCGCCGGCGCCTACGTCGTCTTCATGGTCCTGCTCGTCGTCTACGTCTCGATCATGGCGATCAAACTGCAGCGGATCGAGAGGGAGCTACGCGACCTGGCCGGGTTCGCCGAGCAGAACAAGAACAACGGCGACGACACGAGCGAGAGCGCGCCGACGATCGAGGAGAGCCACGTCGCCCCCGGACGCGGGAGCGAGGGCCAGTCCATCTCTGTTTCCGCTGGCCCGAGCGAGAGCAGAGGAGGCGACATCTGATGTCTGAGCTGCTGGCCCTCGGCGTCTCGCACAAGACCGCGCCGCTCGACCTGCGCGAGCGGCTCTCCCTGACTGAGGGCCGGGCGGTCGGAGCGCTCCACGAGCTGACGGCGGCCGAGGGGATCCACGAGGCCGCCGCGCTATCGACCTGCAACCGGACCGAGCTCTACCTGATCGTGTCCGACCCGGTCGAAGCAGAGTCGACCGCCCTCGGCATTCTCACCCGCCAGGCGGAGCTGCGCCCGACCGAGCTGCTCAGCCACCTCTACTCGCTGCGCTCGAGCGACGCCGTGCGACATCTGTTCCGGGTGACCGCCGGGCTCGATTCGATGATCGTCGGCGAGGCCGAGGTCCAGGGCCAGGTCAAGCGCGCCTACGAGCTCGCCCTGGTCGAGGGTGCGACAGGACCGGTCCTCAATCGACTCTTCCGCGGCGCCCTCGCCGGCGGCGGCCGCGCCCGCGCGGAGACCGCGATCGGCGAGCGCGGCGTCTCGATCCCCTCGGTGGCGGTCGAGCTCGCCCGGCGCACGCTCGGCGACCTCGGCGAGCGCCGCGTCCTCGTGATCGGCGCCGGAGAAACGGCCGAGCTAGTCGCGCGGGCGCTGGTCGCGCGCGGCGTCGCCACTGTCTTCGTCGCCAACCGTCATCACGACCGGGCGATCGGCCTGGCCCAGCGCTTCGGCGGGACCGCCGTCCGCCTCGAGGAACTGCCGGAGCAGCTCGGAAAGGCCGACATCGTGGTCTCGGCGACCAACTCGCCCCACCACATCGTCGAGCGCGACGAGCTCGGTCAGGTGATGGCGAGCCGCGAGGAGCGGCCGCTGCTGCTGATCGACATCGCGGTGCCGCGCGACATCGAGCCCGAGTGCCGCCAGATCCCGGGGGTCACCCTCCACGACATCGACGATTTCCAGCAGATCGTCGAGCGCAACGCGAGCGGGCGCCAAGCCGAAGCCCCGCGCGCGGAGCCGATTCTCGAGGCCGAGCAGGACCGGTTCGAAAGCTGGCTCGCCTCGCTCACGGTCGTGCCGACCGTGGCGTCGCTGCGCGAACGGGCGGACGAGATCGTCGACCGGATCCTGGCCGAGAACGAGGGGCGGTGGGAGAGCCTCAGCGACGCCGACCGCGAGCGGATGGCGGCGATGTCCCGCGCGGTTGCGTCCCGCCTTCTGCACGAGCCGACCCTGCGGATGAAGCGCGCGGCCGGTAGTGACGACGCCTACCTCTACGTCAGCGCGTTGCGCGAGCTGTTCGGCCTCGACGTCGTGACCGAGCCGGAGGCCGAGGGCCGGGCGAACGTGACCGAGCTCCGGCGCCGCAAGTCCGGCTAGGGACGCGCGTGGCGCTTCGCCTCGCGACCAGGGGGAGTGCCCTGGCGCTCGCCCAGGCCGAGTGGGTCGCAGAGCTGCTTGGCGGGGCCGAGATCGTCGAGGTCTCCTCCGACGGCGAGCCGGGCGACAAGGGCCGCTTCGTGCGCGGGGTCGAGGCCGCGCTGCTCGAGGGCCGGGCGGAGATCGGCGTCCATTCGGCCAAGGACGTCCCGGCCGAGATGCCGGAGGGGCTGGCGATCGCCGCCGTGCCCTCGCGCGAGGACCCCGCTGACGTCTGGATCGGCGCCGGCGGCTCGCTCGAAGAGGTCGCGGAGGGTGCCCGGGTTGGGACGGCGAGCCTGCGCCGGCGCTCGCAGCTCCTCGCGGCCCGCCCCGACCTCGCGGTGAGAGAGCTGCACGGGAACGTCGACACCAGGCTGCGGCGGCTCGCCGACGGCGAGCTCGACGCGATCGTCCTCGCTGCCGCGGGCCTGAAGCGGCTGGGCCGCGAGAGCGAGACGGCGTTCGAGCTTCCCGCCGAGCTGATGACGCCGGCCGCGGGCCAGGGGGCCCTGGTGCTCCAGGCCCGCGCCGGCGACGCCGATTCGCTCGAGGCGGCGATGGCGATCGGGGAGGAGCGCGCGCTGCGCGCGCTGACCGCGGAGCGGGCCGTCGTCTCCCTGCTCGAGGCGACCTGCGCGAGCCCGATCGGCGTCCATGCCTCGCTCGCCGGGGAGCGGATCGCGGTCGATGCCTTCGTCGGCCTGCCCGACGGCAGCGAGTGGGTTCGCGATCGGGTCGAGCTCGAGGTCGAGCAGCCGGCCGCCGCCGGGGCGCTGCTCGCCGAGCGCCTCGCCGCCGCGGGCGCGCGCGACATCCTCGCGCGCGCCGAAAGGCTTTCCGGTGTTCGAAATGTCGAATAGTCCGACAAGAGGAACACCGGAATGAGCGTGCGACCGGGAGTCGTCTACCTGGTCGGCGCCGGTCCCGGTGATCCGGGACTTATGACCGCGCGGGCGCTGGAGCTGATCGCCGGCGCCGACGTCATCTACCACGACAGGCTGATACCGCCCGGCGCCCTCGACGGCGCCCGCGCGGATGCCGAGCTCGTCTATGTCGGAAAGGAGCCCGGTCGGCCCTCGGTCCCCCAGGATGAGATCTCCGAGCGGTTGGTCGAGGCGGCGCGCTCCGGAAACAGCGTCGTCCGCCTCAAGGGCGGCGACCCCTTCGTCTTCGGCCGCGGCGGCGAGGAGGCCGAAGCGCTGCGCGGGGCGGGGGTCGAGTTCGAGGTCGTGCCCGGCGTCACCGCCGGGGTGGCGGCGACCGCCTACGCCGGGATCCCGGTGACCCATCGCGACGACGCCTCGGCGGTCGCGTTCGTCACCGGCCACGAGGACCCGGAGAAGGCGGAGACCGGGCTCGACTGGGAGGCGCTGGCGCGCTTCCCGGGGACTCTCGTCCTTTACATGGGAGTCAAACGGCTCTCCGAGAATGCCGCGGCGCTGATCGCCGGCGGACGCGACCCGGACCAGCCGGCGGCTGCCGTCGAGCGGGGGACGATGGCCGGACAGCGGACCGTGACGGCGACGCTCGGCACCCTCGCATCCGAGGTCGAGCGGGCGGGCATCGGCGCGCCCGCGGTGATCGTCGTCGGCGAGGTGGTCGGCCGGCGCGATGTCCTCGCCTGGCTCGAGCAGCGCCCCCTGCACGGCCGCAGCGTCGTCGTCACCCGAGCCCGGGCGCAGGCCAGCGGCCTCGCCCGGACCCTGCGTCGGCTCGGAGCCGAGGTGATCGAGCTGCCCGCGATCAGGATCGAGCCCCGGATCGAGAGCGATGAGGTGCGCCGGGCGGTGGCCGAGATCGACGCCTACTCGGTCGTCTGCCTGACGAGCCCGAACGGGGTCCGCCTCCTGTTCGAGGCGCTGCGGGCGGCGGGGCGCGACGCACGGGCGCTGGCCGGCGCCACCGTCGCCGCGATCGGGCCCGGCACCGCCGGCGAGCTGAGCGCGCGCGGCATCGAGGCCGACATCGTCCCCGAGCGCTTCGTCGCCGAGGCGCTTCTCGATGCCCTCGCCGAGACCGAGGTCGATGGCCGTCGCGTCCTCCTCGCCCGCGCGGCCGCGGCCCGCGACGTCCTCCCGGAGGGCATTCGCGACCGCGGCGCCGAGGTCGACGACGTCGCCATCTACGAGACGGTCCGCGAGCAGCCGGCGCCGGAGGCGATCAGGGCGGCCGGGGAAGCCGGCTACATCACCTTCACCTCCTCCTCGACGGTCCGAAACCTGACCGAGGCGCTCGGCGGAAGCTTCCCCAAAGGCGCCCGTGTGATCTCGATCGGCCCGGTCACCAGCGAGGCGGCGCGGGAGGCGGGGCTCACCGTCCACGCCGAGGCCGAGCGCCATGACATCGAGGGCCTCCTCGCGGCCCTGCTCGCCGATGCCTCCCGCTGAGCTGTCGCAGTTCCCTCCACCCGACGAAGGAAACTGCGACATCCATGAGGTTTGGGGCGCCGCACCGGCACTACCGGGTCACCGACTCGACCAACTCCCGCGCGCGTGAGCTCGCCGGCGCCGGCGCTCCCGGAGGGACCGTCGTCACCGCCGCCGAGCAGACCGCGGGGCGCGGCCGCCAGGGCCGGAGCTGGACCGCGCCCGCGGGCGGCGCCCTCCTCTACTCCGCGATCGTCCGCCCGCTCGAGAAGCGCCACGCGCTGCTTCCGCTCGCCGCCGCCGTCGCGGTCTGCGCTGCGGCCGAGAGCCTCGAGGAGGGGATCGAGTGCCGGATCAAGTGGCCGAACGACATCTGGGTCGCGGAGCGCAAGCTGGCGGGGATCCTGATCGAGGCCAGGCCGCAGAACGGGTGGGCGGTGATTGGGGTCGGGCTGAACCTGGCGATCTCGAGCGATGAATTTCCGCCCGAGCTGCGCGAGACCGCGACCTCGCTCGGCTCGGCCCAGGCGCCGGAAGCGGCCCGGGCGGTCCTCGATGAGACCCTCGGAACCTGGGTCGACGCGGAGTCGAAGGAGATCCTTCAGGCCTGGGAGGCGCGCGACGCACTCCGCGGTCGCGAGATTTCCTGGGACGGCGGCTCAGGCGTCGCCGATGGCGTCAGCGAGACGGGAGACCTACTCGTCGTCGTCGCCGGCGGCGACCGCGTCGCCCTCGGCGCCGGCGAGGTCCACCTCAGCGTCTGACCCGTTCTCGGCGGCCTCGACCTGGGCGTCGGCCTCCCCGTTGGCGGAGCTGGCCTCGGCGACCGCCTCGTTCGCGGCACCGTTCCCGCTGCCATTCTCGCCTCCGCCTTTCGCCTTTTTGCGCTTGCGGCGCCGCTTGCCGCCTTTCGGGAAGTTCCGCAGCAGTTCCCGCGCCGTCGCCGACGGTTTGCGGGCCATCCGCATCCGTGCGCCGCGCAGGACCTCCTCGCCTTCGGGCGTGTGGGAGACGGCCGCGGCCAACAGCGCGACCGCGAGGCGGCGATCCTGTTTGCGCGCCGCGTGGACGAGGCGGCGGGCGTTGCGGCCGTGGGCGCGGCCGGATGAGTTGACCAGCAGACCGAGCAGGCGCTTCGTCTCCGGCCAGCGCTGCACCGCGTACTCTTCGTGCAGCTCACGGGTGTAGGAGGCGAGCCGCCAGACCCAGGCCTGGGCCTGGTCGCGGCGGCCGATCCGTTTGTCGACCAGGGCCTGCAACAGAGTCTTGGTCCCCGCCCGCTTGTCGTCGCGGCTCCAGGTGCCGACGATGTCGATCGCGTCGTCGAAGGCGTCGGCGTCGCGGAGGTCCGCGACCTCGGCCAGCGCTTTCAGCCGCAGCTGCGAGTTGCGATTGCGCTGGATGCAGGTCAGCAGGAAGCGGCGGCGCAGCTCCTTCGTCTTGTCGTTCTGCAGCATCGCCCGCGCCCGGCGCCAGTTCTGCGGGTTGACGCGGGCGCCGGCGAGCGCCGCCCAGGCGTGGCGCTCGGGGTAGTCGAGGTTCTCGACCGCGATCCGCCACATCTCCCGTTCCAGCACCTGTGTGCGGCGCTCGGGGTCCTCGGACACGGGGACGACCCGACGCTCGACGCGGACCCGGCGGCCGCGGCCGCGTCGGACCGGGCCGATCACGATCGCGCCGCCGCGGTAGACATCGCGGTCGAGCAGGCTGTGGAGGGTGACGATCGTCTCGTCGTGGGTGGTCGCCGGGTGGACGAAGTCGACGACCAGCCCGGCCTCCTTGCCGGGGGCGCGGCGGGTGACGCGCCCGACCCGCTGCTGGTAGACGCGGCGCGAGGCGGTCGGCGCCAGGTGCATGCAGATCGTCGCCCGCGGTGAGTTCCAGCCCTCGGCGAGCAGCATCGCGTTGCAGAGGACGTCGACCTCGCCGCGCTCGAACCCGGCGAGGATCTCGGCGAGTTCGCGCTTCGGCGTCTCACCGGAGACGGCGCGGGCGTCGATCCCGGCGTTCTGGAGCGCCTTGGCGACGTTCTTCGCGTGCTGGACGCCGGCGGTGTAGAGGACGCCGGGCACGTCCTTGAAGCGGGTCTTGTAGAGGTCGGCGATCGCGACGTTGAACGGCTCCTGGTCGAGCAGGGCGGCGAGCTCCTCCTGGTCGAAGTCCTGGTCGACCTCGCCCTTGCGGAGCGGCACCTTGGCGATCGTCCGTACCCCGGGGCCGGGCGGGATCCTCATGCAGCGAAGCGGCGCGATCACGCCCCGGCGGGCCGCCTGGGCGAGGTCGAACCGCGAGGTCTGGGTCGGGAAGAGGTCGGCGACGTGGCGCGCGATCAGCGCCCCGGTCGCGGTCATGCCGATGAACACCGGACCGTCCCAGGCGCGGATGCAGGCGCTGGTTTTCTCCCCGAGCGCGGTATGGGCCTCGTCGCAGATGACGATCGAGTAGGCGTCGGAGATCTTCTTGTGGTTGCGGACGAACCACTGGTAGGTCTCGACCGTGACCGGGCCGTCGGGGTCGTCGCGGCCGTCGAGCAGCGGCGGCCGCAGGCGCTCCTTGTAGCCGCGATCGGAGATCTCGCCGATGAACTGGTCGACGAGGTTGCGGCGGTGGGTAAGGATCAGGACGCCGCCGGTCCGCGATGCGTCGATGAACCCGACCGCGGCGACGGTCTTGCCGGCGCCGGTCGCGTGCTCGAACCAGAAGCGCCGAGCGGCGCCGGGATCCTCGGGGGCCTCGGCGACCTGCTCCTCCTCGTCCTCGCCCTTCGGCTCGTCCCAGTCCTGTGGCTCCTCGTCGGCGGCGAGCTCCTCGTCCTCGAGCGGCTCCTCACCCTCATCGCCATCGTCGTCTGCACCGTCCTCGGTGGCGGCCGTCGGGGCCGCGACCTCCGCCGCGCTGCCGTTGCCGCCGTTGCGGCCGCCGCCGTTGAGGGCGACCTGCTGCTCGGCGATCAGCTCGGTCAGGGTCCCGGACAGCGCGTCGACCTGATGCGGGTTGAGCTCGGCGCCGTCCCGCAGCTTCGGCGGCTCCTCCGCCAGGAGCCGCTCGAGACCGAGCAGCAGCGAGTAGTTTCGCCGCCACTCGATCGAGGGGCTCTCGAGGCCCTGGTCGAGCTCGGCGATGGCGGCGTCGAGCGCTTCGCGCCGCGCCGTCCCCGGAGCCAGCGCCTCGGGGCCCTCGCCGTCGAGCAGGAACGGCTCGCGGGCAAACTCGGCCGCCCGCTCGATGTCGGCGGCTGAAGGAACTGCTGCCACTTGCGCGGCAACTTCGCTGGTCTTGGCCATGACGGCTTCTTGGGGATCCCGTCTCAGCAGCGAGTCGGACGAGCTGCCGAGGAAATTGATGAGGCGGCCGGAGGACCCAACAACCCTCCCCCGGCTTACTCAAGTGGCTCGCATACGGGCGAACCGAACGACACGTATTGTAGTCAAGGAATTGGCGGGATTGCGGCAAAGCCTCGCGATCGCCCTTGTCGTCGCGGTGCTGGCGGGGTGCGGGTCCGGCAATGAGGGCGGGGGCGGTCACCCCGACTACGCGAAAGCGCTCGCGGGAGCGCCGCCGCCGCTGGCCTCCCTCTACCGCCAGTCCAACGACCTGCTCGACGGAGGCGTCGGTGCATACGAATCCCGTCTCGAGGGGCTGAAGGGGTACCCGGCCGTCGTCAACGTCTGGGCATCGTGGTGCGGCCCGTGCCGGTTCGAGTTCCCCCTCTTCCAGCAGGTGAGCGCAAAGTACGGGAAACGGGTCGCGTTCCTCGCAATCGACAGCGAAGACTCCGACGCCGCGGCGCGCACCTTCCTCGGCGAGCAGCCCGTCCCTTACCCGAGCTACGCCGACCCCGACAAGGATCTCGCCGAGAGCGTCGGAGCCGGCGGCGGGTTCCCGGACACGGCGTTCTACTCGCGCGACGGGAAGCTCGTGTATCTCAAGCAGGGGCCCTACACGGACGGCTCCGATCTCGAAGCAGACATGCGCCGCTACGCGTTGGGTTCATGATGTCCGTATGACCGGAGAGATCGTCCTCCTGCTGGCGCTGGCGCTGATCCTGTTCATCGCCGAGGCCCATGTGCCGAGCGGCATCCTCGGGATCCTCGGCGTCGGCGCCCTAGTCGGTGCCGGGCTTATCTTCCGCCACGAGGGCCACAGCCTCCCGGTCGTCGTCATCGTCGCGGTCGCCCTGGTGCTCGGCGCCCTGGTCATCCTCGCCGGTCGCAAAGCGCTCGCCGCGTATCGCAATGAACCGGTCCGGACCGGCTACGAGGAGATGATCGGGAAGGTTGCCGAGGTCCGATCCGCCCTCGACCCGGAGGGACAGGTGTTCGTTCATGGGGCGGTTTGGCACGCCCGCCTCCGCGATTCGGGGGGACGGGTCGCGACTGGGGGTAGAGTCAGGGTCGAGTCGGTCGACGGCCTGACGTTGGAGGTTGTGCCGGTGACCGAAACCGAGGAAGGAGCGAACTAGATGGCAGCTCTCATCGCATTGGTGGTGGTGCTCGCGATTCTGCTCGTCGTCCTGTTCTCCGCGGTGCGGATCCTGCGCGAGTACGAACGCGGGGTGATCTTCCGCCTCGGACGCCTGATCGCACAGAAGGGCCCGGGGCTGATCCTGCTGATCCCGTTCGTCGACCGGATGGTCAAAGTCGACCTGCGAACCGTCACGCTCAACATCCCGCCGCAGGAGGTGATCACCCGCGACAACGTCCCGGCCGGCGTCAACGCGGTCGCCTATTTCCGCGTGATCGATCCCCGCAAGGCGATCACCGAGGTCGAAAACTTCCTCCTCGCGACCTCGCAGATCTCACAGACGGCGCTGCGCTCGGTGCTCGGCAAGGCCGAGTTCGACCAGCTTCTCTCCGAGCGCGAGCGGCTCAACGAGGAGCTGCAGACGATCATCGACGAGTCGACCGAGCCCTGGGGCGTGAAGGTGACGGCGGTCGAGATCAAGGACGTCGAGATTCCCGAACAGATGCAGAGGGCGATCGCCCGTCAGGCCGAGGCCGAGCGCGAGCGGCGAGCCAAGATCATCAACTCCGAGGGCGAGTACCAGGCAGCGCAGAAGCTCACCGACGCCGCCGACATCATCAGCACCAACCCCGCCTCGCTTCAGCTCCGCTATCTCCAGACCCTGCTGGAAATCGGCAGCAACCAGAGCACCACCGTCGTCTTTCCGCTGCCGATGGACCTGCTCGAGGCCTTCGAGGGCCGCAGCCAGGGCGGAGCTGCGCCGACGCCGAAACCGCGCGCGCCAGCCTCCCCAATTCCGCCCGAGCCACCGCCACCGCCCGACGACCTTCCCCCTTCCCGGTCCTGAGCGCGCCCGAGATACGCATCGACCAGCTGACCGGGCTGCGGACGATCCTCGCGCCCGGCCGCGCCGACCGGCCGGAGGGTTTCAACCCGGCGCGGAGCGAGGAGAGGGGGCCCGAGGGCTGCCCGTTCTGCGAGGGCAGCGAGGGGAAGACCCCGCCCGAGGTCTACGCGGTGCGCCCCGGCGGCGGCGAGGCCGATTCGCCGGGCTGGACCAGCCGCGTTGTCCCCAACCTTTATCCGGCGCTGGAGGAGGGAGAGGATGGCGGCGGCGACCCGGCTCTGACGTCCGCCGAGGCCGGCGCCTTCAGCGAGGCCGGCGACCCGCTGCTCGCCTCGCGCCGAGCGGGCGAAGCTGATCTCTTCTCCTCGCGGCCGGCGCGCGGCAGCCACGAGGTGATCGTCAACGCGCCGGAGCACGTGACGGCGATGGCCGAGCTCGGCAAGGAGCGGTTCGCCGGTGCGGTCGCGACCTGGCGCGAGCGGATGCGCGTCCACCACGATGCCCACTACGTGCAGCTCGTCGTCAACGAGGGCGCCGGAGCAGGCGCCTCGCTCCCCCACACCCACGCGCAGCTCTACGCGCTCCCGTTCGTGCCGCTGGCGGTGGCGCGGGAGCGCGAGCGGTTCGGCGCCTACCGCGAACGGACCGGCGGCAGCGGCCTCCTCAGCGACATCCTCGTCGCCGAGGTCCGCCGCAAGGACCGGCTGGTGGCGATCGACGACGAGGCGGCGCTGATCTGCCCCTGGGCGTCGCGCTCGCCGTTCGAGCTGCGCGTCGTGCCGCGGGTCGAGTCGGGGCGCTTCGAGGACGGCGATGGCGGCGCGGCGATGCTCCGCACTGCGCTGCGGGCGCTGGCCGAGATGTTCGGCGGCTCACCGGAGCTGAACATGTGGGTGCGCACCGCCCCGCGCGGCGCCGAGCACTTCCACTGGCACATCGACATCGTCCCCCGGCTCACGGTCAGGGCCTCGTTCGAGCTCGCGACTGGGGTCGACATCAACATCTACCCGCCCGAGCGGGCCGCGGCGGACCTCCGGGCGGCGCTCGGCCAATAGGGTCTCCGGTTCCCGATGCCGCCGACAGCACGCCCGATCCCGAGCTTCATCGCCGACAGCACCCAGGAGGGGATCCCGCAGGGCCGCTTTGCCGAGCGCCTCGCCGGCCCGTTCCGCGAAGCCTGCGACGGAATTCAGGACCTGCCCGCTGGAGTCGAGACGACCGAGGAGCTGCTCTGGTTCCCGGAGCGCTCCTGGGGCGGCCGGACCTGGGTCCCGTGCACGACCCGGGCGCCGGGGCCGGAGGGGGAGCTTGAGCTGTTCGGCCACATCTCCTACGCCCGTCCCGAGGGTGGCGAGCCCGAAGACTTCAGGGCGGCGGCCGACTTCACCGACGTGATCGCCGAGGACAACCCGGACTGGAAGATCGATCTCAACGACGACGTGGTCGGCCGCTGGCTGGGCGAGAACAATCGCGCCGGCGAAGTCACCCTCGTCTGGGGCCGGCCGCTGATCGCCAACGCGGTCGCCGCCACCGCCGAGCTCGACGGCGGGACCGTCGACCAGGAACTGGTCTCCGGCGACCGCTTCACCCTCATCGCGCTCGACGCACTCAAGGGCTACGGCGACGACATCTTCATGCAGATCAAGCTCTGGAGCCGGCGGGCCCAGGAGCTCGCCTCGGAGAGCCTCTACGACGTGCCCTAGCGGGCCCTGCAGCTGCGGACCGATTCGGTCCGCAGCTGTTCGCCGCCCTCGAAGGTGTAGGTGGCCCGGGCGAAGGAGAGGAACCCGGCGGTGAACGCCTTCGGGATCGGGCAGGAGGCACTCAGGTAGCTGACCCGGTGTCCGTTGTAGTTGAACTTGCGCGAGACGAAGACGTGGAAGTTGGCGACGTGCGGCCAGGGGCCGACCGACTTCCGGATCGTCGTGATCAGGACGGTCTTGTAAGGACCCTCCTTGTGGACCGTGAACGGGATCACGAACGAGACCGGCGGGCTCGGCACGAAGGCATGGACGAGCACCTCGGGACGACCCGCCTTTGTCTTCCCGTTGAAGACGAGCAGCTGGGCGGTGACCCCGAAAGGCTCCTGATAGGGGACGAAGATCTCCGCGTAGAGCTTTCCCCTGCCGACGAGGGCCGATCCGCAGGCCCGGATCGCCTGTCCGCTCAACCGCCCCGCCAGCCGTCGCTGCGGACAGACCGGCAGGCCCTTGGTGTGGAGGACGCCCCTCCAGGCGAGTTCGAGCCGGATCCAGTTGACGCGGGGAACCGGGGTGTTGTCGGCGGTGATCACCCGACCTGAGAGGTGGACGCCGACCGGGGCCGGCCTGTTCCGCGGCAGCGTGAGCGGGTGGATCCCGCCGTTGAGGGAGACGATCAGGTTGCCGACCTGAGAACGCTCGGCGCCGGCGAACGGGGTCGCGATCGTCGCCGCGGCGACGAGCGCGGCGAGGGTGAGGACGGCCGGATGTCGGGCGAGCCGCTTCAGACTGGCCTCCCCGGCTCCGGGAGCGCCGATGCCAATACCTCCGCGGTTTGACCCATCCGATGACCTCGGTTCAAGATCGCGAGCCCGAGTCACGGGCTCGCCTTCCGGTCAGGATACCTTGTTCGGCCCGGCTTTGCGGTCCGTGGCTGTACTGATTTTTATATCTGCTGGGGTCGGTTCAGAAGGAGGTTGGCGAGACTGACTGCGGAAATTGCGGCGTATCCAGGCCTCGCTTAGGAAAGTCAGTCGTTTCTATTCCAATGAGCTTCCGGAGCCGGTGGCGGGACTCTCCGCGTCGCTCTCCCAGAGGGTCCTGCCCGAGGCGCTCTCGGTCCTCAGATGGGCAACCGCCCAGGCGCCGTGAACGGCGAAGGCGGCGTAGCGGAACCTGCGCAGGTGGGCCCGCTGTTCCTGGCTCGGACTCGGCTTCAGGAGATGGATCGTCGCCTGGCGACCGTCCTCGAAGGTCAGCTCGATCCGGCGTGCGGCCGGTGCGGCCACCATTCCGACGGCGGTCAGCCTGACCTGCAGCCCGGCCGACGCCTGGGCCCCGGTGATCACCAGCGGCGCCTCGCTCGGCGCCAGATCCGTGGACCTGTCGGCGCAACCCTGGTACCTGCTGCCTTCGTATTCGAACCGGCTCCGTTCCCGTTTGGTCCTGACCATCAGGCAGGGCCGACGTGACCCCCGGCTGCCCGCCCCCGCGGTTCCGCCCGGGCGGGCGACATTCACCGACCATCGGACGTCGCCGATCCGGCCGGCGCCGAGGCCGACCCACGGGCCAGAGTCCGGCGCCCGCGCCGTGGCGGCGTCGGCCATCCAGCAGAACAGGACCGCCGCGGCAAGCGCCACGACGATGCGGGCACCCGAGCGCAGACCGACCCGGGAGAGCCGCTCAACTGCCTCTCCCGGGCCACCTTTGTCTGCGTTGACGATCGGGTCGTGCCGCACAGGGAAGGGACGGGACGACCCTGGCCTGGCATGCCAGCTGCGAGGGTGCTGACGAAGCTCTTCTCGCATTGGCGATATCAGAACAGGAATGGACCGTAATGTCAAGGATTAACCGGAGCGCATCGCGATCTCGTGCCTACTGAAACAAAACTCGTCTGTACCGCTATGTCTCTGAAGTTGCCGCCCAGCGCCTTGCCTCGGCGTTGCCGGAGTAGGGCATCAGCGTCACGTAGGCCAGCTCGGGGGCAAGCGAAGGCAGCTCAGCTGCGGTCCCCAACTGCAGGTGTCCTCTGACGATCGTCGCTATCGACTCGATGATCGCCTCCTCGGTCGAAATCGCAAAACGCCTCTCGACTCCCACCGCCTCGCGAAGGAGCCCGGCGAAGTAGCTGACCATCTCCTGCTCGAGGTCGGTCTCGCCCGAGGAACGCCGGCGGGCGTCGACGGTCAGGGCATGAGCTCCGTCGGGATTGGCGGCAGCGAACTCCAGCACCGCCTGGACTCCGGCGACCACTCTGGCCTCCCACGCTTCCTGGCTCGCACACGCCGAGGCCACCTGGTCCTTCAAGGCCGCGAAGCTGGGTAGGAAACCCGCCTTTCCGCGTCTCGCCGCGGCTGCCGACGACTCGCCTGAGGCCGGCTGTCCGACCCTACTGCCGCCGTTCTCCTGACTCACCAGCATCGACCAGGGCTTCCTCGCACGTCCATGGGCTTGCTCCTGAATCGGAACACAGATGGACCGTAAAGTCAAGCGCGGACGCGTTCGGCTAGGATGTCGATAGGGTCCGCACTCTCTGCCGAAACCCCAATTTAGAGCGGAATAGCCGCCTATAGAGCGGATCCCGGCCGGTCTCGCCCTATTGGTTCTCCTGCCTACCACTACGGTTTCTTGGGTGGGATCCGCCAGCCTCCCCGGCTCGGGATCGGTTGGTGGTTGCCCCTTTGGAACGCCAGTGTGCCCTATGAACAGAAATGTCCCTTGCCCGCAGCCGGTTTCTATTGGAAACTTCACGGCCTATAAAGAAGTCACTCCGCCTCGAGCGAACCCGCTGAATCGCAGCCATTGCTGCGAAAGTTTACCCGGCTGAGAGCGGTATAGCGACCCCAAGATTTGCTCTTGGTCGAATTGAGACTTAGCCCTACCGCAATCTTCAACGGGGGACTTTCTCGTTTGAGCAAGGTATAGGTACCCGGTTATGGTTGTCGGGCAATGGTTCGCACACCGTGGGGGAACGCCGCCGACCTGAGGTCGATGAAGATGCAGCCCGGGCGCGGGAACTCTCCCGAGGAGTCCGAGCGGAGCCAGCGCGAGCGCCTGTTCGGGGCGATGGTCGCGATCAGCTCCGAGCAGGGCTACGAGGCGACGAAGATCGGCGACCTGGCAAAAATGGCCGGCGTCTCCAGAGCCGCCTTCTACGAGCACTTCGCGAACAAGAAGGAGTGCCTCCTGGCAGCGGTCGAAGCGCTCGTCGAGCCGACCATCGCCGCGATCGAGCGCGCCGAGGACGCGCCCACCGGCGAGGCCCGCGTCCACCAGGCCGTCGAAGCCTTCCTCAGGCTGATCGCCTCCCAGCCGGCCGCCGCGCGAATGGGCTTCATCGAGGTCTACGCCGCCGGACCCGAGGGAGAAGCGACGGTCGAACGGGCGATGGACACCTTCGAAAGCTTCGGAATCGAACAGCTGAACCAGATCCCCGGACGGAAGGGGACTCCGCCGCAGATGGTGAGGGCGTTGATCGGCGGCCTCCAGAAGGTGATCCACAAACGCCTCTACAGCGCCGAAGCCGACCAGCTGCCTCGGCTGGCCAAGGACATCGCCAATTGGGGGCTGTCCTATCCGCCGCCGCCGGGCCCGCTCGAGGCGCTGCGCCGGCGCGGCCGCAAGGCGCGGCCATTCGCCGAGCGCCAGGCCGTCGCGCACCCGCCGGAGCGCGTCCTGCGGGCGCTGGCGGCGATCGTCGCCGAAAAGGGCTTCAAGGAGACCAAGGTCGCCGAGGTGGTGAAACTGGCCGGCACCTCCCAGCGCGTCTTCTACGGGCACTTCGAGAGCAAAGAAGAGGCCTTCCTCGCCGCCCTCGACAGCGGCTCGGCGCAGATGCTGGGAACGGTCCTGCCGGCCTTCCGGCGGGCGAAGAGCTGGGAGGAGTCGGTCCGCGCCGCCTACGAGGCGATGTTCGCGTTCGGGATCGAAGAGCCCGAGTACACGCGGCTCGGCGCGGTCGAGATGTACACGGTCGGGAGGAAGGCGCTTCAGACCCGTGATCGGGTGATGGAAGGACTAGAGGTGCTGCTGATGCCCGGCTACGAACGAGCGCCGGACACCCCGCCGATAGCCGCGGAGGCCATCGGCGGGGCGATCTACGCGCTGATCCACGACCAGGTCAAGCGCCACGGGCCGGAGTCCCTCCCCGAACTTGCACCAATGGCGACCTACATGACGCTGGCGCCGTTCATCGGCGCCGAGGAGGCCTATGAGAGGTCGACCGAGGCGCAGGAGAAATGGTGATGCCCGCCTGAGCGAAGGGCGATAGCCTCGACACCACGGGTAAACCAGTCGAGGAGGTAGAGATGTACGCACGAGTTGTCAGCTTCGAGGGGGGCACGGCCGACGCGATCGAGCAGACGGCCTCGGAAATCCGCTCCCAGGCCGATGACGGCCCACCGGAGGGGGTCCCCGGGAAGGAATTCCTCCTGCTGAACGACAAGGAGGGTGGCAAGTCCCTCGTGATCATGCTGTTCGAGACCGAGGACGACTTCAACAGGGGCGATGAGGCACTGAACAACATGGATCCGCCGGGCCCGGGAATGGGACAGCGCGTCTCGGTCGAGAAATACGAGGTCGGCGCTCAGCTCAAGGCCTGACCTCTACCCTTCTCCACGCCGGAGCCCGCTCGGGGGAGCTGCCCGGCGCCTGCCCCGATAGCTCAGCTGGATGCCTAGCCCTTCGGCGAGCAGGGCACTACGACGGCGCCTTTGAGCCGATCGCCGTTTGCGAAGGCGACTTCGCCACGGCCGAGCAGATTGCCGGTCGGGCATTTCGCCAGGAAGTGGGGGCGCTGCTGAGAGTTCTCGACCGGCTCTGCGACGAGTTGGACTATGAAGTCAGCGACGACGGTGACGCCCAGGACGATTCGCAGGTGGTCGCGACCAGCCCGGAATCGGTCCTCGGAAATCTGACCGCAGAGGACGAGGCCACGATCGCCGCGCTGAGGCGAGAGCTTGCGAGGATGACCGCGGCGCTCGCCTCGGATGGGCGGAGAGGCAGGCAGGATGGCGCGGTCGCCGCCGCCCTCGATGGAACCGAGCTCGTGATGCGCAGCGAACTGATGCGGGGCGACCTGGGGCAGATTCGGCGATTGATGCCGGACATCGTCTTCCTGGTGGCGCTGGCGATCGTCGACCGGGACCAGGCGCTGACCCTCTCCCGGCGCGCCGCCGAGCTGATCCGCGACACGCCCGGAGCCTGAGTTAGGCGCCGCACCTGGTCGAAAGCCGGACCTTCTGGGTCGATTTCCTGCCGCTCTGCGCGACGTAGTTCACGTCCGACACGACCGGGTGGGCGCAGAGGTTGCGGGTGTTCGCGAGATAGCCCACCTTGCCGCCGTAGAGGGTCAGCTGGAAGTGGCCGATCGGGACGTCCGGGATCACCGGCACGGTCGTGCGCAGACGACCCTGATGGAGGGTCTTCGATTCCCCTTGAGGGATGACGGTGACCTGGCCGCCGAGGATGAACGCCACATGCGGTAGGCCGGTGTAGCCGGAGACCGCGTAGGCGAGGCCTTCCAGGGGTTTGTCCAGGAGCGGCGTTTCGTCTTTCACCCTGCCGATCGGCTGGCGGCCCGCACAGTGGGTCGTTTCCAGTTCCGATCGCTGGCAGAGGTTGCCGAGATGCCGCTGATCGATCTCGAGCGTATTCGGAAGGGTCAGAGAGAGCGACCTGAGGTTGGCGTCGCCTTGACGGGTGAACAGATCGAAGCGGATCGAGGGATCGCCGGCGCGCTTGGTGCCGGCGAGGCCGCCGATCCGAGACATCTTCATGTGGGGCCCGAACGGCAGCGTCGTGCAGTTCACGGCATTGAAGTAGGAGGAGAAGTCGGTGACCGTGCCCTGGTCGCCTATCCCCTGCGATTGGACCGACGTCGGCGTGCAGTTGGTGGGGTTGATCGTGAAGTTGGGCCGGTCGATGTTGACCTGGATCGAGCGCATCCGGATCGGCACTCCGCCGATGATCAGGGGGATCTCGCCCGAGACGGCGCTGACCTGCGCAGTCAACGGGTCGACGTGGAGCGCGACCCGGACCACGACGACGCCGTAGTCGTACGGGCCGGCCAGCGCCGGGGTTATGGCGACGAGACTGAGCGGCGCACCCTGAAACGGCCCGGCCAGATACATGCTCCCGACCGCGTGGAACGGATGGCGTCCGGGCCCGGCCGCGACGTTCGTGGTCCCGACCTGCGAGGACGCCGGGCAGCTGGGCGCCGCTTCCTCGGCGCGGCCCGATCTCGTCGCCGCCGCCGCGATCCCCGCCTCGGAGCAATAGGAGATCCCGCGCAGCGACCCGGTGAAACCGGCCGGCATCCGGAAGTTGACGTCCTTGAGGAACTGGTCGCCGTCGTCGCGTTCCAACCGGAGGTGGAAGCTGCTGAACGCGCCGGCTGCCGAGTTCGACGTACCGGCGACCAGGCGCGGGTTGAACGGGCGCACCGGGCCCGGACACGCCGCGCCGCCCGGACCGGCCGAGATGCTGAGGAAGCGCGACACGGCCTGGTCGGCCAGCACGGCGTTCCACGGGAAGAACCGCCCGGTGACTTCATGCAACGTGCAACCGGTCGGCGTCGCCATCAACCCTCTGTCGGAGGCAAAGAGATGGACGGCGATCGAGTCGAACGGGACCTGTGGCAGTTCCTGGAAGCCGACCGTCACCTGACCGGTGGCGGGGTCCGGCCGGACCGAGGCCTCCAGCTTGGCGTTGATCCCGGAGCCCTGGGCCACGAGAAACAGGCGGTACTGTTCGTTCGGCTTGGGTTCGCCGATGTAGACCGCTCCTTCAAGGGCGTCATTGAGCGCCACGGTGTGCAGTTCGAAGGTGCCGATCTTGGCGTTGTCCGGGCATTCCGCGGGCCCCTCGGTTCCGAAATTCGCCTGGGCGTCCGAGCACGCGCGCTGCCCATCGGCGGCGTCAGGATTGATCGTCAACCCGGGCGGGAGCGTGACCGTCGCCGATCGAATCTCCGATGGAGCGGCGGCCTTGCTGAGAAACTGCTGGCTGACGAGTTCGATGTTGAGCCCGGACGGTGAGTCGGCCTGTTCATTGGTCAGCGTCGTGTACATGACCGGCCGGAACACCTCGCGTTCGCATTCGGTGGTCGGCGGATACGAGCCGTGAACCACCGTCGGGGTGTCCGGCGACTGGTAGGTCTGGACTTCGAGGCTGGTGACCAGTGGCGAACCGGTGCAGATCGTCGGGTTGTCGGTCAACGGATACGGCTGCGTCGCCGGCTGTTCGCCGCCGCTGGTGATGCACGAGGTGTCGGCGAGGCCCGGGCAGCCGGCCGGTTTCCCGGGTGAGCCTTTGGGGAACCGTTCATTGGTGTTCGTGGTGTCGCTCGGCACGCCCCAGAAAATCAGGGCGGCGCCGGCAAGGGGCGTGGCCTGACTGATTTCCGTGACCGTGAACCGCAGCCCGTAGTCCGAGCCGGTCCTGACCGCGACCGGGATCCGGATCGAGATGTCGAGGGTCGGAACGATGAACGCGAAGAGCGCCGTGTTGGGGCCCGGTTCGAGGTCGTAGATCGGCGCGGTGCCGAGCAGGTCGTGCGGATTGCCTTCATAGTTGGCGTAGACGGTGATCACGCCGACCTGCGAGTCGGAGGGGCACTGGTCGAGGCCGAAGTCATCGGCGGTGCAGCGGTTGGTCGCATTCGGATTTCCGAATACGCCCTGCGGCGCGTCGAAGACGATGTTCTTCGCCGATTCGGTGACTCCGGCTTCTTCGAGCGAGAATGAGGTGCTGAGGTCGGGATGACCGCCCGCCCGGGTGTCGGAGCTTTCGGTAGTGAACGATTCGACCTGAAGCGACGCGTCGGCCGGCGGCGAGGCGATGGCGAGGGCGGCGAGGACGAGTGCGAGACTCGAGATGACGCGCAGGACCGCCTTCATGCCGCTTCCCTTCTCCTTCTCACGATGGTGATCAGTCATGTCTCGCCCTCTTCGGGTGGCGCCGGCGTTTGACGCATTGGCCGTGCCGTTTCACCTGACCCTTGCGGCACCCCTTGCGCTCGGGTTCCTGGTACTGACCGGCCGTTCCCGCGATCGAGCTGACCGACGGAGGTGGGGCCGCCTTGGTGCCCACCCCGTGACACTCGTCCGAGGCCGCGCACTGGGGCGGTTCCGGAAGGACGAAGACGCCGCCGTCCTCGCGCGCGTCGTAGATCTTGTTCACCGACCCGTTCGTGTCTTCTTTGACGAGCGTGTCGTGGGTGAAGAAGTAGGCGTCGGTGCCATCCGCTGACACGGTCAGCAGGCCCGAGTCGAATTGACTCGTCCCGCTCGAGACGAGCTGCAGCTGGCCGTCGCTCCACTCGTATACGTCCTTGCGACCATCGGTGTCGCGCAGCACCAGGGGCTCGGTCGAGGTGAAGAAGACGCGCCCGTCATCCGTGATGTTGAGTCCGAGTCGGCTCAGCGTCGCGTCGCCGGTCGCCTGCGCGTTGGTGACGGCGCACGAGACGCAGCTGACTTCGTCGGACGGATCGTTGTAGCGGTAGACCTCCTCGTGCTTGCCCGGGTCGTATCCGGCGAGCTGCCGCGCCGAGCCGAACACCGCGTTCTCCCCGTCGGGAGTCACCTGGAAGTCCTCCGTGTGCCGGCTCTCCGGTTCCCTCAGGCTGTCGATGACGACGCTGCTGTCGTAACTCGGATCCGGCGCCACCGCCGCCGGGCCGAACTCGACGACGTCGTTTTCGGATTCATTGCTGACGATCAGTCGGCCACCGTCGACGCCGAGGCTGAGCGAGCCGCCGAGGATGCCGGACCCCGTCTCGGTGACCGCTTCTCCGTTCGGCTTGAACTCGACGACCTTGTTCCCCTCGTCGACGTAGACATGGTCGTCGACCGGGTCCACCGCCACCCCGAATGACGGGTTGGGGTCGAGGGTTTCAATCAGGGTGCCGCTGGAGTCGTACTTCTTGGCTTCTTCGCTGTTGACGATGTAGACGTTTCCGGCCGAATCGACCGCCGCGCCCCCCTCCGCAAATCCGGGAGAGATCGGCAAGCGTGGTGATCGGAGCGCCGCTCGGTTCATAGACGTAGACCGATTCGAAGGTCGTCGTCACGTACACGTCTCCCGTCGATTGATCGACGGTGACGGCGGTCGGGAACGCCGGGACTTCGATCTGTCCCGCGTAGGTGCCGTCGGGTTCGAACCTGTCGATCACCTGGTTGAAGAGGTCCGGCACGTAGAGATCGCCGTAGGACGGGCTGCCTTCATGGTTGTCGACGGCGATCTCGGAGGGCCCCAGCAGCGCGAACTCCGTGAACGCTCCCGTGGGCGCGCTCAACCCGTCGATCTTTCCGTTGACGCCGTAGTTTTTGTCGATCTTGCCTTCGGAGTCGAACTTCTGGACGTAGGCACCGGGCGCGCCGAGGGCGCCATTGTTGTCGAGGACGTAGTAGCTGCCGGTCTGATTGTCGATCGCGACGCCCGCCGGGCCGACGAAGGAGCCCGTCGACCTGACGGTCGAGTGCACCGGTTCCGGCAGCGCCGCCGTCGCGCCCGATTCAAGCGTGGCGACGTACGACGGTGCCTTGCCCGGCTTCGCGACGAACAGGTTCGGGGCCCCCTCGATGCCGGACCCGTCGAGCTTCTCGGGCGAGAGGAAATAGGCCGAGCCGCTGGCCGCCGCGATTCCGCCGCCGCCGCCGACCGCGACGATAGAGCAGTCCGCCGGTTCCCCGGGGACGCTGTTCCACTGTTCCGGGTCGTAGCTGTTACCGGCGGGATCGCAGGCGTCGTCGTTCCCCGTGCCCGCTTCCCCGGTGGATACGCGGGCGAGCTGGGCGCCGGCCCCGGTCAGGTCCGCCCTGTAGAGGTCGACGCTGGTGTCTTCGTCGTCGGCGGTCATCTGGTCCCGCGTCGCGAAGAAGACCGTGGATCCGTCCGCGGTCATGCCGCTGAAGAGCGCGCCGGTCACTGGGTCTCCCGACGCCGTTTCCGGCGTCAGGTCAACCGAGTCCGGCTGACCCGCGATGTGCAGGTACAGGTGCCAGTACCTGACGCCCCTGTCGACACGAACGAGGTCGCCGATCAACACGCGGCTGCCGTCGTTGGAGATACCGAGCTCGATCACCTTGGAGCCGTCGCTGAGGGTGGCCCCGCTCGAGTCGGTCGAGACGACTTCCGTACCTCCTTCACTCAGATTCCGGCTGTAGATGGTCACATTTCCGTTGTCCGGATTTCCGGCCGGCTCGAACTGCTGCTCGGACCCGAAGACGAAATGGCTGCCGTCGGCGGAGAACGGAGCCTTCACCTCGCCGCTCGGTTCCGGGTTCGCGACCGGCAGGGATCCCCCTATGCCCTGGATCAGGTCACCCTCCGGGGTCCTGAGCGGAATTCCGCGGCTGCCGTCTTCGAAGCACGGGTTGCACATGTCGGAGCCGCCGAATGCGAAGTCGGTCAGGACGGAATCGGCCCCGAGCACGCCTGAGGCGAACGGCCCGGCGGAGGGAGTGCCGGCGGCCGGGATGCCGACGTACTTGGTGTGCCAACCATCGTCGCCCCTGGTCGCGACATAGGGGTCGACGCCGTTGTTCGTCGGGCTTCCGGTTCCGGGGATGCCCCCGTCGTGGATGCCGTAGAGGACGCGCGAGGGTTCGGACGCATCCGGATAGCCGGCAAACGGATGCTGGCCGGCCACCAGGTCCGACTCGACGCTGTAGCCGCCGGTGTCCCTGGCCGAGACGAGCTCGTAGGCCCTGCAATCGAGGAGGAACGCCGCGCCCGTCTGCTGCCGCGCGAGCGAATTCGGGCAGCTTTCGCTGAAGACCGGCCGCGCGAAGGTGGTGAAGTGATGGTCGACTGTGCTGACCGCCGAGCCGCGGGCATTTTCAGCACTGACCCGGTAGTGATAGGTCGTGTCCGGGCTCAGTCCTTCGAGTCGGAAGTTGAGGTCCTTGAGGCCGAGCGCCGGGCCCTGGATGCGATCTTCCGCGGCCTGGCAACCCCCCAGCGAGCAGTCTTCCGGCCCGTATTCGACCCGATAGGTGGTTTCGAGTCCGTTCGGACTGACGCCGAAGTGAACCAGCGCGGTGTCCGTGTTCACATTCGTGACGTACTGCGTATTGCTTACTTCGGCTTCCTGCGCCGTGAAGAACGTTTCATCCGGCCCGACGGTGTTGCCGTAGCTGTTCCTTGCGACGAGCCGGAAGTGGTACGTCCTCTCACCCTCGAGGGCGGAGACGCTCGCACTGACCGAGTCCGCGGCAGCGAGGGTCGGGGTGGTCGAGTGGTCGTAGATCGGTCCGAAGAACCCTTCTTCGTTCCCGTATTCGAAGAAGAATTCGGTGGGAATGCTTTCGGATTCGAATGAACCGTGCAGCGTCGCGGTCGTCAGCAGGACTTCGGTTGCCGCTCCGGTCTGAACGTTCGTGACGGCATTGTCGGTCGTCAGTTCGTGGGATGTGCCGTAGTCGGGCCCGTTTACGTTCCCGACTTTGAATCGGTACTGGAATTTCTTCTGGGCCGTGAGCCCGGTGAGATGCGCGCTGATCCCTTCGGCGCTCGTGATCGGCAGGCTGTTGGTGCAGGGAACCGTGCGGCTCGGCGAGTACGATTCGAAACCGCCGAATTGCGCTTCGGGAGCCCATTCGACGATGCATTCGGTGACTTCGCCACCGCCGGCCGGGTCGACCGTGCCTTCGACGTCGGCGGTGGTTCTCTGGATGTTCGAGGCCGTCCCGGTGGTCACGTCGGGCACGATCACGTAGCCGCCGAAGACCCGGACCTTCGAGTTGTCGCCGACGTAGACTTCATTCGTCGCCTCGTTGACGGCGACGCCCCTGAAGCCCGCGTTGGCGATGTTGGAGCCGAATTCGCCGACCATGGTGCCGGACCCGTCGTACTCGACGATCGCGTTCCCGTGGCTGACGAAGACGTGGTGGGTGGTCCCATCGACCGCGATGCCGAACGCGCCGCCGGGCCCGCCGGGGTATGGGTCGATCTTCACCGCCGAGGCCACCGCGTAGGTCGGAGCGCTGAACTTCCATACGGTTCCGCCGTTGTACATCTGGACGTACATGTCCCCGCTCGTCTTGTCGAAGGCCATCTGGCACGGCTTTCCTTCGGCGCCGCCCGGCAGCGGCGAGGTGATGACCGCTTTGATGAAGGTCCCGCTTGAGTCGTACTCGAGGATCCTGTTCGTGCTGTAGTTGGCGATCCAGACGTTGCCCGAGCCGTCGACGGCGCCGCCGCAGATGTCCGTCGGCGACCCGTTGGGCGCACCGGGGTTGGTCGCCGGGTTGATCCCGCTGGTCCCGCCGAAGGCGGCGAGTGCGGCACCGGTGGAGTCGAAGCCGTAGAGCCTGCTGTTGCTCTCGGTGGCCATGTAGACGTTCCCGGAGCCATCGACCCCGAGGCCGGGATAGCCGCTCGGGCCGGTCGGGATGCTGAACGGGTTGAGCCCGGGGATCGGCGTGTATGTCCCCGGGGTCGAGGCGTCGAACACGTATATGCCCTGCGGGCTGAAGCTCGTCACGTAGAGGCGCTTGGTCGACTGCTGGAAGGCGAGGCCGCTGCCGCCGCTGATCGTGGTGCCGGAGGTGCCATCGGTCCCGAAGGAAAGGGTGTTGGCGCGCGTCTGCAGCGCCGCGGCGGGGCCGGCCGAGAGCAGGAACATCGCGGCCGCCGCGGCGGCGAGCAGCGCGAGCATGCCCCTCGACCGGATGAGCTCCGACCTTCTCCTCGAAGTGCCCATCGCCTAGCCCGCCTCTCCCGATCGGAGGTGGCGCTGATGACGTCGCTTCGAACCGCACCCAGCGTGCAGTTCGGTGTTGAAGCGCATCCTCGCGCCGTTCTGGCCGACGATCTTCGTCACCGCGTACCTGGTCCTGGCGCAGAGGCTGTTGGTGTTCTGAAGCAGCCCCTTCTTGCCGCCGGCGAGGTTCAGCCTGATCGTGCTGAACGGGAGGTCGGGAATGGCCCTGAAGGACGTCCGCAGGCCTTCGTTGACGCTGTCGATCTTGGCGACGGCTTCGATTTCGACCTGGCCCTTGAGTTTCAGCGCCAGATCGGGCAACGGATTCTGGGAGGACCGCAGGTAGGCGAACCCCTTCAGCGGCTGGTCGAGCAGCGGGGTGACGACTTCGACGTTGCCGAGGCGGGAACTCGCGGGACAGCTGTCGCCGGCGAACTGGACCCTGGTGCAGACGCTGCCGAGGTGCGAGTTGTCCAGCAGCTCCCCGCGCGGCAGGGCCACCGAGACCGCCTGCGTGTTCGCCTCTCCGGGACCGGCGCGGAGCACGGCGTGGATCGCGGGGTGGCCGAGGCGGTTCAGCCCCCCGGTCAGGTTCAATTTCAGCGAGGGCTTGTAGGTCAGCGCCGCGCAGTTGGCCACCTGGTAGAAGCTCGAGAGGTCGGCGACCCCGCCTTCCTCGCCCAGTGCTCGCGCGTTGACCGAGGACGGATCGCAGTTGGTGGGATTGAGGGCGAAGCCCGGTCGATCGAGATCGACCCGGATCGAACGGGTGCGGAGCGGGATGCCTTCGACGATCTGGGGCAGCGGGTCGGACGTCGTGGTCACCTGCGCGGTGGTCGGGTCGACGTGGATCGCCGCCCGCACCGCGACGTTGCCAAGGTCATAGGGACCCGAAACCGCCGGGATCACGACCACCAGGCTGAGCGGCTGGCCCCTGTACGGCCCGGCCAGATAGACCCTTCCAGGCACGTACAGCGGCTTCGACCCCGAGCCCGCCGCAGCCACCGCGGTCCCGATCTGTGAGGCCGCAGGGCACTGCGGCGAGGCCAGCTCGGCAAGCCCCGAGTAGAGGGTCGACGACAACTGCGAGATTGCGCTCTCCGGGCAGTAGGGGATTCCTTTCAGCGTCGCGGCGAAGCCCGGAGGCGTCGTCACCGCCAGCCCCGCGAGGTTCTGATCGCCGTCTTCGCGGGTCAGTTCGACCGCGAACGGGGTGTGAGCGCCGGCCGTGTTCCCGCTGGATGAGGCGGAGAACTGGGGGCCGAAGGGTCGCGCGGTCCCCGGACACGGCGTCCCATTCGGCCCTGAGTCGATCGTGAAGAACTGGGTCGAGGTCTGTTCCGGGAGGGCGGAGTTCCAGGGCACGAAGGTGCTGTGGACCGGATAGGTCCCGCAGTGGTCGGGCGTGGCGAAGCTGCCGCGCTCGGATCCGAAGATGTGCATCCGGAACTCTTCAAACGGCGTCTGCGGCAGGTTTTCGAACGTCACGCTCACCTGCCCCGTGGTGGGATCGATCCGCAGCGTTCCCGGCAGCTTGATGTGGACGCTGAAGCCGTCCGCGGTCAGGAACACGCGATAGCGTTCGCCCGGCAGGGGCTGGCCGAGATAGACGTATCCCGGCAGCGGCCCCGGCAGCAGCGCCGTCCTGACTTCGAGGGTCCCGATCTTCGCCAGCTCCGGGCATTTCGCTTCTTCTTCAGTCCCGAAGCGGGCTTCGCCGTCCTGACACGCCACCTTGCCGTCGGCGGCGTTTGCGTTGACCGAAAATCCTTCCGGGAGGACGACGGTCGCGGCTTTGATCTCCGAGGGAGACGGCGTGTCGGGACTCTCCTTTTGCGGCACGGTCAGGTCGACTTCGAGGCCCGACGGCGAGTCCGCCTCGCTCGTCGTCGGGTTCGCTGCCAGGCTCGGGTTGAACCCGACCTGGTCGCAGCCGGTCGTGCTCGGGTATGGGGCCGAGGAATGGGTGAGGCCGTTGTCGTAGCTAAGGACTTCGATCGTTGATTCGAGTGGGACGCCGCACGTCGTCGGAGCCTCGATGAAGGGGATTTCCGGGCTTGTCGAGGGCGTCGGCGTCTGCCCGTTGAAGTTGTCTTTTTTACCGCCGAAGACCGAGCAGGCGTACTGGAAACTGTCGGGCCCGGACAGCGGCCCCAGCGGGTCGGCCCCTTCGCCTTCCAAAAGGTCGAGGTTTGGCGAAACGGGATTTCCATCGCCGTCGCACACAGTGGCAAGAAGGAAGACAATGCCCGGGAATTTGAACCGCAGCCGGTCGTTGCTCGGCGAGGCCGGGACCCCGAAATAGATCTGGTTGATCAAACGTGGCGCAATTCCCCCCCAAAGGTAGACAGTCGTGTCGAGCCCGAAGTCACTTCCGGTGCGAGTGCTGATCGTCTCGAAGACCGTGTCGCCGAGAACCTGGAAGCCGATCAGCCCCGGTTCGCCTTCGTGCGGGACCAGGTTGTAGAGCGGCGTATCGAAGCCAAAGTTGCCTCCGGGGGTGTACGCCAACATCCCCTGGACCAGTCCGACCTGGCTGTCGGTCGGGCACATGTTCGACCCGAAGTCGACCGCGCTGCAGCGCGGAGTCGCGTGCGGATTCCCGACCAGCCCAGGGGGAGCGTGGATCTTGATCACGCGGGGATTCGCGCACCCGCATTTCGCCGTGACTTCCCCTTCGTACTGCTGAGTCTTCTGGTCCTTCAGATAGAAGGCGGTCTGCAGATCCGGGTGGCCACCCGCGGCGGTTGAGTTCGGTTTGATCCCGAAGTTCAGCACCGGCACATCCGCCGAAGCCACCGACGTCATTCCGGTCAGCCCGAACGCGAGGGTCAGACCCACCGCCACCGCACTCGTGATCCGCCTCATCGCCGCGCCTCCTTCCGGTGAGGGGCTCTTCGCTGCCGCTTCCGATGCCGGTGCTGCTTGCGGTGGGCCTTCTTCCTGGCCCTCTTCCCGTGCTGGGTCGTCACACCGAGGTTTCCGCCTCCTCCCAGAGCGGCACCGGTGCCGATCGGGATCGTTCCCGGCGCCTCCGACGACGCGCCGTGGCACTCGTCGGCCGCTCTGCAGGGCGCCACGGCCGTGTTGAGGAGGAATCCGCCGTTGGTCCGGGCGTCGTAGAACCTGACGCCGCCCACTCCGTTCTTGTCCTGGGGAACCAGCGGTTCCTGGGCGCCGAAATAGACGTCGACTCCGTTGGCGCTGACGCCGTAGAGGCCGGGGGTGCTCTCCGACGCGAAGCCGAAATTGCCCGATTCGGCGCTGGTTCCGGGGGTGATCAGCTGCGGCCGCCCGTCGACGTACTCGTAGACGTCGTAGCCCGCGCGCTGGATCAGCGTGTTGGTGAGGATTTTGAATTCCCTGACGCCGGTGTTGGTGTCGGTCGGCACCAGCGGGTCGGGCGTCGTGAAGAACACGCGACCGTCATTGGTGATGAACCTTCCGCCGAGGCTGCCGAGCACGGTGTCCGTCGGAGGCTGGCCGTCGGGTCTGCATGACACGCATGTGAGGCCACGCGTCTGCATGTCGAACCTGTACATCTCACCGAAGCCTTCATTGTTGTAGCTGGTCAGTCGCGAGGTGGTGACGAAGGCGAGGAACTTCCCGTCCGGGGTCACCTGGAGGCGGCCGAGCGGCCCGTTGCTGCACGCCGGCGCCGTTGTGTTGCGGATGTCGCCGATGCCCGGTTCCAGGCAGTACGGCTTGTCTTCGAGGGTCGTCACGTAGTGCGGCGCGCCTTCGTGGTACTCGTAGACGTTGACGCCGCCGAGCCTGCCGCTGCTGCCGTCGAGCAGTTCGGGCGAATAGAAGACGATGTCACCGTTGGCGGCCACCGCGTTGTCCGTGTAGCCCGGAACCTCGCCGGCCGGCGCCGGGTACCCTTTCTGTTCCCAGGACCACGCGAGGGAGCCGAGGCCGCCGCGGCTCCCATTGGCGAGGACGATGGCGTCGTCGCGATAGGTCTCGACGTCGCAGCCCGAGATCCATTCGGCCGAGCACGATTCTCGGTTGCCCGCCCCACCTGGTCCCTTCGAGATCAGAGTCAGGCTCGAGGCACCACCGGTGTCCGACCACATGTAGAGATCGACGTTGGAATCGGTGTCGTCGGAGGTGAGCTGATGATCGGTCGTGAAGTAGACATGGTCGCCGTCCGGCGACGTGCCGACGTAGCTCACCGGCACCTGCGACACGTCATAGGTGATCGCATCGCCGACGCGCATGTAAAGGTGTGTGGGCTCGGCGATGTAGGGACACGGCGGTGTCCCGGGCCAGGCCGCCTGGACGCACTGTTCGTGGACCTTGGTTCCCATCAGGATGTGGGAGCCGTCGGTCGAGACGAACGGGAACTGGATCAGCTCTTTCGGGCCGCCGTTCGCGGGGCTCTCCTGTTCGATCGGTTCGCCGTCTTCCTGCAGCGAGATCAGGCTCAGCGTGTCTTCCCTGGTGTTGTTGTCGTAGGCGGAGCCGGGGGCGGTCGCGATCACGCCTTCGCCGCCGAAGATGCCCGACTGGGTCGAGAAGACGAAGTGATCCATGTCTTCGGACAGCGCCACGTAGGTCGAGCAGTTCTTGCCCGCGGCCTGTTCGGTCGAGGTCTCCGGACAGGTGAACTGTTCTTCCCAGCCCGGGACCCTGGCGGCGGGGCTCGGGAACTGGCCGAGGGATTCGTCGTCTTCGGTGCCCCACACGTACGGGGCGTTGCTGGGTTCCTCCCCCGTCAGTTCGCCGGTCGGTAGGAAGGATGTCGATTCGTCGCCCTGCGAGTGTTCGATGCAGGTCGCCGCGTTCCCGAGGTCCCAGTCGCCGACCAGGCCGAGGTCCGGCGTCGCCGCCACGTCGTTCTGGATGTTCGGCGGCCCGCCGACCGCGCGCTGGGGGCGGCCGCCGGCGCAGTCGAATTCGTTCGCCGAGGGCCCGACGTATTTCGTGGTCCAGCCGGTCGGGTGCCGGGTCGAGACGTAGAGATCGCCGACCGTGTCGGGCGGGCTCTGGGTGGTGCCGGGAATCTCCCCGAACTGCCCCACGTACGCCAGGCGAGCGGGATCTGAGGCGTTGGGCCTCTGCGGACCCGCGGGGAAGAAGATCGTCGTCCCGGCGGCAGGCGGGGAGACGAGCTCGTAGTCGCGGCAGTCCGGCAGGTAGGAGGAATTCGTCTGCTGGCGGGCGGCCTGGTTGGGGCAGGCGGCCGGATAGAAATTGAAGGTCTGGTAGTTGCTTTCGGTCGTTCCCCACTTGTTGGTCGCCACGACCCTGAAGTAGTAGACCGCCGGCTGGAGACCGGAGAGGTGGACCGTCACCAGCTGGGGGCTCGACGATCCGGCGACTTCACCGTCCGGCACCGGGGCGACCTGACCGAAATTCTGTGACGTCCCATATTCGAACCGGTAGGTCGTGTCCTCGCCGAATGTCGCGATTCGCGCCGAGACGTCGGCCGAGCTGGCAAGGACATGTGAGGAGAAGACCGAGTCGAACTTGGGCGGGCTCTTGGTCGAGAATTCCTGCACCGGCCCGCGGGTCGTCGTGCCGTTCACGTTCGTGGCGACTATCCGGTAGAAGTAGGTGGTGTCCGCCTTCAGTCCTTCGATCGTGATCGGCGGAACCGGCCCGAGGCCGGGCAATTCGCCGGCGTCGCCGACTTCCGTTTCGAGCCCGAACTTGTTGCTCGCGCCGTATTCGAAGAAGTATTCGGTGCTCAGCCCTTCGGTGTCCAGGATCCCGTGGAATTCGGCGCTGCTCGTGGTGATGTTCGTCGGCGGTGCGGTTTCGAGATCGGCAACCGCACCGTCGGTCTGGAATTCCTTCGCGGTGCTGAAGTTGACGCCCGTTTCGTTGGTCACCTTGAGCCGGACGTGGTATTCCGTGTCCTCCGTCAACCCACTCGCGACGGCGGTCACCGGCGTGTCTTCGGTGAATCCGGTGACCGAGGCGTCGGGTTCGCAACTGTAGGTGTGCGAGTCGACGCCGCTGTATGACGAATCACTCACCGGCGCCACCTGGAACTTGCAGTCCGTCACCGTCGGTCCGCCCGCGGGCCTGACGATTCCCGAGAGATCGGCGCTCGTGCGCGCGATCCCGGCCGGCCCCGTCGGCTGATCGGTTTTCGCGTCGGCGAGGATTTTCGCGGGATAGACTTCTATCTTCTGATCTCTTGCGTTGCTCGCGTAGACCGTGCCGTTCTTGGCCTCGGCGGCGCTCGAGGTGAACTGGCCGAAGTGCTCCCAGATCGTGGCGTCGGGGTTCCAGACTGTGATCCCGCCGCCGCTGCCATTCGCGATGAAGAGCTTGAAGTAGGTCGGATCAAGCGAGAGCGGGCCGGCTGAATACCCGAGTTGCGTCCATTCTTTGTAGTTGCTGGCCGCCGTGAAGCGGTACAGGCCTCCTCCGCCCCACGGAACCTGGATGTAGAGGTCGTCGGTCGGCGGGTCGAAGACCAGGTTGCAGGCGCCTTCCTGCGTCCCGAGCACCGAGGTGTTGATCGTCTCGCCGAGCGGTTCGCCCGTCGTACCGTTGAAGCCGATGAGCTGATTGTTCGCCGAGTCGGCCACCCAGACCCGCCCGGAGTTGTCGACCGCCGCGCCACAGGCACCCGCGTTCATCGTCTTGTGGTAGAGAAATTCGCCGTTGGCGGCGAAGGCGATCAGAGCGTGCGTGTGCTCGTTCACCACGTAGACGTTCCCCGAGGTCGGGTTCCCGGTGGTGGTGTCGACGGCCGCGCCGGCGCCGAGGGAGAGGCCGTTCGAGATGTCGCCGGTCGGCGCCGGGAAGAAGCCGCCCAGGGCCGTGTGCGTCGTCGCGTTCGGCACGTAGAAGGCCCGGATCAGCTCTTCGCCCCGGTCGAGGACGTAGAGGGTGTCGTTGTTCGGGTTCAGGCCCGCGATGACGGCGTCTTTCTGGTTTTCTTTGGAGCCGATCGTGGTTGCCGACGTTCCGTCGGCGCCGAAGGTTTCCGAGGCGGTGCTGTGGATGTACGCCGCAGATGCGAGCGAGGCACCGATCAGCAGGTGCGCCGCGACCACGACGAGAAGGACGGGCAGCAGCTTCCGACTTCCGCCGGTGCGCCGAGCCGAATTCGCGAACTGCGATCTCGCGTCTGTCACTCGCTGTCTCCTCTGTCCCAATTGCCTCTCGCCATGCCCATGTCCCAACCTGCGGGTTCCCTGGCCTGGTCTGAGTGGCCATTTCTCCTAGCCCGCTCCCTAGCGGACGACTGATATGAGAACAGACACGAACCGGGAAGTCAAGGCAAAATCTTTTGATCCACCTGGAGACAGCAGATCATTTGGCTCTAGAAAAGGGAAAAGGAGAATTATTTTTTGAGTAATTGCATGTACCGGAGCGTCCCTCGAATACAGGAAGGGCATCGAACCCGGCGGGAAGCTCCAGGCGATCCCGAGCTGAGCGCGGCCCGACCGGCCCGACCTGCGGCTACTCGACCGTCGGAGAGGTGCGCAGCCCGTCGAGGGCGAGGCCGAGGATGCGGTCGATCTGCTCGGCGTCGGCGTTGCGGATCGCGGCGATGCCGCTGACCATTTTGGTGACGTCGGAGATGTCGACGTCGGAGCGGACCGCGCCCGCATCCTGGGCGCGCTTCAGGAGGCCCTCGCCGGCGCCGTAGATCGCCGTGGCGCAGGAGCTGAACACCGGCGAATCGCGGTCGACGTAGGCGAACAGCTCCTCGGCGAGCGCCCGCTTGGTCGCCGCGAAGCCGACGAACTCGTGCAGCCACCCCGTCAGCGCCTCGAGTGGAGGCTGGTCGACGTACTTCTCCGCCGAGTCGCAGATCGCCCGCACTTCGTCCAGATAGACCGCTTCCAGAAGGTCCTGGCGGGTCGGGAAGTGGCGGTAGAGGGTTCCGATCCCGACGCCGGCGCGGGCGGCCACGTCCTCGAGGGTCGCGCCCGTCCCCGCCTCGGTGAACTCCTCACGCGCGGCGGAGATCAGCTTCTCGTAGTTACGGCGGGCGTCGGCGCGCTTGGGCCGCGGGACGAGCGCTGCGACGTCATTGGGATTCGCGTTCACAACTTTCTCCGAATTTCACTTGACAAACCGGAGGCATCCTCCGTATAGTGGTCTCGATAAAGCGGAGGGATCCTCCTATTTACCCGGAGGCTTCCTCCAGTTTAGCAGCAGATTCCGCTTCAAAAAAGGACCTCGATGACTTCACCGTCTCCCCGAAATGCTTTCTCCCTCGCGATCATCCTCGGCTGCTACCTGATGATCATCCTCGACATCTCGGTGGTGATCACCGCCCTTCCGAGCATCCACGATGACCTCGGCTTCTCACCCGCCGGCCTCTCCTGGGTCCAGAACGCCTACACGCTGACCTTCGGCGGCCTGCTGCTGCTCGGCGCTCGCGCCGGGGACATCCTCGGCCGCCGCCGGGTCTTCGTCGCCGGCATCGCCCTGTTCACCTTCGCCTCGATGCTGGGCGGGGTCGCCCAGTCTCCGGCCTGGCTGCTAGGCGCTCGCGCCCTGCAGGGGGTCGGTGCCGCGATCGCCGCGCCCTCGACCCTCGCCCTGCTCACCGTCAGCTTCCCCGAGGGGCCCGAGCGGACGCGGGCGGTCGCCTGGTACAGCGCCGTCGCCGGCGCCGGCGGCAGCATCGGCCTCCTGCTCGGAGGCATGCTCACTTCCTGGATCTCCTGGCGTTGCGGCCTCTTCATCAACGTCCCGCTCGGGGCGGCGCTGATCTGGCTCGCGCCGCGCCACCTGCCGGAGACGGAGCGCAAGCGCGGCCGCTTCGACCTCGCCGGTGCGCTGAGCTCGACGATCGGGATGACCGCGCTCGTCTTCGGCCTCGTCCGCGCAGCCGAGGCCGGCTGGGGGGACCTCTGGGCGCTGGCGTCTTTCGCCGCGGCCGCGGCCCTGCTCGCCCACTTCGTCGTCAACGAGCGGCGGGCCGAGCAGCCGATCACGCCGCTGCGCCTGTTCTCCAGCCGCGAGCGGGTGGGCGCCTACGTGTCCCGGATCCTCGTCGTCGGGGCGTTGTACTCGACGTTCTTCTTCCTCACCCAGTACCTGCAGGTCGTGCAGGGCTACAGCGCCCTCGCGGCGGGCTCCGCCTTCCTCCCGATGACCCTCTCGGTCTTCGCGATGGTCCGGGTGGTGCCGCGGATCGCGCCGCGCCTCGGGGAGGTGCGGGTCCTCGCCGGCGGGCTCTCGATCGCACTGGTCGGGATGCTCTGGTTGGGGCAGATCTCCCCCGGCGCCGACTACCTGACCCAGATGGCGGCGCCGCTGATCCTGCTCGGCATCGGCCTCGGCTCGGCGCTGACACCGCTGACCACCGCCGGTATGTCCGGCGTCGCCGACTCCGACGCGGGCGCCGCCTCCGGCCTGATCAACGTCGCCCACCAGCTCGGCGGCACCCTCGGCGTCGGCGCTCTGATCACCGTCTTTGCCGCCGCCAGCAGCGGCGCCGGCGCCCACGCCCTGGTCGAAGGCGTCCCCACCGTCCTCGCGGGCGCGGCGGTCCTGATCGCCCTCTCGCTGACAGCCGTGGTCACGATCATGCGGCCGCGCCTGCTCACCGCCGAGGATGCACGGCAGGAGGTGGCAGCGTGAGGTCGCGGGGAGACACGCCGAAGCCGGCACGCCCCGCCCGCCGTGCACGCCCGGGAGCGCCGCCGACGAGCAGCTTCCGGCGCGTCGCGGTCTTCGTCCCGCTGGCGGCGGAGGCCGCGATGGCCTCTACCCGCAGGGAGTCTGAACCCTGATCGACTGCTTCAGCCGCTTGCCGCTCTGGGCGAGGTACTCGACCTGGATCGAGCCCGGGCCATGACAGAGGTCCTTGGTGTTGCTGAGGTAGCCCTTCTTGCCGCCGAGGAGGGTGAGGCGGAAGTGGCCGATCGGGGCATCGGGGATCACCGGCACCGTCGTCCGTAGGCGCCCGGTCTTGTCCGACGCCGATTCCGCCTGCGGCATCACCGTGACCTGGCCGTCGAGGATGAAGACCAGGTGCGGCAGCCGTCCGTAGCCTGAGACCGCGTAGGCCGGCCCCCGCAGTGGCTCGTCGAGCAGCGGCGTGTTGACGAAGACGTTGCCCATCGCCTGACGGCCGCGGCACCGTTCTGCCTCGAGCTGCGAGCGCGAGCAGATGTTGAACAGATGGCGCTGATCGACCTGGTAGGCCTTGGGCAGCGTGACGGTGACCGTCTTCAGGTTCGCATCGCCGCGCCGGGTGCGAAGGTCGAACTGGAGCCGCGGGTTCTGCGCCCGGTGAGTCTGATGGCCGAGCTGGCGAACGGTCATCGTCGGCTTGAATCCGAGGTCCGAGCAGTTGACGGGATGGAAGTAGGAGCTGAAGTCGGCGACACTCCCCTGATCCCCGATCCCACGGGAGCCGATGGTCGAGCTGTCGCAGTGGGTCGGGTTGATCATGAAATTCGGCTTGTCGATGTTGACCTTGATCGTCCGCATCCGTAGTGGCACGCCGCCGATGATCGTCGGCAGGGTGTCGGAAATGGCGGTGACGTGGGCGTCGAGCGGATCGACATGGATCGCCACCCGCACGACCTGTGTCCCGTAGTCGTAGGGGCCGGCGACCGCAGGGGTGATCACGACCAAGCTCAGCGGCGCCCCTTTGAAGGGACCGGCCAGGTAGATCCTGCCGGTGACGTGGAACGGATGGCCTCCGGGGCCGGCGGCGACGTTGGAGGTCCCGATCAGGCTCGAGCTGCGGCAGCTCGGATAGATCTCCTCGGTGCGGCCGAGCTGCCCCGCTGCCTGCCGGATCGCGTCCTCGGAGCAGTATTCGATCCCCCGCAGCGACCCGGTCAGCCCCGGTGGCATCGTGAAGTCGAGGTCGTGGAGGAACTGGTCGCCGTCATCGCGGTCGAGCTTCAGGGAGAAGGCGCTGAAGGCGCCGGCGACCGGATTCGAGGTTCCCGCTTCGAGGCGCGGCGAGAAGGGCCTGATCTGACCCGGACAGGGGGCGCCTCCGGGGCCGGAGTTGATGCTGACGACCGGGCGCGAGCGCTGAGGGGCGAGCAGGGAGTTCCACGGGGTGAAGTTCGAATCGACCTGATAGATGGTGCAGCCGGTTGGCGTCGCGATCAGCCCGCGGTCGGAGGCGAACACGTGGAGGTTGAACTCTTCGAACGGCGCCTCCGGGAGGTCGGTGACGGAGATGGCCAGCCTCCCGGTCGTCGGATCCGGCCGGACCGAGGCGACGATCTTCGCGTTGATGCCGAACCCGCTGGCGATCATGAACAGCCGATACTGGTTCCCCGGGGTCGGCTCGCCGATGTAGAGCGATCCGTTCAGCGGGCCGACCAGCGCCGGCGTGCGAATGTCGAAGCGGCCGATTTTCGAGCTGTTCGGGCATTGCGCCGGCGCCTCGCTGCCGAACCCGGCCTCGGCGTCGGTGCAGGCGGTCTGGCCGTCCGCCGCATCCGGATTGACTGAGACGCCTTCGGGCAGGATCACGGTGGCTGCGCGGATGCTCGACGGGGTCGGTGAGCGACTCAGTGGCTGCGCCGCCCGCAGGCTGATGTCCATCCCCGAGGGCGAGTCGGCCGCTTCCGAGGTCAGCCCGGCGTTGAGCGCCGGCTGGAAGGTCTGCTGGTCGCAGGCGGTCGTCGGCGGATACTGGTCCTCCGCGTGGGACACCTGGGAAGGATCCTGGTAGGTCCGAACGTCGAGCGAGACGGTCAACGGCTGGCCGGTGCAGGTGCTGGGGTTGTCGATCATCGGTGCCTCGACGACGTTCGCGTGGTGCGGCGTCTGGCCGTTGTCTGACGCGCACCGCGCGGTGGCCACTCCCGCGCACCCCGCCGGGTTGCCGGGTGAGCCAGGGAGGAAGCGTTCGTCGTCGTTTTCGACCGCCGCCGGGAATCCCCAGACCGAGATCGCGGCCCCGGCGAGGGGCATCGACTGCGTGATCCCTGCGACCGTCATCCGAAGCCCGTAGTCGGATCCGCTCCGGACCTGAATCGGGATCGAGATCGGGATGTCGAGCGTCGGGACGACGAACGCGAGGCGGGCGGTCTCCCCCTCCACCTGGACGGCGATGTCATAGACCGGCGCTGCGCCGAGGAGAGCATTCGGATCCCCGTTGTAGTTCGCCCTGACGACCACCGTGCCCGCCTGGGAGGCCGCGGGGCATTGGAAGAGGGCGAAGTCGGAAACGGTGCAGGTCGGTATCGCGTTCGGGTTCCCGAACACCCCCTGCGGGAGGTTGACGGTGACGTTTTCGGCAGCCTCCGGCTCGCCCGGTTCCACAAGGGTGAAGCTCGCCGACAGGTTCGGGTGAGCCCCGGCCGCGGTCGTCGAGGTCGTCACCCCGAACGAGCTGATCGGCTCGGTGGCGGTCGCCGTCTGCACGGAGGCTGCGAGGGCTAGGGCACAGAGCGAGACCACGGTGGCGAGGCGGGCCGTCATCGCGCTCTCCTCTTTGCGTTGGCGTGGTGGCGATGCTTGTGCCTGCGCCCGTGGCGGTGCCGGTGCCGCTTCTTCCTGTGCGTCGGCTTTACATTCCCGCCCGTTCCCTGGAAGGTGGGCAGAGCGGCGGAGGGCGGCGCTACGGAGCCGGGCCCGTGACACTCGTCGGATGCCTGGCATTCCTGGATCACGGGAGGAACGGCAAAGCCCCCGTTTTCCCGCGCGGTGTAGATCTTCACCGTCTTTCCGTTGTGGTCACCACTCACCAACGACTCCCGTGTGTAGAAGTAGACGTTGTGCCCGTCGGCGCTGACCGAGAGAAGGCCCGTGGCCGTCGGCGACCGGCCTGTCGAGATCAGGTAGAGCCGTTCGCCCTTCCGCTCATAGACATCTGACGACACCCCGGTGTCACGCAGCGCCAACGCCTCGGTCGACGTGAAGAAGACCCTGCCGTCATCGGCAAGGTTCAACCCGTAATCGGACAGTTCGGTGTCGGCGTTCAGCGTCGCCCGAGTGGTCGGGCAGGAGGCGCAGATCAGGAAATCTTCCTGCGCTCCATAGCGATAGATCGCGGTGTGTCCCGCGGTCGGGAAACCGGTCAGGGGCATGCTGGTCGAGAAGGCCGCAAAATCGCCGCTCGGCGTGACCTGGAAGTCTCCGAAGCCGCGCACTTCGCTGTCCAGGACCCCACGCGTGATGGCGGGATTGGAGGGCTCTAGGGTGGCGACGAAGCGAGCCGATTCCCCGGGCAGCGAGAGGTAGAGGTTCGGCTGGTTCTGGACGCCCGAGGTTCCGTCGAGCCTCTCCGGGGAGAGGAAATAGATCGCTCCGTTCCCTGCCGCGACTCCGGCACCGCCGGCGAACGCGACGGCGGCGCAGCTGTTCGTCGACGCTGCGCCGACGGCGTTCCAGTTGTTGCGGCCTGCGGCCGCCGCCGGGTCGCACGAATCGGTGTCGCCGCCGCCGGAGCCGGTCGAGACGCGCGTGACCGTGACGAGGCCGGCGGGCGAGACGTCGGCGCGATAGATGTCGGCGCTGTTGTCGTGATCATCGGCGGTCAGCCGGTCGACGGTCGTGTAGAGGACCGAGGACCCGTCCGAGGACATCCCGTCGTAGAGGACGCCGCTGGTGGTGCCTGGTGCGAGATCGACCGTGCTCGGGGCGTCGTCGATGTTCAAGTACGGGTGCCAGAGACGGTTGCCGGCCGAGTCGGTCGACATCCGCTGCGCGACGATGACCCGGGAGCCGTCGCCGGACACGTCGAGGGAGGCGATTCCGTCGGCGTCGCCCGGGCCGTGGCAGTTGCCCGCGCCCTGGAGGCACGGCAATGGAGTCCCGCCGGGCGTCGTGGAGACGACGTGGGTGACGTCGGCGACGAGATTCCTGTCGTAGATCGACACGTCTCCGCTCGAGGCTGCGTCCTGCTCGAAGGCGGCGGTCGAGCCGAAGATCAGATGGGTGCCGTCGGCGGAGAGCCGCCTGCCGATGTAGCCGTCGGGCTCGGCCGAGGGGCCCGGGTCGAGCGAGCCGGCCATCCCCTGCGTGAGCGGCCCTTCGTTGCGGCGGATGGGCAGCCCGGTGCTGCCGTCCGCGAAGCACGGGCTGCAGAGTTCGGGACCGCCGAACACGAAGGTCGAGAGGTCTTCGGACTCCTCCAGCGGCGTCGACGCGAACGGCCCCTGGAACGGCGGGTCGCCGACCGCGATTCCGGAATAGGTGGTGGTCCAACCGTCGTTCGTCCTCCGCGCGATGTACGGGTCGACGCCGTGGTTCGTCGGTTCGCCATCAACTCCGGGGACCTTTCCGAAGTTGAGGGAGTAGAGGACGCTGTCTGCAGCGCGCGGCTTGGCGACGAGAGGGATCTGGCCCGGAATCAGATCGGACCGCACGTCATAGCCGCCCGCGTTCGCCGGCGAGACGAGCTCGTAGGCGCGGCAGTCCGGCAGCAGGACGGTGCCGGTCTCCTTGCGGATCAGCGCGTTCGGGCAGGTGTCCACCGTCGATTCGACCACGTAGGTCCGGAAGGTGTCTTCGGCGCCGGCCACTTCTCCGAAGTCGTTTTTCGCGACCAGCCTGTAGTGGTAGCCCGTGTCCGATTTCAGCCCGCTCAGCACAACCGACGCTTCCTGGGTGCCCAGCACCTTGGGAAGGAAGGTTTCTTCGAGCGGGGCGACTGCACACGAGCTGAGATCGCAGTCTTCCTGCCCGTATTCGACCAAATACCTGGTTTCACCACCGTTCGGATTCACATCGGCGGAAATGCGCGCCCCGTCGGAGTTGACTTCGGAGACAACCGTTTCCGACATTGAGAGTTCTCCCTGCGGCCGGAAGGGACGGTCACGGCCGAAGGCGAGGATTCCGTTTGCATTCGTCGCGACGAGCCGATAGTGGTACTGGGCGCCCTGTGTCAGCCCTTCCAGCTGGGCGGTCAGTTCGTGGACCCCGGCACCGGAGATCGGGCTGCCCGGAGTGCACGGAGCCACTTCGCCGTAGTTCCCGAAGCTCCCCCATTGGAAATAGCATTCCGTCGCGTCGCCGGCTCCGTCGAGGTCGATCGTCCCGTGCAGGGTCACCTTCGTCGGCGTCAGCGCCGGCGGTTCGGTCCTGACCGTGGGCACCGTCGCCTGCCCGGTTTTTTCGAATATCTCAATGTGCTTCGCGCCTTCGTATTCACGGCCATTCGACACATAGACCCTTTCGCCGCCGGACGAGACGGCCAGCGCTCCCGGGCTTTCTAGTCCCGGGAACGAATGCGCGGGGTCCGGGGTCCCGAATGAGGTGATCGCTTCACCGTTCTCGTCGTACTCGATGACGACTGGGGCGAAACTCCCTTCGAACGGCTTCGACTCGAGTGTGAACACGTGGTCGGTGCTCAGGTCAGTCGTCGCGTTCGTGGTGGAGTCGGCGCTGCCGGCGAAGTCGGACAGCACATGGCCTTCGGAGTCATATTTTTTCCCGTAGTCGTCAGGTATCCCGTCGAGGTAGCCCGCTGCGTCGAAGTAGAAGTTGTCCTGGGAGTCGATGGTGAGGCTGCACGCACCGTTGTAGTTGCCCGTCGTGAAGGGCTTGAACGGGATGGTGTTGCCGGTCGGAACGCCGTTGGAGTCGTACTCGGTGAATTTGTAGCGGGGGTAGTCGACGACCCAGAGATCGCCCTCGGCGTCGGTCGCGATGTCGCAGACCCTCTGAAAGCCTCCCAGCGGGAACCCTCCTCCGATTTCGGTGCCGTCGGGCCGGTATCCCTTCACCACTTTTTCGGCAACCACGTAGAAGTTGCCCTTCGATGACGTCGTCGAATTGTCGACCGCCACCCGCTGGGGCCCTTCGACGTGGACCGGAATTGCCGTCGCCCCTTCGAGCGCGCTGAACCCAAGGGGGTTTCCTTCGCCGTTGAACTGCGAGACGGAACCGCTCAGCCGCACCGGGTCGACGACGTAGCCCTTTTCGGCCGTCTGGTTCAGGTCGATGTCCCCGGGGACGGCGAGCGTTCCCGCCGTGGACCCGGCCCCGTCGTAGTACTGGCCGGTATAGGTGTAGACCGGAACCGTGCGGGCGCTCGCTGAACCGGCCGCGGCCAGCAGCGACAGCGCCGCGATTACCGCAACCGTGAGAACTCTGACAACCGTATTCGTCGACATCTCCACCGCCTAACCCCTTCCCCGCCCCGAGCCATGGCGCTTGCGGCTCGCGCCGGAACCGCAGCCCGTCCTCAGCTTCGGCTTGACGTCGACGACATCGCCGTTCTGGCCGGTCATTTGCACGGTCGCCCGCTTCGATCGGCCACAGAGGCCTTGGCTGTTGACGAGCAGTCCTTTCGCTCCACCGAGCAGGTCGAGCTTGAGCGAGGTGACGGGCGCGTCGGGTACCGATTCGAAGGTTGTGCGCAGGCGTCCGTTGACGGCATCGACCCTTCCGGCCAGTTCGATTTCGATTTGGCCCTCCAGGTCCATCACCAGGTCGGGGAGCTTGTGCGTGGACGCGCGCAGGTAGACGCTTCCTTCGAGCGGCTCGTCCAGGAGCGGCGTGACCACCTTTGCGTGGCCGATCAGCGAGCGAGCCGGGCACTGGTCCGCAGCGAACTCCCCCCGCCGGCAGACGGTGCCGATGTGGGCATTGTCGAGCTGCTCGCCAGTGGGCAGGGTCACGGAGACCCGTTGAGTGTTCGCTTCGCCGGGCCGCGCCTTGAAGAGTGCGTGGATGGCCGGGTGGCCTCGCGCTTCCAGCCCGCCCGTCAACGAGAGGCTGAGCGCCGGGGCATATTCAATCGCCGAGCAGTTGGCGACCTGGAAATGAGTCTGGAGGCTCGCCGCCGCCCCTTCGTCTCCGAACACCTGCGTCCCGATCGAGAACGGGTCGCAGCGGGTCGGGTTGAGGGTGAAGTCGGGGCGATCGAGGCCCACCTGGAGGTAGCGAGTTCGGAGTGGCACGCCGTCGAGGATCCGCGGCAGTGGGTCGGAGACCGTTGTGATCTGCGCGGTCGCGGGATTGATGAAGACGGCGACCCGGGTGACGACGTTGCCGAGGTCGTATGGCCCGGAGACCGCCGGAATCACGACCAGAAGGCTCAAAGGAGCGCCCTTGTAGGGACCGGCGAGGTAGACGTCGCCGCCGACGTAGAGCGGGCGAGTGCCGGGCCCTGCGCCGGCCTTGATGAAGCCGATGCGACTCGCTGCGGGGCAAAGCGGCGCGGCTTGCTCCTGGCGCCCGCTGTAGGCGCCCCCGACCAAACCCGAAATGGTGGTCTCGGGGCAGTACGCGACTCCCCGCAGCGACGCAAGGAAGCCTGGCGGCGTGCTGACCTTGAGCGCGGTCGGTTCCTGATCACCGTCTTCGCGGCTCGCTTCGACGGTGAACGGAGTGAACGCTCCCGCCGTATTGTCGGCGCTGCCCGCGTTCACCGACGGGTGGAACGGCGACGGCGGCGGCGGGCAGGGTGCCCCGTTGGGCCCGGTGGCCATCGAGATCGAGCTGGTCGAGACCTGGTCTTCGAGCGCCTGGTCCCAGGGAGTGAACCGAGTGACGACGGGATAGGTCCCACACCGCTTGGGTGTGGCGAAGATGCCGCGCTCGGAGCCGAAGAAGTGGAGGTTGACTTCCTGGATCGGCGATTGCGGGAGATCCGAGAACGTGGCCACGACCTGGCCCGTCCGAGGATCGAGGTTGACCGCTCCTTTCAGTTTCGCGTGGGTGGCGAAGCCGTCTGCGGTGACGAAGATCCGGTAAGTCTGGTCCGGGAGGGGCTGGCCGATGTAGACACTGCCCTGGATCGGGCCCGGCAGGGCCGAGCTGTCGATGGAGGAGGTGCCGATCTTGGCGAACTCGGGGCAGTGCGCCGGATCCTCCGTGGTGAAGGAGAGTTCCTCGTCGGCGCAGGCCACCTTGCCGTTGGCGGCGTTGGGCGCCAACGAGAACCCTTCCGGAAGCGTCATCGCAACGCTTTTGATCTCCGACGGTGAGGGGGTCGTCGGGCTCTGCGTCTGCGGCACCTTGAGGGTGACGTCGAGCCCCGACATGCTGTCTCCCGCTTCAGTCGTCGGCGTCGCGGTGAGGCTCGGGCTGAAGGTGAGCTGATCGCAGCCCGTGGTGGCCGGCCAATCGTCCTCGGCCTCGGCCACGGCCCCGGAGTAGTAGGCGATCGAGTGGCTGGCCGTCAGCGGCACGCCGCAGGTGGTCGGGTTCTGGAGATACGGAGCGGGCGGCGCGGTCGATTTCACCGGACCGTAGCAACCTTCTGGGTACGGTTTGCATCCATCGATTCCCTCGGTGGTGCCCACCGGGAAGCGGTTTGCGTCGTGACTCGGATCCGCGGGCACGCCCCAGAGATGGACCTGAGTGGTGGTGAGCGCGAAAAACTGGTAGATCGCCGAGGTCGTAGCATCCAGTCCGTAGTCCGATCCCGTCCGCGCGTGGAGGACGACGAAGAGCGCTGTCTGCACACCGACCACGTAGAAGCCGGTGAGGCCCGCCTCATCGGCGTGCGGCACCAGGTTGAACATCGCCTCCCGCACGCTGCCCTGGATCTCCACGACTCCCACCTGGGTATCCGGGGAGCATGAGTGCAGTGCAAATTCGGTCAGCCTGCAGGCTGGGACGTTGTGTGGATCACCGATGAACCCCGTGGGGAAATGCATGTCGAGGACCTTGGCGTCCTCGCAGTTGCACGGTCGGTTGCTCGATTCTCGAGCGGTCCAGCTGACTTTGTACGTGACATCGGGGTGTCCCCCCGCCTGGGTCGTCGAGACGTGGGTGTCGAACTCGGAGATTTCCTCGACCGCAAGCGCACGATCCGCAAAGCCCCAGGTCAGGGCCATGGCGACGATTGCCGCCGCAAGGGTGGCGAGCAGCCTGCTCATTTCTGGTTCCCCCGGGCGTGGCGGCGCCGTTTCTTGTGGCGCTTCTTGTGCTTCGCAGCCTTCCGCTTCGACCCGTGGTTCGACTGGAGGGGGGCATCGGTCCGTATCTGGGATGTCCCCGGGCTGGGGTTTTCCACGCCGTGGCACTCGTCGGCGGCAACGCAGGGCAGATGTGCCGGTGGCGGTGGGAAGCCTCCGTTCGTCCGCGCGTCGTAGAACTTCATGAACTGGCCGTTGAAGTCTTCATCGGGGGCCAGCGTGTCGTAGGTCGAGAAGAAGATGTCCACACCGTCGTGGCTGATCGCCTCGACACCGGTGTACTCCCCCGGGTAGAAGTGGTTCCCGGGCAGCAGGTCGGCATGAGCAGTGCCGTTGCTGATCAGCTGCGGGCGCCCGCCGACGAACTCGTACACGTCGACCAGCCCGTTGGTATCCCCATCCACGAGCGCGTCGGAGGTCGCGAACACGACTCGCCCGTCATCCGCCATGAAACGCCCGCTCTGGCTCGCCATCACGTCTTTGCTCGGTTCGGCGCGTTCCGGATCGATTTCGAACTGCGCGAGCCCGGATTCCTCCGGCGGCCGAAGGACCTGAGGCGGTTCCCCATCGGGGAGACAGGAGGCGCACCGGACCACACCCGTTTCGGCGTTGTACGTGTACATCTCGCGCCAGCCCTGGTTGTCGTAGCTGGTCAGCCGCGCCGCGGTGAGGAAAGCGGCGTGGCTTCCATCCGGTGAGATCTGGATGCGATCAATCGATGTCTTGTCATCGAGGGTGGCGACGTAATGGACGGCGCCGTGCCGGTAGACGTAGAGGTTTTTCTCGTTGATTACGCCGGGATTGTTGGGATCGAGCTGCTCGGGCGAGTAAAAGTAGACGTCGCCACTCTGGGACGCGATCGGATCGTCACTGTCTTGCCTCTTGGTTTTCAGCGGCACCGCGGAGCAGAAAAAGTCCCATTCTTCGTTCGGGGAGCAGTCGTTCGAGTCGCCGGCCCCGTTGCCCTGTGAGACCCGGGTGATTTCGCCGGTCTTCTCTTCCCATACGTAGATGTCCGTGCTGAACGGATAATCGGTGTCATCGGTGGTGACGTGATCGGGCGAAGAGAAGACGACCTTCGAGCCGTCACTGGTCATTCCGATCAGGTGAATGGCGTATTTCCCACTCGCGATTTCGTACGCTGATCGAATCGTCGACGCGCATGTAGAGGTTGACCCCACCGTTGTTTTCCGTCGTCATCAGAATGTGACTTCCGTCGGTGGAGACGGCGGGAATTTTCACGAATTCTTCGGCTTCACCGGAACCGCCCGTGCCCTTCTGGATGTCGTCGCCGTTGGAGAGCAGTGACACCTGTTCGACCGTGGCGTCTTCGATCTCGTTGTCGTACGCCGACCCGGGGGTCCCGGTTACCCCGTCGGGGGTGAACGGGATGTTCACCGACGAGAAGACATAGTGGCTGAAGTCGGGTGAGGGGTGATCGTCGCCGATGTACTTCGTGCCGTCTTTGACCACGTTGACGTTTGTCGGCCAGCGCCCGAGGCTGTTTCCTTCCGGATCCCAGACATAGGGTGACCGCGACACGCCTTTGACGTCCTCTTCGGTCGATCCGAGCACGGGCCGGGTTTTGTAGTCGATGCAGATCTTCATCTCCAGATCGCACTTGGAGCCGCTCGCCTGGAGCACTTCGTTGCCCTGCAATCCCCAATACCGGGTCACCCAGCCGCTCGTCGTCCGTGTCGAGGTGTAGGTGTCGATCAGGGAGTTCGGAGGATTCGTGCCAGGCAGGACCCCGGCCAGGCCCTCGAAGGAGAAGCGAGAGGGATTCCTCGCCGTACCCTGATTCAGCGCTTCAGTCTTGTAGTGAGGGATGAAGATCGACCCGAATTTGGAGAAGAAGAGATCTTCGGTGACGTCCCCCGGGTAGAGCTCGACCGCGCTCGCGTTGCCGGGGCTGACGAGCTCGTATGCCCGACAATCGGGTAGATAGGCCGAACGTGTCAACTGGCGCGCGTAGGCGTTGGGGCAGTCCTGGGGGAAGAAGTTGAACGTCGAGTCATCCGTCACTTCGGTGCCCCACTGATTGGTTGCGACGACCCTGAAGTGGTAGGTGACACCCGGTTCAAGGCCCGTGATCTGTTGGGACACGGGCACCGGCCCGTGTCCTTCGCCGACGCTCCCTTCGCCCGGGGGACTCACCTGACCGTAGCTCGTAGTCGGCCCGTATTCGAACCGGTATTTCGTCGGGAAGCCGGCCGGGTCGATGCGAGCATTGAGTGTCGCCCCCGTTTCGCCCACCTCCGACGGGCGCACACCGGAGATGGTGGGGGCGGACGCTGCGACAAACGTCAGGTCCGGGCCCCTGGTCGTCCCCAGTGAGTCGTTATGGGCGACGAGGCGGAAGTGGTAGCGCCGACCCGGCTGCAGGTTCTCGATTTCGGTCGGGTCGACGGCGAGACTCCCCGATCCGGATCCTGCCGACGCTTCCGCCGTTTTCTGCCGATAGCTGGTGTCGATTCCGTACTCGAACCAGTACGTCGTCGGCATGCCGTCGGGGTCAAGCGAGCCGTTCAGCACCGCCGTCGTGCGGGTCACACTCGTCGCGGGTTCGGTCTTGACGTCGAGGACGGCGGCCGGCCGAATCTTCACCGCTGGGCTCCGGTTCACCCCGTTGTTCGTCCTGACCACGACCCGCGCTCGGTAGCTGACCTCGGTCGAGAGCCCGGTCACTTCGGTGCTGATCGCCGTCGATTCGTCTTCGTAGGGCGCCGGCGGTTCACAGGGGGTGAACTGGGTGTAGAGGAAGGGCGGTTCGAATGGCTCTTCGCCATATTCCACGCGGCAGTCGAACACTTTCGGCCCGTGGTCGAGGTTGATCGTCGCCGAGATGGTCGCGTCGTTGTGCCCGACGGATGCCTGCACGTCTTCGATGTTGGGGATCGGCACGGGGGGGCCGAAGACCGCGATCGAGTTGCCCCTACTGACGTAGATGCGCCCATCGGTGTTGGGAATGCCCGAGGTGTCGAACGCCATCGGCCCGCTCGCAAAGCCGATCGTTTCCGTGCTCCCGAATGCGGGACCGACTTTTTCGGTCGGGCTGGCCCACTCTTCGATGATTGCGATTCCACCGCCGGTTTGGGTTCCACCGTCGAGAAGGAAGGCATGGTGGTCCGCCGGATTGATCGAGACCGATTCGACAAAGCCGTAGCCTTCTTCATGGCGACCTCCCAGATACCACGGCCCCGACGTGTCGCATTCGCACTTGTTCGGGTCGAGGTCCACCGGAGGTGAGTCGCCGGGCGGTCCTGTGAATCCCGAGCTGTCGTAGAGCTCCCAGATCGGGTGGAAGCTGGTCGGGTTGTAGAAATTCCCGCGACCGACGTAGGCGACTTCGTCATCGGCAACCGTGCCCCCGGCGAAGCCGCCGGAGGCGAGCTGGTTCGAGAAGTAAGTGCCCTTCCGAATCTGACCGACGAACGGGTCGTGTGCCGGATCCGCGTCGATCGCCTGGTACTTGTCGGCGTGGGCCGACGCGTCGTTGTAGGTGACGATGATGCTGCTGCCGCTCGGCGAGACCGACAGGTACGTGGGGACACCTTCCAGGCTCTGCACCGGCGTCGGCTGTGTCGTGTCGATCTGCCCGCGGTAGGCGCCGCTCGGGTCGAAGGCGACGATCTGCGCGTGGTTCACTCCGGGTTCCACTTCCTTGACCGCGGCGACGTACATGTAACCCGCCGTCGGTCCCGTCTTCGACGGGTTCATGGCGGCAACCGACGCCGGGCCGAGGCTGTTCCAGGGGGTTTCGTCGCAATCGAGGGGTCGCGGGGCATTGCCCCCGCCGGCGCCGTCGATGACGTTCGTACCCCAACGCCGAGAAATTCACCGGTTCGCCTGCGGGCTGAACTTCCGCACCGCCCCTTCGGCGAGCAGGATGATGTTGCCCTGGGGATCGACCCCCATCAGGCGCGCCCCGTTGACGGGCAGCGAAATGTTCTTGAGGAACTTGTGGGTGGTTTCGGCGCCCGCGCCGGCCGGCATCGCGGCGGCCAGACCGACGAGGAGGAGGAGCACAAATGTCGTTCGGATCTTCATCGGCGTCCTCGCTTTACGTTGTGCCTGTGCCGCCGGTGCTTCTTCACGCACTTGCCCTTGCGCCGGACGAAGCCCCGCTTGCACTTCCTGGCCAAGTGCGTGCTCGGCTCCGACGGCGTCGACGACACCTGGCTATTGCCGGTGGCCTCACCGCCCACTGGCGGGACTGTCGGGGTCGTGAAGACGGCGTCCGAGCTCGAGACGTGGCCGACGAAGTTGAAAGCGATGACACGGAAGTGATAGGTCGTTCCCGGCGAGAGCCCGGAGATATCGGCGGCGACCGGGTGGAAGCTGCCGTCGTTTCCGATCGGCCCGATGATCGCGGTGCTGGTCCCGTACGAGAAACCCGGCCCGTACTGGAACCTGTAGGCCGTTTCGCCGAACCCAGGATTCAGTTCGGCATGAAGCGTCGCGGTCGTCAGTCCGGTCGCAGTGGCGACGACGTTCCGGATCTGCGGGGGGTCGGAGAGCGGTGTCGTGAATTCCCGATCGGATCCGTAGCTTGTCCCTAGGCCGTTGACGGCGACCAGGCGGTAGTGGTAGGTCGTCGCCGAGGTGAGCAGGCCGGCGAGACTCATTTCGACCTGAGTCAGTGCTCCGGCCGAGGTCTCGGTTCCCGGCACCGCCGGCGAATGATGGCCGTACGATTTCGTTTCGCCCCATTCGAAGTAGTAGTGGGTCGATTCACCCGACGGATTCAGTTCTCCATGGAGCGTCGCCGTTCCGGGCCCTATGTCGGTGGCGTCGCCGGTTTCGAGGCCGGCGACCCAGTGGGGCGTGAAGGTGCGGTCGGGGCCGTTGCTGGTGCCGTTGCCGTTGGTCGCCCGGAACCTGTAGTGATAGACGGTCTCGGTTTCGAGGCCCAAGAGGTGGATGGTCGCGTCGCCGGGCTGTGTCATCGGCAGCGTCTGCTCGCACGGCACCGTCGTCCCGTAGGCGTTGGTCGTCCCGTATTCGACCTCGCAGTCGACGATGTCGCCCGCTCCAATCGGATCGAGGTGCGCGGTGAGCACGGCGTCGGTGTGGCCGACCGAGGCCGGTTTGGGGACGACGTCGGGGATCACCTTTGAGCGGAACGCCGCGATCCCGCCTTCGACGGCGACGTAGACCGAGTAATTCGACCCATCCACCGCCAGCGCCCTGGGGGAGGGCAGATATCCGGCCCCGAAGCTTTCTTTGGGTGTGCAGTAGCCCTTCGCCGGATTGCACGTCCGTTCGAACACGTTGACCGCTTCGCCGTTCAGGACCGTGAGAACGTCGCTGTTGGCGGGGTTCGTGGCCCAGCCCTGCGCGGTACCGGGCTGGACGTATCCCAGCGGGTGATTTCCGTTGAAGGCGAACTGGGAGATGTCGACTTTCAGAGGATGCCCGTTCTGGTCGCCGACCCAGAAGTTTTCGTCGGAGTCGACCGCGAAATCCCCGTCGCCCCCGGCATTGACCCACTCTTCGTGGATGAAAAGCCGGTTGCCGGTCGGGCCGTATGCGGAGATCCTGCCATCGAAACAACAGGTGCCGAAGCCGTCGAGGACCCAGATGTCTCCCGTGAACTGGCTGATGGTCATCCTGATCAGATAGGGGATCGTCAACGTCCCGCCCGTGCCGAAGCCCGACACGAGCTGGCCGTTGCTGTCGAACTTCGAGACGGTTCCGGGACCTTCGTTCCTGATTCCTTCGGCCACGTAGACGGAGCCCTTCGAAGGGCTGCCGGAGTTGTCGACGGCGATCGCGGACGGGTTCGTGAAATTGGGAAAGGCGGATAGGTCCCGTCCGGGTCCGCAGGTGTCGCCCGAGCCGACCGTGCATTTGTCGCCATCGGTGGTTACGTTCACCCCGTCTCCGAACATGAAGAGGAGGTTCCCTTCCGAGTCGAACTTCTCAATCCGGCGGTTCCCCTGGTCCGCCACATAGAAGTCGTGCGTTGCTTCATCCACCGCCACGCCCACCGCTTGCCCGATCACGCCTTCGCCGTTGAAGGTCATTTCGTATTCGGGCGTCGTGAAAGCGGCGCTCGCCGAGCCGGCCGCCAGAAGGCCGAAGGCGGCGGTGGCGGCCATCGCGGCCAGGGCCCGGGTGAGTCTCCGGGCGTTCACCGGGCGCTCCCGTTGCGGCGGTTGCGGGCATGGGCACGGTGGTGTTTGCGCTTGACGCAGCGGCCGTTCCTACGGACCTTGCCCTTCGCGCACTTCGTGGTCCGGGCTTCGGCCGGAATGGCCACCACCGGGCAGAGCGCGTCGTTCGTGTCACATGTGTCCTCGAGGGTCCGCAGCGTCTGGTCTGCGCCGTAGGCGGTTCCGCCCGAGCTCGTCGCGCTGAAGCGGAAGTGGTAGGTCGTGCCAGGTCGAAGGCCGTTGAGGTTCACGCCGACCGGCACCGGCGCATCGCCGTTGCCGACCGCGCTCGGCGCGCACGGCTGCTCGGCGCCGTAGCCCGGGCCGGTGCCGTATTCGACGACGCACCTGCTCACGGAGGCCGCGTTCGGGTCGACCGAACCGTGCACCGTCGCCACGTGCTGGCCGACGAAGGTCACGATCGGTTCGGTCACGACGTCGGGAGCGTCGTGCGCGAACGTTGCGGTGACGGTAGTCGTCGCTTCACCCACCTCGACTTCGCAGGCGTCGGTCCCCGAGCAGCCGCCGCCCGACCATCCCGTGAATCGTGGAATGGCCCGAGGGGAGGGCCGACAGCGTCACCGATTCGCCATCGGTGAAGAACCCGACGCATACGGCTCCGCAGTCGAGCCCGCCGGGCTCGCTGACAACGCCGCCCGCGCCACTTCCGGCCTTTTTGACGCTGACCGCATGCTGGGCCGTGAAGTGGGCGGTGACCGAGGGTGTGCCTTCGACGACGAGGTGACAAGGACCCGACTGATTGGTGCAATCTCCCGACCAACCGGTGAAGGTCGAGTGGCCAGTCGGGGTGGCGACCAGTTCGATCTCCGAACCCTCGTCATAGGGGCCCGAGCAGGTGCCGGCGTCGCCGCAGCTCTGGATCGCGCCGAGCCCGTTGACGTCGCTGACCGACCCGGTGCCCGTGCCCGCGGTCGCGGCGGTGACGGTCCGTTGGAGCCGGGTGAAGTTCGCGAAGACCTTTCGGTTCCCGGAGGTGACTTCGACGCTGCATTCGTCGCCGCCCGGGCTCACGTCGTCGCAGCCGGTCCAACCGTCGACCTTCGAGTGGGGCTGGGGCGTCGCCTTGAGAACTACGGTCGATGGCACGTAGTACCCGGCGCACTGGCCGTTGTCGCCGCAGTCTTCGAGCGGCGGGTTGTCCGCGGTCACCGCGCCGAGCCCAGTCCCCGTGGGTTCTACTTCGACCCGATAGGCATGTTCGCCTTCGAATATCGCGACGCGGCCGTTCGGAGTGTCCGACACGTAGGCCGTGCCGCTCACCTCGTCGACCGCGACGCCGCGCGCTTCCGTTATCTGACCCGCCCCGAACTGGTCGAACTGGATCCCGTCGGCGCTGATCGCCGTCACGACACTACCTTCGGAGACGTATGCATCATCCGATGAGGGGTCGAGTGTGATTGCCAGGCTCGTGTCCCTTAGAACCGAGCCGGAATGGATCAGCGGACCGTCCGAGTTCCATGACGAGTACCTGGCCCCGGTCGAGCTCAGGGCGAAGCCGCAGGCCGGCCCTTCCCCTCCCAGCCCGGTTTCGTAATCGGCGTCCGTGACCGGATCGTCGTGGTTGTATTTCTGGGGTCCGACGTAGTGTTCGTCGACGTAGACGTTCCCCGCAGCATCGGTGGTCACACCGCAGACGTAGACGAGCCCGCCGTCGGCTGATCTCGGTGTCAGTTCGGCTTCGAAATTTCCGTCGACGTCGTACTCCCTGGTGCCGCCGTAGCCGCCGTTGGTCGCCGGCGAGTTGACGTAGAAGAAACCCTCGGTCGAGGTGCCCGAATTGTCGATCGCGATCTGGGCGTTGGAAGATTCGCCACGGTAATCGAAGCCGCAGATCTGATTGTCACCGGTGGCGGGGAAGTCGTGAGGTTCGAGCGCTTCCGGCCCACCGCGTTCGCCGTAGTAACGGGACACGCAGCCGTTGCCATATTCAAGAACGTAGACGTCGCCCGTCGTCTGATCGACGGCCAGTGCCTGGGGCGACGAGAGCGAACCGCCGCCGAAGTAGCTGTCGAAGCTGTGGATCAGGGCGGCCTGGCTGATCGCGGGCGCCATCAGGGCCGTGGTCAGGCCGAGGCAGAAGGTCGCGAACAGGATCGCTCTCTTCCTCGGCCGCCGGCCGGCGGCATCGCAGTCCTCTCTCACTCCGGAGCGAATCACTCCCGCTTCCCACTTCCCTCTCGTCCCTGTGGCTCCCCCTGCAATAACCCTTACCCGGTGCCCTGGCTGCGGCGGAACCTCAATTTTCTTGAGCCATTAGGAACGCGCGAATTTCCCTTACAGGAATCGCCCGTTCTCCGATGGGCGCGCAATTTGAACAGATACGGACCAGCATGTCAAGGAACAATTTGGTTCCGGGACCCGGGCCCGCGCGAACGGTGACCCGGCGTCAGCGTGGATTTGGCTTCAACAAAGGGGGTGAGGACCACCGACAAATGCCACGGGTCCCGCATGTGTCTAGGTCGATTGCGTACCGCATAAATCCACGAGCGGCGAGCCAAATGAGTCATTCTCATACCGTTCCGGAGACCACTACTCTGTCCAGCACCGAAGTCGGCTCGGGAGGGCCACCGGTCCCGGCCCCGATAGCTCAGCTGGATAGAGCGACTCCCTCCTAAGGAGTAGGCCGCAGGTTCGAATCCTGCTCGGGGCGTGCGGGGGAGCGGACGCCCGCCGGGGCGCATCCGCCGAGATCCCGGGCAGGCCAAGCTGATCGGTTCCAGGGTCGGGTGGGGCACGAGCTGACCCCGGAAGGCGTCGAGTGCAACGCGGCAAGGTCATTCTCAGCACGAGGAATTGCTTCTTGCGGCAAATGCGCCTACGATCGGTGCGAGCATTACGAACATAGCTCTACTCACATGGCTAGCTCCCACTCCGAAGGGGTTCCCCACAAGCAATGGTCGTGGGGGGTTTCCAGGCGCTCACCGGTGACGCATGCGCACGCCATGCGCAGGCGGTATGCGACCTATCCGAAGCGCTGATGGAGAGACAAAAGAACGGCCGTCTACTGCCAGGTTTCGAGGGCCGCGGCAAGGCTGAGCGGGCGCTGCATGGGCGACTATCTTGCCAGTTCGATGGTACAAACGCCGTGGGGAGACTCCTCGGAGCTGAGAGACAGAAGGCTGCGCCCGGGCGCCGGGACGTTGCGGGCGGAGGTTGTGCGAAACCAGCGTGAGCGCCTCTACGCGGCGATGGTCGCGGTCGTCTCCGAGAAGGGCTATGAGGCGACGACGGTCGCCGATCTGGTGGCGCTCTCGGGTGTCTCGCGCAGCGACTTCTACAAGCACTTCGCGAGCAAGCAGGCCTGTTTCGTGGCAATGGTGGAATCACTTGTCGAGCCGATGGTCGAGAGGATCGGACAGGCCAAGGTCGGGGCGGACGAGGAACGGGTCCGTGAGGTGTTCGACACCTTCATCGGCATGGCCGTCCAACATGCGGCGACGGCCCGGGTCTGCATCGTCGAGCTGCACGCCGCGGGAGAGGAAGCCGAACGGGCGATCGACCGGCTTTTCGATGCCTTTGAGGACCTTGTGCTGGAAACCAGCAAGCGGATCAGCGGCCGCGAGGAAATGCCGCCACAGATCGTTCAGGCGGTGATCGGTGGGCTGCGCAAGGTCCTCCACACCCGCCTCTACCGAGGCGAGGAGCGCGAGCTGGCAAGGGCGGCGCCGGAGCTCTGGAAATGGGGGCTGAGCTACTACCCGCCGCCGCAGCCGTTGCGACCGCGGCGACGGGCGAGCGAGGCGCCGAGCCGCTTCGAGGGCTACACGCCGGTGGAACGGATCGCCCGCGCCGTCACCACCGTGACGGCCCAGAAGGGCTATCAGGCGATGAGCACCGACGACATCGCCGAGCAGGCATCGATCTCGCTCAGCACCTTCTACTCGCACTTCGCCGATAAGCGCGACGCGGTGCTGGCCGCGCTGGAGATGGGAGGCGCCCAGATGCTGGCCTCGGTGACGCCGGCGACGCAGCGCGCAACGGACTGGCGCGAAGGGGTGCGGATTGCCTATGAGGCGATGTGTTCCTACCTGGTCGCCGAGCCGGACTTCGCGCGGCTGGCCGCCGTCGAGGTCTACGCGGTGGGCCCGGAGGGACTCGCGCGGCGTGACCGGGTCATCGACTCGATGAGCGCGATGCTGGCGCCGGCCTTCGTGGAGAACCCGAGCGTGCCGAGGATCGCGAGCGAGGCGATCGGCGGGGCGGTCTACGCGCTGCTGCGCTCCCGCATCCGCAACGGCGGACCTCGGCGCCTACCCGAAGACATCCCGCTCGCCATCTACATCACCCTTGCTCCCTTCGTGGGGTCCGAGGAGGCCTGCGCGGTTGCCAACCGCCGGTCCTGAGAGCCCAACGATCCGGGTCTAACTTTTCGGCGCGTTCGGGTCCGGCGGCGGAGGAATGTGCAACTCCTCCTCGGCGGTCTCGGCGCCGAGGTAGGGCAGGACCGCCGCGTACATCAGCTGGGGGATCTCCTCCTCGCCGAGGCCGAGTTCGCCTTTGGCGACGGCCTCCTGAATGCGGGCGAAGACGACGCCTCCGACGCCGATCGCGGTGGCGAGACCGGGAGACTCCGGGCCGACGGCCTCGGATGAGCCCTCGTCGAGCAGGTTGACGAGGCTGTTGAAGGTCTCGAGGAAGAGTTCCTGGGCCTGCTTGCCGGCGTACTGAACCTCGACCGCGGCGAGACGGGCGACGCGTTCATCGCGGCGCAGGAAGCGCAGCAGGGCGTAGGCGGTGGCGCGCATGCGGTCGCGCCAGCCGCTCTCCTCGGCTACCGCCGCCTGTGCGAGAGCGAAGAACTCGGCGTAGATCTCGCCGAGGATGGCGGCGAAGCAGGCGTCGAGATCGGCGTAGTGGCGGTGGAAGGCCGCCTTATCCAGGTCGGCGCGCTCGAGTAATTCGGCAAGCTTCAGCTTCTTATAGCCGCGCTCGGCGCAGAGGTCGAGAAGCGCCTCGCGCAGGCGGGCGCGCTCCTCTGCTGGGTCAGTCTGGGCCATGGTCGCCAAACTCGACCTATATATAGCCATTCCGACGGCCGGTCGATGGTAAAGCCCACCCTGAATCCATAGGATTCAGACATGCGCACCAGCACGATTGGGCGAGCAGCGACGTTCGCCGGGGCCGCACGCTGCTACTGGCTGGAGATCTTCCCGGTCGCGCGCCGCGAGCTGCGCGGGTGGCGGCGGCGGGCGGAGGCAATTCCCGAGCCAGGTCTGCGCCGGGACGCGCTACTCGCGCTTGAAGCCAAGAGCGGCAATGCCGAGGGCCTGGCGGCGTTCGCGGTGCTGGCCCAGCGGAGGCATCGCCGGGCGGTTATCCGCGCCGTGATCGCCTACCAGACGGCTCTGGATTATCTCGACAGCCTCACCGAGCGAACCAGCCACCTGCGCGCCGACAAGCTGAAGCTGAACGGCGCGCTCGAGGTCGCCGTCGACTGCGAGCTCTCCCTCGACGCCTATCGCAAGGAAATCGCGCGGCGCGGCGACCGCGATTACCTATCCGCCCTGGTCGAGGCGTGCCGCGGTGGCCTTGAGCGGGCTGCCCTCCTACGCGAGCGCGCGGGGCGCGCTGGGACGGCGCGCGAGGATCGCCGCCGAATCGCAGGCGCTGAACCACTCACTCCTGCTCGGCGTCGAGGAAGAGGAGATTGCGGAGTGGGCGAGTGCTGCCGCACGGGCATCGAGCCTGGAGGGCGAGGAACTGCGCTGGTGGGAGGTCGTTGCCGCAGCCGCCTCGACCCCGGCACTGGGCGCACTCACCGCACTCACCGCGCAACGGGGAGCCACCGCGAGCGACTTCGTTGCCGTGGAGAAGGTCTACTTCCCGTGGGTCAACGCGCTGAACACTCTGCTCGACAGCCTGGTCGACCTCGACGAGGACCCCGCGCTGCAGCGTCATATAGAGCGCTACGGGTCCCCGCAGGCGGCCGCGGAGCGGGTTGCCGCGATCGCCACTCGCGCCCGCGCGGAGGTTTCAGAACTCCCCGACGCCCAAGGGCACGATCTGATTCTGGCAGCGATGGGCGGCTACTACCTGGCGGACCCCGCCGCCTGGCTCGGGGACCGCAGCGAGATCGCCGCCGCTGTGCAGACTTCGCTCGGGCCGTTTGCACGCTCAACACTCCTCGTGCACAAACTGCGCCGGGGCACGTCGGGAACCGCTCTGCGCCCTCGCCGCCGTCGGCTGGGCGCCGAGGCGATCGCCCGTTGAGCCGATCCCAAGGCGTTCGCCGCAGCCGAAGTGCTCAGCGGACGTGGCAGCTGCGCGCGACCGTGGTCGTGACGGTGGGCACATCGTTGAAGAAGTAGCGGGCGCGGGCGAAGGGCAGGAGGCCGCCGGTGAAGCGCGGCGGCACCGGGCAGGAGGCGCGCAGGTAGCTGTGAACGGCGCCGCGGTAGACGAACTGACGGACAAAGGTGATGTGGAAGGCGCTGACGTGGGGCCAGGGGCCGAGCGAGGGGGGAAGAACCCCGGTGAGATTGGTGCCCAGCGGGCCGGGGCGGTGCCGAATGAAGACAGGCACGACGAAGGAGGCGGGAGGGGCGGAAGAGAAGGCCAGCAACCAGACCACCGCGCGAGCGCCGCGGCTTCCGCCGTTGAATGCGAGCACGTTTGCGAGCAGGGAGAATGGGATCTGACCGGGAATTTCGACCTCGGCCCGCAGGGTGCCGCGGCCGACGAGGGTGTCGGCGCAACGCTCCAGCCCCTGCCGTTCGGTGGCACTGAGCAGTTCGCGGCGAGGGCAACGCGGCAAACCGCGGGTATCGAGTCGACTGCTGCCGGAGGCGAGGGCAATTTCGATGCCGCGCAGGCGCGGCAGCTGTGAGCCGTCGTCGGTTTCGAGCAGGCCGGAGACGCTGATTGAAACGGGCGCAAGGCGATGTCGGGGAAGCCGGTTCGGTGAGAAGCCGGCGTCGAGGGAGACGATCAGGTGGCCGACCTGAGCACGCCTGGCGCCGGCGGGAGCGGCCAGCACTGCGGCGAAGATGAGGAGGGCCGCGGCGAGGAGCGCGGCGGCGAGGCGAGTCGCTAGCCCCGCCCGGTGGCCACTGGAGTTGAGGTGCCCCACAGCATTCGCCTATTCGAATCGCGACAGCTTGAAGTAGCAGAAGTCGAAGCCGAAGGCGAGGACGACGTCGTCGGCGCGTTCGCCGCTCCTGACGAAGCGGGCCGATGCGTGCTGGAACGCGACCGGATGGTCGGCGCGAAGCACGGCGACGATCCGGCGTAGGTTCGATTCCTCCTGATGCAGGTATTTAAACCATTCCGCGAGCGTCGCGCGATCGGCCGGTGGACGCGGTAGCGGGGAGATCTCCCGCACCGTGGCCGCGAAAAGACGGGAAGCCTGGGAGAACTTTGAGGCGGCGATTGCCAGACGTTCTGCCCGCAGGTCGGAGCGCATCCCCCGCACCGCGCGCTTGGTGGCCAGAGCCCGCGGCTTGCAGATCCCCTCCAGCCTCGCCACGTATTCGGACCGACTGGGGTCGGGAGCCCCTTCGGCGGCGGTGATCCCGACAGAGAGCAGGGCGACCGCGACCGCCGCCAGCCCGATTCGAGTCGTTCCCCACATAATCGCCATGGATCCCCGGTTTAGGGCCATCCCTTCATGCTCCCGCCTTGCGCGGGTCGCTCTCCATCCCATGGACGTTAAAACGCGGCAGCAGGCGGTCGAGTAGCGGTGGCACGTGCCAGACCCGCTCGCCGAGCAGCAACATCAGGGCGGGCAGCAGGACGATTCGGACGACGGTCGCGTCGAGCAGGATCGCGACGGTGAGCCCCACCCCCATCTGGCTGACGGTGGCCACCGGCGAGATGGCGAAGGAAAGGAATACTGCCGCCATGATCGCCGCGGCCCCAGTTATCACGCCTGCGGTCTTCTCCAGTCCGTAGCTGATCGCCGCGGCATTGTCCCCCCCGGCCTCGTAGCGCTCCCGCATCCGAGCCAGCAGGAACACGGCATAGTCGATCGAGAGGCCAAAGGTGACGCCGAAGATCGCCGCCGCTCCGACCGTGTCGATGTAGGGATGGCCACCCAACGGGTAGCCCGCGGGAAGCTTGCAAATCAGCGAGACGACGCCGATCGCCGCGCCGACGGAGAACAGGTTGAGGGCGATGGTCAGCGCAGCGAGCAAGGGGGCGCGGAGAATCGCGAGCAACATCAGGAAGGTGATCACAACGATCGCGCCGATCACCAGCGGCAGCCGCGCCTTGGTGGCGGAGGCGTAGTCGTTGAGTGTCGCTGCGCCGCCGCTGATGCCAATGCGCATTCCACCGGCCCGGCCAAGCGTCGGTGGCGGCGGCGAGCAGCCTCGAGCCGACCGCGCGGGAGCCGGCGGTGTCGAATCCGGCCGTGGGAATGACCAGGAGACGCGCCGCCTGGCCGCCACGGGAGACGTTGATCGCCTGATCGGCGAGGGCACGGCGGTGCGGGCGGGGCGCCGTCGATCGCAGCAAGGGTCAGGTAGCCGGAACGAAAAAAGCCCGGCGAAATTCGACGCAATTCTGCGAGCGTGCGCTCCAGCGGCGCCGCGGAGGCAGCCGCGCGGCGCAGCCCGGTCTGGAGGGGGTACGAGCGCCTATAACCGCTGCTCAGGCCGCTCTCGAGGGAGCCGGTGCCTTCTTCGAGCGCGCCAAGGCCGGTGGCGAGTCTGCCGGCTCCAGCGCCGAGACGGACGAGTCCGTCTTGCAGGTTCCCTGCGCCTCCGGCCAGGCGCCCGATGCCATGTGCGAGGTGATTCCCGCCCCCGGCGAGGCGGCCGAGACCACCTTCAAGAGCGGTGCTGAGCTCGCGCAGGCGGTGGAGCTCTTCGCTTGTGGATTCGAGCTGGCGAGCCGCGATCGTGGCGTCTTCGGCCTGCGAGCGCAAGGAGGGATCGTTGCGGGCGGAGGCCTCGAGTTCGCGAGCCAACCGACGGGCACGCGCGAGCCCATTGGTGTGGAAGCTGGGCAGCAGCGAGCGCAGACCGTCGTTGATGCTGAACGCCAGGCCGGCTGCCTTACGCTGGCCCGCGGCCAGCTGACGGGCACCGGCGGCGGCCCGGCCGAGCGCTGAACCTGCACGTTCTCCTCCCGCCGAGGCGCGGCCGAGCCCGGCGGCGAGCAGGGCGGCGCCATGCCGGGCGCGGGCCGAGCCCTCTCCCAGGAGGGCGCTGCCGGCGTTGGCCTGGGAGAGCCCACTTCGGAGGCGCCCGACCGCAGTCGCGGCGTGACGCAGGCCAGGGCCGAGCCGCGTCAGCTGCGGCAAACCGCTCTGGCCTTTTGAGTCGGGGCCCGCAAAGCCACGAAGCGTGTGGGCCGCGCGGGCGAGCGGTGCGAGGCCGATCACCGTCCTCACACCCGGTTCGGCGGCGATGCGGCGTTGCCAGTGCGAGAGGAGCGCGAGGCGATGCGCTGTGGTGATAGGCCCCCGCGGCGCGGCGGCGACGAGGACGAAGGGCGCCTCCCAGCCGGGGCCGACGGCGTCAGTGATCGTTTCGGCGTCGCGGCGGGCGGCGCTCGAGGAGGAGAGCTCGTCGACTCCCGGAGAGCCGGTATTGAAGGCGAGCGCCGGTGCGGCGAGGAGGGCCAGCGAGACCGCGATCGCCGCCGCGGCGAGGGCGGGGCGGCGCAGGACGGCGGCGGCCGCGGCGGCGGCCCCCGACGGTGCCGAGCCTCGAGCGCCAGGAGAGCGGCGGCCGATGCGCCCGGCATTGATGCGCGGCCCGAGCAGCGCAAGAACGCCGGGTAGGGCACCCCAGGCGATCGCCACGCTGATCGCCGTGACGACGACCAGAGCGGTGGCGAGCGAAACGAGCAGGGTGCCGGGCTGGAGAAAGGAGGAGGCGAAGAGCGAGACGAAGAGCGTGGACCCGGCAAAGACGACGGTGCGCCCGGCGGTGCGCCGGGTGCGAAGGGCTGCCGCGGACGGGGACCGGCCGGCGGCGAGCTCCTCGCGGAAGCGGGAAACGATGAGGAGGGAGTAGTCGACGCCCAGCGCCAGGCCCATCATCGTGCAGACGACGAGGGAGAGGGCGTCGATCCGCATGAAGGAGCTGAGCAGGACGAGGATGCCACGGCCGGCGAGGACCGTCATCGCACCGAGGAGAAGCGGTATCGCCGCCGCGACCAGGGAGCGAAAGACCAGGAGCAGCACGATGATCAGGAGCGGAGCAGCGAGTAGCTCGGCGCGCTCGGAGGCAGTCAGCGATTCTCGCTGTAGAGCCCGAGAGATCGTTGCGAATCCGGACTGCGTCGCCGTTACCGGAGGATGGATGCGGGCGGCCAGGGTGCGTTCGAGCGCCGGCACGGTGTCGCGAATGGCCGTAGTCAGCGGCAGGTGGTAGTCGACGAGGACGAGGGCGCGATCCGGCCCCGGGCGCAGGGCGGCGGGAGCGTCGTGTTCCCAGGGGGAGATGATGGTCGCGGCGCGGTCGCGGCGCAACGCCGCGACGAGGCGCGGGCCCTGGCGGTCGATCGCCGGCGCCGGGCCGCGCAGCAGCACAGCAAAAGGCACCGATTCGCCGAAGTTTTCCCGCGCGAGCATTGCGGCGCGGGATGACGAGGTGCCGGGGATCGCGAGGGAAGTGGGTTCCAGGTCGCGCTCGACGCCGAGGCCGATGACGCCGAGGACGGTGACGGAGACCAGCGTCGCGAGGAGGAGAACCAGAGGCAGGCGGCTCATCGACTACGCCGAACGACCATGGGGCGTCGGCGCAAGCGACTTGGCGGAAGCCCTCCCGCCTATCCGTGAGAATGTGACCGACGAGTCCATATGAACTCTCCCTGTTCCCAACTCCCCAATGGGACAGGATATCTCAGCAGAGCCTGCTGAAAGCGCGCTGGCGCTTGAGATGCGCGGGTTTGAGGCCCTGACGGGCCCTGTTCACGGACGCGCTGCCTAGCGCCGTCGTCTCGGGTGGCGCCGACCTTTTCGCGTGTGCTTATTCTGCGATGAACAGGCTGTCTTCAGGGCGACGCGCTGGGCGGTCACCTTGCCATTCTGCCCGGAGAATTCGATGCTGGCGGCGGGCTTGTGCGCGCAGAGGCTCTGCGTGTTGGTGAGGTAGCCCTGCTTGCCGCCGAATAGGGTGAGCTGGAAGTGGCCGATCGGGACGTCGGGGATGACAGGGACGGTCGTGCGCAGCCGGCCGGGCCCGACCGTTTCCGATTCAGCCTGGGGGATGACTGTGACCTGGCCGCCGAGGATGAACGCGACGTGGGGCAGCTTGCCGTAGCCCGAGACTGCGTAGGCGAGGCCCTGCAGCGGTTTTTCGAGTAGCGGAGTCTCATCCTTGACTGTGCCGATCGGCTGGCGCCCCGCGCAGTGCCCCGGTTCGAGCTCCGTTTTGGAGCAGATGTTCCCGAGGTGGCGCTGGTCGATCTCGAAAGCCCTGGGCAGCGTCACAGTCACCGAGTGAAGGTTCGCATCGCCCGCACGAGTCCTGAGGTCGAATCGCACCGAGGGGTTCTTGGCGCGACCCGTGAGCTTGTGGCCGCCGAGCTGCGCGATCGTCATCTTCGGGGCGAAGGGGAGCGACGCGCAGTTGTCGACGTGGAAGTAGGAGGAGAAGGCGGCGACCGTCCCTTGGTCGCCGATCCCCTGGGACGCGACGGAGAGGGGCGAGCAGTTGGTCGGGTTGATCATGAATCGTTCGCGATCGACCTTGACGCGGATCTCCCGCATCCGAATCGGGATGCCGCCGATGATCTGCGGCACCGCTTCCGAGTCGGCGACCACGTGGGCGTCGCGCGGGTCGATGTGCAGGGCGACCCGAACGACGACGGTTCCGTAGTCATAGGGCCCGGCGAGGGCGGGGGTGATCGCCACCAGGCTCAGTGGCGCTCCCTGGAATGGGCCGGAGAGGTAGATCCGCCCCACGGCGTGGAAGGGATGGGACCCGGGACCGGCGGCAACGTTCGAGGTGCCGATTTCGCTCGTCGCCGGACAGCTCGGATGCGCCTGCTCGACCCTGCCGGGGGTGTTCGCCGCGGCGGCGATCGCCGCCTCCGGGCAGTAGGTGACCCCATGCAGGTTGGCGGTCAGGCCGGGCGGCATGGTGAAGTTCAGCTTGCCGAGGAACTGATCACCGTCTTCGCGGTCGAGCTGCAGGGTGAAGGAAGAGAAGGCGCCGCCGTCGGGATTGGAGGTGCCGGCAACGAGACTCGGATTGAACGGGCGGACCTGACCGGGGCAGGAGGACCCATGAGGCCCGGTGTCGAGGCCGAAGACCTGGGTCGATTCCTGTTCGGCGAGGGTCGTGTTCCAGGGGTAGAACTCGGCTTTGGTCGTGTAGATGCGGCACTGCGTCGGCGTCGCCATCAGCCCGCGATCGGACGAGAAGAGATGCAGCTGGAAGTCATCGAACGGCACCTGTGGAAGATCTTCGAAGTAGGCGGTCACCTGGCCCGTCGCCGGGTTGGGTTTGACCGAGCCGACGAGCTTGGCGTTGATGCCGAAGCCAGAGGCGACCTCGAAGAGGCGGTACTGATCGCCGGGCTTTGGTTCCCCGATGTAGACGGCGCCTTCAAGACGTCCGGGGAGAGCCTGTGTGCCGATCGAGAAGGTGCCGATCTTGGCCTTGTCGGGGCAGTGGGCGGGGCCCTCCGAGCCGAAGTTCGCCTCCGCTTCGGTGCACATCGTCTGGCCGTCGGCGGCATCGGGGTTGACCGTGAGGCCTTCCGGGAAAGTCACCACCGCCTTCTTGAGCTCGGAGGGGGAGGCCGCGAATCCGAGGAACTGCGGAGCGCTCAACTCGATGTTGAGGCCCGAGGGCGCGTCGGTTTCCGCGTTGGTCGGGTTGGAGTAGAGGACGGGGTTGAAGACCTCCTTCTTGCAGTCGGTCGTTTCCGGGTACTGGGATTCCGCGCGGGATAGATGTTCCGGGTCCTGGTAGGTCTGGACTTCGAGCGTCGTCGAGAGGGGCGAGCCCGTACAGATGGTCGGGTTGTCGGAGAGCGGGTGCGGAGGGATGCTCGCCCGAACCGGAGCTCCGAGGCAACCTGTGTCGGTCAACCCAGGGCAGTTGGCAGGACTTCCCGGGACACCTTTGGGGAAGCGTTCGGCATCGTGGCCGGATTCCGCAGGGAAGCCCCAGAAGGTGAGGCTCGCGCCCGCCAGCGGGGTCGTCTGGCTGATGTCCTGGACCGTGAACCGCAGGCCGTAGTCCCTGCCTGTTCGCACCGCCACTGGGATGTTGATCGGGATGTTCAGGGCCGGGACGACGAAGGCAAAGAGTGCCGTCTGGTCCCCAAGGGGTTCGACGTCGAAGATCGGCGCGGTGCCGAGCAGCCCGGAGCTGTCATACACCGTGATCAGGCCGGCCTGTGAGTCGGGCTGGCACTGGTCGAGGGCGAAATCGGAGGAGCAGCAGTGAGTGATCGCGTATGGGTTGCCGAAGAGGCCCTCCGGGGCGTTGAAGATCACATTCTGCGCCGCCTCAGATCCGCCGGGATTGTGGAGGGTGAAGGAGGTCCCGAAGTCCGGATGGCCTCCCGCCTGGGTGTCCGTGGTGGTGGTAGTGAAGGAATCGATCGCCTCGGAGGCCGATCGCGGTGGGGGCGAGCGCCGCTGCCGCCAACAGGCTCGCTGCGATGCAGAGCGCGACGCGCAGCGCGCGATGTGGCTTCCGGCCGCCGCCCGGAGTCTGCGGGCTCATCGTCTCCGCCTCCTTGCTGATTTGTTTGCTCGGTCGTGGATTAGCCATGGCGGTGACTCTTCCGGTGTCGCCGGCGGCGGCGCTTGTGGTGATGGCTGGTGGTGCTCCCTTGGCGGTCACCATGTTGCCGCCGGCGCCGATCGCGGTGTTGATATCCGGGCTGCCCGGAGCCTGGCTGCTAGGACCGTGGCACTCGTCGGACGCCTGGCACTGATGTGGCGGGGGAGCCTGCGGGAAGCCACCGAGTGAGCGCGCATCGTAGAGCTTTACCCGCGTGCCATTCGCATCGCTGGCGGTCAATTACCGCGGGTGAAGAAGTAGGCGTCCGCGCCCTCGGCGCTCGACCCGAGAAGCGCCGCGTCGGAGGTTCCGGTTCCCGCCGAGATCAGCTCTACACAGCCCGCGGTCGTTTCACAGGTCTGGAACCTTCCCTGTTCGAATTCGAATTCGAAGCCCTGCGGCTCCCACTCGTAGACGTCCTGCTCTTCATTCAGGTCCCGATCGACCAGACCTTCGTTCGCGTTGAAGAAGACGCGCCCGTCGCTCGAGAGGCTGGAGCCGCTCGCGGCCAGGCTTGCATCGCCCGTGGCCTGCTCGCTGGTCGGATTGCACGAGGCGCACTCGAGGTCGTCTGACGGTGCGTCGTAACGGAACACCTCGCGCCGGGATGCGTTTTCGTAGCCGGTGAGCGGCAGGCTTGAGGTGAAGACGGCGTCGTCCCCCGACGGGTTGACCTCGAAGTCGCCGCTGTTCCTCGTACCTGCGGCGCTGACGCTGTCGATCACGAGCGGGTTGTCGGTGCTCGGGTCTGGCGGGATCTTCCCCTGACCGAATGCGGCAACTTTGCTGCTGCCCGGGTTTGCCACGTCGACGCGACCGAAATCCGCGGCGAGGCCGACGGCTTTCGAAAGGAGGCCTGACCCGAAGGCGACGCCTACCTGATTGCCGGATGGGTCGAACTCGACCGCCCGATTGCCCTCGTCGATGTACACGTGATC
>CAWADG010000013.1:0-317196 GCA_963780815.1 uncultured Solirubrobacterales bacterium | reverse complement strand
ATGGCCGGTAATGAGGACGCCAATACTGTCGAGCGGCGCGGCATTGACCCGTGCCTGTGAGACTCTCAAGCCGCTCTTGCGGGAGCGTCGCCAGGCCATCACCCTGAGCGTCCCAACTGGACCTTTCGCAAAGGGTGAATCTCTCTAGGTTCTGGCGGTTGGCGTCAAATTTTCGTCATTCCGCGGAGCCGGTGTTTAGACCCATAGTGTTCGACGGGTGATGCACGCCTCTTGGTAGATGGTTACGACCAGTTTGTGTGCTTGCACAACCAAGGAGTGTGCTTGCACAACCAAGGAGGACTCTCCAGCAGAGGTCCTGAGCGCGTCAGTGCTGGCCCACCTTGGTTCTCGGTCGCTATCCGCTCCTCAAGAGAGCAAGTGATCACTTCGAAGCGATGCTTTCAATGTTCGTCAAAGGCTGAGCAGACCGAGCAGCCCGGCCCGGAGAAATCGAAGAAAAACGCCTCACACTTGACCTCATTACACTGGTCGGCTATTTTGGACGCACTTCGGGACCTGGCCGGGGCGATGAGACTTTCCATTTGGAACGGCTGGGGAAACAGGGAAAGCGAGTCCCCGATGGGAAAACAGGGAGCAATCCCACGATGATGGGTTGGTGCCCAGGGAGCGAGCCCGCGCAACAGTAGCGCCGGGCAGGGAATTGCGATGACACGGGCCAGAGCGAAGCGTTACTGGGCCCACCGGGGCGCGACCCGTATCCACCGGCCCCGAGTCCGCCCGGGCCCGACAGCGGCCGGGCTCGCGCCGTCGACTCCGTCGGTCTTCCGGCGGGAGCGGTTGGCTGAACGTTCGCACCGGACGGGAAGAGGCGTCCACCCACGGCGTAGGCGGGGGCAAAACAGCGGGTCAATGAGGGGAGAGACAGTGAGAGGGGCCAAAGCATCGATGGATCGAACTCCGGCTGGCGGCCTTCGCCCGGCACCGACGCCACGTTCGGCCCGGATCCTCGCGACAGCCCTGTTGGCAGGCTTCGTTTGGCTCGGGATAACCGCGGCCCCCGCCCCCGCTGCGTTTGTCCACGTCTACCAGGCCGACATCTCAACTTCGGGCTGCACCCCCGAGGATCTCGCGACGGACGCGGCTGGCGATATCTACGCTCGCTGCAACAGCACGATCCAGAAATTCGACCACACCGGCAGCCCGGTCAACTTCACCGGCGCCGCCCCCTACATCACCGCGAACAGCCTGACCGGATGGTCGGGCGGGGGGCTTCAGCTTCGACAATTCCGGATCCGCCGCTGCGGTGGCCGTGGACACAAACCCCTCGAGCCCGGCCTTCGGGTACATCTACGTGGCGACCATAAGCGGTGGAAATGTAGGAGTGTTCAACGCCACCGGCGTCTATGTGGGCAGCCTGCCCAACACCGCCGGCGGGGAGTTGTGCGGCGTGGCGACGAACGAGCAGGGCGAAGTTTTCACCGGCCACTACTTCGGCAGCGGGATAATCGACAGGTTCTCGCCAACTGACGCCAGCCCGGCCAATGACACCTACGTTGGCCGGATCGGGCCCGGCAGCTCGCTCTGCTACGTGGCCGGGGACTCGACCGGGGCCGGCTATGGGAGCAACTGGTCGTCCGGCCCCCTGACCAAGTACGCCTCTGACCAGTTCCTACCCGGCGGGAACAACAATCCAGTCGGCACGGTGATCCAGAACACCAGCCTCGCGATGGACGTCGATCCCGCAAACGACGACATCTACGTCAGCTCGGGACCGGAAATCACGGCCTACAACTCGGCAGGCGGCCAGGCCGGACCATCCTTCGGCTCCGGCCACCTCTCCGGGTCGCGCGGGGTGGCCGTCGACGACGCCAACAGCGCGATCTATGCGTCCGGCTCCACGGGCGGCGGGACGATCGCCGAATTCTCCCTGGAAGGCCTGGTGGTCCCCGACGTCACGACCAACCCGCCCGTCGCGACGAATATCGGGCATACGACCGCGACGCTGTCCGGCCACGTCGACCCCGCCGGAGGGCCGAACGTCACCGAATGCGAGCTGCAGTGGGGTACCTCAACCGCCTACAGCGAAACACCGGTCGCTTGCGATCAGCCGACGCCGCTCTCGAGCCCGCAGGACGTGAGCGCCAGCCTGAGCGGGCTCAGCTCGCTCACCACCTATCACTACCGCTTCGTCGCCGCCAATGCCAACGGCCAGAACGTGGGCGCGGACCAGACGTTCACGACCCCGGCCGTGCTGAACGTGCATACCGATCCGGCGACGAACATCGGGGCCACCGAAGCGACGCTGAACGGCGGCTTCACCATCGACGCCCCCGGAGGCGACAGACGTATCACTTCGACTACGGCGTCGATACGTCCTACGGGATCACCACCCCCGAGGAAGACACCGGCTCCAACCCTGGCGACGTGACGGTGAGCGCCGACGTCGCAGAACTGCATTCCGGATCCACCTACCACTTCCGGATCGTCGCGACCAACAGCTTCGGCACGAGCGTCGGTCCCGATCGGACTTTCACGACCTTCCAGCCCCCGTCGATCGAAAGCGTGTCGTCGCAGAACCTATCGGCGACCGCTGCGGACCTGGTAGCGCAGGTGAACCCTAACGGTTCAGAAACGACATATTACTTCGAATACGGACCGACCCCCGCCTACGGCAGTCGGGCGCCGATCCCGATGGGCACCTTGGCTCGGCCAGCACGGGTCAGCCGATCAGCGTGCATATCGAAAATCTGCAGCCCAAGCAGACATATCACTTCCGCCTGGTCGCCTCGAGTCAGTTCGGTACGGTCACCTCCGACGACAAGACCTTCAACTTCTTCCCGCCCAACTGCCCGAACGCCCACCTCCGCCAGGAGGTTGGCGCCAACAACCTTCCGGACTGCCGCTCCTACGAGATCGCCTCTGCCGAATACGCGGGAGGGAACGTGATCTTCCCCGAGTCGGCGCCGAACAGCGGCTACGCCGTGAGCCCGTCTCGACTCTTCTACACGGCCGCCTTCGGCGCGATCCCGGGCACCGGGAACCCGATCAACACGATCGGAGACCTCTATACGGCGACGCGCACGGCCTCCGGCTGGGTTACCAGGTACATCGGCCTCCCGGCCAGCGAGAGCTTCGAGATGGGCCCGCCACCGGGCGAAGGGCAGACCGGCCTCCTCGGGCAGGAGCCCGACAAGGTCCAGAAAGAAACGCTCAGCAACGCCGCCCAGAACAGGATCCTGAACTGGGACAACGGCAACCCCGACTTCGAACTGGGCGGCTCCAACGCCCCCTACCTGTGGGACGCGGGCGGAAATCAGGTCGACAGGTGGCCGACCACCCTCGAAGAAGTGACCAGCGGGGAAGAATTCGTCGGCAAGGTCGCCGCCTCCAGCGATCTCAGCCACTTCGTCTTCTCCTCGGACATTCCCTTCACCGCGGAAGGGGAACCCGGCGACATCTACGACAACGACACGGTCGCCCGCACGGTGGTTGTCGCGTCGAAGGCGGAAGACGGCAGCCCCCTCCTCAACAGCACGCCGACAAAAGTGTCGGCGGACGGGTCTCACATCCTCATGACCGCCGCAGGCCAGCTCTACATGCGGGTGGACGGTGCGATGAGCTTCGACCTCGCTCCTGGCCAGCCGGTCAACTTCATCGGAATGACGGCGGACGGCGAAAAGGTGTACTTCACGACCTCCGCGCAACTGACCGTCGACGACACGGACACCAGCGTCGACCTGTACATGTGGAGCGAGGCGACCAACTCGCTGACGAAGGTGTCGGCCGGCTCGGGCGGCAGCGGCGACACCGACAAATGCAGCCCGTCCTGGACCTCGCAGTGCAACGTGGTTCCGATCTCCTTCGAAGGCTATCTGCGCCTTCAGGGCGGGGTCGGCGGGAACGGTACCGACAACTTCCTCGCCGCGGACAACGGGGACATCTACTTCTTCTCCCCTGAGCAACTCGACGGAACCTCGAAGGGGTTCCCGGGCCAGGAGAACCTCTATGACTATCGCAACGGGCATCCGCAATTCGTCGCGGCGTTCGCGGCCGGCTCGCGCGTGTGCACCCTCAATCAGGGCGAAAACATCTGCAGCGACGGGCCGATCGCCAGGATGCAGGTGTCTCCCGACGACAGTCACGCGTCCTTCATAACCGCAAGCCAGCTGACCTCCTACGACAGCGCCGGCTACGCGATGATGTACTCCTACGATCCGGCCACCGGCTTTCTGAGGTGCGATTCGTGCCTGCCGAGCGGAGAGCCGCCCACCGCCGACGTCTATGCGAGCCAGAACGGGCTCTTCATGACCAACGACGGGCGGACGTTCTTCTCGACAAACGACCCGCTGGTGCCGCAGGACACCGATGAGACCGCGGACATCTACGAGTTCGTCGAAGGCCGGCCCCAGCTGATCAGCACTGGAACCGGGCTCAAATACGAAAGCTTCGGCTTCATCGGGATCGAGGCGTTCCCGGGCTTGGTCGGAGTGAGCGCAGATGGGACCGATGCCTTCTTCGCGACCTTCGACACCCTGGTCCCGCAGGACCACAACGGCGGCACGCTGAAGATCTATGACGCGCGCACCGGGGGCGGCTTCGCGGCCGAAACGCCCCCACCGGGGTGCGTCGCCGCCGACGAGTGCCACGGCGCGGGAAGCTCCGCGCCGAACCCGGCTCCGAACGGCACCAGCTCGAACCTCGGCACCGTGGGCAACTATCCGGCCTCCAAGAAGCACCCCCAGCACCGCAAGAAGCACCACCGGAAGCGAGCGCGCGGCAAACGCCACGGGGGCAAGAGGCATCGGTGATCGAGCGATGAGCAAGGAGACGACGATGGGCATATCCATCCACCGAGCAGCCGCTCCCCGATCCTCTCGCACCCGGCTGGGGGTAGTGATCGGTGCAGCGGCGATCGCCATCTGCTCGCTGTGCCTTCTGAGCCCAGCGCGCTCACAGGCCTTCACGATTCACAGCTTCAGCGTCGTCCCGACGACGACTCAGGCCGGCGGCCATCCGGATGTCGACTTCCACTTCACGAACGAGACCAGCTTCGACGAAGGCACGGTCAGCGGCTCCGACGACCCGCGGGACATCATCGTCCATCTGCCCACGGGCCTGATCGGCAACCCTCACGCGGCTCCCATCTGCACCCCGGCCGAGTTCGCCACCGACAAATGCAACCCCGACTCCCAGATCGGGGTCGCGATTCCCACCGCCTGCCTGGGGCCCGGCTTCTGCCTGACCTTCGAAACCCCGCTGTACGACATCGCCCCGCAGCCCGACCAGGCCGGATTGCTGGGCTTCAAGACGCTCTTGTTCGACACGCCCGTTTACACCGTGCTGAGCTCGCGCACCGGCAGCGACTACGGGCTCGACGCATCGGTTCTGGAGGTCGAGCATGTTCTCCCCCTTCCGGAGTTCGAGCAGATCCTCTGGGGCGTTCCGGCTGACCCAAGCCACGATTCCCTTCGTTTCAAAGAAGGCGGCGGGCTTCCTGGGCCGACCGGAGTGCCGTCGAACAGCCCGCTGACCCCGTTCCTTCAGAACCCGACCACCTGCGGCACCGAACTGGTCAGCTCGATCGACATGACGTCGTATGCCAACGAGTCGGATCACGTCGACTCGCCGTACCCCGCAACGACGGGATGCGACCAGCTGAGCTTCAATCCGAGCCTCTCCGCAGGGCCGACGACGACTCAGACCGACACAGCCTCCGGCCTAGAAGTCGACCTCAAGGTTCCGCAGTTCGAGAGTCCAACGGTCCCCTCCCCCTCGGAGATCCGGGCGACGACGGTCACCCTACCCGCCGGGATGTCGATCAATCCAAACACTGCGGACGGCAAGACCTCGTGCTCTGACGCCGACGCCGGGTTCGGCACTGTGAACCAGGCGCAGTGCGACGACTATTCCAAAGTCGGCACCGTCTCGATTGATAGCTCGGCGCTGCCCTCGCCGTTGCCGGGCGCGATCTATCTCGGGGATCCGAAGCCCGGGAATCGCTACCGCCTGATCCTTGCGGCCGACGGCTTTGGGGTTCACGTCAAGCTCCTGGGCACCGTGTCGCCGGATCCTCAGACCGGCCAGATAACGGTCTCGTTCGACGGCCTTCCACAGACTCCGTTCTCTGAGTTCAACCTCCACTTCTTCGGATCGGAGCGCGGGCTGCTGGCGACGCCGACTCAATGCGGCACCTACTCTGTCGAGAGCACCTTCGAGCCCTGGGACTCGTTCCTCCCGAACCAGGCCTCGACGCAGTTCTTCACGCTCGACTCCGGTCCAAATGGAGCGCCCTGCCCCAGCGCGCCGCGGCCGTTCGATCCCGCATTCGAAGCATCCTCGAGCCCAAATACCGCCGGCGCTCATGCGCCGTTCTCCGTGACCCTGACGCGCAGGGACGGTGACCAGAATCTGAGCGCGTTGAACGTCATGACGCCGCCGGGGTTCTCGGCGACCCTGGCCGGCATCCCCTACTGCCCCGATGCTGCGATCGCGGCTGCGGCCGACCTCAGCTACTCAGGCCTTGCCGAGCTGGCGAATCCGAGCTGTCCGCCGGCCAGCCTGATCGGGTCGGCGACCACAGGGCTGGGCGCGGGAACGCACCCCCTCTACCTGCCGGGGCGCGTCTACCTCGCCGGCCCGTACCGCGGGGCGCCACTCAGCCTGGTCGTCGTCACCCCGGCCGTGTCGGGACCCTACGACCTGGGCAACGTCGTGGTCCGGGTCGCGATCCAGGTCGATCCCGTGACCGCCGAGGTGACGGCCGTCTCCGATCCGCTGCCGAGGATCCTCGAAGGAATCCCGCTGCGGCTCCGCTCGATCCGTGTCGACCTCGACCGCCCCAACTTCACTCTCAACCCGACCAATTGCGACCCGCTCGCGGTCCGGGGGACGATATTCGGCGCCGAAGGGGCGATGGCGGCCGTCGCGTCCCACTACCAAGTCGCCAACTGCAGGAATCTCGCCTTCGGGCCGAAGCTCGACCTGAAGCTCCGTGGCTCGACCAAGCGCCGTGGACACCCGTCGCTTCAAACGGTGCTGCGCGCCGGCGCCGGTGAATCCAATATCCGCCGCGCCGTGGTCGTAATGCCGAAGAACGAGCTTCTCGACAACAGCCACATCGGCACGGTCTGCACCAAAGTCCAGTTCGCGGCGAACGCATGCCCGGCCGATTCGGTCTACGGCTCGGCGACAGCGGTGACGCCGCTGCTCGAAGCCCCTCTTTCGGGCCCGGTCTACCTGCGCTCCTCCAGCCACAAACTGCCCGACCTCGTCGCCGACCTGCGGGGCCAGATCGACCTCGAGCTGTCGGGGCGCATCGACAGCGTCGAGGGCGGCAGCCTGCGGGCCCGCTTCGAAAGCGTCCCCGACGCGCCGGTGACCAAGTTCTCCCTCAACCTGCAGGGCGGCGGCAAGGGCCTGCTGCAGAACAGCAAGAGCCTCTGCAGGGCGGACAAGATGGCCTCGGTCACGCTGGTCGGCCAGAACCGGAAGAAGATCGACCGCAGGACCAGGTTGCAGACCGCCTGCGGCTCGAGCGCAGCACGACAACAACGAGATCGCAGACAGCTCTCCCGACCAAGGGCGGTGCGTTAGCCCATGGACACGAAGGCGAGGACGGCAACAATGCAGAGCTTCGAGAGGAAGGGAAGATCGGTGATTGCGCTGCTCGCGCTTCTCGGCACCTGGCTGCTTGTCTGCGCCGCGCCAGCGTCGGCCGCGGACACGATCCAAGTCTTCAGCTCGTCCTTCGACGGGACCGGGACGATCCCCGGCGGGGCCTTCACGGGGCAGATAGACAAGATGGCGATCAATCAGGTCACCGAAAACGTCTACGTCCTCGACAAGAACAACCAGACGGTTAGTCAATTCGACTCCGCAGGCAATCCGGTGCCCTTCACGGACCCATCCCAGAGCGGCAACACCGCCATTCAGATAAGTGGCCTGGGCGGGGACGCGGACATCGGCATCGACAACTCCGGAGGCCCCAGCCAGGGCAACATCTATGTCGCCGGCGAGGGCGGGCCGGTGCGTGCATTCACCTCGACCGGACTGCAACTCGACGGCAACTGGCCGGTTTCCGGCGTCCCGGGCCAGGGCAACTTCCACGACAACTGCGGCCTGGCTGTCGACAACAGCGGCAACGTCTGGGTCGGCGAGTACGGCGGCGAAGGCCAGGGGATCAGCGAGTTCACTCCTTCGGGGGAATACACGGGCGTTCACGCCGCGATCGGGGCCGGAACCTGCCACTTCACCTTCGACCAGGACAACAACCTCTGGGTCGCGAAATTCAACGGAGCGGTGACCGAGTACGACGCGTCGAGCAACTACATGACGCTAGGCCAGGTCGACCCCGGGCCCACCTACGCCCTGGGCCTCGATCCCACCTCGGGCCGGGTCCTGGTGGATGACGGCCCCCAGGTGAACGAATACAACGAACTGGGCGGATACGCTTCGTTCGGCCTGCCGGACCTGGCTCACTCGTTTGCAGGGCTCGAAGACTCCCACGGCGTCGCGGTCAACGGCAGCGGGGACGCGTACGTCTCAGATCGAAGCACGCAGACCGTCGACATATTCGAAGCCATTCCCGCTCCCACTCCGTCGATCAGCAGCGAGTCCACCGCGAACGTGCACTCGGACGAGGCGCTGCTAAAAGGCACGATCGAGCCTGGGACCGCGGGCGTGACATTCCACTTCGAATACGGAGAAACCAGCGCATACGGAAACACGGCTCCCATGCCCGACGCGCACACCCTTCCGGGCGAAGTCAGCCAGCAGCTCTTCGGCCTGTCGCCGAACACCGTTTACCATTACCGGCTTGTCGCGCAGAACACCACCGGCGTGGACTACGGGCCCGATCTGGTGTTCAAAACGTATCCCCCGACCCCGGGCGGACCGGATTCGTGCGGGAACGCCCTGGCCCGTAAGCAGACCGGCTCGCGTGCTCTGCTCGACTGCCGGGCCTACGAGCTGGTGTCCGCCGCCAACAGCGGCGGCTACGACGTCGAGTCGGATCTGGTGCCCGGGCAAACGCCGTACCCGGGTTTCCCGCAGGCATCGAACCCGGCGCGCGTCCTCTACGCCGTCCACGGCGGAGGCATCCCCGGCAGCGGCGACCCGACGAACAAGGGCCCCGATCCCTACGTTGCGACCCGCGGAGCCGAAGGCTGGAGCACCAGGTATGTGGGCATCCCCGCGAGCGGCACGCCCTCGACGGCACCGTTTGCCTCGTCCGTGGCCGGCGCCGGCGCCGAGCTGACTGCTTTCGCCTTCGGTGGGGAAGACATCTGCTCGCCCTGCTTCGAAGGCGGCTCGACCGGAATCCCAGTCCGCATGCCCGACGGCAGCCTAGTGCAGGGAATGAAAGGCTCGCTCGACCCGGGCCCGAGCGCCACCCAGGCCGGATACGTCGGCAGGCAGATGTCGGCGAACGGCAACCACCTCGTCTTCGGCTCGACAGCGAAATTCGAGCCGGACGGCAACTCCAACGGGGACGTCACGATCTACGATCGCGATCTCGCCGCCGGCACCACCCATGTCGTCTCCAAGACCCCGGCCGGCGCGACGATGACCGGCGCCGGGATCGGCGAGCTGGACGTCTCCGACGACGGAAGCCGGATCGTGATCGGGACGCTCGTCTCCACGGATTCCGCCGGCAACAGCCTTTGGCACCTGTACATGAACGTCGACGACGCCGGCCAGACCATCGACCTCACCCCGGGCACCACCTCCGGCGTCCTCTACGACGGCATGACGGCCGACGGGACGAGGGTGTACTTCACGACCCCCGACACCCTCGGCGTGGCGGGGGACTCCGACACGAGCGCGGACCTCTTCCGTGCGGACGTGGGCCCATCCGCCGCAACCCTGACAAGGGTCTCGTCTGGAGCCGGCGGCAGCGGAAACACGGATGCGTGCAGCCCGGCGTCCGGATGGAACACGGTCTCCGGAGGCTCGAACTGCGACGTCGTCGCGGTCGCCGGCGGCGTCGCGGCGGAGGACGGCAGCGTCTACCTCCTCTCCCCGGAGAAGCTCGACGGCAGCTCCAACGGCGTCCAGGACCAGCCCAATCTCTACCTTGCCCGGCCCGGCGGGGCTCCCCACTTCGTCGCCACGCTCGAGGTCGACAACCCGGCTGTCGTCGACTCGGTGGCCGAAGCAGGTGTCCGGCACACGTCGGACTTCCAGGTCACCCCGAGCGGCGACGATGCCGTCTTCGGCTCAACGCTCCCGCTGACCAGCCTCGACAGCGGCGGAGCCTCAGAGGTCTTCCGCTACGACGCGGCCGGCGACTCGCTCGACTGCGTGTCGTGCAACCCGGATGTCCAGCCGGCGGGGGACTCGACGCTTGCCTCCAACGGCCTTAGCGTCACGAACGACGGGCGGGTGTTCTTCACGACCCCCGACCAGGAGGTTCTCGCCGACAGCAACGGCCGCCGCGACGTCTATGAGTGGGAGAACGGCGCTCCCGAGCTGATCTCATCGGGCACCAGCCCGTTCGACTCGGGCCTTCTGTCGGTGAGCGCCGACGGCACGGATGCCTATTTCTTCACCCACGACACGCTGGCGCCCCAGGATCTGAACGGGCCGCTGATGAAGATCTACGACGCCCGCTCCAATGGCGGGTTCTTCGTCGTCCCGCCACCCCCGCCGTGCGTTGCTTCAGACGAGTGCCATGGCCCCGGGACTGTGGCGCCGATCCCAGCCCGCATCGGCACGCTCGCCGGCACGCCGGGGAATCCGCGCACGAAACACCACAAGTGCAAGAAGGGCCGTGTGAAGAGGCACGGAAAGTGCGTGGAGGAGAAGCACCACAGGGGCAAGCAGGGGCGAAAGCGCCACTCGGAGCGGCGTCATGGCTGAGCTGAAGATGACGACCAAGGAGAAGTCGACGATGACCGCCAAGACGTTGAGCGTCGTACTCGCGGCCGTTCTCGCCCTCGGCCTCGCCGCGGTGTCGCCCGCGATGGCCTCGGAGTCGATCGACTCGTTCGCGACGACAAGCTCCACCTCACAGGCCGGCGGCCATCCAGACCTGCGCACGATGTTCACCCTCGACAGCCCGGGAGATCCCGAGTCCGCGAAGAACGTCGACTTCAACGCCCCCGAGGGAATATTCGGCAACCCGAACGCCATCATCCGCTGCCAGCCTGCCGATTTCGCCCTGCAGCAGTGCCCGCCGAACTCCCAGGCGGGCATCGTGACTCTCCACGCAAACTACGGCGGCAATTCGAACTACCTGCTCGGCACCGCACCGGTGTACGACGTTCAGCCCGGAGCGTCGGAGACGGCCCTGTTCGAGTTCATCGCGCCGACGCTCGAGCTCCCCATCGCGATCCCGGTCTCGGTGCGCACCGCGGAAGATTACGGACTTCGGTTCACGGTGAAGGACGTCACGCAGACCGCGCCCCTGGCGAGCGTCGACCTGACCTTCTGGGGATTCCCCGCCGACTCCAGCCACGACGGACAGCGTTGGCCCAAGGGCTCACCGGGAAATCCCGCCGGTTGCGTCGGCCTCCCGACCGCCTGTGGCGCCGGGGTGCCGGCAAGCGAGCCGGTCAAACCCCTCACGGACAACCCAACGGTCTGCGCGGGCCAGGAACTGGTCACCATGCTGGACGTGCGGACCTACCAGGACCCGGGCCATCCCTCTCACGCCGAGTCCAGCTACCCACCGATCACCGGCTGTGAGAAAGAGACCTTCAACCCGGTGCTGCATGCGAGCACGACGACGAATGCAACCGACTCGCCGTCGGGCCTGGACATCGATCTGAGCGCACCCCAGTTCGAGGGGTTCGCCGCCTCGCCCTCCGAGATCAAATCGGTCACCGTGGAACTGCCGGAGGAACTCACGATCAACCCGGACGCCGCCGACGGCCAGAGCTCCTGCCTGGACTCCCAGGCCAATTTCGGCAGCGAGGGGCCGGCGGCCTGCCCCGACAACTCGAAGATCGGCACCTTTCAGATCGGAACCCCCGCATTGGATGGGCCGCTGACAGGCGCCCTCTACATCGGTCAGCCCCTGCCGGGTGACCAGTACCGCCTCTTCATGATCGCCTCTGGCTTCGGGATCAACGCCAAGCTGATCGGCGCCGTCCATCCCGACCCGTCGACGGGCAGGGTGACCGTGAACTTCGACGACCTGCCGGCGGTCCCGTTCGACGATTTCCAGGTTCACCTGTTCGCCTCGGACCGCGGGCTGATCGCAACACCGAACTTCTGCACGAACTACCTGATCGAAGGTGACTTCTTCCCCTGGAACGAGGCCCTGGCGAATCAGGGGTCCGTCGAAAACTTCGGGCTCAACTCGGGGCCCAATGGGGCCCCCTGCCCCGGGCAGATACGCCCCTTCCACCCGACCCTGACCGCCGGAACCTCCAACCCAAACGCCGGGGCCTACTCGAGCTTCACACTCAACCTCGAGCGAAACGACGGCGACCAGTTCCTGGGCAAGCTCAACTTCAACATGCCGCGGGGCTTCACCGGGTCCCTGCGCGGCATCACGTACTGCCCGGAGGCCTCGATCGCCGCCGCCGCCCAGAGCTCCGGCCGCAGCGAGCAGGCGGCCCCGAGCTGTCCCGCCTCCAGCCAGATAGGCACGACCAACGTCGCATCGGGGCCCGGCTCCCATCCCTTCCACAGCATCGGGCGCATCTACATGGCCGGGCCGCTGAGCGGCGCGCCGCTGTCGCTGGTGGCGATGACACCGGCGCTGGCCGGACCATATGACTACGGCACCGTCGTGGTCCGCGTCGCCCTTCACGTCGATCCCCTCGACGCACATGTGACGGCGGACTCCGAACCGGTCCCGCATATCATCGGCGGCGTCCCGATCAGGATGCGCTCGATCAGGGTCAACCTCGATCGCGAACGGTTCACGATCAACCCGACCAACTGCAGCGCGCTGGCGATCGACTCGGAGGGAATCGGCGACCAGGGCACGGTTGCCGACTTCTCCTCCTACTTCAACGCGGTCAACTGCGCGGCACTCGGCTTCAAGCCGATGATGACGATCCGCCAGACCGGCGGCAGCAAGGCGACGAGGCGCGCCAGGAACCCCGGCCTGAGCTTCGACCTGAAGACGCGATCAGGTGACGCCAACCTCAAGAGGATCGCGGTGACGCTGCCGAAAGCCTTCGCGATCGACCAGAGCCATCTGGGCAACATCTGCTCGAGGGCCCAGCTCGCCTCCGAACGCTGTGCGGGGCGGCAGGCCATCGGCAGGGTGAAGACAAAGACGCCGCTGCTGGACGCGCCACTCCAAGGACCAGTGTACGCCGTATCGGGCTTCGGCAAACTTCCGCACGTCGTCTTCATCCTCGACGGCCAGGTGACGATCATGCCGCAGGCCGAATCCTCGTCCGTGCGCAACGGACATCTGAAGACCGTCGTTCCCGTCATTCCCGACGCCCCGATTGGGCACTTCCATTTCGACCTCTTCGGCGGCAAGACCGGCTACATCGTCAACACGCGCAGCCTTTGCGCCTCCACCCAGAAGATCGACGTGCGGTACGTCGGCCAAAACGGCCGCACGCTCACCCAGCGGGTGAAGACGAAGACCTCGTGCGGGCACGGAGCCGGGCGCAAGGGGCACTGACGGTGCGGCTTTGTTGACGACTTTGCTCCCGACCCTCCAGTAGGCCAGCAGGCCGCGTTGTCCGGTCGGGCGCCGAATAGGTGCGGGACCAGCTCGACGCTCATCCCGACCCTGTCGGCGATCACAGAGTTCGCGGTCAGTGACACGCCGCCGTCTGAACCGCCTCGCGTTCCCGAGTCGCTGATGCTCGAGATGATGGGCCCTAAGCCCCGCCGGCGTACCTCGAACGGCGCGGCGAAATCCCCAACCCAGACCTCTAGGCCCGCCTGATCGCGACGCTCGGCGCAAGGACTCCGAGCTCGAACAGACCAATTCGTTCGAAGGCGTAAGATCTGGCTTGCTAGACCGGTTCTAGGCGCCTCGGAATCCTTCCCTAGCTCCCGTAGCTGTTTCTTCAACCCAGGGTGCGAGATCGCGTCGCTGGAGGACGGCGATCGGGCGGGCGAACCTCGATGGCAGCGGCAGCGAACCCAACTGAGCTACCGCCCCCGGCAGGCCTCGATTATCCATGCGACCAACGCCGGCGCAGTCCGATTCCGGGCTTTGTCCGTTCGTGCGGGTTCGCGGGACGCCTGATCGATGGCCCGGGGGCATTGTGGGGCAGGGCCTGGATCAGACTCGACTGGTGTTTCATTGCTCGCACGTGCCAAGCTCTACTCGTGAGCCGTCTCGTCCAGGTCTCTGTGCCGGCTGTTTTCGTGGCGCTTGCTGCCGCGCTGGCACTGAGCGTCGGGGCGGCGCCGGCGAGCGCGGCGGGGCCGCAGCTGATCGGGCAGATCGCCTCCAGCAACGAACCGGAAGGTCGCTGCTCATGCACCCGATTCGAGCGCACCAGCTCCGGCCCGCCCAGCAGCAGCTACGCCTTCCCCTTCAGCGGGGTGCTGACCAAGTTCAGAATGCGGATCGGCGAAAAAACCGAACCGACGGACTGGGTCCAGGCGCGGACCTTCAGGACCCCTGGCCCGTCGACCGCGAGCGTGATCAGCGAGGGGTCGGAACACTTCATCGACGGCCTGCCCCTGGCGCAGCCGAGCACCTTCTTCGATCGCATCCCCGCCACTGCCGGCGACCTGCTCGGAGCCCGCTTCGCCATCAGCGCGTTCATCGAAGAGACTCCGGAAGTCTTCGCGACGAGCTCGGTCGAAGATGCGGTGAGTAACGGCACCCTGACGCCCAACCCGCTCCTCGGAAGCTCGTTCACGACCGAAGCAACGACCAAAAAGCGCGTCAACATTCAGGCCGTGCTCGAGCCCGACGAAGACGGTGACGCCTACGGCGACACCTCCCAGGACCTTTGCCCCGCCTCGCCGATCGCGACCTCGGCCTGCTCGGGGACGCTCCTCGGCAGTGACCTGCAGGGGGGACGTTCGACTCCACCACTAGGCTGCGGCGGCGGCGGCTGCATGCGGATCCAGAAGACGGTTGGCGGCGTCTCTACCGCGGCGCCGTTCGACGGCGTCGTCGTCCGTTGGCGGGTGCTGGATGGAGACGCGGGCGACTACCGCGCTCGCGTCGTAGCTCCCAACCCTGCGGCCGGCGGCGGTGAATTCAGCGCGTATTCGGTCCTGCACTCGAGCACGATCGGGAGCGTGACCGCTCCCGCTCAGCCGCTTTTCTCGCAGATCTCCACATTCCAGACCCGGCTGCCCATACCGGCCGGGGCCTACGTCGGCCTGACGGTGCCGAGCCTCCGCGACCAGGGCTTCCAGGTGAGCGGCGGCTCGGCGACGTACACCCAAACGAATGACGGCGGCGATGGGATCACTGTGACGGGGCTCACCCATAACGGCACCTTCCTTTACGACGCCGACATCGAGCCCGACGCGGACCACGATGGCTATGGCGACTTCACCCAGGACGCCTGTCCCACCGATGCGTCCACGCAGGGGACCTGCTCGCCGGCCGGCGGCGGAGGCTCGAAAGGCTCGATGCCGTCGATCGCCGATTTCCATGCGACGCCGAAGGCATTCAGGGTCAAGGCCGGAGGCGCGGTCGTCTCGCAACATGCGGTCCACGCCGGGACCACGCTGCGGCTTACCCTGTCGGAAGTCGCGACGGTTGCCTTCACGGTGACGGCGAGCCGTTCCTGTAAGCACCTGAAGGGTGGTGGGCGCTGCGCCCACCACCGCGCGACCAGTGCCTTCAAGCGACAACTGGGCAAGGGCAGGAACGCGATCCTCTACTCGGGCCGATACGGGAAGCCCGGCAAGAAGCCACAGAGCCTCAAGCCCGGCGCCTACCTGGTGACCGCGGTCGCGACCAACGCCGCGGGTGACGCGGGCCCGCCGGCGCAGACGTCGTTTCGCGTTGTTCCCTAGTGGTCGTTTCATTACTGTGAAGCGGCCCCTCTTGCCGTTCTGGATGAGGAGGAATAGCGTCGAGGCGAGGCCTCGGCCCTTCGGGTAGACGAGGCCAAAGCCACGAACCCCAACGGAGGCCCAGATGCGCCCGAAGCTGACCTACGCGAACGTGATGTCAACGCTGTGCTTCTTTCTGTTGCTGGGGGGCGGTGCCTACGCCGCTGGTCACCTCGGCAAGAATTCAGTCGGCACCAAGCAACTGAAGAGGAACTCGGTCACCACTACGAAAATCAAGGACGGTGCGGTCACGTCGGAGAAGATCGGGAACGGTGTGGTCACCGGAACCAAGGTTGCCAACGGCTCGCTGACCGGGACGCAGATCAATGCCTCCACGCTTGGCACGGTGCCTACGGCACAGAGCGCCCAGACAGCCGGGACGGCAGATGCCGCCAACTCGCTCGCCCCCCCGGAACCCTGGCACGAAGTCGGGGCACCGGGAGAGCCAAAATTCCTCAATGGGTGGCAGGACGTTGGGTCCGGCGAAGAGACCGTCGCCTTCTACAAGGACCATGAGGGCGTCGTTCACTTGAGAGGTTTTGCCGAAAAAGGGAGCGGGGCCGTCTTTCAGCTTCCCCCAGGCGACCGACCGGCCAGCGGAAGGTTCCTTGAATTCCCGATGGTGTGTTACGGCTGTGGCACCGAAGCCGAGGTTGGTGTGGTCTATGGGCCGGGAGAGGGAGCCAGTGACGGCGAGGTCCATGGCCCACCAGGAACCAGCTTCGGTCTCGACGGAGTCACCTTCCGCGCCGAATCCTGAGACAACCCGAACTAAGTGGGGTGCGCCCAGCCTCACTGCATTTCTCCCCTAACGCGCCTTTCGTCCTGCCTTGATTGACCCACCCTTGGCCAAGGGGATATCGTGATTTCAACGGGCCTCCGGCCCTCCTTGGCTGAGAGGCCAAATGCGACAACACACGCATAGGGGGAGCCCATGAGAGAGCGCATCTCTTCCGCCCACGTCCTCGCCGTGATCGCCATCGTGCTGGCACTCGGAGGCAATGCCGTCGCCTTCCACCTCGGAAAGAACTCTGTTGGCCCGAAGCAGCTCAAGAAGAACGCCGTCACCACGGCGAAGATCAAGAATGAAGCGATCACGGGCGCGAAGGTCAAGAAAGGCAGCCTCACCGGAGCGCAGATCGACGCTTCGACCCTTGGGACGGTACCGACCGCCAGGAACGCGACCAGCGCTGGAACAGCGAGCGTTGCCAACTCGCTCGCTACTCCAGAAGCATCGCACGAGGTCGGCTCACCGGGCGAGCCGCCCTTTCAGAATGGATGGCACAACCCGCCCGAAGGAGGACTCCTAGTAGTTCCAAAGGTGGCGTTCTACAAAGATCGTGAGGGGGAAGTGCACCTAGAGGGTGAAGCCGAAGGCGGAAACGGACCGATCTTTCAGCTGCCACCAGGCTATAGGCCGGGCGAGCGCTCGATTCTCATAGTCCCAGCCGTCTGTCCCACTTGCGATCCAAGCGGGCAGGGACTCAGCATTGCCGGTCCGGATGTGGAGACTTTCGAGGATGGGCAGGTCAACCTTTTGAACGCGTTGGCCGAAACTGCGAGGTTGGATGGCGTCACCTTCCGCGCCGAATCCTGAGGATCAGCCACCGAACCTGGAGGGGGGGTCCAGAGCGGCCCCTCTTGCCGTTCTGGCTGAGGAGGAATAGCGTCGCAGCGAGGGCCTCGGCCCTTCGGGCTGCGAGGCCGAAAGCCACGACCCGCAAGGGAGGCCGAAATGAGAGAGCGCATCACATCGGCTCACGTCCTCGCTCTCATCGCCATCGTCCTGGCGGTTGGAGGCAATGCCTTTGCCTTCACCCTCGGCAAGAACTCAGTCGGCACCAAGCAGCTGAAGAAGAACTCGGTGACCACGGCGAAAATCAAGAAGCAGGCAGTCACCGCAGCCAAGGTTAAGAACAGCACGCTGACCGGGAAGCAGATCAATGCCTCGACACTCGGTACCGTTCCGACGGCGGATAAGGCGAATTCCCTTATGCCACCCGAAAGTTGGCACGAGGTCGGTACCCCTGGGGCGCCCCAATTTCAGAACAACTGGGGGTGAGACGGGTTCCTTCGACTATCCGCCGGTGGGGGCGAGGGACGAATCGGGCCCCAGCTATGTCACTCACTTGGAGCTGCGCCGCGATCTCGACGGGATACGGGCGGGGGCCTGGATCGTCGATTCCATCTTGCGTCCGAGCGTGAGAGCATCGGCGGGTGTGGATCTGTGAGCAGATCGGCGATTGGGCGGCCGGCCTCCAGTTTGACCACCTGTCCGCGGGCGTCTGCGAGCGAGCCGAGCTGCAGGCGCTGAGCATCGCGGCGGCAAGGGCCGCCGGTGAGCAGGAAGCCGTCCCGTTTGCCGCGGTAGCCCCTGACGGGCCGGTCGGCGAGGTCTATAGGTCGGCCGCCGCGTCGATCGCCCACGATTGGGACGACTACCTGTTCATGGGCCACACCGGCCATTCGGCGGTGCCAGCCGCGGCCGCGTTTTCGGACGACCCAGAGCGCGCCATGCTCGCCCGCGTCGCCGCCAACGAGGTGGCCGGGCGGCTCGGGGCGGCGCTCTTCCTCGGTCCCCACAACGGCCAGTTCTGGGCCTCGATCCACTGTGCCTCGGCGGCGGTGGCGGGAGCGGTGGGGATGGGACTGGACGCGCGCCGCACGGCGCAGGCGCTGGCGATCGCCCTCTACCAGCCGCCCTACGGGATGTGGCCGGGGTTCATGGGCCCGCAGAGCAAGCTGCTGACGGCGGCCGAGCCGGCCGCCGCGGGAGCGCGGGCGGCGCTGCTCGCCGCCGACGGCGTGAGCGGCGCGCTGGACGTGATCGAGCACCCCCGCGGCGTCCTCGCCAACCTCTCCTTCGCGCCGCGCCCGGCGATGTTTCGCGGTCTGGGGGAGGTATGGCTCACCGACACGCTCGCCTTCAAGCGCCTGCCGGGTTGCGCCTACCTGCAGTCGATCGGCGAGGCAGCCTGTGCGGCCGGAGTCGACGCGGCCGCGGTCGCCGAGGTGGAGATCGACGCTGGATGGCTGACCTGCGAGATGGAGTCGCTGTCCGCCGGCCCCGATCTCTCCCCGGTCAGGGTCAACTTCTCGGCGCGGCTCAGTACGGCGATCGCGCTGATTGCCGGCAGGCTGACCCCGGCCGAGCTGGAGCGGGCCTGGCTCGCAGATAACGAGACGAGGATCCGCGAGCTCGCGGCGCGGGTGAGCCTGCGCCACGATCCGGCGCTGACCGCGCAGACGCTGCTCGGGACGCTCGACGCGGGCGCCTCAGCGGATGACGTCGGCCTGCGCGAGCTCCTGCGGATCCGCCGACGCCTCGGCGACCTCAACATGGAGGAGGCCAACCCGGGCCCGGCGCTGCTGCGGGCCTTGGTTGCCGACCCCGGCCTGCGGCGCAGGCTGGGCAGCTCGCTGCGGGCGCGGCTGAGCGGGCGGGCTGGGGCTGGCGGGGTCGATGAAATCGACGTCGCGAGGCTTCGGATGACCTTTCCAAGCCGGATGCGGATTCGCCTACGCGACGGCTCAACCCAGGTCGTCGAGGGCACAGAGCCCGGCTCCTGCGGGCGGCCCCTCGACGAGCAGCGCACGGTCGTCGCGGAGAAGCTCGCCACCGCCGGTCTTGGCGCACCGAGCGCCCGCGCATAGCCATCCTTCAGATTGAGCCCGAGCTTGCCGGTGTTGGCGCCGTCGAAGCTGCGGGTGGTGGTACCACGCGTGGCACGGAACTGAGCGAATCTCACGAACTCAGCTGTCCAAACTGCTGAGACAAATCCCGGCAGCGTCCTCGGTCGTAGCCCGTCATGGCTTGCTGCGGGGCAGCGCCCCTCGCGCTTCCAAACCTGCCGCGAAAGTGCAAAGGTTTCGTAGGTTCTGCGCTGGCTTGTTGACCCTCCGGATCGGAAGGGGAAATGGGAAATAGGGCTATTCGGGTACGGACGGGGTTCGCATCGGCCGCCGCCGTGGCACTTGTGGTCGGCATCGCTGCCTGCGGGGGTGGTGGCGGCTCACCGACGGTTTCCGGGGTCCAAGGCAATCTCTTGATCCAGTCGAACCCGGCCAATGGGAAGACAACGATCACGGTTGGCTCGAAGAACTTCACCGAGTCGGTCATCCTGGGTCAGATCTACGCCCAGGCCATAAGGACCGCTGGCTACAACGTGAAGACCAAGCTCAACCTGGGCTCAGAGACGGTGGCCCTGAAGGCGATCAAGGTTGGCCAGATCAGCGGCTACCCCGAGTACACGTCCACTGCACTCGGCTCGTTCTTCCAGGTCCCCGCGAACAAGATCCCGTCCGATGCCTCCCAGGCCTACAACGAGGCGAAGGCCGACCTGGCCAAGGAGGGGATCGTGGCCTATGCACCGACCCCGTTCGCGGACTCGAACGCCGTCGGCACTCTCACAACCACAGCCGAGAGGCTGGGCCTGAAGGACGTTTCGGATCTAACTGGAAAGTCGCAGAAACTTGTTCTCGCCGGCTCCCCCGAGTGCCGCAGGCGGATCGACTGCCTTGCGGGCCTCGAGAAGAACTACGGCCTAAGGTTCAAGCAGTTCAAGCCGGTAGCCATCGGCCGGCGCTACACGGTGCTTGACAAGGGTGACGCGGACCTCTCGATCCTGTTCACGAGTGACGCCCAGCTCGCGCGCTCGACCCGGTACACGATCCTGAACGACGACAAGGGCCTGATCCCGGCCGGCAACGCGATCTTCATCGTCTCGAAGAAGGTCGCCGACCAAGCGGGCCCAGACTTGGGCGCAACGATCGAAAAGGTTCAGAGCAACATGACGATCCCGGTCATCCAGGAGCTGAATTCCCGGGTCGAAATCGACAAGCAGGACCCGGCCGCGGCCGCCCATGAGTATCTGAAGGAATTGGGCTATGTCCGGTAACGCGCCCCAAGTTATTTTCACCGCTGCGTTTTGCAGCTTCAAGGCATGTGGGATAGGCTCGAACGCCAGGATCCCTTTCGCTCCCGCTTGTGGCCCCGAGGAGCGTGGATGAAGCGAAACGTCCGGTCCGGTCCGGAATCGACTGAAGCCCAGGCCTCGGCGAATGAGGCAGTAGCGGCAGACCAAGGCCTCAACGTCGCTGCTCGGATGGGGCGATGGAGCGCCCAGCATCGCAAGACCGCGATCTGGGGCTGGCTTGCGTTCGTGATCATCGCCTTCATGGTCGGGGGCGCGGTCGGGGCAAAGACGCTTGACAACGCCCAGCTCGGAGTCGGCGAGTCGGGACGCGCAGAGCGCACGGTCGAAGCCGCGTTTCCGAAGAACGCCGACGAGATGGTGCTGGTGCAGAGCACCACGGAAAACGACGACAGCCTGCCCTTCCGCGCCGCGGTCGGCGACGCGCAATTCCGCCTCTCGCAGCTGCCGTACGTCTACGCGATCGAGAGCCCCTACGAAGCTGCCAACCGCTCACAGATCTCTGCGGATGGCCACTCCGCGCTGACCCGCTTCAAGATTGCCGGCGACCAGAGCGCGGCAAAAAACCGCGCCGATGCGACCCTGCGGGCCGTCGAAGCCGCGCAGGCTGCCCATCCGCAGTTGACGATCGGAGAGTTCGGCGAAGCGAGCTCGGACAACCAGGTGAGCGCCGCGATCAGCGAAGACTTCAAGACGGCACTGGTGACCTCGCTGCCGATCACGTTGCTGATTCTCCTGGTCGCCTTCGGTGCCCTGGTGGCAGCCGGCGTGCCTTTGCTGCTTGGCCTGACTTCGGTGCTGGCGACGATTGGCCTGATCGGCGTGATCAGCCATATCAGTGGAGTCGACGAATCCATCAACGAGGTGATTCTGCTGATCGGCCTTGCGGTCGGCGTCGACTATTCGATGTTCTACCTGCGTCGCGAGCGCGAGGAGCGCGAATCGGGGCGAAGCGAGGGGGCCTCTCTGGCGGCCGCAGCCGCGACCTCGGGTCGTGCGGTGATGGTCTCTGGATTCACGGTGATGATCGCAATGGCGGGCATGTACCTCGCCGGAGCGCCCACCTTCCAGTCGTTTGCCACCGGCACGATCCTCGTCGTCGCCGTCGCCGTGGTTGGGTCGCTCACCGTCCTCCCTGCAGTCCTTGCCTGGCTTGGAGACCGGGTGGAGAAGGGGCGGATCCCATATCTCTCGAGGAGGAGAAGGTGGAACGTCGGCGAGAGCGGAGCGTGGTCGCGAATCCTGAATCCGGCTCTCCGCCATCCAGTCATCGCCGTCGTCCTCGCCGGCGGGGGGCTGGTGTTCTTGGCAATCCCAGCGTTCAGCCTCCACACGGCGACGCCGGGCGTCCAGACCCTGCCGCAGGACCTCGGGGTGATCCAGACCTACAACCGCATCCAAGGGTCCTTCCCCGGTGGGCCGATCCCAGCCCAGGTTGTGGTCCATGCCAACGACGTGAAGTCGCTGCAGGTGGTTGGAGCGATCAACGACCTACGCGCTCGGGCGACCGCTAGCCCGGACTTCAAGCAGCCGATCACGACAACCGTGAGCCCCGATCACACGGTCGAGGTAGTCGAAATCCCCGTTGCCGGCGACGGCACCGACTCCCAATCGACCGCGGCCCTGGCGAAGCTGCGCGACACCCTGATTCCGGCAACCATCGGAAGAGTCCCGAGGGCGACGGCTGACGTCAGCGGCTATACCGCCAGCTCCACTGACTTCAACGACACGATGAAGTCACACGCGCCATTGGTCTTCGTCTTCGTCCTCTCGGCGGCCTTCCTGCTCTTGTTGTTCACGTTCCGCTCGCTCGTGATTCCAGTCACGGCGATCATCCTCAACCTGCTCTCAGTCGGTGCCGCCTACGGGGTGCTGGTCTGGATCTTCCAGGAGGGCCATCTGGAGTCGCTGCTGGGCTTCAAGTCGGACGGCGCGATCGTCTCCTGGATGCCGCTGTTCATGTTCGTGGTGCTGTTCGGCCTCTCGATGGACTACCACGTGTTCATCCTGACTCGAATCCGCGAGGGCTTTGACCGCGGCAGGCCGACCGTGGACGCGGTCTCCCACGGGATCAAGACGACAGCCGGTGTCGTGACCAGCGCCGCGGTGGTGATGATCGCGGTGTTCGCGATCTTCGCCACACTGTCGCTCCTCATCTTCAAGCAGTTGGGTGTCGGCCTCGCGGTAGCGGTGCTGATCGACGCGACCATCATTCGCGGCGTCCTGCTGCCGGCGACGATGAAGCTGCTCGGGGATTGGAACTGGTATCTGCCGAGGTGGCTCGAGTGGTTGCCGAGAGTTGGGCCTGGGGCTGGCTCATACCCGACGGCTGGTGAGGAATCTGATGTCCCAGCCGCCGCCATCAAGCATCCGCCAACGCGGGCCTAGGGCCACTGCATCCGAGGCTCCAGCGGAGGCTCGCCACCAGGATGGTGGAACTTCGCGGCTTGACAGAGCTGGGGTTAGGATCCGAACGGCTGCCGCTAGAGACCCGCTGCCGCAGAGGTGCCCGCTACTCATATCGAGCGCGTGTCGCGGTAGCACTTCTGGACACGACGAAGGCCAGGGACTCTCGGACAAGCGAGCGTACTGTCGCCTGGGCAGGGCCCGCGCAACGATCAGGGTGCCTAATGTAAGACGTCGCTGATGGAGAGCGACCCGAGTGGTGCCATCCGGCGGCCGATACTGTGGCGATCGGCCGCCGAGCCTCTGCTCGGATCCTGGCGAGGCTGAGCAGCGACGAGGTAAGGAGGTAGTCGGAGGGATGATTCAGGTAGAGGTGACGATCAGAGGCGACGTCCCGGTTGAGGCGCGCGAGCACGCGGAGGAGAAGGTGGGGGCGCTGGACCGATTCGTCGACATCCCAGTCCTCGGTGCTCGAGTGGTCCTCGTCCAGGAACCCAACCCGCGGATCGAACGCTCCGCCCGGGCCGAGGGCGAGATCGACCTGAATGGCCCGATGATCCGGGCGAAGGTCGCCGACCTCGAGCCGATCGCGGCGGTTGACAGCCTCACTCAGCGGCTCGAGCGGCAACTGCGGAACTTCGTCGACCGTCGCACCGACCAGGCCCGCCGTCCGACCGAGCGCAAGGCGGGCGAGTGGCGGCATTCCAGTTCTGCCAGCGACCGTCCTGACTACTTCCCGCGAGCGCCGGAGGAGCGGAAGATAGTCCGCCGCAAGACCTTCGCCACCGACCCGCTCACCCCCGCCGAGGCCGCCGAGGAGATGGAGTTCCTCGATCACGACTTCTACCTGTTCATCGAGCGCGAGACCGGCGCCGACGCCGTCGCGTACCACCGCGACGACGGCCGACTCGGCGTTATCGGACCGAGCGGGATCGGCTGGTCGGGCGAAAGCGCTGGGATCGTCTACGAGGAGAGCCGGATGAGCGGGGCGACCAGACTCGAGGACGCGGTAGCGGAGATGGACATCCTCAACCATCGGTTCATGTACTTCAGCGATGCCGCGAGCGGCTGCGGCAACGTGATCTACATGCGCTACGACGGCCACTACGGCCTAATCGAGTCAGCCCGGTAGCCGGCAGGGGCAGGAGTTTCGTCGGGGTCAGCCTCCGACCGGTCGCGGCGACGACCGTGCGACCGCGGTCGCAGGCGCTCCGGCAGAACGCGGGGTTCCGGCGGCGGCGATCGACGCCGCGGTGAGGACGGTGATCAGGCGGTATGCCGCCGGGAGCGGCTGTGGGAGTGCTCGGCCTGCCCGATTCGGGCTCCTAGACCCTATGGCCTGCCCACCTGAGCGCCGGGAGTAATCCGACGCCGGTGTGAAGGTCGGCACCCGCGCATGAGATGCGCGGGTTTGTCGCCGAGGAGTGGCCTCGGCGAGGACCGCAATCATGGGGGTGCCGACGTGAGTCAGGTTAGGACGTGGGTGGGTTTGGATGTTCACGCGGCGAAGGTCGTAGCGGCGATCGCCGATTCGAATTCGGGCGAGCTGGCGGTTAGGAGGATGGGCGGAGCAACCGATCAGGTGGCCGACTTTTGCACCGAACTGCCGGCGCCGGTGCGGGTGGCCTATGAGGCCGGCCCGACCGGCTTCGGCCTCGCCCGCGCGTTGGCCGAGCGGGGGGTCGCCTGCACGGTTGCCGCGCCGGGCAAGATCGAGCGCCCAGCCCAAGACCGGGTCAAGACCGACCGCCGCGACGCCGAGCGGCTGGCGCGCCTGCTGATGATCGGCGGCCTGCACCCCGTCCGGGTGCCGAGCACCGCCGAGGAGGCGATGCGAGATCTGGTCAGGGCGCGCGAGGACGTCCGCGGCGATCTGATGCGGGCCCGCCACCGCGTCGCCAAGCTCTTGCTGCGCCACGACCTTCGCTTCGAGGGCAACAACTGGACCGAGCGCCACCTCGACTGGCTGGGCAGAGTTGAGCTCCCCGAGCCGGTGGCCCAAACGGTGCTGCTCGACGGGATCGGGGCGATCGACGCCCTGCTGGTCCGCCGCGAGAACCTCGAGGCCCAGATGGCCTCGCTGGTGCCGGGCTCCCCCTGGGAGCAAACCGTCTCCCGCCTGCGGTGTTTGCGCGGCATCGACACCCTCTCGGCGCTCGGCCTCAGCGCCGAGGTCGGCGACTTTCACCGCTTCGAGCGCCCCGCCCAGCTGATGAGCTACCTGGGCCTGGTGCCTTCGGAGAGCTCGAGCGGTGAGAGGCGCAGGCAGGGCGCGATCACCAAGTCCGGATCGCGCCACGCCCGACGCCTCTTGGTCGAGGCGGCCTGGCACTACCGCCGGGCGCCGCGCAAAGGCCGCGAGCTGCGCCGCCGCCAGGAGGGCCAGCCCCAGGCGGTTTGCGCGATTTCCTGGAAGGCGCAACAGCGCCTCCATCGCAGCTGGGTGCGCCTGGACGCCGAACGCGGCAAGCGCCGCACCCTCTGCGCGGTCGCCGTGGCGAGGGAGCTGGCCGGCTTCTGCTGGGCGGTGTCGACGACGCCCTGAGGACCACCAAGCACTGCTTGGCCCAGAAGGCGGCGGAGCTCGGTCCCTCGCGCAGCGCATCCGCGATTCAGCTATGGGCAGCCGCTTCGCGGCGACGCTCGATCCTAGACAGCGGGCGCTAAGACGAAACCCGGTCCTGCGGTAGCCAACCCGCGCATATCAGCCTGACCGCGAGTCGCGCACCAGGCCGACCGCCGCCTCCTGGGCCAAGAGAAAGGCCCGCGTCAGCGGGCCTTTGGTGGTTGGCGGCTTGACAAAACGACGGCCATATCAGCTGAGCCGCCCAGCCCCCGAGGGGGTTGTGGCTGAGCTTCGGCGATCTGGCCGGCCGAAGTGCGCCTTGAGATCGCCGGCCGCACAAGGTTTGAACTCGACCAAGTACCAACCGTGCGAATTTGGGCGTAAGGTGGAACCTGCTGAAATCTGAGGACCTACCAGGGAGAGGCAAAGAAACGCCTACGCCATTCGCCAGCATCCTCTGCGGCATCGAAGGCGGCCCAGGAAGCACCGAGGCGGCGCGGCAGGCGGTTGCGTTGGCGTCAACCGGAGCCTCCGTTCACTTCATCGCCGTCCGCGTCGACCGCCAGCTGGGGCCGGAGTACAGGCAAGAAGGGCTTGAGAAGGGCTTGGAAGAGGCCGACAGGATCGCCCGAGAGGCCGGGGTTTCAGCTTCGATCGAGATTGGCAGCGATCGCCAAAACGCCGCAAATGTCCTGCTTCCGCTGAGCGAGCGTCATGACCTGTTGATCCTCGGAACCCACGGTCGCTCGCGCGCTGCCGGGGTCATGCTTGTCGGCACCGCCAGCAGGGCTGCCCACATGACGGACCGATCTCTGTTGATCGCGCGAGAGCCCCCCGGCCCAAACAGGTTCCCAACGCACTTGATTATTGCCAGCGACGGTTCGCCCGGGTCCTGGGCTCCGATGCGGGTCGGCGCGCGGGTCGCCACCGCCTTCAACTCGAAGCTCGAGGTTGTCCACGTCGTCGGCAGGTCGCATCCAGAGCGCCACCGGGTGATCGAAGACCAGATTGCCGAGATCGGCGAGATGACCGGCGAGGAGCCTGCGCTCAGCGAGCCCAGAGGCCACGCTGCCCACGAAATCATCGAGGCCACCCAGTCGAAAGCACCCTCGATGCTGATCTGTGGTCGCCGCGGCCTGAGCGGGATCAAGGCACTGGGCAGCGTCAGCGAGCGAGTCGCGCATCGTGCCGCGTGCTCGGTCCTACTGGTCCCGACCGGCAACGGCGCATCGGATTCGTCGCAGCAGTGAGATCGCTCAGAGGCTCTGCGGCGCAAATCGGCGCAAACTGCCCCTTTTTCGAGGCGCTATCTGTGAAGCGAGTTTCTAAGCCTCCTAACTCTCATTGAGGTCTAGTTGTCCGCAGAATCCTTCCCGATTACACCTTTCCAAGCCGGGAGTTCGGGGGTTCGGGTCGTGGGTGAGCGTTCCTGGTAACAGGAGGCGACGGGGCGCAGATGGTTCTGGGCCCGGGGTCTAGATCAGGCCCCGGCCGGACCCGGCACCATCAGGGTCTCCAGACGCTCCAGTGCCTTCGCCTCTCCCATCGCGACGATCACCTGGCCCTCTTCAAGCACGGTGTCAGAAGGCGGCTGTGGTTCCACTGTCCCGCCCCGGCGCCGCAACGCCACGATCGTCGCCGATCCCCGCACCTCCTCGAGGGTCCCGCCAACGCCGGCACAGCCGACGGTCACCTCGATCTCCTCCATCCGGTATCCGGGGGCGACCTCGACGACCCCTGTCACCTGCGGGTGCAGGATGGAGCGGGCCATCTCCGCGCCGCTCTCCCTGTAGGGGGAGACGATTCGGTCGGCGCCCGCGCGGCGCAACTTGCTCTCGGAGTCTTCGACGCTGGCGCGAGCGACGATCGCGAGGTCGGGGCGCAGCTCGCGCGCGGTCAGCGTGATGAAGATGTTCTCGGCGTCCGAGTCGACGCAGGCGATCACCCCGGCGGCGCTCATGATCCCGGCGCCGCGGAGCACCTCGTCATCTGAGGGCGAGCCCTCGATGAAAGGCGCGCCCATCGCGTCGGCGTGCTCCCTCGTCTCGCCCGGGTTGTTGTCGAGGACGATGAAGTCGCGCCCCGCCGCCTGCAGGTCGCGGGCGACCTGGCGCCCCACCCGGCCGAAGCCGCAGATCAGGATGTGGTTGTACAGCGAGTCGATCTTCCTTAAGACCCTTCTCTCCTCGAGCAAGCCTGAGAGATGGCCCGCGACGAAGAACTCGGTCAACGTAACCAGAGCGTAGAAGAGGGTACCCACGCCGAAGACGATCAACAGGACCTTGAGGATCTGACCTCCTGTTCCGGTCGGCTCTGGGATTGAACCGACCGTGGCAACGGTGTCGAGGGCCCAGACCAGGCCGAAACCAACAGACGTGCCTTCGGTGACCATGTAGCCGACGGTCCCGACGGCGAGCAGCGCGCAGATCGCGAAGCCCAGGAGCGCGAGCCGCTCGAGCAATTCCACAAGCTGGCGCCGCAGCAGGGCGCGGGAGCCGCCGAGGCCGGGATGGTGTGCGATCCGGCGCAGGCCCGCGCGTCCGGTCGGGAAGCCGGGAAGCCGTCTCGAATCGCCCCCCATTTCGACTGCGCTCAATCCGCCTCGGCGGCGCGGGCGACCCCGACGGAGGCTGCGGCCGGAGCGCCGGCCCCGAACACCGCCGAGATGGCAATTACGGGGAAGGTGGCCGCCTCGACCAAACCGCTCCGCAGACGAGTCGCCTCAGATAGGCCGACGAAAGTCGGCGGCCTGGTCACCTCCGTTCCATGGATCATCGCGAGAGCCGTTCCAATGGACGAAAATTCGGCGGCACCCGCCGAAGCTCTCGGGCGCGATGGGCGGGTGGCCAACGCCCTGTTCGGGCGATCCGGGGCAGGGGTCCGGATAGGGCGGCCGAGCAGCATTTCCGCCAAGCAGCGGGCTTCAAGCTCTGGAGACACGGGACGAGCTTATGGGAGGCGCCGCCGCCAGGAGTCAAGGAAAGGGCGGATTGACTCGCCGAGCAAACCGCGAAGGGGCTTCTCGCGGTCCACGGTCTTCGGTGCTGTCTATCTTTCACCACGTCGTCCTGATTCCGCCCATCCGAGTAGGCAGAAGGGGGTGGAGGCGGACGGCATAACGCCTCTATGCTCACCTCACCTTGAACGCAGACCGGACAGGGCCGCCCGAGGTCAAGATCGTTGAGGCAGGGGTGGAGCGACTGGATGACGTGGAGTCGCTATGGGGCGCGATGCACGACCATCACGCCGAGGTCGCTGGCGAGGCGCGCGAGGTCGCCCAATTCCGGGATGCAGAGGACTCCTGGCAGCGGCGCCGGACTGAGTTCGAGCGCTGGATGCGTACCGGTGAGGCATGGTTATTGATCGCCGAGCGCGAAGGCTCGCCGGTCGGCTTCGCCTTCTTCCGGATCTGCGTCAGCGACTGGAGCTTTAAGACGAATGAGCGGATGGGCGAGCTCGAGGCGCTTTCGGTTGAACCCGAGCTGCGCCGCTGGGGGATTGGCTCGTTGCTCATGGAGCAGGTCGAGCTGCGTCTCGCTGCTGCGGGCGTTGGCTTCATAGGGCTGAACGTCATCGCTGGCAACGAGGAAGCGCTGCGCTTCTACGAGCGCTGGGGGATGGTGCCATCGCACGTCCGTTGCCTGGGTCGGATGCTTCCAGGCCGTAGCGGCGAGTAGCACCCACCCACTTTGGCGTGGCGTCCTCTCCAGGAATTCGCCGATACACGAGAACGGGTGGCGTGAGCCCCAAGAAGGCGATGAGAGTTAGAGGCGCTTGCTTGGCGTGCGTCTATTGTTGGGGCGGCGGGGCCGTTTCATCATCGTCGCTTAGCGCGAAAGCTACTGGAGCTTGTGGTAGGCAGCCAGATCGAACCACTCGACGCGGCTTGGCGGATCTTCTACGCCGGCTTCTTTCAGGGCTTGCCCGAGCCGCTCAGCCATGAAGCGTTCTTGGTCCTCCTGCGAGGCCCAGACCTCGGAGACGATCCAGCCGCCCGGCCTGACTCCGCCGCTGTGAAAGAACAGGCCTGCCGGCCAGTCGCCCTCACCGCTTGCCACGTCGATGCCAAGGCGCTCGGTGACCCTCGCATAGCCCTCAACGTCGCCGTCGAACTCCATGATCAGGACCTTTGCCACTTTGTCCCTTTCACCGCTTGCATATGCAAGACGAAGCTGCCACAGCGATCGGAGCGCGTCAAGAGTGAATTACGCGCAGCGGAGCATAAGGCGGCCTCCCCCCGAAGCATGGGCTCGAGATATGCCTGATGGCAAGCGGCATCGGAGATACCGCGCCCCTTGAAGGGACCGATTACTTGAATTCGCCAGCCTCGGTCATCGGAGCGTCAACGGCGGTAGCCGAAAGCCCTGGCAAAGATGTGCGGTGGGCGGCGACCCCGCTCGTCCCGACCTACGCCTCCTCACCTTCGTCGCCGCTCCCAACCGACTCGCCGGCGCTGTGCACGACCTTCTTCAGGAATTCGTACTGGGTCTCGACCAGTTTGTCCGCCATCTTCAGCGCCGAGTCGACAATCTCCTCGACCTGCGAGGGGCTCGCCGATCCAGCCAGCGTCTTGTCGACGCTGCCGACGAAACCGCGAACCGCGCCGATCGCCGCTTCCTGTCCGTCCTTGATCTCCTCCAACACTTCCTCGGAGAGCTCCACCGATTTGTCTGCGAGTGCCATCTGGACTCCTTTCCAACTCCCTATTGGACTTCGCCTCTTGTCATCTTGTCGGCTTTGCCGAATGGTTGCGGAGATCTTGTCCCAGGCCACGACCGACCGCAAGCCGCTCGACGCCTCGAAGCTCCGCAAGCGGTTCAAGGCGGCGGTCAGGCGGGCCGGGGTGCGCGAGGTGCGCTTCCACGACCCGCCGGACCAGGCCGGAGGTGCCGCTATTGGCGGTGCGCACCCCTTCGGGACGCCAGGAGGGGAAGATGAAGCGCTGCGATTGGCTGATGCAGCAGCGCCTGAGAAGTTCATCCCTACTCGGCCGAGTCAGTCAGTCCGTGACGAAAAGCCCAGACGAACGGCTCGAGCATGGTCAGATGCACGTGCCGGAGAAGGGGTAGACGAAGCTGGTTCCGCATACAACCAGTGGTTGGACTTTTGGTAGAACCATTGGTAACCTCGCATGGTGTCTGCAAGCCAAAGCCGGAGAAGCCCGATGCGACGCGAGCGCCGCAGCCAACGCGAGCAAGCGATCATCATGGCGGCACGCACGCTCTTGGACGAGCGCGGCTGGCGCGAGGCGCCGGTCCAGAGGATCGCCCATGCCGCCGGCATGCACAAACCGGACGTCTATCGCACCTTCGACTCCAAGGAGGAGATCTTCGTCTTGACGCTCGCCGATTACCTCGCCGAGCTCGAGGACCGCAGCGCCGCGGCGCGAGAACCCAAAGACCCCGCAGCCGCGCTTCAGCAGACATGTCTGCGCTACGTTGAGTTCTGCCTCGAGTACCCCGCCTTCATGGACTGCGCGTTGTCGCTTATGCAGCGGCCGGCCGACGGGCTGCGCGAGCAGGTCTCCGACGCGGTGTGGGTTCGCCTCGGCCAGGCGCTGGCCGCCTGCGTGGGGCGGCTGGAGCGGATTCTCGCCGCCGGCGCCGAGCGGGGTGTATTCGCGATCGAGGACCCCGCCTTCACGGCCAATCTGCTCTACACGCAGATGCTCGGTTCGATGCAGCTGGCGCGCATCGGCGCCGGCGTAAGCGAGGTGGCCCCCGGAGTCGCAGCGACCTTCGAGCTCAAGCCCGAGCGCGTCCGCGATGCCTGTGTCGTGGATGTGCTGGCCGTGGCGCGAAACGCCGAGGGGGCTTCGGCGTGAGTGCGATGCAGGTCAAGACCGAAACGCTCCACGGCCGCTCGGTGAGCTACGCCGAGGCCGGCGAGGGCCCGGCCCTGCTGCTGATCCACGGCATGGGAGGGAACTTCGAAAACTGGCAGGAGGTGATCGAGCCGCTGGCGCGCAATCACACCGTGATCGCCCCTGACCTTCCCGGGCACGGCGAGTCGGCGCCGGGCGGCGGTGACTACTCGATCGGGGCGCTCGCCGCCGGCCTGCGTGATCTGCTCCTCGCGCTCGGCCACCAGCGCGTCACGATCATCGGGCACTCGCTCGGCGGCGGAATCGCGATGCAGTTCGCCTACCAGTTCCCGGAGATGGTCGAGCGCCTGGTGCTGGTCTCAAGCGGCGGCCTCGGCCGCGAGGTGAGCCCGATCCTGCGCGCCGCGGCGCTTCCCGGCGCCGAGCTCTTCATCTCGGCGACCGCCGGGGTCGGAGGGCGGGTCGGATCCGCGCTCGCGGGCGGCCTGGGGGCGATCGGCCTGCGACCGAACGCCGACATCGCCGAGGTCGCGCGAGGCTATGCCTCCTTGGCCGACCCCAAGCGCCGCGCCGCATTTCTGGCAACGGTGCACTCGGTAATCGGCACCGGTGGCCAACGGGTCGACGCCAGCGATCGCCTCTATCTGGCCGAGGCCGTGCCGGTGCTGATCATCTGGGGGGCCCATGATCCGATCATCCCGGCTCACCACGGCGAGCACGCCCATCGCAACATCCCGGGCAGCCGGCTCGAGGTCTTCGAGGGAGTGGGTCACCTGCCCCAGCTCGAGGCGCCGTCGCGTTTCGTCGCCGTGCTCGAGTCGTTCCTGGCCGAGACCGAGCCGGCGCGGTTCGACCCCGAGGACTGGCAGGCCCGGTTTCAGGCCGCTAGGGCAGCGTCTTAGGGCGAGGGGTGGAGAAGATCGCCACCAGCGCTGAAATGGGCCAGTTCCGCTATGAGGGACACCGGATCGAGTTCGACTCATACGGCGAGGGCGAGCGCGTCCTGGTCCTCATCCACGGCCTGCTGATGAACCGCCGTATGTTCGAGCGGCTGGGGCCGGCCCTGGCTGAGCGCGGCAACCGGGTGATCTGCGTCGACCTGCTCGGCCACGGGCGCTCCGATCGCCCCGAGGACCTGCGCCTCTACTCGATGCCGCTGTTCGCCCGCCAGGTGGTGGCGCTGCTCGACGACCTGGAGCTGGATTCCGCCGTTGTTGGTGGCACCTCGCTCGGAGCCAACGTCGCCCTGGAGCTGGCGACCCACGACCCTGGGCGGGTCAGCGGCCTGTTCATCGAGATGCCGGTGCTCGACAACGCGCTGGCCGCGGTCGCGGCCACCTTCGCCCCGGTCCTGCTCGGCCTGCGAGTGGGGAGGCCGGCCTTCGAGGTCATCTCCCGCCTCACCTCGGCCGTCCCCCGCACCAACTACCTGATCGACATCGGGCTCGACTGGGTCCGCCAGCGCCCCGGCCCTTCAGGCGCGGTGCTGGAGGGGCTGCTGTTGGGGGAGACCGCGCCGCACCGGGAGGAGCGGCATAAGATCGCCCAGCCGACGCTGATCGTCGGCCACCCACGCGATCCGCTGCACCCGTTCAGCGACTCGGGGATGCTTGCTGAGGAGCTGGCGAACGGGCGGCTGGTCGAGGCGAACTCGATCCTCGAGTGGCGGCTCAGCCCGAAGCGGCTTAACTCGGAGCTGGCGGCATTTCTCAAAGAAGTTTGGGCGCCGCGCGGTGTTACGGTCGGCGGCTAGGAACCCACCGTTCCCAACCGGGGCTCCCTCGGAGCGAGTCAGGCTCGCGCCGCCTGCCGCGCGTCGCGGTGCAGTTCGGTGCCGAGGCGGCGCTGTCCGTGCTCGACCACCTGACCAGCGTCCGCGACAGACCCGTGAAGAGATCCCCGGTTTCCTTATCGAAGGCTCGCGAGTGTATGAGGGGTTGGGACCCTCGATTGAACGTTCCGCGGCGAGCGATTGCCTGACGCGGACAGCCGCTCCCCAAGACGATCCACGGCAGCAGCAGACGACATGACACCTCCCCGATCGAAGCGCAAGAAGATCCCGCGTGATCGCGAGAACGACTACACGCCCGAGGCCGCGGAAGCGCGCCGTGCTTTCCTACGCGAGGAGACGGGCGTGGGGCTGGAGCACGTCTCCCATTACTCCTTCGATCCATCGATTCTCCCCGGCAACATCGAGCACTTCACCGGGGTCGCGCAGGTGCCGATCGGCATCGCCGGCCCGCTGCTCGTCGACGGGGAGCATGCGCAGGGCGAGTTCTACGTTCCCCTGGCCACCAGCGAGGGCACCCTGGTGGCGAGCTACAACCGCGGCATGAAGACGCTGCGCGAGGCCGGCGGCGTGAAGACCACGATCCTGGAGGACGCCATGCAGCGCGCCCCCGCCTTCGTGTTCGAGAGCGCCCGCGAGGCCCGAGCGTTCGGGGAATGGCTCACGATGCACTTCGACGAGGTCAAGCAAGCGGCCGAGACCACCACGCGTACCGGACAGCTGCGCGGCATCGAGCAGTACTCGGCCAGCCGGATCCTGTTCACGCGCTTCGATTACACGACCGGCGACGCCGCGGGCCAGAACCTCACAGGCCAGGCGACCGCCGCCGCCTGCGCCTGGATCACCTCCAACTTCAAGGGCATTACCGACTTCTATCTGGAGTCGAACTTCGCCACCGACAAGAAGAGCTCGCAGGTCAACGTGCTGCGCACGCGGGGTAAGCGCGTGGTCGCGGAGGCGACGATCCCCGCCGCACTGATCGATGAGCAAATGCACACCAGCGGCGAGAAGCTGTTCCGGGCACGGCAGGTGTCGAACCTTGGTGGCTTCATGTCCGGGGTCAACAACAACGGACTGCAGTCGGCCAACGGAATCGCCGCCCTGTTCATCGCCACCGGCCAGGATGCGGCCAACGTCGCCGAGTCTTCCGCGGCCCTCGGCTTCAGTGAGCCACTCCCCAACGGGGACTACTACGCCTCGATCACGCTCCCATCGCTGATCGTCGCCACCTACGGCGGCGGCACCGGACTCGCCACCCAGCGCGAATGCCTGGAGCTGCTCGGCTGCTACGGCACCGGGAAGGTCCGCAAGCTCGCCGAGATCGTCGCGGCAACCGTGCTCTGCGGCGAGCTCTCACTCGGCTGGGCGATCCTCGCGGCAGAATGGGTCAAAGCGCACGACCTCTACGGCCGCAACCGGCCATAGCTTCCCGGGGAGCTGTCGGCTCAGCCCCCTAGTCATCGTCAAGGGCGTGGGTCGAGAGAATGACTGCCTTGGGTTGGCTGTCAGTCCAGCCAAACGGTTAGAAATCGCCTTCCCCAATAGGGGTCTTGTGGGTTCGAATCCCACCCCTCCGCTCTGCAGGCCGGATTCCGCAGTCCCACGCGGATCGAGCGCGGTACAGGGAGGCGGTGGCAAGGGCGAGCGCAGCCTACGAAGCGCTCGAGGTAAGCCCGGACACCATCGAGTATGTGATCGAGCGATGAGCCGCCCGCCCACGGGGAAGAGATGGATACCCCCGCGAGCTACTTGGATCCGTTGCCCTAGGGTCGGGCGCACGCCGCCCGAGAACCAGTATCGGTTTCCAGGCCAGAAACTTCTCCTGCAGAGGCACTGGCGGCCACAGGACGACAAGCGGAAGGTCTAGGTCCCTCGTCGACGCAGACGCGTCGGAAGGGGGTGGATGCCGGAGATCACCTGAGGCAGTCAAAGCGAGCCCCGCCTTCAGGTCATCGAAGCGGTGCCCTCACGTCCATCCCCCTCGCCTCCCCGGCGTCGCTCCACCTCCAGCACCTGCCGGGTGGTCTTGAGCACCGTGTCTGGGTTCAGGCTCATGGAGTCGATCCCGATTTCGACCAGGTACTCGGCGATGTCCGGGTAGTCCGACGGCGCTTGGCCGCACAGTCCGGAGTGAATGTGATTGCGGCGGCATCCCTCGATGGCCAGGCGGATCATCTCCTTGACGCCCTCGTCGCGCTCGTCGTAGTCGAACGCGACGATCTCGCTGTCGCGGTCCACTCCCAGGGTGAGCTGCGTGAGGTCGTTGGAGCCGATCGAGAAGCCGTCGAAGCGTTGGGCGAACCTGTCGATGAGAATGACGTTGTTGGGGATCTCACACATCGCGTAGATCTGGAGGCCGTTGTTGCCGCGCTCGAGGCCCAGTTCAGCCATCCGGGCAAGCACGCGATCGGCCTCGTCCACGCGGCGCACGAAGGGGAGCATGAGGACGACGTTGGTTAGCCCCATCTCCTCGCGCACTCGTATCATCGCCTTGCACTCCAGGGCGAAGCCCTCCGCGTAGGCAGGATGGGCGTAGCGCGAGGCGCCGCGGAAGCCAAGCATCGGATTGTCCTCATCGGGCTCGAAGTCGGCGCCCCCCAGGAGGCTCGCGTACTCGTTGGTCTTGAAGTCGGACATGCGCACCACCACCGGCTTGGGCCAAAACGCCGCGGCGATCGTCCCGATGCCCTCGGAGAGGCGCTGCACGAAGAAACTTTCGCCGTCGGGGTAGGAGCTGGTCAGCCGCGCGATGCTCTCGCGTGTGTGGGGGTCTTTGACCTGCTCAGGGTGAATCAGGGCCAGTGGGTGGGCCTTGATGTACTCGCTGACAATGAACTCCATGCGCGCCAGACCGACACCGTCGTTGGGCAGAAAGGACGTCTTGAATGCGAGATCAGGATTGCCGAGGTTGATCATGATCTGGGTGGCCGGACGCGGGATGTCCCCGACCTCGGTGCGGTCGACGTGGAACGGCACCGCGCCGCGAAGGACGCGCCCGATGTCGCCCTCGGCGCAGGAGATTGTGACCGCGACCCCGTTCAAGATGCTGGTGGTCGCATCGCCGGCGCCGACAACGGCGGGGACGCCGAGCTCGCGGGCGATGATCGCTGCATGGCAGGTGCGGCCGCCGCGGTTGGTGACGATCGCCGCAGCGGTCTTCATCACCGGCTCCCAATCGGGCGTGGTGATGTCGGCGACCAGCACCTCGCCGGGCTTGAACTCAGACAGGTGGGTCACGTTCTCGATCAGGCGGGCGTTGCCCGAGGCGATCTTCTCGCCCACCGATCGCCCCTCTGCGAGAATCTCGCCGCGCCCGTCGAGCGAGTAGCTCTCGAGCGACGTGGGCTTGCGCTGGGAGGCGACCGTCTCGGGCCGGGCCTGGACTATGTACAGCTTGCCGTCGATGCCGTCCTTGGCCCACTCCATGTCCATCGGTCGGCCGTAGTGGTCCTCGATCTTGATCGCGTAGTCGGCCAGCTCCAAGACGTCCTCATCGCTTATGCAGAAGCGCTCGCGGTCGGTCTTGGGGGCCGGGACGTTACGGGTGGTGTGCTTGGTCTCGCCTTCGAGGAAGATCATCTTCACCGCCTTGTCGCCCAACAGGCGGCGCAGCACCGCGTGGTAACCGGCAGCAAAAGTGGGCTTGTGGACGTAGAACTCGTCCGGGTCCACGGCGCCCTGCACCACGTTCTCGCCCAGGCCGTAGGCGCCGGTGATGAACACAACGTCACGAAAGCCGGACTCGGTGTCCAGCGAGAAGAAGACACCCGAGGCGGCGAGATCGGAGCGCACCATCTTCATCACGCCGATCGACAGCGCCACCTGGAAGTGGTCGAATCCCTGGTCGACCCGGTAGTGAATCGCGCGGTCGGTGAAAAGGCTCGCGAAGCAGCGACGGCAAGCGTCCAACAGGCTCTCCTCACCGCGGACGTTCAGAAACGTGTCCTGCTGGCCGGCGAAGCTCGCCGTCGGCAGATCCTCCGCGGTGGCGGAGCTTCGCACCGCGAGGCTCAGGTCCTCGCCGTACTCCTCCTGCAGCCGCCGGTAACCGGCGCGAATCTCGCCTGCCAGATCATCGGGCACGCCGGCGCCATACACAATCTCCCTGGCGCGCTTTCCCCTTCTGGCCAGGTCGGTGACATCGGTGGGGTCGAGGTCGTGCAGCGCGGCGTGCAGCTCATCGCGGGCGCCCGCCTCCTCCAGCATGTGACGATACGCGTCGGCGGTGGTGGCAAAGCCGTTAGGCACGCGCACGCCCCCGCTCGAGAGCTCCCGATACATCTCGCCCAGGGATGCGTTCTTGCCGCCCACCAGCGGTACGTCGGTGATGCCGAAGTCTTCGAAGAAGCGGACGTACTTGCTCATTGTTGACCTCCAGAATTTGTTCGAGCGTTTGGGCTGCCTGGAGTCCCAGCCAGGTGTTGCCCAGGGTAGCGATCCCCCGGTGGCGCGCACCCGGTCCCCCGTCGCGGCGCTGGAGCAGGGCCAGGCTCTGGGCGAGCGTCACGCAACGCGGCGGGCCAGTCGTACGGCTCGTCTCGCCCCAACAGTGTTTGCGCCAAGGGTTGCAGCCAGGGGGCCGGGGAGCGACTGGGCTCGAGACCAAGAACGTCGATGGCGCGCAGCGCGGCCCATCCGATCGTGAGGGTGGGAAGCCACCGTCCTGCGCCTGCAGTCCGCGCAACCAACGGCCGGTGGTCTCGGGCTCGGGTGCTTCGATGCGGAGGATTCGAAGGGATTCGAGGGCTGCAAGGGTGTCGGGAGCGTTGGCTTCCTCCACCCCCATTACGGCGTTCGATAGACCGAGTAGCCACCCTCAGGGTGCGGCGGCCAAGGTGCCCGTCGTGCCAGTTCCAGGCTCGGCGGTGTGAGCGGCAAGCGGCGCGGGATTCGCGGTGCGTACCATGCCCGCATGAGCGAGGCGGCCCAGGTGCGCCTGTGTGCGCTGTTGCGCGAGGACCCCACACCCGAAGTGCGCGCGGAGGCGGCGCGAGCGCTGGGCGTTGTCGGCGAGCTCGCAGGGTCGGTTGAGCCGCTGATCGAAGCGCTCGACGACCCCAGCCTGACCGTGCGTCGCGCGGCCACCCTCTCCCTGGGGCGCACCCGCGATCCGCATGCCTGCCAGGCGCTGGTCGAAGTCCTTGGCGAGCGTCCGGAGCTCTGGCGCGAGGCGTCGGCGGCGCTTGCAGCCACCGGCGATCGCGACCTCTACGATCGCTTGCTGCCGCTTCTCGACTCCGAGTCCGGGGAGGTGCGATCCGGCGCCGTTCGGGCGATCGCCGCGATCACCAGCCAAACGCCGGCCGGCGAGGTGGAACCGGTCTTCGAGTACTCCGACGGGGAAGGCCACCGGCATCCGCTCTTCTGAGCGCCCGCTCTGGACACTTCGACTGTGATCAATGAAGCTCGACGGGCGGCAACTCGTCGGCGAGATCGCTCACAATCGCCATCACCCAGCTCGAGTCTCGGCGCCACCAACCGGGTTCGACCACACCGTCCTGCCAGGCGACTCGAAATCGCTCCCATCCGCCGCCGGGGTCAGTCAGTGGCCCGAGTTCGACGGTTGCCTGCCGGATATTTAGCCGCAGGCCCTCGCGCCTCGCCTTCGAGGCCGCCTCCTTCGCTGTCCAGACAAGGTTCGCCGCCAGATCTCGGTGGTCTCCGGTCAGACTGCTCACCAACTCGCGCTCGTCCGCGCTGAGCCACTCGCTCACGAATGCCGGGCTGCGCGCCTCCAGCACCTCGAGGTCGCAGCCGAGCGCGGCTGGCGCATCGCTCACGGTGACCAACGCCCGCCCCCCGCGATGGCTGAGCGAGAGCGCAACCGGCGTCTCCCTGCCGTCGACGAACGCTTCAGGCGCCCCGTCCTCCGCGGCGAGGAGCTCGACCGCAGCCGGCGGCACCTTCTTCCAAGTCGCCACCGCGGCCTTCGCCGTCCACCGCCCGAGCCGCCAGTCACTGTGACGCTTCTCGGATCGGAGCGTCGAGAGGATCTCGCGCTCACGCTCGCTCAGCCACGCATCGTCCTCCGGGACCTCAGCGAGCACGCGCGTCAGCCACCCGAGTCCGGCCATCGCCGCCCCTTCCGTTGACCGCGCGCCGCATTCCGCTCTCGATGGCCTCGATCAGATGGGGGCGCAGCGCCGCCGGCGAAATGATCGAATGGACCGAACCCACCTCCACGGCCCGCTCGACGCTGTGGATCGAGTCGAATTCAGCGGCGAGCTCGCCCTGCTTCTCCGAGCGCACCCGATCCCACAGCTCGGACCGCTGAGCGCGAAGACGGGTGCGCTCCTGGCCCTCGGTTGCTGCGATCCGCGCTTCTATCTCGACGATTCGTGGATCGCGGCCCGTCGCCTGGGCGACGTCGCGGGCGAACACAACCGCTGCCGCCGGGGCGCCGCCGATCACCGACGCGTGAGCCCCCTCGAGGGCGATCGTCTCGAGGTTCTCATTGAGGCGCTGAGAGAAGACGACGAAGGCACCGCCGTGGAAGCGCGATACCACGCAGAAGACGATCGGGCCCTTGAAGTTGACCACCGCCCGCCCGATCTCAGCGCCGAACTCCAGCTGCCACTCGCGCATCGACTCCGGAGAGCCGTCGAAGCCGGCGAGATTGGCCAGCACGACCACCGGGCGGCGTCCCGCGACCGAGTTGATCGCCCGGGCGATCTTCTTCGAGGAGCGTGGAAACAAGGTGCCGGACGTCCACCGGCTTGGACCGTCGGCAGGCAACTCCCCGCGCCGGGCGAAGGGCCGCGACTCGATCCCGAGGAGGGCCACGGGCCAGCCACCGAGGTGCGCGTCCCAGACGACGGCGCTCTCGGCATCACGCATCGCCGCCCAGCGCTCAAGGGGAGGGTGATCGCGGTCGATCGTCGCTCGCATCACCGAGCGGATGTCGAACGGCGCTCTTCGGCCTGGGTTGGTCTTGTCGGAGAAGATGTCACCGATCCGGCTCAGCCCCGACTGCGGCGCGCGGTGAGGCTCATGGCTGACGTCCCGGTCGAGTGGATCGGAGGTCTTCGCGCGCCGGGGGAAGCGCTCCTCGGGCGCCACGTAGGCATGCTCGTAGTAATCGAGCAGCAGTCGGCACGCCGCGGCGAGATCGGGGGCCCAGTACTGGGCCTCACCATTCGGCCCCATGATCCGCTCGTAGCCGCCGATCCCGAAGTTGTCCTCGGCCGAGACGCCGCCCGAGTAGTCGAGGGCCTGCTTCCCGGTCAGCACCATGGCGCTGTCGGGGGTCATGATCAGGACACCGCGCGTGTGCATCAGCATCGTCGCCTCGGCGTTCCAGTACGGCTGGGCGCCCACGTTGATCCCCGTGACGACGACGTTCACTTCCCCGCCGCGCTGCGTGAACTCGACGATCCTTCGCAGTACGGCGGCGATCCAGTCCATGTTCTCGGTGCCGCTGTCCATCGCGATCTTCGCGCCGGCCGAGATCGCGAACCACTCGAGCGGCACGTCGAGCTTGGAGGCGAGGTCGAGGGCGGCGATGATCCGCCGGCACTCCGGCTCGGCAAGCGAGCCGAGCGCCTTCGTCGGGTCCCCGAGAAGAGCGACCCGCTGCATTCCCTCCGGATAGCGCTCGGTGTAATTGCTGATCACCCCTACCACGATCCCGGCCGGGTTTGTCGCCAAGGGGCGCCGCACCGGCACCAGGACTCCGGCTGGGTCGAGGTCGTGCTCCTCGAAGTCCCCGGCGGGCTGGCCCGGCACCCTGTCGTCGCCCGAATGCGCGGGGGCGATCATCTTGATGATCTCGGCCGGGTGCAGGGCCCCCCGCCTGCGTGCGGAGACCATTCGCTCACTGGACTCGTCGTAGGGCATCAGGGGCCGGTTTGGCGGATCGTCGACCTCGACCACAACGCCGGAGCCGGTCGGGAAGAACCGGATCACCCGGTCGCGCTCGGCGCCGTCCGGTTCTCGGACCCGGGCATTGACTAACACCATCTCTATCCCCAGCCCGCGCGTCGAAGGACCGAGGCGGGTCAGCATGGGCTCGATCTCCGCCGGGGTCAGCCCCTCGACCACGGGCCAAACGTGGAGCACCACCCGGTTCCAGAGCAAGCGTCGGCTGGGCTTGCGGTGAGCCTGGAAGCGTCGGATCCCTTCCAGCGCGTGAACCAGCATCCGCTCGAACTCCGGCAGAGCGGTGAGGCGCCCGCGCTGATCGCGGATGGCAGTCAGATCGCGCACCTCGGCGAGGGCGAAGACCCGCTCGTCTTTGGGATTCTCGTGCGCCACGCCATGGAAGAGGTAGACGTCCTCGGCTGTCGAGGGCAGCTGCTCGAGCTCGAAATTCGACAACCTCCAGAGACGAAGGCGGTCCGCCATCTCCGGATGCAAGACGCCCCGCAGCACCTCATCCTCGACCATCGCGCCTTCGGCCGGCCGGTAGGTGAACAGGTCCACCGCGGACATACCCCGCCCGCGAGCCGGCTCCGCCACCCCGATCACCATCCGCTCCACGCCTCGCGCCAGCCCCGCTGCGTCGAGTACCGAGCTGAGCCGCTCTGCCAGCTCCCCCCGCGCAGGCGGCTCGCCATCGTACTCGGAGTAGAAGTCCGCGACCAGGGCCTCATCCTCTGGCAGCGAAGCGGCGTAGGCGCTCAGGGCAGTGGACGCGGTGGGGAGGTCTCCGAGATCGACATAGGAGGTCACCACCCGGCGCCGCTCGGTTCCGTCAGCATGGGTTGCCGTGATGAAGAGGCGCCCGGCGAGCTCCAGCACTTCGAAATCACTCAGGGCGCGCATTCGGTAGTAGCGCCTTGTCATCACCTCGAGCAGAGCGCGGCGCACCTGCTCTCCAGTGTCTCGCAGCCGCTCGTTCAGCAGCGTCACCAGCGGGCGCGGGCAATCGACGAGCGCGTCGATCCTATCCGCCCGGGCGGCACCCTCCGGGTCGGCGACGAGGGCCTCGAGAGTTGCTTCGGCCTCGCGGTAGGTCGTGGTCGTAGCGGCCTCGATCAGTGGCTGGTCGAAGTAGCGGAAGCGGGTTTCGCGCGCCAGGTCGGTAAGGATCTGATCGCGCCCTTGGGTCGCGACGATCAGGCGGTCGAGCGCCTCCCGGAAGTCGTCCCCGACGTGACCCGCCAGCAGCTCGACTTGCTCGAGCCGCCGGTCAAGCAAGGCGACGATCACCCTCCTGACCTGCTCCGCTCGCCGCTGCGAGAGGAACATCCGATAGCAGGCCTCCTCGAGCTGCGCGGTTCGGTCCAGCCCCTCGACCCCGTAGTGCGAGAGCGCTCGCCTCAGGTCGGCGACGAACCGCTCCGGCAGCCCCTCGGCCTCGACGTCGAGAGACCGAAGGTACGCGTCGAGGTACTCGCGCGGGCTTCGCAAGAACTCGGCATTGGGATCGGCTTCATCGTGGTAGGGCCTGCTGAGGGCCTGGAGGTCCGCATAGACGCCCAGAATCCTATGTTCGCCTGGAATCAGCGCCGGGTCACAGGTGAGCGGATCAGAGCACGCATCGTGAAGAGCCGCGAGGATCCGATCGTCCTCCCCGGCCTCAGAGTCGTAGCCGAGCACCAGCCACTCGAGCCGCCGCAGGTTCTCGCGGCAGAACGTGGCCCTGTCGGCGCTGACCTGGTCTCCGATCGAAAGCCGCAGGCGCTCGACGCCCGGCTCGGGGACCCCTGCCTCCACGGGCTCGATTCGGACAAGCGGCTCCTGAGGGCCAACGTGGACATTGGGACCGACCAGCACCTCCCGCACGCGGCCCGGGAAGGGCGCGCCCAGCGACGACTCCATCTTCATCGCCTCGACCACGGCCACGACGTCCCCGGTGGCGACCTCGTCTCCGGGCTCAACCGGGATCGAGACCACTACTGCCGGCGCCGGGTTGCGCACAAGGCCACCATCGCCGCGAGAGACCCGGTGCGAGACGCCGTCGACCTCGACCAGCAGGTCCTCGCCCTGACTAGAGGTGACCACCCTGAACCCGTGGGAGCCGAGCTGCAGCCGCCGCTCGTGGGCGCTGATGCGCTCCGCACTGACCTCGACCGAGGTGCCGTCAAGGGTGACGCGGTAAAGGCTCGGGCCGATCTCGCGAACCGCGGGTCGGTAACGCTGCCCGTGATAGCGAAGCTCGATCTCGCGGGAGCCGGCGGCCGGAGTCTCGGGGCGCCCCCTTCGCGCGAACGCGTAGAACGCGGCGCGATCGACAGCGGTCTGGACATCCGTCGCTTCCACCGCCGCCGCGACCAGCGCAACCTCGGCGTGACGGACCGGGATCGTCTCCCCGCGCAGCTGGAGGCGATCGAGCCAGCCGGTGTCCACCTCCGCGGCGCGAAACTCCGGCCGCCCCAGGACGTCGAGCAGGAAGCCGATGTTGGTCGTCCCGCCCTCGACCACGATCGTTGTTTCGGCGAGGGCGCGTCGCAATCGGGCAAGGGCTTCCGTGCGGTCCCGTCCCCAGGCGATCACCTTGGCGATCATCGAATCGAACTGCGCGGGGATCGAATCGCCCTCCGACATCCCGGCGTCGATACGGATCCCCGGCCCGCCTGGCAGTCGGAGCAAGATGATGCGCCCGGGCGCGGGGGCAAAGCCAAGTGCGGGGTCCTCCGCGTTGATTCGCGCCTCGATCGCGTGGCCGACCGCGGCGGGGGGCGCACCCTCGAGTCGCCCGCCCGACGCGACGTGGAGTTGGAGCTTGAGAAGATCAAGGCCGGTCGTTGCCTCGGTGACCGGATGCTCGACCTGCAGGCGGGTGTTGACCTCCATGAACGAAAGCAGCCGCCGATCGGGCTGGAAGAGGAACTCCACGGTCGCCGCGCCTCGGTAGCCGGCCCTCATCGTCAGCTGCGCCGCCGCCTCGCTGACAGCTCGTTCCTGGTCGGCAGAGAGCGCCGGGCTGCTCGACTCCTCGACCACCTTCTGGTTTCGCCGCTGGAGGGAGCAGTCGCGGACGCCCACCCCCCAGGGGGTCCCCTGTCCATCGGCGATCACCTGTACCTCCACGTGACGCGCTGGCGCGATCAGCGTCTCGAGCAGCACCGCATCGTCGCCGAACGCATCTCTCGCCTCGGCACGCGCGCTCTGGAGCGCGGGCTCCAGCTGCTCTGGTGCGTCGACTCGGCGAATCCCCCTGCCGCCTCCACCCGCGGCGGACTTGATCAGAAGGGGGTAGCCGATGCGCTCGGCCTGCTCGCGGGCGTCGGCGAGGCTGTCGACGGCGCCGCCGCTCCAGGGCGCCACGGGCAAGCCTGCCTCTTCTGCCAGATGCTTGGCCGCGACCTTGTCACCAAGCAGCCGCATGGCGCTCGGGTTGGGACCCACGAATACGATCCCCAGGCGCTCGCAGAGCTCGGCGAAATCCGGATCCTCGGCAACGAAACCCCAGCCCACCCAGGCGGCGTCCGCCCGTGTCGCGACCAGCGCCTCCTCGATGGCCGCGAGGTCGAGGTACTCGCTCGATTGCTCGGCTCCTTGTACGCGGGTCGGGCGCAGACAGTGGGCCTCGTCCGCCTCCCGGACGAACATCGCCTGCGGCTCGAGCTCGGTGTACAGGGCGATCAACGTGATCGGGTCGTCGGCTCCATCGTTCAGCTCGCGCACCGCTCTGATCGCGCGCATGGCCGGCTCGCCTCGGTTGACGATCGCGAGCCGATGGAACGAGATGTCCATGCCCAGCCCCCCGCTATCTCATCGCCGAGCGGATCGGCTCGAGCGCGTCGGAATCGAGAGCACCGGGGAGCTCGATCGTGCGATAGCCCTCGAGCAGGACCCGGACGTGGCCCTGCTCATCCACCACCCGGGCGTCGATCGAAGATTCATCCTCGCGCGGGGTAACGATCGCGACGAGCGTCCCCGGTGCGCCCGCTTGGGCGAAGCGGGTGATCCGATCAACGTGGGTGGGAAGCGCCATCCGTCCCCGGGTGCCGAGCTCCCAGACCCCCGCCGTCTGGAAGCAGAGCTCGATCAGGCGGGGCGCAGCCTGCGTGGGCTCGCCGGCCGGCTTGTGATCAGGCGGCAGGTCGCCGGCTAGGCGGCCGATCACGGTGCCGTCACAGCGCCAGGCCCGCTCCAGCACCCGGTAGGCGGGGCCATGGAAGTAGATCCGGTAGATCGCCTCCGAGCCAACGCCCCGATTCTCGGAATCCTCGGCGGGGGCCACCTCCCCATCCGGTGGCTGGGAAAGCTCGCGCGCGAGAACAGCTCGGCCGGTGAAGTGGACGGCTCGCTGCTCGCCCTGGGGCAGGGAGCGACTTCCCACGAGACGGCAGTCGGCTACCAGGGTGCCGTCACCGCGGTCGCGCGGCAGCACCTGCAGCTCGACCGTGCGTGGCTCGTCGCGGTAGAACTTGAAGGGCGCCGTCAGCTCGATGTCCTCGAGCGCCACCACCTGCCAACCGGGCATCAGCGCGGCCGCCGCCTCTGCGAAGGCCTCGATGACCATTGCTCCGGGCAGCACCGGGATTCCCTCGATCCGGTGATCGTCGAGGAACGCCTGATCGGTCGGATCGAGCTCGGTGAGGACGGTGAGCCCCTCGGCGAGGGTGAAGCTCGACGCACGGCCCGTCATCGGCCAGCGATGGGCGGTCATCGCCTCGCTGGCCGAATCCGGATCCAAGCCTCCGGTCGGATGACGATCCTCGGCCAGCACCCCTAGCGCTCCGGCCACGACCACCTCGGCGCCGGGGCCCGTGGCGGTGAGCTCCCGGCCGACGACGGGCACTCCCTCCGCCGGCGCCAGCATCTCGATCCCCGCCATCTCCATCACCTTCGGTATCGAGCCGCGGCTTGCCATGCCGATGCCGGCCCAGGCGGTCCAGTCGATCGCCACGCCGCGCATCCCGGTGTCGCGGCGCAGGCGCGAGATGCTCTTGCAGAGAAGGTCATTGGCGGCCGCATAGTCGGTCTGGCCGGCATTGCCGAAGCGTGCGGCGATCGAGCTGAAGACAACGGCGACATCCGGGCCCTTCTCGCCGAGCGCCTGGAGCAGGTTGAACCAGCCGTTCGCCTTCACGTCGAAGACCAGGTCGAACTCGCGCTGCGGCTTGTCAACCAGGTTGTGGCTCACCTCCATGCCGGCGCAGTGCAGGAGGACGTCGACCCGACCGCTCTCCTGCAGGGCGGCCGAGACTGAAGCCGACACCTGATCCGGATCGGTGAGATCCACCTGGTGCCAGTGCGCACTGCCGCCCGCCTCGCGGATCGCCTCGATCACGTCGAGAGCGGCCCGAGCACGCTCGATGCGCGAGATCTCGCGCTCGACGAGCTTCGGGGTCGGCCGCTCACCACGCTGCTTGATCCGCTCGGCGAGATCGCGCTTGAGCCCGTCGGGATCGTCCGAGAACCGCCTCACGTCAGGATCGGCGGGGTCGGGCTCAGGGACGAGGTCGAGCAGGTGGAAGGTGCCTGCCGACGCCGCGGCCAGATCGGCGACGATCGCTGCGACGATGCTGCCCGCGGCCCCAGTGACAAGGAAGACGGTGTCGGCTCCCAGCCTGCGGGCTGGGTCGCGCTCGGCCGGCCGCTCGAGCAGGCCCACCGACCAGCGCAGGTCATCTGCGTAGCCGACCTCGACCACGCCGGGATCCCGGCGCGCCTCCTCGATCAGGATCTCGGCGAGCGCGGCGGTCTTGCGGCTGGGCGCGAAATCGACAACCTTGACAAGCGCTTCCGGGCGCTCGCGAGCCAGCGACTTCGTGAATCCACTGACGGCGCCGCCCATCGCCGAGGTCGCGCCGGAAGAGTCATACCCGTGCCGGCCGCCGAGCCGCGTGCCCGCGATCAGGAATGTGCCCTCGGAGTCAATCTGCTCGGAAAGAGCCCGCATCGTCATCGCGAGGAGCTTGACCCGGGGGCGCAGCTCCCCGGCCCAACTCTCCGAATCGAGCTCGGCCAGCGGCCGCTCGGCGTCGAGGGCCGGCAGCCAGAAGGCGCCCTGCACGGGCCCCGCGTCCTTCCAGGCCTCGATCCGGCGCTCGAAGGCGTCGTCGTCCTCAACGCCATCCGCGATCAGCACCTCGACCCCGAGCTTCTCGAGCCTTGTGGCGAGCGCGGTGGCGACGCCTCCGGCATCGGGCATGACGATCACCCGGCTCCCGGCCCCGAGCGAGACGCCGGTGGCCACGCAGTGCTCGAGCGCCGGCCGCACCACGGGGACCGGAACCCGGCGGGTAAACCCGCCGGGCTCCTGTTCGCCCGAGGCCTCGGTACCGCCGGCGCGCTCGGAGGGTTCCAGCTCGCCGGCCGCGGGGGCCGCCCGCTCACGCACGAAGGCGACCACGTGGTTGAGGGTCGGGTAGTCGCGCAGCTTCAGGTCTTCGTCGAAGGGGATGCCGTAGGCCTCGCGGATCTTCGCGAACACCTCCGCCTGCTTCACGGTGTCGATCCCGAGATCGGCCTCGAGGTCGAGATCGAGGTCGAGCAGGTCGGGCGGGTAGCCGGTCTGCTCGGCGACCAGCGCCAGGACGCGGTCGGTGACCTCGTCGCCGGCAGCCACCTCCTGCTCGGCCGCGGCGGGGGAGGGCGGTGGCGGCGGGATCGCCGCCCGCTCACGCACGAAGGCGACCACGTGGTTGAGGGTCGGGTAGTCGCGCAGCTTCAGGTCTTCGTCGAAGGGGATGCCGTAGGCCTCGCGGATCTTCGCGAACACCTCCGCCTGCTTCACGGTGTCGATCCCGAGATCGGCCTCGAGGTCGAGATCGAGGTCGAGCAGGTCGGGCGGGTAGCCGGTCTGCTCGGCGACCAGCGCCAGGACGCGGTCGGTGACCTCGTCGCCGGCAGGCACCTCCTGCTCGGCCGCGGCGGGGGAGGGCGGTGGCGGCGGGATCGCCGCCCGCTCACGCACGAAGGCGACCACGTGGTTGAGGGTCGGGTAGTCGCGCAGCTTCAGGTCTTCGTCGAAGGGGATGCCGTAGGCCTCGCGGATCTTCGCGAACACCTCCGCCTGCTTCACGGTGTCGATCCCGAGATCGGCCTCGAGGTCGAGATCGAGGTCGAGCAGGTCGGGCGGGTAGCCGGTCTGCTCGGCGACCAGCGCCAGGACGCGGTCGGTGACCTCGTCGCCGGCAGCCACCTCCTGCTGGCCCGCGACCGGGATCGAGGGCTCCGTCGGAGGTGGAGCCTGTGCGGGTGGGACCGTAACGGCAGGCGCCGGCTCTGAGGTCGGCGCCGGCGCGGGCGTCGCGAAGCGATCCTCGCGCTTCGCGCCCGGGCCACGGTCGACGAACCGCAGCCGCCGCTGCACGACCTCCAGCTCGGGCGCCTCCTGGCCGCTCATCGTCCGCAGCCAATCGGTCCACCGCTCGTGGTCGCCGATTCGGTAGGAATAGCCGAGCTCCTCGGGATTGCGGCGACGGCCATCGCGCACCGGGGTCCAGCGAAGCAGCAGCATGCAGATCTGCGAGCCGAATCCAGCGGCAAGGCGAAGCGCGAAGTTGACCGGGTATGAGCCCCCCTGGGAGAGATTGAGGGCACCCAGCTCCGGATCCACCTCGCGGAAGTTCGGGATCGGTGGAACGAGGCCCGTCTCGAGCGACTTGACCGCAACCACGTCCTCGAGCCCGACGCCCATCGGATGACCGGTGATCCCCTTGGTGTTCGCGATCAGCGCTTTCTCGGCGGCGGCGCCGAAGACCCGGCGCAGCGCGTGGATCTCGGCCGCCGCGCTGCCCCCCCGCGCCGGGGTGTAGGTCTCGTGGGAGACGAACACCATCTCCTCGCCGATCCGGCCCCGGTCCATGCCCCTCGCCTCGGCCTGAGCAACGACGGTCTCCATCACTTCGCCGATGTGGTCGACGTCGAGGCGGGTGCCGTGGAAGGCGCTGTTGGCGGTGACCGAGCTGAGCACCTCGCAGATCGGCGTGACGCCACGCTCGCGTGCGGAAGCGGCGCTCTCGACAATGAGCGCCGCGGCGCCCATGCCCAGCAGCATTCCATGGCGACGTTGGTCGAACGGCAGGGCGGCCTCCTCGACGACCTCATCGGTGGCCGCTGCGCCGGAGGCGAGGAACCCGGCACCGATCCACGGTAGGAGCTCGTCCGAGGTCGCGTCATCAGCCGCGACCACGATTGCCCGCCGGCAGCGTCCCGCACGGATCCAATCCTCGGCGATCGCAACGGCCTGGGTCGTGCTCGCGCACGCTGCATTGACCTGGGTGTTCGGCCCACGTGCGCCGATCAGCTCCGCGAGCTGGGAGTGGCCCATGGAGAGGACCCGGAAGAGGAAGCGGCGATCGAAGCGATAGGGCTCCTGCTCGAGCTCGATCTTCAGGTCGTGGATATGGCGGTCGACCTCGGCAAGCGCGACGCTGTCGCCATGACCGGCGAGGCGCTGGCGCAGGGCTTCGACCTCGGCCAGTCGCTCCCGGCGGGAGCGATCCTCGGAGAAGCGCTCGGCCTCCGAAGCGAACTCTTCCAAGCCCGGAAACGCCGACGCGAAGATGACCGCGGTATCGTCGCGCAGGGGAGTCGGAAGTGCCCACCGGTCCGGGAGCTGCGTCCCCTTTGTGGTTGTCTTGTACCGGAGGACGAGGGGAATGCCGGCGTCGCGCAGGGCGTCGATGCCGGCACCGATCGCGAGCTGGGTGCTGCGGCCGAGCGCTGCCACCCGGTCGGGGTTGACCCCGAACTCCGCGGCCAGGTCCAGCTTGCCCTCCCGCGCAGCAAGCTTGATCACGTCGGCGACGTCGTCGATCGCTTCGAAGCTCGCCGATCCGTCGTCGCTCTTGACTAGACGCGTGATGTGGCGATCGAGAATTTGATGTCGCAGGCCCGAGGGGATCATGTCGATGAACTGCTCGCCATGGAGGATCCGCGCGATGTTGCGGTCATCGAAGACGTGCTCGGTTCCCGGAAGGCCGAGCGCCGCGCCCGTTATCACCACGGGATCGGACGGCCCGCCGGCCGGTGCGGCCTCACCTAGGAGCTCGCTGCCGCGGCGAAGGAAGTCGACAGTGAGCCGACCGAGCTCCCGGTCGACGTCATCGCTCTCGCCGGAGGGGCGGGACGCAGAGGAGGGCGCGGGTTGTGCCGGAGGTGCACCGTCCACCGGCTCGGGCTCCCGGCCGACGCCGAGCCCGGCGGCATAGAGGCCGCAGAGCGCATGGTTGAACGACGCCAGGTCGCCGAGCTTCGGGTGATTGGTGTAAAGGTTGAGCACCTCATCGCCGTCGAGGACATCGGATGCGAACCCGTGCAGGGCCCGCTTGGGCCCAGTCTCGACGAAGATACGTGCTCCAGCGTCGAACAGGGTATGCAGGCCCTTCTCGAACTGCACGGGCGATGCGACCTGGCGACCGAGGATGTCGACGATCTGCTCCTCCACGCCGGCTCCAGTCGGGTAGAACTCGCCATCGACGTTGGCCACGATTGGGATCCGGGGGGGCGAGAGCCGAAGCCGCCTCAGCATCGCCCGCAGGGGCTCGCTTGCCGGGGCCACGATCTCGGTGTGGAAGGCGTGGCTGACCGGCAGCGGGATCGCCTGGTGGCCGCGCTCCTGGAAGGCGCCGACGGCGCGGGCGACCGCCTCGGTGCCGCCCCCCAGCACGACCTGGTTAGTCGAGTTGATGTTGGCGAGCACGAGGTAACCCTCCGAGGAGGCGAGCACCTCCTCGACCTCCTGCGCCGGCGCCATCACGGCCGCCATCGCACCCGGATCCGGGACCTCGAGGCTCGCCATCTCACGGCCTCTGGCGCTGACCGCCTCTAGCGCCTGCTCGAAGGGCAGTGCTCCGGCCGACACCAACGCTCCGTACTCGCCGAGGCTGTGGCCCATGACGAAGTCCGGGAAAACTCCGTAGGCCTCCAGCATCCGGGTGAGGGCGACGTCGACCGTGAGGACGGCCGGCTGGGTGATCTCGGTTCGCCGCAGCTGCTCCTCCGCCTCGGCGAGCGCCTCCGGGCTGTCGCGATCGGCGAAGATGAACCCGCTCAGCTCCCTGCCGTCGAGCAACGGCCTCATGACCTCGTCAGCCTCCTCGAAGACCTCGGCCACGAGCGGCTCGATTTCGCGCAGCTCGGCGAGCATGTCGGCGTACTGCGAGCCCTGGCCCGGGTAGAGGAAAGCGACTTTGCCGCGCTGCGGCCCGCTTCCGTGGAAGATTCCGCGTGCCTGGAGCGCCTGCCAGACGCCGGAGTCATTCGAGTCAAGCGCCTTCAGGGTGGCGCTGGCCTTCGCCGCCAGCTCCTCCGCGTCCCCGTAGTCGATCGCCACTCGCTCGGCTGAGCGGAGCGCCTCCGCATCCGGCGGCGTCGGAGCGGGGCAGCGCCCGGCGCGCGCCTCCTCGAGGGCGGCGCGGAGCGCTCGAGCGACGGCGGCCTCATCGGTGCCGCCCAGCACGAGGGCTCCGCGCACGGGGGCCTTCGGCCCCCGACCGTCTTCCCCGCGGGCCGCTCTCGGTTGGGGCGGCACCGCGACGGCGCCGGCGTCAGCGGTCGCGCCGGCATCGGCCGGAACCGAGATCGAGGCCGAACCGTTTCCGCTCAGACGCCCGGGCACGTGCTCCTCGAGCACCGCGTGATAGTTCGTGCCCCCGAAGCCGAATGCGCTCACGCCCGCAACCCGCGGCACGTTGTCGCGGGTCTCCCACTCGCGCAGCTCGGTGTTCACCGCGAACGGCGAGTCGGTCCAGTCGATGTTCGGGTTCGGCCGTTTGAAGTTGAGGCTCGGCGGCATGACCTTGTGGTGCAGCGCCAGAATGGTCTTCAGCAGCCCCGCCGCTCCCGCGGCGCCCTTGAGGTGCCCGATGTTGGACTTCACGGACCCCAGGGCGACGGATCCGGCAGGCAGGCGCGCCCCTGCGAATGCCTCTGAGAGGCTCTCGACCTCGACGACGTCGCCGACGCGGGTCGACGTGCCGTGGCCCTCGATCAATGAGCACACCTCCGGCGAGAGCCCCGACTTTCGCCAGGCGCGCTCGATCGCGAGCCTCTGGCCGACCGGGTTCGGGGCCGTGATCCCCTTGCCCTTGCCATCGCTCGACCCCGCCAAGCCGCGGATGACGGCGTACACCCGGTCGCCGTCGCGCTCGGCATCCTCGAGCCGCTTGAGCACGAACAGCGCCGCGCCCTCGCCCATGACGAACCCGTCGGCACCGTCGGCGTAGGGCCGGGTGCCGGTTGCAGACAGGGCGCCGATCGCGCAGAACTTGATGAACGTGGAGGCACCCATGTTGCGGTCGATCCCGCCCGTGATCACCGCATCGAACTCGCGCTCGATCAGCCCGTCGATCGAAGCGTCCATTGCCGCCATCGCCGAGGCGCAGGCCGCATCGACGACGAAGTTGGGCCCGCGCAGGTTGAAGAGGTTGGAGACGCGACCCGTCAGACAGTTTCCGAGCTCACCCGGCATCGTGTCCTCCGTCACCGGCGGCAACCACTCGTCGATGTTCGAGTGCAGCTCGCGGGCGATCGCCTCGCGCGCGCTCGCGGGCAGCTCGGCGTAACTCGGCGCCCTCGCCAGCTCGCGCTCGAGCTCGGGGAAGGCGAGGCGGATCGTCGTCAGATAGTGGTGCTCGCCGGCCATCGCGTTGCCGAAGACGACGGCGGTGCGCTCAAGGTCGAGCGGCCGCTCCGGCCAGCCATAGTCGAGCAGCGCCATCCGGGTGCAGGTGACACCCCACTTCTGCGCATCGTCCATAGCCTCCGAGACCTTGGGCGGGATGGGAAGATGCCAGGCGAGGGGGTCCCACTCCCATGAGCGCACCCAGCCACCGATCTTCGAGTAGGTGCGCTCTGGAGCCTTTGGGTCCGGGTCGAAGTGGAGCTCGGGGTCCCAACGATCCGGGGCGACCTCGCTGATCCCGTAGTGGCCCTCGCTGACGTTGCGCCAGAAGGTCGCCGCGTCGGGCGCGTCGGGAAGGATCGCCCCCACGCCGACGATGGCGATCGCTCGGCTCGCCTCGCTCATGGGCTGGCTCCCGGTGGGGGGCTGTGGCGTCGAACTGTCATCCCTCAGGCTCCGACCGGCCATAGATCGCGCCCGCGACGGCGTCCATGTCGGCAAGTAGGCCCGCCTGCGCCGCCTGGATCGCGGCAAGCCCGATTCGGGATACCAGCGCTGTCGAGTCATCTTCCCCGACGGCCTTCGCACCGGAGATCCAGCGCACCCCCTCGGTGGCCACGTCGAGCGCGACCTCGCGGGCGTTGACCCGGGCGATCGCCGCGAGGGCATCCGCATCGAAGCGCCGCGATGCCTTCGGCGAGAGCGTGCCCGCCGCCGCCCGCGCCGCCCGCCGCACCAGGGTCGCAGCGCCCTCGACGGTCGCGGCGTGCTGTCCGAGTCGTAGCAGGATGTGTTGGCTGCGGGTCAGCCGCGCGTTCCGCGCGGCCTCGAAGACCTCGGCCAGAGCGTGCAACGCGAGCGCGGTGGTCCCCGCGCCGACCTCGGGGTGCTCGGCCCCCAGCGCCTCCAGCTCGCGCGCCGCGGCGTGGAAATGATCGCCGTGCGCCTTCAAATGCTGTTGCCAGCGATCACGCGCGATCGTCATCTCCATGATCTCCGAGGTCCCCTCGTAGATCGTCGTGATGCGGACATCGCGCTTGATCTTCTCGACCATGTACTCGTGGGTGTAGCCGTAGCCCCCATGAGCCTGGATCGCCGCGTCTGCAGCGGCGTTTCCACCCTCGCTCGCCAGATACTTGGCGATTGCGCCCTCGGTGTTGAGGGATCCTTCGCCGGCGTCGATCCGCTCGGCGGCCTCCTCGATGGCCGCGCGGGCGGCCTCCAGCCGCACGGCGTGCGGAACGATCAGCTTGTGGGTGTAGCCCTGCTTCTCAGACAGCGGGCCCCCCGCCTGGATGCGATCGGTCGAGTAGGGGATCGCGCGGTCAAGCGCTGCCCAGCCGGCTCCCAAGGCGAACGCGGCGACCATCAGTCGCGTGTAGCCGAAGATCTCCTGGGCCTGGATCAGGCCCTGTCCCTCGGCAGCGCCGATCAGGTTGTCGGCGTCGACATAGGCGTCCTCAAGGAACAGCGCGGCGGTGTTTGAGAGTCGGATGCCGTGCTTGTCCTCGTGTTCGCCATGGGTGAAGCCCTCGGTGCCGCTCTCGATCACGAACCAGCTCGGGCCACCTGGCGCAAGGGCGAGGACCGAGCTGAGCTCGGCCACGCCACCGTTGGAGATCCATTGCTTCGCACCACTGAGGCGGTAGCCGACCACCGTGCCGTTCTCCGACACCGGCTCCGCCCTGGTCTTGAGCGCGGCGAGGTCGCTGCCGGCGTCGGGCTCGGTCGCGCCGTAGGCCATCAGCACTCCCTCCTCCGCAATTCGCCGCATCCAGCGCCCCTTCTGCTCGGGCGTTCCCCCGACAGCGATCGGGTCGCTGCCCAGGAAAGTCGCGAGAACGGAGGTCGCGATTCCCAGATCGACGGCCGCCATCAGCTCGCATACCCGATAGATGTCCAGCGCGCCGCCACCCATCCCCCCGTGCTCCTCGGGGACGAAGAGCAGCTGGATTCCGAGCTCTTCTCCGCACATCCGCCGCACGACCTCCTCTGGGAACTCGTCGCGCTCATCCAGCTCGATCAGCACAGAGTCCGGCAACTCGCGACGGCCGAACTCGCTGAGCGACTCGAGGGTGAAATCGAGCGTCTCGAGGTCCAATTCGGGCGGCATCTCTACAACTCCTGCCCGACCTCCCGTGACACGCAAGGAAGCCGATCTGATCGATCGGATGTGGGCCGGCCCCTGGTATCGCGAATCTTCTTCATCCGGTTACAACCATGGCACACGGGGGGCCATCGCGATAGGGGTGCCCCCGGTGCGCCGCTGCTCACAGTGGACGCTCCACCGAGCTGCCGGCAGCCAACTCGATGATCTCTCCTCTGATGCCGACCCTGATCGGATACACGTCCGCGGGGCGAGCGGTCACCTTGATCCGGTTCCTCGCGATTTCGATCTCTAGGCCCCAATGACGCCGATAGCGGATCTTGAGCCGCAGCTCCGTCAGCTCCTCGGGAAGGCTCGGATCGAGCCATAGCACCTCTTCGCGGGTCTCGATCCCCGAAAAGCCACGTTGGACAAGGTCCACGGTGCCGGCCATCGCGCCCAGGTGCAGGCCCTCGGAGGTGGTGCCGCCCTGGAGGTCGAGAAGGTCGGTCTCGAGCGCCTCGCGGAAAAGCCCCCAAGAGCGCTCGCGATCTGAGCGAGCGAACACCCGGGCGTGAACCACCCGGCTAAGGGTCGAGCCGTGTGAGGTGCGCGCCAGGTAGTACTGGACGTTCCTGGGGATGGAGTCGCTCTCCAACGGGTAACCCAGTCGTTTGAAGAGCATTCCCAACTCCTCGGCCGACAGCAGGTAGAAGAGCATCAGCACGTCTGCCTGCTTCGAAGCCTTGTACCGATTGGGGCTGTCGCCCTCGGCCTCCAGGATCCGGTCGAGCCGCTCGATGTTCCCGTACTCCTTCCGGTACCCCTCCCAATCCAGCTCCTCGAGCCTCTCGTAGCCCTCGAATTGGCTGATGATCCCGTCGTCGTGGAACGGGATCAGCAGCTTGCGGCTCACCTCCTCCCATCGCTCGAGCTCCTCGCGCCGAAGCCCGAGCATCCGCGACAGCCCCTCGCGGCGTTGCTCGGGGAGCGTTTCGAGCACGCTCCGAGTCCGCCACAGTACCCATGCCGCAATTGCGTTTGTGTAGGCGTTGTTGTCGATTCCGGGTCGCTCCGCACCGGGGTAGGCATCGTGGTACTCGTCGGGTCCGATGACCCCACGAATCACGTACCGCTCGCGGGCAGCGTCCCAGGTGGCGGCGCTCGCCCAGAAGCGGGCGATTTCGATGAACATCTCCGCGCCGTAGAGCGACAGGAACTCGATGTCCCTGGTCGCCTGGTGGTACAGCCAGATGTTGTAGGCGATCCCGGCATTGATGTGCCTCTGCAGATGTGAGTTGTCCGGGATCCAGCGACCGGAGCGCGGGTTGAGGTGGACCGTGGGGGTCAGCTCGGCGCCGTCTGAGCCGCTCTGCCAAGGATAGGCGGCTCCGTCGTATCCAGCCTCCTGGGCGATCCAGCGGGCGGACCCGAGACGCCGGTAGCGATAGCGGAGCAGGGCTCTGCTCAGATCCGGGAAGCAGAGGTTGAAGAACGGGAAGACGAAGAGCTCATCCCAGAACACGTGTCCGCGGTATGCCTCGCCGGCGAGCCCTCGGGCCGGGATCCCGGCGTCGATCTCGGCGGTATGGTCGGAGACGGTCCCCAGCAGGTGGAGGAGGTGGAGTCGCAGCTCGGTCGGCACAGCTTCCTGGTCATCGCGCACCTCCAGTGAACACAGATCCCAAAGGTGCTCCCAATGCAGGACGTGCTTGGCGAGCAGCTTGGTGAAGCCGGGGAGGTTGGCCGCCTCCCTATGGGCCTCTAGCCCAGGCTCGGAAACTGCCGGTTCGCGCGATGTGTAGAGGGTGGCGACCTTCTCCGCGGTGATCTCCATGCCCTCGCTGACATCTGCCTCGAGCTCGTGGCCGATCAAGGCCCGCCCTTCGATCGACCGACTCGCGGTTGCGACGGGCTCGCCATCACGCAGCAATCGCGTTCGCGCCGCCGCGGCGACCCGGATGTGAGACTGGCTGGTCTCCAACTCGATAAAGACCGTCTCGAGGTCGTCCGCCGCCGCGTCGATCGGCCGCAGATGGCGGTTGTCCAGGCCCATATAACGCGCGACGCCCTCGTTCGCCACGTCGCCGTCCAACGCCGAGCGAAAGGTCACCCTGCCGGACCAGTTGAGGGCGAGGAGCCTGGTCTCGAGCGCGAAAACGTTCGGGTTCGCCATGCTGACGAATCGGCGCTGCGTAACGGCGGTCTCGCGATCTTCGTCGTCCCGGAAGCGAAGCCGACGGGTCAGTACCGCGCGACGCAGATCGAGTTCCTGGCGATACTCGGCGAGCTCTGCCTTCGAGAGGTCAAACCATTCGGAGTCCTCGATCCTGAAGGTGAGGGGAAGCCAGTTGGGCATGTTGACGATCGACTCGTCCTGCACCTTGCGATCGGCCACCTCGCTGGTCAGACGGTTGTAGCAACCGGCCGCATATGTGCCGGGGTAGTGAATCCCGTCCGCATCGTGCTCGGGCGCCGCTCCGCGGCTCGCATAACGGCCATTCCCCAATGCACAGATGGCCTCGCGCAGGGCCTCTTGATCGGGATCGAAGCCTTCGTAGACCAGCGACCAGCCACTCAGGGTTGGCGCCCCCGCGGCAGCGGTGCCGCTCAAGGGAGGCCTCCTCCCGTCTCCCCGATGCGAATATCACCAAGATCTCTCACCACGACATCGGCTCCTCGTTCCCGCAGCGCCTTGGCATGGTCGCTGCGGTCGACGCCGAACACAAGACCGAAGTGCCCACGACGCCCGGCTTCGACGCCGGCGAGCGCGTCCTCGACGACCGCTGTGCGCCCCGGTTGGACCCCAAGCCGGCCCGCGGCCTCGATGAGGACGGCGGGGTCGGGCTTGCCATCAAGACCGAGGCGATCTGCGTCGAGGCCGTCGACTCTCTCGTCGAAGAGCTCGGCTATGCCCGCCGCTTCGAGAACCTGAGCGCAGTTGCGGGACGCGGAGATGATCGCCGTTCGAGTGCCCCTCGCCCGCAGTCGATGCAGCAGCTCAATCGAGGACGGAAAGGAAGCCACGCCCTGCTCTCGCAGGAGAGTCAGGAAAAGCTCGTCCTTGCGATTGCCCAAACCGCACACCGTTTCCGCGGCAGGGGGATCCTCAAGCTCCCCGCGGGGGAGGAAGATCTGCCGAGAATCGAGAAACGACGCAACGCCGTCGTAGCGCGGTTTGCCGTCTACGTATAGGTAATAGTCCTCGTCCCCGAAAGGTCGATGATCCTCGCCTGCCTGATCTGCACGATCTGCGAGGAACCGGTTGAACATGCGCTTCCAGGCGTTGGCGTGGACGGACGCTGTGTCTGTGATCACGCCGTCGAGGTCGAAGATCACAGCATCGAAATCGTCCGTCCGGATCTCCGCAAGAGCCACCTGATCGACCACCGTCATGCGAAAGCTTGAGGCTTGCGCTACGCCAGAGCCTAATGCCTGCGAAGACACGACCGAAATCAAAGGCGGACCGGTGAGCTCGAGTCATCGGCTCCGGCGGGCTGATTGCTGATCAGCTTCGCAGACCTCGCCGGTCGCAGCATCAAGGGATTGCTGCTCGAGCTCCATAATTGTCGATGCCTATGTCAGGCGGCAATTGACGATGTCCGATCATTCCCGGCCGGCGGCCGGACCACCCTTCGAGGCTTTCGACTTCCTCTACATGCCGAGCCGTGACGTGGAGCGCGACCTCGCCTTCTTCACCGAGGTGATTGGCGGCGTGGCGGTCTTCGCAATCGAAGCTTTTGGGGCCCGCGTCGCCCAGGTGTGGCTGAGCGAGAGGGCGCCGCGCCTCCTCCTGGCCGATCACCTTGATGGGCAGGCGCCGGTTCTCGTCTACCGAGTGGGCGACCTCGATTCAACGCTCGCAGAGCTCGAGCGGCGCGGTCTGGAACTGGAGGGGCAATTCGGCATCCCCCACGGACCATGCGCTGCGGTGCGTTCCCCTGGTGGGCACCGCCTCGCCCTCTACGAGCTGACACGCCCCCAAGCCGACGAGCATCTTGCCGGCCGGCACGACTTCGGGCCAGGCCGGACAGGCTCTGCCAGATAGCAGCAACTTGGTTCTCAGCGACCCCCAGTGTCCTGGATCCGTGGTACCAAACTGAGCGAAACTCAGGTGATCTGGAGCTCCTGACAGCACTTCCCCTCGAAAGTTCCCCGAGGGCCTCGACTCCCGCGCAGCTACCCAGATATTCAGAGGGCCAGAATTCGGGGGAAGCGCTTCCGTGGCCTCGGAGGAGGTATGCCCGATTCCGGCTCCTAGACCCTATGGCCTGCCCACCTGAGCGCCGGGAGTAATCCGACGCCGGTGTGAAGGTCGGCACCCGCGCATGAGATGCGCGGGTTCTGAGCCGCCAGCCCCGGAGGGGGTTGTGGCTGAGCTGCGGCGATCTGCGCCCGGGACCGAGCCGCGCTCGCAGCTCCTCGGTGGGGCCGGCAGAGCCATAGAGCACCAGCGCCGCCTGCAGCAGCCGCTCAGAGCCGAGGTTCGGCTTCTCCCGCCTCGCGAGCCCGACGGCAAGCAACCAGCGTTGCTGATCCCCCCGGCTGCGCACCGCCGGGGGCAGGTACTCGCGCCGCTCCTCGCGGTCGGCCTCGGCTCGGGCCACCCTGCGATCGTTCCAGCGGATCGGGCGACCGAGCCGCAGCTCGACCAGGAACTCCTGGTGGATCGCCTCACCGAGGTTGGTCCTCCAGATGGCGATCCTGGGCACGTACTGGCGGCGGCGGGGGTCGGTGTAGGTCCAGAAGCGCCCGGCGTGGAAGTGGGGCCGCTCGCGACGCCGATCTCGAACCCGCTGTTCCTTCTAGACCGGGTGGCGCTCGATCAGGCCGGCGGACTCGAGCTTCAGCGATGCGCGGAGGAGACCCTTCTGAGTCGATCGGGGCACCTCGGCGGGGTCGATCACCAGGGGGGTGATCCCCTGCGAGGAGCCGGCATGGCTGAGGAGGAACCGCTCGTTGCGGCCGAGCCGCACACCTGTTTTTCTGGTGCTGCCCGGAGGCCGTTTGGCGCAGTCAAAACAGCATCTTGTGGGGGAGGAACCGGCCATCCGCGGAGCGGGTCTGCAGGCCGAAATCCCCTTGAACATGCCAGATTTGCCGGTTCTTGGGGCGATGAGACCCCACCCTATCGGCCATTCACTGTCCACATGGAGCACTTTCTAGCAGCGGATTTGGCCCATACCCCACGCAGCGACCCTGCCCCTCCGCGCGGGCCGGCCCCGCCTCTGCGCCCGGCACTGGGACGATCGGGCAGCCCGCATTGGGCAGGATTGGGCAGGGAGGACCCGGCCGGCCCGTCAGGAATCGCGTCGAGCGGGGCGCCAGGACTGCCCGAACCCGCATCAACAAGCGATAATCAGGCCCTCCCGGGCACTTAGCTCAGTTGGGAGACCGCCTGCCTTACAAGCAAGCGATCACTGGCTTTGATCCGCCACAACCGCAACTTCGAGCCTCGCTTAACAGCTTCCCAGTCAGGCACATGTTCGAGCTCAACGCGGGACCGCGATTCTCTCGTGCACGAACCGCACCACCGCCGCGCCCTCGCCGACCGCGGTCGCGCAGCGCTTGATCGAGCCGGCGCGGACGTCGCCGGCGCAGTAGACGCCTGGGGTGCTGGTCTCGAGGAGGCCGTCGGCGCCGGCTTCGGTGCCGGTGAGGACGAAGCCCTTATCGTCTCGGGTGATGCACTCGCCGAGCCACTCGGTGCAGGGGGCGGCGCCGAGGAAGAGGAAGAGGAAGTTGAGCGGGACCTCGGTGCCGTCGGTGAGGGTGACCCCGTCGAGCTGACCGTCGGATCCGTGCAGGACTTCGACTTCGCTGCGGTCGCGCACCGCGACGCCGTAGCGGTCGAGGTCGCGGATCAGGTAGTTCGACATCGTCTCGCTGAGATCGGCGCGGCGGTGCAGGAGCGTCACCAGGGCGCCGCCGCGGGCGAGCCAGATCGCTGCCTGGGCCGCCGAGTTGCCGCCGCCGATCACTCCCACCCGCTGGCCGCCGCAGAGGTGGGCCTCGGGCGGGCCCGCCGCATAGAAGACGCTGATCCCCTCGTACTCGGCCAGTCCCTCGACCGGCAGGCGCCGGTATTCGGCTCCCGTCGAGAGCAGCACCGCCCGCGCCGCGATTTCGTTGCCCTCCTCGAGGTGGACCACGTGGCGGTCGCCGTCGGGCTCGAGCCACTTCGCCCGGTAGGGCGTCGCCGTCCGCGCCCCGAACTTGCGCGCCTGCGTGACCGCGCGGCTGGTCAGCTCGCTGCCGCTGATCCCGGCCGGGAAGCCGAGGTAGTTCTCGATCCGCCGCGAGGTTCCGGCCTGGCCGCCGAGCACCGTCCCCTCAATCACCAGCGTCTCCAGCCCCTCCGAGGCCCCGTAGACCGCGGCCCCGAGGCCGCCGGGCCCGCCGCCGAGGATCAGCAGGTCGACCTCCTCGCTCTGCGCCAGCTCCAGCCCGATCCCAAGCGTCCGCGAGAGCTCGCCGGGGCTCGGGTCCCGCAGCTCGCCGCGGCCGGGGATCCGCACCAGCGGGATCTCCTCATCGCCGAGCGCGTCGAGGACCTCGTCCTCGGTGTTCCAGTCGAACGGCAGCCGCATGCGCCGCGCGAACTCGACCAGCTGCCGCGTCGCGGGCGAGTCGGCCGGGCCGACGATCTGGATCCCGATCCCCTCGCGCGCCTGCAGGTATTCGCGGCGCTCGACGAAGGTGGGGAGGAGGAGCTCGGAGAGCGCCGGGTCCTCGAACAGCAGCTTGCGCAGCACTTCGCGATCGACCGCGAGGTAGCGGAGCGGCTTCGTCGCTTCCGCGGTCAGGAACACGGCCTGCCCGGTGAGCAGGTTCATCTCGCCGAGGAACCCGTGCTCGGGGTGGGTGGCGATTTCGTTGCCGGCGGAGTCGCGCACCTCGATCTCGCCCTCGAGGATCGCGATGAACGGGTAGGTCCGGTCGCCGGGCTCGAACAACTTCTCGCCGACTTCGGCGGTCCGCTCCTCGCCGTGGTCGCGCAGCGTCGCCAGCTGCGAGCTCGAGAGCACCCGGACCGGCAGCTCGGCCATCAGCTCAGCATCGGGGACGGCGGGATCCGCGTCTCGCCCCGCACCTCGGGGATCACCATCCCGACCTCATCGATGAAGCAGTAGGACCAGTCTTCTTCGGGCTCGAGCGAGCGGATCAGCGGGTGGCCGTCGTCGCGGGCGTGGCGGCTGGCGTGGCGGTTGGGCGAGTCGTCACAACATCCGACCTTGCCGCACTCGAGGCAGATCCGCAGGTGCAGCCACACCTCGCCGGTCTTCAGGCACTCCTCGCAGCCCTCGACCGACTCGGGAAGCTGGGTGACCTGGACCTGATCGAGGTGGGTGCATTCGGGCATCCGCGAAAAGCCTAGACCAGTGGCGTTGTCGCCTGGGCGACACTGCCTTAGGGTCAACAGGGTGCGAAGCAGGCTGAGAGCGCGCCGGATCGTCTCGCTCGCCGCGGCGCTGCTGCTCGCGGTCCTGGTCCCGACCGCTGCCCGGGCCGACACCCACACCTTCCTCAACACCGCCGACCTCGTTCCCTCCGAAGGCGCGGGGGACTTCGGCCCGGCGGGCACGTATCCGTCGAGCATCGTCGTCTCCGGGCTCTCGGGCACCGTCACGAGGGCGACCGTGACCGTGATCGACCTCGCTTCCTCCAGCGCCGACGACATCGACATGGTCATCACCGGGCCGAACGGGCAGCAGGTGATGCTGATGTCCGACGCCTGCGGCGAATACCCGAACAACCTCGAAGACGAGGACTGGACCTTCGAAGACGCGGCCCCGACCTTCGTTCCCGACGGCGGGCCGTGCGGACCCGGCCGGCAGGTGAGCTTCAAGCCCTCCAACTACCTGGGGGCGCCCCCGGAGCCCGATGACCTCAGCCCGGGAGGCGGTCCGGCGCCCCCGTACCTGAACGCGCTCTCGTTCTTCAACGGAGCCTCGCCGGACGGCACCTGGAGCCTCTACGTGACCGACGACAACGCCCTCGGTTACCTCGGCTTCGAACTCAAAGCCTGGGCGCTGACGCTGGACGTCGAACAGCCGCCGCCAGGCGTGGCGGCGCCGCCTGCTGCGACGAGGACAACGCCGACGCCGGATGCGACCGGGGGGCTGCGCGCCGCGCTGGCGAGGTGCAAGAAGAAGGCGACGAAGCGTGCGCGCAGCAGGTGCCGGCACCGGGCGAGAATCCTCTTCAAGTAGGGCCCCCAAGGACCGCTCCATCGACCCGATCCGCATCCTCGAGCCGGCCGCGAACGTCCTCGCCTTCTATGAGGGCCGGATCGAGGGCTACCGGTTCTGCGAGGAGCCGAACTGGGTCGACGAGGGGGCGATCTCGCTCGGGATCGCCAGCTACGCCGTCCTCGCCGGGCGCGAGGCGCTGGTCTACGACACCCACGTCTCGGTCGAGCGCGGGCGATTCATCCGCCGGGCGCTGGAGGAGCGCGGGGTCGAGAGGCTGACGGCCCTGCTCAGCCACTGGCACCTCGACCACATCGCCGGCAACGAGGCGTTCAGCGACTGCGAGATCCTCGCGACCGCCCGCACCGCCGAGCTGCTCGAGGCCAACCGCGCCGCGATCGAGGGCGGCACCCTCGAAGGGCCGCCGGCGATCGAGCCGCTGATCATGCCGACGCGCACCTTCTCCGGCGAGGAACGCCTCGACCTCGGCAGCACCGAGGTCGAGTTGATCGAGGTCAACATCCACAGCGACGACGCGGCGGTGATCTGGCTGCCGGCCCAGCGTCTCCTCCTCTGCGGCGACACGATGGAGGACACGATCACCTACGTCGATGAGCCGGAGAACTTCGACACCCACCTCGCCGACCTCGAGCGGTTGGCGCAGCTGGATCCCGACCGGATCCTTCCCAGCCACGGCGACCCCGACGTGATCGCCGCCGGTGGCTACCCGCTCGGCCTGATCGCCGCCACCAAGCAGTACATCGAGGCGCTGAAGCGATGCCGGGACGACCCCGAGCAGCGCGAGGTCCCGCTCCGCGAGCTGATCTCAGGGCCACTCGAGGCCGGCTGGGTCAACTACTTCGAGCCGTATGAGGCCATCCATCGCGAGAACCTGGAGGCGGTGCTGGCCCTCACCGAGTAGGCCACGCGGGTAGGGCGAATTTCCTTGCGGTTTGCGCGCCTCCTGTGAGGAATCTCTAGTCAACGTGGCATCATGGCCACGATGCGCGAAAAGTGGACCGACGAGCGCCTCGACGACCTCAACCACCGGGTCGACCTCGGGTTCGAACGGGTCGACAAGCGCTTCGACTCCGTCGATAAGCGCTTCGATTCGTTTGAAGCGCGGGTCGAGTCGCGCTTTGGCCACGTTGATGCCCGCTTCGACCGCCTCGAATCCCGATTCGACTCGATGCAGCGGACCATGGTGCAAGCGGTGATCACGCTGACCGGCGCGATGCTCGCCGGCTTCGCCGCGATCATCGCGCTGATGGCGACACAGCTCTGACCAAATCGCGGTCGTCTGAAGTATGCGGTGGTCTCAGTGCGCGGGCCGGTGCACGTGGACGGACTTGTTGTAGCCGGTGATCGCGCCACCGCCCCGGAGCTTCATCGAGAGCCTGATCGAGAGCCGCGCGTGTTGCTGGAGCTGTTTGCGCGCCGCTTTCCGCGGTTTGATCTTCAGGGTCGCCTTCCCCTTCCTTACCTTGGCGTGCGCTCGGCCGAAGAGCGTCTTCGGTGAGACGATCCTCGCCGCGGCGCTGATCGAGCTGGTCGAGGAGCAGCGGAGCGTTACGGTCAGGGTTCCCTTCGCCCCGAGGCGGGATCTCTTGATCTTGCATTTCGGAGGCGGCCCGGTCGTGAATTCGGCGAAGGCGCCGGCCGTGGTGCCGGTCGGGTTCGTCGCCGTGACCCGGTAGCGGTAGGCGGTGCTCGGGGTCAGGCGGCTGAGCGGGATCGAGACCGGCTGGTCGGCGGCGCCGGCCGCAAGATGGATCGCCGAGCTGGTGGTCGTCGCGCCGCCGGCCGGCCCGTACTCGACGACGGCGTCGGTCGGCTGCGAGTGCCCGTTGACGGTGCCGGCGATCGTCGCCTGCCCGGCGCCGACGGCGTTCGCCGCGCCGGTGGTCACGTTCGGCGGGGTCGTGATCCGGCCGATCCGCCCCACGTTGCCCTCCGTGAACCAGACGTTCCCGTCCGGCCCCGGCGCCACACCGAAGAGCCCGACGCCGGTCGGGAGCGGGAAGCCTTCGACCGCCCCGCCGGTCGTGATCCGGCCGATTTCATCGGGGCCCCCGAACCACAGCGCGCCGTCGGGCCCGGCCGTGATCTCGTCCGGGTACATTTTTTCCGGCAGCGGGAACGGCTGCTGAGCTCCGTCGGTGGCGATTCGGACGACACCCGGAGGGTTCAGCGTCGTGTACCAGAGCGCGCCATCGGGGCCGGCGGCGATCCCCTCCGGGTTCTGGAAGCCCGCTGGGAGCGGGAAGTAGGTCGTCGTCCCGGCGGGGGTCATGCGGCCGATCATGCTCGGGCTGTACTCGGTGAACCAGAGGTTGCCGTCGGAGCCTGCCGCGATCGAGCCAGGCCCTTCTTCGGTGGTGCGCGACTCATCCGGCGCGGCCAGCGGTGTGGTTGCGGGGATTCGCGCGATCACCTTCCCCGCGCCCTCGCTGAACCAGAGCGCGCCTTCGGGACCGGATGTGATGTAGCTGGGTTGAGCCAACGGGTTCGGCAGGTCTTTGGTGAGGACGTTGCCCGCGGCGTCGATCCGGCTGACGCTCGAGGGGCCCTCGCTGACGAACCACATCGCGCCATCGCTTCCGGCCGTAATGTCGTACGGAGACTGCACTCCCGGGAGCGGCGCCTGAAGTGTGATCCTGCCGTCGACCGTCATCCGCCCGATCCCATGGCTGCCGAACTGGGCGAACCAGAGCGCCCCGTCGCTGCCGGTCGCGATCGCGCGCGGGCCCGATTCGCTCGAAGGCGGGTCGCTCGCCGGGAACGTGTTGATCGTCGGCGTCAGCGCCGCCTGCGCGGGGACGGCGCCCACAATCGCCAGCGCGAGGCCCAACAGCACGACCTGGAACGTCCGCCTCATCCGGCCAGGTTAACCGGGGGCGGGGCATCGGTTCCCCGGTTTGCGGGAATGAAAGGCTGCCGGGATGAGCGACTCGGCGACCAGGTCGGACTTCAAGGGGCACACCGCCTGGGCGCGCAGCCTGCAGGGGCCGCTGCGGGATTTCCTCGCGACCGAGATCGGCAGCGCCGTCGTCCTGCTGGGCGCGGCGGTCGCGGCGATTGCCTGGGCCAACATCGACCTCTCCTCCTACGAGAGCGTCTGGCACACCGACCTGACAATCGAAGTCGGCTCCTCGGGCATCTCCCAGAGCCTGCGCGAGTGGGTCAACAACGGCCTGATGACGTTCTTCTTCCTCGTCGTCGGGCTCGAGGTGCGGCGCGAGTTCGACGTCGGCGAGCTGCGCGAGCGCCGCCGCCTCGCGCTGCCGGTTCTCGCCGCCCTCGGCGGGATGATCGTCCCGATCGCGATCTTCCTCGCCTTCAACGCCGGCGATGACTCGGCCCAGGGGTGGGGAGTGGCGATGTCGACCGACACCGCCTTCGCCCTCGGCATGCTCGCCCTGGTCGGGCCGCACTTCCCGGACCGGCTGCGCGGCTTCCTGCTGACGATCATCGTCGTCGACGACGTCGTCGCCCTGCTCGTCATCATCGCCGCCTACAGCGGCGCGATCGACGTCACGCCACTGCTGGTCGCGGTCGGCATCTTCACCGCCTTCGTCGTCGCCCTCGGGATCGCCGGCATCCGCGGCGGCCCCGCCTACTTCATGCTCGGGCTCGCCGCCTGGGTCGCGCTCTATGAATCCGGGGTCGACCCGGTCGTCCTCGGGCTCGCGGTCGGGCTGGTCGCCTGGGCCAACCCCGCCGGCCGCGGCGAGCTCGAGCGCGCGACCCAGCTGTTCCGCGACTTCCGCGAGCAGCCGACGCCCGAACTCGAGCGCTCGGCGCGCTCGGGCCTGCGCGCTGCGGTCTCGCCGAACGCGCGGCTGCTGCGGATCTACCACCCCTGGACCAGCTACGTCATCGTCCCCCTCTTCGCGCTCGCCAACATCGGGATCGCGATCGACGGCGACTTCCTCTCGCACGCCTACTCCTCGCCGATCACGCTCGGGATCATCGTCGGCTACGTGCTCGGCAAGCCGGTCGGGATCGCCGGCATCTCCTGGGTGGTGACGAGGCTGAGCCGCGGCCGGCTGCGGCCGCCGGTCGGGTGGGCGGCGACGATCGGCGGCGGCGCGATCGCCGGGATCGGGTTCACGGTCTCGCTGCTGATCGCCGCCCTCGCCTTCGACGGAGTCGAGCTGCGCGAGGCGAAGCTCGGCGTGCTGAGCGCCGCGGTCATCGCCTCCACCCTGACCTGGCTCGTCTTCCGCGGCACCGCGATGCTGCCGCGGCAGGCGCGGATCCGCGCCCTGCTCGGCGGCTCCGAAGTGCTGACCGACCTCGCCGTCCCGGTCGATCCCGAGCGTGACCACATCCGCGGCCCCGATGTGGCCCCGGTCACCCTCGTCGAGTACGGCGACTTCGAGTGCCCCTACTGCGGCCGTGCCGAGTCGGTGATCCGCGAGCTGCTCGCCGACTTCGGCGATGTCCGCTACGTCTGGCGCCACCTGCCGCTCTCCGACGTCCACCCGAACGCCGACCTCGCCGCCGAGGCCTCGGAGGCTGCGGCCGTCCAGGGGGCGTTCTGGGAGATGCACGACATCCTGCTCGAGCACCAGGGCGAGCTCAAATTCCGCCAGCTGCGCGGCTACGCGCGCCGGCTCGGCCTCGACCTCGAGCGCTTCGACACCGACCTCCACGAGAGCTCCCACGCGTCCCGGATCGAGGAAGACGTCGACTCGGCTGACCTCAGCGGCGTCACCGGCACCCCGACCTTCTTCATCAACGAGCGCCGACACGACGGCGCCTATGACATCGAAGCCCTCTCCGCCGCGGTGCGGGCGGCGCGGGCGCGGACGCTGATCGCGGCCTGAGTCAGGAAAGCGCCCTGGCGACGCGGCCGCGGGCCCTGAACAGGCGGGTCGTGATCGTCGCCTCGGGAACGTTCAGCGCCCTCGCTGCCTCCCCGTAGGAGAGGCCTGCCACGTCGACTGCGACGAGCGTGTCCCGGGAGGCGTCCGGCAGCGCCGCGATCGCCGCGAACACCTCGCGCGCCTCGACCACCGACGATGGCGCCGCTGCGCCGCTGCCGATATCGGCTATTTCCAATGCCTCGGGCTCGGCTTCCGCTTTCTTCGGACGCCTCGCCGCGGCGCGGCGATTGTCGCGGAAGGTGTTGCGCACCACGCTGAGGAGGTAGCCGACGTCGTCTTCGTTGCGAACTCTGCGTGGCCGCGAGAGCACGCGGAGGTAGGCCTCCTGGACGAGGTCCTCGGCGTCCTCACGTGTCCCGCACAGCGCCCAAGCCGCGCGGTAGAGCCGATCGAAGTGATCGCCCAGCGTCGCCGGATCGAGCACGTGCTCCTGCCTCGGTGGGGGGAGCGGCAGGCGTCGGACGTGGGGTTTCTCGAGCGTTGGCGCGTTCGTGCTCATCGTGAATCAACCGTTGCCAAACATATCAGGATCCTGATATGTTGTCAACTTCCTGATATACACTACTTCTGTGAGCGTTCCCGTCCCACCACTCATCGGGCAGCGGTACAGAGGCGTCGAAGGGCGAAGCGGCTACCTGCTTCGGCAGGCGAATCAGAAGTTCCGCGGGGCGATAGAGCGCGCCCTGCGGGCACAGGGCCTGACCCCCGCCCAGTACGGCGCCCTGAGCGTGCTTGCCCGCGACCCCGGTTCCTCGGGCGCCGATCTCGCCCGGTCCTCGAACACGACTCCGCAGGCGATGAACACCGTGCTGGTGACCCTGGAACGCGAAGGCCTGATCGAGCGCCACCCCCACCCGACCCACGGTCGGATCCTCCAGGTGACGCTGACGGAGGAGGGTGAACGACGGCTCGAGGCCGCCCATCCCGCAGTCAGGGGGTTGGAGACGGCGATCGAGGAGGGCTTCACGGCCGATGAGATGGCGGCCGTCAAGCACTGGTTGGTCGTCGCCGCCGAACGGCTCGAGCGGCTCGGCGGCGATCGATGAGCTCCGGCCTGGGAAGGATCGGGAATCAGCGGCGTCTTTGCCTGTAGACGCACCCCGATCGCCGTCCGGGCGGTCGTGAACTCGATCCGGAGGTATTTCCAATGTTTTCTCTCCCGAGACGGCTCGCACTGATCGCCGCACTTGCGACGGTCGGTGTCCTGTTCGCTGCGAGTGACGCGAGCGCGACCGTCGGACCCCCAGTTGTCAACAACAACACCGTGACGGTGACCAGCGACGCCGGCGCCGACACGATCACGATCGCAGCCGCGGGCGGCTTCATCACAGTCAACGGCACGGCGACGACGCTGGAAGCAACCACCGCCGCTGAAATCGTCGTCAACGCCGGCGGCGGCAACGACACCGTAGATACGTCCGCCCTCTCGGCGACGACCTACAACAACGCGACGATCAACGGCGGCGAAGGCGACGACCTGCTGACAGGCGGCGCCAGGAACGACCTCATCAACGGCGAGGCCGGCGAAGACCGCGTCGTCGGCTTCAAAGGCAACGACGTCCTCCAGGGCGGCGACGGCAACGACGTCCTCGTCTGGAACAACGGTGACGCCAGCGACCGCGACGAAGGCGGTAACGGCGTCGACGAAGTCGAGGTCAACGGATCGCCGACCGCTGCCGATCAATTCAACGCCAAGCCTGACGCCGAAAAGCCGGGGTTCGTCTTCTTCGAACGCTCGAACCTGGTCAAATTCTCGATCGAATCGCAGGCCGAGCGCCTGACGGTCAACGGACTCGGCGGCGAAGACCAATTCATCCCCGATCCGGCGGCCCCGACCGGTCTTGCCGGCCTCACCGCCCTCACCCTCAACGGCGGCAGCGCCGGTGACAGGCTGGCCGGCGGAGACGGCGCCGATCAGATCAACGGCGGCACCGGCGCCGATGAGCTGTTCGGTGGAGAAGGCGCCGACCAGATCAACGGTGGCGACGAAAACGACGTCATCAAAGGTGATGGCGGCGACGATCGGCTCGTCGGAGGGACCGGCAGCGACAGCCTGACCGCCGAAGCCGGAGACGACGCGATCGTCTGGAACAACGGCGACGGCAGCGACCCGGTCAACGAAGGCGGGACCGGCTTCGACAAGGTCGAGGTCAACGGCTCCGCCACCGCCGGCGACCTCACGCAGTTCGACGCCAACGCGACCGAAGCGTCGTTCGTGCGAACGAACCTCGTCGGGTTCACGCTGGAAATCGCGCCCGACAACGAGGTCCTCGCATTCAACGGCGGCGGCGGCAACGACGCCCTCAAAGTGCACGATGAAGGGTCAGCGATGACGGTCGCCGCCGACGGCGGTGCGGGCAACGACGAACTCAGTGGCGCCGGTGAGGCTGACAGCTTCTTCGGTGGCTCTGGGAACGACCTGCTCATCGGAGGCGCTGGAAGCGACCTCCTCGACGGCCAGGAAGGCGAAGACCGGATGTTGGCCCGCGATGGGACAAGCGACCTGGTCCGTGGCGGGACCGGCAACGACAGCGCCCAGACCGACCGAATCACGGTCGACGCCGTCGACGGTGTCGAGACGCTCGAAGCGACCCCCGCTCCGGTCCCGACTCCGGGTCCGCCGCCTGTGGTTCCCCCCAAACCGCAGCCAAGAGCGGTTGACACCAACGCGTTGCTCCCGACGGTCGGCCAGTTCGCGGCGACCCACTCTCATGGCAAGCTCATCGCCCGCGCGCCGGTCGAATGCCCGGCGGCAGAGGCGGGAGGGTGCCGCACGTCCCTCACCCTGGAGACGGCGAAAGCCGTCAAGCTGGGCAAGGTCCGCGCGGTGCTGGTGCTCGGATCGGCGATGGTCAGCCTGGCTCCCGGCCAGAGCAAGACCGTGCCGGTGCGAGTCAATGGCGGTGCCGCGGCACTCGCCAAGAACGGCAAGCTCTCGACCCGCGTCCAGGTCTCGAGCTCCGACGCCGCCGGCAACACGGCGGCGGGAACGGTGGACGTCGGCCTGCGGTTCCCCGTCCGTTAGCACGACGCCACGTCCAGGAGGAGGCCCCGCCGAACGCGGGGCCTCCTCCTTTTCTTGTTGCCCCGCCGCCGATGCACCTCTCCCGGCCACAGATTGAGCCCCGCCACCGCTGATAGCCTCGCCCCGGTGGCCGCCGACGGCCGGATCCTCGATCCCAGCACCCTGGGGGATCACATAGATCGCCTCTTCCGAGCCGCATGGGCCCTCTCGGGCTCCCGCGCCGACGCCGAGGACCTGGTGCAGGAGACCTTTGCGCTGGTGCTGGCGAAGCCGCGCCGGATCCGTAACGAGGACGACATCGGGTACCTGATGAGCGTGCTGCGCAACACGTTCCTCAGCTCGCGGCGCGCCGCGGCGCGCCGCCTCCGGCCGGAGGCGCTCGCCGAGGGCGTCGATCCGGTCGACCCGAGCTCCGCGACGCGCCCCGATCAGGCGGCGGAGGCGCGCGAGGTGTTCGCCGTGATCGCCGCGCTCCCCGAGCCCTTCCGCGACGCCCTGGTCGCGGTCGACGTCGTCGGGCTCAGCTACGCCGAGGCGGGCGAGCTCCTCGATGCCAAGGAGGCGACAATCACCTCGAGGCTGTTTCGGGCTCGCGCCCAGGTCGCGCGCGGGATGGAATCGCCCCCCGACGGCGTCCAATAGGTAGAGACTGATTTCAGATGCCCCACGAAGACGACATCCCACTGAGCGAAGAGGAGCTCGCCCTGGCGAGGAAGGGCGAGGCCCTGATCGCCGCCGCGGTCGCCGACACCCAGGCGCCGCAATCGCTGCGCGAGTCGATCGAGCGCGATCGCGAGCGGGCCCAGGCGGCGCCGCCGGCGTCGTTCTGGCGCCGCCGCTGGCGGATGCTGGCGGCGACGGCCACGGCGGCCGCAGCGGTGGCCGCAGTCGTCGTCGCAACCCAGTCAGGCACGACCGAGACCGGGGAACCGTCGCTGGCCGACGTCCAGCAGGCGTCGGCCCAAGAGGCGACCGGGCCGGCACCGGCGCCGGGCGGTGGCGATCCGCCCGTCCTCGCCGCCAAGGTCGGGCCGATCCGCTTTCCCGACTGGCAGCAGAGCTTCGGCTGGAAGGCCGTCGGCGCTCGTGAGGACGAGCTCTCCGGCCGCACGGTGAAGACCGTCTACTACCGCAACCCCGAAGGCGCCCACCTCGGCTACTCGATCGTCGCCGGCGCCCCGATCGCCGAGCCCCCGCCGGGACGCGCTGTCACCCACGAAGGAAACACCTATCACGTGGCCCACGCGGGGAAGCACACGCTCGTCACCTGGACCCAGCAGGGCCACACCTGCACCTTCGTCGCCTCATCCAGCGTCCCCGACTCGCACCTCGTCGAAATCGCCGCCTCCCGCAACACCTGACGCCCGGCTGGACTAAGCAGCCCCACCGCCGTAGCATCGTCGCCATGCGATCGGCCCTGGCGTTCCTGGTTGGCGTCGCGGTCCTGCTCGGAGCGCCCTCGGCCGACGCCGCTCAGCGCTATGCCGCGCCCGGCGGATCGGGGAGTGCCTGCAGCCAGCCGGCGCCATGCTCCCTGCAGGAAGCGGTGGGGAAAGCGGGGACGAACGACGAGGTGATCGTGACCGGCGGCACCTACGCGCTGTCCGCCCCCGTCGAAGCGCCCCTCGGCGTGTCGAAGGTGTACATCCATGGCGACTTCTCGGCGCCGATGCCGCGCATCTCCGGCGCGTTCGAATCCGCGCTGTTCCGCTTCGAAGGCCCGGGTGAGAGATACAGCTACCTGGACATCTTCAACCAAAACCTCGACGCAGTGGGGCTCCTCTGTTACGGAGCCGGGAGCGCGATCGAACGCGTCAGGACCACCGCGATCGGCGAATACGCGACCGCCGTCGTCAGTGGGTCGATGTGCAAGGTCGATGACAGCCTCATTCGCAGCGAAGGGAAAGGCTCGGTGGCGCTGTCTGCCCCGGGCGGTTCCAGCGTCAGCCCGGAATCGGCGCTCGCGCGCAACGTCACCGCCGTCGCGAAGGGAACCGAATCGATCGGGATCCTTTCCACCAACATCAACCCGGTTTCCGGCGGATCGATGACACTCGACCTGAAGAACGCGATCGCCTCCGGCGACGGCTACGACCTCGTCGCGTCCGGCATCTTCGGACCCTCGCACATCATCGTCACCAATTCGAACTTCGATTCCTCCTTGCCCATCGGCGAAGAAACGAACATCACGGGAGGGCAGAACCAGACGGCGCCGCCGCAGTTCGTCGACGCAGGCTCCGGTGACTATCGCGAGGCGCCCGGCTCGCCGACGATCGACGCCGGCTCGACCGATCAGATCGGAGCGCTCGACCTCGATGGGAACACACGGAACCAGGGTGCCGCGCCGGATATCGGCGCCTTCGAGCTCGCCCCGCCGCCGCCGCCGGTGACCGCGATCGAATCGCTCTCCGTCACGCCCAAGGTCTTCCGCGCCGTAAACGCGGGCGGCGCCATCTTCAGCAGCAAGCGCAGGCCGCACGGCCCGGTCGGGACCGCGGTCAGCTTCGCGCTCTCGCGCGCGGCCACCGTCGATTTCAGCGTCGAGCGGGCTGTGAAGGGCCGTAGGGCCGGCAAGAGATGCGCGAAGCGGACGAAGTCGAACAGGGACCACAAGAAGTGCACGCTGTTCACCGCGATGAAGGGCGGCTTCACCGACAGCGGCGCAGCAGGCCAGAACCGGTTCCAGTTCTCCGGCCGCATCGGCGGCAAGGCGCTCAAACCCGGCTCCTACCGGTTGGTCGGAGGGGTCGGGGCCTCCGTCAAACGGGCCCTGTTCAGGGTCGTCCGCTAACCGCGACTCGATAGCGGAGATAGACCGCGGGGGAGCTGAACTCCCGGGTCTCGACCAGCTCCAGGTCGACCGGCTCCTCTAGCGGCGGGAAGAACGGCGTGCCGCCGCCGAGGACGACCGGGATGACGAACAGCTGGAACTCGTCGACCAGGCCGGCCTCGATCAGCGGCCCGGCGAGGCCGGCGCCGCCGACGGCGAGGTCCGCCTCCGCCTCCTCCTTCAGCCTCGCGACCTCCTCGACGGCGCCGTCCCTGACCAGCCTCGCGTTGCCGACGACCTCCTCCAGCGTCCGCGAGAAGACGACCTTCGCCAGCGCCTCCCAGATCTCGGCAAACTCGAGCTCGGTCTCACCCAGCGACGCCCGGTCCACGGTCTCCCAGTAGAGCATCGTTTCGTATAGCCGCCGTCCAAGGAGGTGGGTGCCGATCTCCCGCACGCGCTCGTTGTGGAAGCCGTGAAGCTCGTCGTCCGGCGCCGACCAATCGATCTCGCCGTCGGGCCCGGCGATGAAGCCGTCGAGCGAAACGCTCATCGAGTAGATCAGGCTCGGCATGCTCGTCGTCAGAGGTCCTCGCCGGTCAGCTCGGTGCTCAGCTCCCAGAGGCGGCGGCGGGCCTCGACGTCGTAGGCCTGGCCGTCGGCGGCGGCCTCGGCCTGGCGGTCGAAGAAGCGGCCGCTGACGCCGTCGAGCTCGGGCGCGGTCGCGAGGCGGACCGTCGCCTCGATCCCGGCCTCGAGGGTGTCGATCGGGTTCCCGTACTGCTCGATGACGATCTTGGTCGGCATGAAGGTGGAGGGGTGGAGGCTGTTGACGGTGACGCCGCTGCCCTGGAGGCGGTCGGCGAGCTCGACTCCGAAGCTGATCTGGGCGAGCTTGCTCTGGCTGTAGGCGCGTTTGCCGTCGTAGGCGCGCTCGAGCATCGGGTCGTCGAAATCGAGCGGCGCCTGGCCGATCGAGGCGACGTTGACGACCCGGGCGGGCGCCGAGCGGCGCAGCAGCGGCAGCAGTCGCAGGGTGAGGACGAACCCGGCGAGGTAGTTGACGGCGAAGCGGAGCTCGATCCCGTCGCTGCTCTCCTGGCGCGTGGTCAGCTCCGGTTTGCCGGAGCCGATGCCGGCGTTGTTGACGAGGACGTGGAGGCGGTCGGTCGTGCGCTCGACCTCGTCGGCGAGCGTTCGCACCTGCTCGAGCGAGGCGAGGTCGGCCAGGTGGGTCTGGATCCGGCCATTACCCGTTTCCCGCTCGATCTCGGCCGCGGTCGCGGCCAGGCGCTCGGGGTCGCGGCCGTGGATGTGGACGGTGGCGCCCTTCGCGGCGAGCTGCCGGGCGACCCCACGGCCGAGCCCGTCGGTCGCTCCGGTGACCAGGACGACGGTCTCCTCGATTGAGCGCGCCTCCACCCATGGCACCTTAGAGAGCCGGCAGCCCCAGCTCCGGGCGTCGGCGGATCGAGGCTAGGCTTGGCCGGACGTGTCACGGCCATGGAAAAGCTCGGTGATCGCCGCCGCTGTGATCCCGGCCCTCCTCCTGATCGCGGCCCAGTCCGCGTCCGCCGGCATCAGATGCCGATTCGACCCCGCGACACGTCTTCTCTCGGTGGACGCAGTCGAAAAGAACCTGATCGGCGCCGAAGCCGAGCTGCAGCGGGCCGGCGACCGGATCCGGGTGACGGACGAATTCTCCGAGCACCGGATCGAGTGTCACGGATCGCCGACCGTCACCAACACCGATCGGATCAAGCTCCGCGTCGTGGGCGTGAGCTCGATCTCGGTCTCGCTCACGGGCGGCCCGTTCGCGCCCGGCGCCACGCCCGAGCCCGATGCCTCCTCGGAGATCGAGTTCACGGTCCGGGGAGGAGGTTTGGCGATCCTCAGCGGCGGGACGGAGGCCGATCACTTCAGCTACGCGACCGTCGCCGGCCAGAGTGGGATCAACCTCGACCCGGGTCCCGAAGATGGGGATATCGATTTCCTCACGCCCGATCCGAGGACCCTGTTCATCGCCGACGGCGGGCCGGGCCCGGACACGATCGACGTCCTCGAGCGCCCGAAGGTGGAAGTGCAGGAGAGGGGCGGGCCCGGCGGCGACAGCCTCAGCGCGGCGGGATCCCCGGAAGCGATCCTCGAAGGCGACTCGGGGGCGGACCAGATCATCGGCAGCGCCGGGGACGACATCATCACCCCCGGCCCGGGAGCCGACCTGGTGCAGGCGGAAGGCGGCTCCGACGAGATCAAGAACCCCCGCGACAGGAGCCGCGATTCGATCGAGTGCGGTGGGGGTGCCGACCTGGTGGTCGAGCGGGACCCGCCCGACCGCCTGCGCTCCTGCGAGACCGTCCGGGCCAGCCCGTTCGGGTGAACTGGGGATTCATAGGCGCCAGCCAGTGGGCGGCGCGCTATCTGATACCGGCGGTGCGGGCGGTCGAGGACGCCAACGCGGTCGGCGTCTTCTCGAGCTCGGCCGAGCGCGGGGCGCGGTTCGCCGAGGCGGCGGGGCTCGACCGCTCCTACGCCTCGCTCGTGGAGATGCTCGCCGACCCCGGGATCGACGCCGTCTACATCGGCACGACCAACGACCTGCACGCGGAGCGCACGATCGCCGCGGCCCGCGCCGGCAAGCACGTTCTCTGCGAGAAGCCCCTGGCGCTGAGCCTCGCCGAGGCGGCGGCGATGATCATGGCCTGCGAGGAGGCCGGCGTCGTCCTCGCGACGAACCACCACCTGCGCGCGGCGCCGACGATCCGGGCGATGAAAGAGCAGGTCGACGCGGGCGCGATCGGCGAGATCATCGCGGCGCGGGTCTTCCACGCCCGCTCGCTGCCGGAGGAGCTCCGCACCTGGCGCCTGCGGAGGCCGGAGGCGGGCGGGGGAGTCGTCCTCGACGTCACCGTCCACGACGCCGACACCGTCCGCTTCCTGCTCGATGACGAGGTCGCCGAGGTGACGGCGCTGACCGCGAACCAGGGCCTCGCCGAGCCGCCTCTCGAGGACTCGGTGATGGGGGTGATGCGGATGCGCGGCGGACAGCTGGTCTCCTTCCACGACTCGTTCACCGTGCCCCACGCGGAGACCGGGTTCGAGCTGCTCGGAACCGAGGGCTCGCTGATCGGCATGGAGGTGATGACGCCGGACCCGATCGGGCAGGTGCTCCTGCGCCGCCTCGATGAGATCGAGGAGCTCGTGATCCCCGAGCGACGGCCGATCTACGAGCGGGTGGTGCGACGCTTCGACGCCGCGGTCCGCGGCGAGGGCCGGCCGCTCGCCTCCGCCGAGGACGGCGCCGCCGCGCTCGCAATCGCGCTCGCCGCGCTCGAGTCGGCGCGCCGCGGCCGGCCGGTGGCGCCCGCCTTCGTGCCGCCCAGGGGCTAGGCTGCCTTCGATGAGCATGCTCAGCCACGTCCTCGGCGTCCACGAGAAGGTCTACAAGGCGACCGACGGCCGGGTCGGGCACAAAGTGCTCGGGGTCCCGTGCCTGCTGCTGCGGACCGAGGGCCGTCGCTCCGGCGAGATCCGGACCAACGGCCTCGTCTACGCGAACGACGGCGACGACTACGTCGTCGTCGCCTCGAAAGGCGGCGACCCCAAACCGCCGGCCTGGCTCCTCAACCTGCAGGCGAACCCCGAGGTCGAGGTCCAGCTCGGCCGCGATCGCGAGAAGGCCACGGCACGCGTCGTCGAGCAGACCGACCCCGAGTTCGACCGGCTCTGGAAACTCGCCAACGACAACAACGGCGACCGCTACAGCGCCTACCAGGCAAAGACCGACCGGCTGATCCCGATCGTGGTCCTGACCCCCACTTGAGCAAGAAGGAAGGGAGCCCGAGATGAGCGCAATCGATGAGTTGGTGCAGAACAACGAGGCCTTCGCCGCGGGCTTCGACAAGGGCGATCTGCCGCTGCCCCCGGCAAGGAAGATCGCGATCGTCGCCTGCATGGACGCGCGGCTGAATCCCTATCCGATGCTCGGCCTCTCGATCGGGGACGCGCACGTGATCCGCAACGCCGGCGGTGTCGTCACCGACGACGAGATCCGCTCGCTGGCGATCTCCCAGCACCTGCTGGGCACCGAGGAGATCATGCTGATCCACCACACCGACTGCGGGATGCTCACCTTCAGCAACGAGGAGTTCCATCAGATGCTCGAGGAGCACTCCGGTGAGCGGCCCGAGTGGCACGCGATGAACTTCGCCGACCTCGAGCAGGACGTCCGCGACTCGATCAAACGGATCAAGGAGAGCCCGTTTATCCCGAGGACGGACGCGGTTCGCGGCTTCGTCTACGACGTCAAGACGGGCCGGCTCGAGGAGGTCACCTGACCGATGCAATGGCCACCCAGCGCCGCTAGCGCTTCCTGACCAGCTTCACGGCCTTCGTCCTCGACGCCGGCGTGCCGCCGGTCGGGGTGAACGTGAATTTCGCCTTCACCTTGACCTTGCCGTCACGCTTGAGCGATCTCAACGCCTTTCCCTTGGCCTTGAGGAGGAGCTTCACGGTCACGGCGCCCTTCGCGGTCTTGCTCGCCTTCTTCACCTTCTTCGAGCCGACGAGGAGCACGACACCCGGGCCGGGAACGACGACGGCCACCGTCGCCGTCCCCTTCTTCTTATGCAGCTTGACCTTGCCGAAGCGGAACTGGTTCGAAGGCAGCGGTGGCGCCTGCAGCTCGAAGGCCCCGATGTCGGCGCCGTTGGCGCCCGGCGCCGCCGAGATCGGGACGCCGGGATAGAGGACGGGGCGGGGCTGGCCGCGCTGGTCGGTTCCCAACGCACCGGCGCCCCTATTGACGGCAGGGCTGCTTGCTGTGATCGCCATCGTCTCGGTCGGGCCGCCGTTGTTCTGGAGCGGGCCGAGGGCTGGGTCGACCCCGAGCAGGTTCGAGCCGGCGACCGTTTCGGTGAGGGTCGCGCCGGCGGGGTTGCCGACGAGGCTGAAGGCGGCGTTGAACGGCCCTTCGAGGTCGGCGCCGCCGCTGTCGGCATTGTTGCCGGCGACGATCGTGTCCTCGAGCCGGATCGGATGTTCGGCGTCGACGAGGATCCCACCGCCCTTCGCTCCGGATCCGGTCGAGTGATTGCCGGAAATGGTCGAGGCCTCGACCAGGATTGTTCCTTCGGATGAGTTGAGGACGAGGCCGCCACCACCGTTTTGCGCGGAGCTGTTGCCGAAGATCGTCGAGTTGGCGATCGTCGCGCTTCCTTTCGAGACGGACCCGACGATTGCGCCGGCGTACGTCTGGGCCTGGTTGCCCGAGAAGGTCGTGCCGGTGACGAGCACGCTGCCTTCGAGGAGCTCGATGTTGAGCGCAGCGCCGGATCCCGACGTCGAGTTGCCGCTGAAGGTCGAATTTTCGATCGTGACGGCGACGGGTCCTCCGCCGACCCAGGCGCCCCCACCGGAGATGGCGTGGTTGCCGCTGAGGGTGGTCGAACGGAGCGTCAGCGACGTCCCGAAGGCGTCGATGCCCCCGCCGTAGTCCGATGCGGTGCCGCCGGTGATCGCACAGTTGACGACGGTCAGGCTCGATGCCGGGCCTTCGTCGTCGTTCCAGATGTCGCCGCCGGGGCCCGATGCGGTGCCATTAGCGATGTGGAGGCCGGCGATTGTCACCGGGCCGGGGCTGGGGAGGTTGATGTGGAAGACGCGTTTTTCGGCGCTCTGAGCGACGGTGATCTGACCGGGCCCCGGTCCCTCGATGTCGACGGGGTCTTTGATCTGCAGTTCGGCGCTGAGCGTGATCGTTCCCGCGAGGCCGCCGGCGAACTCGATCGTGTCGGAGCCCGTGTTCGCGTTCGCGGCGAGGACCTCGCCGCGCAGGCTGCCGTCGCCGGAGACGCCGGAACCGTTGAGGTTGGTGACGGTGAAGGTCTGCGCCTCGGCCGATCCGGCGAAGGCGATCGCCGCGACCGCGATCGCCGCTGCCGACAAGCCAAGCCGAGCGAGGAATCGCTTCATGCGGAAAAGGTAACCGCTGTCAGGGCGGCGGGCAACGGTGCGGACAAGCGGACGAACGCAGAGCCCGAAGTCAACCGACGGACCGTCTAGCATGCGAACATGCGTTCGCCTCTCGCAAAGCCAGTTCTCACGGATCACCCGGTAGATATCGGGCAGCGAAGCGAGGGAGCGGTGCTGGCTCGGCTGGTCGAGAGCGGATGCCGGGTCTTACTTCCCTTCGGTGTGAACCAGCGCTATGACCTTGTCTTGGACAACGACGGCGACTTGCTCAAGGCCCAGGTCAAGACCGGACGCCTTCGGGGTGGCGTTATCGAGTTCAGCGCGATCAGTGTCCAATCCAATACAAATGGAACCCGGCGCAAGTACTACAAGGGCGAAGTAGACATGTTCATCGTCTACTGCCCTCATAACAAAGGCCTATACGTGATTCCCGCTGAGGAGGTCCCACCCAGCGGGATGCATCTGCGACTCGTTCCCCCCCGCAACAATCAGAGCAAGCGCGTACGCTGGGCCAGCGAATACGAGTTGCCCGCCTAGCTTAACTGGCTAAAGCACGTCACTTGTAATGACGGGAGTCCCGGTTCGAGTCCGGGGGCGGGCTCTGTCAGAAACGCTCAAACGGGGACCGGCTTGTGCCGATCTAGGTGGTTATGGAGGCCGTCAATCTCCCCGCCAAAGCCGGCCCGGTCGCGGATCGGATTTCGATCTGGCCGCTGGATGACGGCAGCTACGGCCTCGACGCCACCTTCCAGGGAGCGAGTGGGTTGTGAGAGGGCCGAGCAACACATCGAGACCCTGAAAGGGACTCAGGTCTCCCATTCGTTGCGACAGGAGCTCGATGGTGGATGGACGATTCGGTTCGGGTCGCTGAGTGCCGCAGACGTGGGGGCGGCTCTCGGCGCCTTCGTCCGCTAGGAGGACTCGCCCATCGCGCGGGCCTTTTCGGCCTGGAACTCCTCCTCGGAGAGCACGCCCTTCTCTTTGAGGTCGGCGAGCTTCTCGAGGCGGGCGAGGCGGGCGTCCTGGTCGCTGCCACCGGCGGGCGCCGCGCCGCCGCCCGCCGCCGCGCCGCTGCTCTCGCCGCCGCCTTTCCGCATCTCCGGCAGCCGCAAACTCTCCATCCGCTCGCCGATATTTGCGCTCTTCACCGCCCCCGCGACGCGTGCCCTGGTGCCGCCGAACAGGTCGTCGAGGCTGACGTCGGGGTTCTCGCCTTCGGATTGTCTTCGTAACTCATGGATGCCGGCCGCGGCGAGCCCCGCGAGGATCAGGACGGTGAGGAAGGTGCGCAGGTTCTGGGTCGGCGCCGAGAGGAAGTAGATGCAGACGACGATCGCGAGCAGCGCGTAGACCCAGGCGGTGTGGTCGCGGAGGAACGGGGTCAGGACGCGGCGGGTCGATTTCGCCGGGCTCGTCGGCGACGCGAGCCAGCCGGCGATCCCGAAGAGGACGCCGAAGACGATCACCGTGATCGCGATGCTCACCATCAGCGAGGTCGCGATCGTCCACGCTTCTTCGGCGGCCGGTTTGACGGTTTCTTCGACCACCAATTCGTCGACGACGATCCCGCCGGCGATGCTGCGGAAGACGATCACCGCGAAGCCGGCGGCGATCAGGCCGATGCCGCAGAACAGCACCGTCACCCAGCGGTCCTCGCGCGAGAGGTAGACGGCGAGGCCGAAGAACAGGAACGTCAGCAGGGTGAGGACGATCGCGAGGCCCTTGATGGCGGTCGCGATCGTCTGCGCGGTCTGCAGCTCTTCGGACTTCAGGATCACGATCCGCCCGGCGTCTTCCGGCAGCTTTTCGGACAGCGACTGGCCGATCCCGACTTCGTTGGCGAGGTTGGTGACGAGGGTCGAGAGGTCCAGCGTCACTTCGCCTTCCCCGGTCGAGATGTTTTCCTTTTCGTTTTCGAGGACGGCGATCAGTTCTTCGTGCGCGGTCCGGTTCGCGGCGCGCCAGAGCTGCTGCGCGCGGGCCGTCTGCAGGACCTCGTTGGCGCCGGTCCCGGCGACCGAGCGCACCGCCCCCGACACCGGCCCGGCGAGTTCCTTGGTGTCGCCGGGCAGGATCCCTTCGAGTTCTTTTTCGACGTCGACGTTTTCGTAGAGCGTGTTGACGAGGTAGTCGGCGACCGCTTCGCGGATCTTCGTGTTGGCGATCAGCTTGTCGCTGGTGTGGACCCAGTCGTCGGTGTTGAGCGCCTGGCGTTCGATCCAGATCCCGAAGACGCTGAGGAAGGCGAAGACCGAGCCGAGGACGACAAAGGCCTTGACCAGCCGGCTGCGTCCGCGGCTCATGGGTATGTGATGCTATACGGCAGGGATGAAGCTGGAGGGGATTCACCACATCACCTGCATCACCTCCGACGGCCAGTCCAACGTCGATTTCTACGCCGGCGTTATGGGCCTCCGCCTGGTCAAGAAAACCGTCAACCAGGACGACCCGACCGTCTACCACCTGTTCTTCGCCGACGAGAACGGCGACGCCGGCTCCGACCTCACCTTCTTCGAGTTCCCGGGCGTGCCGCAGGGCCGGGCCGGCGCCGGCGACGTCCACCGGATCGTCTGGCGGGTCGCCTCGCCCGAGGCTCTCGACTTCTGGGAGAAGCGGCTCGGCGGCGAGGGGATCACCGTCGAGCGCGGCGAGAGCGCCCCAAGCATCCACTTCGCCGACCCCGAGGGCCTCGTCCACGAGCTGCTCGTCGTCGACGTCCCCGACGAGCCGCTGATCGCCGACCACCCGGAGGTGCCGGCAGAGGTCGCGCTGCAGGGGTTCCACGCGGTCCGCGCCTACTCGGCCGCGCCGGACGCGGGAAAGTCCCTGTTCGAAGCGCTCGAGTTCGAGCCGACCGAGGAGGGGGGAGGCGGCTGGGAGGCGCGCGGCTCGCAGCGCGGTGGCCTCTACCTGTATGACGAGCCGCCGCAGGAGCGCTCGCTGCAGGGCGCGGGATCCGTCCACCACGTCGCCTGGGCCTCGACGATCGACGAGCACGAGTGGTGGCGCGAGCGGGCGATGGCCGGCGGCGCCCACCCGACCCCGGTGATCGACCGCTTCTACTTCAAATCGATCTACTTCCGCGAGCCGAGCGGGATCCTGTTCGAGGTCGCGACCCTCGGTCCCGGCTTCACCGTCGACGAGCCGCTCTCCGAGCTCGGCGAAAAGCTCTCGCTGCCGCCCGCCTACGAGCACCTCCGCGACCGGGTCGAACCGAACCTGCGCCCGATCCTGAACCCGCGCGCCAAAGCCCGCACCGAGTGAGCCGCGACTTCACCTGGCGCGACGCCGACCGCGTCGTCGTCTTCCGCCGCGGCGGCCTCGAGGCCGCGCCGCACCTGCTCGACGAACACGGCTTCAACAGCTTCGACCTGCTCAGCACCGAACGGGCGCTGCTCGACGCCCCCGTCCTCGGCGAGGCGGCCGCGACGACCCACCTCGTCGACCCCGGCCAGGTGCCGGAGACCGCGGCGGCGCTGCTCGAGACTGCGCGCTCGAGCAACCTCGTCGCCTACGGCGGCGGCCGGGTGATCGACACGGCGAAGGCGATCGCGGCGATCACCGGCGCCACAGTCGCCGCGATCCCGACGACGCTCTCGGGCGCCGAGATGACCGGGATCCACCGCCTCCCGGCCGGGGCCGAGGAGCGGGTCACCGGCCTGGTCCGGGCGCGGCTAGTGATCGCCGACCCCGAGGCGATGACGACCCACTCGGAGGCGCGGCTGCGGGCGAGCGCGATGAATGCCCTCGGCCACGGCGCCGACTCCCTCTACACGCCGTTCGCCAACCCGGTCTCCGAGTGGGCAGCGCTGCGCGGCGCGGGGCAGATCGCCTCCGCCCTCGACGAAGCGCGCGATTCCCGCGACCGCGTCGCCCTCGCCGAGGGCGCGATTCTCTGCGGCTACGCGATCGACTCCGGCCTGTTCTCGATCCACCATGTCGTCTGTCAGACGCTGGTCCGCGTCTGCGGCAGTCCCCACGCGGAGACCAACGCCGCGATTCTGCCCCGGGCGATGGCCTTCATGGAGCCGCGCGCGCCCGACGCGATCGCCTCCCTCGCCGAGGCGATCGGGTGCGACCCGGGCGCGATCGAGCCGCGCATCCTCGATCTCGGCGGCAACCCGCCCGGCCTCGGCGAGTCCGGCGCCGACCACTCGAAGCTCGGGGAGGCGATCGAAGCGATGCTGCAGCGCCCCGAGCTCGGTTTCAACCCCCAGCCACCGACCCGCGCCGAGCTCACCGAGATGATCGACCGCGCCTGGTAGAGATGATCAGCGCGCCTGGTAGCTGACCACGCCAGGAGATCAGGTGGGCGGACCGGGGAGCTGGGCAAGCTGCACAATGGAGAGGACCAGCATCAGCCCGCCCAGCGCGACCAGCGCGTACCTGCCGCCGCGCAGGGGAAAGCGCGTGCTGATTCCGATCAGGAAGAGGACGCTCGCGAGGTAGACCGTCGAGCGGACGTACTTGTCGGAGGTCTCACCGGCGTTCTCACCCGCGGCGAAGGCCTCGTCCGCCTGCGCATCGAGCGCCCTCCCTCTGCCGAGCCCCGGCTGCCGGTATTGCGGCATGTAGGTCGGGCCCCGAGGCGCGTTGGCGTTGGTCTCGGGCTTGGTGGCGCGCCATGCGTCGAACGCCACGCGGAATGCAGGGCGGAAGCGGCGTTCGGCGAGGGCCATCGCCTGCTGGTTCTTGACGGTGTAGGCGGTGAACCACGCGTTGAAGGTGGAGGAGTCGAAGCCCCGAAGCTCCATCGCCGCGAGATTGGCGCGGTTCGCCTTCGTCCTCGCCGCGGAAGCTTCCGCCAGCCCGACCCGCGACTCGGTGCTCCACTTCGCCGCCGCGTATCCGGACCAGGCTGCCAACAGCGCGACGACGGCAAGGAGGACCGCCTCGAGGATCGAGACGATGCGATCCCGTCGCTCGTGCGCGTCCTCCTGGTCGCTCTCCTTGGCGTGCTCTGCGATCTCCTTGCCGACCTCTTGTGGACCCAGCCCCTCAGGCATCGTGAGACGGCTCAGCCGGGGCGCGAGCCCTCACGTCTGACCTCGTGCATCCCCCAGCCGAGTATCGACATCGCGATTCCGTTGAAGATGAAGCCGATCCCCACCAACAGTGCCAGGGTCGCGAAGCCGATGTTCGGGTTGGCGACGATCACGATCCCCGCGACGAGCTCGACGATTCCCGCCAAGGCATGCCACCCCCGGTTCTCGGGTTCCCCGAAAGCGGTGACGAAGCGGATCACACCGATGGCGATCAGCCAGAGCCCGATTAGCAGAGCGACGGCGGCGACGCCCCCGACGGGGTGGCGGATCAGAAGCACCCCGACGATTGCAGTGAGGACACCGAGCAGCGCGACGAGCCCGCGGTTCTCGGTGCCGCGCATGAACGAGTCGGCCAGCTCGAGGATGCCGTCGACCAGCAGGAAGATGCCCGCAATCACCGCCAGCGTCGCGAGGCTGTCGCCGGGCTTGAAGAGGATGATCACCCCCGCAACGATGCTGAGCAGGCCGACGAGCATCAGAAGCCACCAGCCCCAGGTGACTTCGTTCCTCACCTCTGCTTGATACGAGCTCTCCATTTCTGAGCCTCCTCTCCGCCGAGATGAATCGGGCAGTGGTTGCTGATGCCAACCGACACTATCGGTTGCTGGACTAGGCTCTGCGCAGGCAGGTCGATGGAAGGAGTAGGCATGAGATTGAGTGACAGCGAAGTCATCGCGACGATCGCCGTATCTGACGTCGGCAGGGCTCGGGAGTTCTACGAGGGCACGCTCGGCCTCTCAGGCGGAGAGGAGAAAGGGGATGGCGGTGTCAGGTATCCCTGCGGGAGCACCGCGATCCACATCTATCCCTCGCCGGCCAACGCCGGCAAGTCTCCCGCGACCTCGGCGGCCTTCCAGGTCGACGACATCGAGAGCGCGGTCGACGAATTGACCGCCAGGGGGGTCACGTTCGAGCAGTACGACATGGACCCGATCAAGACCGACGAGAAGGGCATCGCGCACCTGGGAGAGCAGGCAGGTGCCTGGTTCAAGGATCCCGACGGCAACATCTTCGCCCTCGACCAGGAGTAAGCCGCTCTATTCAAAGACAAACCCGCGGTCCCCCGGCTTCTTCGCATCCCACCCCCAATCGCGAGCGATAGCTTGTGCGCGTGCCGAGCCTGCAGACCGACGACGGCCGCACCCTCGCCTGGCGCGAGGTGGGTGCCGGCCCGCCCCTGTTCTGCCACTGCGGCGGCCCCGGCTTCTCCTCGCTCTACTTCGGCGAGTTGCCGGAGCTCGCGGCCGAGCGCACCCTCCTGCTCTTCGACCCGCGCGGAACGGGGGACTCAGACCGGCCGGCGGACGCCTCGGCCTACGACCTCGAGGACTACGTCGCCGACATCGAGGCGGTGCGCGGGCACCTCGGCCTCGACCGCCTCGACCTGCTCGGCCACTCGCACGGCGGATTCGTCGCGATCATCTGGGCGGGCACCCACCCCGATAGGGTCGGGCGGCTCGTCCTCGCCAGCACCGCGACCCGGTTCACCGACGACATCCGCCAGCGGCGCATGGGGCCGATCGCGACCCACCACGGCCAGCCCTACTTCGAGGACGCGATTGCCGCCCTCCAGGACCAGCAGGCCGGCAACTACGCGAACGACGAGGAGCTGATCGCACTATACGAGCGGGCCGGCCGGGTGCTGGCCCCGCTCGGCACCGACATCGAGCCGATCGCGCGGGCGCTGATTGCCGCCGGGATGAACTCCGACGCGCTGCGCCACTTCAACGAGACGATCGCCGGCGGGATGGACCTGCGCCCGTACCTTGCCCGGATCGAGGCGCCGACGCTGGTGCTGAGCGCCGACCAAGACCCGTTCGGCGGGCCGATGGCGGTGGAGATCGCCGAGGGGCTGCCCGACGCCACGAGCGCCGTCGTCCCCGGCGACCACTTCACCTTCCTCGAGCCCGACAACCGCGCGGCCTGGTCCCGCGCGGTCATCGAGTTCCTCGCCGCCTAGCCGAGTTCGACGACGACGACCCTGAACTTTTCCAGGCTGGTCCCACTGCCACAAGCCGCGTCGCCGAACACCTTGGCGCTGATCTGCTGCGGTCCGGACTCGGTCAGGAGGCTGGTCGTGTAGCTCCCCTCCGGGAACCGCGTGTCGAAGCCCGGAGGGGCTTCGCTAGCGAAGATTTCGACGAAGGTGGTGGGGGCCCCGTTCACATATACCTGCACCGCGGGCCTGCAGGATTCGCCCGGGGTGAAGACCGGATTCCCGACGACCTCCGACTGGAGCTGGTAGCTCTTGCCGGCGACCATGTTGAACGAGGTGGTGCCCGCCAGGGTGACAGGGGTGGGGCCGGGAGGCGTTTCGGTGGTGGCTCCGGGCAGGTTCGTCGCCGAGGCGTCGGCGATGATCACGCCCGGGAGCGTGCCCGCCGCCAATGAGGTTCGCTGGATCGTGCCCGGCTTGATCTTGGCGTTGGTGATCGTCTGCTTCTTGAGCTGGTTGTTCGTCAGCGTGCTCTTCTTGATCCGGTTGCCCGGGATCGAGTTCTTCTTGATCTGCTTGCCGTTGATCTTGCTCGCTGCCCAGACCGCGCCTCCGGTCAGTGCCAGGAACAGCGCCAGGGTGGCGACGATGTTCGCGTAGGTGAGCCTGGGTCGGATCCGCATCGGTGAGACCTCCTCGGGATGGGTCCCGGGCGGCCTTGGCCCGCCCGGCCGGCAACCTGCGGCTCAACCCTATCTCGCGCTCCGGTAACCGGGGGCGTCCGCCCGTGTAGCGATCCCCGATGGATCGCGGCGGCGACCCCCCATGCCTGGCCGAGTCCGCGCGCAACGGCGCGCGGGCGGACTTCGTGAGCGACGAGCGCCTCGCCCGCTACCACGAGTACACGCGCAGGCACGGGGTCAACTGGGTCCTCTACCTGCTGGCGCGGATCTTCATGACGCCGTTCTGCCTCGTCTACTTCCGCTACCGGCGCGAGGGCAAAGAGCATGGCAAGGGGATGAAGGGGGGGCTGATCGTCGCCGCCAACCACCGCAGCTTCTTCGACCCGTTCCTGATCGGCGGGATCCTCCCATGGCGGCGGCCGATGAACTACGTCGCCAAGGTCGAGCTCTTCCGCAACCCGCTCCAGGCCTGGCTGATCTCCCGCCTCGGCGCCTTCCCGATCCGCCGCGGCGAGTCCGACGAGGTCTCGGTGGAGACCGCGCGCCGGATCGTCGAGCGCGGCGGCACCGTCTGCATCTTCCCCGAGGGGACGCGGATCCGCAGCGGCTCCCTCGCCCAGCCCAAGCGCGGCGTCGGCCGGCTCGCGCTCGAAACCGGCGCCCCGGTCCTGCCGACGGCGATCGTCGGCACCGAGCACGTCCGCCGCGGCTGGAGGATCCGTCCACGCCCGGTCAGGGTCCGCCTCGGCCGCGCCGTCCGCTTCCCGCGCGCGACCGAGCCCTCGCAGGCGCTGGCCGAAACGGTGACCGAGCGGATCTGGCCCAACGTCCTGCTGCAGTGGGAAGCGATGGGCGGCCTGCCGCCGATGCGCCGCGCCGCGGTGATCGGCGCAGGCAGCTGGGGGACGGCGGTCGCCGTCCTGCTCGCTCGCGGCGGCCTCGATGTCCAGCTCGGGACCCGCACCATCGAGCAGGCCGACGAGCTCGCCGCCGAGCGCTACAACCAGCGCTACCTCGAGGACGTCGAGCTCCCCGACTCGATCGACGTCCGGCCCGCCTCAGAGATCGAGCTCGCCGGCCTCGACCTCCTCTGCCTCGCGATCCCCTCCGGCTCGCTGCCGCAGGCGGTCGGCGCGATCGCCGACCGGATCAGCGACCGGTCCTCGGTCCTGCTCCTGACCAAGGGCCTGATCGCCCCGCAGGGCAAGCTGCCCTCCGAGTACGTCGGCGAGCGGGTGCGGGCGCGCGCAATCGCCTGTCTTGGCGGCCCGGCCCATGCCCGCGAGGCCGTCTCCGGGTCCGCCGCTCTCGTCCTCGGCTCGGCCGACCGCGACCTGCGCCAGCAGCTCGGTGAGGTCTTCGACTCCGCCGGCCTCGTCTGCGAGCGCTCGCGGGACGTGACCGGGGTCGAGATGGCGGGCGCGGCGAAGAACGCCGCCGTCCTCGCCGCCGCCGCGACCGAGCCCTACGGCCGCAACGCCGCCGGGATCGCCGCCGCCGAGGTCTGGAGCGAGTGCATCGAGTACGCCGAGGCGCTCGGGGCCGAGCGCGAGACCTTCACGGGCCTGGCCGGAATCGGCGACCTGACCGCGACGCTGATGGCGCCGAGCGGCCGCAACCGCCGCGCCGGCGAGCTGCTCGGCGAAGGCACGCCGGCGGATGAGATCCCTGCGCTGATCGGCCAGGCCTCGGAGGGGCTCGACACGGTGCCGCTCCTCGCCCACGCGGTCGCCGCCGCCGGCAGCCCGGCCGAGGCGCTGGCCGGACTCGCGGCGCTGATCGAGGGCGAGATCGACGGCGACGAATGGGTCGCCGGCCTGCGTCGGGTCGAGCAGGCCCGGCGCGCCGAGGTCGGGACCGAGTACCCGAGTGCGGGGGCTAGGCTTGGTGCGTGAGTGCGGAGCGAGCGAGCGAGATTTCCGGGGATCATGAGCGCGAGCGAGCGATGCACGGGGTGTTGTCGTGAGCGCGGCCTCGGAGAACGTCGAACCGGCGAGCCTCGACCCGGCCGAGAAGGCGGAGATCGACCGCGCGTTCGAGGACCTCTACAGGACCCACCTGCGCGATGTCTATTCCTACGCCTACTACCGGGTCGGCAACCCGCACGACGCCGAGGACCTGACCGAGCAGGCCTTCCTGCAGGCCTACCGGCACTTCCCGCGAGCGCGGGCGGAGTCCGACGGGCGGCCGCTGCGGCCGTGGCTGATCCGGATCGCCCACAACCTCGCGCTCAACTTCTACCGCGACCGCTCGCGGCGGCCGCAGACCTCGCTCGAGAGCGCCGACCCGATCCCGACCCAGCACGGGACCGAGGCGATCGCCGCCGGCCGCGAGGAGCTGCGGCAGGTGATGCAGCACCTCGACAAGCTGCCCGACGACAGGCGCGATGCGCTGATCATGCGCTTTGCCCTTGGGATGGACAACCGCGAGATCGCCCGCGCCCTGGGTCGCACCGACGGGGCGACCAAGGTGTTGATACATCGCGCGATCAAACAGCTCCAGGAGGAGATGGGTGACGATGAGTGAAACCGCCGAATCCGCATTCCCTGGCGAGTTCGAGCGCCTGCTCTCGGACGCGCTGCGGCCGATCGAGCCGCCCGAGCGCCTCTCCGGCCGGGTCGAGGACACGTTGGCCGCAGTGACCGCCGCCGCGGCCGAGGAGCTCTCGGACTGGGCCGAGGAGCTCTCTGAGAGTGAGCTGCGCGCCCTCCGCGACCCCCGCAACTGGGTCCGGCCGGTGATCGCGGTCGGCGCCGGCGGAGTCGCCACCGGCGCCCTCGTCCTGCTCGAGATGCGGCGCCGGGGCCGCCAGCAGACCAGGGGCGGCCTGCGCTCGATCGCCAACCGCGTCCGGCCCTAGCCCCGGCCGTATCGGCCGGGGCCGGATGCGGCCCCCGCCACCGATCGATCCGGTCGCCCGCCGACCCCCTTCGGGGCGTGAGGTTGCGCGGGGCTACTCGGTCGACTCGGCCGGGCGCCTGGCGCCGGTCGATTCCGCCGACGCGACCCGTCGCGGGGTCGCGGCTGCGGCGGCGAGGCCGAGCGCGCCGAGCCCGAGGTGGAGCAGGTTGTCACCGGTGTTGGAGGGGATGAAGCCGAGGATCGCGTCGCCGCTGCCGACCACGAAGCCCCAGGCGCCGAGGACGACCAGCAGGAGGCCGAGCCAGAGCGAGTAGGAGCGCGAGGCGAAGCCGGCGACGAGGAGGCCGAGAGCGCCGAGGGCGATGTGGATCACGTTGAGGCAGCCGTTGACGGCGAAGGCCCCGAGCATGTCGTCGACCTCTCCGGGGCTGCCGAACGAGGCGCTGTAGAAGAAGCCGAGGATGCCGAGGATCACCAGCAGGGCTCCGGCCAGCGACGCGTAGAGCCGGGCCGGGCTCGGCGGCTCCATCCGGGTCTCGCTGCTCGGGGCCAAGACGCCGCGATTGTAGGCTCCGCAGCCCGATGGCAACCTGCTACCGCCACCCCGATCGCGAGACCCGCGTCTCCTGCTCCTCCTGCGGGCGCCCGATCTGCCCCGAGTGCATGACGCCGACTCCGGTCGGGATGCGCTGCCCCGAGTGCGCCAATCAGCGGACCCAGGTGCGGCGCGGAGCGGCCGCGCTGGAACCGACCGGCTACACGGCGACGATCGTCCTGATCGCGCTCAATGTCGCCGCCTACCTCGCCGAGATCGCGAGTGGAGCCGGCGGGCTGAGCGGCACCAGCGGCTCGGTGATCGCCAACTTCGCCCTGCAGGGGAACGCAGTCGCCGATGGCGAGTGGTACCGGCTGCTGACCGGCGGGTTCCTCCACGCCGGGCTCTTCCACATCGGCTTCAACATGTTCGCCCTGTTCGTCCTCGGCCGCCTGCTCGAGCCGGCGATCGGCACCCCGCGCTTCCTCGCCATCTACTTCGCCTCGCTCTTCGCCGGCGCTTTCGGCGCGATTGCCCTGACCAGCCCTCACGAACTGACGGTCGGAGCCTCGGGCGCCATCTTCGGCCTCTTCGGCGCCGCCTTCGTGATCGCCCGCGGCCGCGGGCTGAATGCCCTCGCCTCGGAGCTCGGGGTGATCCTCCTCATCAACCTCGGCCTCACCTTCGGCGTCCCCGGGATCAGCATCGGCGGCCACCTTGGCGGCGTCATCGGCGGGATCATCTGCGCGCTCTTCATCGTCGCCGGCGAACGCGGCAACCTCGGCCCCAACCCCCGCGCCGCCGAAATCCTCGGCATGGCCGCGATCGGAGTCTTCTCGATCGCCGCCGCGATCAACGTCGCCTGAGGCCTCCCAATACTCGGAGACCGTTGGTCCAGCACGCTGGACCGTTGCCGCCCGCGGGGTTAGGCTGGACTGGATGAGGTTCCCCACGGGGTGCCGGCTTCTCGTCCTCACGGCTCTCGTCCTGGCCGTATCCACCGTCCTTGCGCCGAATGCCACGGCGAAAGGCAAGAAGGTCACCTGCAAGGGCGGGAAGGTGGCGGTCAAGGTCGGGAAAACGACGACCTGCCATCCGTTCGCGAAGGTCTTCCCGAACCCCCAGGCGAGCGACACAAGGCTCGCCTACCTCCAGCAGGTCCTGAAATTCGACCCGGCGAGCGCGGTGAAGGGCAAGAAGCGCAAACGGGTCAGGAAGCTTCAGAGCAGTTTCCGCGCCGCGGCCAAGCGCGCGCAGACGAAGCTCCTCAAGGTCGCGCCGAAGGCGCTTGCGTTCATCGACCGCAGGGGAGGAGGCGCCGGAGCGTCCTCGTTCCCGCCGGGCCCCGCGCTCGCCTCGGCTGGTTGCAGTCCCGGCCCGGCCGGTCCCAGCGGGGGCTTTGAAGGCGCCTCGGTGGGCGCGCTGGGCGACAACGGCGGTTACATGGACGTCCCGATCGGCGGCGGCCTGCACGCGAAGGTCACCTTCGTCTCCTGCGGCGGCGTCACCGCCTTCAACATTCCCGAGTGCCCTACGGCCAACGGCACCGTCGACGGCAGAGGCCGTGGTGAGTTCAGCGTGACGTTCGAAATCCGCAGTTCGAGCCAGGTCTTCTCGCGAAGCACAACCAACTTCGAACAGAAAGCGAAGATTCACGGTGAGGTCGGGTCTGATGCCAAGCTCAAGTCGATCGACGTCGAGCACACCGAGGAACTCTTCATCGTCGCGACCACCGCCGGCTATCCGATTGTGATCAGGGCCGGGGTCACACGAAAGGTCCATATTCCGATGCCGGGTGGCCACTACGACCCCGCCAGTGCCAGCGCCCGGTTCTTCGGCGACCCGCTCAAGCCCGATTCCGGTGCGGAGTCGTTCGCGAACACGGCCAAAGCCGCGATCAGCAGCTATCAAAAAGCCGAGGAGCGCTGGAGCAGCTTCAACCGGCAACCGTTCTGCGCCGAACCGGTCTTCGATCCTGCCAGCAACGCGATTAAACTGAAAACAGGCGAGAAAAAACAGCTCACCGTCTACGCCAAGGCGCGGGCGGACGGTGGCCGGGCGACCGGAGCGAAGTGGACCCTTCTCGTCCCGCTCAACGCCGACTTCTCGCCGATGGCATCGGAGGACGCCTCGCCGACGATCCAGTACGCGGTCACCAATAGCCCGGCTGGAGATCAGGTGCGAGTCATGGTCAAAGTGACGTCAACCGCAGGGGTCGGCCAAAAGACCTGGACGCAGCCGATCGCACCGCCCGGACGCAACCAGATCGTCGGCAGCTTCAACGGCGAATTCAAAGGCCCGCAGAGCGTCGAAGGCCGCACGGAACAGACCTGGAGTGGGACGGTGGAATTCAACCGGTTCGGCACGATCGAAGGATCGGAGTACTACACCCTGACCTCGGGCGAAGTCTCGATCACCGCATCGGGGCTCGATGGCTCCGGCATCAGCGGCTGCCAGCAGCACGGCTCGAACTCGAACAGGAAATTGCCGGGGGGCTCTATGGAAGTCACGCCGATCGGCAAAGAAGGCGGAGCGCCCTACGAATACTCGATCTCCGTCTCGATGCCCTTCGAAGCGCTGAACATCACCCGCATCAACTGCAACAAAGCGTCACAGGAAGAAGGGTACGAAGGTACGGAATACCCGCTTACCCCGCTCTACAGATTCGCACCGTCGGGACAGAAATCGTCCGACGGGATCACCTTCACCGGCACCGTGGATGAAAGCCCGTTCGAATCGGTGGACCTCCAGCGCTGGAACCTCCACGGCACTGAATAGGTGATTGCCGCGACGCGCAGCCGACACCCGTTATTGATCACAACCGTCGTCCTGTTGATGGTGGCGGGCAACGCGACCGACGACGCCGAAGCCAAGGGCAGAGCGGTCTCCTGCAAGGGCACCAAGGTGGCTGTCACGGTCGGGAAGAAGCGCTCCTGCCAGCCCTTCGCGAAGCTGTTTCCCCGCCCACAGGGGACCGATATCAGGCTCGCCTACCTCCAGCAGGCCCTGAAGTTCGACCCGGCAACGGCGCTGCGCGGCAAGAAGCGAAGGCGCGCCCGCACGCTTCAGAGCGGCTTCGGCGCCGCCGGCAAGCGGGCGCAGAAGAAGCTCCTGAAGCTGCTGCCGAAGGCGCTGGGGTTCATCGACCGCAAGGGAGGAGGCGCCAGATCGTCTTCATTCCCGGCGGGGCCCGCGCTCGCCTCCGCCGGTTGCCAGCCCGGCCCCGCAGGCCCGACCGGCCACACCGGCGGGGCCTCGATCGGGGCGCTCGGCGACAACGGCGGCTACATCGACGCACCGGTCGGCGGCGGTATACGAGTGAGGATCACCTTCGTCTCCTGTGGCGGCGTAACCCACTTCAACGTCCCCGGGTGCCCGAGTGCGAGCGGAAGCGTCGACGCGAGCGGCAGCGGTGAGTTCCGGGCGACGACGGAAGTCTGGGACGGCAGTCAGCTCGTCTCGCGCAACAGCACTGTGTTCGAAGAGAAAGCGAAGGCCCACGGAGAGGTCGGCGCCGACGCAAAGCTGAGCTCGATCGACGTCGAGCACACTCAGGAGGTCTTCATCGTCGCCAGCGGAGGCATCGTGATCAGGGGCGGGGTGACCCGCAAGGTTCGGATCCAGATGCCCGCCGCCGCGTACGACCCCTCCCAGGCGAGCGCTCGCTTCTTCGGTGACCCGATCGCCCCCGACTCAGGCGCCGATTCCTTCGCCAGCACCGCCGCGGCCGCGATCGCTGCCTACCGCACGGCGGAGGCACGCTGGAGCACCTTCAACCCGGGCGGGCCTTACTGCGCAGAGCCCATCTTCTCTCCCGACAGCAACGCGGTCAAACTGAAAAAGGGCGACAAAAAACAGATCGGCATCTATGCCAAATCTCGCGCCGACGGCGGTCGGGCCAGCGGTGCGAGGTGGACCCTCCTCAACCCGCTGAACGCGGACTTCTCGCCGGGGACCTCGCAGGACGCGTCGCCGACGATTCAGTATGCGGTGAGCAAATCCCCGCAGGGGAGCCAGGTCAAGGTCACGGTGAAATTCACCTCGACCGCGGGCGTCGGCGAAAAGACCTGGACCCAGCCGATCGAGCAGTCGAATGGAATCCACCACCTGACGGGCGAATTCGGCGGCGAATTCAAATACCCGGTAATCGCCGGCCTGACGGAACAGACGTGGCACGGGACCATCGCCCTTGAGGGGAGTCTCAAGGATGGCTTCGAACTCACCTCGGGCAGCATCACGGTCGAAGCCTCCGGAGCTGACGCCTCCCAATTGAGCGGCTGCCAGCAGGAAGCAAAATTCACCGAGGATCTGCTGGGAGCCGGTCTTTTCTTGGTCACGACTGCCCCGGGCGAAGTGCCCGAAGCGCCGCCCTACGAATACCTCCTCAATGCAATCACTGAATCCCATGCCCTGATCATCCGTCGGGTTGCCTGCGACAAAACATCACAGGAAGAAGGCCTCGAAGGCACCGAATATCCGATCACGCCTCGCTACGAACTATTCGTTGAAGGCCAGGTATCCGCCGACGGAATCGACTTTTCCGGTACCCAGGACGACAGCGCGGGTGAAACGACCGACGTCCAGTACTGGGATCTGCACGGCACCGAATAGAGAAGCGGCGACCGGTCAATTCTGAACACTGGGGTCATGCGTGTCCTTGCGATAATCCAGGAATCCGACGCTGGTCCCGGCGTCTTCGCCGAGGCCGCCGCTGCGCGGGGCGACGAGCTTGACGAGTGGCTGGTCTCCGGCGGCGGCGACCCGCCGGCCGACCCGCACGGCTACGACGCGGCGATGGTGTTCGGCGGCTCGATGAACGTCGACGATGAGGGGGAGCACATGTGGCTCGCCGACCAGAAGTTCCTCCTCCGCGCCCTGCTGGTGAACGAGATCCCGCTGCTCGGCGTCTGCCTCGGCGCCCAGCTCCTCGCCGAAGCGGCGGGGGAGGGGCCGCGGCGGGCGCCGCGGCCGGAGATCGGGTGGCACCGGGTCGAGCGCACCGGCGCCGGCGCCGAAGACCCGCTGATCGGCGCGCTCCCCGAGTCCTTCGAGGCCTTCCAGTGGCACAGCTACGAGATGGGGATCAGCGGCGGCGCGGCGCTCGCCCGCAGCCCGGTCTGCGCTCAGGCGGCGCGGTTCGGGCCGGCGGCCTGGGCGATCCAGTTCCACGCCGAGGTCAGCGAGCGCGACGCGCTGAAGTGGACCGCCGACTACCGCTCCGACCCCGACGCGGTCGCGATCGGCCTCGACCCCGAGGCGCTCGCGGCCGAGACCCGGGAGAAGATCGGGGCCTGGAACGAGATCGGGCGCGCGCTCTGCGCCCGCTTCCTCGAGCTCGCCGCCGCCGCCACCTAGGCGTCCCTGCGGACACCTCCGCTCATGGCCCCTCTCGGCGCCGCATCCGCGCCCCCTCCCTCGCAGCTCCGTGTCCGCCGGGGTAGCGAGCTCAGGTACGTGCTGTCGGGTTCCGGCGTGCGCCTGTGCACCCTCGGCGCCGAGGAGCTCGAGAACGTCGGCCGCCAGCACTCCTCGAGGTCGTCAAGCTGCACCCACTCGACGCAGCCGCTTGAGCTCGAGCGCTCGGCCTCGACCTGCGTTGGGTGACGCGGCGGCGCGGCCGCGGACGCCCGACCAGAGCCCGCACCTCGGAGCACCGGAGCCGTCGCCTGTCGTCACCTCGTCACCCGCCTTCAGCCCGCGCGCGCCCATCTCGGCGGCGCCCAAGTGGGCGAGCTCGGCGGTCTCCGAGCGGGCGTCTGGTGTTGTGCTCGCTCTCGCGCAGAAATACCCTGGCGCAGGCGCCGGCCACGCCGATCCCCGTGTATTGCCAGACGACCCCCGTCGAGTACCGGCCAGAGCGCCGACGTAGAAGCAGTCCAGCTGGACCTTCTCGCCGGGCTCTGAGCCGTCGATGTGCAGCTCCTTTGACAACGGCTCGGGCCGGCTCTCGTAGCGGATCGGCGTGGCGGCGCGATCAGCGCCGAGGACGTCTCTCGGCGGCGTGTTGAGCGTTGAGACCGGTCCGAATCCCCGCCGCCGCTACTCGGGGGTGATGTAGGCGGCGGAGATGCCGCCGTCGACCATCATCGAGGAGGCGGTGATGAACGAGGACTCGTCGCTGGCGAGGAACAGCGCCGCGGCGGCGATCTCCTCCGCCAGCCCGAACCGGCCCATCGGCACGTGGACGAGGCGCCGCCGCGCTTTCTCGGGGTCGGAGGCGAAGAGCTCCTCGAGCAGCGGCGTGTTGACCGGCCCCGGGCAGAGCGCGTTGACCCGCACCCCGCGGCGCGCGAACTCGACCCCGAGCTCGCGCGAGAGCGAGAGGACGCCGCCCTTCGAGGCCGTGTAGGAGATCTGCGAGACGGCGGCGCCGAGGACGGCGACGAACGAGGCGACGTTGACGACCGAGCCGCCCTCGCCGGCGAGCAGGTGCGGGATGCCGTGCTTGCAGCAGAGGAAGACGCCGCGCAGGTTGACGTCCTGGACCCGCTGCCATGCCTCGAGCGAGGTGTCGAGGACCGACTCGTCGTCGGTCGGGTTGATGCCGGCGTTGTTCATCAGGACGTCGATCCGGCCCATCTCCTCGCGGGCGCGGGCATAGGCGTCGCGGACCTGGTCCTCGTCGGCGACGTTGGCCTGGATCGAGAGCTCGCCCTCGGTCTCGGCGTCGAGGTCGATCCCGACGACGCGCGCGCCCTCGGCCGCGAACAGCCGCGCGGTCTCGGCGCCGATCCCACTCGCGGCGCCGGTGATCACGCAGACCTTGTCCTGCAGACGTCCCGCCATCAGCCCTCCTCGGTTGCGTAGTAGACGTTCTTGACCTCGGTGTAGTGGGCGAGCGCGTCGGGGCCGAGCTCGCGGCCGACGCCCGACTGCTTGAAGCCGCCGAACGGGGTCGAGACGCGGACCGAGGTGTTCGAGTTGATCGAGATGACGCCGGTCTCGACCGCCCGCGCGACGCGCAGCGCCCGCGCCCCGTCGCGGGTCCAGATCGAGCCCGAGAGGCCGTAGATTGTCTCGTTCGCGAGCCGGACCGCCTCCTCCTCGCCCTCGAACGGGATCACGCAGGCGACCGGGCCGAAGATCTCCTCGCGCGCGGCGCGGTCGTCGTTGTCGACCGGGGCGAGGACCGTCGGCGGGAACCAGTAGCCGGGACCGTCGGGCGCCGAGCCGCGGATCGCCACAGGAGCGTCGTCGGGGACGAACGAGGCGACCTGCTCGCGTTGACCGGCCGAGACCAGCGGCCCCATCTGAGTCTGCTCATCGAGCGGGTCGCCGACCCGGATGCCCTCGACCTCGCCCCGCAGCGCGTCCATGAACTCGTCGATCGCGCCCCGCTCGACCAGGATCCGCGAGCGGGCGCAGCAGTCCTGGCCGGCGTTTCCGAAGACGGCCATCGGCGCCGAGGCCGCGGCGGCGGCGAGGTCGGCGTCGGCGAAGACGATGTTGGCCGACTTGCCGCCGAGCTCTAGCGTCACCCGCTTGATCGTCGCCGCCGCTCCCGCGGCGATTCCGCGCCCGACCTCGGTCGAGCCGGTGAAGGCGATCTTGGCGACGTCGGGGTGCTCGACCAGGCGCCGGCCGCAAACGCTCCCCGGCCCGACGACGACGTTCAGCACCCCCTCGGGCAGGCCCGCCTCGACAGCGATCTTCTCCAGCTCGAGCGCGCTCAACGGCGTCAGCTCGGCCGGCTTGAGGACGATCGCGTTGCCGGCGGCGAGCGCCGGCGCCACCTTCCAGGAGGCGATCGTCAGCGGGAAGTTCCAGGGGACAATCAGGCCGACGACGCCGAGCGGCTCGCGGAACGTCATGTCGACGCCGCCGGCGACGGGGATCGTCTGCCCGAGGAGCCGCTCGGGCGCGCCGGCGTAATAGCGGAACGTCTCGGCGACCATCCCGATCTCGCCGCGGGCGTCGACGATCGGCTTGCCGGCGTTCCGCGCCTCGATCCGCGCCAGGTCCTCGCCCTTCTCGGCGAGGGCGTCGGCGAGGTCGTGGAGGATCGCCGAGCGCTCGGCGGGGGCGACCGCCCGCCAGGCCAGGAAGGCCTCCCTCGCCAGCGCCACCGCGGCGTCGGTCTCCTCGACACCGGCCCGGGGCAGCTCGGCCAGCTCCTGCTCGGTGGCGGGCTCGATCACGCTCAGCGTGCTCACGATGTCGCACTTCCCTTCAGCTGTGGGAGGGAAGTGCGACATCCCGTCCGGGCGGCGGCGACCAGGGCCGCGATCACGTGGTCGTCGACGTCCTCCTCGGGGTGCCAGATGACGCCGAGGGCGAAGCTGCGATCGGGCAGCTCGATCGCCTCGACCAGCTCGTCCTCGACCGAGCGGCCGGTGACCACCAGCCCCTCGCCGACCTCTTCTACCCCCTGGTGGTGGTGCGATTTGACCCCGACCCGCTCGCCCCCCGCCGCAGCGGCCGCGAGACTGCCGGGATCGAGCGCGACCTCATGGTCGCCGAAGGTCCCGGGGACCTCCCGGTGGCGCTCGTGGCCGACGATCTCAGGAACGTGCTGGTTGAGGGTGCCGCCGCGAGCGACGTTGAGGATCTGCATCCCGCGGCAGATCCCGAGCAGCGGCATGTCGCGCTCGATCGCCCGCCGCGCCAGGGCCAGCTCGAAGCTGTCGCGCTCGGGCCAGCTGCCCTTGGTCTCGGGGTGCGGCTCGGCCCCGTAACTGGCGGCATCGACATCGGAGCCGCCGGCGAGGATCAGTGCGTCGAGCAGGTCGAGCATCCGGTCGGGCTCGGCCTCGGCGGCGGCGTCGGGCGGCAGCAGGACCGCGGTTCCGCCGGCGCGCTGCACCGCGGTCGCGTAGGAGCGGGGGGCGAGCGCCACCGTCTCCTCCCAGACTCCCCAGCGGGCGCGCTCCAGCGCCGCGCAGATGCCTATCGACGGCGAACCCATGCGCACCCAGCTCCGCACGAATGTTCGTTGCGAAATCGACCCGGATTCGAACGACCGGAGATCACCGTGTCGATCTCTCCACTCACAGTCGCTCGAAGCCCCGGAAGCGCTCCCAGTCGGTGACCGCGGACTCGAAGGCGTCGATCTCGACCTGCGCCCGGTTCAGATAGTGGTCGACGACGTCGGCGCCAAAGGCGTCGCGGACCATCTCGCTCTCGGCGAATGCGTCGCGGGCGTCGTAGATGTTGCGGGGGACGCGGGGTTTGTCGGACACGTACGCGTTTCCCTCGAAGACCGGCTCGAGCGTCAGCTCGTTCTCGATCCCGTGCAGGCCGGCGGCGATCATCGCGCTCAGCGCCAGGTACGGGTTGACGTCGGCGCCCGGCAGCCGGTTCTCGACTCGGAGCGCCTCGCCGTGGCCGACGACCCGCAGCGAGCAGGTCCGGTTGTCGCGGCCCCAGGCGATCGCCGTCGGCGCGAAGGAGCCCGGGGCGAAGCGTTTGTAGGAGTTGACGTGGGGCGCGTAGAACAGCGTCAGCTCCTCCATGCAGGCGATCTGGCCGGCGATGAAGCGCTCGAACAGCGCCTGATCGGCGGCGAATGCGTTGTCGCCGCCCCCGGCGGCGAGCGAGCAGTGGATGTGGCAGGAGTTGCCCTCGCGCTCGTTGAACTTCGCCATGAAGCTGATCGACTGCCCCTCCTGGGCGGCGATCTCCTTGGCGCCGTTCTTGTAGATCGCGTGGTTGTCGGCGCTCCGCAGCGCCTCGTCGTAGTGGAAGTTGATCTCGTGCTGGCCGAGGTTGCACTCGCCCTTCGAGTTCTCGACCGTCAGACCCGCGGCCGCCATCTCGTTGCGGATCCTGCGGATCAGCGGCTCGACCCGGGCGCTGCCGAGCAGCGAGTAGTCGATGTTGTAGAGATTGGCCGGCTCGAGGTCGCGGAACCCCTTCTTCCAGGCCTCCTCGTAGGTGTCGAGGAAGACCATGAACTCGAGCTCGGTCCCGGCGTTCGAACTGAGGCCGCGATCCTTCAGGCGGGCGAGCTGGCGGCGCAGGATCTGGCGCGGCGAGGCGACGACTTCGCGCCCGTCCTCCCACTCGAGGTCGGCCATCAGCATCACCGTCCCCGGGTGCCAGGGGACCGGGCAGAGCGTCTCGAGGTCGGGCTTCATCTGAAAGTCGCCGTAGCCGGTGTCCCACGAGGCCATCGCGTAGCCGCCGACCGTTTCCATGTCGACGTCGACGGCGAGCAGGTAGTTGCAGCCCTCGGCGCCGTGCTCGAGCGTGTCATTGAGGAAGTGCGTCGCGGTCAGCCGCTTGCCCTGCAGCCGCCCCTCCATGTCGGCGATCGCGAGCAGCACGGTGTCGACCGTGCCGTCCGCGGCCGCCTTCTTCAGCTCCTCGACCGTCACGCGAGGAACGTTACGTGCTCGTCACGGTGGCGATTCCGATCGCGATCAGGGAGCCGACGGGCCGACTTCCGGCGGCGGGCCGATGTCCTCCTCGAGGTCGATCTCGCGCACCTGGCCGGTGAAGTGCTTGCGTGCGCTCACCATCCAGCCGACCCAGGCGAGCAGGATCACGACCCCGACCGTCAGCGGCGCGTAGTTGAAGGCCTCCCAGGTGAATTCGTCGTTCCAGGGGACCGCCAGCGGGGTGAAGGGGAGGCAGAAGATGATCGTGATCAGGCCGACCCAAAAGGTCGCGAACGGGTTCATCCACCTGTACTTTCTGCCGTTGGTCCAGGGCCCTGGCTCGAAGTCATCGCCCTTTCGCCAACGCAGGAAGATCGGGATCACGTAGGCGATGTAGAGGCCGATGACCGTGATCGAGACGACCGCGAAGAAGGCGAAGGGGACGTTTTCGCCGTTTCCCTTCAGCGCCGGCAGGGTGATGATCAGGGCTGCCAACGCCATCGCCATCACCGCGTAGAGCGGCACTTTCCTCTCGTTGACCGTCGAGAGGCGGCCGGACAATTTGTGCCCGAACCCTTTGTCGCGCGAGAACGCGTAACACATGCGCGAGGCGCTCGTCAGGCAGGCTGCGCCGCAAAAGAGCTGACCGACCACCGAGATGATCAAGACGAACTTGCCCCAGCCGGTGCCGAGTGCTTCGACCAGGAGAGTCGGCGCGAAGCCGAGCGCTTCGTTGGCGCCGTCGACGTTGGTGACGGCGAAGGTGATCGCGAGCAGCACGATCCAGCCGATCACCGCCGAGTAGAAGATCGATCTCCAGACCCCCTTCGCGGCCGATTCGGCGGCGCCATGGGTCTCCTCGGATATGTGCGCCGAGGCGTCGAAGCCGGTGATCGTGTACTGGGTCAAGAGGAAGCCGAGCGGCAACACGTAAAACCAGTACATGCCTTCACTGAAGCCGCTGTTGTTGATCCGGTGGCCGAAGACGAAGCTGACGCTCTGGTGGGTGTCCGGGACGAATACCAGGACCAGGACGATCGCCAAGACACCGAACACGTGCCACCAGACCGAGACGCTGTTGACCAGCGAGAGCAGGTGGGTGCGGAAGATGTTGACCGCGGTGTGGACGAGCAGGATCAGCGCGAACAGGAGGAATACCTCCTCGAGGATGTGGACTTCGTCGCCGAAGTTGATCCCGAAGATGTTCACTTCGTATAGGCCGAGGACGACGTTGAGGAAGGTCGCGCAGGCGTAGTCGACCGAGGCGACCACGGCCGCCAGCCCGATCAGGTTGAACCAACCGGTGAACCAGGCCCAGACCGGGCCGCCGAGCCGGCCAGCGAACCAGTAGATGCCGCCCGCAGTCGGGTAGGCGGAGACCAGCTCGGAGAGGCAGAATCCGATGATGAGGATCGGGATCGAGATCAGCGGCCAGCCCCAGGAGATCGCGATCGGGCCGCCGTTGTTCCAGGCCTGGCCATAGGTCGTGAAGCAGCCGGCGAGGATCGAGATGATCGTGAACGAGATCGCGAAGTTCGAGAACCCACTCCAGGCCCGGTTCAGCGATTGTTTGTAACCGAGTTCGGCGAGGCGTTTCTCGTCCTGGCTTGCTGGAGTCGTGGTGCTGCTCTCCATCCGATCGCTCCTCCTTGGTCGAGCCTTGCGATAAAAGGTGTGGCGAGCACACCTAAGAACCCGGCGCGAGCCTAAGTCGCTGGTGGCTCTCTTGTCAATCCCCAGCTGATGAAGTTGCGGAAAGAGCTTGGACCTACTGGCAAAAACCATCGATGAGCTGTCCGGGAGATTGGGCAAGCCGGAGGGGGAGCCGACCCCGCTCGACGGCGGGATCACCAACCGCAACTTCCGCGCCCGGTTCGCCGGGACCGACGTCGTGATCCGGCTGCCGGGCAAGGACACCGAGCAGCTCTCGATCGATCGCGGCGCCGAGCGAGTCGCGAGCGAAGCCGCGGCCCGGGTCGGGATCGGGCCCGAGGTCGAGGCGATGCTCGACGACCCGCCCTGCCTCGTCACCCGCTTCATCGTCGGCGAGCAGATGAGTGCCGAGCAGCTTCGCGAGCCGACCGCGCTAGCCGAGGTCGCCGCTGCGCTGCGCGCGATTCATGGTGCCGGCGAGCTCCCGGTTTCCTTCGACTCCTTCCGGATCGTCGAGGAGTACGCCGAGAGGGCGACCGGGCGCGGCACGAGCCTGCCCGCGGACTACGAGTGGGGGCGGTCGGTCGCCTCCGGGATCGAGGCGGCGCTGAGCGGCCCCGAGCACGACCCGGTCCCATGCCACAACGACCTCCTCGCCGCCAACTTCCTCCGCTCACCAGACGGGATCCGGATCGTCGACTGGGAGTACGCCGGGATGGGCGACCGTTACTTCGACCTCGGCAACTTCGCCGTCAACAACGACCTCGACGAAGCGGCGGAGACGGGCCTGCTCGACGCCTACTTCGGCGAGCCGCCGACCCCCGCCCGGCTTGCCTCGCTGCACCTGATGCGGTTCATGTCCGATTTCCGCGAGGCGATGTGGGGGGTCCTCCAGGGCACCCTCTCCGACCTCGACTTCGATTTCGCCTCCTACGCGGCCGAGCACTTCGGCCGGATGCGGAGGACCGCCGCCGACCCCGGCTTCGAGACCTGGCTTAAGGAGGCCGGTGCCGCCCAGGGCTGAGCTCCCCGACGGCGCCCGCTGCGTGATCGTCGGCGGCGGCGTCGGCGGCGCCTCGCTCGCCTACCACCTGGCGAAGCTGGGCTGGGACGACGTCGTCCTGCTCGAGCGCTCCCAGCTCACTTCGGGCTCGACCTTCCACTCGGCCGGCCTCGTCGGCCAGCTCCGCGGCTCGGTCTCGCTGACGAAGATGATGATGTACTCGGTCGAGCTCTACCGGCGGCTGAAGGACGAGTCCGAGTTCGACCCCGGCTGGACCGAGTGCGGCGGGATCCGGCTCGCCTCGAGCGAGGAGCGGCTCGAGGAGCTGCGGCGGCAGGCCGGGTGGGCGAAGACCTTCGGGCTGCCGCTCGAGCTGATCTCGGCCGAGGAGGCGAAGGAGATGTTCCCGCTGATGTCGACCGAGGGCGTGCTCGGCGCCGCCTGGCTGCCGACCGACGGTTACATCGACCCCTCCCAGCTCACCTTTGCGCTCGCCGACGGTGCCCGCCAGGGCGGCTGCCGGACCTTCACCTCGACCCGGGTGACCGGGATCGAGGTCCGCGACGGCCGCGTCCGCGGAGTGCGGACCGATCGCGGCGAGATCGAGGCCGAGGTCGTCGTCGACGCCGGCGGCATGTACGCGGCGGAGATCGCGCGGATGGCCGGCGTGCGGGTGCCGGTGATCCCGATGTCCCACCAGTACCTCGTCACCCAGCCGTTCCGCGAGCGCGACGAGGGGCGGCTGCCGACCCTGCGCGATCCCGACCTCCTGATCTACTACCGCGAGGAGGGGGGAGGCCTGATCATGGGCGGCTACGAGCGCCAGAGCCTGCCGGCGTTCATGCCCGAAGGCGCCGCCGGGCTCGACCGGATCCCACCCGACTTCAACGGCCGCCTGCTCGAAGAGGACTGGGAGCGATTCGAGGAGATCATCGAGAACTCGAAACGCCGGGTCCCGGTGATGGACGAGATCACGGTGACGAAACTGATCAACGGCCCCGAGGCGTTCACGCCCGACAACGAGTTCTGCCTCGGCGAGACCGAGGTCGGCGGCTTCTTCGTCTGCGCCTGCTTCTGCGCCCACGGCCTCGCCGGCGCCGGCGGGATCGGGAAGGTGATGGCGGAGTGGATCGCCGAGGGCGAGCCGAGCCTCGACCTCTGGGAGATGGACATCCGCCGCTTCGGCGCCCAGTACCGCTCGCCCTCCTACACCCACGCGCGGATCAAGGAGACCTACGAGACCTACTACGACATCCGCTACCCCAACCACGAGCGACAGGCGGGGCGCCCTTTGCGGGTCTCGCCGGTCAACGCCTGGCACAGTGAGCATGAGGCGGCCTTCGGCGAGAAATCGGGCTGGGAGCGGGTCAACTGGTACGACTCGAACGCCGCCGCGGGGGACGAGGGCCTGCGGCCGCGCGGATGGTCGGCCATACATTGGTCGCCGGCGATCGGCGCCGAGCACCGCGCCACCCGCGAGCGGGTCGGGCTCTTCGACGAGTCCTCGTTCGCGAAGCTCGAGATCGAGGGGGCCGGGGCGGCCGAGTTCCTCGAAGGCCTCTGCGACAACCGGGTCGCGCGCGAGCCGGGGAAGATCACCTACACGCAGATGCTCAACCACCGCGGCGGGATCGAGTGCGACTTCACCGTCGCCCGCCTCGCCGAGGACCGCTTTTCGATCGTCACCGGCACCGCCTTCGGCAACCATGACCGCGAGTGGATGCGCCGCCACCTCCCCGGCGACGGCGGCGTCCGGATCAGCGACGTCACCTCGCAGCGCGCCTGCATCGGGATCTGGGGGCCGCGGGCGCGCGACGTCCTGGCGCCGCTCACTCCCGACGACCTCGGCGACGAGGCCTTCCCCTACATGTCGGTTCGCGAGATCACCGTCGGCGACGCCCCGGTGCGGGCGCTCCGGGTCACCTACGTCGGCGAGCTCGGCTGGGAGCTGTACTGCCCCACCGAGTACGGGCTCGGGCTCTGGCGCGCAATCTGGGAGGCGGGCCGCGAGCACGGAATCGTCGCCGGCGGCTACCGGGCGATCGACTCGATGCGCCTCGAGAAGGGCTACCGGGTCTGGGGCGCCGACATCACCCCCGACGAGACCCCGTATGAGGGCGGGGTCGGGTTCTGCGTCAAGCTCGACAAGGAGGGCGGCTTCATCGGCCGCGAGGCGCTGCTCGAGGCGAAGGAGCGGGGCCCGCGGACGCGGCTGCGCTGCCTGACGCTCGAGGACCCGCACTCGATCGCGCTAGGCAACGAGCCGGTCCGGGTCGGCGGCACCGAGGGGATCGTCGGCCGGGTGACGACCGGCGGCTACGGCTACACGGTCGAGCGCTCTATCGCCTACGCCCACCTGCCGCCCGGCCGGGCCGAGCCGGGGACCGCAGTCGAGGTGGAGATCTTCGGGCGCTGGGTGCCGGGCGAGGTCGCCTCGGAGCCGCTCTTCGACTCAGAGGGAGAGCGGGTCCGGGGCTGAGACCGGCAGGAGGCCGGCGATGATGTGCTCGGTCCCCTCGATGTGCTCGCGGCACAGCCGCACCGCGCCGGCAGCGTCGCCGCTGCGCAGCAGCATCACAAGTTGGCGGTGCTGGTCGTTGGAGCGGGTCAGGACCTCGGTCGGGTGGGCGATGAGGGAGATCAGGTCGCTCATCTGGCCCTGGACCTCGGTCATCGCGGTGAGGAGGCGCGGCGAAGCGGCCGCCTCGGCGAGGCCGATGTGGAAGCGGATGTCGAAGCGGCGGTACTCCTCGAAGTCCTCGGCGCCCGCCATCCCCGCCGTCAGCTCCTCGAGCCGCGAGATCTGTTCGGCATTGGAGCGCTCGGCGGCGAGCAGGACCGAGCCGGTCTCGACCGCGACCCGGTAGTCGAGGACCGCCCACGCGGCCTCGTCGAGGAGCTCCCCGGGGCCGCCGGCGAGCGGCGGCTGATCGGCGACGAAGGTGCCGCCGGCCCGGCCCCGCCGCGAGACCAGATGGCCGCTCTGGGTCAGGGTCGTCAGCGCCTGGCGCAGGGTCGAGCGCGAGATCGCGAGTTTGCGGGCGAGCTGGCGCTCGGGCGGCAGCCGGCTGCTCGGTGCGAGCAGCCCGAGCCGGATCGCTGTGCCGAGCCGCTCGACCGTCTCCTCGAAGGTCGTCGGCGGCCGCACCGGCGCGAATACCGCCTCCTGGGCGGCGCCGTCCCCGCTCACGGCCTGCCTCTCCTTGCGCTCATTGCACCCAAACCGTACGCCCCGACAGCATTCCGGTGGGAGTTTTCGTCGCTATCCGGGCATAACTCCCACCGGAAGCCGGGAGGCTAGGCGCGGCCGGCCGGCGCCCTGACCTCGGCGAACCCGACGCTTCCGGGGACGTCGACGAGGTCGGGATGGAGCAGGTGGCCGAGCAGCTCGACCCCGTCGACGAGGCGCGGCCCGGGCCGCGAGAAGGTCGCCGCGGCGTCGACCGCGAACACGGTGCGGGCGCCGAGCTCGGCGACCCGGTCCCAGTGCTCGAGCGCCTGCCCGCGCGCCTCCTCGACGCCCCAGCCGCAGGGCATCGCGACGACGACGTCCGGGCGCAGCCCGGAGAGCTCGCCCCAGCTCACCTCGGGCGACTTCAGCCCGGGCGGCCCGGCGATGTCCTCGCCGCCGGCGATCGAGACCATCTCCGGCACCCAGTGGCCGCCGACGAACGGCGGGTCGAGCCACTCGAGCGCGACGACCCGCGGCGCGCCGGCCCCGGCGACCGCGGCGCCGACCGTAGCCAGCCGGCCCTCGAGCTCGGCGCGCAGCTCACGAGCCTCCGGCTGCATCCCGGTCGCCTCGCCGAGCAGGACCACGTCTTCGAGCACCTCGGCGAGGGTGCTCGGGTCCTGCTGGAGCACGTGGGGCTCGCTCGGGAGCCGCGCGGCGACCCTCATCACGTCCTCGTAGGAGACGGCGCAGACGTCGCAGACGGCCTGGGTGACGATCAGGTCGGGACCGAGCTCGGCCAGCCGCTCCTCGTCGAGCTCGTAGAGGGCCCGGCCCTCGCCGACGACCGCCTTCACCGTCGCGTCGATCTCGCCCGGGGCGATGTCGGGCGGCAGGACGGTGCTCGTCAGGAACGGGATCGAGCGCGCCTCGGGCGGGTAGTCGCACTCGTGTGTCACAGCCACGACGCTCTCGCCGAGGCCGAGCGCGAACAGCATCTCCGTCGCGGAGGGGACCAGGCTCGCGATCCGCATCGCGTTCCAATATGGCACTCGCGCCGATTCGGCGGGCGGCCCGGGTATATTCCGATGGCCGAATGGCCGAAGACGACCTCCCCCGAAGTACCGGGTCAAATAGCCGATGAGCGCACTGCTGCTCGTCCTGCTGCTCGTCCTGGTGGCTATCAATGGCTTCTTCGTCGCGGCCGAGTTCGCGCTCGTCCGCAGTCGCCGCGGCAGGATCGAGCAGCTCGCCGAGGAGGGGGAGTCCGGCGCCGAGGCCGTGATCGAGCAGCTCGACCGGATCGACGAGTCGCTCTCGGCCTGCCAGGTCGGGATCACGATGGCCTCGATCGGGATCGGGTTCCTCGGCGAGCCCTCGCTGGCGAAGCTGATCGAGCCGGTCTTCGGCAGCCTCTCGCACGGGGTCGCGGTCGCGCTCTCGCTGGTGTTCGCCTTCGCCCTGGTGACGGCGATCCACATCAGCATCGGCGAGCAGGTCCCGAAGATGCTCGCGATCACCCATGCCGAGCGGACCGCACGCCGGGTCTCGCGGCCGCTCAACTGGTTCCGGGTCGCCACCGCCCCGGTGACGAAGGGGCTGAGCGCAATCTCCAACGCGGTCGTCCGCCTCTTCGGCGTCGACCCGACGGACATCGAAGAAAAGCACTCGGCCGAGGACCTGAAGCAGATCATCGACAGCTCCAGCGCCGGCGGCACGCTCGACCCCGGCGAGGCGGGGATGCTCGGCGGCGTCTTCCACCTCCACGAGCAGGACGCGCGGGCCGTGATGACCCCGATCCCGGCGGTCGTAACGATCGACTTCTCCGACCACGTCGAGACCGCGCTGCGGCGCTGCGTCTCCTCCGGCCACACCCGCCTGGTGGTGATCGAGGACGACAACCCGGACCGGGTCAAGGGCATCGTCCACAACAACAGCCTCGCCCGGCTCTATATGAACGACGGCCCCGATGCCTCGCTCGAGTCGGTCGTCCGCGACGCGCTGATCATCCCCGAGACCCGGCCCCTCGACGACCTCCTCCACGACCTCCAGGTCCAGCGCACCTCGATGGCGGTCGTCGTCGACGAGTACGGCCGGACGGTCGGGATCGTCACCGTCGAGGACATCCTCGAGGAGGTGGTGGGGGAGATCGAGGACGAGACCGACCCCCGTGCCGCGGCGCTGCGCCGGCTGGCCGGCGGCGAGTGGTTCGTCCGCGGCCACGTCTCGCTCGGCGACCTCGCCGACGTCGGGATCGAGCTTCCGGCCGACCAGGAGGCCTACAACTCGGTCGGCGGCTACGTCTTCGCCGAGCTCGGCCGGCTGCCGAAGCGGGGCGACACGATCAGCGCCGACGGCTACACGATCCGGGTCGAGTCGGTGCGCGAGAACCGGGTCGAGGCGGTCCGGATCAGCGGCTCCGGACAGGCCTCCGACGCCGCCGGTTCCGTCCGCCCCGGCGCCTAGCTTCTCCGGGCAACCCGCGTCCTGCTCGATCCTGGAGGTATCGCATGTGGGTTGTGCGTTTGAGCGACAAGCAGCTTGAGGTGCTGAGAGCGCTGCTTCGCTCCGAGGAGCACCTCGGCCCGGCGCTGAGGGGAGCGGTCGAGGCGCTCGACCTGGCGCGCTGGGACGACCTGCCCGAGGCCGAGCTCCCGTGGGCCGAGATCGAAGAGGCGGCCCGCCGCCAGGGAATCTCGCCCGCCGACGTCATCTGGGACCTCGCCGGCAAGCGCTAGCCGGCTCAGCGCTTCATCGAGAAGGAAACCTCGAGGTTCCCTGCGACGCTGTTGCATCTGTGGTCGCGGCACGGCGGCGGCTTCTGGCAGTAGGGGTTCTTCGTCGTGCCTCCGGGGCACTTCGCCGTCGCCGCACTCGGCCCAAACAGGCCGGCGAGCGCCAGGGTCGCCGCCAGCAGCAGTGTGATCGACCAGCCTCGCATCATGGCTCCTTGTCCGGAATCGTTTCTTCCCGCGGCCCCAATCGAGGCCCGCGTTCATCCTCGGGCCGGCCGTCGAAGGACTAGTGAAAATTCGGGCAAACCGCTGCGAAAATTAGGTAACGCAGATGTCAAGCAAGCGTGACGCGCTTGCGACAGGGGCTTTAGGCCTCGGAGTAGTCGTAGAAGCCGGCGCCGCTCTTGCGGCCCAGCTTGCCTTCGCCCACCATCTCGACCATCAGCCCGGGCGGCTTGTGCGTTGGCTCCTCGGAGTCGGCGTAGAGGGCGTCGCCGATCGCCTCGGCGACGTCGAGCCCGACGAAGTCGAGCAGCGCCAGCGGGCCCATCGGGTGACCGGCGCCGAGCTTCATGCAGGCGTCGACCTCGCCGGCCTCCATCCCGGTGCGCTCCATCACCCGCACCGCGTCGAAGAGGTAGGGGAAGAGGAGCCGGTTGACGACGAACCCGGCCTGGTCTGGGACCTCGACCGCGGTCTTGCCGAGGGCCGCGCACCAGGCGAGCGCACGCTCGCGCGACTCCTCGCCGACGCCGTCGAGGAAGCAGACCTCGACCAGCATCATACGCGGCACCGGGTTGAAGACGTGAAGCCCGAAGAGCCTGTCCGGAACGCCCGCCGCATCGGCGATCTCGGCGACGCTGAGGGATGAGGTCGTGCTGGCGAGGTCGGCGTTCGGACCCAGATGGGCGGCGACCGCGCTCAGGACCTCGCCCTTTGGCTCGAGCTCCTCGATCACCGCCTCGACGACGACGTCGCAGTCGGCGAGGTCCTTGGGGTCGGTCGTCACCCGCAGCCGCGAAGGCTCGGCGCCGTCGATCTTGGCGCAGGCGGCCACAACCTTCTCCTCGGCGCGCCAAGCCGATGCCTCGCTGCGGGCGAGCAGGATCGTGTCGGCGGTCGTCGTCGAGACGGCCGCGAGGCCGGTCGCGATCGCGCCGCTGCCGGCGATCCCCGGCGCTTCGTAGCCCTTTCCCCCGCTCATCACCCGGGTTCCTATCAAACGGCACTGTGTGAGGCCGGTCATCCGAAGGCTGATTGACGAATCAATCGAGTATTGTGATGAAACTGACAATGGTGGACCAACGGAGGCATCGATGAGCGAGAACGGCAGCGGCAGGTTCGGTGGGCGCGAGGTGGTCATCGTCGAGGCGGCGAGGACCCCCATCGGTCGCGGCCACCCGGAGAAGGGGTACTACAAGGACGTCCACGCTTCCAACCTTCTTGCCAAGACCTACGCGGAGCTGATCTCGCGCGCCGGGATCGACCCGAACGAGGTCGGCGACGTCGTCGCCGGCTGCGTCCAGCAGTTCGGCGAGCAGGGGCTCAACATCGGCCGCAACGCCTGGCTCGAGGCCGGCCTCCCACAGGAGGTCCCGGCGACGACCGTCGATCGCCAGTGCGGCTCGGCCCAGCAGGCGATCAACTTCGCCGCCGCGCTGGTCGCCTCCGGCGTCCACGACGTCGCGATCGGCGGCGGTGTCGAGCACATGGGCCACATCTCGTTTGCCGACTCGGCCTCGGTGATGGAGGAGCACGGGTTCGCCTTCAGCCCCGAGCTGCTCGAGAAATACAACCTGATTCCGCAGGGCCTCTCGGCCGAGATGATCGCCGACAAATGGGAGATCCCGCGCTCCGAGCTCGACGAGCTCGGGGTCCGCTCCCAGGAGCTCGCGGCGAAGGCGACCGAGGAGGGCCGCTTCGAGCGCGAGATGATCCCCTACCAGGTCAACGGCGACACCTACATGACCGACCAGGGTCTGCGCGAGACGACGATTGAGGGCCTGGCGGCCCTGAAGCCGGCCTTCAAGGAGGACGGCAAGATCACCGCCGGCAACTCCTCGCAGGTCTCCGACGGCGCCGCCGCGGTGCTGGTGATGACCCGCGAGAAGGCCGACCAGCTCGGGCTGAAGCCGCGGGCGCGAATCGTCGACCAGACCACGGTCGGGGTCGACCCGGTGATCATGCTGACCGGCCCGATCCCGGCGACGGAAAAGATCCTCGAGCGCAACGGGATGAAGATCGAGGACATCGACCTGATCGAGATCAACGAGGCGTTTGCCTCCGTCGTCGCCGCCTGGCGCCGCGAGCTGGAACCGGACATGGACCGGGTCAACGTCAACGGCGGTGCGATCGCCCTCGGCCACCCGCTCGGCTCGACCGGGGCCCGGCTGATGACCACCCTCCTCCATGAGATGGAGCGCTCCGACAAGGAGACCGGCCTGGTGACGATGTGCTGCGGCGGCGGGCTCGGCACCGGAACGCTGATCCAACGGATCTGAGCGCCGGCGCCGATGCCGGGGCTGCTGGGGGACATCGGGACGATCGAGTGGGGCCGGCGGACGAGGGGGATCCTCGGCCGCGGCGAGCAGGCACGGTTCATGGCGGCTGTCTGCCTCCAGACCGCGAAGGCGCTGCCGCGGGTGATCGGCTCGCGCGGCGGCAGGGGCGGCTCCGGTCCCGACCCCTCGGAGCTGACGCCGCCCGACACGCAGTTCGCGAAAGAGGTCGTCGAGGCCTGCGCTGAGCTCGGCCCGGCGGTGATCGAGCACAGCTATCGGTCCTACGTCTTCGCCCGCGCCCTCGGTGTCGTCGAGGGAATCGAGTGCGACGAGGAGGCGCTGTTCGCGACGACGATGTTCCACGACCACGCATTTCCGGAGATGGACTCGCTGACGGATCGCTGCTTCGCCATCGCCGGGGCCGAAGCGGCGGAGCGGTTCCTCGAGTCCTCGCCCCTCTCGGAGCAGGAGCGCCACGACGTCCTCGACGCCATCTGCCTCCACATCAACCCCTGGGTCGACCGCGAGCGGGGCGCACTCCAGTACCTCGCCCACGACGGGATCGCGCTCGACGTCGTCGGCCTCCGCAGCTGGGAGATCGACGGCGCCGGTGCCCATCGCGTCTTCGAGCGCCATCCCCGCCACGGCTTCAACCGGCTCGCCGACACGAAGATGAAGCCGCATGGGAAGCGGGTCAAGGGCTGCCGTGCGGGGGCGCTGTTCCGGACCGGCTTCGGCCAGGCGCTGAAGCTGAGCCCGTGGGCGCCGCTCGAAAAGCGATAAGCGCGCCTGGGACAAGGTCGACGCGATCGTCAGGGCGGCAGCCTGGCTGAGTGGCCAGACCGCCTGTATTGTCCCGGGCGATGGATCTGAGCCTGTCTCCATCCGAGCAGGAGTTTCGCGACGAGGTCAGCACCTGGCTCGAAGAGAACCACCCCGGTCCCGAGCCCGACGGCGGCCTCGAGGAGGTCATGGAATTTCGCCGCGAGTGGCAGCGCAAGCTCCACGAAGCGGGCTGGGCCGGGATCTCCTGGCCGAAGGAGTTCGGCGGCCGCGGCGCGACCCTGATCGAGCAGGCGATCTTCGTCGGCGAGGCCTCGCGCCTGGAAGCGCCGAGCCCCGCCAACGTCCTCGGCCTCGCGATGGGCGGCCCGGTCGTGATCGCCCATGGGACCGACGAGCAGAAGGCCCGCTACCTCGAGCCGATCCTGACCGGCGAGGAGATCTGGTGCCAGGGCTTCTCCGAGCCCGAGTCCGGCTCCGACCTCGCCTCGCTGAAGACGAAGGCGGTCAAGGACGGCGACGAATGGGTCGTCACAGGGCAGAAGGTCTGGACGACGTTCGCCCAGTACGCGAAGTGGTGCATGCTCGTCGCCCGCACCGACCCCGACGCCCCCAAGCACAAGGGCCTCACCTACTTCCTGATGGACATGGAGCAGGAGGGGGTCCAGGCGAAACCGCTGGTCCAGATCACCGGCGAGGGCGAGTTCAACGAGGTCTTCATCGAGGAGGCGCGGATCCCGGACGCCAACATCGTCGGCGGCGTCGGCAACGGCTGGACGGTCGCGATCACGACGCTGATGAACGAGCGCGCCGGCCTCGCCTTCGGGGCGATCGCCCAGCTCTCCAACAGCCTCAAACGGCTGGCGACGCTGGCGACCGAGACGCGGATGAACGGCGGCGTCGCCGCCGAGGACCCGGTGATCCGCCAGCGCATCGCCCAGCTCCAGGTCGAGGCCGAGACGATGCGGCTGAACGCCTACCGCGGCCTGACCAAGACGATGCAGTCGGGGATCCCGGGGCCCGAGGGCTCGCTCGGCAAGTGGCAGTGGGCAGACATCAACCAGGGGATCGCCGAGCTCGCGCTCGACATCGAGGGCGCCTATGCGCAGCTAACGCGCGGCGCCGCGCACGCCGTCGCCAACGGCGCCTGGCAGTACTCCTTCCTCCGCACCCGCGCCAACTCGATCGAGGGCGGGACGACCGACATCCTGAAGAACATCATCGCCGAGCGGGTGCTCGGCCTGCCGAGGCTGCGCTGAGATGTACTTCGACCTGACCGACGAGCAGCAGGCGATCAAATCGACGGCGCGGGACTTCCTCGCCGCCCGCTACAAATCGGAGCGGATCCGCGAGCTGGCCGAGAGCGAGCAGGGATTCGAGCAGTCCGACTGGCAGGAGATGGCCGAGCTCGGCTGGCCGGGGCTGGCGCTGCCGGAGGAGTGGGGCGGACAGGGGCTCGGGATCGTCGACCTCGCGGTCCTGTTCGAGGAGATGGGCTACGGGCTCGCGCCCTCGCCGCTGCTCTCGACGACGCTGGTCGGCCTGGCGCTGGCCGCGTGCGGCACCGACGACCAGCGCGACCGCTACCTGCGGCCGCTGGCGGCCGGGGAGAAGCGGGGGGCGCCGGCGATCTGGGACGCCGGCACGACCATCACGCCGGGAGCCTTCACGATGGAGGCGAAGGCCGACGGCGACGACGTCGTTCTCGATGGCGAAAAGGTCCTGGTCCCCGACGCGGCTTCTGCGGACTTCCTGCTCGTCGCGACCGACGACGGCAAGCGCCATATCGTCGACCGGGCCGCCGCCGGAGTCACGATCACCGCCGAACCCTCGATCGACCTCACCCGCCGCCTGCACTCGGTCAGGCTCGACGGCGTAAGGGTGCCGGCGGCGGACACGCTTCCGGCCGAGGGGCGCGAGTACCAGGAGATCTTCCTGCGGATCTGCGTCGCCCTCGCCGCCGAGTCGACCGGCGTCGCCCAGCGGACGATGGAGATGGCGGTCTCCTACGCCAAGGACCGCCAGCAGTTCGGGCGTCCGATCGGCGCCTATCAGGCGGTCTCCCACCGCTGCGCGCAGATGCTGCTCGAGACCGAGAACTCGCGCTCGGCCGTCTACGGCGCCGCCTGGGCGGCGGACGCCGACCCGGACTCGCTGCCGCTCGCGGCCTCGATGGCCAAGGCCTACGCGTCCGACGCCGGCTGGCGGGTCCCCGATGCCTCGATCCAGGTCCACGGCGGGATCGGGTTCACCTGGGAGCACGACCTCCATTTCTTCCTCAAGCGCGGCAAGGCGAACGCGGCGATGTTCGGAACCGCGGCCTGGCACCGCGAGCAGGTCGCGGACATGGTCCTCGCGGCCGCCGGCGAGCCAGTCCCCGCCTGAGCCCTGGCATGAGTGCCCTGGACCGGATCTCGGTCGCGGCGATCGGCACCACCGTGGCCGACCTCGAGGCCGAGGCGAAGCGGGCCGAGGCAGCTGGGGTCGAGTGCGTCTGGGCGCCGGAGCTCTTCCGCTCGGCGGTGACCCAGGCCGCCTACCTGGCGGGGCGGACCGAGACGATCGGGATTGCGACCGGGATCATCTGGGCCTTCACGCGCAGCCCGTTCATCCTCGCCGTCAGCGCCCTCGACGTCGACGAGATGTCGGGCGGCCGCTTCCGGCTCGGCCTCGGCTCCGGCGTCAAACGCCTGAACGAAACCTGGCACAACGCCGAGTACGGGAAGCCGGCGCCGCACCTGCGGGAGGCGATCGAAGCGACCCGCCTGATCATGCAGCAGGCGGGCAGGGGCGAGCCGATCCGCTACCAGGGGAGCTACTACGACATCGACATCAAGGGCTGGATCCGCCCCCACCCGGCGCCGCGCGAGTCGGTGCCGATCTACACCGCCGGGGTCCAGGGCGGGATGTGCCGGATGGCGGGCGACGTCGCCGATGGCCTGATCGGCCACCCGATCCAGAGCCTGCGCTGGATCGACGAAGTCGTCGTCTCCTCCTTCGAGGAGGGGCTGAAGCGCTCCGGCCGCGACCGCTCCGCCTTCGACTACCTGCCGACGGTCTGCTGCGCGATCGACGAGGACGAGGCGAGGGCGATCGAGATGGCCCGCCGGACGATCTCCTTCTACGCGACCGTGAAGACCTACATGCCGCTCTGGGAGCTGCATGGCTTCGCCGACAACGCGGCCGAGGCCGGCGAGGCCTTCCGCCGCGGCGACCTCGCCGCCGTCCCGGCCGCGATCAGCGACGAGATGGTCGACACCTACTGCGCCGCCGGCCCGCTCGAGAAGGTGCGCGCCAGGGTCGAGGAGACCGCCGAGCGGGCCGACGGCCTTTTCCTGACGCCGCCGACCTACTTCATCTCCCCCGAGGAGCTGAGCGAGTACCAGAACCGCCTGATCGACGCCTTCGGGCCAAGAGCGTGAGGGGGGCGGGGGAGACCCGCGAAGAAGCGGTCCTGCGCCGGGTGCGGGAGATTCCGGAGGGGTTCGTCGCCACCTACGGCGACGTCTCGCCGGGGTCGCCGCGCTACGCGGGCGCGGTGCTGTTCGGGGCCGATGACCCCGATCTCCCCTGGTGGCGGGTGGTGCGGGCCGACGGGACGCTCGCAAAGGGCGCGCGCCAGCGCCGCCGCCTTCTCGCCGAGGGAGTCCCATTCCGCGGTGATCGGGTCGACATCGGGCGCGCCCGGGTCCCGGCCTAGCCGGCGGGTTTGTCCGTCACGGCCAGATCCGCTCGCGACCGCCGGCGCTGGAGATCGCGACGCAGAACTCGGGGGCGGGGCCGAGGGCCAGCTCGCGGCGCCAGATCGTCGTCTCAGGCAGGTCGGCGAGGAAGGTCTGGGTCGGGATCAGCGGCGGCTTGTCGTGCCATTCGGCGCCATCGGGAATCTCCGCCGTCCCACGCACGTGCAGGTAGAGGCCACCCCAGCCGGCGGCCGCGTCGGCCGCTGCACGGTCGTGGGCCGGCCGCCTGACCGGGTCGACCGCGGCCTCGTTCAGCTCGCCCAGCGAGGCCCAGCCGTCGACCAGGTACCAGTCCTCGTAGCCCGGCTCGGATTCGAACGGCAGCTCGTCGAGCCGGAAGCACGCCGATCGGTTCTCGAGCTCGGAGTGGAATCTCCGCAGCGCCTCCTCGTACTCGCCCTTATCGACCTCAGGGCCCGGCCGGTGCCAGAAGAGGTAGGCGAGCATCCCGGCCGCCTACTCGTCGCGCGGCGTGATCCGGAAGATCGAGATGACCTCGGCCTGCTGGGCCTCCGGGTGGACGACGTAGGCGCTGGGCCCGCCCCCGAACCAGCCGGCGTTTTCGTTGTCGCCGACGAAGATCCCGGGGTGGTGCTTGCCGTCGCCGTCCTCGACCCAGACCTTGTCGCCCTCCCTGAACCCGTGCGGCGCGTCGCTCATGGGTCAAGCCTAGTCCCGTCCGAGCTCTTGCGTGGGCTCGCCGGGAGCTCATAGGATCGGATTTCCAGTCCATGCTCTCCAAGGAGGTGTGCGCATGTCCGAGGATTCCTGGCCGAAGCTCGGGGCGTCGATGGGGATCGTTGCCGTGGTCCTGCTGATCCTCTCGTTCGTCTTCGGTCCGACCGAACCGCCCGGGTTCGAAGACTCCGCCAAGGAAGTGCAGTCCTTCCTCCAGGAAGAACGCGGAAGCATGCAGGCGGCGGTGGCCTTCCAGTTCTCCGCTCTCGTCGCGTTTGCCTGGTTTCTCGGCAGCGTCTTCTACCGGCTGCGGGCCGCCGAGCCCTCGGCGCGGCTCTCGGTCGCGGCGCTGGCCGGCGGCGTGCTCCTGGCGGCCGGTGGCCTGCTCGGCTCGGCCGCGGCCGGGGCGGCCGTCTACCACGTGGACACCCTTGGCGCCGATGCGGTCCTCGCTCTGTGGGACCTGAGCACGTTCGGGTTCCTGTTCTTCCTGATCGGCGTCACCGTCCTCACCGGCGCCACGGGGATGCTGGCTCTGCGCTCGGCTGCGCTGCCGCCGATGCTTGGCGGTTTCAGCCTGCTGGCCGGCGCCTACACCTTCATCGTGGGCGTGGTCGGAACGTTCAGCGAGACAGGTGCGTTCTCACCGTCGAACGGAGCCCTGGGCCTGATCGCCTTCCTACTGTTCCTGGCCTGGCTGTTGGCGATGGGCGTGGTCCTGGTCCGCCAGCCGCGCGGGTCGGCGCAGCCGACCTAGAGCGGGCTTGGGAAATGGGACGGCCGACCCCTCCGCTTGCTGCACGCGGAGGGGCCGGTCCGGGTGCCCGTCCCTAGGGGCAGATGACGATCAGGTGAAAGTCGGCGTCTTCGTTGGCACCGGCTTTGTCGCGGGTGTGGACTTCGATCGCGCCGGCGTTGGCGGGTGAGGTGTTGGTCTGGGCGTAGCCGGAGGTCGGCACCGTGGTGCCGGCGTTGTTGCGGCCGGCGACGTCGGCGCAGCCGGTCACGTTCTGCGGCAACTGGATGATCACCGCGCCCCCGCCCTCGGCCGCGCTGATGCCGACGTCGCTCGCCCTCGCGAGGGCGGCGTTGCCGGGGCCGGACGGATTGTTCACCACCGCCCAGTAGGTGTGCGAGGAGCGCTGGGCCGATGGCACGACCCCGAGCTTGTTGGTGTTGATCTGGAAGCCCGTCAGGGTCTTCTTCTTCAGCTTGCCGCCGCCGATCGTCTGCTTCATGATCGCGCCGCCGTTGATGCTCTGCGCGGCGTAGGCGGTACCCCCCAGCGCAACCGCGAGCGCGATCAGCGCGACGATCATCGCCGGTGATGGACGTCTCTTCATCAGCCTCCTCATCACTGCTCCTTTCGGCCGCAGGGGGCGTGACCCACTGCTACCCCGCCCACGCGGGGCTAACCCCGGCCATCTCGGTCAGTAGTTGAAATTAGGTAACAGTTTCGACGGCCCGGAGTCGCGGTCCTGCTTGGAGCTCAATCAGGCAGCGTCGCGGCCCAGTGCCTGAAGCCCTCGATGTCGGTGACCTCGGGCCCGTGGCCGGGCAGGATCACGCTCGGCTCGAGCTGCGCCAGCTTGCGGATCGAGCGGCGATTCTCGGCCGGGTCCGGCGTCAGGTTGTCGGGCGGCGCGGCAAGCCTGGTGCGCAGCGAGAGGTAGGTGATGTTGCGGATCACGTCGCCGCAGATCGCGACCCGGTCGGACTCGCGGAAGAAGATCACCTCGCCGGGGGAATGGCCGGGGGCGTGGACGACGCGGAAGCCGGCGACCTCGTCGCCCTCGTTGAGGAGCCGGTCGACCCGGTGCGGGGGGCCCGCCCAGAGCCGGGCGTAGAACCGCGCCTGGAGGCCGTTCGTCGCCGCGACTGGGCGCCGGCCCTCCATCGCGTCGACGTCGTCGGGATGGCAGGCGAGGGGAATTCCGCGCGCCTCGCAGACCGCGTCGGCGCATCCCTGGTGATCGGCGTGGACGTGGGTCAGGGCCAGCATCGAGATCTCGCGTCCCTCGAGCTGCTTGAAGATCCGGCTCCGGTCCCATCTGCGCCCGGCGTCGATCAGGACGTCGCCGGCGAGATAGACGTTGATCAGCGGCCGGGGCGACTCGTCGAGTCGCCAGACGTCCGCGGCGACGTTCTTCATCAGTGATCGATGCCGAGGGTGCCGCGGGGGTCGCCGCTGTGCTCGGCGAGATCCTCGAGCTCGGCAATCTTCTTCTCGCCTTCGACCCGGGCGGGGTGTCCGGCCGGAAGCGGCTCGATCAGGCGCCGGATCCGGTTGCGGACCTGGAGTGCGAAGTGGGGGGTCGAGGCTCCGGCCAGGGCGCGGACGTCCTCCGGAGTGACCTCGCGGTCGGCCGCCAGCAGGTTCGGGTTCTCGGCCTCGCTCACTTTTCGCCTCCGATCTTCGCCAATTCGGCGAGCTCGTCGATTTCCGCCTGTTGAGTCACGTCGATCGCGTCCTGGTCACCGATCACCCACACGTGGTTGTAGAAGGCGCGGGTCGGGTCGTTGGTGTAGCCCGGCTTGACGTCGAGCAGGTATTCCCGCAGCGCCGCCGGAAGCGTATCGGCGCTGTCGGTGAGCAGCAGCGGCCCCCAGGTGCCCGAGGCCGAGAGCGGCGCCGCGGCGACCGCGTCGAGCGGCGAGTCCGAGCGGGCGACGACGAAGCCGTGACCAGGGTCGTTGACGTTCCAGCCGAAGCCGCCGTCGAAGTAGCGGGCGAGCGCGATCGCGTTGCTGACCGGGTTCTCGCCCGAGACCCGCCGGACCCTGTTGTCGATCTTGGCGATCTGGCGGACGACCTGCGATGAGATCGCTGAGGAAGGGCCGAGGACGTAGACGGGGGCGTCGGGGTGGCGCTTCAGGGCCCGGACCGTCGGCGCCGGCAGCGATTCGGGTTCGGCGTAGAGGACGGGGTCGCCCGAGCGCGCCGCCCAAGCGGCGGCCGGCATCGCGATCTCGGGCTTCGCTGTGGGGGCGATGACGACGTGCCGGGGCGGGCCGCCGAAGAGCTTGTCCCGCAGCTGCGCGATGGTCGCCGCCGCCGCGACCCCGGTCCCGTGGACCCGGGTCGTTTGCATCCCGTCGGGCGCCTCCGCTTCGCCGATCACGAACGCCTGGGCGCCATGGGCGGCGCCGGAGCCCGCGGGGTCGAGCGCCCGGACAGCCGATTCGGTCGCTTCGGGGATCCCGTCCGCGCTCGAGATCAGGAGCGGCGCCCGGATCGGTTCCGCCATCAGCACCGATGCCGCGATCGCGCTCTGCCAGTCGCCTTCGTCGACGAGGACGACGGCGTCGGGGCGCTGTTCGGGCGTCTGCGAGGGGAAGACCGCCAGCGCGACGCCGGCGGCGTTGGAGGCCGGGTCGGGCCCACCGACCCTGGTCGTGTTGTTGGTCGCGAATTCGGGATAGCCGAGTTCTTCGGTCGACTCGGACTGGACCGGTTCGGAGGTCGTGGTCTCTTCCGGCGCGGTCGTCTGACTTCCGCTCGGGGCGGCGCCGGGGATCGAGTTGCCTTCGTTCGATCCGCCGAGGATCGCGGCGACGATGAAGACGACGGCGATCAGGACCAGCGCCGCGAGAACCTTGAGCGCCGCCGGCAGCTGCCGGCGCTTGCGTCGCGGGGGCTGGGGCGGAGGAGGGGGGCTACCAGGGCCCGGCGCGGTCGCCGCCGGTTTGGGTTCGGCCGCAGGTTTGGGCTCAGCCGCCGGTCTCGGGTCCCCCGCCGGCAGTGGGACATCGGCGTTGATCGGCTGGTTCCTGCGTGCCACGACGCGCAACCTAGAGGAAACCCCGAGCGTGATCGCCATTTGGGGCGCATGAGGTGCGAAATGGCGATCACGCCGTGCCGGCGGGAGGACTGGCTGGTCAGTCAGCTAACCTTTTCGGAGCGATTGACTGACCAGTCAATCAACAACCCGCGCCGACCAAGTAGGAGACAGATGAATTTCGAACTCAACGACGCGCAGCTGGAGTTCAGGGACCGCTGCAGGACGTTCGCTCACGACGTGATCAGGCCGGCGGCGCGCAAGCACGACGAAGAGGAGACCATCCCCTGGGAGGTCATCCGCGAGGCCCGCAGGCAGGGCTTCGGGACGCTCGAGTCGATCCAGCGCTCTGCCTCCGATTCCGAGGGCCAGATGCAGGTGATCTCGGCCGAAGAGTTCCATTGGGGCTGCGCCGGGACCGCGCTCGCGATCTCGGGCTCCGGGCTCGCCGCGGCGGGAGTCGCCTCATCCGGCACGCCCGAGCAGATCGCCCGCTGGGTGCCGGAGTGCTTCGGCACCGCCGAGGAGATCAAGCTCGGCGCCTACGCCGTCACCGAGCCGCAGGCGGGCTCCGACGTCAAGAGCCTGAAGACGACCGCGAAGCGGGACGGCGACGAGTGGGTCCTGAACGGGACCAAGGTCTTCATCACCAACGGTGGGATCGCCGACGTCCACGTCGTCGTCGCGACCGTCGATCCCTCGCTCGGCACCAGGGGGCAGGCCTCGTTCGTCGTCCCGAAGGGGACGCCCGGACTGAGCCAGGGGAAGAAGGAGTCGAAGCTCGGGATCCGCGCCTCGCACACGGCCGAGGTCGTGCTCGAGGACTGCCGGGTTCCCGCGGAGTGCCTGCTGGGCGGCGACGAGAAGCTGGAGAAGAAGCTGCAGCGCGGCCGCGAAGGGAAGAAATCGCGCGGCGCCGACGCTCTCGCGACCTTCGAGGTAACAAGGCCGCTAGTCGGCGCCTCGGCGCTCGGGATCGCCCAGGCCGCCTACGAGTGGACCCTCGAGTTCCTCGACGAGCGGACCGAGGAAGGCACGCCCCTGCTCCAGACCCAGCGGGTCCAGCAGACGCTCGCCGACGTCGCGACCGAGATCGAAGCGGCCCGGCTCCTGGTCCAGCGCGCCGCCTGGATGGGGCGCAACGGGGTCCCGATGCGCGGCGGCCAGGGCTCGATGTCGAAGCTCAAGGGCGGCGACGTCGCGATGTGGGCGACGACGACGCTGATGGACGTCGTCGGCCCAGCTGCCTGGAGCACCGAGTACCCGCTCGAGAAGTTCTTCCGCGACGCGAAGATCTACCAGCTGTTCGAGGGGACGGCGGAGATCCAGCGGATGGTCATATCCCGGATGCAGGCTGCCGAATACGCCGAGAGGCTCGGCTACGCGGCCGAAATCGCCGACGAGGCGATGGCCGCCAAGCCTGAGCCCGTGGCCGCGTAGGACGGGTCGGGCACCCCCTCTCCGGACAAACGCCGGGCTAATCAGCCCGGCGTTTTGAGTATCCGCCCGTCAAGGGGGCGCCCGACCCGTCGATCGCAAGCCCGGTTGCATGACCAGGATTCTTGACCCGGCCGCCGAGCGCGGCTCGCTAGCCTGCCTCGCCATGCTCCAGATTCGCACTGCCCCGGCGGCGCTGCTGGCCGCCGCGGCGGCGCTGATCGTGCTGCTCGGTGCGAGCACGCCCGCGTCCGCCCAGGATCTCAGCTCGAAGCTCGAAGACCGGGAAGCGAAGCTCTCGCATGTGCACGACCGCGCCGGCGTTCTGACGACGACGATCTCGCACTACCGCAACCGGATCGAACGGCTGACCGACGAGGTCACTGCGCTGCGTGGACAGGAAGCCGGCGTCAAGCGGCGCCTCGCCGCGAAGCAGGCCGAACTCGATGAGGCGGCCGCGGAACTCGACGTCGCGAAGAAACACCTGGCGGTCGTCAGGGCGCGCCTGAAACGAGCACTGGTCGCACTCCGCCGGCGCCTGGTCGGGATCTACGAGACCGGGACGCCGGACATGCTGAGCGTGATCGTCGGAGCGCATGGCTACGGCGACCTGATCGACCGCAGCGCCTACCTCGAACGGATCCACGGCATGGACGAAGCGGTGATCAACCGGGTGCGGCAGCTCCGCAACCAGGTCCAATCGACGGTTCGGACCCTGCGCACGGCGAAGCTCACGATCGAAGCGGCACGCGACGCGATCGCCGCCGAAAAGGAGGCGCTGGCCAGCGCCCGCGCGGCCGTGCAGAAGCGCCAGTCGAAGCTGGTCTCGGCCCGACGCGAGCGCGAGGCGGCGCTCTCGAAGATCAACGAAAACAAACAGCACCTCGAGGGCGAGGTCGCCGAAATCCAGGCCGAAATCGCGGCCACCCTGCAATCGAGCTCCTCACCTGCGCTTCCCGCGGGCCCGATCCGCTACGGCTCGGGGCAGCTGATCTGGCCGGTGGACGGCCCGGTCGTCTCCGGCTTCGGGATGCGCTGGGGCCGCATGCACGAGGGGATCGACATCGCCGTCCCCGAAGGGACCCCGATTCGCGCCGCCGACGCCGGCACCGTCGTGCTCCTGCAGTCCGAATCGGAAAGCGGCGGCTACGGCAATTTCACCTGCCTCGACCACGGCGGTGGCCTCCAGACCTGCTACGCCCACCAGTCCTCGGTCGCCGTCAGCGCGGGGCAGAGCGTCTCCCAGGGCCAGGTGATCGGCTATTCAGGGTGCACCGGGCACTGTTTCGGCCCCCATGTGCACTTCGAGGTCCGGATCGGGGGCGTGCCCACCGATCCCCTCGACTATCTCTAAAGTCCTAATACCCAGTCTTAGGTTGAAATCGAATATTGGTCTAAAAATCCAAATTCTTGGTATGGCGGAAAAGGATTCGCCTGCCAATGTGGGTACTAAGCAATCGGAGCGACGAAGCAGGAGGTTTCGTTGATACGTCACTCCCAGTCATATCTATTTGGAGCCATTTCGGGCACAGCGGTGATCGCGGGTGCGGTCGTCTTCTTCATCCTGCTCGTATCCGCGCAGGCGCTCCGTGACTGGCCGATCTCCGATCTGAGCCTGCCCGGCAGCGGCAACTCCTCGACCTCGGTCTCGCCGGCACAGTCGCTCGGCGGCGGCTCCGCGAACGCCGCCGCAGAAAGCCTCAACGGCCCGATCTCGGTCTCCGCGGCGACGGTCGCGCCGGCGGCGAAAGCCGGCGGCGGCGCCAACCACCACAAGGCCTCCGGGGGCAATGACTCGACCGGGAAGGTCTCGCCCCAGACGCAGATCCAGGGTAGCCGCGGGGTCCAGTCCGCTCCGGGCCAACAGCCCTCGAGCACCTCACCAGCACCCGCGCCGACGAGCGGAAGCGGAAGCACGCCCGCCGGCACGGGAACAGCTTCACCCGCGCCCAGCGGCGGCGGCAACTCCGGCAGCGCCGGTCAGGAAACCGGCTCGCCACCGAGCGCCGGTAACGTCGGGACCCGTACCGCGCGAGCGGTGACGAAGACGGTCAAGGAAATCTCCAGCGCCGCCCCGCCGCCGGCGCCTTCGCCCGTCACCAACACGGTCACCGAAGTCGAAGAACGGGTTGCTCCCACCTCGCCGCCGTCGGGCTCGACGAGCGACAAGGTGAAGGAAGCCATCGCCGGCATCGGCAACTAGCTCCCTCAGGGCGCCCCACACGTCACAATGCCCGTCGATGATGGGCTCCGATGTCCTCTGAATCCGAACCCGGACAGGCGAGTGCGCTCGCGGACCCGATCGCGGGCTCGCCGGTGTTCCCCGCCGGGACCCGGGTCAACGAGCACGGCCGGATCGAGATCGCCGGCTGCGACACAGTCGAGCTCGCCGCCGAGTTCGGGACCCCGGCCTACGTCTACTCCGAGGACGACCTCCGCGCCCGCGCCCGGCAGACGGTCGCGGCCTTCGCCGAGCGCACGGAGAGCTTCGAGGTCCTCTACGCGAGCAAGGCCCTCTCCTGCACCGCCGCCTACAGGCTGTTCGCCGAGGAGGGGCTCTCATGCGACGTCGCCTCCGGCGGCGAGCTGCACCTGGCGCTCGGCGCCGGCCTCGACCCGGAGCGGATCTACATGCACGGCAACAACAAGTCCGAGGCCGAGCTGCTGGCGGCGCTCGATACCGGCGTCGGCCACCTGATCGTCGACTCCCTCGACGAGATCGAGAGACTCGAACGACTCGCCGCCGGCCGCAGGCAGCGCGTCCTGCTACGGGTCACGCCCGGGATCCGGCCCGACACCCACGAGAAGATCGCCACCGGCCAGGAGGACTCGAAGTTCGGGATCCCGCTCGCGACCCTGCCGCTGGCCGTCGAGCGCTGCGCGGCGGCCGGGCTCGAGGTTCGCGGCCTCCACGCCCACATCGGGTCCCAGGTCTTCGACCTCGACGTCTACGGGCAGCTGGCCGAGGTGCTCGTCGCGGCGGGTGAGTATCCCGAGGTCAATATGGGCGGCGGCTTCGCGGTCGCCTACACCCGTGACCAGGTCCCGCCGCCCGCGGCCGCCTACGCCGAGGCGATGCTCGAGCGCCTTCCGGACGGGATCAGGCTCCTCTGCGAGCCGGGCCGCTCACTCGTCGCCAACCCCGGCGTCTCCCTCTACACAATCGGGACGGTCAAGGACGTCCCTGGCGTCCGCCGCTACGTCGCCGTCGACGGCGGCATGGCCGACAACATCAGGCCGATGCTCTACGGCGCGGCCTACGAAGCGGAGATCGCCGACCGCGTCGGTGACACGACCGCCTGCCGCCTGGTCGGGATGCACTGCGAGTCGGGCGACGTCCTGATCGAGGAGGCGCGGCTCGAGGACCCGCGGGTCGGCGACGTCGTGATCGTCCCCGCGACCGGCGCCTACGGCCACTCGATGGCGAGCAACTACAACGCCGTGCCCAGGCCCCCCGTCATCTTCTGCAGCGAGGGCGACGCCCGCGTCGTCGTCCGCCGCGAGACCAACGAGGACCTGACGGCGCGCGATGTTTAGAGCCCATCCGAAATCCCCTCGCGCACTCCTGGCGGCGGCGGACCGGCGCGGGGCCGCGTCCTCGGGGATCCGGCAATGCCACCGGCATTGGCCGGACCCCTGCGTCCTTGCCTCGCTTGGTCCGGCGTTCGCCAGTCGCACACCCGGGGCTTACGAATGAGCTCTGATCCCTTCCGCATCGGGCTGCTGGGCCGCGGCACGGTCGGCGGCGCCTTCGCCGAGCTGCTCGCGGAGCGCTCGGCGGCGGTCGAGGCCGCGACCGGGCGCGCGGTCGAGCTGGCTGGGACCCTGACCCGCAGCGAGGGCGATTTCGCCGAGATCCTCGACCGCTCCGACCTGGTCGTCGAGCTGATCGGGGGCACCGACCCGGCCCGCGAGCACGTGCTCGAGGCGCTGCGTGGCGGCCGCCCGGTGGTCACCGCCAACAAGCAGCTGCTCGCCCAGCACGGCGATGAGCTGTTCGGCGCCGCGCGCGAGGCCGGGGTCCAGCTCCGGTTCGAGGCCGCGGTCGCCGGGGTGATCCCGATCGTGCGCGCGATCCAGGAGAGCTTCGGAGTGACGGAGATCGACAAGGTCTTCGGGATCGTCAACGGGACGACCAACTTCATCCTCAGCGAGATGGCGGCGAGCGGCGTGGCCTACGACGAGGCCCTCGCCCGCGCCCAGGAGCTCGGCTACGCCGAGGCCGACCCGAGCGACGACGTCAGCGGCGCCGACGCCGCGGCGAAGATGGCGATCCTCGCCCGCCTCGCCTTCCATGCGCCAGTCACCCTCGACCAGGTCGCCTACGAGGGAATCGAGAGCGTCACCCCGGACGACATCTCCTACGCGCGGGAGCTCGACCTCTCGCTGAAGCTGCTCGGGGTCGCCGAGCGCCGTGACGGAGGGATCAGCGTCCGCGTCTTTCCCTGCTTCCTCTACGGCGGCCACCCGCTGGCGCCGGTCGCGGGCCCGTTCAACGCCGTGATGGTCGAGGCGCCGGCGATCACCGAGGTGACGATGTCCGGGCCCGGGGCCGGCGGCATCCAGACCGCGTCGGCGGTCCTGAGCGACGTCGTCTCGATCATCTCCGGCGACGCGCCCGTGCACGAGGCGGGCGCCGACCTCGAGGTCGTCTCCGACGTCAGCTCCTCCTTCTACCTGCACCTCGAGGTGGCCGACCGGCCCGGCGTCCTCGCCCAGATCGCCAAGGTGCTGGGCGACAACGAGGTCTCGGTCAAGAGCGTCGTCCAGCGCGGGATCGGCGACGACGCGAGGCTGGTCATGGTCCTGCACGAGTGCCGCGAGTCGAATTTCTCGGCCGCGGTCGCCGAGATCGGGCAGCTCGAGGAGGTCCGTTCCGCTCCGCGCGCGATCCGCGTCATCGAGGAGGAGTTCGTCTGAGCGCATGCGGAGTCAGCGTCGAAATCTGATGATGCGCGCAGCGGAGCAGGCGCGAAAGGCATGTCCATGCCGCTCGCGCTGATCGAGCGGTACCGCGACCGGCTGCCGCTCGAGGAGGGCGACCCGGTGGTGACGCTGAACGAGGGCTCGACGCCGCTGATCGAGGCCGAGCGGCTCTCGGAGCGGCTCGGGGTGCGGACGCTGCTGAAGTTCGAGGGCGCCAACCCGACCGGGAGCTTCAAGGACCGCGGGATGACCGTCGCGGTATCGAGGGCCAAGGCGCGCGGCGCCGAGACGGTGATCTGCGCCTCGACCGGCAACACCGCGGCAAGCGCCGCCGCCTACGCGGCCCGCGCCGGCCTGCGCGGAGCGGTCATCGTCCCGGAGGGCAAGATCGCGATCGGGAAGCTCGCCCAGGCCCTGATGCACGGCGCCCGGGTCATCGCCCTGCAGGGCAACTTCGACGAGGCGCTCAGCATCGTCCGCGACCTCGCCGAGCGCCACCCGATCGAGCTCGTCAACTCGGTCAATCCGTTCCGGATCGAGGGCCAGAAGACGGCCGCGTTCGAGGTCGTCGAAGAGCTGGGGGAGGCGCCGGGGGCGCTCGCGATCCCGGTCGGCAACGCCGGCAACGTGACCGCCTACTGGCAGGGCTTCCAGGAGATGGACGCCGCGCCGGTCCTCTACGGGTTCCAGGCGGAGGGCGCGGCCCCGCTCGTCCACGGCGTCGCGGTCGAGAACCCCGAGACGGTCGCATCGGCGATCCGGATCGGCAACCCGGCGCGCTGGGAGGAGGCGATGGCGGCGTTCACCGCCTCGCGCGGCCGCGTCGCCGCCGTCTCCGACGAGCAGATCCTCGACGCCTACCGCTGGCTCGCTGCGCACGAGGGGGTGTTCTGCGAGCCGGCCTCGGCGGCCTCGGTCGCGGGGCTGCTCGCGCACGGGATGCCGGTGCTCGGCGGCGAGGCGGCGCCGGAGTCCGTGGTCTGCGTCCTCACCGGCCACGGCCTCAAGGACCCCGACACCGCTCTCTCGAAAGCGCCGCCGGTCGTCAACTGCGAGAACGACCTCGAGGCGGTCGAGCGCGCCGTGTTTGCATGAGCGCGGAGCGAGCGAGCGTGCATCTCTGGTTCTTCGCGACCGACCGAAGCGCGAGGGATTTGTGATGACCTCGCGACACCGACTGGTCCGCGTTCCGGCGTCCTCGGCAAACCTTGGACCTGGGTACGACGTGATGGCGGCGGCGGTCGCGATGCATCTCGAGCTCGAGGTCAGAGAGAGTGGCGACTTCTCGATCGATATGGGTGACCTGGATGTACCCGGTGACCGCGACAACCTGATCGTTCGTGCTTTCGAGCGACTGCATCCGGCCGACGAGATCTCCTTCACAGTGAGGAGCGACATTCCCCTCGCCCGCGGCCTCGGCTCGAGCGCGGCGGCGATAGTGGCTGGCCTATACGCCGCGGACCATCTTTACGAGCTCGGGCTCCCGAAAGAGGAGCTTCTTGCGCATGCAACTCAGGTCGAGGGCCACCCGGACAATGTCGCCGCTTCGATCTACGGGGGGTTTGTTGTCTGCAATCTCGAAGGGAAGATCGGTGACCCCGAAGCCGTTCGCTTCGATCCGCCAGATGGTTTGGAGGGGATCGCTGTAATTCCGGGGGAAGAGGTCTCCACAAAGAAGGCGCGAAGCGCTATCCCAGCCGAAATTCCTACCGGAGACGCTGTCGCGAATATCTCCGCCGCGACCACCCTGATGCTGGGTCTTCAAAGTGCGGACCTTGATCTGGTGGCCGATGGACTTCGAGACAGCATCCACCAGCCCCGCCGGCGGAGGCTCTACCCGCGCTCGATGGAGCTCGTCGACGACGCCCGCGAGCTCGGCGCGCTGGGGGCGACGATCTCCGGCGCCGGCCCGACCGTCCTGGTCTGGACGACCTGGCAGGACGCGGGCAAGGTCGCCGAGGCGCTCAAGGGCCGGGCCGCGGGTTGGGCCGAGGTGCGCCGCCTTCCGTTCACCCCGCTTGGCGCCGACGTTCCGGAGCTTTAGGGTCGTGGATGCGACGAACGAAAGGTGGTGACCGATGGCTGACGGCTACACGATCAAGCATCGCGACGAGTTCGAGGTGATGGAGGGCTCCGGCAGCGCGACCTGGAGGCTGGCGCGGAAGGGGCTGGGAACAGACTGCTTCGGGTACAACCTGGTCGAGATCGCGCCCGGGGGGATGATTCCCGAGCACAATCACGGCAGTAGCGGCGAGATCGAGGTCTACATCATCCTCGACGGAGAGGCGACGATGAGGCTCGGCGGCGAGGACCACCCGGCGCCGGCCGGCACATTCGCCTCGATCGAGAGTCCGACCAGCCGCACGATCCTCAACCAGTCCGACGCCCCGGTCACCGCGCTCCTGATCGGCGTCCTGCCCGACGGCGGCTATGAGCCGATGTCCTGGGGCTGAGCCCGCAGGCCAAACCGCCCTATAATCCCCCGACTCGTCAACCCGTCGCGCGCCCGCTCGGAGAAGGCGCGGATCCCGGGAGGTCAACATGAGCGGTACCCAGTCACCGAAGAGCAAGGGCGGTGATTTCCGTTATTCGCCCGAGCAGCCCTACAGGCCGCGAGTCTCGCCGCCCAGCGTCGAGGACAAGGACGCCTGCGCGATCTACGCCTCGGTCCGCAAGGACGCGACGCAGAGCCACGATCCGATCCGCAAGGCGATCCCCGCCCTGCAGAAGATGCTCCACCGCGCCGGCAACGTCGACGGCGAGGGCGACGGGTGCGGCGTCCTGCTCGACATCCCCCGCAAGCTCTGGGCCGAGGAGGTCCGCAGCGGCGGCCACGACCCCTCGCTGACCCTTGACGACGCGTTCGCCGTCGCCCACGTCTTCGTCGACCGCACCTCGGACCTGCAGCGGGTCCAGCACGACGCCCGCGAGCTGCTCGGCCGCGGCGGCTTCCGGATCCTCGCCGAGCGGATCGGCGTCGTCGACTCGCCCGCGCTCGGCCCGACCGCGCGCGAGGAGGAGCCCCACTTCTGGCAGATCAGCGGCCTCGTCGCCGACGCCTCCCATCGCGACCGCGTCCTCTTCGACCTCCTCTCCGAGCTCGAGCTGCGGCTCGGCGTCCACGTCCCCTCGTTCTCGGCGACGACCTGCGTCTACAAGGTGATGGGGGCGCCGAAGGTGCTCGCCGCCTACTACCCCGACCTCAGCGACGAGCGCTTCGAGACGATCGGGTGCTTCGGCCACAACCGCTACTCGACCAACACCTGGCCCTCGTTCAAGCGGGTCCAGCCGTTCTCGGTCCTCGGCCACAACGGCGAGATCAACACGATCGAGCAGCTGCGCCAGGAGGCGCGGATGCTCGACGTGCCGATCCCGCCCGGCAACTCAGACTCCCAGGACCTGAACCGGACGATCGAGACGCTGGTCAGCCGCGACGGCCTCAGCCTGGCGGAGGCGATGGAGATGGTGGTGCCGCCGATCGTCGAGGAGATCCGCCGCCTGCCGGAGGAACTGCACGGCTTCTACATGTACCTGCACCAGGCGATGGGGCCGTTCGCGCAGGGCCCGGTCGCACTGATCGCACGCCACACCGACGAGTGCGTGTTCTCCGCCGACGCCCTCGGCCTGCGGCCGCTGTGGCAGGTCGAGACCGGCGATGACTTCGTCTTCAGCTCCGAGCCGGGGGTCGTCGCGGTCAGCGAGATGGTGAGCGAGCCGAAGCCGCTCGCACCCGGGGAGAAGGCCCTGGTCGAGATCGACCGCGAGCGCAAGCGCTCGCTGCTCTGGCCGCACGACGAGATGCTGCGGATCGTCCGCGAACGCTGGCTGCAGCGCAACGGGATCGAGGAGGTCGGGCCCTACGCCCGGGCGCTGGAGACCGGTGGGCCGCTCGAGGGCGGCGAGGTGCCGGGCTACTCCGACGCCGGCCCCGAGGAGCCGGTCAAGGTCTCAGACCGCGTCCTCGCCGGATTCGGCTGGCAGCGGGACGACGTCAAACTCGTCCAGCAGATGGCCTCCAACGGGGCCGAGCCGATCGGGTCGCTGGGCTACGACGGGCCGCTCGCCGCGCTCTCGCCGGAGCGCCAGAACCTCGCCGACTACTTCAAGGAGACGGTCGCGGTAGTCACCAACCCGGCGATCGACCGCGAGCGCGAGGTCGAGCACTTCTCGACCCGGGCCGTCTTCGGCCGCCGCCCCTCGCTGGCGGCCGCCGACGTCGACACGGGCACGATCGAGACCTCGCTGCCGGTGATCCTCGGCGGCCACCACGAGATGGCGCCGCTCTCCGACAGGACCTACCGAGAGGTCGCGCGCCGGCATCGCACCTACCTGCTCGAGGACCTCTGGGAGGAGTTCCGCGGCCGCGCCGGCGCGGTCGACATCTCGCTGCTCGAGTCGGAGACGACGAAGGGCGCGATCGAGCGGATCAAGCAGGAGGCGGTGAAGAAGGTCCGCGACGGGGCCGAGCTCCTCGTCCTCACCGACCGCACCGTCTACGACGCCGAGCGGCGCTACCTCGACCCGCACCTGGCGACCTCGGCGATCGACCAGGCGCTGAAGCAGTTCAAGGTCGAGCCCGGCGAGGAGAACCTCCGCCGCCGCTGCGGCATCGTCCTCCGGGCCGCCTCGATCCGCAACGTCCACGATGTGATGCTCGCCCTCGGGCTCGGCGCCAACGGGGTCTGCCCCTACACGATGGTCGAGGTGATCTGCGTCGAGGACTACGAGACCGACATCGGCAACCTCTGCTCGGCGCTGACCAAGGGGATCGAGAAAGTGATCTCGACGATCGGGATCCACGAGGTCCGCGGCTACGCGCGCCAGTTCTCCTCGATCGGGATCAAGCCGGAGCTGGCCGAGCTTTTCCAGACCGAGTCGTTCGCGGCTTCCTCGGGCGGCGGCACCGGGTTCGCCGACCTCGACGAGGACACCAACGAGCGCGCCCGCATCCTCTCCGAGGACGACGATGCGAAACCGGCGAAGACGTTCCGTTTCTACCCGAAGGTCTACAAGGCGGCGATCGCGACCGCCAACGGCTCCGGGACCTACCAGGAGTACTCGGAGAAAGTCCGCGACCTCGAGTCGCAGAACCCGATCTCGATGCGCCACATCATGGCCCTGAAGGGCGACCGCGACCCGGTCGACCCGGCCGGCGTCGACGCCGGCGTCGGCCACCACGACTACCCGGTCGTGATCTCCTCGATGAGCTTCGGCTCGCAGTCGGAGCCCGCCTTCCGCGCCTACGCCGAGGCGGCGAAGGCGATCAACATCCTCTGCGTCAACGGCGAGGGCGGCGAGATCCGCGACATGTACGGCCAGTACCGGAAGTGGCGCGGCCAGCAGGTCGCCTCGGGCCGGTTCGGGGTCTCGGCCGAGATGATCAACTCCTCCTACGTCGCCGAGATCAAGATCGGCCAGGGGGCGAAGCCCGGCGAGGGTGGCCACCTGCCCGGCAAGAAGGTCTCCGCGAAGGTCGCCGCCGCCCGTAACGCGGCGCCGGGAACCGACCTGATCTCGCCGTCGAACAACCACGATCTCTACTCGATCGAGGATCTGGCGGAGTTGATCGACGAGCTGAAGACGGTCAACCCCGACGTCCGCGTCTCGGTCAAGGTCCCGGTGGTGCCGAACATCGGCACGATCGGCCTCGGGATCGCCAAGGCCGGCGCCGACATCATCACCCTCTCCGGATTCGAGGGCGGCACCGGTGCCGCCCGCCAGCACGCGCTGCGCCACGTCGGCCTGCCCTCGGACATCGGCACCCGCGCCGTCCACAGGGCACTGATGGAGGCGGGGATCCGCAACCGGGTCGAGATCTGGGCCGACGGCGGCTACCGGACCGGCCACGACATCGTCAAGCTCCACTGCCTCGGCGCCAACCGGGTCGGGTTCGGGACGCTGGCGATGGTCAGCCTCGGCTGCACGATCTGCCGCGGCTGTCAGCTCGACACCTGCCACGTCGGGATCGCGACCCAGATCGAGACCGTCGAGCAGGCCCAGGAGCACGGGCTGAAGAAGTTCACTCCGCAGGAGGTCGACCTCGCCGCCGAGAGCTGCGCCCGGTTCTTCGCCGCGATGGGCGAGGAGGTGAAGGAGGTCGTCGCATCGCTCGGCTACGAGCGCGCCCAGGACCTGGTCGGCCGCTACGACCTCCTCGAGCAGATCTCCCACCAGGACCGGATCGACCTCGCCGAGCTGATCACACCGCTCGAGGAGTTCCTCGACCTCGAGCCGATCGACCTCCCGGTCGCTGCGGAGGTGGCCGACGAGCGCGCCGAGTCCGGCCTCGTCGTCGCCCGCCCGATCCGGATGGAGGCGAAGGAGGCTTCGAGCCAGATCGCCGCGCTCGCGCCCGAAGTCTGCTCCGGCCGCACCGTCACCAGCGAGTTCCCGCGGGCGACCGACGCCAACGACCGCGTCCTCGGGACCGAGCTCGCCGGCGCGATCTCGCGCGCCCGGATCTTCGAAGGCGGGCCGGAGCCCGACGACGAGGTGCTGGCCAGCCTTTCGTTCAACGGCGGCTCCGTCGCCGGCCAGGGATTCGGCGCCTTCAACGCCTACGGCGTCTCGATCAGAGTCGAGGGCGGCGCCCAGGACGGTGTCGGCAAGACGATGCTCGGCGGGACCGTCTCGGTGCTGAAGGGCAAGGGGGCGAAGGGCCGCCGCCTCAACGGCTCGGTCGGCAAGTCCTTCGCCTACGGGGCCCAGCGCGGCCGCCTCTTCGTCCAGGGCTCGGCCGACTCGCGCTTCTGCATCCGCCTCTCGGGCGCCGACGTCGTCCTCGGCGGCGAGCCGGAAGGCGACATCGACGACGGCCGCGGCTGCCTCGTCGACCGCGCCAACGCCAAGGGCTTTGCCTTCGAGTACATGACCTCCGGCCGCGCGATCGTCCTCGGCGACATCGGTCCCTGGGCCTGCGCCGGAATGACCGGCGGACGCGTGTACGTGCGCCAGAACGCCTTCGGCCTCGACCACGATGCGATCGAGCGGCGGCTCGGCGAGGGCGCGAAAGTCGAGCTCAAGGCGCTCGACGCCGATGGCCTGATCGACGTCGACGACCTCCTCTCTCACTACGCCGACGAGCTGCGCGCGACCGGGCAGGACGAGGAGGCCCAGCGGATCCTCGATCTTGCTGCCGACGCGACGAGCAACTTCCTGATGGTCGTGCCGCACAAGGTGCAGGCCGACCCGAGCATCTCGACCGAGTAGGGGTCGGGCGGGGTGGGTGTCCCTCGCGGGAACCCGCGTCGAGATCGGATGAAGGGCTCGTGCGTAGGGCGGCTCACAAGTTCCCGCCGAGGAACACCCACCTCGCCAGCGCCAGCCGGTCGAGGTGCTCGGCGGACCGGGTGGCTTGGAGCGTGATCATCATTTCGCACCAATAGCGCCTGAAATGGCGATCACGGTTGTGGGGGACGAGGTGGGAAATGCGCTATTTGCGGAGTTCCGGCCTGTGGGGGACGTACGATGCCCGGCGTGATGGCCGATCAGGATCCGCGCAGCCCCGGCAGCCCCGGCAGCCCCGGCAGCCCCGGCAGCCCGGGTGATCCCGGGGAGCCGATCCCGCTGTCGGCCTCGCCGGCGATATCGGCGGCCGCCGAGCAGGCGCGCGAACGCCTGCACGAGGAGATCGAGCGGGTCCGCGTCGGGGTCGAGGAGATGATGGCCGAGCAGGCCGGGGGCGACGACGCCGCGCTGCGGCGCGAGTTGGAGTCGATCCGCGAGGAGACCCGCGAATACGTCAAGCGCCGGGTCCGCAAGAGCGAAAAGCGTCTGGAGAAGTCGATCGACCGGGTCGAGCGGCGGACCCGCAAGCTCGAGGAGCGCCTCGACGCAGCCGAGCAGGATCGGCGATACGCGGAATGGCGGATCCACACCAACACCGAGGCGATGCTCGACGGGCTCCTGCGCGAGGTGCGGGCGATCGCCGACCTCTTCGCGCGGACGCGCTAGCCGCGAAGTTCAGGTTTCGAGCACGAACAGCTGGTAGCGGCCGATCCGCAGTTCGTCCCCGTCCTCGAGCTTGCCCCAATCGATCTCGTCGCCGTTGACGAAGACCCCGTTGAGGCTGCGGTCGTCGAGCACTCGCAGCGAGGCATCGGGTTCGGAGATGACCAGAGCGTGGCGGCGGGAGACGCTGGGATGGTCGAGACGGATGTCGGCGGCGATGCTGCGACCGATCCGGGTCCAGCCCTCCTTGACATGGAAGACCCGGATCGCGTCCTCGCTGCGTCCGACCAGGTAGCGCCCCGCGCCGGGCAGGCCCTCGCGCGCCTCCTCGAGCCAGCCCGACGGCAGCTCCTGCCCGGGGGCCGGGAATTCGAGGGTCTGGGTCCCGTGCTCCTGCATCGGCTCGAAGATCGAGTCGCGGCGGAACGAGGTCCCCCGACAGCGCGCACAATGGGGCATGGCGTCGTCCTCCTGCAGGCACAACTGGGTCCCGCACTTGAGGCAGAAAAACGTTCCGGCTCCGGGCATCGCACCCGTGGAGATGCTTTCGGACGTCCTTCTGGTGGTGCTGAAGATGGACTACTCCTAACTGCGGCTGGGGCCAGGATCGTATCGCGCCTCCGGCCGCCTTGCATAAAATCGCGCTCACAATGGGTCCAGTCAGCGCCGCGGTCGAGATCGACGTTCCCCGCCAGGTGGCGTTCGCCGAGCTCTGCGACCTCAGCCGCCGCCCTTCGTTCACCGACCATTTCATCTCCGACCTGCATCTGACCAGGATCGACCCGGTCGGCCTCGGCGCCGGGGCCCGTTTCCGCTTCCACACGCCGCCACGCCACCTCTGGATGGACACGACGATCACCGAGGTCTCCGAGCCGCAGCGGATCGTCGAGCACGGCCGCGGCGGCCGCGTCAACAGGATCCCTTCGACGACCGTCTGGGAGCTGCTCGAGGGGCCGGGGTCGCTGATCACCGTCCGCGTTTCGTTCTGGACCGAGCCCTCGAACCCACTCGATAGGGCGATCGACTCGGTCGGGATGGCCTCCGTCTGGCTTGGGCGCGGCTGGCGCGAGGCGATGAGCCGGCTCCGCGACAACCTCGAGTCCGGCGCCGCGGAAACCGGGCCGGTCGCGATCGCCGGCGGCAACCCCCACGCCACCGGCATTCCCTGAACCGGTCTATATAGACTCACGCACCGCTGATGGCCCGCATCCGCAAGCTCCTGCTGCCGCTGAGCGCCGCGATCCTTCTCGTCGCGGTCGCCGCCGCCGTGTCCGCCTGCGGCTACTCCAGCGAGGGTGACACGAACGTCGTCGAGGGGCAAACGGTGAGCCTCGGCGAGCTGCAGTACACCGTCATCTTCTCCCGCTTCCTCAACCCGAACGACAATGAGGACTCCGCCTACCTGGTCGGGCAGCCGGAGCCGCCGCCCAAAGGTTCGACCTACTTCGGCATCTTCTTCATGGTCCAGAACGAAAGCGAAGACTCGCAGACGCTCGCCGACTCGTTCACGATCAAGGACTCCGAGGATGAAACCTACGAAGCGCTCGAGAGCAAGAGCCTCTACGCGCTGCCGATCGGTGGCGAAGTCGAACCTCAGGAACAGATCCCGGTCCTCGACTCGACTCCGCAACAGGGACCGATCGAGGGGTCGGTCGTCCTATTCAAACTGCCGGCAACGGCCTCCGAGAACCGGCCGCTGACGCTCGAAATCCCCGGCCCCGGCGGGCCTGCCGAAGTCAAACTCGATCTCTAGAGACCGGCGGAGAGGATCTGCGAGGCGGCCGGGGCAGCCACTTCGCCGCCCGCCGCTTCGGCTTCGATCAGCAGCACCCCGACCACGAGCTTCGGGTCTTCGGCGGGGGCGAAGGCCGCGAACCAGGCATCCTTGATCTGCTCGGGTTCCGGCGAGTTCTCCTGGCCGGGAACCGGCCCGAGCTCGGCGGTCCCGGTCTTGCCCGCGACCTGGCCCTCCGGGATCGCCCCGGCATAGCCGGTCCCTTCGGTGACGACGCCGATCATCAGTTCCGTCAGCTCGTCGGCGATCTTCTTCGACATCACCCGGACCGGCTTCCTTTCCGAGCGCAGCTTCTTGTTCAGGACCAGCGAGGTCGGCTCGAGGACGCCGTCGTTGGCGATCGCCTGGGCGATGCTCGCCATTACCAGCGGCGTCGCCAACACTTCCCCCTGGCCGATCGCCGTCACCCCGAGGTCGACTTCTTCGCCGATTTCGGTCGGGATCGTCGGTTCCTCCGGTTCGACTTCTTCGAGGACCCGGTTGTCGTAGAGGCTGGGCGGCGAGTTGAACCCGAACCGTTCGGCGGCGGCGACGAAGTCGTCGTTGCCGATCTTCGGCCCGAGTGGCGCGAAGTCGGCGTTGCAGGACTCGGCAAAGGCTTCCCTGAAGGTGCCGCCGCAGTACTCGCCGTTGGCGTTGCTGATGAAGCGACCGCCGACGTTGGCGCCGTTGGTGATTTCGAAGCTGTCGTCGAGCGAGACGACCCCCTTCTGCAGCGCGGCGATCGTCGTCAGCATCTTGAAGGTCGAGCCCGGCGGCTGGGGGGCGGAGAACGCCTGCCCGGCGAGCGCCCGGATGTCGCCGTTGTCGGGGTCGAGCACCGCCACCCCGCCGGAGCGGCCGGCGAGGGCGGTCACGGCCGACTGCTGGAGGTCGGGGTCGATCGTCGTCTTCACCGGGGAGCCCGGCTTCGGCGCCGCCCCCGCGATCACCCTGGCCGAGCCGCCGTTGTCGGCGACCGCGAGCAGGGTCCCCCCGGGCCGTCCCGCCAGGCGCGCGTTGAAGGCCTGCTCGACGCCGCTTATCCCCACCGGCGTCCCCGGCGGGAAGCCGCGGCGGGCGAGGGTCGAGAGTTCGTCTTCTTCGGCCATCCCGATTTCCCCGGTGACGTCGATCATCGCGCTGCCGAGCGAGTGTTCGCGAGCTTCGGCCGGGCCTTCGGCGAGTGTTTCCCCGTTCGCCGCGAGGATCGGCGCCCGCGGCGCCAGTTCGATTCTGGCCTCGAGGTGTTCCCCCCGGCGCAGGCCGGGAAACACCAGGCTCGGGTCCCAGCCGATGCCGCCTTCCTCGAAGGGGACCTCGAGGTCCCTTTCGACGGTTCCGAAGGCAACCGTCTGGGCGGTGACGGGGACGGGGACGACTTCAGCGGAGTCCCGTTCCTCGGGGTCTCCGGCACCCCCGCCGCTTACCCCTCGCAGGGTCGCCGTCTCGGCCGCTTCGCGGTAGGCCTTGGCGAATTCGTCCGCCGAGACCCGGCTCCGCGCTTCTTCGTTCAGCTCCCGGTACATGGCGGCGAAGTCCTTGCGGCCCCAGGCTTCGACGAAGCTGCCGGCAGCGTCCTTCGCCGGCGACCCCGGCACTCCCGAGATCGCGCCGAGGATGAAGGCAACCGCGGCGACGACTGAGAGGGGGACCGTGCGGGTGACCAGACGGCGGCGCCGCGCCACCTCGGGCGGGAGGTTGCTCACTGTGCGGGGAATGTACTTCCTGGCCCGCTAGCCCGTGCAGGCTCCGGTGTCGACCGGCGAGGTGGCGTCGGCGAGGGCCCTCAGCACCAGGTCGTTGGGGATCGCGAAGCCCCCGACCGGGGCGGTCGTGGTCGCGGCGAACACCGTCGCCATGACCCGGCCGGCGGAGTCGACCAGCGGCCCGCCCGAGTTCCCGCTGTGGACGGTTCCGCGCAGGAACGCGAGCCGGCGCTGGATCGGCCCGCGGCCATATGAGTCGTCGCTGAGCATGGTCCTGGTGTCGCCGAGGCGGGCCGGCGTCGCCGCGTAGGGGCCGTTTTCGGGATAGCCGAGCAGGGCGCCGGCGGTGCCGCGCTTCGGACTTGTGGCGATCTCGAGCGGGGGAACCGGGGCGTCGATTCGGAGGATCGCGAGGTCGTTGCCCGGGTCGTAGTGAACCGGTGTCGCGTCGAGCGAGGCGCCGGCCTCGGTCGTGACCGTCGTATCGTCCTCGCCGGCGACGACGTGGGCGTTGGTGACGACGAGATCCGGCGCGCCGACCCAACCCGAGCCCTCGACCCCGAGGCCGCACGCGGTCCCGAGGACCCTGACGACCGAGCGCCTCGCCGCGATCACGGCGGGGGCATCGAGGACGGCGGGATCGGGCCGCGCCACCGGCCCGGTCGGGCCGGCGATCGTCGGCGCGGGGTCGACCCTGCTGAGGGCGTGCAGCACCGGGCCCGAGGGCGGCAGGAGGTCGTTGAGGTTGCGGAGGATCACCGATCGCTGGACGTCGGCCCGAAGCTGTGCGGTGCCGGGGGTGTGGAGGGCGGCGGCGCCGAACACCCATGCCAGCCCGAGGGCGACGGCGACGATCAGCGCCGCCCCGCCGATTCCGTCGAGCGCGTCCAGGGCCCGGCCCCGGATCAGCCGCTCTCGTAGGCTGAGGGCGATGCCCTCGAGGGTGAACGCGACGAGTGCTCCGACCAGGAGCGCACCGATCGCGGCGAACAGCGGCGCGTAGGGCGACTCCGAGCCGCCACTCACCAACAGCGGCCCCAGCCGGCTACCGGCGAAGGCGCCGACGAAGAACCCGGCCAGGGTCAGGGCGCCGACGATCAGCCCCTGGCGATAGCCCCAGATCCCCATCGCCACGGCGAAGGCGACGATGCCCCAGTCGAGCGCTGTCATGGCCCAATCCAACCAGGCGCGAGGACCGTCAATGCCCGTCACTTACGTTCAGTAAGCTGGAAGGCGAGGTGGAGGCGACACGCGCCACAGAGGGGCCCGCTGGGGTCTGCCCGCATTTCCATGCCGCGATCGAGCTGATCGGCAAGCGATGGACCGGGGCGATCGTCTGCGTCCTCGCCGAACGGCCGCAGCGCTTCGGCGAGCTGGCCAAGGCGGTGCCCGGTCTCTCCGACCGGCTCCTATCGCGCCGCCTCCGCGAGCTCGAGGAAGAGGGACTCGTCGAGCGCGACGTCGAGCCGGGAACGCCCGTCAGGGTCACCTACTCGCTGACCGCCGCCGGCACCGAACTCGGGCCGGCGATCGACGAGCTCCGAACCTGGGCGCGGCGCTGGAAGCGGGCCGGATGACGGACGCGGGCAGGCCCGCGCCGCAGACGTCGGAGACCCAGGAGCCGGAGCTGCCGGGCCCGTTCGCGGTCGGCCGCTATGCCCGCAAGCTGCAGGAAGAGCTCCGCCGTCGGGCGCGGGTGAGGCTCGTCGGCGAGGTGACCGGCGTCAGCCGCAGCAAGGTCCAGGCCTACTTCGAGCTGCGCGACGCCGAGGGCGCCGTTCCCTGCGCGATCTGGCTCGATGACCTCGAGCGGGCGGGCTTGCCGGAGGGCGGCCTGCGCGATGGAGTCGAAGTCGTGATCGCCGGCGGTCCGGACTATTACCCGGGCGGCGCACAGGCCTCGCCGAGCTTCTCGTTCCGCGCGACCCACCTGCGGCTGGCGGGGGAGGGAGACCTGCTCGCCCGCCTCGAGGCGCTCCGTAAGCAGCTTCGGGCCGAGGGCATGTTCGAGCTCCAGAAGCAACTGGCGCGTCCGCTGCTGCCGCGGACGATCGGCGTCGTCACCGCCGAGCGCGGCGCCGCCCGCCGGGACCTCCTCGCCGGCCTCCGCCGCCGCGGCTGGGAGGGGACCGTCATCTGGGCCTTCGCGCCTGTCCAGGACCGCCGCGCCGCGCCCGCGATCGGCGACGCCATCCGCGACCTGGCGGCCCGCCCCGAGGTCGAGGCGATCGTCGTCACCAGGGGCGGCGGCAGCCTCGCCGACCTCTGGGCGTTCTGCGACGAGACCCTCTGCCGCACGGTCGCCCTGCTGCGGGTGCCGGTGATCAGCGCCGTCGGCCACGATCGCGACTCGACCCTGATCGACGATGTCGCCGCCGTCGCCTGCTCGACCCCGACCCACGCCGCCGAGGCGGCGGTGCCACTCGACTGCCTCGAGGCGCGTCGCGGCCTCGAGCGCTCGGCCGCGTCACTGCGGCGCGGCGCCGACGGTGCGGTGGGGGCCCGCGCCAGGCACCTGGCAGCACTCGCCCGCGGCCCGGCCCGGGCGCTGCGGCGTGAGCGGGTCTCCCTGAACCAGCGGACGCGCGAGATCCGCGCCTCCTCCGAACGCGGTCTCTCCGAGCGCCGCTCGTTTCAGCGCCGGATCGCCGTCGTCGTCCTCGAGCGGGCCCGGCGCCGGGCGGCCGGCGCCGAACTCGGGGGTCGTCGCGAGGCGCTGCGGCGGATCGAGGTCGCGCTCCGGGCGCACGAGCCCGAGCGCACGCTCAAGCGCGGCTACGCGCTGGCCGAGAGCCCCGACGGCGAGCCGCTGACGAGCGCCGAGGCCGCCCGCGCCGAGGATCGGATTAACCTCCGCTTCGCCGATGGCCAGCTACAGGTACGACCCGCCCGCGGCGGACGCGACCTGAGCGCGGAGCGAATGAGCGAGATCACCGGTGATGACGAACGCGAATGAGCGAAGCGCGAAATTGTCTTCAAGCCAGCGAGAGACCGTGAAGCCTGAGTCCTACGAGGGGGCGGTCGAGCGCCTCGAGGAGATCATCGACCGGCTCGACTCGGGGCAGGCGGGCCTGCGGGAGACGCTCGAGCTCTGCCGCGAGGGACGCGATCTGGTCGGCTACTGCGCCGAGGAGCTCGACGCCGTCGGCGAGGGGCTTAAGGAGCTCCGCCTCGACGAGCTGGCGGCGAAGCTCGAGCCGCCGGCCGAGTCCGACTAACGCACGCTCCCGGGCTCGCTGAGGCCGGGATGGACCCCGCTGCCGATTCCCTGCTCGTCGACGACGTGGCGCAGGAGGCCGGCGAGCCGCTTGCGGTCGGCGGCGCTCAGGCCCCGCATCAATTCCTCTTCGTGCTCGCCGGCGATCCTGCGGCCGCGGGCGAGCTTCCTGCGGCCCGCCGCGGTCAGGTGGAGGCAGCGGACCCGCCTGTCGCTCGGGTGGGGCCGGCGCTCGACCAGCCCCGCCTCTTCGAGCTCGTCGACGATCGCCACCATCCGGCTCGGCGGCGCCCCGATCCCCTCGGCGATCGCCTGCTGGGAGCAGCCCTCGGCAGCATCGACCAGGTTCATCACCCTGAACTGGAGCGGGTGCAGGCCGACCTCGGCGATCCGCGCCGCGAAGCGCTGCGAGGCGAGGATCCCGACCTGGGAGAGGAGGAACGCGACCGAGGAGGGAGCCCGGTCGCCGTCGAGCGGCGCGTTGCCCATGTGACGAAGATTACACCGAGTTAATTACATCGCCTAATCATTATTGGTATATATCGTTCCTCCCGCGAAGGACTTCCCACCCTTTGAAAGGAACGAGTGCATGAACCGTCACCTCACCCGCCTCGCAAACTTCTCCTATCGCCGCCGCGGCACCGTGGTGCTCGCCTGGATCGGCGCCCTGGTCGTTCTGATCGGGCTCGGCTCCTCGCTCAAGGGCTCCTACGAAGCCGACTACAACACCCCCGGCTCGGAGTCGAAGGCGGCAAGCGACCTGACTGAACGAAAGTTCGGCGGCTACAGCGGCCAGGAAGTCTACGTCGTCTGGAAGGACCTCAGCGGCGCCCAGAGCCCCGCCGCCACCAGGCGCGTCGACAGGTTCCTCGCCGAAGCCGAAAAGGTCGAGAACATCGGCTCGGCGGGCGCGACCCGCGTCTCCAAGGACGGCACGATCGCGACGACGACGCTGCCGATGACCGTCCCCGGATGGGAGATGACCAAGGAACAGGGCGAACAGCTCGTCGACGCTGCCGAAAAGAACACCGGCGGCAACCTGGAAATTCAGCTCGGCGGCGACCCGATCTACCGCGCTCAGGAAGGGGCGAGCCCGGAGGGGATCGGGTTCCTCGCCGCGGCGATAGTCCTGCTGATCGCGTTCGGCTCCCTCGTCGCGGTCGGCCTGCCACTGGCGATCGCGCTGGTCGGCCTCGGGATCACCTCCGGTGGCCTGATCCTGCTGCTCGCCAACGTCGTCAACGTCCCCGACTGGACGACGGCCGTCTCCGGCCTGATCGGGATCGGGGTCGGTATCGACTACTCGCTGCTGGTGCTGACCCGGTTCCGGGCCGCGCTCCACTTCGGCAAGAGCCGGCACGACGCCGTGGTCGAGGCCGTCACCACCGCGGGCCGGAGCGTGATCATCGCCGGCTGCACGGTCGTGATCGCGGTCCTCGGCCTGTTCCTGACCGGTCTCTCCTACATGTACGGGGTCGCGCTCTCCGCCTCGATGGCGGTGCTGGTGGTGATGATCGCCTCGATCACGCTGCTGCCGGCCCTGCTCTCCTATCTTGGCCCCCGCGTCGACCGCCTGCGGATCCCGTTCCTCGGCCGCGCCCAGAGAAGCGAAGGGAGCGAGGAATCGCTGGCCTGGCGCTGGAGCCACGCCGTGCAGCGGCGGCCGTGGACGGCGGCGATCGCCTCGACGGCCCTGCTGCTCGCGCTCGCCGCGCCGGCGCTCGGGATGCGGCTCGGGTTCCCCGACGCCGGCAACGACCCCCCGAGCACGATGACGCGCAAGGCCTACGACCTGATCTCCGAAGGGTTCGGCCCTGGCACCAACGGCCCGCTCGTGATCGCGGCCGAAATGCCGGGACCGAGCTCGAAGGGCGACGTCGAGGCGCTGGTCACCCGGATCCGGGGCGAAGAGGGGGTCGCCTTTGTCCCGGCCCCGCGCTTCAACAAGGCCGGCGACGCCGCTCTGATCACGGTGATCCCGACGACCTCGCCGCAGGACGCGGCGACCCGCGACCTGGTCAAGCACCTGCGCGGGACGGTCGTGCCGGAAGAGCTCGGCGGGACCGGCGTCACCGCCGAGATCGGCGGCGTGACGGCGGCGCTCGAGGACCAGAGCGTCTACATGGTCGACCGCATGCCGCTGTTCATCGCTGGGGTCGTCGGCCTCTCGTTCCTGCTCCTGCTGATTGCGTTCCACTCGCCGCTGATCTCGCTCAAGGCAGCGATCATGAACCTGCTCTCGGTCGGCGCCGCCTACGGGGTGATGACCCTCGTCGCGCAGGGCGGGGGGGTCGGCGAACTGATCGGGATCGACCACGAAGTCCCGATTGCCCCGTTCATGCCGGTGATGATGTTCGCGATCCTGTTCGGGCTCTCGATGGACTACGAGGTCTTCCTGATCTCGCGGATCCGCGAGGAGTACCTGAAGGACGGCAACACCCGCCGGGCGGTGGCCGACGGCCTCGCCAAGACGGCACGCGTGATCACCGCTGCGGCGGCGATCATGGTCGTCGTCTTCCTCGCCTTCGTCGCCTCGCCGGAAGTGTTCCTGAAGCTGTTCGGGATCGGTCTCGCCTCGGCGATCTTCTTCGACGCCACGGTGGTGCGGATGGTGCTGGTGCCGGCGGTGATGCAGCTGCTCGGGCCCCGCAACTGGTGGATCCCCGATTGGCTCGAGCGATTCCTGCCGCAGCTCGACATCGAGCGCGTCGCGGCAGCCCAGGGGGGGTCATAGCGGTGGCGAGCCTACGAGCCGGCCTGAGCGGGGCTCAGGAAGGCTCGTAGGGAGGCGCCTCGCCCCAGCCCCAGCGCGGCACCGGAGCGTGCTCGCCGACCTCGGCGTCGGGCTGGGAGTTGTGCATCGCGAGGCGGGTGCCCCACTCGAGGTAAGCGACGAGGGCCGAGCGGAACTCGGGGTCGTCGGGCAGGCCGGCGTCATCGGCGGCGAGGCTCATCAGCGACGCGAACCGGAACCGCTGCTCGGCGCCGATCCCGAGGTCGCGGTGCTTCGCCAGCATCTGCTCGTAGCCGCCGAGCTCCTCGGTGTAGCGCGGCGGGCCGCCGAAGACCTCGACCCACCAGGCGACGACGTGGTCGCGATGCTTCTCGGAGACCCCGCCGGGGAAGAGCCCGCTGAGCAGGTCGTCGGCCTCGACCCGGTCATAGAAGGCGTCGATCAGGCGCTCGAACGCCTCGGCTCCTCCCGCCCATTCGAACAGCGTCGGGGTCATCAGGATCGGTCGAAGTCGTCGGTCATCTCCCATGACCTTTGCAAAACCTGCGCCCGGGCCCTGCTCAGGCGGCCTGCCTGACGCGGCCGATCGCCGCCTCGAGGCGCTCGCGGCCGGCCGCGATCTGGTCCTCGCTGAGGATCTCGGTGACCGGCTCCTGCGGCCGCTCGAGGAAGACGTAGGCGACCTCGATCTCGGCCGCAGTCCCCGCCTCGCTCACGGCCAGCGCGTAGATGTCGCGCTGGATCCCGTAGCGCCCGTAGAGCTCCTCGGGAGCGTGGCCCGCGAGCCGGTCGGTCTTGAAGTCGACGATCAGCGGCGGACCGTCGCCGGTCTCGACCAGGAGGTCGATCGAGCCGCGGAGGACGGTCCCGGCGACCTCGAGCAGGATCGGGACCTCCGAGCGTGCCTCGCCGGCTCCGGCGATCCGCTCGGCGAAGAACGCCGACGCGAGCCAGCCCCGGACCGGTCCGAGGAGCCCGGCCGCCTCGGCGGGGTCGACGCCCGCGGCGGCGGCGAACCTCTCGACGATCTCGGCCGGCGGTTCGTGCCAGGCGTTCGCCCGGCTCCACTCGAGAAGCGAGTGAACCGCCGTGCCCCAGGCCGCGCCCGCCTCGGGTGTCAGGTGGCGCGGCTCGTCGTCGAGCGGCTCGAGCGCGGTGTGGCCCTCGGCCGCGGCGATCGCCGAGTAGGAGAGGGGCCAGTTGGGCGGGCCGGCCGCAGCTGGCTCGAGCAGGGGGGCGGGACCCGAACCGAGGTCGGGCGTGGCCTCCAGCTGCGCTCCGGCCTCGACCAGCTCGGCCGCGCGCGCCGGCGAGGCGAGGCTGACCCGCACCGCGATCTCCGCGGGGCCGAAGGTCTCCTCGAGGCCCTCGCGAGGGAGCGGCGGTGGCACGGTCACGGCCGAGTTCTCGGCACGGTCGAGATCCAGCGCGGTCGCGATCCGCTCGATCACCGGCGTCCCCGGCCCGATCTCGCCGACCGGCTCGGGCCTGACGACCCCGCTCAGGATCAGTCGCTCCTGGGCGCGCGTCGCGGCGACGTGGAAGAGGCGCAGCTCCTCCTCGGCCTCGCGGGCCTTCGCCTCGTCCCAGAGGTCGCCATAGGAGTAGAGCTCGATCCCCGGCGCACCGAGTCGCCGCAGGCGCAGGCCGACCCGCGGGCTCTCCTTCTCACGGCCGAGGGTGAAGGGAGGAGCCCAGGTGCGGAGCAGGCGCCGCGCGAGCTGCGGGATCGCCACGACCCCGAACTCGAGCCCCTTGGCGCTGTGGACGGTCATGATCCGGACCCCGTCGTGGCCCTCGAGCGCGGTCGCCGCGGAGGCGTCGGCGTCGGCGGCCGCGCGGGCGGCGAGGAAGTCGAGGAGGCTGCGCAGGTCCCGTCCCTCGGCCGCCTCGAACTCGGCCGCCAGCCGCATCAGCTTGCGCACGTTTGCGAATCGGGCCTCGCCGGAGGGCCGCGAGAGCACCGCGAGGTCGTACCCGGTCGCGGTGACGGCGGTGTCGATCAGATCGCCCAGGGGAAGGGCCGCAGCCTGCGAGCGGAGCTCGCCGAGGGTCGCCGCGAACCCGGCCAGCAGCGCACGGTCGGCGGCGTCGATCCGGTCGATCATCTCAGGGTCGAAAAGCTCCGCCTCCCGCCTCCCGGCGAGCTGCTCGATCGCCGGCCAGATCCGCCCGCGTGGGCCGGCGGCGGCCCGCAGCAGCCAGAGCGCGTCGGGTGACGCCCCGCAGGCCGGCGAGGCGAGCGACCCGAACAGGGATCTGTCGTCGAGCGGGTTGGCGATCGTCGCCAGCAGGGCGCAGACATCGCCGACCTGCTGGTGGGACCAGTAGCCGCGGCCGCCGACCACGTAGGGCCGCAGCCCGGCCCGCTCGAGCGAGTCCTCGTAGGCGTCGAGGTGGGTGAAGGCCCGTAGGAGCACGACCATCTCCCCGCGCGGGACGCCGGCGTCGGCGAGCGCCCGGAGGCGGGCGGCGACGAACCGCGCCTCGGCCAGCTGGTTCAGCGGGGTGCGGGCGTCGGTCGAGGGGCGGAGGTCGATCTCGGGCTCGTCCCACCCCTTCTCAGCGGTCAGCAGGATCTCGACCGAGGGGCCGTCGCCCGCCGGCTTCGGGAGCTCGGGCGGGGCCCCGACCCGCAGCGGCCGGTACGCGGCCGCGAGGAGGTGGCTTCCGATCTCGTTGACCGCGGCGATCACTTCGGGGCGCGAGCGGAAGTTGCCGCTGAGCTCGATCGCAAGCGAGCCCGGGTCATCCTCGACCCGACGGCGCTGCTCGCGGAAGACGTCGAGGTCGGCGTGGCGGAACCCGTAGATCGACTGCAGCTCGTCTCCGACCGTCATCACCTCGGTTGCCGGCCCGCGCAGCGCCTCGATCAGCCGCAGCTGGGAGCGGTTCGTGTCCTGGAACTCGTCGACCAGCAGGTGGGTGAAGCGGGCGCGGTAGCCGGCGCCGAGCTCGGAGCGCTCGAGCAGTTGCGTCGCGAGGGTCTGGAGGTCCTCGAAGTCGAGGCCGGCGCGGCGTTCCTTGGCCGCGGCGAAGCGCGCCGAGAAGAGGTCGAGCAGCACGGCGAGATGGCGGTAGGCGAGCCCGCCCTCGCCGGCCTCGGCGACGGCGGCGACGGCGGCGTCGATCGCGTCGCGGTACGCGGCGAGGGCCTGTCCGCCCCTGCCGGTCTGCAGGGCCGTCATCCCGTCGAGGTCGGGAGGCTCCGACTCGGCGCCTGCGAGGACCTCCAGCGCCCGCCCGAGCAGCTCGGCCTGGCCGTTCGAGGGCTTGAGCTCCGCCAGCGCGGCCTCGGCGGCCTCGGCAGCGCGGCGGATCGCGCCGGGGACGTCGGGAACCGGGGCGTCGGGCAGATTCGGCTCGGCGAGGCCGCGGCTGCGGAGCTCGGCGTGGACCGCGATCACCGTCCCGCGCATTCCGGCGACCTCGTAGGCCGCCAAGGTCCGCTCGCGCTCCTCATCGGCCCCGGCGAGAAACTCCTCGAGCGCTTCGTCGAAGGCCTCCTCGGCGGCGCGGTCGGCCTCGGCGGCGTCCAGCACCCGGAACCGCGGGTCGATCCCGACCGCGACCGGGTGCGAGGAGAGGAGCCGGTTGCAGAAGCCGTGGATCGTCATCACCCAGGCGCTGCCGAGCGAGTCGAGCAGGTCCCGCGCCCGAGCCGAGCCGGCGTCGGCGCGGAGCTCGATCGCGGCGCGGATCCGCTGCCGGAGCTCCGCCGCCGCCTTCTCGGTGAAGGTGAAGGCGAGGACCGAGTCCGGCGCGACTCCCCCGTCGAGCACGAGGCGGCAGTAGCGGTCGACCATCACTCCGGTCTTCCCCGTTCCGGCGCCCGCCTCGACCAGCACGTCGTGGCCCGTGGCGGCGATCGCGGCGCTCTGCTCGGGGGTCGGGAGCCGCTCGCTCATCCTTCCTCCTCCTCGTCCTCCCGCGGCTCCTCGAAGGCGCGGTCGCGGCGGCAGATCGGCGCGTACTCGCAGAAGGTCGGGCAGATCCCATGCCCACGGACCCCTTCCTTCGGGCCCGGGTCGCGGCGGATGTCGCCGCTCCGCATCCTGGCGACGATCGCCCCGGCGCGCGCCCGGGAATCGTGAAGCAGCTGCTCGTACTCGGCCTCGTCGAGGAGGTCGGTTCCGGTGACCCGGTAGGGGAGATCCCCTGCGGCGTCCCGAAGCACGGCGCCGCGCGGCGCCCGCGACGAGGTCCCGCGCAGCGGGTGGTAGAGGCCACCGACGGTCGGGGAGTCCCAGAGCTCGGCGACGGCGATCAGGTAGAGCTGAAGCTGGAGCTTCGCCTTCTCCTCGAGCTTCTTCAGCGGCGTCACCGAACTCGAGAGCTTGTAATCGAGGACCAGGGCCCGCCCGTCCGGTGCCCTGTCGACCCGGTCGATCGCCCCGTGCAGCCCCCAGCCGTCGATCTCGAGCGCCGAGCGCTCGCGGCCCTCCTCCTCGCCGAACCCGGCCTCCAGCAGCCAGGGCTCGAACGGGCCGCCGCTGCGGCCGGCCTCCTCGGTTAGGAACCGGGCGAGCAGCGCTTCCACCCGCCTCACCATCGCCCGCTGGGAGGGATGCGCGCCGATCTTGCGCTCGGCCGCGATCTCGGAGACCAGCACGACGGAACGGGCGCGCCAGGCGCCGAGCGTGTCAGGCGTCGGCGCCGGATCGCCACCGGGGCGCTCGCGGTAGAGGCGAAAGAGGGACTCGTGCATCAGGCTGCCCTGGGTGAGCGGCTCGGGGTCGGGGTCGAGGTCCCCGGGGCGGAGCTCGTGGTCGACGAACCAGCGGTAGGAGCAGACATCGAACGCCTCGAGAGTCGTGCCGCCGTAGGCGGCGTTGAGGCCGAGCGGCTCGAGGACGGCGGGGTTCGAGAGCGGGCCCGGGTCCCTCGTCGCGGCCTCCGCCGCCCGCGCCCGCTCGACCCGGGCCGCGACCCGCTGCGCGATCTCCTCAGGTGGCGCCGCGACGGCGAGGAGCGCGGGTAGGTCGGCGACCGGGCCGCGGGCGGCAATCGCCCGGGCGAGCTCGTCCTCGGACGGGGCCTCGCCGGGCCTGAAGACGACCTCGGCCAGGTCGCGTCCGCGAGTCAGCACCGCTTCGATCGGGTCCGGCAGCTCCCGGCCGGGAGGCGGGTCGAGGAGGCGACGGACCTGGTCGACCAGCGGCGAGCGCGCTTCGGCGACTCCGTTCTCGTCGCTGTCTCGATAGGAAAGTACGAGGCGCCGGCGCGGGAGCGCGAGGCAGGCGGCGAACAGGTATCGCTCCTCGGCGTCGGTGTCGCGCCGGGGCTGGAGCCCGAGCGAGGCCCGCTGGGCCTCGGAGAGGAAGGGGTCCGCGCGGCCGTCGCGCCGTGGGAACTCGCCGTCCTGGAGGGAGCCGACGACGACGTGGTCGAAGCGGGCGGCGCGCAGCCTGTAGGGGTCGGCGACCCTGACCCGGCCCTCGGGTGGGCCGCGCCAGACCCGGACCTCGAGTTCGCCGAGGACGCGGGGGAGCCCGTCAGGGGGCGGCACGAGACCGCCGAGCTCGGATCGCTCGGCCAGGGCGCTGCTGATCACGGCCGCCGCCGACTGCTCGAGCCCCGACCCCCGGGCGGCGATCCTCGCCGCCGCGCGCCCGACATCGGCGGCGAGCGCGGAGGGGTCGGCGGCCAGCTCCCGTGCCCTCACGAGGTCCTTGGGAGGGTCGCCGAACCGCTCCTCCCAGAGCTCGAGCGCGCCGGCGGCGGTGTCGATGCGATGCCGGCGGACGGACCGCTCGAAGGAGTCGACGACACCCGGGGCGACGCCGCTCGCCAATCGCAGGTAGCGGAGCACGTCGGCCGCCCGCTGCGCCCCGACGATCGCCTCGAGCATCGCGATCAGGCCGCCGCCGACCGCGGTCATCGCGACCGGCACCTCGGCCTCGAGCGCGACCGGGACCCCATAGGACTCGAGCACCGACGCGAGCAGGCCGCCGCGCCGCTGCGGATCGCGGAGGACGATCGCGATCTCGCTCGGCTCCGAGCCGGCGGCGAGCAGGCGGACGACATCGGCGGCGATCGCCTCGGCCTCGCCGCGCTCGCCGGCCGAGCGGAGGATGAGGAGGCTCCCGTCGGGCTCGGATCGCTCCGGGTCAGGGGCGCCGAAGTTGCGCTCGAGGTGGAAGAGAAGGGGGGAGGGGGTGTTGGCCGGCTCCGCCTCGGTCGCCACCTCCTCCCGGACCCCGATCTCGCGCAGGCCATCGAGCAGGGCCGGCCTCGCGGCGAGCGCAAGGTTGCCCTCCTCGTAGGGAAGGGCGACGGTCACGTCGGTCGCGGCAGCCAGGGCGCCGACGAGGTCGAGCTGGAGCGGGGTGAGGTCGTCGAGGCCGTAGAGGAAGACCGGCCGCCCCGGCCAGAAGTCCGGAGACTCGGTGACGAGCCCGATCGCCTCGCGCGCGATTCCGAACCTGTCGACCGTCCCGAGCCGGTCGCGGACCTCGGCGTAGCGGGCGAAGAGCGCCGCGACGTCGGCGAGGTAGGCCGACCCCTCGAGGGTCGCGGCGGCCGCCTCGACGTCCGCCGGCTCCAGCCCGGCGCCCTGGAGCTCGTCGAGCAGGCGCTCGAACGCGCGGGGAAAGCCGGGGCGCGAGGCCGAGCGCCGGAGCGGGCCGAGGTCGCCGCGGGACTCCCCGATCGCGGTCGAGATCGCGCCCAGGCGCTGGGCGGGTGTCAGCTCGGCGCCCGGGGGCGCTCCCGCTGCCGTCGCGACGATGCGGAAGAGGCCGTTGAAAGTCGTCACCGATGCGCCCAGCACCGCGCCGCTCTCGCAGAGCTCGCGCTCGAAGCTGTAGACGTCGTCGACGGTCGGCACGACGAGGACCGGATCGCGCTTCAGAACGTCGATCAGGGCGCGCCTGACGAGGCCGGCGCGGCCGGAGTTCGGGGGTCCGTGGATCAGGTTCAGAGGCATGGGTTGAGGGCCCAGCATAGGCCGGCTCCCGGCGTGCCTTCCCGGGGCGATTTGACGTCTTGCGCGCTCTCTACATTGGGCCGCGATGTCCCTCTGTTTCGTCGACCCAGCCGATGCGATTCGCGCCATTGCCGACTCGATCGGCCGTGAGGCGCGCCGCCAGCTGCTCGGCGAGGCGGTGCGCGCCTGGGTCGACGAGATCCCCGACAGCGAGCTCGAGACCCACTACGCGAAAGCGCTCTCCGAGCTCGACGAGCACGACCTCTCGATGCTCGCCGCATGGCACGGGTCGCTCGAGGTCGGCCAGCCGCTGCCGAACCGCGATTTCCTGATGGGCGCATTCGGCTCCCTCGGCGACAACCGGCGCGAGGCGCTGAAGCTCGCCGCCGGGTTCCGCGGCGAGGAGGCGGTCGACGCCGGCGTCACCGAGGAAGACGCGCTCGAGCTCGTCCTCAGCCTGCTCTCGCCACCGCGCCTGATGGAGCTCGCCGTCGAGGCGGTCGAGCTCTACGTCTGGGACCGGGCCGGCTCCGAGAACTGAGCCGATCTCACGTCCCGCCGCGGCCGGCCGTTGTAACGGAGATGGCGCGTCGCGATCTCACCTTCTCGGTCGCCGGCGTGCCCTGTGCGGCGTGGTTCTATCCGGCCGCCGGCGCCGCGGGTCCGGCGCCGGTCGTGGTCATCGCGCACGGGCTCACCGGCACCCGCCGCGATCGCCTCGGAGCCTTCGCCGAGCGCTTCGCCGCCGACGGGTTCTCGGCGCTTCTCTTCGACCATCGCGGGTTCGGCGACAGCGGTGGCGAGCTGGACATGTTCGACCCCGCGATGCAGCGCCGGGACTGGCGGGCCGCGATCGGCTTCGCCCGCACCCTTCCCGCAGTCGACCCCGCCCGGGTCGTCACCTTCGGCTCCTCGATGGGCGGCGGCAACGCCCTCGCCGCGGCGGCCGAGGACCCGGCGGTGGCCGCCGCGATCAGCCAGGTCCCATTCCTGGACATCGTCACCCAGGCGCACCGCCCGGTGCCGAGGGTGGCCGCCAGGATGCTGGCCGCCGCCGTCCGCGGGCGCCACCTGCCCGCGGTCGGGCAGCCGGACGAGCCGGCGCTGATCAACGCGCCCGGAGGGGCGGAGGGGTGGCGGCGGGTGGTGGCGATCGGCGAGGACTCGCGCTGGCGCAATCGGGTCTCCTCGCGCTGGCTGCTGGGGCGCCCCTACCGCCCCGTGCGCCATGCCGCGAGGCTCCACTGCCCATGGCTCGTCTGCGTCGGTGAGGCCGACCGGGTCGCGCGGCCGGGGCCCGCTATCTCGGCGGCGCGGCGGGCGCCCGAGGGAGAGCTGCGGACCTATCCCGGCGTCGATCACTTCGACATCTACGACGGGCCCGTCCACGAGGCGCTGGTCGCGGACCAGCTCGAGTTCCTGCGCCGTCGTCTCGGCTAGGCGAGGGCGGCCCGGATCTCAGGGATCGCCTGCTCATTGTCGCGGAAATGGACCGCGTTGATCCCGGCCCGCTCCGCTCCTTCGCAGTTGACCTGGACGTCGTCGACGAAGAGGCAGGCCTCGGGCGCGATCCCGATCCTCTCGAGCGTCATCGCGTAGATCCGCGACTCGGGCTTGCGGCAGCCGACAAAGCCGGAGTCGACGACCGTCTCGAAGATCTCGTCGACCGGAAGCATCGAGCGCCAGAGCGGCTCCCACTCGCGGACGTTGTTGGTCAGCATCGCCATCCGGTAGCCGGATTTCTTCAGCTCGCGCATCAGGTCGATCATCTCCGGGTTCGGGTTGAGCGCCTCGAAGTAGATCTCCTTGAACCGGTGCATCTCGGGGCGGTGGCCGAGTAGCGGCTCGAGCGCGTCGGCGATCTGCTCGATGAACGCGGCCTCGGTGATTTCGCCGCGCTCGAGCTTGAAAAGAGGGTTCTCGCCGTCGTCACCCGCGCTCGCCTGCATCGCCTTGCCGAGGACTTCCGGCGAGATCCCGGTGTGGTCCTGGAAGGCCATGAACGACTCGATCAGCGGCGTCGTTAGGACCCCGCCGAAGTCGGAGATCACGGCCTCGATCCGCTCAGCCATCGGCCCGGACGATCTCGTAGTGGCCGATGCCCTCGCGGCCCTCGAGCGACCAGCGGAAGAAGGCGACCTCGGAGGACAGGCCGGGGCGGCGAACCGAGCTGGTGCTGATCAGGGTCCCAGCACCTCGCAGCGGCTGGCCCTCATCGTCGTCGACCCAGAGCTCGATCGTCGCCCTTCTCTGCACCCCGTCGGGCCCATACTCGGTCGAGAGCAGCGCCTCGGAGACCTCGACAGGGGCGCCGTCGGGATCGCAGAGGACCGCCGCCAGCGCCTCCTCGCCATGCTCGGTGGCGCCGTCGGGGCGCTTCGCCGAGAGCGCGAGCAGGCCGCCGTCGGAGAAGACGATCCCGATCGAGCGGCGTTGGATGGCTCGCTCCTCACTCACGGGCGCGGAGACTATCTTGCGCCCGGTGATCATCCGCAGCGCCGACCCCGAGCTCGACGCCGCCGCCTGCGCCGCGATCTACGCGCCCCAGGTCGAGGCGTCGCCGACGTCGTTCGAGGCCGAGCCGCCGACCGCGGACGAGATGGCGGCGCGGATCGAGCGGATCGGCGCCACGCATCCGTGGCTGGTCGCCGAGCGCGAGGGCGAGACCGTCGGCTTCGCCTACGCCTGCGAGCACCGTTCGCGGGCGGCCTATCGCTGGGCGGTCGACGTCTCGGTCTACGTCGGCCAGCCTGACCGCGGCCGCGGGCTGGGAAGGAGTCTGTATGAGGAGCTGTTCGAGCGCCTCCGGGCCCAGCGGTTCCGGGTCGCCTGCGCCGGAGTGACGCTGCCGAACGACGCCAGCGTCGCTCTCCACGAGGGGCTCGGCTTCGTCCCGGTGGGCGTCTACCGGCGGATTGGCTGGAAGGCCGGCGCCTGGCGCGACGTCGGCTGGTGGCAGCTCGACCTTGCCCCCGACGCCGCGGACCCTCCCGAGGAGCCGCTGCCGCCCAGGTACCATTGAGCCATGTCCGAGAACCAGACAGACACGTCCGAGAACCCGGCCGAAGCCGCCACCGAGGACGACGTCCTCGAGGCCCTCGAGGAGGTCATCGACCCCGAGCTCGGCCTCGACTTCGTCTCCCTCGGCCTCGTCTACGACGTCGAGGTCGGCGGCGGTGAGGTCTTCGTCACCTTCACCCTGACCACACCGGCCTGCCCGATCGGCCCCCAGGTATCCGAACAGATGCGCGAGTTCGTCGGCGACCTCCCCGGCGTCACCTCGGTCCACCCGAAGATGGTCTTCGACCCACCCTGGTCCCCGGAGATGATGTCCGAGGACGCCAAGTTCGCGCTCGGGTTCTGAGACGGCACTAGCAAGCGGAATGCGGCCCGCGAGAGGGGGCCGCGTTTCGTAGGTGGGCAACGGATAGGGCAACGCGATAGAGCGTCCCACGCAACAATCTGCCGCTACTCCCCAGCAGTTTGGGGGGAGGGGAGATACAGGGGTCCGAAGTGGGAATAACCGTGACAAGCCTGGATCGGCGTGGCTGCGGCAGATAAGAGGCGCCTCAATGGGAATAGCCGTGACAGGCCCCAGCCAGGCCCGGGCCCCGACAATACGCTGCGCTGCGCCCCGATCACCCCTCCTCACATGTCTCAGCCATCGCCTGTCCAGGGCCTTGGGCTGGCAGGCCCGGATGGGGCCTCAGCAGGCCTGACCGGGCCCCTAGCTCAGGGCCCCCTGGGCCCGCCGGCCACCGAGGTTAGCCCGGCGCCTACTCCGGTGCCTCTAGGGCCTTGATTGGGATTTCGAGCCAGCGGACGGCGCCGAGGACGGCGTCGTCCTCATCCTCTCGCGGTTCGCCGTCATTCCCTTCCGCCCAGGCAACCGCGTCGGCGTAGTCGATGCCCGCCGCTTCGATCGTGGCCTCGAGGATCGCGACTGTTCCCGGCGCTCGTTCCAGAGGCGCGGTCTGGAGGCCCGCCAACGTCCTCCGAATCTCCTCGGCATCCATGCCTGCCCATCATGGCAACACCGGCGGTTGCATCGTTAGCGACCCGCCGCGGTTGGTGCCCCACGCGCCTACCCTGAACCGATGCACAGCGCACGAGCCGAGCATCAGAGCCAGGGATGGGTTGCGGTCTGCCATAGCTGCCGCTGGATGGGCTCCGACCATCGAAAGCCCGAGCTGGCTGCGGAGGAAGCCCGGATGCATCGATACCAGCAGCGGCCACCGTGGAGCCTCGATCGGGTCGAGCCGTGGAGTCCGAGTCGCGTCTAGCTCAGCCGAGCTGAGCCGTTCGGGTTTCGCCGAAGTCGGTCCAACTCAGCGTTGAGCCGTGGAGTTTCAGCGAGTGAAGGCCGATGCCTTCGCCGGAATCGATGACCTTTTCGCCCGTTCGACTGCAGACGGCGACCTGTTTTTCGTAGGACTCCCGAACGAGCCGGGTGCCGGTCCAGGCAACCGTCCCGTCGGCAGCGAGCGCTATCTCCGAAACGTTCGCTGGGGGCCGATCGCCATCGGGCCCCCCGCCGCCAACCGCACAGACGTTGCGTCTATTGGTTCTCAGGTTGATGGCGACGACGTAGAGAGTCCAGGTATCGATCCCCGAGATCGTCTTTGTGTACGCGATCCAGGGGGCACGAAGTTCGAACGTGTCGGTATCGACAAGACCAATTTTCTTGTTTCGATAGACCGCGAGGCGCGACAGGGTCGAACCCAGAAGCCGTGGCTTTCCCCGGGGGATAAGACAACCGAAGGCCAGCGAGTCTTCGAGTCGACGAGTGCCTCCGGTGGGTTCTGTTCTGCTCACTTCGTAGATGCGGACGCGCTGACCAGCGACAATCGTCGCGCCATCGGCCGCTGGGCCACAGCTGACGCTAGGGCTGCCCGTCCCGGCCGATGGTCCGAGCGGTCCAACGCCGACGAGAACCGCAAAGAAACAGAGGACAAGACCCGTTCCCCGCACCCACATGGCCGGATTATCCCAGAGGGCGGAGGCCTCCCAGGACAGGGCCCCGCGAAAAAGCGCTTTTCTTTGTGCTGAGCCACCCGGCGGTGCTGGCGCGAGCCGCGCCTGAGTTCAGACCCTCCCCTACGTGGCGAAGCGGCGCGAGTCGCCTCAACTGGGCGATTGCGTTCCCAGATCGCTCCGGCGAACCGCGTGCCACCTCGTCCAGCTCTGGTTTTTATGGGCGGGGTAGCAACCGGTCTCGTGCTGGAAGCTCATTGCCTTGATCTCGCTGCGGCCCGCCAACCACCAGAGCTTGTAGCGGTCATGTTGTCCACCGAAGCGATGCTTGTGGGGCGGCCAGCTGGAACCAGTTGCATAGGCGCAGGGAATTCTGACCGGAGGGAACTTCGCATAGTAGGTGTGCCCGTGTTTGACGAGGGTGGTCCTGCTCGGCCCGGCGAGGGTGTAGCGCAGGAATACGACGTGACACTTCGGGTCGCACTCCTTGTGGAAGCTCCACGGTCGACGTAGCACCGTGCCAGGAGGCGCGGAGCTTCTTACCAGGGGAATTTCGCCGACGACAATTCCTGTGGCCTCCCATTGGAGCCGAGGGAGCGGGCCATTGGCCGGGCCACAGCACTTTCCCGTTCCCGGAGCGTTGATGGTCTCCCCAGCACCAAGCGACACGCTGGAATTATTCCCGCCCGTTCCTGTCGAACCTCCCAGCAGTGAAGTCACAGCCAGCGCAGCAACGACAGCTAGCATGATGAGCAGGATTGGTCTGACCTGAGGACGAGTCGACATCCCCAGGGACATCGACAATTCGAGGAAGTTTACCTGGTTGGAATCGGTTCTGGGCCGATTTCGGCATCAAAGGGCCCGCTCGCTTGACCAGTGGCGACGGCGCGACAGCGTTCTGCTTGTCGGGGTACTCGGGTTCGTTGAGTACCTCCTCCTCGCCATCATCGTCTTCGGGAAGTTGAGCATTGTTGGCGACCTCGGCATTGCGTTCGTTGCGGCGCCGCTGGGGGCGCTGGTACTCGTGGAAGGGGCCTTAGCGGTTCGGCCGACCAAACAGCGTCTTGCCAGAGCGGATCATCTAGTCCTCGTCACCGTGGGCGCCTTCTTCGCGCTTTGCCTCGTTGGCGCCATAGCCCTTGCGGTTGGGACTAAATAGGCGATTCGCGAATCGTTCCGCCAATGGTCGCGGTGCCAAATGGCAACGAGGCCGTGGCGACGGCCGCGCGTTCGCCTTGTATAAGGTGGGTGGTACCCTACCTGCGTGCCCACGAAGAAGACAAGCATCTATCTCGATCCAGATCTCGATTTCTCCTTCGAGCAGTGGGCCGAGCGCGAAGGTGTGACGAAGGCGGAGATGATCCGCCGCGCTCTGCGCGCCGCGGTCGAGCGCGATGGCGGTCAGGCCCGACCCAGCATCTTTGGGGTCTTCGATGGCCCCGAGGATCTGTCTGAGCGTGCTGACGAGCACCTCGACGACGGATTCGGGGAGGAGTGATCGTCCTCGACACCTCGGTGGTGCTGGCGCTGCTAAACGCGCGCGACCGGAATCACGGCCGGGCACGCGAGTGGGTGATCTCGAACGAGCAGGCCCTTGCGACAACGCCGCTCGCGGTCGCGGAGATGGACTACCTGGTGCGGCGTCACGCGGGAGGCGCCGGCGCCGAGGCCCTGTGGGCGGAGCTCGAGGCCGGCGCGTACGGCGTCCGCTGGTGGCCGGCAGCGGTGTTCGACTCGCTGGAAATCTCCCGTCGCTGGCACGCAATTGACCTCGGGTTGACCGATGCGTCCCTCGTTGCGCTCGCGGGGCGGCTCGGCACAGCAGAGATTGCGACATTCGACCAACGCCATTTCCGGATGGTCAGCCCCGAGGCGGTCGGGTCCTCGGAGCCGGTGGCGTCCGCATTTCGGCTGCTACCGATCGACTTCGCCTGAAGGTCACCGCCAAATCCGTCTACAGGGCAGTCCTGATTGATACGACCAATCAGGAGACCCTGGGCTACTCGCCCAAGGTCACCGTGAAGCTCAAGTAGCGCCGAGCCTCAGGGTCACTCATTCCGCCTCGCGGCTCGTTTTTGCCCCGCCGGAGTACTCTCAAGCCAGGACGCTCGGTGCGTCTCTTTCAGGGCGTATCGGGTCCCGGCAATTGAAGGGAGAGAACGTGAGGCGGATCATCTCAGCAGCCCTGGTGGCCCGTGCGCTTTGCCTTGGAGTGACCGCCAGCCCGGCAGCGGCCGATCCCGCGCCGCAATCCTGTCCTGGTCAGTTCGTCTCTGAAGTCGCGCACCTGTTCGGTGGCAGGAGGGCCGCAGCCGAGCTGTTCTTCGGCGAAGGGCCCCATGCGGTCCTGGAAGGTGAGCGCTTCCTCCGCGAAAGCATCTGCGCAGGCTAGGCGGTCAGGCGATGAGAAAGATCAGCATCAGTCCGGCCATGGGAGTTGCCCTGGCCGCCTTGGTTGTGGCTATCTCCGGCGGCGCCTATGCCGCGACGAGCGGCCACTCCGGCGAAACGATCGCGGCCTGCGTGCGGCACAAGGGCGGCGCTTTGTACGTCGCTCACAGGTGCCGCCATCGCGACAAGCGCCTGACCTGGAGCGCTCAGGGCCCGCGCGGCGCAGCCGGACCAAGGGGGGCGGCGGGCAGCGACGGCGCAGCGGGACCGCCGGGCCCATCCGGCCTGACTGTCCTCGCCCAGCCCGCTGCCTGGGTTCTCCACACCTCGGCGCCCCAGAGCGATTCGGTCACGGCGGACGCCACTCAGACCGACACCAATGGCGAGGTGGACGGATTCAAGTTCGGCGGATTCGGCGGCCCGTTCACCGCGACCGGGCAGATGCAGCAGTACCTGCTCAGCCCCAGCAGCCTCAGCGGGACCTCGGTTCGCCTCAGCTCGGTGGGCTTCTGCTATTTCATCGGGCCCTACCCACCCGGCAACACGTTGACGAACACCGTGATCAACCACGTCTGGGTCTACGAGCTGAACGAGGCTGACACGGGCACGGGCTTTCCACCCGCGGCGGTTTCCACACCCCTCGACCAGGCGGTTTCGCTCGGGAACAAAACCCATGGCTGCCCGACCTTCACCCTGACCAGCCCGCCGCTGATCGAACCCGGGGCGTTCCTCTTCCTCCGGGTCCGCGTGGTCGACACCCAGGGCAAAGGGGACAGCAGCGGCGCGCTCGCGCAGCTGGGCAGGGTCACGGCCAGCTACGCGCCGTGAACAGGCAGCCGGTGCTCGCGCTCGGGTTCTAGGGCCCCACGGCTCGGCGCCCGAGGCGCCTTCGGATTGACGCTCCACGGCATCGGGGCTACTGTCGTCGCACGGCTTCGGCCTTTCATGTGGGTGAGGCCGCGAGCCGCGAACCCAAATGGGGGTCATGTATGCCCGAGCGCCGGCGTCCGCAGATCACTTTTGCCAACGTCGTCTCCTGCCTTGCCCTCTTTGTCGCGCTGGGCAGTGGTGCCTATGCCGCCACCCACCTGCCGAAGAACAGCGTCGGCGCAAGGCAACTGAAGAAGAACGCCGTGACAACTCTGAAACTCAGAAACGAAGCGGTAACCGCCGCCAAGGTCAAGGGGGGCACGCTGACCGGTATCCAGATCAATGCCTCGACCCTCGGCACCGTTCCAACGGCGCAAACGGCGAATTCCCTGGCACCCTCTGAGGGCTGGCACGAGATAGGGGCACCGAATCAGCCCGGATTCCACGACGGCTGGAACAACCTTCCGTCAGGCTCTTCCCGGGAAACCGTGGGCTTCTACAAGGATCAGGATGGTGTGGTGCATCTCAAGGGCATGGCCAAATCCGGGACCGGGGTGATCTTCGACCTGCCTCCTGGCTACCGACCGGTGAACCAGCGCTTGCTTCTGTTCCCGGTTTCCTGCGCCTGCGGGACCCAAGACACGGGCACCGTGATCGTCGAGGGGCCGGGCCTGGCGCCGGGGCATGAAGGTGCAGTAGATCCGCCGAGCGGAGCAACCTCGGTCAGCCTCGATGGCATCACCTTCCGCGCCGGGTCCTGACGCTTGCACAGCCGCAGGAGGTGGGGGGTCAGGACCCTTCCTCTCATATGAGGAGAACGGCCCTATCGAGTGCGGCCCGAGCCGCGCTTCACTACTTGGAACTGCGACATCAGGCCGTGGTCCTCGTGGTCGAGCATGTGGCAGTGGACGACGAACTTGCCGAGGTAGTCGCTGAGGTGGCCGGCGATCAGGAGGCGTTCGTCGGGGAGGACGAAGAAGGTGTCCTTGAGGCAGTCTTCCCAGGGCGGCGGCGGCTTGCCATTGCGGGCGAGCAGGTACCAGTCGGTGTGGTGGAGATGGAACAGGTGGGCGACCGAGGTCTTGTTGACGACCTCCCAGGTGACGGTGGTGTCGAGCTCGGGGAAGGCGTCGGCCCGGGCGGGGTTGAAGCTGTGGCCGTTGATCACCCAGGTCGGCGTGAAAAAGCCGCCGATCTCGATCGTCCACCTGTGATCGGGCTCTTTCGAGACGTGCTTCGTCCAGGCGGGGAGTGGCCGCAGGCGGTGGGTGACCTTCGTCCTGTCCGGCATCCGGCCTGAATCGACCCGGAACTGCATCAGCGCCCCGACGTAGGGCTTCAAACCGGTGACCGTCCTGCCGTCTTTCCGGGGGCCGCTGCGCAGCTCGACCGAGTGCCCCCGCGCGCCGGAGAAGTCGACGATCAGCTCGACCCGCTCGGCCGGGCCGATCAACACGTTGTGGCGCCTCACCGGTCGCGGCATCAGGCCGCTGTCGGTCCCGATCTGGGTCATCGGCATCCCGTTCGAGAGGTGCAGGTTGTAGGCGCGAAACTGGGAGGCGTTGAGGATCCGCAGGCGGTGGCGCTGGGGGGTGACCCGATTGTGGGGCATGAAGGCGCCGTTGACGAGGACGGTGTGGCCGGTGATGCCGTCGGCCGGCGGGCGGAGATCGGTGAAGGGATCGGTGAGCTGGTTGTGGCGGTCGAAGGTCCGCTCGGCGATCATCAGGGGGATGTCGCGGTCCCCGGAGGGCAGCGGCAGCGAGCGGTCGAGGTCGTCGTCGACGATCCACATCCCGGCCAGGCCGTGCCAGACGTTCTTCGCGGTGTGGTCGAGGCGGTGGTCGTGGTACCACTGGAACGCCGCGCGTTCGGGCCCGCCGTCCTCGTGAAGGTCGTAGATGTAGGTCCTGCTCCTGCCCGGATAGAGGAGGAAGTCGTTGCCGGACTCCGTCAGCGGCAGGTCCTGCGGGATGTCGCAGAAGAATGACTTCGGGTGCGACTTGGTCAGACCGCCGGGCTGGCCGTCGAACTGGGTCCGGTTGTGGCCCCCGTGGAGGTGGACGCTCAGCTCTCCCGCCCCCGGGGGCAGCCGGTGGTGGAAGGTGACCTCCGTGCGATGGCCGGCGGGCCGGCGGATCGTCGGCCCCGGGAAGCTCCCGTCGTAGGTCCACATCCGGGTCCTCGGGCCGGGGAGGACCTGCAGCTCGGCCTCGCGGATCGGCACGTCGATCTGCGCCTGGTCGAGGACCCGTGGGATCGGCAGCCGGGCCCGGAACGGGACCATCCCGGCCCGGGCCGGGGCCGGCCCCGCCGCGAACGGGACCGGCCGCCCGGTCCGGGCCCAACCCGGGACGAACAGCGAGAAGGCCCCGCCCCCCAGAGCCCCGATGAACGCCCGTCGCCTCAGGCGCCGCGGATCTGGGGAGCGGTCGGCCGTCTCAACCTCCTGTCGGCGGCAGTACTTCGATCGAGCCGTGCATCCAGGAATGGATCACGCACATGAACGTGATCGTCTGCGGGCCCTTCGAGGTGTCGACGGAGACGGGTGCCGTGTAGGTGGCATTGGGCTTCATCCCGGTGAACCAGGAGTCGCCCTTCTTCTTCAGGCTCCCGATCGTGTCCCAGCCCTTCTTGCCGGCGGTGGCGGGGTTCTTGGTCGGCGGGCCCTCGCCCTTGACCCCGTGCCATCCGGCGACCGCTTTGCAGATGTGGCCGGGGGTGAAGCAAAGCTTCCGTTCCTTCTTGGTCTGCGGGATGTCGGACTGAGTGACGAGCGAGAAAGTGTGCGGGCCGACCTGTTTCGAGTTCGTCTTGTTGGTGATCGTCAGGTCTTCGCCGGCGACGATCGTCTTCGGATAGACAAAATGGACTGAACGCCCCTTGCCTTCGATCAGGACGGTGTTGGCGGGCGCGGTTTCGGCGGCGGAGTCGCCACCGCTGGCCCAGACGGGGCCCGCGATGCCGATCGCGGCGAGCGCTCCGACCGTCGCGACCACCGCCGAGCGGCAGATGATCTGCTTCAAGACTCTCTCCTTTTCCGCGGCCGCCGACTGATGACGGCGCGTCTCCTCGGTTGAATTGATCGCGGGACGCTACAGCCGCGAACAGGCCTTATCAATGCCTAATTTTGGGGTTATGTGAACGTGGCGAAACAGCTTTGTGAAGCGGTCTTCGACCATGTCTCAATTCTGCCGGCGCCGCTACCGATAGGGGTCTCATGGATCCAAGAGAGACCGGGGCGCTGATCGGGCTCGCGCAGCGTCGTTTCCAGAACTTCTCCGAAGCCGCCGATTCTCTTCTCGAGACGCTGACGGACGTCCTCCCCGGCGTCCTCGTCCTCGGCCGTCTCGACCATGACGAGCAGATCCACTACGTGATCGAGGTGAGGGGTGACGACGTCGAGGGGCTCCGCCGCGGCTGCGCCCTGATCCCGGCCGAGGCCGGCGTCGTCAGCCCCGACTCGTTCCGGTCGCTTGGCGCGGTCGACTGGATCAGCGCGCCGCTGGAGATGGCCGACGGCAGGATCGCCGGCGTCCTCTGCGCCGTCTCCGCGGAGCCTGATGTCTACCGGCCGGAGCACGCCGCCCAGCTCGGGGTCGCCGCCAGGCTGCTTGGCCATGAATGGGAAAGCGTTCAGCTGCGCTCGGAGCTGCGGCGCCTGCGGGGCCAGGTCAACGCCGGCCCCAGCACCGACGCCGAAACCAGCCTTCCCGACCGCGAAGGATTCAACGACCTGCTCCGGGCCGAGTGGAACGCGGTCGGCGAGGAAGCGGTCGAGTCCGTGCTCGTCGTCTGCCGGGTCGCAACCTCCCCGAATGGCAGCGGGACCCCGGCCGCCGGCGACCGCCTCGCCCTGAAGATGGCCGCTGACGTGCTCGCGGCCACCGTCAGGGGGGCCGACAGGGTCGGACGGGTGGGGGAGATGTCGCTGGCCGCGATTCTCGTCGGCTGCCCCGTGGGGGAAACGCCGGCCTTCGTCGCCCGGTACCTGGACGCGCTCGAGCGCGTCACCGGCGGCGAGAAGGCGGCGATCGACGTCTCCTGCGGCATCCAGCCGCTGACCGGCACCAACACATCGAATGAAGCCCTCGACCTTGCCGAGGCCGCGGCCGGCGACGGCGGCGGATCTGCGGCAGAGAGCCTCACGGCACCGGCGGCGCTCGAATGACGGAACTGGCCACCCAGGCTCGCGTCACCACCGCCGGCTTCGACCCGGGGGCGGCCGGGGTGACGGCGCCCTCGAATCCGGATCGGCGCGGCGTCTTTCTCGCCGACGTCGTCGTCGAGCTCGGCCTCGCCGATCAGGAGACGATCGAGGCGGCGCAGCAGGCGGCACAGGAGACCGAGAGGAGCCTCGAGCGATACCTGCTCGAGTCGGGCATCCTCGACGAAGAGAGCCTCTCGCGGGCGATCGCGGAGCGCAACGGGCTTGACCATGTCGACCTCGACGAGTTCGAGGTCGACAACGAGGCGGCGCAGATGGTCACCCGCTCGGCTGCCCAGCGCTATCGCGCCGTGCCAATCGCCTTCGCCTCCGACGGGGCGCTGATCGTCGCCGTCCAGGACCCGTTCGACACACTTGGGATCAGCGACATCGAAGTGATGACGCGGAACTCGGTGCGGCCGGCAATTGCGACCTCCGCGGGGATCGACGCTCTGATCGAGGGCCTGCCCGAGCATCCGGTGTCGAGGCCGGCGATCGCAGAGCCCCCGGCGGCGGAGGAGTCGCCGGCGGAGGTGCCGCCTGAGGAACCGTCGGCGGAGGAGCCGGCAAGGCAGGAGCCGCAGGCCGAGGAGCCCGCGACAGAGGAGCCGGCGACCGAGCAATCCCCGATCGAGCCCGTGATCGAGGTCGCGTCGCCGTTTGAGCCGGCGCCGGTGCTCGAGGTCGGAACCGAGCCCGCGCTCGAAGTGAAGCCGGAGATCGATGTCGAGCCGGATACCGAACCGGAGCCCGATCCAGAGCCCGAGGTCGAGCTCGAGCCGGAGCTCGAGCTCGTCTGGTTCCCGGAGCCCGAGCTGACAGACGACGACGACCCCGAGGCCGTCTTCGAGCTGAAGCCCGAGCTGGTCCGATTCCCGGAGCTCGAGACCGAACTCGACACTGAGCCCGAGCCCGCGGCAAGCAGCGGCGGGGTGCTCGATCTCGAGAATGAGCTTGGCGCGCTGCAGGAGACCGCCCGACGGGCGGATGAGCTTGCCGCCGGCGTCGAGCGACGGATCACCGAGCTCGAGAGCACGGACGCGCAGTCCGAGCGGCTCGAGGCCGACCTGCTCGCGGCGCAGCGGCGCATCGAGGAGCTCGAGGCACAGGTGAGCGGGTTCGACACCCTAGCCGAGGAGCTCCGCGCCACCACCGCAAAGCTCGAAGAGGTCAACCGCGTCCTCGAAGGAAGCGTCCGCTAGCGCCCGAGCTGCGGGTCCTCGCCGTCGACCTCCTCAGCGGTCCCCTCGAAGTCATAGCCGGGCCCCGGCTGGGCCGGGCCGGCTCCGGACGAGCGGAAGGGCCCCGTCCCGACGACGACGAGGCGACGGCCGAGGTAGAGGCCCATGAAGCGGCGGACCAGGGCCCGGGTCGGCGGGATCAGCAGGAGCAGCCCGAAGATGTCGGTCACGAACCCCGGTGTCAGCAGCAGCGTGCCGCCGACCGCGATCATCACACCGTCGGCGGCCTCGCGGGCCGGGAAGCGCCTCTGGGCGAGCGCCTCGTTGAAGCGTCGCCAGGCACCGCGGCCCTGGTGGCGGAGCAGCAGCGAGCCGAGCAGGGCGTCGGCGAGCAGCAGCGCCAGGGTAGGCACGACCCCGATCGCCTGCCCGACCTGGATGATCACGAAGAGCTCGACGATCGGGACCACGATGAAGAGGATGACGAGCAGGGCCATCACTCCAGCCTAGAGATCAGCCGTCGGCCGCTCCTAGGGCGGCGGCCGCCTGCTCGAGCTCGGCAAGCGATTCGTCGATCCCCTCGGCGACCATGACCACGTCCTCGACCGAGTCGTAATCGGCCAGCAGCCCGAAACCGATCCGGCCGTTGTAGCTGATGATCGCGACCGCGAGGCCGTGGTTCTCGGGCAGGAACGCGATCGGGAAGACCTCCTCCATCTCGCGGCCGAGGACGTAGAGCGGGAGCTGCGGCCCGGGGACGTTGGTCACGATCAGGTTGAAGAGCCGGGTCGAGAAGTTGAGGCGTGAGGCCTGGGCGAGGAGCGTCATCGGCGCGAAGTCGTTGAAGCGGGAGATCACTTCGGCGCCGAGCGCCTGCTTCGAGCGCTTCAGGCCCTCCATCTGCTGGGTCACGACCCGCAGCCGCCGCACCGGGTCCTCCAGATAGACGGGCAGAGGCCCCCGCATCACCGTGAGGCGATTGCCGAGGTCGCCGCGCTCGTCCTCGGTGCGGATCGAGACCGGAACCAGCGCCCGCAGCTCGAGGCCCTCGGTGCGGATCCCACGCTGTTGGAGCCAGCGGCGCAACGCGCCGGTGACCACCGCCAGGACGACGTCGTTGACGGTCCCGCCGAGGGTGTCCTTGATCCGTTTCAGGGTCGCCAGCTCCGAGCGGGTGACGACGAACCGCCGGTGGGGGCCGATCGGCTCGTTCAGCGGGATCTTCGGCGCCGGGTCGGCGAGCGCCCCGACTATCTCGCCGAGGCCCTCGAGCGCCTCCGTGGCGCGCTGGGCTGCGGAGTCCGGGCGGCGCACCACGCCCAGCGCCTGCTCGGCCAGCCGCAGCGGCGCCCCGGCGGCCTCGGACACGCCGCGGGCCACGAGCTTGGCGCCGCTCGGGGTCGGCTGCGGCTTCCAGCCGTCGCGGACCGGTGCCGGTTGCGGGGCGCGCTCGAGATCAAAGAGGACGCTGCCGATGTCGACCCCGGAGATCCCGTCGACCGCGGCATGGTGGGTCTTGGTCAAGATCGCGAACCGGTCGCGCTCGAGGCCCTGCACCAGCCACATCTCCCAGAGCGGCTTCGAGCGGTCGAGCTGCTGCGAGAAGACGCGGCCGGCGAGCCGCATCAGCTGCCGCTCGCCGCCCGGCTCGGGCAGCGCCGTGTGGCGGATGTGGTACTTGAGGTTGAAGTTGACGTCGTCCGCCCAGAGCGGCCGCCCCGCCTCCAGCGGCGGCGTCACCAACCGCTGGCGGAAGCGCGGCACCTTGTCGAGCCGCCCCCGGACGTGGTCGACGAGGTCGAGGTAGGGCGGGGGAGGGCCTTCGAAGATCAGGAGGCCGCCGATGTGCATGTGGCTCGTCGAGGTCTCGTTCGTCAGGAACGAGGCGTCGGTGGCGGTGAGCCTGTCGAGATGACCTCCGTTCGTGCTCATGGAACAAATGCCTCGCGCTTCACTCGCTGCGCGAAGAACCAGATATGCACGCTTGCTCGTTCCGCGCTCATGGTTCAAGGCTAGCCGGTAACCATCGGTACCCTGCGGTCATGCCTTCAGCGTCGATCTCAGCCCCGCGGCGAGTCCTGCTCGCGGCGCCCCGTGGCTACTGCGCGGGCGTTGATCGTGCCGTTCAGACTGTCGAGCGCGCGCTCGAGCTGTACGGGGCGCCGGTCTACGTCCGCAAGGAGATCGTCCACAACAAGCACGTCGTCGAGGAGCTCTCTGCGCGAGGCGCGATCTTCGTCGAGGAGGAGACCGAGGTCCCGGAGGGCGAGATGGTCGTCTTCTCCGCCCACGGCGTCGCTCCGGCGGTGCACGACAACGCCGCCGCCCGCCGGCTGCGGACGATCGATGCCACCTGCCCGCTGGTGACGAAGGTCCACGTCGAGGCCCGGCGCTTCGCCGCCGACGGCTACACGATCGTCCTGATCGGCCACGAGGGCCACGAGGAGGTCGAAGGGACGACCGGCGAGGCGCCGGCGAGCATCGTCCTCGTCCAGACCGTCGATGAGGTCGAGACCCTCGAGGTGTCGGACCCTGAGCGAGTCGCCTTCATCACTCAGACGACCCTCTCGGTCGACGAGACGGCGGAGATCATCGCCGCCCTGCGCGCGAAATTCCCGGCGATCGTCAGCCCGAAGTCCGATGACATCTGTTACGCGACGACGAACCGCCAGATCGCCGTCAAGCAGCTCGCCAGCGAGTGCGACCTTGTGCTGGTGATCGGGTCGACCAACTCCTCGAACTCCAACCGCCTGGTCGAGGTCGCCCGCGAGCACGGCGCCGCCTCGCACCTGATCGATAATCACACCCAGGTCCGGGAGGAGTGGCTGGCGGGCGTCGAGACGGTCGGCATTACCTCAGGCGCGAGCGCGCCCGAGGAGCTGGTCGAGGCGCTGGTCCAACTCTTCCGCGAGCGCGGCGCCGACGACGTCGCCGAGCTGCGGACCGTCGATGAGGACGTCCGCTTCATGCTTCCGAAGGAGATCCGGCAAGAGCTTGCGGCCCGGGCCTGATGCCCGAGTTCCGTTCTCCAGCCGAGCACTACGACCGTTACATGGGCCGGTACACGGTTCCGCTTTCCCGTGCGCTGGCTGACGAGGTCGGTGTGGAAGAGGGAATGCGGGTGCTCGACGTCGGTTGTGGCCCCGGCGGCCTCACCTCGGAGCTGGCGGGCCGGGTCGGGTCTGAGAACGTCGCCGCGATCGACCCGGCGGAGCAGTTCGTCGCCGCCTGCCGGGAGCGCCATCCCGGGGCGGATGTGCGCCAGGGCGTCGGCGAGGATCTGCCATGGGGTGACGATGAATTCGACGCCGCGCTCTCGTGCCTGGTTGTCGCCTTCATGCGCGATCCCGACGCGGCCATGCGGCAGATGGGGCGAGTGTCCCGACAGGGCGGCCGGGTCGGCGTCTGCATGTGGGACATCGCCGGTGGGGGGATGGCGATGCTGCGGCTCTTCTGGAACGCGATGAGAGCTGTGAAGCCCGACACCGAGGGCGAGGTGGTGCGGGTCGGCACATCGGAGGGGGAAATCGCCGAGCTCCTGAGAAGCGCGGGCCTTCGCGACGTCTCCGCAGGCGCGCTCGAGGTCAGCGTCGAGTACGCGGGCTTTGAGGATTTCTGGGAGCCGTTCACCTTTGCGGTCGGGCCCTCGGGCCAGGCGTTCGCCAAGCTCGATGACGAGGACAAGGTCGCCGTTCGCGAGGCAATCCGGGCAGAGCTTCCCGACGGGCCGTTCAGCCTCGACGCCCGCGCCTGGTGCGCGGTCTCGACCGTCTAGGGGACGCCGGCGGCGAAGCTGAGGGACCAGACGCGGAGGCCGGGGGAGGGCCACAGCGAAAGCTCGTGGTGCTCGTGGCGGGGATGCTCTGCCAGTGGATAGAGCCCGGCGCCGTCGAAGTGGACCGGGTCGGTCGCGGTGCCGTCGATCTCGATCGCGATCTCGCCCTCGCCCTCGGCGGTGACGTGGGCGCCTCCCGCCTCGTACGCGAGCTCGAGGGTCTCGCCGTCCTCGCCGGCGATCCATGGCTGCTCCCACGACCCGCCCGGGAAGACCTCGGGCGTCGGGGCGATCACGACCTCACCCGGGACGTCGGTGGGGCGAAGGGGCGCGATCGGCTCCGGCAGCTCGCGCAGCGCGTCGATCTCGCGCAGCTCGGCCTGGATCGCCTCCTCGGTCCCTCGGTACTCCCCCTCGCCGAAGTGGAACCAGGCCAGCGCCCCGCCCTGGTTCCAGAGGAACAGGCTCGGCCAGCCCTCGCAACCGTAGGCGTGCCAGAGCTCGCGCCCGGCGTCGATCGCAACCGGGAACGGGACGCCGAGGCGCCCGAGGCCGCTCGCCACGGCCACCGGGTCGGCGCCGAACGGGAACCGCGGCGCCTGGACGCCGATCGTGCTGAGGCCGAGCTCCCGGTAACGGGCGTCCCACTCGACCAGGTAGGGGAGGGTGCGGACGCTGTTGAGCTGGGCGAAGTCGAGGACGTGGACCATGGCGGGCCCCGCCGCCGTCAGCTCCGGCATCGAGCCCGGAGCGGTGCCGACCCACTCGATCTCCGTCGGCAGGTCGGGGGCCGCGATGTGGTCACGATCCGGTCGCATCGGCGGGGACGGACGTTATCCTGGCCGCTCCGCATGGCGACGAAGGAGGACTGACGTGAGCAACGATGTCTGGGAGATGATCGAGCAGGCCCGCGAGCGCTGGAACGTCCTCGAGCACCCCTTCTACCAGCGCTGGTCGGCCGGTGAGCTGACCCGCGAGGAGCTGGCCGCATACTCGGGGCAGTACCGGCATGCGACCGCCGCGATCGCCCGGCTCAGCGCCTCCGTCGCCGAGTCCGCCCCTCCCGCCGAGCGCGCTGCGCTCGGTCGCCACGCCGCCGAGGAGGCGGACCACGTCGCCCTCTGGGACGGCTTCGTCGACACCGTCGGCGGCGAGCGCTCGGCCGCGCCGACGCCGGAGACGCGCGAGTGCGTCGCGGCCTGGACCACCGAGGATGACCGGCTCTACCAGCTCGTCCGCCTCTACGCGATCGAGAGCGGCCAGCCGCAGATCTCTCGCACAAAGCGAGAGGGGCTCGCCGCCCACTACGGGATCGGCGACGGCCCCGGCAACGAGTACTTCCGCCTCCACGAGAAGGCCGACGTGCATCACGCGGCCGAGGGTCGCTCGCTGATCGAGGCGCACCTGGCCGGCGCCGACCCGGACCCCCTGGCGGCTGCCGCGGAGGAGGCCTTCAAGGCCAACTGGCGGCTGCTCGACGGGATTTCGGTCGCCGCCTGATTGAGCGGAAATTTACTCTCGGCGCAGCGCTGTTGCGCTAACTTCCTGCGGCGATGATCGAGATCATCCTGGCGGCGCTGCCGCTTCTCTTTCTTGTCGCATCGCTGCTCTTCGGCCGCTACCCCGGCCTCGAGACTGCGATACGCCTCGCCGAGCGGATCGCCACCCGCGCCCGGTCGCGAATCGCCACCGCGGTCAACTCACGGTGGCCGCGCCTGCCCGCCGCCCACGCGGCGCACGGCGGCCAGCTTCTCGCCTTCTCGATTGCAGGACGCGCTCCGCCCGCCTAGCGCGGACCGAACGCACTGCCACTCGAAAAGGAGAGAGAGATGTCTTGCAAGAGAACCTTCGCGCTGCTGCTTGCGCTCGCCGCCGCCGTCGGGCTGGTGGCCTGCGGTGGGAGCGGTGACAGTTCGTCAACTGGCGGCGGCTCCGAAGCATCGCAGGCGAATTCCAACCCGCCGACGATCGTCGTCCGCGACGAAGAACCGATCAACGGCGTCGAAACCCTCGAATACAGCGCCGGCGAACAGGTCGAATTCAAGGTCAAATCGAACACCGCCACCGAGGTCCACATCCACGGCTACGAAATTGAAAAGGAGGTCCCGGCCGGGAGAACGGTCACCCTCTCGTTCCCGGCCGAACTCGAAGGGATCTATGACGTCGAGGTGCATCCGGCCGAGGAACAGATAGCGGAGCTGCGGGTCAACCCGTGAGCCTCAACTTCCTTCCCTTCGCGCACGCGCTGGCGTCGCGACAGGACCTCCCGGTCCCGGCATGGCTGTTCGCGTGGGCGGCGTCGATCGTCCTGATCGTCTCCTTCTTCGCCCTCTCTGTCGCCTGGCGCGCGCCCCGCTTCGAGGAGGAACGATGGCGTCCCCTCCGAGCGGGGCTCTCGCGGGTGCTGCTCGGCTCTCCGGCTCAGGTCGTGTTCGGAGCGATCGGCATCTTCCTGCTCGGGCTGTCGGTCTACGCCGGATTGCACGGGACCGAAGCCCCGGACCGGAACTTCGCCCTGACCTTCATCTTCGTCACCTGCTGGCTCGGCTTTCCGCTGTTCAGCGTCCTGATCGGCAATGTCTACCCGCCGTTCAATCCCTGGCGGGCGGTCGGCCGGGCAATCGGCGGCAGCTTCTCGGCGTTCGCCGGCCAGCGACCGGCCCACCTGCGGTACCCGGAGCCGATCGGCCGCTGGCCCGCCGCGATCGGGCTGATGGCGTTCGTCTGGCTCGAGGTCATCTACGGCGGCAGCGGCGGCGTCGCGGTCGGCCTCAACCCCCACGTCACCGCGGTCGCGATCCTCGTCTACAGCGTCTACACGCTGGCGATGATGGGGCTGTTCGGGGTCGAGGAGTGGTGCGAACGGGGTGAGATCTTCTCGGTCTATTTCGGGATGCTCTCCCAGCTCGGCTCGTTCGGCGTGAAGGAAGGGAGGATCGGCGTCAGGAAGCCGTTCTCGGCCGCGGTCCACTGGGCGACGATCCCCGGATCGACCGCGGTCGTGATCGCCTCGATCGCCAGCACCACCTTCGACGGCGCCCAGGAGGGCGCGTTCAAAGGCGGCATCGAATGGCTCTTTGAACGTCTCTCGGACATCGGGTTCAGCGGGCTCACCGCGATCCGCCTCACCGACACGATCTTCATGATCCTCAGCTTCCTCGGCGTCGGCCTCGTCTACCTGATCGGGGTCCGCGGGATGGCAAGCGTCGAGGGCGCCCCCTCGCGAGAGAAACTGCGGAAGGGGTTCACCCACACCCTGATCCCGATCGCGTTCGCCTACCTGGTCGCGCACTACTTCAGCCTCTTCGTCTTTCAGGAGCAGGCTCAGTTCACCTACCTGCTCTCCGACCCGTTGGGGACGACGACCACCGACCTCTTCGGCACCGCCTCGTCCGGAATCGACTTCAAGGTGATCACGGCCAATCAGATCTGGTACGTCCAGGTCGGTGTCCTCGTCCTCGGCCACGTTCTTGGCCTGACGCTCGCCCACGACCGGGCCACCGCATTCTGGGGCGACTATCGCCAGGCGGCCCGCTCCCAGTACTGGATGCTCGCTGTGATGGTCGCCTTCACCTGCTTCGGGCTCTACCTGCTCTCGGTCGCCAATGGCTGAGGCGCGGTCCCCTGGTCTACCCTGAGGTCGATGCTGCCATTCGCCCACCTGGGTCACTGGCTCTGGGTTCTCTACCTTCCGCCACTGGCGATCGTGCTGTTCTCGGTAGTTCGCAGCAAGCTCAACGAACGCCGCGAACGCCCAAACCAGCGCAGTACCGATTAGCGAGCATCACTATCTGATTCTCTGCGAGCGGCGCTGATGCGCCGCATTGCCGCCGCCTCCGGACGCGATGCGGAGGAGGCCGCGGAATATCTCTCAGAGGATCTCGGCGAGGCGCCGTTCGAGCGCGGTTGAGATCTCCTCGCGGAGCCGGCCCTCGGGCAGGCGCTCGACCAGGGCCTCGAGGAAGCCCTCGATGATCAGCCCCTTCGCCTCGGCCGGGTCGAGGCCGCGAGAGGTCAGATAGAAGAGCTGCTCACGGTCGATCTGGGCAATCGCCGCAGCGTGGGTGCAGCGGACGTCGTCGGCTTCGATCTCGAGGCCGGGGATCGCGTCGGCGTGGGCTTCGGGGGAGAGCAGCAGATTACGGCTCTCCTGGAAGGCGTCGGTCTGCTGGGCGCCGGGGTCGACCCGGATCATTCCCCGCCAGACCGCCGTCGCCCCGGCCGTGAGGACGCCACGGAAGGCGAGGTCGGAGATCGTGCTCGGAGCGGCGTGCTCCTGAGTCGTGTCGAAGTCGAGGTGCTGGCCGGGACCGCCCGCGTAGCCGCCCGTCACCCTCGCCTCGGAGCCGGCTCCCGCCAGCTTGGTCTCCATCCGCACCTTGCCACGGGCCGAGCCGAACCCGAGTGCGGTCCACTCGAGCCGTGCGTCGCGCTCGACCTCGGCCCGCTGCGAGGCGAAGATCCAGGCCCGCTCGGAGATGTCCTGGGTGCTCACGTAGCGGAGCGTCGCCGCCTGGCCGACGTGGAGCTCGACCACCGAGTTGAGCAGCGCCTCGGTCTCGTCGTCGGCCGAGCCGCAGTGCTCCCAGACCTCGGCCTCGGCGCCCTCCTCGAGGACGATCAGGGTCCGCCAGGCGACGGTCGCGCCGTCCTGGTCGAGCGGGATCTCGACCCGGATCGGCTCCTCGACCCTGACGCCGGCAGGAACGTGGACGAGGACGCCGTCCCGCCACCCCGCCTCGTTGCGGGCGACGAACGGGTCCGCGGCCGGAACCAGCGAGCCGAGCCGCTCGCGCAGCAGGTCCTCGTGGGTCTCGAGCGCGGCCGCGAGCGGGACCACCGTCGCCTCGCCCGCCCCCTCGATCGAGGCGTTCGCCTCGCCCGGGGTGTAGCCGTCGATCTCGAGCTCGGAGAGGTCGGTGAATTCCCACCCCTTCGCCTTCGGGTCCGGCAGCGGCAGCTCCTGCGCGAGAGAGGCGCCCTGACGGCGCCTCTCTTCAAGCCAGCCCGGTTCGGTCGCCAGCGCCTCAGCCAATCGAGCCCTCCATCTGCAGCTCGATCAGCCGGTTGAGCTCGACCGCGTACTCCATCGGCAGCTCCTTGGTGACGGGCTCGATGAACCCGTTGACGATCATCTTCGAGGCCTCCTCCTCGTCGAGCCCGTGGCTCTGGAGGTAGAAGATCTGCTCGTCGCCGATCTTCGAGACCGTCGCCTCGTGGCCGACGTCGGCGTCGTTCTCGCCGATCCGGATCGTCGGGTAGGTGTCCGAGCGCGAGTCCTCGTCGAGGAGGAGCGCGTCGCAGACGACCTTCGAGCGCGATTCGGTCGCGCCGTCGGCGACCTCGAGCAGGCCGCGGTAGGTGCTGCGGCCTCCGTCCTTGGAGATCGACTTCGAGAAGATCGAGGACGAGGTCCGCGGCGCGGCGTGGATGATCTTTCCGCCGGCGTCCTGGTGCTGGCCGTCGCCGGCGAAGGCGATCGAGAGAATCTCACCGTGGGCCTCGGGGCCGAGCAGGTAGATCGAGGGGTACTTCATCGTCAGCTTCGAGCCGAGGTTGCAGTCGACCCACTCCATCGTCGCCTTCTCCTGGGCCACGGCGCGCTTGGTGACGAGGTTGTAGACGTTCTGCGACCAATTCTGGACGGTCGTGTAGCGGACCCGGGAGCTCGGCTTGGCGACGATCTCGACCACCGCCGAGTGCAGCGAGTCGGTCGAGTAGACCGGCGCCGTGCAGCCCTCGATGTAGTGGACGTCGGAGCCCTCCTCGGCGATGATCAGCGTCCGCTCGAACTGGCCCATGTTCTCGGTGTTGATCCGGAAGTAGGCCTGCAGCGGCATCTCGACCTTGACCCCGGCGGGCACGTAGACGAAGGAGCCGCCCGACCAGACTGCCGAGTTGAGCGCCGCCAGTTTGTTGTCGTTCGGCGGGATCACCGTCGCCCAGTACTCGCGGACCAGGTCCTCGTGCTCGCGCAGTGCCGTGTCCATGTCGGTGAAGATCACGCCCTGGGCCTCGAGCTTCTCGTTGACCTGGTGGTAGACGACCTCGGACTCGTACTGGGCGCCGACGCCGGAGAGGAATTTGCGCTCCGCCTCGGGGATGCCGAGCCGGTCGAAGGTGTTCTTGATGTCCTCGGGGACCTCGCTCCAGTCGCGGCTGTTCTTTTCCGAGGCGCGGACGAAGTAGTGGATGTCGTCGAAGTCGATCTGACCGAGGTTGCCGCCCCAGGTCGGGGTCGGCCGCTCTTCGAAGTGCTTCAGCGCCTTGAGCCGGAAGTCCCGCATCCATTGCGGCTCGTCCTTGTACTCCGAAATCGATTCGACGATCTCCCGCGAGAGCCCCTTCGGCGCCTTGTAGGCGTAGCCGCCCTCGGGGTCGTGGAAGCCGAACTTCTCCTTGTAGTCGGCGTTGATGCCGGCAAGATCTCTTTTCTCCGCAACTGCCTCGGGCGTTGCCATTACTGATCGACCTCCAGGATGATGGTGTCGTCCACGACGGTCGCCGTGAACGTACACACCGGAGCATAGGCGGGGAGCGTCTTCGGCCTGCCGGTCGTCAGGTCGAACAGGGACCCGTGGCGGGGGCACTCGACCGTGCAGGCACCGGTGTCGAACTCGCCCTCGGCGAGCGGGCCGTCGTCGTGCGAGCAGCGATCCTCGATCGCGTAGAGGGTGCCGTCGCAATTGAAGACGCCGATCTTGGTCCCGTCGTGCTCGGCAAGGCGCATGCTGCCGGGCGGCAGCTCGGCGAGCGGGCACACTGCGATGGATGTTCCTGCGGTCTCTGGCACTGGTCCGGATTGCTCCCCGCTTCGCTGGTGCGGGTTGAGACTTAATCCTACTTCTACGGTCGGATTTTAGCGGCTTACCCGGCACGGCCGTCGCCGTAACGAGGTTTTTTCATCCCCAACGCGGGCACTGGGAATATCGATGGGCCGATGATATTTGGCGCAACGGGGGGTCTTGTATCCAAGAAGCCTTCAAACGAGAGGAGCAGCGATGAGCGAGAGAACCACTTTCAAGCCCGGGACACCGTGCTGGATCGACCTCGGGACCCCCGACCAGGATGCCGCCGGCGAGTTCTACGGCAGGCTGTTCGGTTGGGAGCTACACGAGGACGAGAACGCGGAGGAGACCGGGGGCTACCGGACCGCGCAGATAGACGGTCGCGCCGTCGGTGGAGTCATGAAGCTGATGCAGGAGGGGCAGCCGCCCGCCTGGCTCACGTACTTCGCCAGCGACGACGCCGACGCTACGGTGGCCGCGGTCAAGGAGGCCGGCGGTAACGCGATCGTCGAGCCGATGAGCGTCCTCGACTACGGCCGGATGGCGGTCCTCGCCGACCCGACCGGTGCCGCCTTCGGGATCTGGCAGGGCGGCACGAACGTCGGATTCGGCGTCGTCAAAGACACCGGCGCCGTCAACTGGGCGGAGCTCAACAGCCGCGACCCGGGCGCGGCGAAGGAGTTCTACGGCTCGGTCTTCGGCTGGTCCTTCGAGGACCAGGAGTTCGAGGGCACCGGCACCTACACGGCGATCAGCCTCGGCGATGAGACGTTCGGGGGCCTGATCGACATCACCGACCGGGTCCCGCCCGAGGTCCCGGCGCACTGGCTCGTCTACTTCACCGGCGAGGACGCCGAGGCGACCGCGTCAGCCGCCGGCGAGGGCGGAGGCGAGGTCGTCTTCGGGCCGCAGGAGATCCCGAATGTCGGGACCATCGCGGTGATCAAAGACCCGTTCGGCGCCGTCTTTGCCGTGATCCAACCGGACCCGGAGATGCAGCCCAGCGCCTAGGTGCCGTCGGAGGGAGCGAGGTCGGAGACCGCCTCAGCGGGGTCGCCGGCCTCGCCCTCGTCCTCCCATTCGGCTGCCTCGCCGAGGCTGGCGCTCTTGACCACCTTGAGGCCGAGCATCGCGCACTTCATCCGTGTCGCCGAGATATCGATCCCGAGCAGGTCGAGGACGAACTCCTTCGGCAGCCGCAGCACCTCCTCACGGGTCTTGCCGACCAGCTCGTCGGTGAGGAGCGAGGTGGCGGCGGTCGAGATCGCGCAGCCCTTGCCCTCGAAGGCGACCTCGGCGACCCGGCCCTCGGCGTCGAGGCGGATCGTCACGTGCTGCTCGTCGCCGCAGAACGGGTTGTTGTCCTCGTACTCGAGGTCGGGCTCCTCCAGCCGCCCGAAGTTGTGCGGCCGCTTGTAGTGATCGAGGATCTGCTCGCGATACAGCTCATCCATTGATTCGAGGCTAGCGAAGCGGCCTCAGCAGTCCGCCAGCGCCTTTGCGTAGAAGCCCAGATAGGCGGGCCAGTGACTGTCCCAATATGCGCGGTCGTGGCCACCCGGCCAGGTGTCGTGAGCGCTGATGTCGGCCCCGGCTTCTTCCAGCGCATCGTCGAAGGCGACATCGGAGATCAGGAAAGGGTCCTTGGTCCCGGCGTCGTTCCAGATCGGGATCGGGCCGAAGGCGCCGGGGTCGGCGCGGACCCTGGCGATCACGTCGTTGGCTTCGAAGTCCTCGGCGTCGTCGAAGGCTTCGGGCGCGGTGTCTTCGGCCGCGAGCCAGAGGGCTGGGGAGTGGCCGCCCACCGCGCAGAATCGGCCCGGGTGATGGAGGGCGATGTCGTAGGCGCCGAAGCCGCCCATCGAGATGCCGCCGATCGCCACCCGGCGCGGGTCGGCGCCGCCTCCGCGCGCCGCAAGCGGGATCACTTCGTCGACGACGTAGCGATCCCAGTTTGCTTCGGCACGGTCGTGCCAGTAGCCGTGATCCCCACCATCGGGGAAGGCGATCACGGGTGCGCGCCGGCCGAGCCCGGCGAGCGCCTCGAACATCGCTTCGTCTTCGGCATAGGTCTCGGGAGACTCGCCGCGACCATGGAGGAAGACAAGCAGCGGCCGCCGTTGCTCGGTGCCCTCGGGGACGACCACGGTGACGCCGAGGTCTTCGCCAATCGCCCTGCTCTCGACGGTGAGATGGAGAACGCGGGCGCCGTGCCTGTCGGCGGGCGCAAGGACAGTCAGGTTGAGGACGAGCCAGGCTGCGCCCAGCAGGAGCAATCCGAGTAGCAGGGCGGCCACCAGGCGGCGGCGACGGACCCGTCGCGGCGAGGGGCGTTGCGGGTGGCTCACAGGCGCGGGAGCCTAGCCCGGCTCCTGCTACTTTGGCGTCGATGCGGGGGCTCTGGAGGCATCTGACGTACCCGATCCGGCGCTGGCCGCGGATGAGCAGGGCGGCGATCGCCTGCGGAGCCGCGGGCGTCGTCGCGATCGGGGCCGCCAACGCCTACGTGCTTCTCAGCTCCGACGGAGAGGCCACGGCGGACGTCCGCGAGGTCCCGCACGCCGAGGTCGCGATAGTCCCGGGCGCCGCCGTCCTGCCAGACGGCAGGATGAGCATGATGCTCGCCGACCGGGTTCGTGGGGCGCTCGCGCTCTGGCGGGCCGGCAAGGTCGACAAGATCCTCGTCTCCGGCGACCACCATGCCTGGGCCTATGACGAGCCGGGAACGATGCGCCGCGCCCTGGTGCATGACGGTGTCGCACCGCAGGACGTGTTCGAGGATCACGCCGGGTTCGATACCTGGGACACGATGCAGCGGGCGCGGAGCATCTTCGGCGTCCGCGATGCGGTGATCGTCACCCAGGGTTTCCACATGCCGCGGTCCCTCTACCTCGCCCAGGCGGCCGGGATCGACGCCACCGGGCTGACCACCGATCTTCACCCCTACGGGTTCCAGGGCGCCAAGAGCGACGTCCGCGAGATCCTCTCGCGGGTCAAGGCGATCGCCGACGTCTCGCTCGGCACCGCCGCGACCGGCGGGCCGCCGATTCCGATCACTGGCGACGGCCGCAGCAGCTGGGGCCCGCCGCCGCCGGGCACGCCGCCCGCCGCCGCCCCGGGAGGCTAGAGCCCGAAGACGCGCCGCGCGTCCTCGAGGCCCTCGACAAGGCGGTCGATCTCCTCGGGGATCGTGTGGACGGCGAAGCTCGCGCGCGCCGTCGCGGCGACGCCGAGGCGGTCCATCAGCGGCTGCGCGCAGTGGTGCCCGGCGCGGACCGCGACTCCGTGGCGGTCGAGGATCTCGGAGACGTCGTGGGCGTGGACGCCCTCGAGCTCGAACGAGACCGGCCCGGCGCGCTCGGGGCCGGGAGGCGGGCCGAAGATCGTCAGGCCCTCGACCTCGGCCAGCCCGCGCAGCGCGTAATCGGCGATCTCGTGCTCGTGCTCGAGCACCGCGTCCATCCCGAGGCCGTCGAGCCAGCGAAGCGCCGAGGCCATCCCGATCGCCTGGGCGATCGCCGGCGTCCCGGCCTCGAAGCGGGCGGGCGGGTCGGCGTAGGTCGTCCCCTCCTTGGTCACCTTGCGGATCATCGAGCCGCCGCCGAGGAACGGCGGCGTCGCCCGCAGCAGGTCGAGCCGCCCCCAGAGCGCGCCGATCCCGGTCGGCGCGTAGAGCTTGTGGCCCGTGATCGCGTAGAAGTCGACCCCCAGCGCGGCCATGTCGAGGGGGAGCTTCGGCGCCGCCTGGGCGCCATCGGCGATGACCAGCGCGCCGGCATCGTGGGCCATGCGCGAGATCTCGGCCAGCGGGTTCACCGTGCCGAGGACGTTGGAGACGTGGGTGACGGCGAGGAGCTTCGGCCCGCGTTCGAGCAGCTCGCCGAGGACGTCCATCTCCAGCAGCCCGTCGGGGGTGATCGGGACCCAATCGATCTCCGCCCCGGCCCGCTCGGCGAGCTGCTGCCAGGGGACGATGTTGGAGTGGTGCTCCATCTCGGTGAGGACGACCCGGTCGCCCTCGCCGACGTTCGCGTCGCCCCACGCCCGGGCGACGAGGTTGATCGCCTCGGTCGCGTTGCGGACGAAGACGACCTCGCGCCGGTCGGCGGCACCGATGTGGTCGGCGACGGTCGCCCGGGCCCCCTCGTAGGCCGCCGTCGCCTCGGCCGACATCGTGTGCGAGCCGCGGTGGACGTTCGAGTGCTGGCTGCGCTCGTAGCGGTCGACCGCCTGGATCGAGGCCAGCACCCGCTGGGCGCTGGCGCCGCTGTCGAGGTAGGCGACCGGGACGCCGTTGACCTCGCGCTCGAGCGCCGGGAAGGAGGCGCGGACCTTCTCGATCGGGAAAGCCGGGGCCCTGACGGTCATGAGGGACGCTCCCCCACAAATGCGTCGCCCGAGCTCCGGTCGCAAGACATCAGACCGTGACGCTCCCTCCGCTCGGGCTCGCAGCAGCCTCTACCTCCTCGCGAATCCAGCCGTAGCCCTTCTCCTCGAGCTGCTCGACGAGCTCGGGCCCGCCCTCCTTGACGATCCGTCCCTCGAACATGACGTGGACGGAGTCGGGTTTCACCATGTGGAGGATTCGCTGGTAGTGGGTGATGATCAGGACGCCCATCTCGGGGCCGGCGAACTTGTTGACGCCATCGGCGACGGTCCTCAGCGCGTCGATGTCGAGGCCGGAGTCGGTCTCGTCGAGGATCGCGATCTCGGGCCGCAGCAGCACCAGCTGCAGCAGCTCCATCCGCTTCTTCTCGCCGCCCGAAAATCCGTCGTTCAGATAGCGGCTCGAGAAGTCTTTCGGGATGTTGGCGAGCTCCATCGCCTCCTGGGCGATCTTCGCGAACTCTTTGATCTTGACCTCGGGCTCGCCGCGCGCCTCGCGCTTGGCGTTGAGGATCATCCGCAGGTACTTGCTGACCGAGACGCCGGGGATCGCGACCGGGTATTGAAACGCCATGAAGAGGCCGGCGCGGGAGCGCTCGTCGGGGTCGGCCTCGGTCATATCCTCGCCCTTGAAGGTGATGGTCCCATCGGTGACCTCGAAGGCCGGGTGGCCCATGATGGCGTTCGCCAGCGTCGACTTGCCGGAGCCGTTCGGGCCCATCAGCGCGTGGACCTTGCCCTTCTCGACGTCGAGGTCGAGGCCGCGGAGGATCTCCTTGCCCTCGGCGCTCACGTGCAGGTTGCGTATCTCAAGTTCAGCCAATTCGTCTCCGTTTTCGGTTTCTTGGGGATACCGCCTACGCGGCGCTGCCGACGGGCGCCCGGCGCTCGGTCGGCGTGGGGCCGCCTGCGAACTCGACCAGCTCGGCCAGCGTCGTCCCGGCGAGCGCCTTGGTGACGCCGCCCTGGACCCGGGTCCAGAGCAGCTTCGTCGCGCAGGCGTGATCGCCGTCGCTTTCATGTGAGCAGAGGACCTTGCCCTCCGGGGTCTCGTGGAAGCACTCCATCGGGGCGATCTGCCCTTCGAGCGCCTCGACGACGACGTCGAGGGTGATCTCCTCGGCCGGCATCGCCAACCGGTAGCCGCCGTGGGCGCCCCGGGTCGAGGTCACGAGCCCGGCCTTGCGCAGCCGGGCGACGAGGTGCTCGAGGTAGGAGAGCGGCAGCCGCTCGGCCTCGGCGACGGCGTTGAGCGAGATCGGCGCCGCGCTCGGCTGTCGTCCGAGCTCGACCATCAGGCGCACCCCGTACTCGGCTTTGGTCGAGAACAGCATCTGCCTAAATCCTACAAGAGCGGTCGGTTATGCCGACGCGCCCTCCTCGGCGGTTTCCCGCTGGCCGAGCTCGACGTGGGCCCGGCTGTCGCTGGTCCTGATCAGGACCAGGGTCAGGACGAACCCGGCCAACGCGAAGAGGGCGCCGCCGAGGAACGCCGCCTGGAACCCCTCGGTTAGGCCGGTGGCCTGGCTGACCCCGCCACTGGACAGGACGTGGTCGGTCCGCGCAATCGCGATCGCGGAGAGCACCGCCAGACCCAGGGCGCCGCCGATCTGCTGCGAGGTGTTGATCAGGCCGCTGGCGAGCCCCGCCTCCTGCTCCTGGACGCCGGAGACGGCGGCGATCGTCGTCGTGACGAACGCGAACCCTAGCCCGGCCGCGGCAAGCAGCGACGGCCCGAGGATGTCGGTCGTGAAGCCGCCACCGACGGAGACGCGGCTGAACCAGAGCAGGCCGGCGACGATGAAGAGCATCCCCGTCGCCAGCACCGGCTTGTAGCCGAGTTTGGTGACGAGCTGTGAGGCGATGCCGGCCGACGCCATGATCACCAGCGCCAGCGGCAGGTAGGAGAGGCCGGCGTGGATCGGGCTGTATCCGAGCACCTGCTGCATGTAGAGCGTGATGAAGAAGAACATCGAGAACAGCGAGGCGCCGACCAGGAGGCCGACGACGTTGGCGCCGGTCAGGGTCCGGATCCGGAAGATCGAGAACGGGACCAGTGGTTTGGTCGAGCGCAGCTCGATCGCGACGAACGCCGAGAGCAGCGCCAGCGAGAGGGCGATCAGGCCGATCGTCTGGAACGACCCCCAGCCGGCGCTGTTGGCATCGACCAGCGCGTAGACGAGGGTCGAGAGCCCGGCGGTGACGGTGATGGCGCCGGCGACGTCGAACGCGCGGGTCCGCTCATCGTCGCGGCTTTCGGCGATCAGGCTGGGGGTGAAGGCGAAGGCGATCAGGCTGACCGGGACGTTGACCCAGAGGACCCACTCCCAGCCGAGGCCTTCGGTGAGGACGCCGCCGAGGAGGACGCCGGCCGCTCCGCCGGAGCCGGCCACCGCGCCCCAGACGCCCAGCGCCTTGTTGCGCTCGGCGCCGTCGCTGAAGGTCGTCGTGACGATCGAGAGCGCCGCTGGCGAGATGATCGCGGCGCCGAGGCCCTGCGCGGCGCGGGCGGCGATCAGCTGCCCCTCGGTCGCGGCGAACCCGGCGAGCAGCGAAGCGATCCCGACCAGCAGCAGACCGGCCATGAAGACCCGGCGCCGCCCGAGCAGGTCGGCGGTGCGGCCGCCGAGCAGGAGGAATCCGCCGAACGTCAGGACGTAGGCGTTTACGACCCAGGGCAGGTTTTCCTGGGAGAAGTCGAGCGCCCGGCCGATCGAGGGCAGGGCGACGTTCACGATCGAGGCGTCGAGCACGACGACGAACTGAGAGGAGCAGAGCAGGATCAGCGCCAGCCAGCGCTTCTCCCGGAATTGTCCGTCGGCCTTCGTCATCGGACTGGGCCTGCCAGTCAAGCAAACCGGCGGCCCCGGCGCTCATGGCTCGATCAGACCGCGGCGGATCGCGTAGCGCACCAGCTCGACCCGGTCCCGCATCCCAAGCTTCCGCATCGCGTTGGCGCGGTGATTCTCGACCGTCTTCTCCGAGAGGTGGAGGATCGCGGCGATCTCCTTCGTCGTGTTCGCCTCGGCGACGAGCTTCACGATCTCCTCCTCGCGCGGGGTCAGCTCCTCCTCGCCGGCCGAGCCACGCTCGAGAACGTCCTTGATCAGCGCCCGCTGCGCCTCGGGGGTCAGGAACGGCTCGTCGCGCTCGACCGCCCGGATCGCGGCCAGCAGGTCGGTGTCGGCCTGGGCCTTGAGGACGTAGCCCGACGCCCCCGCCTTCAGCGCCTCGAACAGGTAGCGCTCATCGTCGTGCATCGAGAGGATCAGGACCGCGACCTCGGGCGCCTGCTCGCGGATCTCGCGCGTCGCCTGCAATCCGGTCAGCTTCGGCATCCGCACGTCGAGGATCGCCAGGTCGGGCCGCTCGCGGATCGCCAATTCGCGCGCCTCGGCCCCGTCTGCCGCCTCGCCGATCACCTCGATGTCGGGCTGGCGCTCGAGCAGCAGCCGCAACCCCGAGCGGACGATCCCGTGGTCGTCGGCAATCAGGATCCTCACAGACGCCGCCTCCTCTGCTCTCGCTCGCTCGCGCTGATGATCACCGGAAGTCTCGCTCGCTCGCTTCCGCGTCCGGGGGCGGCTTGACCTCGAGGCGAACCATCGTGCCCTGGCCTGGGCGCGACTCGATCGTCAGCTCGGCGCCGACCAGCAGAGCGCGCTCGCGCATGCCGCCGATGCCGAGGCCGCGCTCGGACTGCTCGAAGGCGAATCCACGGCCGTCGTCTGCGACCTCGAGGATGACCTCGTTGCCCGATCGCCGAAGCACCACCTCGATCCGGCTCGCCTCGCTGTGGCGGGCGGCATTCGTTATCGCCTCCTGCGCCACCCGGTAGACGACCAGCTGGACGTCGTCATCGAGGTCGGAGAAGACCCCCTCGGCCTCGAGCCTCGCCTCGAGGCCCGGGCGCGCGACCTGCTCGACCTGGCCCCCGATCGCCGCGGTCAGCCCGAGGTCGTCGAGCGCCGTCGGCCGCAGCTGGCGGGCGAGCGCCAGCAGCTCGCGCATCGCTTTGTTCGCCAGCGCCTTGGTTTCGTCGACCTCGGCCTCGAGCTCGGGCGGGGCCTCCTCGCGGACCGCCTCGAGTCGGAGCAGCAGCCCGGTCAGCGACTGGTTCACCTCGTCGTGAAGGTCGCGGGCGACCCGCGCCCGCTCCTCCTCCTGCGCTCGCAGCGCGGCGGAGCCGGCGCGGCGTCGCTCGGCCTCGAGCCGGTTCATCATCCGCAGGAAGGCGAGCTCGAGCCGCTCGGCCTCCTCCGTCTCGGCGACCCCGTCGATCGAGGCCGGCAGCACCGGCCCAGGGCGGCTGAGGTCGACCTTCTCCATCTCCTCGATCAGATCCTCGATCGGCGCAAAGCGGCGCCGCTGCGCGACGAGGGCGACGGCGAGCGCCGCCGCGAGGATGGCGAGCAACACGATCGCGACGGTGCTCAGCGGTGCCTCCGAGATCGCATCGGGCAAGCGTAGAGCCGACGATCCCACCTGGGCGGCGCAGGGACGGCATATAGGGGTTGCCACCCATAGGCGAATCCGCCCGGCGCGGCAATACTTCTCGGACAGCCCTAACCGAACAGGAGCAGACCGGATGACCACCACCAAGCAGTCCACCTTCGGCGCGACCATTCGCACCACGATCCTGCTGGCCTCGCTGACCGGCCTGCTGGTCGTGATCGGCGCCCTGATCGGCGGCCCGCAAACGGCCCTCACGTTCCTCTTCATCGGCCTCCTGCTCAACCTCGGCTCCTACTTCTTCAGCGACAAACTGGCGCTGAAAATGTCGGGGGCGAAGCCGCTCGAGGAGTCAGAAGCGCCGCGGATCTACCAGATAGTCCGCGAACTCACGACCCGGGCCGGCCTGCCGATGCCGCGCCTCTACATCATTCCCCAGGAGCAGCCGAACGCCTTCGCGACCGGCCGCAACCCCAAGCACGCGGCGGTCGCGGTGACGCAGGGGATCACCAAACTCCTCTCCGAGGACGAGCTGCGTGGCGTCCTCGCGCACGAGCTCGCACACGTCCAGCACCGCGACATCCTGATCCAGTCGGTCGCCGCGGCGATCGGCGGCGCGATCACCTACATCGCCTACATGCTGCTTTGGTTCGGCGGCGAAGACAACTCGCCGCTCGGCCTCGTCGCGTCGCTGTCTCTGGTCCTGCTGGCGCCGATCGCGGCCTCGATCATCCAGCTCTCGATCTCGCGCCAGCGCGAGTACGCGGCCGACGCCGGCGGCGCCGAGATCTGCGGCAACCCGGAGTCGCTTGCGAGCGCTCTGCTGCGGCTCGAGCAGGGGGCGGAAGCGATCCCGATGAAGGTCAATCAGGCGGCCGAGCCGCTCTACATCGTCAAGCCGTTCTCGGGTGGCGGGCTGTCGAGGCTGTTCTCGACCCACCCACCGATCGAAGAGCGCGTCCGGCGCCTGCGCCAGATGCGCCCCTCCCTCGGCTGACAATTCCGCCGTCTGCTCCGCTTCGCAAGGGCTTGATTCTGGGCGCTATACTTATTGAAGTAAAAGCCGATCCGGATTCGGGGATTTGAAGACATGGCCACCAGCGCGCAGACCAAGCAGCAGATCGAGGAGATCGAGCCGTTCGAGGCGGCGGCTGAGATCGAGGGCGGCGACGTCGTCCTGATCGACACCCGCGAGCCCCACGAGTACCAGGAGGCCCACCTCGACGGCGGCAAGTTGGTCCCGCCCGGGCTGCTCGGCGACGAGATCGCCGAGGCCGCGCCCGACAAGTCGGCCCGCACGATCCTCTACTGCCGCAGCGGCAACCGCTCCTTCAAGGCCGCCGAACAGATGCAGGAGCTCGGGTACGAGGACGTCGCCTCGATGGCAGGCGGGATCGTCGCCTGGCAGGAGCAGGGGCTGCCGGTCGTCGCCGCGACCGGGATGACCCCCGAGCAGCGCGACCGTTACTCGCGCCACACGCTTCTCCCCGAGGTCGGGGTCGACGGCCAGATCAAGCTCCTCAACGCGAAGGTGCTGCTGATCGGCGCCGGCGGCCTCGGCGCGCCGACCGCGCTCTACCTCGCCGCGGCCGGAATCGGAACCATCGGGCTCGTCGACGACGACGTCGTCGACGCCTCCAACCTCCAGCGCCAGGTGATCCACAACACCGAGCGGATCGGCGAGCCGAAGACGTCCTCGGCGCGGAAGACGATCGAGGCCCTGAACCCGGATGTCGACGTCGTCGAGCACAACCTCCGGCTCGACGCCGGCAACATCATCGAGCTGATCCGCGACTACGACGTGATCGTCGACGGCGCCGACAACTTCCCGACCCGCTACCTGCTCAACGATGCCTCGGTGCGGCTGCGCAAGCCGGTCGTCTCGGCGTCGATCCTCAGCTTCGACGGCCAGATCTCGACCTTCGTCCCGTTCGAGGGACCGTGCTACCGGTGCCTCTACCCGACCCCGCCGCCGGCCGAGCTGGCTCCGAGCTGCTCGGCCAACGGCGTCCTCGGCGTGATGGCGGGGACGATGGGCACGCTCCAGGCCAATGAGGTGATCAAGCTGGTGCTCGGGATCGGCGAGCCGCTGATCGGCCGCCTGCTCCTCTACGAGGCGCTCGGCACCCGTTTCACCGAGCTCAAGGTCCGCCGTGACCCCGAGTGCCCGATCTGCGGTGAGAACGCTCCCGAGATCCCGGAGTCGGAGCTCGGCAAGTTCCCCGACTACGAGCTCTTCTGCGCCGGCTAAGGCGATAGGTTCCCGGTCGATGGCGACGGTGAGGATTCCCCCTGTCCTGAGGCAGCACACCGGCGGGGCGTCCGAGGTCGAGGCAGTCGGATCCAACGTCGGCGAAGTCCTGCGGGCGCTGACCGGCGAGCATCCGGCGACCCAGGAGCAGCTCTTCGGCCCCGACGGCGACCTCAATCGCTACGTCAACGTTTATCTCAACGACGAGGACGTGCGGGTGCTCGACGGGCTCGACACCGCGGTCGCCGACGCCGACACGGTCGTGATCCTGCCGGCGATGGCCGGCGGCCGCTAGCCGCTCAGTGTTCGAGCACCAGCCCGAGAAAGCGCTTCGTGCGCTCCTCACGCGGTTCGTCGAGCACCCTTGATGGCGGGCCTTCCTCGAGGAACGCCCCTGCGTCGATGAAGACGACTCGGTCGCCGACCTCGCGTGCGAACCCCATCTCGTGGGTGACGACGATCATCGTCATCCCCTCGTTGACCAGTTCCCTCATCACGTCGAGGACCTCCTTGACGAGCTCGGGGTCGAGCGCGCTGGTCACCTCGTCGAACAGCATCAGATGGGGGTCCATCGCCAGCGCTCTGGCGATCGCGACCCGCTGCTGCTGGCCGCCGGAGAGCCGTTCGGGGTACTGGTCGAGCTTGTCGGCTAGACCCACGCGTTCCAGAAGCGCCGTGCCCTTCGCCCGCGCCTCCTCGCGCGGGCGCCCGAGCACCTTTTCCGGCGCCATCGTCACGTTCTGCAGGGCGGTCCGGTGGGGAAAGAGGTTGAACTGCTGGAAGACGATCCCGACCCGTTGACGGACATAGTCGAGCTCCCAGCCGGCCTCGCCCGAGGGCGCCTTCGCCCCCTTGCAGATCGAGCGTCCCTCCAGGTGGATGTCGCCCTCCTCGGGCGGCTCGAGCAGGTTGATGCAGCGCAGCAGAGTGCTCTTCCCCGAGCCGCTTGGGCCGATCACGCAGACGACTTCCCCGCGCTCGACCTCGAGGTCGATGCCCCTCAGCACCTCGAGGTCGCCGAAGCGTTTGTGGACGCCCTCCAACCTCAGCAGCGATCCGTCGTCGGAGGCGCCGTCCACGGCCGTCTGCTCATCGGCGCTCAGTGCCATCGGCTCCATTACAGCGCCTCGACCCGCGGCGTACCGCGGCTGAAGCGGCTCTGCTCGCGCGATATCAGCTTGTCGACCAGGCGAGCCAGGGGGAGGGTGACGATCAGGAACATGATCGCGCCGAGCGTCAACGCGGAGCTGTTGAAGGCCTTGGACTGGATGTCCCTGCCGACCAGGGCCACCTCATTGAGGGCGATCACGCTGACCAGGGTCGTGTCCTTCATCAGCGCGATGAAGTCGTTGAGCAGCGGCGCGAACACCTTCCGCACCGCCTGCGGCACGATCACGTTGCGCATCGCGAGGCGGTGGCTCATGCCGAGCGAGCGGGCCGCTTCCATCTGACCCTGGGGCACCGCTTCGATCCCGGCCCGGTAGACCTCGGCCATGTAGGCGCCGTAGGTGATGGTGATCGACAACACGCCGTACCAGAACGGATCGGGGCGGCCGAACCATTGCGGGATGCGGATACTTTCGGGCAAGAAGGAGAGGAACGGGAGGCTGCCTGAGACCAGCAGGATGATTATCAGCAGGGGGATACCGCGGAAGACGTCGATGTAGGAGATCGTCAGGAAGCGGATCGGGGCGAGCGCCCTGCCCGGGAGCTGACGCAGCAGCGAGAGGGCGAGGCCCCACAGGAGTGAGAGGGCGCCGGCGATGACCGAGAGTTCGAGGGTGATGACGAACCCCTTGAAGACTTCGCCGAAGTGTTTCGACATCTGTGAGAGGTCGAAGTACTGGTTGATGATCTCGTGCATCGTGTTCTTCTGTAATCCGGACCCCGTCTAGCCTGCTCATGTAGAGAGGGGCGCCGATCAGCGCCCCTCCAGTGTGCCGAATGCGGCCCTCCGGCCGGGCGGCTCAGGTCGGTTCGTGCGCCTTCGCCCGGAATATTTCCGGCGACGGCGGCTTGCCGAACCACTTCTTGTAGATCGTCGTGTATTCGCCGTTGTCGATGACTTCTTCCAGCCCTTCGTTCAGTGCTTCGCGGAGTTCGTCATCGCCCTGCTGGACGACGAATCCATATTCTTCTTCCGTTTCGATCCCGCCGGAGATTTCCAGTTCCGGATCCTGTTCGACCGCTTTTTCGGCGACCGGCCGGTCGATCACGACGGCGTCGAGGATCCCCGCCTTCAGAGGCTGAATCGTGTCCGGACCCTGCGGGTAGGTGCGGAGTTCCTTCGTGTCGATTTCTTCTTCGACGTATTCCTCGCCCGTTGTGCCCTGCTGCACGCCGACGATCTTTCCTTCGAGGTCCTTTTCCGTTTCCAACCCGGTGGTGCCTTTGGTGACCAGGATCGACTGCGCAGACGGGAGGTAGTAGGGATTGGTGAAGTCGACGGTTTCCTCGCGTTCAGGCGTGATCGTCGTCGCCGAGGCGACCATTTCGAACTTGCCCTGAGCCAGGTCGCGGAAGATCGTGGGGAAGGAGGTGTCCTGGAATTCGACTTCGCGGCCGATCTTTTCGCCGATCGCTTCCATCAGCTCGACGTCGAAACCCTTGAATTCTGTCTTGCTCGCGCCGAATTCCTCGAACGGCGGATAGGGGACGTCGGAGCCGACCGTCAGCGTTTCGCCGCCTCCACCGCCGGTGGTGCTCCCGCCGCCGCCACCGCATCCGGCAGCGACAAACGTCATTGCGGACACCGCGAGCGCGAGGATCAATGCTGTTAGCCGGGATCTCCCCATCAGGGTTTGCCTCCGTTCGGTGATTCGGCGGGAAGCGGCGAAAATACCCCTTTCCGCGATCGTTCGGCAGTCCGGAGCATCTCCGACCCACGGCTATACTTTTTGAAGTAAGGGATTCGATGGCGCGCAACCAGCTACTCAACCGGCCCTGCGGGGGACGCTACAGCGACATCGTCGAGTCGATCGGCAACACCCCACTGGTCGAGCTCCCGCGCCTCACGCCCAAGCCCGGAGTCCGGATCTTCGCGAAACTCGAGGGCCGCAACCCGACCGGCTCGGTCAAGGACCGGATCGCCCGCTCGATGATCGAGACGGCCGAGGCCGAGGGGCTGATCGAGCCTGGCAAGACGATTCTCGAGCCGACCTCGGGCAACACCGGCATCTCGCTGGCGATGATCTGCAGGCGCAAGGGCTACCCGCTGAAGGTGGTGATGCCCGACAACGTCACCGCCGAGCGCACCCAGCTGCTCGAGATGTACGGGGCGGAGATCGTCTACACGGAGGGGGCCAAGGGCTCCAACGGCGCGGTCGAGGTCGCGCTCGAGATGGCCGACGACTCCCAGTACTACATGCCCTACCAGTACGGGAACGAGGCCAATCCTCGCGCCCACTACGAGGGGACCGCGGTCGAGATCCTCGAAGAGCTCGACGACGTCGCGGCGTTCGTCGGCGGGCTCGGGACAGGCGGCACCCTGATGGGGAATGGCCGGCGGCTGAAGGAGCACGACCCTGAGACGCTGATCGTCGCCGCCGAGCCGATGCAGGGCGAGATGGTGCATGGGCTCCGCTCGCTCGACGACGGCTTCATCCCGCCGATCATCGACCTCTCCCTGATCGACCGCAAAATCATGGTCTCCAACCGCGACGCGGTCGTCTGGACCAGGCGTCTCCTCGACGAGGAAGGCATCTTCGCCGGCGTCTCCTCGGGAGCCATCGCGGCGATCGCGGTCCGGATCGCCGGCGAGCTCGACGGCGGCAACGTCGTCTTCCTGATTCCCGACGACGGCTGGAAGTACCTCTCCTCCGGCGTCTACACGAAGCCGATCGAGGAGATCGAGAACCTCGACTCCACCGTCTGGTGGTAGGTCGGCCGGTCCGCTAGCCTCGCCGCGATGCGGATCGCCCGGAGCCTGGTCGACGAGATCGTCGCGCACGCGCGCGAGGACCTGCCGAACGAGTGTTGCGGAATGGTCGGCGGCGGCGACGGCGAGGCCCGGACGGTTTACAGGGCCGAGAACGCCGAGGCGAGCCCGCTGCGCTACTCGATCGAGGCCAAGGAGCAGTTCCGGCTGATGGAGGCGATCGAACGGGCGGGGGAGGAGCTGGTCGGGATCTACCACTCGCACACGAAGTCCCCCGCGCACCCCTCGCAGACCGACGTCAACCTTGCCGGCTGGCCCGATGCGGTGTACCTGATCGCCTCGCTCGAGGACGCCGACGAGCCGGAGGTCAGGGGGTTCTGGATCCGCGACGGCAAAATCGAGGAGACTGTTCTCGATGTCGGGTGAGAAGAAGCTGGTGAAGGTCGCCTACGCCCAGCAGCAGGCCGAGGCGGAAATGATCCAGGGCCTGCTCTCCGAGAACGGGATCCCGAGCCTGCTCCGGCGGGCCGCGGGATTCGACGTGCCCGACTTCCTCGCCGCCGGCCCGCGCGAAGTCCTGGTCGCCGACGAGATCGCCGACCAGGCTCGCGAGGTGCTGGAGGGGACGCCCGGCACCGAGTAGCTCGGAGGGCGGACCGGGTTCAGTGCGCGCAGCTCCGGTAGTGACGGGTCTGCTTGAAGCGGCGCCCGTCGGTCAGCTTGCCGCGGATCGTCAGGGTGTGGCTGCTGCGGCTGCTGTGGCTGAGGTCGACCCTGGCGGTCCAGCGGCGCCTGCCCTTCACGAGCCGGAGCTTGTGCCCGTCGAGGGTCAGCTTTGCGCTCTGCATGTGCGATTTGCGCGGGTTGAGGCTGACCATGAACGCCCGCTTCGGCAGGCAGCGCATCCCCGGCAGGACGCTCACCGTCGCGACGCCCGCCTGTGAGGTGCGACCGGCGCCCGCGGAGGAGCCCGCAGCCGTCTCCGGGCAGCCGTTGTCCGGTCCCGCCGCGATCGGGCAGGCATCCGATTCGTCGTTGACGCCGTCGCCATCGAAGTCGCCGACGCCGGGAAGGCTTCCGGCCGCCGTGGTTTCCTGGGCTGTCGGCTTCGAGACGCCCTGCCAGCCGACATGGCCGCCCTGGCCTCCGTATCCACCCTTGCCGACCGTGATCGTCGTGTCTGGCGCGACCACGGCGCGGGCGTCGATTGCGAGGACGCCGACCGACGCACCGCCGCCGCCGCCGCCGCCCTGGCCTCCGTCACCGCCCTTGCCGCCGTTGCCGCCCGAGGTGCCGGGGCCCCATTCGCTTCCGTAGATTTCGGGTCCGGGGGGGCCGCCTTCGCCACCGGCGCCGCCGGGCTGGCCGAGGCCGCCGTTGCCGCCCTTGCCACCGTCCGCGGCATGGATCACGGTGCCGTCGAGGACCAGCGCGTGGGCGCCTTCGCCGACGTAGACGCCGATCGAACCGCCTCCGCCGGAGCCGCCCTTGCCACCGTCGCCGGGCCTACCCCCGGCCCCGCCGCCGGAGCCCGGCATGCAGGTGTTCTCGCTCATGCCGCCGCCGCCACCGCCTGCTCCGCGGGTTCCGCTGCCCCCGTCCGTCCCGGGCATCGGCGCGTAGATCAAAGCCGCGCGGTTGAGGCTGTCGAGGCCCGGCAGGCCCGGGGTGCCGGGGAGTCCAGGCGAGCCGAGGCCGCCCGGCCAGTACATTTCGCCGCCGATACCGCCGCCGACGCTTGGGTTTTCGGGATCGCTCTGGCCGTTGGTGCCGCTGTAGGGATACGGTTTGAACCAGTCGCCCCCGGTCCCTCCGGAGAGGAGGCCGGCCGCTTCGCCGCCCTTGGCGCCCGGGTTGAAGGTCCCTTCGAATTCCTGGGGATCGCAGTCGGGGCTGCCGACGGCCTGCTTGCCGTTCGGGGCGGCAGCCGGCGGGGACTGTGGCGCATTCGCTCCGTTCGCCCCGTTGCCCCCCGCCGCCGGTTCGACCGTGACCCTGCTGAGGGCGAACCCGCCCTGATTCCAGGCGCGGACGCCGTACGACGTCGTCCCGCCGAAGATCCCCTTGATGGTCAACATCTGGAGAACGATCCCCGGGACGGCGACGGTGACGACCTGATTGGGCGCCTCGAGGGTCGTTACATTGGCGGCGGAGCGCGCCCAGGTCGCCGGGTCATAGCCGCCGTAGATGCCGATCCCGCCGGTGCCGCCGAGGATCGAGACCTTGCCGTCGTAGGTCCCGGCCGCGACGTAGACGTCCTTGTGTGCGGCGAGGCCCGCGACCGCCGCCGCCGCGACCGTCGCCATCGGGTGGCCGAAGCTTCCGTCATTCGCGTCGCTGCCCCCCGGCGCGACGAAGATCGCGGCAGCCTTGTCGCCGTCGATCCCGTCGCAGTTGGAGTCGACGAAGCCCAGGTCCGGCCTGTCGACCGCGCCCGGGGCGCAGTCGGCGAGCGCAGGCGCCGGTGCCGCGACGCTGAACAGGGCCGCGATGGCGAGCGAGAGGGTGAGTAGGAGCGGGAGGCGAGGCGAGATCAGTTTTTTCATACGGCGATGATCTCCGCGTCCGGCCGGCCCGGCTATGGGGCGGTCCGCCAACCTGTGGGCGGAAAACCGACCCTGCTCTATTCGGGGGCGGGCCTGGCGATCGAGCGAAGGTAGTCGCGCCAGGCGTCCTCGATCTCGGTCGAGCGGGCGTCGAACGCCGCTTCGAGCGTCGGCCGGCTCCCGCCCGGCAACAGCTCGAGTGCCAGCCGCTCGCAGGCCTCGGGCCCGCGCTCGGTCTCGAGCAGATCGAAGATCGTGCCGCCGAGGATCACCGCGTCCCGCCTCGAGGGAGGGAAGGAGGGCCGGGCGCTCTCGCGCAGGCGCCGGATCACAGCGGCGCGGTAGAGCCCGACCTGGCGCGAGAAGTACTGGGCGGCGCCCTCCACCAGCCACGCCCACCCGAGGTAGCGGGCGAACCTGCGCGGGGTCCAGGACGGAGGCAGGTCGGAGTTGTTGGCGGCGATCACGAGCTGGGCATAGAGCCGCTCGGCGGTGCCGCGCAGCGCCTCGCGCGAGTCGTCGCCGGCGGCGCGGCGTTCCATGTGGAGGTCGTTGAGGACGTGGAGCTCGCTGGCCATCGCCCAGCCGGCGAGGTAGCGGCGGCCGGCCGGGGCGGCGGACCAGCGCGCCGCCGGCAGGAACGGGTGGGCGAGGGCCAGCAGCGCCGGGTTGGTGTGGACGACCACGGTCACCTCGCCCGGGACGACCGCGAAGCGGTCCTCGAGCCGCAGCCGCAGTTCCTCCATCCGGTCGAGGGTTCCCTCGGCGAATGCGGCGTCGCCGCTGTCGTGCCTCGCCGTGAAGCTCAGCGAATTCGTCTCGACCCACGGCATCGCAGGCGAGGCTACTCCGGCAGGCGGCTCAGACCAGTGCGGGCTCGCGGTCGGCGCAGACCGACCGGATCTCCTGGCGAGCGCGCTCGTACTCTTCGTCCGCCATCACCGGCGTGCCCTCGAACGGCAGTTCCCGGTCGATCTCGACCCAGGAGTGGCAGCCGTGGTACTCGTCGCGGACGCGGACGGTCACCGGGCGCGGGATCCGGTGCACCCGCAGCAGCAGGATGTGGAGCGGATGGCGCCGCTTCCAGTTCAGCCGCTTCTCGGCGTAGTCGGGTGTCCAGACGTAGAAGGGTGAGAGCTCGTCGACGACCCGCGGGCTGTTGATCGTGAAGTGGTCGGTCACCTCGGCCCAGCAGCGCAGGCGGACGCGGTCCGGCTGCGGGATGCCGCCGTCCTGGAGCAGCGCCCGGGGCGGCGGGTCCTCGTCGGGCCATACGCCCTCCTCGAGCGCGCGCCGAAGCTCGGGGTGGTGGGACTCGCGGACCAGGTTGTTCCGCTGGTGGTCGAAGGTCGGGTAGAGGAAGAAGCGCTCGTGGTCGAGCTCGAAGTGCTTGTTCTCCTCGCGGATCCCGCCCTTACGGAGGGTGAGCAGTTGCTCGCCCTCGGCGAGGGCGCGGACCGTCACGGCCCATTCCTTTAAAGCGATCGGCATTTGAAAGCAGTACCTAAGAGGTCGAATAACTCGGAGACTGGGGAGGATGGCGCCCCGAAACAAGTCCAGGCGAAGCCCCGTCCAAGGCTCGGCATTCTAGACCAGGAGCGCCGAATCTCAAAATCGAGCTTGCGTTAAGAATGCCCTCCGCCGCCTGGAGTCTCGATCCTCAGGACGTCTCCGTGACCGATGTCACCCTCGGCCTTCCCGCGCAGCTCGGCGCCGTTCAGGAGGTTGCGCCCGGGCGCCCCGTCCGACCCGCCGCCCCGGCCCCGTGGGGCGTGCCGGCGCCGCTCGGTGATCAGGGTGAAGCGCATCGGCGCCAGGGCCTCGATCTCACGCACGATCCCGTCGCCGCCGGCGTGCTCGCCGTCGCCGCCGCTGCCGCGACGGATCGAGAGCTCGCGGACGCGGAGCGGGAATTCGGCCTCGAGCGCCTCGGTCGGGGTGTTGAGCGTGTTCGACATCGCGACGTGGATCGCGCTCGGGCCGTCGGCGTCGGGGCAGGCCCCCTGGCCGCCGCCGATCGTCTCGTAGTAGGCGAAGTCCTCGTTGGCGAGGGTCAGGTTGTTCATCGTCCCCTGCCCCTGGGCGGGGACCGGCCGGGCGCCGGCCAGGGCGCCGATCACGAGGTCGGCGACGCGGCTTGAGGTCTCGACGTTGCCGGCGGCGACCGCGGCGGGCTCGCGGGCGTTGAGCAGGCAGCCCTCGGGAGCCCGCACCTCGATCGGCCGGTAGGCGCCGGCCGAGGGCGGCGCGTCGGGGTCGGTGAGGACGCGGACGGCGAAGTAGGCGGCCGACTTCGTCACCGAAAGGGGGCAGTTGAGGTTGCCTTCGACCTGTGGGTCGGTGCCGGCGAAGTCGACCAGGAGCGAGTCGCCGGCGATCGTCACCTCGACCCGGAGGAAGATGTCGCGCGGCGCGCCGCCGGCGTCGTCCTCGAGCACGTCCTCGGCCCGGTGGGTTCCGTCGGGCAGGGCGGCGAGCGCGGCGCGGGTGCGGCGCTCGGCGTAGGCCAGGATCTCGTCCATCCCGGCCCGGAGGCGGTCGATGCCGTGGCGCTGCGCGAGCTCGGTCAGCCGTTCGGCGCCGACCCTGTTCGCGGCCCGCTGGGCGCGGAGGTCGGCAAGCCGTTGCTCGGGGAAGCGCATCCGGGCGGCGATCTCGCGGAGCTCGTGCATGCTCGCCGGCATCGGCGGGATCACCACGCCCTCGTCCTCGAGGCGGGTCGAGGAGGCGGGCATCCCGGCCGGGGTCGGGCCGCCGACGTCGGCATGGTGGGCGCGGCAGGCGGCGAAGCCGAGCAGCAACCCGCCGACGAAGACCGGCGAGACGATCGTGATGTCGGGAAGGTGGGTCCCGCCGCGGAACGGGTCGTTGAGGATCCAGGACTCGCCCGGGCGTTGTTCAAGGTCCAGCACAGCGGCGACCGCGTCGGGCATCGACCCGAGGTGGACGGGGATGTGCTCGGCCTGCATCACGAGCTCGCCGCCCCCGTCGAAGAGCGCGGTCGAGCAGTCCTGGCGCTCCTTGATGTTTGCCGAGTAGGCGGAGCGGATCAGGGTCGCGCCCATCTCGTCGCAGGAGGCGCGCAGGCCGCCGATCATCACCTGCAGCGTGATCGGGTCGAGCCCGCTCATGAAGACGCCCGTTCGGCGCTGATCGTCCCCGTCTCCTCGACCCGCGCGGACCAGGCCGGCGGGACGACGAACGTCGCCTCGGGCAGCTCGAACACGACCGGGCCCTCCGCTTCCAGACCCGCCGCCGGCTCGCCGCGAAGCACCGGCGTCTCCACCCACTCGCCGCCGAACCGGATCGGGCGGCTGGTCTCGACGAGGTCCGCGCCCGCCGCTGCCGCGAGCGCGGGCCGGGGGCCCGGCGCGACCATCGCCAGCCGGATATGGACCAGCACGACCTCGCCGTCGGGGTCGCGATGGCCGTAGCGCTCCTCGTGGGCCTGCTCGAATCGCTCGACGAGGTCGGCGGGGTCGGGGCGGGGCTCGCCGGGGACCGCCAGCTCGAAGGCCTGGCCGCCGTACCTCATCTCGTAGACGACCTCGGGCTCGGCATCGTCGAGGCCGCCGCCGAGCCGGGCGATGAGGGCGTCGACCTCGGCCGCGATCCGCTCGGCGGTCAGGTCCTCGCCCTCCAGCATCACCGTCAGGGTCGTGTCACGGCGCCTGTCCGAGGCGCAGAGGCCGAGCGCGGAGAGGACACCGCCCGCGCGCGGGCAGAGGATCCGCCCGATCTCGAGCTCGGCGGCGATCGCGGCGGCGTGCATCGGCCCGGCGCCCCCGAACGGCAGCAGCGCGAAGCGGCGCGGGTCGACGCCGCGCTCGACGGTGACGACCCGGAGCGCGCGGACCATCTCCTGGTTGGCGATCCGGACGATGCCCTCGGCGGTCTCGAGCTCGCCGAGGCCGAGCGAGCCCGCGAGGCCGGCGACCGCGGCGCCGGCGGCCTCGGCGTCGAGCGCGACCCCGCCGGCCAGCGTCGAATCCGAGGCGAGGACACCGAGCAGCAGGTTGGCGTCGGTGACCGTCGGCTCGGTGCCGCCGCGCCCGTAGCAGGCGGGGCCGGGGACCGCGCCCGCCGACCGTGGTCCGACCCGCAGCGCCCCGCCGGCGTCCCGCCACCCGATCGAGCCGCCGCCGGCGCCGACCGTATGGACATCGACCATCGGCAGCTGGACCACGCGGCCCTCGAGCATCCGCGACTCGGTCCTCCTCACCCGGCCGTCCTCGACGACGCAGACGTCGCATGAGGTGCCGCCCATGTCGAGGCCGATCGCGTCGTCGCCGCCCCCGGCACCGGCGACGAGGCCGGCCCCGACGGCGCCCCCCGCCGGCCCGGAGAGGACGCTCCAGGCGCCGGCCCGCGCCGCCTCCGCGGCGTCGGCGACGCCGCCCGAGGACTGCATCACGAGAGGTCGCGGCAGGCCGGCCTTTGCGGCGGCGGCGGCAAGCGCATCGAGGTAGCGGCCGAGAAGCGGCGAGAGGTAGGCGTCGATCGCGGTCGTCGAGCAGCGCTCGAACTCGCGGTGCCGGGGCAGGACCTCGTGCGAGGCGGAGACATGGACTCCGGGCAGCTGCCGCCGCAGGTGCTCGGCGATCTCGCGCTCGTGGGCCGGTTCGAGGTAGGAGAAGAGGAGGCAGATGGCGACCGACTCGGCGCCGGCCTCGCGGACCAGCTCGGCCAGGCGCGCCGGCTCGTCGTCCGGCAGGGCCGCGATCACGCCCTCGGGGCCGACCCGCTCGGAGGCCTCGAACCGCATCTGGGGCCCGACCAGCGGCGGCGGCTTCGGCGTGCAGAGCCGGTAGAGCTCGGGCCGGTTCTGGCGGCCGATCTCGAGCAGGTCGGCGAATCCGGCGGTCGCGATCAGCGCCGTGCGGGCGCCCCGTTCCTCGAGCAGGGCGTTGGTGCCGACGGTCATCCCGTGGGAGAAGGCCTCGACCTCGCCGGCGTCGCCGCCGGCGCTCAGGACCTCCTCGACCGCCGCGATCACCCCGACCGATTGGTCCTCGGGCGTGGTCGGCACCTTCGCGGTGTGGATCTGTCCGCCGTCGACAAGGACCGCGTCGGTGAAGGTCCCGCCCACGTCGACCCCGAGAAGCATTCAGGCGAGCCTCAGCGCCACGCCTCGCGACCGGTGGCGCCGTCGGGGCCGACGATGATGTGGATTCCGTCGAGGCCCGGGTCGAGGTTCGGGAAGTCGGCTCGAAGGTGGCCGCCGCGCGACTCCTCGCGCTCGAGCGCGGCGGTGGCCACCGCGACCGCCAGCGGGTAGGGATCGCCGAGCAGCTCGCGCAGGAGCTCGGGGCGCCGCATCGGCCCGGCCAGGCGCCAGACGGCGTCGCGGGTCGCCTCCGCCGGGGGTTCGAAGCGGCGCTCGGGGAGCGGCGGGCGATCGCCGTCGGAGGTCTCCTCCGCGGCAGCCCGGCCCGCCCGCCCGCCGAAGACGAAGCACTCGCTGAGCGAGTTCGAGGCCAGCCGGTTGGCGCCGTGGAGGCCGGTGCAGGAGCACTCGCCGACGGCGTAGAGGCCCGGCAGCGAGGAGCGGCCGTCGAGGTCGGTCGCGATTCCCCCCATCGTGTAGTGGGCGGCGGGGGCCACCGGCACCGGCTCGGTCTCCGGCGAGAGGCCGGCCTCGGCGAGTGAGGCGAAGACGTTCGGGAAGCGGGCGGAGTCGATGTTCCGGAGGTCGAGCCGGACGCTCTCGATCCCGTCGGCCTCGATCCGGTCGAGGATCGCCGCCGTCACCGCGTCGCGCGGCTCCAGCTCGTCGGTGAAGCGGCGACCCGCGGCGTCGAGCAGCGTTGCACCCTCGCCGCGCACCGCCTCGGTGATGAGGATGCCGTCGAACTCGGTTCCGGGCAGCGCCAGGGCGGTCGGGTGGAACTGGCAGAACTCGAGGTCTGCGAGCTCGGCGCCCGCGGTCGCCGCCATCACCGGGCCGGCGCCGATCGCCCCCCGCGGGTTCGTCGTCCGCCGCCAGAGTGCCGCGGCCCCGCCGGTGGCGAGCACCGTCGCCGCGGCGACGACCGGGTCGCCCTCGGTGACGACGCCGTGGCAGCGCGCCCCGTCGCTCCAGAGGGCTGTCATCGAGGCCATCTCGCGGACCTCGATCCACTCCTCGGCCGAGGCCATCGCGGCGAGCTTCGACGTGATCTCGTGCCCGGTCTGGCTGCCGCCGGCGTGGACGATGCGGCGGCGGGTGTGGCCGCCCTCGAGGCCCAGTGCGAGCTCGCCGTCGGGGGTGAGGTCGAATGCCACACCGCGCTCCTGGAGCTCGTGGACGATTGCCGGCGCCTCCTCGACCAACGCCTCGACGGCGGCGGGGCGGCAGCAACCGCGCCCGGCCGCGATCGTGTCGGCCGCGTGGCGGGCCGGCGAGTCGCCCGGCTCGAGCGCCGCGGCCAGCCCTCCCTGCGCCCAGTAGCTGGCACTGAGGGAGAGTGGGGTGCGGGAGAGGAGGCAGACCTCGGCTCCCGCCTCGGCGGCGTTGATGGCGGACCAGAGACCGGCCGCGCCACCGCCGACGACGGCCACGTCGAACTCGCGGCCCGGGCCTATTTCCCCCTCGCCTCCTCGCGGATCGCCTCGATCTGTCCGCGCAGCCAGGCGGCTGCGCCTTCGCGGGCACGGGCGTCGGCGTCGCCACCGGCGCCCGCCGATTCGCTCGCCTGGCGCTCGGCCTCGGCGACGCGCCGCTCGGCAGCCTCGGCCTGGGACTCGATGTCGGCCAGCCGGCTCTCGGCGGCAGTGATCGCCTGCTCCTTGGCCTCGCGCTCGCGCTCGATCTCCTGCTGGTTGGATGCGCGCAGCCGCTCGAGCTCGTCGGCGTGATGCGCCCGAGCCTTCTCCAGCTCCTCCTGGGCACGGAGGCGCTCGGTCTCGAGGTCCGCTTCCAGCGACCTGATCTCGGCCGTGGTCCGCTTGCGCGCGGCATCGGCTGCCTCGGACGCCTTCTGAAGCCGGCGCTCGGCCTCATCGGCCCTGGCGCCGAGGCCCTCGCCGCCCGACTGGTCCCGCTCCGCGCTCACACCACAGGCTCCCGCTTCGCTCCCTCGCGAAGAACCAGATATGCACGCTCGGTCGCTGCCGCGCTCACGGCTCCAATCTATCGTCACCAATTAGGGCGTGATAGGCGACGATCGTCCGCTCCGCCATCCGCGCTGCCGACAGCGAGGCCGCCCTCCTCGCGCCGTCGACGCGGGGGTCCTCGGCGTCGAGGTGCGGCGCGAGGCACGCCAGCCAGGTGGCGGTCTCGAACGGGGCGCAGAGAGCCCCGGCGATTCCCTCGAGCGCGAATGGGGCGATCCCGACCGGCGTCGAGAGGACCGGGACATCGCAGGCGAGGGCCTCGACGCAGGTCATCCCAAAGCCCTCGTTGTCGGATGTGACAAGGACCGCGTTGGCGGCGTTGATCCAGAGCGGCATCCGGTCGGGGTCGATCGCCCCGCCGGTGAGGAGCTCCGCCCCGGCTCCATCGGCAAGCTCGGCGGCGCGGTCGGCCCGCTTCTCGGGGCGGGCCGGGTTCGCGGGGAAGAGGAGGTAGCGGCCGCCGGGGTCGAGGCCGAGCTCGGTGCGGGCGCGCTCGCGCGGGATCGGCTGGAAGCGCCGGAGGTCGGGCCCGCAGGGAATGACCGCGGCGCCGGGGACGGCGGGGAGGCCGGGCCGCCCCTGCTCGGGGGCGAACAGGGCGCGGGACACGGCGACGACGAGGTCCGTCCGCCAGGCAAGCCGGCGCGACATCGGCCCGACGACGTGGTGGCGGACGTCGGTGCCGTGGAAGGTCACCATCAGCGGCGCCGCGCCGGCGAGCTTGGCGCACCAGCCGGCAAGCCCGTAGTGGGCGTGGACGAGGTCGAAGCTCTCCTCGCGCAGGAGGCGGCGAAGGCGCCTAACGGCGGGGATGTACTCACCGCGTCCCGGGGGAAACCCGAACAGATCGACCTCGACCCCGGCCGTGCGGATCTCGTCGATCTGGTCGAAGACCCAGCGCCCGCGCTGCGGAGCTGACGCGTCGGGCATCAGGTTGGTCACGACGAGGACCCGCATCGGCGCTGAGGGTATCCGCAGGCGTCGCCGAGGCTGGTGATGACCGGCCGGCCCCTTCCCGTGACGGATCAGCGGCTGCTCGCTATCCTCGCGCCAAGACCGCGAGCGCGCAGCCATGCCATGACCAGGTCCGGTGGGAGCCAAGCAAGGGACGGGCGGCGATTTCGATGCCGCCGGTTGTCGTGTCTCGTGATTGCCTCACTGTGCGGCACCGTGCTCTGGGTCAGCTCCGCCACGGCGGCCGGACCGACGATCGAAAGCGAGTCGGTTTCCGACATCAGCCCGACGGGCGCGACGCTTGATGCGAAGATCGATCCCAACGGCGCATCGGCGGGCGCCTTCTACCAATTCCAGCTCCTGGTCGACCCGGGAGAAGCGCCGACCGAATTGGCCTGTCCGTCGTCGTCACCGGCGGGCTACTCGGTGTGCGTCGGCCCTCAGGGACCGGATGCGCTGCCACTCGCGTGGGTTTCCGGGAACGAAGGACATACCGTCAGCTTCGAACTCTCGAGCGCCGGGGTGACCCTGAGTCCCGGCAGGACCTACTACTTCCGTGTGCTCGTCGCAGACCGCATCTTCAGCGAAGACGCGGCCGAATGGGAATCGCCCGCGGTTGTCGGCTCGAGCATGCAGTTCACGACGCCGAGCCTGCCCTCGATCGAGGGTGAGTCGGCCTCAAATGTCTCGAAGACCGACGCGACGCTCGAAGCCGAGGTCAACCTGCACGAAGCCGGCGCCGGCGCCTACTACCAATTCCAGCTGGCGACCGACCCCGGCGAGTTTGCCTCGGAAATCCTCTGCCCCGCGACGCTGAATCCGGGCTACTCGGCCTGCGTCGGGCCGGAGGGCCCGGCGGCTCTGCCGATCGGCTTCCTCCCGGGCAACACGCTTCAACCGAGTGCGACCTCCCACGCCAGTCTCGATCTCGCCGACGCAGGTGTGATCCTGGAGCCCGGGACGGTCTACCACTTCCGGATTCTCGTCGCGCGGCGTGTCTCGACCGAAGACACGATCGAATGGGAACTGCCGACCGTGTTCGGCGTGGATCGCACATTCACCACAGTCCACAGGGACGTGTCGCCGATCCCACCCGGCGACCGGGATCCCGGATCACCCCCGCCCTCTTCGTCACCTCGCCGTGGCCTGCATCATCACCACCACCACCATCATCATCACCACCACCGAAGACACCGTCACCGGGCGCACTGAGGGTAGTCGCTTCCCCCGCCCAGCGGCCGAGCTTTGAGTCGAGGGTTGGCGGCCGTGCATGCGGCTTTTCACAGGTCCGCCAGCGAGTTGGCACATCCCGGTCTGGATCGGTCACGCGGGCTGTCCGACGATCGGCGAAACCAGCGAGAAGGAGGTTTCGATGATCTACAGGCTGATGGGGCGGGCGCACGCCGTGATCGCGCGGCGACTGCGTGGGATAGCCGAACTGGCAGAGGCGGAAAGGGGGCAGGGGACGGTCGAGTACGTCGGCTTGATCCTGCTCGTCTCGCTGCTGATGGTCGGGATGGTCGCGGCGATGAAAGGTTTCAACGGCAAACAGGGGACCGAGCTCGCGGGCGTCATCGTCGACAAGATCAAGGAGGCAGTCGACAAAGTCAGCTTCAAATAGTGCTCACAGCTCTACCTCGATGAGGGCCAGTACCGGTGGCTGAAGCAGCGAGCGGTGGCTTCGGGCAGCATCGCCGGCGTAGTCCGCGACCTGATCGATGCCGAACGGACACGTCCCACGTCCCGCCGATCCCGGGAGCGACCCGCTGCTCCGTTACCTGGTCGAGGAGGCGCCGTCGCGTGGGCGCGAGCGGTCGAGCGTCGCGACGCTCGACCGCGACCTCTACGGGGGATGAGGTCGGTCTTCGTCGACACCAGTGCTTTCGTCGCCCTGCGAAACGCGTCCGAGGCGGAGCACGCCAGCGCGCGGGCAGCGCTGGCGCGATTGATCCGGGAGGGCGCCGCGCTCTACACGTCCAATTACGTCTTTGCCGGGACCTTCACGGCGCTGCTGGTGCGAGTCGGTCGGGGGGAGGCGATCGAGTGGGGTCGCCGATTCCGATCAGGGGGAGCGATAGAGGCGGTCCGAGTTGACCGTGACGTCGAGGATCAGGCCTGGGAGATCCTCGAGCGCCACGAGGACAAGGGTTGGAGCTACGTCGACGCGACCTCCGCGCGCTGATCGAGCGTCAGGACGACCGGGAGGCCTTTGCGTTCGACGTCCACTTCGCCCAACGCGGCCTCCTCGTCGTGCCCGATGAGGGAGCGTGAGCGCGTAGCTCGATCCGTGCTCGCCATGAAACACTCGCCGGCAGGATGGCCGCATCGCGAAGCTACGACCGGGCGCCCGTCGACATCCGACCGGTGTCGATCGACCCCGGCTACGTCGGGACGGCCGACGGCTCGGCGCTGATCTCGCAGGGCGGGACGCGGGTGATCTGCACCGCGTCGGTCAACGACTCGGTGCCGAAGTGGATGCAGGGTCGCGGCCGGGGCTGGGTCACGGCCGAGTACGCGATGCTGCCGGCGTCGACCGGCGACCGCAAGCAGCGCGACGTCTCACGCGGCAAGCAGGACGGGCGCGGGGTCGAGATCCAAAGGCTGATCGGCCGCTCGCTGAGGGTCGTCGTCGACTTCGGGGCGCTCGGCGAACGGAGCGTCTACGTCGATTGCGACGTGCTCGAGGCCGATGGCGGAACCCGCTGCGCGGCGATCACGGGGGGCTACGTCGCCCTGCGGCTCGCGTTCCAGAGGCTGCTCGACGAGAAGAAGATCGCCGAGATGCCACTGAATGGATCTGTCGCCGCGGTCAGCGTCGGGATGGTCGACGGCCGGGCGCTCTGCGACCTCGACTACTCCGAGGACTCGAGGGCCGAGGTCGACGCTAACGTCGTGATGACCGGCGACGGCGGCCTGGTCGAGGTGCAGGCGACGGCTGAGCGGACGCCGCTCTCCCGCGCCTCGCTCGATGAGCTCCTCGGGCTCGCCGAGATGGGGATCTCGCGGCTGCACCAGGTTCAGGAGCGGGTCGCCGGGCAATGAGCGCGGGCGCATAGGTTGATATTCGCGACCGGCAACAAACACAAGCTGCGGGAGATGCGCGAGCTGCTGCCCGGGGTCGAGCTCGAGCCGTTGCCCGATGGGGTCGAGCTGCTGCCCGAGGACGGTGCCGACTATGCCGAGATCGCGCTCGAGAAGGCGCGCGCAGTCCACCGCGGCACCGGGGAGGCGGCGATCGCCGACGACTCCGGGATCGGTGCGGTAGCGCTCGGCGGCCGGCCCGGGATTCACTCGGCCCGCTACGGGGGTGCTGGTGCAACCGACGAGGAGAACCTCGAGAAACTACTTCGCGAGGTCGCCGCTGCCCGAGGCAGCAGGGCCGCGTATTACACCTGCGCGCTGGCGCTCGTCGAGGAGGACGGGACCGAGCGGGTCTTCGAAGCCCGCTGCGAGGGGACGCTGATCGAGGAGCCGCGGGGCGAGGGCGGCTTCGGATATGACCCCGCCTTCGTCCCTGACGCGACCGGTCCCGAGGACGGGCGGACGATGTCCGAGCTTAGCCAGGCCGAGAAGAACGAGATCAGCCACCGGGGAATCGCCGCGCGGCTTCTCGCCGAGCATCTCGGGGCGGTCGCCCGGCCGCGGCCATGATCCGGACGAAAAGCGGCGCCGCGGGCCTCTCGATCGCGTCGAACTCGCTTCTGATCGCGATCAAGCTCGCGGCCGGCGCGATCACCGGGTCGATCGCGATCGTCACCGAGGCGGTTCACTCGCTGATCGACCTGATCGCTTCGGTCGTCGCCTTCGTCTCCGTCCGCAAAGCCGACGAGCCGGCCGACGCCGATCACCCCTACGGGCACGAGAAGGTCGAGAGCCTGGCGGCGACGATCGAGGGGATGCTGATCCTGGTCGGGGCGGGGATCATCGTCTACGAGGCGACCCACCGCCTTGTGGTTGGGGCCGAGGTCGAACGGCTCGGCGTCGGAATCGCGGTCATGGGGTTCTCGGTCCTTGCCAATTTGGGGGTCTCGACCGTGCTCTCGCGCCAGGCTGAGGCCCACGAATCGCCGGCGCTCGAGGGCGACGCAGCGCATCTGCGCGCCGATGCGCTGACCTCAATCGGCGTCCTGGCCGGCCTCCTGCTGGTCCAGATCACCGGGATCGTCGCTTTCGACTCGATCACCGCCCTCGTCGTCGCCGTCGCGATCGTCGCCGCCGGGGTGCGGATCCTCCGCCGCTCCTCGGGAGTGCTGGTCGACGAAGCGTTGCCAGACGAGGAGATGGACCGGATCGAGGCGTCGATCGCCGCTGCCCGTACTGCGGAGGTCGCCGGGTACCACAAGCTACGCGCCCGCCGCGCCGGCGCCCGCCGCTACATCGACCTCCACGTCCAGTACCGGCAGGGAACCAGCCTCGAGCGCGCGCACGAACTGGCGCACGAGATGCGCTCCGCGATCGAGGACTCGATCCCCGGCGCCGAGGTCCTGATCCACGCCGAGCCGGAGACCTCGCTGCGCGAAGACGAAGACGGCCCGTACCGGTCGGGCTAGGGATTGGGGAGGAGGTTGACCGCGGCGGCGATGCCGACCGCGGCGACGGTGATCGCGTAGCCGGTGTAGCTGCTGACCGCGAGGAGGATCGCGGAAATCGCGCAGACGACGACGACGGTGGTCCAGGAGGCGCGGGCCAGGTTCACGGCACCCGATCGCGCTTCGCTCGCTGCGCGCAATGACAGAGATGGACGCTTGCTCGCTCCGCGCTCATGGCACGGTATTTTGGCCGACGTGGCCGACGACGTGTCCAATCCCCCCGGGAATGCGGCGACCGAGGAGGCCGCCGAGCGCGCGCTCGCGTTCCTGAACGAGATGTCGCCCGACATGCGCGGCGCCGCGATCATCGGCTCCGACGGCGCCGTCCTCGCCGCCGACGGCGACGCGAACCGCTGGCGCGAGGACGCGATGGCTCTGTTCGCCGCCGCCGACCGCGCCGACGAGGAGCCGGCCGAACAGATCCACATCGGGACCGAGCAGGGAGAGGTCTTCGCCCTGCGGCACGCCGGCCTCGCCGCGGTCGCCGTCACCGAGCGCTTCGCGCTGGCCTCGCTGCTCCTGTTCGACATGCGGGCGCTGCTGCGCGAACTCGCGGCCGGGGACGGACTGCCATGAAGCGCGAGGATTTGAGATGACCCCGCCGAAGCCGCACCGGGTGCTGCTCGACCGGGTCTCCGGCTACGCCGACGAGGCAGCCGCCTACATGCGCCGCCGCCGCGCCTCGCGGCGCCCCTTCGCGCGCCTCTACTACCCCGGCGGCCGCGCCGCCGACCACGCCGCCGACGCCGAGGCGGCGGGCGAGCTCTTCGTCGCCGCCGGGCGCCTGATCGAGGTTGCCAGCGAGCGCGGAGCGAGCGAGCGTCCATCTCTGTTTCCTCGCGAGCGAGCGAAGCGGGAGCATTGATGGGGGGACATCTCGCCGAAAACGCCGCGCCTGAGCTGTTCGAGCCCGCCGTCGCCGAGCGGGTCCTCGCCCGGGCGCTGAGCTCAGGGGGGGAGTTCGCCGAGCTCTTCGCCGAACGGCGCGGCGGGCTCTCGATGTCGATCGACGAGTCGCGGATCGAGTCGGTCCAGTCGGGGGCCGAGGAGGGGGCCGGGGTCAGGGTCGTCAGCGGCGGCACCACCTACTTCGCCCACGTCGACGGGCTCGACCCCGCCGACCTTGAGCGCGCCGCCGATGAGGCGGCCGCCGCGCTCCGCGGCGACGGGGTCGAGCCACGACCGCTGGAGGCGGTGGCGAGCGCGCCGCACCGGATCGCGGTTCGGCCAGAGGACGTCCCCGCCGAGCTCAAGGCCGGGCTCCTGCGCGAGCTCGACGAGCGCGGGCGCGCGGCAGGCGGCGAGATCGCGCAGCTCCTCGCCTCCTACGCCGAGGCTCGCCGGGAGGTGACCGTGGCCAATTCGGAGGGCCTGCTGAGCGGCGACGACCGGACCCGCACCCGGCTCGCCGCCCAGGCCGTCGCCCGCCGCGGCGATCGCGTCGAGACCGGGGCCGAAACCCTCGGCGCCCAGCGTGGCTTCGAGCTCTTCGACGACGACCCGGCCGAGATCGCCGCGAGCGCCGCCGGAAAGGCCCTGATCCTGCTCGACGCGCGCCCCGCGCCGACCGGCTCGATGCCGGTCGTCGTCGGCGGCGGGTTCGGCGGCGTCCTCTTCCACGAGATGACCGGTCACGGCCTCGAGGCGGACCACATCCAGAAGGGGGCCAGCGTCTACGAGGGCAAGCTCGGCGAGCGGGTCGCGCAGCCGCTGCTGAGCGCCTACGACGACGGCCGGATGCCGAACGAGTGGGGCAGCGACGCGATCGACGACGAGGGGACCCCGACCCAGAAGACCCTTGCGATCGAGGAGGGGCGGCTGACCTCCTACCTCTACGACCGGCTGCGAGCCGACCGCGACGGCGTCGCCTCGACCGGGAACGGCCGCCGCCAGAGCTTCCGCCACCTCCCGATCCCGCGGATGACCAACACCTACATCGCGCCCGGCGACGCCGAGCCCGAGGCGATGATCGGCGAGGTCGAGAACGGCTTCTACGCCGTCTCCTTCGCCGGTGGCCAGGTCGACCCGGCGACCGGCGACTTCGTCTTCGGCGTCTCCGAGGGGTATCTGATCGAGGGAGGAAGGGTGACCGCTCCCTGCCGCGGCGCGACCCTGATCGGAAACTGCCTGCAGGCGCTGGAGTCGATCGACGCGGTCGGGAACGACTTCTGGATGAAGACCGGGATCTGCGGCAAGGGCGGGCAGAGCGTCCCCGTCGGTACCGGCCAGGGCCACGTCCGGATCGCGGCGATGACCGTCGGCGGGACCGATACATGAGCGGCGAGGACCCGGCGGCGATCGCCGCCCGCGCCGTCGAGGAGGCGCTCGCCGCCGGGGCGGACGACGCCGAGGCATACGCGTCCGAGGAGTCCTCGCGCGAGATCCGGGCCCACGGAACGGAGGTCGAAAGCCTGACCGCCGCGACGGGTCGCGGGGTCGGGGTAAGGGCCTGGATCGGTCAACGGGTCGGTTACGGCTACGGCACCGACCTCTCCGGGGAGGGGGTCAGGGCGATCGCCGCCCGCGCCGCCGAGGCTGCGGCCGCCGCCGACGAGGACGAGTTCGCCGGGCCTCCGCGCGACGCGGGGGAGCCTGCCGCGATCGAGGGCCTCGTCGATCCCTCGGTCGCCGAGTGGCCGACCGAGCGGGCCGCCGAGCTCGCGCTCGAGGTCGAGAGGGCGGCGCTCGAGGCAGACGCGCGGGTCGTCGGCGTCGAGCAGGCCGTCTACGCCGACGCGACCGAGCGGATCGCGATCTCCTCCTCGACAGGAACGGGCGGTGGCTTCGAGGCCTCGAGCTGCTACGCCTATCTGCAGGCGCTCGCCGAGGGGGAGGACGGCCGCGAGACAGGGCTCGGGTTCGGCCTCGCCCGCGGCCCCGCCTTCCTCGACCCCTCCGCGATCGGCCGCGAGGGGGCCGAGCGGGCGACCGCGATGATCGGCGCCGGCAAGCCCGAGTCGCGCTCCTGCCCGGTCGTCCTCGACCCGACTGTCGCCGCCTCCTTCGTCGGGCTGCTCGGCTCGACCCTGGGCGCCGACGCTGTCCAGCGCGGCCGCTCGCCGCTCGCCGGCAGAGTGGGGGAGGAGGTCGCCGGCGAGGCCTTCGTCCTCCACGACGACGGGCTCGACCCGACCGGGTTCGCCACCGCCCCGATCGACGGTGAGGGGCTGCCCCGGCGCCGGACCGCGCTGATCGAGGGCGGCCGGCTCCGGACCTACCTCTACGACACCTACACAGCGCGAAGGGGGGAGGCGGACTCGACAGCCAGCGCCGGGCGCGCCGGCTACCGCTCGCAACCGTCGGTCTCCGCCTCCAACCTCGTGGTCGCACCCGGGTCGGCCGGCTTCGACGAGCTGCTCGCCGACGCCGATGGGGGGGTCTGGGTCAGCGACGTCGCCGGGCTGCACTCCGGCGTCAACCCCGTCAGCGGCGTGTTCTCGGTCGGCGCCTCGGGCCGGACGATCAGGGACGGCGCCCTGGCGGAGCCGCTGCGCGAGTTCACGATCGCGAGCGACCTCGTCTCGATGCTGCGGGCCGTCCTCGCAGCCGGAGTGGAGCCCCGCTGGGTCCCGTTCGGGGGCTCCGTCAGCACCCCGCCGCTGCTGATCGGCGAGATGGCTGTCAGCGGTTCCTGAGCGGGGCTACGCACTCACGCCGAGTGCGCTGTTAGATTGCCGCCGACCTCAACGACGACGGAGGAGCTTTGACGTGACAAAGGCTGAATTTCTGGACCGACTGGCAGCGGACGAGCGCGTGGGCAGCAAGAAGGCCGCAGGTGATGCGGTCGATGCGGTGCTCGACACGATCACCGACACCCTGGCCAACGGGGGTGAGGTCAGCTTCACCGGGTTCGGCAAGTTCCACGTTGCCGAGCGCGGCCCCAGGCAGGGCGTCAACCCGCGCACCGGCGAAAGGATCACGATCCCGGGGGGCAAGGTTCCGCGCTTCTCCGCCGGCTCGGCGCTGAAGTCCAAGGTCAAGGGCTGAAACGGCCCTGAGCCCATTCGCGGATCGGCTGGCGGCGCTCGTAGACGAGCGCCGCAGCCAGATCTGCCTCGGCCTCGATCCGGACCCGGCCCAGCTCGGCTCCGGCGAGGCCGGCGGCGATCAGGGCACAGGCGCCGCCGAGAGTGCAGCGGCGGCCGTCGCGGCCCGCTGCCGGGCGCTGATCGAGCGAGCGGGCCCCGCCTGCGTCGCGGCAAAGCCCCAACTCGCCTGCTTCGAGCGCCTCGGAGCGCCGGGCTGGTCGGCGCTGTCCGAGGTCTGTGATGCGGCGCGGGCGGCCGGCCTCCTCGTCATCGCCGACGGCAAGCGCGGCGACGTCCCGGTCACCGCGGCCGCCTATGCGCAGGCGCTGGTCGGCGAGACCCCCACCCCCTGGGGGCCGGTCCCCGGTCTCGGGGTTGACGCCTTCACCGTCAACCCGCTGCTCGGCCTCGACGCGCTGGAGCCGTTCGTCGCCGCAGCCGAGGCGGCGGGGGCGGGAATCTTCGCCCTCGTCCGCACCAGCAACCCCGGCGCCGCCGACCTCGAGGACCTTCCCGCCCCGGAGGCTCCTCTGCACGAGCGCCTCGCGGAGCTCGTAGACCGGCTCTCGGAGCGGCTCGCCGGGAGCGGCGGCCTCAGCGGCATGGGCGCCGTCGTCGGCGCCACCGAGCCCGGTCACATCGCCCGCCTCAGGGAGCTGATGCCGCGCTCCATCTTCCTGCTGCCGGGAGTCGGAGCCCAGGGAGGCAGGCCTGAGCTGCTCGGAGCGGCATTCGCTCCGGGGGCCGCGGCGGGGCTCGTCTCCGCCTCGCGCAGCATCGCCGCCGATGCCGATCCGGGCGCGGCGGCGGAGCGCCTGCGCGGGACCGTCTGGGAAGTTTCGACCAGCTGAATCGACGTCCAGCGGCTATACGATCCCCTGCCCGATCAGGATTTCGGCCTCTCAGAATGAGCAAGCGCTCCTCAGTACCCGCTCGAGCCGTTGCGGTGACCGCGCTGGTCTGCGGCGTCGCCGTGCTGCTGTTCGTGGTCGCCACCACACTCAGCGACCACGGCGACTCGGGGGGGAAGCCGGCCGCGAAGGGCCAGGTCTCACAGGGCGAGAAGGGCAGCAAGGGCAGCATCCACAGCGCCTACGTGGTGCAGAGCGGCGACACGCTGACCTCGATCGCCCACGAGACCGGCGTCCCGGTCTCCCGGATCCTTGAACTGAATCCGGGCGTCGACCCGCAGATCCTGATTTCCGGCGAAAAGCTCAAGCTGCGGTGAGCCGCATCGCGGTCAGGGCGTTGCTGCTGGCGGTGCTGTTGACCGCGGCGACAGGACCCGCAGCCACAGCGGCTGGGCCGCAATTCGAAGCTCGCGCCTGGGCGCTGATCGACGCCGACACCGGAGCAGTGCTCGCATCGCATGCCGCCCACCGCTCGCTCCCGATCGCGAGCACGACGAAGATGATGACCGCCTACGTCGCCCTCCACGACATGCGGCTCGACAAGGTCGTGCGCGCCGTTCCCTACCACCCGATCTACGGCGAGTCGCTCCTCGGCCTCCGCACCGGGCAGCGGATCAGCGTCCGCGACCTGCTCTACGGGCTGATCCTGCGCAGCGGCAACGACGCCGCCCACAACCTCGCGGTCGCCGCCGCCGGGTCCGACGCCCGCTTCGTCCGCGAGATGAACCGCCACGCTGCGGCCCTCGGCCTCTCCGACACCCACTACGCGAACCCTGTCGGCCTCGACGAGAAGGGCAACCACTCGAGCGCCTACGACCTGACCACGCTCGGCCGCCGGCTGCTCGAGAACCGCGCCTTCGCGAAGATCGCCGACTCGCGGTCGGCCGTCCTCCACAGCGTCCACCCCGAGCGCAGGATCGAAACCATCAACGACTTCCTGCTCGAGGTGCCGTGGGCGAATGGGATCAAGACCGGGCACACCTTCGCCGCCCAGTACGTCCTCGTCGGCGCCGGCAGGCGCAAGGGCGTCGAGCTGATCTCGGCGGTGGTCGGCGTCTGGACCGAGTCCGGGCGCGACGTCGACACGCAGCGGCTGCTCGCATACGGCTTCTCGCTGTACCACCGGCGGCACCCGGTGCGCGCCGGCCAGGTGCTGAAGCGCGCCGACATCCGCTACGAGGACGGGACACTGCCGCTGCGGGCCTCACGGACGGTCATGGTCGCCGTCCGCCGCGGCCAGCGAGCGACGGTCTCGGTGCGGGCGCCGCGGGAGGTCGAGGGCCCGATCAGGCGCGGCGCGGCGCTCGGCTCGGCGACCGTGAGCGTCGGCGGGAGACGGGTCGCGACGGTCCCGCTGCGCGCCGCCCAAGCCGTCGAGGAGGCGAGCGTCGTCGACAAGGCGCGCAGCTTCATCGCCGACAACGCCATCTGGCTTGCGCTGGCGCTGTCGGGGATACTGGTCGCAGTTGTGATTCTCCGGCGCCGCACCCGCACCTGATGATCCTCACGGTCACCCTCAACGCCGCGATCGACAGGACGGTCGCGGTCCCGAACTTCCGTCTCGGCCACCGCCACCGGGCGGTCGAGAGCCGCACCGTCGCCGGCGGCAAGGGCGTCAACGTCGCCCGCGCGATCGGCCTGCTCGGCCGGCCGGTGATCGCGACCGGGTTCGCCGGCGGGCCGACCGGGAACCGGGTGCTCGAGCAGCTCCGCAAAGAGGCCGTCCTCACCGACTTCATGACGATCGCCGGCGAAACCCGGATCAACCTCGCGGTCGTCGACCCGACCTCGGGCGAACAGACGGAGATCAACGAGCGCGGGCCGGCCGTCAGCCCCGAGGAGGTCGAGCGCTTCGTCGAGCGCCTCGGCTACCTCGCCGGCGGGGCCCGGCTCTGCGTCCTCGCCGGCTCGCTTCCCCCGGGCGCGCCCGAGGACCTCTACGCGCGCCTCGTCGAGGAGCTCCGCCAGCGCGACGTCGAGGTGATCCTCGACGCCGACGGCGAGCCGATGCTGGCCGGGATCCGGGCCGGCGCCTCACTGGTGACGCCGAACGAACTCGAGGCCGAGGAGCTCGTCGGCCAGGAGTTCTCGGGCCGCGACGACGTCGTCAACGGGCTGACCGAATTGCTCCGACTCGGGGCCGGCGAAGCCGCGATCACGAGGCCCGACGGCTGCGTCGCGGTCGTCGGCACCGGGGCCGAGCGGACATTCCTCGAGGCGAGGACGCGGCCCCTGGACCCGGTCTCCACCGTCGGCTCCGGGGATGTCTACCTTGCTGGCTTCGTCGCCGCCCGCTACGACGGGATGGAGCCCCGCGAGTGCCTCGCCTACGCGGTCGCATGTGGGGCCGAGTCGACCCAGCATTTCGGCGCCGGGGTGGTCGACCGAAACCAGGTCGAGCGCCTCCTCGACCAGGTCGAGGTCCAGGACTTGGAGGTCCACGCGGAAGTGTAGTCTGGCTGTTCAACGCCACCCCGCCCTGGAGGACCAATTGGAGATCGACATCGGTCGAGGCAAGAAGGGGAGGCGCGCCTACGGATTCGACGACATCGCGATCGTTCCGTCGCGCCGCACCCGCGATCCCGACGACATTGACATCAGCTGGACGCTCGGCCCCTATCGCTTCGAGCTGCCGCTCGTCGCCTCGGCCATGGACGGGGTGGTCAGCCCCGACACCGCCGCCCTCGTCAACCAGATCGGCGGGCTCGGGGTGCTCAACCTCGAGGGGATCTGGACCCGCTTCGAGAACGCCGAGGAGCAGCTGGAGAAGATCGCCGCCGCGCCCAAGCACCTGGCGACGCGGACGATGCAGGAGATCTACTCGGAGCCGATCAAGCCGGAGCTGATCGGGCAGCGGATAGCCGAGATCAAGGAGCGAGGCGCGGTGGCCTGCGGCTCCCTCACCCCGCAGCGGGTGCGCGAGCACTACGAGATCGCGGTCGAGGCCGGGATCGACATCCTCGTCATCCAGGGCACGGTGATCTCGGCCGAACACGTCTCGACCACGGTCGAGCCTCTGAACCTGAAGGAGTTCATCGCAGAAGTGCCGGTGCCGACAGTCGTCGGCGGCTGCGCGTCCTACTCCACCGGCCTCCACCTGATGCGGACCGGGGCGGTGGGCGTGCTGGTGGGGGTCGGGCCGGGCGCTGCCTGCACGACCCGCGGTGTGCTCGGGATCGGGGTCCCGCAGGCGACCGCGATCGCCGATGTCGCCGCCGCCCGCGCCCAGCACATGCTGGAGACCGGTGAGTACGTGAACGTGATCGCCGACGGCGGGATGCGGACCGGGGGCGACGTCTCGAAGGCGATCGCCGTCGGCGCCGACGCGGTGATGGTCGGCTCGCCGCTGGCCCGGGCGAAGGAGGCGCCGGGTCGCGGGTTCCACTGGGGGATGGCGACCTTCCACCCCTCGCTGCCGCGCGGCACCAGGGTCTCGACCAAGCAGGACGGGACGATGGAGGAGATCCTCCTCGGCCCGGCCCAGGAGAACGACGGCACCTTCAACCTGATGGGAGCTTTGAAAACCTCGATGGCGACCACCGGCTATGAGGACATCCGCTCCTTCCAGCGGGCCGAGGTGATGGTCGCTCCTGCGCTGCAGAGCGAGGGCAAGAAGCTGCAGCAGGAGCAGTCGGTGGGCATGGGCTCCAACGGCCGTGCAGCCGTTTCCGCGGGGGTCGCTGTATCGGATGACTGACGGGATGGCCGGCGGGTCCTGGAGCCTGGCGCGCGGGTGGGGGACCGTGAAGGTGAATGCACGAGCGAACGCGAATCGAATTCTGACGGTGTTCGCGTGAGCGAGGTAGCCGCGACCAGTGAGCAGGGTTCGGACAACCCGGCCGTGGCGGACGCGGAGCGGAGCACACGGCCGGAACCTGCCCTCGAGGAGGTGCTCGTGCTGGATTTCGGGGGCCAGTACTCGCAGCTGATCGCAAGGCGGATCCGGGAATGCGGAGTGTTCGCCGAGATGCTTCCCGCGACTGTCGCCGCCGACTCGATCCGCGAGCGCCGGCCCAGGGCCCTGATCCTCTCCGGCGGGCCGGCCTCGGTGTATGAGCCGGGCGCGCCGGCGTTCCCGACCGAGCTGCTCGAGCTCGGGATCCCGATGCTGGGGATCTGTTACGGGATGCAGGCGATGGTCCAGAGCCTCGGTGGCAGAGTCGAGGGGGCCGAAGCGGGGGAGTTCGGGCGCACCGAGCTGACCCTGCGCGACGGCGGCGGCACGCTCCTCGCCGGCCTGCCCGAGACACAGAGCTGCTGGATGAGCCACCGCGACGCGGTCTTCGAGCCACCCGCGGGGTTCGAGGCGCTGGCCTCGACCCCGGGCTCGCCGGTTGCCGCCTGCGAGGCGCCCGACCGCGGGCTCTACGGGATCCAGTTCCACCCCGAGGTCGTCCACACTCCCTACGGGACCGAGATCCTGACCCGGTTCCTGCGCGAGATCGCCGGCTGCGAGGACCAGTGGTCGCCGCAATCGGTGATCGCCGAACAGGTCGCGAGAATCGGGGACCAGGTCGGCGAGGGCCGGGTGATCTGCGGCCTCTCCGGCGGCGTCGACTCCTCGGTCGCGGCGCTGCTCGTCCACCGCGCGGTGGGGGAGCGGCTGACCTGCGTCTTCGTCGACCACGGGCTTATGCGGCTGAACGAGGCCGAGCAGGTGGTCGAGGCGTTCGAGCGGTTCGGCATCCCGCTCGTCCACGTCGACGCCGAGGAGCGGTTCCTGAGACGGCTCTCCGGCGTCGAGGAGCCCGAGCGAAAGCGGAAGATCATCGGCGAGGAGTTCATCCGGGTCTTCGAGGAGGAGGCGGCGAAGCTCGAGGACGCGCGCTACCTGGTCCAGGGGACCCTCTACTCGGACGTGATCGAGTCGGGCGGCAGCGACCACGCGGCGACGATCAAGTCCCACCACAACGTCGGCGGCCTCCCCGACGACCTCGAGTTCGAGCTCGTCGAGCCGCTGCGGATGCTGTTCAAGGACGAGGTCCGGGCCGTCGGCGCCGAGCTCGGCCTCCCCGAGCGGCTGGTCTGGCGCCAGCCGTTCCCGGGGCCGGGGCTGGCGATCCGGATCGTCGGCGGCGAGGTGACGAAGGAACGCCTCGACATCCTGCGGGGCGCCGACGCGATCCTCCAGGAGGAGATCCGCGCCGCCGAGCTCTACCGCCAGCTCTGGCAGTCGTTCTGCGTGCTGCCGGTCGTCCGCTCGGTCGGGGTCCAGGGCGACGGGCGGACTTACGCCTACCCGATCGTGATCCGGGCGGTGACCTCTGACGACGCGATGACCGCCGACTGGGCGCGCCTGCCCTACGACCTGCTGGAGCGGGTCTCGAACCGGATCATCAACGAGATCGCCGGCGTCAACCGCGTCGCCCTCGACATCTCCTCGAAGCCGCCGGCGACGATCGAGTGGGAGTAGCCGATCCGGCCTCGACGTGCCGTGAGTTAGCCGTCCATATGGGCGGCTAACTCACGGCACGTCCCGATGGGATGCTCCCGTTTGCGATTTCGATAGGGGCGCTCAGCCTGCTGCAGGCCGCGCTCGTGGCGCTGCCGCGGCCCCACCCGGCCGGCTGGGTGGAGTCGCTCCGCAGTCCCTGGTGGGCGGTGATCCCGGCCGCCTCGATCATCGTCGTGATCGGCATCGTCGCGGCGACCCCGGGCTCGGCGACGACCCTCTCCTACCTGGCGTTGATCACGTGCCCGCCGCTCGCGGCGTTCGCCCTCGGCTGGCTGATCCGTGGCTCGCGCCCGGCCTGGGCCCTGGCGGCGCTTCCCCTCTTCGCCCTCGCCTGGGTGTCGAAGGGCGCGCTCGCCGGTGAGGCCGCGGCCGCGGCGGTCTCCTCACTTGCCTGCGTCACGCTCGGCTGGCTCCTCGCCTCGGCCGTTCCGGGCCCATGGCTGCGGTGGGGGATCTACGCGATGGCGACGATCGACGCGATCCTCGTCGCCGTCGAACTCCTGCAGGGGCCCAACGGGGTCCTCGTCGCGGCCCACCCGGGCGCGCTGCCACGGCTGCAGCTGATCCGCTTCGGCTCGGCGCAGATGGGGTTCGGGGACGTCTTCGTCGCCGCGACCACCGGCTGCCTGCTTGCCGCCGAACGTCGCCGCCAGTTGACCGCGGCGGGGCTGGCCGCGGCGCTCGGCCTCGCATTCGACCTCCTCTTCTTCGTCCTCGACACGCTGCCGGCGACGGTCCCGATCGCGGTCGCCCTGGCGCTGACCCGGAAGCTGGCGCCGGAGGGCGGCGACCCCGAGGCCGCGCTCAGACCCCGGCGACGCGGGTGATCGCGAAGATCATCGCGAAGCCGGACGCGGTCAGCGCGACTTTCTGGAGGAGGCGTGGGCATGGGCCTCGGGCAGGAGGTCGGTCGCCCCCATGTAGATGAAGAAGCCGCTGTAGAGGCAGAGGATGTAGCCGAGGGCCTCGTTGGAGACGGTCATCAGCGAGCCGACGATTGCGCCGAGCAGCGGCGCCAGCGCATCGATCCGCAGCCATTTCTTTGCCTGCCCGCGGTTGCCGGACTGGCTGAGGACGAAGCTGACCGTGTTGAGCCCGTCGGCGAAGTCGTGGCTGATGACGGCGATGAAGACGAGGAAGCCGGTCGTCGTGTCGAGGCCGAAGGCGAGGCCGATCCCGAGCCCGTCGATGAAGCTGTGGACCGAGAGGCCGAGCGCGCCGAGAACCCCGACGCGGTGGTGGGCGCGGGCCTCGTCGGGGTCGTCGCGGTGGTGGAGGACCAGCGCCCGCTCGGCGAAGAAGAAGGCGAGGAAGCCGACCGCGACGAAGGCGGTCGCCCGGCTCGTGTCGCCGACGTTTTCGATCCCCTCGGGGAGAACGTCGAACAGCGCGACGGCGACGACGACGCCGCCGGTCAGCGCGATCACGGTGGGAAGGGTGTGGGAGAGGCGCAGCGCGATCTGGCCGCCGACCAGCGTCGCGACGACGGTCAGGGCGGCGAGGGGGATCGCGAGCCCGGGCACGCCGGCCTCAGCGCCCGCCGCGGCTGCCGCAGCGCGGGCAGGTCCCGCGGAGTACCACGTCGTGCCCGGCGACCGCGAACTCGGACCGGCGGCTGACCGCTTCGATCGCCTCCTCGAGTGCCTCGCTCGCGAACGGGGCGAGCCGCCCACACCCCTCGCAGACAATGTGATGGTGATGCAGCTCGGGGTCGACGCGCTCGTAGCCGGCCGCGTCGCCGCCGATCTCGACCCGCTGGATCAGGTGAAGCTGCTCGAGCTGCTCGAGCGTCCGGTAGACGCTGGCCCGGCCTACCGATTCGAGGCGGCGGTCGATCTCGAGCGCCGTCACCGCGCAGCTCTCGCGGTCGAGGAGGTCGACGACCTGGCGGCGCGACCCGCCGCTTTTGTACCCGGCCTCACTGAGGCGCCTCATCGCAAGCTCGGCCCAGCTCATCGGCGGAACCTAGCAGAGAATGAGAACCAGTCCCATTCCCATCATGGCGCCGGCTGCGGGCCTAGCTGTAGCGATCCCAGCGTTCGAGATATGGGAGGGGGTCGATCGGGCTGCCGCCTTCATACCAGCCGGGTGGTTCCCAGATCTCGAAGTGGAGGTGGCACCCGACGGCGTCGCCGGTTTCGCCGACCAGCCCGATCGGCTGGCCGGTGCGGACGACCATCCCTTCCTGTAGGGCCGAGGGTTCCCGCATGTGCATGTAGACCATGTCGAAGCCGGTCCCGCGCCCGTCGATGACGACGTAGTTGCCGGCGGCGCTCTGGTAGCCCGCGTACTGGACGCGCCCGCCGCGGGCGGCGACGATCGGCGTCCCGCACCTGGCGAGGATGTCCTGGCCCTCGTGGGTGTGGCCGGATCGGGGGGCGCCGAAGCGGTCGGCGGCATCGCCGAAGTCGTGCGCGCCGAGCAGCGGGAAGGCGTACCCGTAGAGGGAGAAGTCGAGGCTGACCGGCGCTTCGGACGAGGAGGCGCGGCGCTTGGCCCGCAGCGGTTCGGGGCTCGTCTGCGGCGCGACCCTGAACGTGTAGCGGCCGTTGGGGGCGGGGCGGCCCAGGGCCGTCACCCCCGACCACCGGACCCTGTCTTCGACTCCGGGCGCGACGTCGTTGCGGTAGTAGCTCGCCATCACTTCTCCGGCCGCGTCGACGACGTCGATACGAAGGTCGTTCTGGGGTTGGTCGCTGCCGATTGTGTAGCGGAGGCTCGGGTACCGGACCCCGTAATAGAAGGATTTCCGCGGGGTGACTTCGGCCGACTCCAGGGTCAGGTTGCCGGCGCTCGGGGTTTCGTCGGCCGGGGTGCCGGTCGGGCTCGGAGGGGCCGGAGCCATGCCGGCCGGAGTCGGGGCGCCGCCAGTCTCCGCGGCGGCGGGCGCCGCAGCGCACGCCAAGGCGATCGCCATTGCGGCTATCAATCCAAATCCGGTTTGCCGGAATCCGGCAGCCGTCCCGCTGCGTGCCACCTACAGTCCTCTCTTTCGTTCGCCTACGGAGTTAGCTGTCGGGCTCGCGCTGAAAGAGCTGCGCTACGGACCTGTTCGTCCGATTCGCCCCGGAGACCTGCAACGGCCTCTTCGGTTCCTCCGCTCCCGTCCGGCTGGGCCGGGCGGGATTCGGCACTGCTTGGCGCGGCAGTATAGAACGGTCTGCGGCTATGATGCTGGACCGCCGCGCAGGGTTGCCCGCGCGGTTTTTCAACGATGAAGACCTATGTAGCGACATCCGCCGACCGCCAGCGCGACTGGTATGTGGTCAATGCCGAGGGCCAGACCCTGGGCCGGCTGGCGACCAGGATCGCCGACGCCCTGCGTGGAAAGCGCAAGCCCGAGTACACCCCCCATGTCGACACCGGCGATTTCATCGTCGTCGTCAACGCCGAGAAGATTCGGGTCACGGGGAACAAGCTCGAGCAGAAGCGCTACTGGCGCCACAGCGGATACCCGGGCGGGATCAAGTCCCGGAGCCTGGGGGAGATGCTCGAGAGGCGCCCCGAGGAGGTGATCCGCAAGGCGGTGAAGGGAATGTTGCCCCGCAACCGGCTTGCCCGCCGCCAGCTGACCAAGCTCAAGGTCTATGCCGGCCCCGACCACCCCCACGCGGCGCAGAAACCGCAGCCGATGGAGATCGAGCGATGAACGAGGACGAGAAACAGCAGGACGAGACTTCAGAGGAGTCGCAGGACTCCTCATCGCGGGACGACGCCGCCACGCCCGCGGGTCCTGTCGCGGAGGAGGACACCTCCGGCGAGGAGACGCCCGCCGACCCCGGACGCGAAGCGGAGGAGTCGGCGGTTGATGGTGAAGCCGCAAGCCCGAGTGAGGAGGAGTCGCAGTCTGATTCCTCTACGACGAGCGAGGGCGACGAGTCGTCGGAGGCCTCTGAGGATCAGTCGTCTGAGGACGAGGCGCCGGAGGCGCTCGCTGAGGATGCGGCGACCGAGGCCGAGGAGCCGGAGGTCGCCGAGGAGCCGAAGGCGAGAGAGAAGAAAGCCGACGTGATTCCGGGAGCCGACCTCGAGCCGATCGCGGTCGAGGAGGAGGAGCGGCCGCGGAGCGCCGAGGAGCAGGCTCGCCTCGAGGCCGAGGAGGAGGAGCGCGCGCGCAAGGAGGCCGAGCTCGTCGGCGCCGGAGGTGAGGACGAGGACCGCCCTGCGCCCCGCGAGCCCGCCAAGCTCGAGGGCGACGCCCGCTACCTCGCGACGGGCAAGCGGAAGAGCGCGATCGCCCGCGTCACCCTGCTGCCCGGCAGCGGCGAGATCGTCATCAACAGGCGCCCGCTCGAGGAGTTCTTCCCGCGCCCGCTGCACCAGACGATGGCGCGGCAGCCGCTTGCGACGACCGGATACGAGGGCAGCGTCGACGTCCGTGTCCGCGTTCACGGCGGCGGCATCGGCGGCCAGGCCGGCGCCGTCCGGCACGGGATCGCCCGGGCGCTCACCGAGGTCGATCCGGAGCTGCGGAGCGAGCTCAAGCGTCGCGGCTACCTGACCCGCGACGCCCGCGTCAAGGAGCGCCGCAAGGCCGGCCTGAAGAAGGCCCGCAAGCGTCCGCAGTTCTCCAAGCGCTAGGGGCCCGATTGTCGGCGGAGCGCAAGCTCTTCGGAACCGACGGGGTCCGAGGGGAGGTGGGCGCCTTTCTCACCGCCGAGATGGCGATGGCGCTGGGGCGGGCGGCAGTCGCATCCCTGGGCGTTGAGCGCCCCCAGGTCCTGATCGTCCGCGACACCCGCGAGTCAGGGCCGATGCTGGAGTCGGCTCTCGCCGCCGGAGTCGCCGCGGCGGGCGGGGACACCCTGCTCGGCGGCGTGCTTCCCACCCCCGCCGCAGCGATCCTCGTCAGGCGCCTCGGCCTCGACCTCGCGGCAGTCGTCTCGGCCTCCCACAACCCCTACCGCGACAACGGGATCAAGTTCTTCTCCGCCGCCGGGACGAAGCTGAGCGATGAGGCGGAGGTCGTCATCGAGGACCTCCTCGACCGCGGTCGAGGTTATGGCCGCATAGCGGACCTAACCTCGACCGCATCGGGGCCGGGCGGGGTCCGCGAGCTCAACGGGGCGATGGAGGACTACCTGCGGGCGCTGGAGACAGCGTTTCCGCTCGACCTCGGGGGCGTGACCGTCGCGCTCGATTGCGCCAACGGCGCGACTCATAGGGTTGGGCCGGCGATCTTCGAGCGGCTCGGGGCCACCGTCGACGCGATCGCGGTCGAGCCCGACGGGCGGAACATCAACGACGGCTGCGGCTCGACCCACCTCGACAACCTGTGCACCCACATTGCCGCCTCAGACGCCGACATCGGGTTCGCTTTCGACGGCGACGGCGACCGGGTCCTCGCCATCGACGCCTCCGGCCGCTCGCATGACGGCGATGAGCTGATCGCCCTTGCCGCGCGTGGGATGAAGACGAGGGGCGAGCTGGGTGGCGGCGTCGCGGTGACGGTGATGAGCAACTACGGGTTCCACCAGGCGATGGAGGACGCCGGGATCGAGGTCGCGGTGACGAGAGTCGGCGACCGCCACGTGCTCGATGAGCTCGGGCGGCGCGGCTGGGCGCTCGGAGGCGAGCAGTCGGGGCACATCATCGACACCCGGTTCGTCGCCACCGGCGACGGCATCGCGGCGGCGCTGATGACGATGCGCGAGCTCGGCGGAGGAGACCTCGCCGACACTGTGCCGATGGAGAGGGTTCCGCAGAGGATGGTCAACGTCGAGGTCGGCGACCGCGACGCGCTCGAGGAGGCGACCCCTGTCTGGGAGGCGGTCAGGGAGGAGGAGGAGCCGCTCGAGGGCAGGGGCAGGATCCTCCTGCGCCCGTCCGGCACCGAGCCCCTCGTCCGGGTGATGGTCGAGGCTCCCGACGCCGGGGAGGCCGAGGCGATCTGCGAGCGGCTGGCGGCTGTCGTCAGACGCGAGCTCGCCTAGCGGCGGGCCCCGGCCGTCTACCCTTAATCGCCTCGATGTGCGGAATCGTCGGATATGTGGGCCGCCGTCCCTGCCGGGACCTGCTGGTCGCCGGGCTCGAGAAGCTCGAGTACCGAGGCTATGACTCGGCGGGCGTCTCGGTGATCGAGGACGGCCATGTCGAGAGCGTCCGCGCCGTCGGCAATCTCGCCAACCTCCGGGCCGCGATGGAGGCGGAGGGCGGTGGCGGCGTCGCCGTCGCCGCGCCGCCGGCCACGATCGGCGTCGCCCACACTCGCTGGGCGACCCACGGCAAGGTCACCGAGGAGAACGCCCACCCGCACAGCGATAGCTCCGATCGCGTCCACATCGTCCTCAACGGGATCGTCGAGAACCACGCCAAGCTGCGCCACCGGCTCGAGCAGGAAGGACAGGAGTTCAGCTCCGAAACCGATGCCGAGGTCGTCGCCCACCTGATCGCCGGCCACTACGACGGCGACCTCGCCGCCGCGGTCCGGGCCGCGTTCGGCGAGCTGCGCGGCCACTACGCCTTCGTCGCGATGCACGCCGAGGAGCCCGGCCTCCTCGTCGGAGCCCGCAAGGAGTGCCCGCTGGTCGCCGGCGTCGGCGACGGTGAGAGCTTCCTCGCCTCGGCGATCCCGGCCTTCCTCGCCGAGACCCGCCTCGCGGTCGCGATCGAGAACGACGAGATCGTCACGATCGATTCCTCCGGGGTCAGCGTCACCGATGCCGAGGGCAACCCGGTCGAGCGCGAGCCGGAGGAGATCTCCTGGGACGAGACCGCGGCCGAGAAGGGCGGCTACGAGACCTTCATGCTGAAGGAGATCCACGAACAGGCGGATGCGGTCGCGGAAACAATCGCCGGCCGGCTGCCGGGCGACGAAGCGGTCGACCTCTCCGAGGTCGAGCTCGACGACTCCTTCCTTCGCGACTTGCGGCGGATCGTGATCGTCGCCTGCGGCACCTCCTACCACGCCGGGCTCGTCGGCCGTTACGCGATCGAGGAGTGGGCCCGGGTCCCGGTCGAGATGGACATCGCCTCCGAGTACCGCTACCGCAACCCGGTGGTCGGCCCGGGCGACCTCGTGATCGGGATCACCCAATCGGGCGAGACCGCCGACACGCTGGCGGCGATGCGCCTCGCCCGCGAGCGCGGCGCCAAGGTCCTCGCGATCACCAACATCCGCGGCAGCCAGGCGACACGGGACGCCGACGCGGTCCTCTACACCCGCGCCGGCATCGAGATCAGCGTCGCCGCGACCAAGACCTTCGTCGCCCAGACGGCGGCGATGTACCTGATCGGGCTGAAGCTCGCCGAGCTGCGCGAGACGATGCCTAGGGAGCGGCTGGCCGAGCTGGTGGCAGAGCTCAAGCACCTTCCCTCGAAGATCGAGGAGACGCTCGCCGCCTGCGAGGACCACGTACGCGAGGTCTGCGCCAAGCAGAGCGCCCAGGGCTTCTTCCTCTACCTCGGCCGTCATATCGGCCTCCCCGTCTGCCTCGAGGGGGCGCTGAAGCTGAAGGAGATCTCCTACATCCCGACCGACGCCTACGCCGCCGGCGAGATGAAGCACGGGCCGATCGCCCTGCTCGACGAGTCGACGCCCGTCGTCTGCGTCGCGACCGAGAGCCCGGTGCTCGACAAGATCCTCTCCAACGTCGAAGAGGTGCGCGCCCGCGGCGCCTCGACGATCGCGATCGCCACCGAGGGCGACGATCGGGTCGACGCCGTCGCCGATCAGACGATCGAGGTGGCGCGCACCGACTGGATCATGCAGCCGATCGTCGCGATCCTGCCGCTGCAGCTGCTGGCCTACTACATCGCGAAAGCCCGCGGGCTCAACGTCGACCAGCCGCGCAACCTCGCCAAGACCGTCACCGTCGAGTAGCGTCGGGCCTGGAGCCCCGCGATGGAGCCCTGGCTGAATCCCCTCTACGACGCCGACGGGATGCGAGCGATCGACCGTTGGGCGATCGAGGAGCGCGGGGTGCCCTCGCTCGAGCTGATGGAGGCTGCGGGCCGCGAGGTGGCGGCCGCGGTCGGCGACCTCGCCCCCGATGGGCCGATCCGCGTCCTCTGCGGCAAGGGCAACAACGCCGGCGACGGCCTGGTCGCGGCGCGCTACCTCGCCGAGGCCGGCCATCAGGTCGAGGCGCTGCTGCTCTGGCCTCCCGGCGAGCTGAGCGGCGACGCGGCCGCCAACCTCACCCGCTTCCCGGCCGCGCCGCTGGAGGGCGACCCCACGGCGCGGCTGGCCGGCTCGGGGGCGGTCGTCGACGCGATCTTCGGGACCGGGTTCTCGGGAGCTCCGCGCGAGCCCGCTGCGGCGGCGATCGAGGCGATCGCCCGCTGCGGGGCGCCGGTCGTGGCCTGCGACATCGCCTCCGGGGTCGACGCCTCGAGCGGAGTGGTGGAGGGGCCCGCGGTCGAGGCGGCGATCACGGTCAGCTTCCACGCACCAAAGCTCGGCCACCGGATCGCGCCGGGCAAGCGGCACACCGGCGAGCTCCGGGTCGTCGCGATCGGGATTCCCGACGGCGCCCCGTCGGCCCCGGCCGCGGGGGAGATCGGGGCCGCGGTCCTCGCGCTCGCTCCGGCGAGGGGCCCGCGGTCGACCAAGTTCAGCTCGGGCCAGGTGACGATCACCGGCGGGTCGCGGGGCCTGACCGGCGCCGTCCAGATGTCGTCGCGGGCGGCGATCCGGGCCGGGGCCGGCTACGCGACCGTCGCCGTACCCGCCGACCTCGAGGCCGTCTTCGAGGCGGGCCAGCCCGAGGTGATGTCCGCCGGCTGCCCCGGCGGTGACGGCTTCCTCGCCCCGGCCTCGGCGAAGGCGGTCCTGCGCGCCTTCGAGCGGGCTGCCGCCGGGGTCCTTGGGCCTGGTCTCGGCCGCGATCCCGCCTCGGTCGAGCTGATGCGAGAGGTGATCGCGGCGATCGAGGCTCCGATCGTTCTCGATGCCGACGGCCTCAACGCCTTCGCCGGCCTGCTCGACCGGGTCGCCGCCCGCGCCGCGCCGACGGTCCTCACTCCCCATGCCGGAGAGCTGGCCCGGCTGCTGGAGACGGGCTCGGACGAGATCTCCGCCAAGCGCCTGGAGTCCGCCCGGCGGGCCGCCGTGGCCGCCGATGCTGTGGTCGTGCTGAAGGGCGACGACACGATCGTCACCGACGGCGATCGGGTCGCCGTCAACGTCGTCTCGGCTCCGGCGCTGGCGACGGCCGGGACCGGCGACGTCCTCTCCGGGATGATCGCCGCCCTGCTCGCGCGGGGGCTGGAGCCGTTCGCCGCGGCCTGCGCCGGCGTCCTCGCCCACGCTCGGGCCGGGAACGATGCGGCCGCGCGGATCGGTGCCGCCGAGTCGACGATCGCCACCGACGTGATCGACTCGATTCCGGCCGGGCTGCGGCCCGGGTAGGCCGCTCGTCCAATAACCTCGCACTCCAATGGTCAATTGCTTCGCGTCGGTTCCGGTCGCGAAGAACCAGATATGCCCACTCCCTCCACCGACACTCGCCCCCGATGAAAACAGCCCAGGAGATCATGGACACGACCGTCCCCACGGTGTCTCCAGACGCCGACGCCCGGGACGCCGTCGAGCTGCTCGCCAAGACCGACAAGGGAGCGATCCCGGTAATCGAGGAGGACCGCAGGCTGGTCGGAATCGTCAGCGAGTCCGATCTCATCATCGGCGACGAGCAGGCCGACCTTCACCTGCCGCTGTTCTTCGACCTGATGGGCTCGCCGATCTTTCTCGGCTCGCTCAAGGGCTTCGAGGAGCGGCTCGACAAGGCGTTCGCGACCAAGGTCTCGGAGCTGATGACCGCGGACCCGGAGGTCGTCAGCGTCGATGACGACGCCGAGACCGTCGCTCGGAGGGTTGCCGAGACACACCACAACCACCTGCCCGTGGTCGATGGCGACGGCCGGCTCGCCGGCCTCGTCACCCGGGCCGACGCGCTGGCCGCGCTCGTCGGCCGCTAAATGGCGCGGGCGACCGCCCGGATCGACCTCGGTGCCGTTCAGCGCAACTGCGCGCGATTGAAGGAGGAGGTGGGCGAGGGCGTCGAGCTCTGCGCGGTCGTCAAGGCCGATGGCTACGGCCACGGCGCCGGCGCCTGCGCCGATGCGGCGCTCGAGGGCGGTGCGACCCGGCTCGCCGTCGCGACCGCCGCCGAGGCCGAGCGGATCGGCCGCGCCCTCCCGCACGTGCCGCTGCTGACGATGGGGGCGCTGACGCCGGAGGAGCTCGATGGCGTGCTCGGCGCCGGGTCGGAGATCGCGATCTGGCGCGAAGGCTTCCTCGGGCTGGCCGCCGAACGGGCACGGGCCTGGGGGCGGCCGGCCCGCGTCCACGTCAAGCACGACAGCGGCATGGGCCGGCTCGGCAATCGCGACCCGGCGAGGGTGATCGCGATCGCCCGCGCCTGCGCGGCACACGAGAACCTCGAGCTGGCCGGGGTATGGACCCATTTCGCGACCGCCGACGAGCCCGATTCCGAGTTCTTCGACGATCAGCTCGAGCGGTTCTCGGTCGTCGCCGAGGCCGTGCGCGCGGAATTCCCCGACGTCATCGTCCACGCCGCCAACAGCGCCGCCGTCCTCCGCGATCGCCGCTCGCACTTCGACATGGTCCGCTGTGGGGTGGCGATCTACGGGCTCGACCCATTCCAGGGGGACCCCGCCGAGCAGGATCTGACCCCGGCCCTCTCGCTCTCCTCCTACGTCGCCGACGTCAAGCGCTTCGCGGCCGGCGACAGCGCCGGCTACGGGCGCACCTGGCGGGCTCAGATCGACACCCAGGTCGCCGTGCTGCCGCTCGGATATGGGGACGGTGTCCGCCGCGGCCTCTCCAACAACGCCGAGGTGCTGATACGGGGGCGCCGTCACCCGCTCGTCGGGACGATCTCGATGGACAACGTGACGGTCGACCTCGGCCCCGAGACCGACATCGAGCCGGGTGACGAGGCGGTCCTGATCGGGACCCAGGGTGACGAGTCGATCCTCGCCGAGGAGGTGGCCCGGCGGCTCGACACGATCAACTACGAGATCACCTGCGGGATCTCCGCCAGGGTCCCGAGGTCGGCGGAATGAGCGCCGAGCTGACGGGCCTGGCGGACCGCCTCGAGGCAGCGCCGCTGGTGGCGATCGCGCGAGGGGCGCTGGCCGGCGGCGAGGAGGCCTGGATCGCCGGCGGCGCTGTCCGCGACGCCGCTCTCGGCCGCGAGGTCACCGACCTCGACCTCGCGGTCGCCGGGGATCCGGCCCCCGCGGCGCGGGCAATCGCCGCCGCCGGCGAAGGCCACGCCTTCGAGCTCTCGGCGGAGTTCGCGACCTGGCGGGTCGTGGCCAGGGACCGCGCCTGGCAGGTCGACCTGACCGCGCTGCGGGGCGAGACGATCGGGTCCGACCTCGACGCCCGCGACTTCACCCTCGGGGCGGTGGCGGTGCCGCTCGCCGGCGGCGACCCGATCGATCCCCACGGCGGCCTCGGCGACCTCGAGCGGGGCATCCTGCGGATCGTCGGGGACGGCAGCTTCGCTGCCGACCCGCTGCGGCTGCTGCGCGCGGCGCGGATCGCCGCCGAGCTCGAGCTCGAGATCGACCCCGGGACGCGGGCGCTGGCTCGATCGGAAGCCATGCGCGCGACCGGGGCCGCCGGCGAGCGCCAGCTCGCCGAGATCCGCCGGCTGATCTCGGGCCCCGACCCGCTGCGCGGCGTCGCGCTCCTCGATGATCTCGGCCTGACCGCCGCGGTCCTGCCCGAGCTCGAGGCACTGCGTGGAGTCGAGCAGGGACCGAACCACCACCTCGACGTCCACGGCCACACGATCGCGGTGCTGGAGCAGACCCTCGTCGTCGAGGCCGACCTCGACCGCTTCGCCGGCGACCGCGCCGAGGAGGCCCGTGAGCTGCTCGAGGAGCCGCTCGCCGACGAGTTCACGCGCGGCGGCGCGCTTCGGCTCGGCGCCCTCCTGCACGACATCGCCAAGCCCCAGACCCGCGGGGAGCGGAACGGCTACGTCACCTTCATCGGCCACGACAAGCTGGGCGCGGAGACGATCTCGGAGATCTGCGCCCGGCTGCGGGCGAGCCGGGCGCTGACCGACCACCTGCGGGCGCTGACCCTGCACCACCTGCGGCTCGGCTTCCTGGTGCACGAGGCACCGCTGCCGCCGCGCCGCGTCCACGAGTACCTGCGCGCCACCGAGCCGGTGGCCGCCGACGTCACGCTGCTCACCGTCGCCGACCGGCTCTCGGCCCGCGGCGGTGGCCCGTTCGCGACCGAGGACGCGATCGAGGCCCACCTGAGCCTCGCCCGCGAGATGCTGGCGGCAGCGCTCGACTGGCGCCGCGACGGGCCGCCCAATCCGCTCGTCCGCGGCGACGAGCTGGCAACCGAGCTCGGGATCGAGCCCGGGCCCGAGCTGGGCGAGATCCTGGCCGAGCTCGAGGCGGCCCGGTACGCGGGTGAGATCGCGACCCGCGAAGAAGCGGTGGACCGGGCCCGCTCGATCCGCGGCTGACCGCCGGCGAGAGGACCTGCCGGCCGTACCAAGTTTGTCTAGGCCATTCGTCTGCAGACGGTGCCCGTGAGTAGTTGAATGGAGTCGATGGCCCTGAGACGGCTGCTCCTGATTGTCACCAGTTTGGTCATGGCGATGGGGTTGGCGCCAGCGAGTGGGGAGGCCGCTGAAACCACCATCGGCTTCGACGACCAGGCGACCGGTACGATCATCGGCGGCCAGTACGCGTCGCAGGGGGTCACCTTCAACGTCAGGCCCAGTGGTCCCGCCGAACTGCACCCGACCGTCGTCGAACCGCCCAGCGGAGAGCCTCACTCGGCGCCGAAGGCGCTCGACGTGAGCCAGAAATGCGGCGGCGAGTTCGCCGAAGCACACATGTGGGCCCGCTTCGCGGCCGCTCGCGGCTACGCCCACATCTACGTCGGGAACGTCGAACCGACCGAAGGCCTGCCGGGATCGATCACATTGCAGGGCTATGACCTCGGCGGAAACCCGATCCTCGCTGCGAAGGACACGAAGGAAATCTCGGGCATCGGGATCGGTACCAGGCTCGAAATCTCAGATCCAGAATCGGACATCAGCTACATCGAGCTGAGCAGCCCGGCTCCCACGCCCTGTCACATCGCGGTTGACGACCTGACCTTCGAATCCCTGCCGAGCACCATTCCTCCGGACTTCGGGCTGTCCGCACCCAGCCTCGCGACAACACTCACTCCGGGGGGCTCGGCGAGCGTCCCGCTGGTCCTGCACCGGAGCTCGACCTCTGTCGGACCGATCAGCTTCGTAGTCAGCGGGCTGCCGCCGGGGGTGAGCGCCAGCATCAACCCAAATCCGAGCAGTGGTCCCGATGGAAGCGGGCTGAGTCTCGACCTATCCGCAAACGCCAACGCCCCGCCGGTCTCCAACAGCATCGTCACCGTCGAGGGCGTGCCGAGCTCGGGAGCCGGCGAGCTCGATCGCTCGGTGAAACTCCCGGTCTCGGTCGCGGGGAACTACGACCTACGGGCACAGGGGCTCGAAGTGACGCAGGGAATCCAGCCCGAAGGGGAACTGAAGCCAAGCGGCAGCAACGAATCGGGCGGCAGCTACAACTGGCTCGACCTGATTGCGCACAAGCAGACCGCGGTCCGGTTCTTCGCCGATGCCCACGGCCAGATCGCGTCCGGCATCAAGGAAGTCGGTGCTCTTCTCTACGGCTTCAGGGACGGGCGGGAACTGCCCGGCAGCCCGCTCCGGCCCGACTACGGCCCACCCTCGACCCAGGGCGGCGGGCCCGGGTTGACGAGCGTCCAGGAGGACGACCCCGCCCCGGTGCTCGAATCGGAGCGGACCAGCAATGAACACGCCTACACCTTCACCCTGCCTGTTTCATGGACCTCCGGCAGGATCAGCCTGCGAGGGAATGTGTTTCAGGAACCGGGGTTTCCGCAGCCGGGGCGTCGACCCGAGTGTTCAACGGATAGCTGCAAAAGCAATAACAGCTTCACGATCGGCGGCGTCACCTTCTTTGACACCAAGACCGTCGCGCTCGACACCGTTGCGCTGGAGGCCAATGGCAAATTGCCCGTCTCTGCGAGCGTCGCCCTGGAAGACGGGAAGCTGGTCGCCCCATTGGCGGACCCCGGCTGGAACCCGCGCAACCCGAACGACGGTTTCACCGTGCTCCCATATCAGGGAGTCATCGACATCAGCGACATCGTCAATTCGAGCAAGAACGAAACGGACAGGGGTGGAGACGCGCACGGTCGGGTCAAGGACTGGGCCTCGGCGATGGGCAACCCGAACTTCTCCACAATGGGGATCGGCAAGGAAGGTTTTCGCGGCACCACGGGAGGCGGCCCCGAAAGTGCCTTCGGCATCTTCGGGAACGTTGCCGCGACCACCTTCGATCCAGCGAAGTCGGAAGAAAACCGGCCGTTGTCGGCCGTGGCACATGAGCTGTTTCACCAGTTCGGCTTGGACCACGCGAGCAGAGAATGCGGCGGCGGCGGGACGCCGTGGCCGCTGAAGCGGGGTGAGACCCACGCCTCTGAGGCGGCCGCGCTGGGGCTGTTTAGCGGGGACCCGAACTCGACCGAAGGGTTCGGCCAGCTGCTGGGGATCGGGTTGAGGATGGACTCCTACCCGTATCGAATCGTGGCCGACGGCGTGAGTTGGACACAGAACATGGACCTGATGTCCTACTGCGTGAAGAACGCGGGGGGCTGGTTAAACGGCGACCCTGGGGTCTGGGTCTCGCCGATCAACTGGGAGGCCGTCTATCGGAGGTTCGCGACGAGTGGCGCCGCCTCGAGCTCGGCAGGACACCGGGCCGGCAGGCCCGACGTCCGCATCAACCGCCGACGCCTGCGGGTGCTCGGCTACATGACGGGATCGAGCTTCAACTTCACCACCGTCGGTCCGCAGGTCGGACCACCGCTGAAGACGGGAACATCGAGCTTCACCCTCGTCGCCCGGGGCCGCCGAGGTCAGATCCTGCACCGCACCTCGATGGCGGCGCAGGAGATCCACCAGGACGAGGTCGCCGCCCTGCTGGAACTCTCGGCGGAAATTCCCAGCGGGGGAGTCGCGAGCGTCGAAGTGCTCGACAACGGCGTCGCGGTGGCGAAACGGAAGCGCCCGGGGCGTCGACCCAAGGTTCGACTGATTGCGCCGCGGCGCGGGGCGGCGGTCGGGGGGCGGCGGAGTGTGGCCGTGAGTTGGAGAGCCCTCGGTGCCGGCGGCAAGGACAGCAGCGCCTCCGTCGACTTCTCAGGAGATGGAGGGCACACCTGGCAGTCCGTCTACATCGGACCGGATCGCGGCAGGGCACGGATCCCCGGGAGCTACCTTGCGCCGTCCCGCCGAGCGCGGCTCCGGGTGCGGGTCAACGACGGCTTCGACGAAGCGGTCGCGACTTCGGACATCATCACGACCCGCCCCGCGCCCCCGCAGGTGACGATCGCCAAGACGCCCAAGGTGCTTCCCGGAGACACCCGCCTACAGCTGACGGGGCAGGCATTCCAGCCGGGGCCGACGGCGCTGAGGGGAAAGCGGTTGCGCTGGTTCGACGGCTCCCTGCCCCTCGGCAGCGGGACGGCGATCATGACCGGCCCCCTTCCTCCGGGCAAGAACCACATCCGCCTCGTCGCCCACGGAGCCGGTGGATCGACCGCCAGCGCCGGCGCGATCGTCAAGGTGAAGCCGGTCCGGCTCCCGTTCCTGCGGCTCTCGGTTCCGAAGAAGATCGGGCCGGGAGCGAAGAAGATCGCGATCAAGGCACGCTCCGCCTTGCCGACCCTTCTCACCGTCAACAAGAGCAGGTTCAAGGTTCGGGCGAAGACCAAAAAGCTGGTTGTACCGATCAGTCCGCGAGAGCGGGCATGGCTCCACATGGCAGTGACCGCAAACGGCGTTCGCACGGCGTTCGCTGCGATTGTCGGGCGGGGCTGACCTGGGCTCTCGAGTCGTCCCGAGGTCCTCTGTTGCCACGGTGACGGCTCAGCGGTGTGTTTGGCGGAATCGGCCGCGAGCGAATCCGGCCCATGCCCGCGGGCGCCGCAATAGGGAGAGCGCGAGCGGCAGAGAGTCGAAATAGGTGAAGCGTTCCGTTGCCAGCCCGTCCTCGTCGAGGACGAAGCGGTCGACCGACTCCCAGGAGATCGCAGTTCCGCCGGCCGTTCCCCGAACCGTGAACTCGATCAGGACCCCATCTCTGGTGGCACCCCAACGGTGAACTTCGGCGGTCATGTCAGGAATCAGCTCGAAGAGCGAAGCGAAGGCGCGCCTTCCCTCCTCCAGGCCGTGTGTCGTCGCGGTCATCGGGGCGGAAAGTCGTGCATCGGGCGCGAGGACGGTCTCGAGCCCCTCCACGGTCGGTGCCTGCCAAAACTCGGTGAACCGTCCGACGAAGTCCGCCACCCGCTCGTCGTCTCGACCCATGCCGAGACCGTAGCGGGCGCCGCGATCGCCATCAGCGCCGCGCCGCCGAGTCTCCCGCGTCAGGTAGCCTCTCCGCCGCATGGCGAAAGAGGAGAAGATCGAGATGGAGGGCGAGATCACCGAGGCCCTCCCGAACACGATGTTCCGCGTCAAACTCGACAACGGGCACGAGGTGCTCGGTCACATCTCCGGCAAGATGCGCCGGCACTACATCAGGATCCTGCCCGGCGACCGGGTGAAGATCGAGCTCTCGCCCTACGACCTCGACCGCGGCCGCATCACCTACAGGTACAAATAGCGCCCGGCGACTATTCCGTCATCTCAGCAACCAGCGCCGACCAGGCGAAGTCGACCGCGCCGAGGCCGCTGCCGTCGCGGGGGTCGTAGTACTCGCGCAGGCCTTCGCGCTCGACCGCGCCGAACAGGCCCCCGGCCAGTCTCGCCGCCTCCTCCTCGTAGCCGAGCCGGCGCAGCCCGATCCAGACCATCCAGGCGGAGTTGACCCAGGTCGGGCCGCGCCAGTAGCGGCGGATCGGGCCGCGGCCGCCGCCCGGCTCGTAGCTCGGCTCGTCGGCGGCCACCGACGGCGGCGCCACCGGAGTCGCGAACTCGCGCGGGGACAGCAGGTGCTCCTCGACCAGCCGGCGCCCGATCTCCTCCGGCAGGTCCGGCAGCGCCAGCGGCGCCAGCGACGCCCAGGTCACCGTGCGCGGCCGCACCGTCCCGGGCTGGGCCTCGTCGACGAAGAGCCCGCGGCCCTCGTCCCATAGCCGCTCGATCAGCGCCGGCGTCGCCGAGGGACGGCCCAGCGCCTGCAGCGAGAGGGACCAGAACGTGTTGACCAGCGCCTCGCAGAGCAGCGGCCCCCCGGCCTCGCGGACCCGCGCCGCGTCGAAGCCGAGCCGCCTGTTGCGCCGCACCAGGCAGGGAAAGCCGATCCTGCCGTTTGCCCGTCGCCCCCAGACCTCGTCGAACTTCGGCGAGGCGTCGAGGCCGGACTCGTCGGGCTGGAGGATCCAGAGCAGCCCGTCTCCCTCGAGGTCGCGGTTGCGCGCCAGCCACTCGACCTGGGCCGCGATCCGCGGCTCCGCCCGCGGATCGCCGACCGCGATCCGCCAGGCCCAGGCGAGCAGCGGCGGCTGGATCGTCTCAGTCTGGAACGCTCGCCGCGAGGCGACGTTGTAGAACGGAAGCCGGGTCACCGACACATGCCGGTCCCAGAAGATCGTGTGGCCGATGAAGCCGTCCTCGCGCTGAGCCGAGAGCAGGCTCTCGAGCTCGCGCCGGGAGCGTGTCGGGTCGAACCGGCGCCAGACGATCGCCGCGAAGCACGAGTCCCAGTACCACTGCCACGGATAGCGGCCGGGGCTGGGGCGGGTGTAGGCGAAGCCGGTCCCGTCGCGATCGCCCTCGAGCCAGTTGCCGCGCAGGACCCGTTCCGCGATCCCGACGACCGCCGGCTCCCCCATCAGACCGCCGTCCGCCGCATCCCGCGCAGGGAGAGGGCCGCGACCACTGCGAGCATCCCCGCCACCGCGACGAATCCCGGCCAGGTTTCCGACCAGGTGATCGAGCCGAGGAAGCCCTGGCGGACGGCGTCGACGACCTCCGTCATCGGGTTGATTTCGGCGACCGCGCGCAGCCAGCCCTGCAGCAGCTCGAGCGGCGCGTAGGCGGTGGTGAGGAAGATCAGCGCCAGCATCCCCGCCTGCATCAGGGGAGCCGCCGATTGGGTCTTGTAGTGGAGGGCCAGCGTCGACGCGTAGCGGGCGGCGATCGCGGCGGTGGCGGCGACCATCGCGTAGGTGATCAGGAGGCCGCCGACCCCGGGCCAGTGGGCGCCGATCGCGAACGCGACGACCAGAACCGTCGTCGCCGGGATGAAGGCGCGGATGCTCGCCGAGAGGACGAGGCCGGTGAGCAGGACCCAGCGCGGGGCGGGGGAGGCGAGGAGGCGGTCGAACCAGCCCTGTTCGATGTCGCGGGCGAGGTTGACCCCGGTCGCGGCCCCGGTGAAGCCCGCGCCCTGGAGGACGCTGACCGCGACGACGAAGCTCGGGTAGCTGCCGCTGGTGAAGCCGGTCAGCTCGACGGCGAGGTCGACCCAGCAGACCGCGCGCACTTCGTCGAAGGCCCGTTCGAGCCCCTCGACGACGATGGCCCGCATCAGGGGCCGTCGGCTGCCGCCGGCTCGGCCTCGGCGAGCGGAGGCCGGGCGTCGACCCAGCGGCGGCCGTTCGCCCGCTCGAGGGCCTCGGCCGCGTCGAGCAGGAGCTCGTCGCGTCCCCAGGCGGCCGCGAGCTGGAGGCCGATCGGGAGGCCTCCGGCGCTGAGTCCGACCGGGACGCTGATCGCCGGGGTGCCGGTCAGGTTGGCGAGGGCGCCGCCGCGGACGTTGGCGCGGTCGGCGGTCTCGGTGCCCGAGGGCAGCTCGACGATCGGCGCCTCGAGCGGGGGCGCCGGAGCCGGGACCGTCGGCCAGGCGAGCACGTCGACTTCCTCGAAGAGCGCGGCGAGGCGGCGACGGGTCAGCGTCCGGATCAGGTGCGCCTGGGAGACGGCGACCGACGGGATCAGCATCCGGTACTTCATGACGCCGCGGTTGATCAGGCTTATGTCCGGGCTGAGCCGGTTGAGCTGGTCCGGGGTGACCCCGGCGAGCCCGTCGCTGTTGGCGATCAGGACCGCCGCGATCGTCGCCTCGGCGAGATCGAGGATCGCCACCTCGTGGATCGTGCCCCCGGTCTCGGCCCGAAGCATCTCGATCGCAGCCTCGCAGGCATCGCGGACCTCGGGGTCGACATCCTCGGAGGGGACGTCGTGGACGATTCCGATCCGCAGCCCGGATGCATCGCCCGCCACGAGCCCCCCGCCGAAGAGCGCCCCGGCGAGGAGGCGGCAATCGGCGGCGTCTGCGCAGAGCGGGCCGGAGACGATCGTCGTCGTCGTTGCCGCCGCGTGGTGCCCGTCCATCGCCGAGCGGGCGAACGTCGGCTTCAGCCCGGTGAGGCCGCAGTAGGCGGCGGGGTAGCGGACCGAGCCGAGCCCGTCGGCGCCGACGGCGCCGCCGACGAGGCGGGCGGCGACCGATGCGGCGGGACCGCTGGAGGAGCCGCCCGGGCAGCGATCGGTGTCCCAGGGGTTGTGGGCGGGGCCGTAGACGGAGATCGCCCCGGTGCTTCCTGCACCGAGCTCTTCCATGTTGCCGACCCCGACGATCACGGCGCCCGCATCGCGCAGCGCGCGGTAGGGGCCGGACTCCGCCGGCGCGGTCGGCTTAAGCAGTTCGGCGCTGCCGAAGCGCTGGGCGCGCCAGGGGAGCGGCCACTCGTCCTTGATCACGACCGGGACGCCTCGAAGCAGTCCCTCGGGGGCCGCGGCGAGCATCTCGCGCGAGCGGTCGGGGAAGGTCTCGATGATCGCGTTGAGCGCCGGGTTTCGCTCCTCGATCCGGGCCAGGGCCTGATTGAGCAGCTCCGACGGATCGGCCTCGCCGGAGGCGACGGCCTCCGCCTGCCCTCGCAGCGAGAGGTCGATTGCCCTCACGCCTCCTCCTCGGGCGCCGGCGCCTGGGAGAGATCGAGGCTCCGCTCGGGCCTGATCGAGCTCGTGTCGAACTCGATCAGCTGGCGGATCGCGGTCCCGAAGACCTGGTGGACGCCGTTGATCACCGCGAGGTCGGTCTCGTCCGCCTCGATCCCGAGCGAGGCTAGGCCGGCTGCGATGAAATCCCCTCCACGGTCGGGCGCGTCGTCCATTTCGGCAGGCAACCCTAGACCACCGCCCGCTGCGCCTTCCTGGCCGGGATTGTGCAAATCGCGCTGCCGGGGGGCATTTGGGCGTGCGTCCAGGCAGAATCGGGGCCGCAACCCTGCCTCCGGGACAGGGTTAGGTGAGTCTTGCTGACCCTTACCGACAGCCGAGAGCAGCGGAGCCGGGCGGCTGCCGCCCTCTGCCTCGCCTGCGCGCTTGCGGCCCTGGTCGCGTTCGCGCGGCCCGACGCCGCCGACTCGGCGCCCGCGCGGGTGATCGTCCTCGGCCAGACCGACGTCTCGCCGAAGCCGTCGTGCCCGGGCAAAACCGTCAACAACGTCGAGGTTGTTCCCTGCCGGGTCGAGGGACACGTCTCCGGGTTCCAGGTCAACGCGGGCGGGGTGCCGGAACCGTACGTCGTCCCGTTCGACGGCAAGATCGTCGCCTGGTCGATCGCCCTCGCGCGCCCCTCGCGCGAAACGACAGCGAAAACGACCGACGAGGTCGGGTTCTTCAACGAATTCCTCGGTTCACCCTCGAAGGCCCGGATCGGCGTCCTCCGGCGGCTCGAAGGGTCGAAGCCGCCCCGCTACAAGCTGGTCCGCCAGAGCCCGCTGGTGACCCTCAACCCCTACTTCGGCAGCACGCCGGTCTTCGCCCTCGACCACCCGCTGAGCGTCGTCCAGGACCAGGTCGTCGCCCTCACCGTCCCGACCTGGGCGCCGATGTTCGCCTTCAACGTCTCCGAAGTGAACACCTGGCGCGGCAGCCGGGCGACCGGGCACTGCTCCTCGAAGGAAGACATCCAGAACGGCCACCCGCAGCAGGGGGTCGGCAAGGTCAAGACCTACGGCTGCTTCTACTCCTCGGCCCGGCTGCTCTACACGGCGACGATCGTCAAGAAACCCTGAGCGCTCAGATCGCCTCTTGGCGCAGGCCGCAGTAGGGGCAGTCGCTGACGTCGAGCCCGATCAGCTGGTCGCAGCGGCGGCAGGCGCGGAGGTTCTCGGGCGAGCGCGGCAGCGAGGATGCCGAGGGCGCCAGCGGCAGAATCGCCGCCACCGGGATCATCTCCTCTTCCGTCTCGCGGTCGGCGTAGACCGAGCCCGGCTCGGCGTGGGCGAGGGCCTCGCGGCCGGAGCCCGGCGCCCGCATCCGATATAGCTGCCGCTGATTCATGAACGCGCACAATATCCAACCCGCCACCCCCGGACGCGAGAGCAGAGGAGGCGGCGGAATATGCGGGTATTGATCTTCCATGGGTACATGCTGCGCGGCACCGGCAGCAACATCTACACGGCGAACCTGGCCGCGGCCCTGGCCCGGCTCGGGCACGAGGTGCACCTGGTCTGCCAGGAGCGCCGGGTCGAGGTCGAGGGTGTCGAGATCCACAACCCCGATATCCACGGCCTGCTGCCGGTCTACCTCAAGGACCCCTACGAGGGTTTCGAGGTGAAGGCGTTCCCGGAGCTGACCGAGGCCGAGCTCGACCGCTACCTCGAGGACAACGTCGCGGCCGTGCGCGATGTCGTCGCCGCTGCCGGGCCCCCCGACGCCGCGCTCGCCGGCCATCTCGTGATGGGGCCGTGCATCATCGCCCGCGCGGGGATCGGCGAGTTCGCCGCCAAGATCCACGGCTCGGCGCTCGAGTACACCGTCAAACCCAACCCCCGCTTCCTGCCCTACGCCGAGGAGGGGATCCGCGCCGCGTCCTGCGTCCTCACCGGCTCCCACCACACCGCCGAGTCGCTCTGGGAGGCGCTGCCGGGGCTCGAGGGCCTCAGGGAGAAGACGCGGTTGGGACCCCCGGGCGTCGACACCGAGCTCTTCCGCCCGCGGGACGACGCCGGCGAGCGGGAGCCGGTGGTCGCCTTCGTCGGCAAGCTGATCGTCTCGAAGGGGATCGACCTCCTGCTCGCGGCCTGGCCCCTCGTCCTGGCCCGCAAACCGGGAGCGCGGTTGAGGGTCGCCGGGTTCGGCGCATATGAGGAGGGGGTCGACCGACTGCTGGCCGCCCTCGACCGAGGCGACCTCGACGACGCCCGCGAGATCGCAAGGCTCGGCCGTGGGCTCGAGGGCGGGCCCGAGCGGCCGCTCCCGATCCTGAGCGCCTTCCTCGCCGCGCCGCCGACCGGCTATCTCGACGCGGCGCGCGGAATGGCGGCCTCGGTCGAGCTCGTCGGCCGGCTCGAGCACGATGAGGTCGCGGCCCTGCTGCCCGGCGTCGAGGCGCTGGTGATGCCGAGCACGTTTCCCGAGGCGTTCGGGATGGTCGCCGCCGAGGCCGCCGCCTGCGGCGCTTTGCCGGTCTCGGCCGGGCACTCGGGGATGCTCGAGGTCTCCCGCGAGCTGGCCGAGGCGCTGCCGCCCGAGGCGGCCGGGCTGACCTCGTTCGCGGTCGAGGAGGGGGCGATCGAGGCGATCGCGGAGAGGCTGAACGGGTGGCTGTCGCTGCCCGGGGAGGACCGGGCGGCCGCTCGCGATGCGCTGGTCTCGACCGCCCACCGGCTCTGGAGCTGGGAGGGCGTCGCCCGCGGGGTCATCGCCGCCTCACGGGGCGAGCTAGACCGTCTGCCGGATGCATAGAATCCCCGGCCGAACGATGATCGGCCGCCTCCCGATATTGAAAATGTTCGCCGTCACCGCCGTCGCGACGGCGGTGATCTCGGCGGTGATGCTGCAGATCCACTGGAACGGGGAAGAGGCCTCGACCGCGGCCCCGGAAATCGATCATCTGCTCGACGTGATGATCGTCCTCTCGTCCTTCGTCTTCTCGCTGGTGATGGTGATGCTCTTCTACGCGCTCTGGAAATTCAGGGCGAAACCGGGGGACGAGTCCGACGGCGAGCCGATCCACGGCAATACCCGGCTCGAGGTCGCCTGGACCCTGATTCCGACGATCATCGTCCTCTTCGGGGCCGGCTACAGCTGGGTCGTCCTCGACAAGATCGAAGAAAAGGACGAAAACCCGCTCACCGTCCAGGTCTTCGCCCAGCAGTTCGCGTGGAGCTTCGGCTACCCAGGCAAGGGCGAGGCCTTCTCGCAGGGGGTCATGCACGTCCCGGTCAACCGCCAGGTTCAGTTCAAAATGCACGCCCAGGACGTGATCCACTCGTTCTGGGTCCCGGAGTGGCGAATCAAGAAAGACGCGGTCCCGGGGCTCACGACCACCGCGATCGTGACCCCCGACAAGGTCGGGCACTACCAGCTGATCTGCACCGAGCTCTGCGGCTTCGGCCACGCGACGATGCGGGCCGAAGTCGTCGTCGAGTCGGTGCCGGAATTCCGCAAATGGGTCGAAGGGCTGAAGGAGAAAGTGCCGAAACCGCTCGAGGACTCGGTCATCCAGGACACCGAAACGAACCCGGTGCCGATCGGGGCGGGAGGGGCATAATGGGGGTCAGCGCCTGATGGTGAACGCGATCAAACGACCCGGGTGGATCAGGGGCGGGCTCGGACTGATTCTGGGTGCCGCCTTCGGCTTAGGCCTCGTCGTCGCGCTGCGCGCGGTCTCGGGCCTGGAGATCTGGCAAACCAAGCAGACCGGGTACCCGCACGTCGTCGTCCCGCTGGTGAGCGGCCCGCTCGGCTTCCTGCTCGGGTTCGGCTGCTTCGACTACTGGCTGCGCTGGGCCTTCGGCGCGCCGACGATCCCCGAGGACCACTCCCAGCATGGGGCCAAGAGCTGGCGGGACTACTTCCACTTCAACACCGATCACAAGGTGATCGGCATCCAGTACATCGTCACCACCTTCTTCTTCTTCTTCGTCGGCGGCCTGATGGCGATGCTGATCCGGGCCGAGCTCGCCCAGCCCGGCCAGCAGATCGTCGAGGCCTCGACCTACAACAGCCTCTTCTCAACTCACGCGGTGCTGATGATCTTCGTCTTCGTCATCCCGGTCTTCGCCGGCATCGCCAACTACGTGCTGCCGCTGATGATCGGCGCGCCGGACATGGCGTTCCCGCGCCTCAACGCGCTCAGCTTCTGGATGCTGCCGCTGGCCGGCCTGCTCTTCATCGGCAGCTTCCTCGCCCCCGGGGGTGCCTTCGACGCCGGCTGGACGGGGTACGCGCCGCTGTCGACCGGGGCGCCGCTCGGACAATCGTTCTTCAACCTCGGCGTCCAGTTCGCCGGCGCGTCCTCGATCGCGACCGCGCTCAACTTCCTGGTCACGATCATCACGATGCGGGCGCCGGGAATGACCTTCTGGCGGATGCCGCTGCTGGTCTGGGCCAACCTCTCGACCTCGCTGCTGGTCGTCGCCGCGACGCCGTTCATCGCCGGCGCCCAGTTCATGGTCCTCTTCGACCGCGCCCTCGGCACCCAGTTCTTCGAGTTCGCGGGCGGCGGCGATGTCGTCAGCTACCAGCACATCTTCTGGTTCTACTCGCACCCGGCGGTCTACATCATGATGTTGCCCGGGTTCGGGATCATCTCCGAGGTCATATCGACCCATGCCCGAAAGCCGATCTTCGGCTACCGGCTGATGGCGCTGGCGCTGATCGGGATCGTCGTCCTCAGCTACTCGGTCTGGGCGCACCACATGTTCGTCGCCGGGATGTTCAGCTGGCTGCGGGTGCCGATGATGATCACCACCCTGCTGATCGCCGTTCCGACGGGGATCAAGATCTTCTCCTGGCTGGGGACCCTCTACTTCGGCAAGATCCATACCTACTCGACGGCGATGCTGTTCGCGCTCGCCTTCATCGTCACCTTCACGATCGGCGGCATCAGCGGCGTGATGCTGGGCATGGTGCCGATCGATATCCACGTCTCCGATACCTACTTCATCGTCGCCCACATCCACTTCGTCCTCTTCGGCGGCTCGGTCTTCACGATCTTCGCCGGTATCTACCACTGGTTCCCGAAGATCACCGGCCGGATGTACGACGAGAAGCTCGGCCGCGTCCACTTCTGGGGAACGCTGGTCGGGACCTGGGGCACGTTCATCCCGATGCACTGGATCGGGATGGACGGAATGCCGCGCCGTGTCGCCGACTATGCATCGCAGTTCGGGAACTGGAACCTGCTGATTAGCTGCTTCGCCTTCATGCTCGGCGCGATCCAGCTGGTCTTCCTCTACAACATGATCGTCAGCTGGCGGTACGGGCCGCGGGCGGTGTCGAATCCGTGGCGAGCGAACTCGATCGAGTGGCAGGTCTCCTCGCCGCCGCCGATCTTCAACTTCGACGAGATCCCGCGGGTCGTCGGTGGCCCGTACGAGTACGGCGTCCCCGGCGCGCGCCACGCGATCATGGCCGGCGAGGGCGCCGAGGTGACCCAGCCCGAGCCCGCGAAAGCGGGGGCCACTTGAGCGCGGAGGAGGCCCGGCCGCTGCTGATCTTCCTCAACGAGGTCGCGGGCGGCCGCAAGCTGATCAAGACCGTCCAGGACCGCTCCGGAGAGGTCTCCTCGGTCGTCGTCGCGGCGCCGCAGAACCAGCCCGCGGCAGGGCAGATCATCGACGTCGGCGAGCTTCGCGACGCGGCCCGCGCCCGGGTCGAGGTGACGATGTCGGTTCTCTCCGAGTACGGGATCGATTCGATCGGCGAGGTGATGGACCCCCAGCCGGCGCTCGCGCTCGACGACGCGGTCCGCGCCCATGACCCCGGCGAGGTGCTGCTCTCCTGTCTCGACGAGACCCGCTTCGGATTCACCCGCAAGGACCTGGTCGAGTGGGCTCGGAGCCGGTTCGAGCCGGACGTGACCGTGACCCACATCCCGGTCCGGATCCAGGACGACTCGATCCGCTGGGACGTCAGCCACACCCTCGTCGTCGCGACCCAGACCGTCGCCTCCCCCGACCTCGTCGCGCGGCTGAAGCAGCGTGGGTCCGTCCGCCCCCACCGTTTCACGATCATCTGCCCGCGTGCGGAGGGGGTGTCCGAGCCGGTCGTCGCCCGCGACCTCGCCTCGACGCTGGCCGAGCTCTATCGCGCTGACATCGACGCCACCGGCCAGCCGATGAGCCCCGACCCGTTCCTCGCAGTGGAGAACGCGATCAGGCACTACCGGGTCGACGAGGTGCTGATCTCGACCTTCAGCGGCGAGCAGTCCCGCTGGCTCGAGGAGGACCTGGTCGGCCGCGTGCGGGAGATCACCGAGAAGCCGGTCGAGCACCTCGAGGTCGGCCGCGGCGCCGAGAAGGTCGCCGCCGCCGTCGCCGAGGGAGAGGAGGCCTGATGGAGAGCGCTTCGGTAGCCCTCGGACACGGCCACGCCGAGGAGCACCACGGGCCACCGGAGGCCAACCAGAGCTCGAGGATGGACCGCCAGACGCTTGGGATCTACCTCTTCATCGTCTCCGAGGTGATGCTGTTCGGGGCCTTCTTCGCCGCCTACTTCTTCCTCCGGGTGGTCGTCAACCCGCCGACCTGGCCGCCGGAACCGTTCGAACTCCCGGTCGCTGTCGCCGGCTTCAACACGGCGATCCTGGTCTCCTCGAGCTTCACAGTCCACTACGCGTTGGTCTCGATCAAACGCGGCAACCGCCGCGGGCTCAAACTCGGCCTGGTCCTGACCTGGATGCTCGGCGCGACCTTCCTCTTCATCCAGCTCAACGAGTACGCCCACATCGGGTTCAGCGCCCGCGATCTCGGCTTCGGCTCGATCTTCTACTGCCTGACCGGCCTCCACGGCGCCCACGTCTTCATCGGCCTCTGCCTGCTGAGCTTCGCGACGATCCGCGCCTTCCGCGGCCACTTTGGCCCCGAGGAGAAGGACCACCTCGGCGTCGAGGTGCCGGGCATCTACTGGCACTTCGTCGACGTGATGTGGATCATCGTCTACACGACGGTATACATCCTCTAGCGCCACCCGGCGATGGTGCGGCGGGTTGAACTGGATCGCCGGCCGGGTAGTACAACTTGCATATGCACAACCCTCTGAGATCCGAGGCTGACGCATTTCGCTGGGTCGTCGTGATCGGAGGGGGGGCGGTGGCCGTGATCGCACTCACACTGCTGACGCGGCCCGTGTTCGGCGTCGTCCTCGCCGCGGCGCTGATCGGGTTCGGATGCGGGATTGCCTGGCGGAACTCGCGCGGCGCGATGCCCGGCAGCGTCGGGCTCACTCGGGGGCGCGATGGCAGGCACCGGATCCTGGTCGTCGCCAACGAGACCGTCGGCGGCGAGGCACTGCTCGAGGAGATGCGAAACCGCGCCCGCGGCCACGACAGCGAGATCCTCGTCGTCACGCCCGCCCTGCCCGGCTCGCGGGCCCAGCATTGGGCCTCCGACACCGATGAAGCCACCGAGCTCGCCCGCCAGCGGATGGAGCTCTCGGTGCTCGAGATCGAGCGCCTCGGGCTGAGGGCGAAGGGCGAGATCGGGGACTCCGACCCCAACACGGCGATCGAGGACGCGCTTCGCGCCTTCCCGGCCGACGAGATCGTCATCTCGACCCATCCCCCCGAGCGCTCCCACTGGCTCGAGCGCGGCGTCGTCGAGCGGGCGCGTGAGGAAATCGACCTCCCCATCACCCACGTGGTGGTCGACCTCGCGGCCGAACCCAGCGTCCGCTAGTCGGTCGCGGTGTCACCGGCCTGCGGTGGCGATCGGCACCTCCGGCTGCCCCCCCTGTCTCCAGGGTTCGCCGCTTGACTGGACCGCCTCGCGCGGCTCGAGCCGGCCCGCGGTGGCGACCGTCCAGAGCATCGCCAGCCAGGTCGTCGTCGCCACGGCGACGTGGAGCCAGACCAGCTCCGACGGCAGTTCCAGGGCCCACTGGACGCCGCCGATGACTCCCTGGAGGGCGAGCAGGCCGATGACCACTCCGAGGGGCCGTGCGGCGCGCCTGTCGCCCCCATTGCGGCGCAGCAGGAACCAGACCGAGATCGTCGCCAGGCCGAATACGGTCGCGATCGCGGAGTGGCGCTGGACGACCCATTCCAGCGTTCCCGTCCCCTCGAAGTCGAAGCGGTGAACCAGCTGCCCGGCGTGGGCGCCGGCGTGGGGCCCGGAGCCGGTCGTGATCGTCCCGGCGAGGATCGTCAGCTGCCCTAGCGGGATCAGGCCGCGGACCGACCAGACGCCGAGGCGGTCGCTCGAGGAGCGCCGCTCGCCGGGCTCGTATCGCGAGCACCAGGCGAGCGCGAAGGCCGCGTCGAGCAGCAGCATCGAGAGGATGAAGTGGCTCATCACCAGTCCCGGGGCGAGGTCGTACTTGACGACCAGGGCCCCGAGGATCGCCTGGCCGATGACGCCGATCGGCAGCATCGCCCCGAACAGCGCCAGGTGCCAGCGGAACGGGCGGCGGAACCAGGCGAGGACGCTGGCGGCGATCACCGCGAGGCCGACGAACCCGGTCAGGACACGGTTCGTGTACTCGATCACCGCGTGGGTGTCGAGCGGGGGCACGGTTCCTCCGTAGCATCGCGGCCAGTCGGGGCATCCGAGGCCCGAGCCCGTCAACCGCACCGCGGCGCCGGTCAGCACGATCAGCGCCAGCGCCGCGAGCGCCACCCCCGTTACCCGGGCGTAGAGCTGCGGCGAGATGTTCAGACGCTCGCGCATCGCCCCAGATCATGCCCCACCGCCGGTCGCGGCAGCGAGCCCACGACCCTACTTCGAGCCGCCGCCTTCTTTCGAGGTCGAGCTGATCAGGTATTCGACCAGCTGTTCCAGTTCCTTCGGGTTGATCGCCTGCTTGAAGTTGCCGGGCATAACGTTGGCCGGAAAGCCCTTGGTGGGCTTCGCGTTGGGATCGACGATCGATTCTTCGATCATCGCTGCACTCTGCCCAGGAAGGACTTCGTCGAGGTTCGGCCCGACGGTCCCGCCCGCTTCGGCGGCGGCGAGTGTGTGGCAGCCGCTGCAGCCGTTTGCCGCGAAGACCTGCGCCCCGGCCCCGCCGGCGACTTCCGGCGGCGCCGCGCCGGGCACGCCCGCCCACTTGCCGACGTAGGCGGCGACGTCGTCGAGGTCCTGCCCGCCGAGGATCTTCGGCGGCATCGAGATCGCGGGGTTGTCGTTGATTTCGCGCGGATACTCGACCTGGCTCTTGACGATTCCCTCGATCGTCGAGTCGGGCTCCCCCGCGGTCCGCGCCGCGGCGAAGGCGTCGTCGAGGTTGGGGCCGACCTGGGCCGAGGTGCCGGCCTCGGCGAGGGTGTGGCAGGTGCCGCAGTTCTTGATGAACAGAGCGCGGCCGCGCGTCTCGTTGCCGCTCGTCGTCCCGCAACCGGAGGCCGCGATCACCAGGCAACCCAGGGCAAGCAGGGCGGCGAGGGCGCGGATTGTCGTGCGTGATCTGGGCATGTCGAAGCGGCGCGAGGCGCGCCGGAGTCTATATGTCGGCTACCCGAGAAAGAGGTTCGCGGGCACCCCCTGGTCGGGTAGGCTTGAGCCGATCAACACGATCTCGCGGTCCCGACGGACGGAGGCCTGATGCAGGTACGGGATGGGATGTCCGAGGTTGTTCTGACGGTCGGCCCGACGCACACGCTGCGGGAGGCCGCGGCGATGATGCTCGAGAAGGGGACCGGGGCTGCGCTGGTCCTCGACGAGGAGGTCCCGGGCTCGAGCATCATCACCGAGCGCGACGTCCTCAACTCGGTCGGGCGCGGCGAGGACCCGGATTCCGAGCGGGTCTCGGCGCACATGGCCGGCTCCGTCATCACCGCCTCCCCGGAATGGAGCCTCGAGCGGGCGGCGGCCGAGATGTCACGGCGGGGGATACGCCACCTGGTGGTCGTCGAGGAGGGCGGGATCGTCGGAATGCTCTCGATCCGCGACATCGTCCGGGTCTGGACCTCGGACGGCGCGACGTCGGAGGTGCCGGCGGACTGACTAGCCCTTGGGCGGGCTGATCGTCTCGACCGGGAGGATGGCGCCGCGGACCCGCTGCCTGCGCGGCAGCCGGTAGTAGTCGCCGCGGGCGCCGGAGGCCATGCTGCGAAGGGCGGCGAGCAGGATCACCCCGCCGATGACCGAGAAGACCCAGGGCGGGACCATGAAGCCGCCGGCGAAGATCCCGCAGACGGCGCCGACGGCGCCGAGGGCGAAGAAGGCCGGGGCCCAGGATGGCCGCGGAGCGTAGACGAGCTCGCCGGGCTCGGGTATCTCGCGATGCTCGGTCATGACATCGCTTCCCGCTTCGCTCGCGGCGCGCAGGACCAGATATTGACGCTTGCTCGCTCCGCGGTCATGACATCGCTTCCCGCTTCGCTCGCGGCGCGAAGGACCAGATATTGACGCTTGCTCGCTCCGCGGTCATGAGGCGATGTAGAGGACCGCGACCACGAAGCTGAGAGCGAAGACCGCGGCGGCGATGCCGCCGGCGACCAACCCCGCCGTCATGTTGCCTTTCGCCGTCTCGCGGTCCATTCTCGGATTCCTACCAGAGAGCGCGGTCGATCGGCATCGAGATGAACAGGACCGCGAGGTAGGCGAGCGAGAAGAGGTAGGTGCGGAGCGCCCAGCGGCGGTCGGCGCTGCGCAGGAGCCGGACCGCGCAGTAGATGAAGGCCCCGCCCAGCGCCATCGAGACGATGAGGTACTCGAAGCTGAAGCCACCGGCGCAGAACGGCAGCTGCGTCACCGCGTAGAGGAGGATCGTGTAGAGAAGGATCTGGCGGCGGGTCTCGTCCTCGCCGCGGACGACCGGCAGCATCGGCACGCCGGCCTTCGCGTACTCGTCCTTCATCAGCAGTGAGAGCGCCCAGAAGTGGGGCGGGGTCCAGAAGAAGATGATCGCGAACAGGAAGAAGGCGGTGCCGCTGAGGTCGCCGGTGACGGCCGCCCAGGCGACCAGCGGGGGGACGGCGCCGGCGGCGCCGCCGATGACGATGTTCTGCGGCGTCGTCCGCTTCAGCCACAGCGTGTAGACGAAGACGTAGCCGAACAGGCCCGAGATCGAGAGCGCCGCGGCGAGCGGGTTGACAGTGAGCGCGAGCAGCGAGAACGAGGCGACGCCGAGCGAGGCGCCGAAGGCAATCGCGGCGGTGGGGGAGATGCGGCCGGCGGCCACCGGGCGGCTGGCCGTGCGGGCCATCCGGCGGTCGATGTCGCGGTCGACCGCGTGATTGATCGCGCTCGCGCCGCCGGCCGAGAGCGCGCCGCCGAGGCAGGTGAGGAGGACGAGGCCGACCGAGGGGTCGCCGGCGACGTACATCGTCGTCACCGTCGTCAGCAGCAGCAGCGACTGGACCTTGGGCTTGGTCAACGTCAGGTAGTCGCGGAGGACCGCGGTCGCCGCGGCGGGGCGCCGCGAGACCGCCGCTGCACTCGCCTCGTAGCTCACGTGGTCAGGCTACCGGCTGCGTCTCGCGAGCGGGCTGCTCGGGGCTGCCGGTGCGATGTGAGATCGCCTCGCGGATGTCGCGCATCGGCCGGGTGCTGCGCACGTCCGGCAGGACGTCGAAGTTGTGCGGGTCTGGAGGCGAGAGCGCGAACCACTCGAGCGAGTCGGCGCCCCACGGGTCGTGGCCGGCCTCGACGCCCACCGAGCGGCTGAGGATCGCGTTGACGACGGTCAGCAGGATCCCGATCGCGAGGATGAAGGAGCCGATCGAGGCGACCAGGTTGTAGGCGTTGACCCCGGTGTCGTCGAAGAACTTGTAGGCGTCCGCCACCTGCCCCTCGAGCGACCCGGCGAGGAACAACGGGATGAAGGTGACGAGGGTGCCGACCGCGATCGTCCAGAACGAGATCCGGGCCATGTTCTCGCCCAGCGTCCTGCCGGTCAGCTTCGGGAACCACCAGTGGAGGGCGGCGAAGCCGCCGAAGACGGCGCCGCCGATCAGCGCGAAGTGGGTCGCCGCGGTGCTGTCGGTCGTGTGTTGGATGCGCCATGCCGAGGCGATCAGCGAGTGGCAGATCTCGGCCGTCAGGCCGATCGAGATCGAGGAGAGGGCGCCGGCCGCGAACAGCAGCGGCGCCCGCATCCTCGCCGCGCCGCCGACCAGGGTGGCGATCAGGTTGAAGAAGACGAGGCCGAAGGGGACGATCAGCGCCAGCGACATCGCCATCGCGAAGTACTTCCACCCGATCGGGATCGGCGCGGTGAGCATGTTCTGGGGCCAGGCGAGGGTGCCGATCACGGCGATCGCGACCAGCGACCCGATCGTCGCGTTGCGGTTGAAGAGCGGCTTGCCGGCGAACGCCGGGACGATTTCGGCGATCGCTGCGAGGGCGGTGATCAGGATCAGCATGTAGGAGCCGGTGTAGAAGATCCAGCTCAGGTGCTGCCAGAGCAGCGGCGCCCCGCCGGCGTCGCCGGCGAAGAACACGCCGTCGAAGTTGCGGTCGATCAGCAGCATCGTCACCGCCGCCAGGAACACCCCCCCGATCACCAGCATCGTCCAGGAGCCGATCGCGGCCGCCCAGGCGAACACCGGCAGCCGCCGCCATGCCATTCCCGGCGCCCGGCAGCGGCGGATCGTCGCGACCAGATCGACGGAGATCAGGATGAAGCCGAGCGTCGCCAGGCCGGTCGCGGTGGCCCAGGCGTCGATTCCGTTGTTTTCGAGGAACGCCAGTTCGCTCAGCGGCGCCAGCGGGTTGACTCCCCCCTCCGAGGGGGTGAAGAGCAGGCCGGCGTAGAGGACTGCCGCCCCGGCCAGGTACAGCCACGCCCCGACCTGGCCGACCCGCGGCAGCGCCGTGCCGCGGGCGCCGATCTGCAGCGGCGCCAGGTAGTAGAAGAACCCGAACGCGAGCGGCAGCGCGAAGAGGAACAGCGCGGTGGCGCCGTAGAGGGAGAGCATCCGGTTGAAGAAGACCGGGGTCAGGAAGGTGTTCTCGGGGATCGCGAGCTGCAGGCGCATGATCAACAGCTCGAGGACCGCGAGCGAGAGGAACCCGAGCGCGGCGACGATCATCATCCGGCCGACGTCCTTGTGGTCGGCGCTGGTCGCTATCTCGACCCAGCGGGCGCGGCGCCGCGGGAACCCGTCGACGACCAGCTCGGGCGGCTTTCGAGAGGCGCTCATTTGCCCTTCTTCAGTTCGGCGACGACCGTGTCCTGGGCCGCCTGGATGTCGGTTTTGGTCTGTTCGATGAAGGCTTCGTATTCCTCTGGCGAGACGACTTCGACTTCTGTGCGCATCGGCGCGTAGGCCTGACCCGAGAGGGTCGCCGACTGGCCGCGGTAGGTCCCTTCTTCGTCGGCGCTGAACATGATGTGGTGGTGGCGGCCGGGAACGGCGTCCGCCTTGCCGGCGAGCGACGGGACGTCCCAGGTGTGGACGACGTCGGTCGAGACGAGGTCGAGGTCGACCGCCGTGTCGACCGGGACGACCAGTTTGTAATAGGTGAAGGCTTCGTTCGGGTAGCCGTAGCGCCAGAGCCACTGCTGGCCGGTGGCCTCGATTTCCAGCGTTTCGCCGCCGCCTTTCTTCGACTGCAGGCCGTCCGGCCCCGTGGTCGGCGCCTCGCGCGCCTTGGTCGTGTAGACGGCCCCGAGGACGAAGACGACGACCGCGAAGGCGGCGAGCGCGCCGCCGACCCGGAGCTGGATCCCGCGTCCGCCGGTGACCTCCCTCGGCTCGGTCCTGCGCCCGGAGTGGTACCGGCGGAGGGCGTAGATCAGGGCGGCGTTGATCGCGACCACGAGGATGATCGCGGCGACGAAGCCGATCCAAAGCAGCGTGTCGATCTGGTCGGTGCCAGGAGAGTGGGGCGACAAGGCGCGGCCATTCTAATCACGCGGGCCGCCGTCGCGGACGGCCGCGAGGTCGCCCGGCTGCTCCTATACTCGCCGATTTCATGCCGACGCGATCCCGTCGATCTCCGGCGCTGCGCGCTGCCGTCCGCGCAGGAGCGGCCGGGGCGATCGCCGCGGCGATCGCCGTTCCGCTCCTGCGCCACCGTCTCCGGATCCCGACGCCGGTGACGATCGTCGCCTGCGCCTCGGGCCCGCTCGCCCTCGCCGTGCTCTTCCCGCGCTCGCGCAAGCGCGACGTCGGGCTCTACATGCTCCAGATGTGGGCCTTCACGATGGTCCACGAGCTGCCCTACGACGACCCCGACCGGCTCCGCAGCCGGCTCCGGACCCGGTACCCGATCGTCGCCGACCGCGCGATCGGCCTCGGCAGGCTTCCCAACGCCCGCCTCCAACGCGGCCTCGCCCGCCTGCCGGGGGTCGCCGTGATCGATCGCTTCCTGACCTGGGTCCACTGGCTCTGGTTTCTCGAGCCCTACGCCTCCCTCGTCTACATCCTCATTCGCCACCCCGATCGCTTCCCGCGCGCTGCGCGCCGCCTTGCCGCCGTCTTCGACGTCGGCTGCGTCGGCTACTTCGCGGTCCCGACGGCGCCGCCGTGGTGGGCCTCCGAGCAGGGCCTGACCGGCGAAGAGGTGCGGCGGATCATGGTCGAGGTGGGGGAGCAGACCTGGCGCGGCGCCTGGCCGCGGATGTACGCGGCGCTCGGCGGCAACCCGTGGGCGGCGATGCCATCGCTCCACTTCGCGACCTCGACGACAGCGGCGATCTCGCTCTCCGAAGCCGGGCGCGGCCCGGGCGCCGTCGGCTGGGCCTACGCGCTGACCCTCGGGTTCGCCCTCGTCTACCTCGGCGAGCACTACGTCACCGACCTCGTCGCCGGAGGGGCGCTGGTCGCCGGCGTGCGGCGCGGCGAGCTGCTCGCCGAGCCGGCCGTCGAGCGGGTGAATGCCGGCCTGCAACGTCTGGAGGGGATCGCCAACTCCCCGATCATCTAGCGTCTTGGGCGTGTCTCCAGAGGGCTCGGCGAACGGCAACGGCGCCGCCGGTCTGCCGCTTTTCACGACGCGGCGCCTCGTGCAGACGATTCTGCTCGTCGTCGTCCTGCTCGTCGCGATTTACTTCCTGTTCCCGAAGCTGGTCGGCCTCGGCGACTCGCTGAGCAAGCTCGGCGACGCGGATCTCGTCTGGGTCCTGGTCGCGATCGGCTTCAGCGTGGTCGCGATCGCGACCTACATCGCCCTCTTCAAAGCGGTGGTCGGCGGCAAGGCGCTGCGACTGACCTGGGGCGAGACCTACGAGATCAACATGGCGGGAGTCGCCGCGACGCTGCTGTTCTCGGCCGGCGGGGCCGGCGGGATAGCGCTCACCTACTGGGCGCTGCGCAAAGCGGGGATGGAACGGCGAGACGTCGGGCGCAGGATGGTCGCCTTCCTGGCCCTCCACTACGCCTTCTACCCGCTGGCGCTGATCGTCTTCGGGGTGCTGCTGCGGACCGGGGTCCTGCCCGGGAAGCACTCGGTCGAGCTGACGATCATCCCCGCCGCGGTCGCCGGCCTGATCATGCTCCTCGGCACGCTGGTCGCCCTGATCCCGCCTGACGTCGGGCCGCGGGTGAGCAGACACTTCCATGGCGAGAGAACCCACGCGATCGTCGACACGATCGCCAAAGTCCCGGCGACGGTGGGGGAGGGGCTGAGGTTCGCGCTGCGGCTCTTCGTCCATCCGTCGCGGGGCGGGCTCGCCGTGCTCGGGGCCGCCGGGTTCTGGGCGGCGAACATCGGGATCCTCTGGGCCTCGTTCCGCGCCTTCGGGATCCAGGTTCCGATCGCCGTGGTGGTCCAGGGCTTCTTTCTCGGCATGGTCGCCAACCTGTTCCCGCTGGCACCGGCGGGGGTCGGCGCCGTCGACGCCGGGATGATCGGCGCCTTCGTCCTCTTCGGCATCCCCGAGGAGACGGTCTTCCCGGCGATCCTGATCTACCGGCTGGTCGCCTTCTGGCTCCCGATCCCGCCCGGGATCGTCGCCTTCTTCCAGCTTCGGGCGCGGGTCCAGCGCTGGGAAGTGGAGGGCCTGCCGATCGACCGGCGAGCGCCTGCCCACGTCGAGCCGCCAGCCGCCGGGGCCGAGCGCAGGGTCGAGGGGGGAGCTTGACCGGGAGCGTACTATAAAAAGTAAAGTATTAGACTCAGGCGGCAGGAAATGAGCGACGAGAAGAAGACCGAGAACGTGATCATCGTCGGCGGCGGCCCGGCCGGTTACACCGCCGCCCTCTACACCGCCCGCGCCAACCTCGAGCCCCTCGTCTTCGAGGGCTTCCAGTGGGGCGGCCAGCTTCAGAACACGACCGATGTCGAGAACTACCCGGGCTATCCCGAGGGGATCACGGGCCCGGAGATGATGGGCCAGTTCCGCGCGCAGGCCGAGCGATTCGGCGCCCAGCTCGTCACCGACGACGTCGACCGCGTCGAGCTCTCCGACGGCGGAGTCCAGAGAGTCCACGTCGGCGACGACGAGTACCTGGCGAAAACCGTGATCCTCGCGATGGGGGCCGAGCCACGCCGGCTCGGAGTGCCGGGCGAGCTCGAGCTCTCAGGCTGCGGCGTATCCACCTGCGGCGTTTGCGACGGCGCCTTCTTCAAGGACAAGAAGGTGATCGTGATCGGCGGCGGCGACTCGGCGATGGAGGACGCGATCTTCGTCTCCAAGTTCGCCTCCGAGCTGACGATCGTCAACCGCCGCAACGAGTTCCGCGCTTCGAAGATCATGAAGGGGCGGGCCGAGGAGCGGCCCAACATCGAGTTCAGGACCCCGTTCGTCGCCGAGGAATTCGTCGGCGGCGATGAGGGAAAGCTGACCAAGGTCCGGCTGCGGAACACCGAGACCGACGAGGTCGAGGACTTCGAGACCGAGGGCGCCTTCGTCGCGATCGGCCACATCCCGAAATCGGAGATCGTCGCCGATCAGATCGACACTGACGAGGACGGCTACATCCTCACCGAGGGCCGCTCGACCCGGACCAACCTGGCCGGCGTATTCGCGGTCGGTGACGTCGTCGACCGGATCTACCGCCAGGCGGTCACCGCGGCCGGAACCGGGTGCATGGGCGCCCTCGACGCCGAGTGGTACCTGCGCGACACGCCGCCCTCGCCGGAGGCCCACTGGCAGCGCGGCGGCGAGCCGACCGAGATCGCGCCGACTCCCGTTGCCGACGCCTAGACCAGCTTATTGACGACGAAGGTCCGGCGGCCCCTGGGCGTCTCGGCCTCGACCGGCTCTCCCACCTTCGCGTCGCGAAGGGCGCGGCCGATCGGCGACTCCGCCGAGAGCCGCCCCGCGGCGAGGTCGGCCTCGGTCGAACCGACCAGGGTCCAGGTGTTGACGGCGCCATTGGCTTCGTCGAGGACCTCGGCGGTGAGGCCGAAGGCGAAGGTGTCGCTGACGCCGGCGACCTCGACGACGACGGCGTTCTTGAGCCGCTCGCGCAGGCGCTTGATCCGCGTCTCGAGGTGGGCCTGATCCTCCTTGGCGATGTGGTACTCGGCGTTCTCCTTAAGGTCGCCCAGCTCGCGCGCGGCCTTGATCCGCGCCGCCAGCGCGGTCCGCGCCGGACCTTCCAGCTCCTCGATCTCCTGCTCGAGCGCGGCGACGCCGTCCTTGGTGATCGCCTCTCCGTCGGCCATTGCGCCACCTTTGCAGATGCGCGCCCCCGGCGTCAGCGGTCGGCTAGGGTCGAGGCATGGCCGGGTGCACCCACTACCGCGAAATCGAGGTCTACGAGCTGCCCGAGGAGATCGCCGGTTGCGAGGAGTGCCTGGCCGAGGGGATGCAGTGGATGCACCTGCGGATGTGCCAGAGCTGCGGCCACATCGGCTGCTGCGACAACTCGCCGGGCAAGCACGCCACCGCCCACAGCAGCGAGTCCGGCCACCCGATCGTCCGCTCGGCCGAGCCCGGCGAGGATTGGAGCTGGTGCTACGTCGACCAGGTTCTGTTCCGGGTCAGTGCTCCGCCAGACGCAGGGTGATCGACTTCGTCCTCGTGATCGGCTCACCGTCGGTCGGCGTGTAGGAGACCTTCACCCTCAGCTTCGATCTGCGCACGCTTTGAAGCCTCGCCTCCGCCTTGCCCTTCGGCTTGACGGCCAAGATGCTGATGAGGACGTTGCCGCGTTCCTTCACCGCCACCTTCCGTCGTTTCACGCCCTTGCCGGAGAGCGCGAGTGTGCCGGCGCCTGAGACGCCGACGGGAAGCGACGCGGTGCCCTTCCTGTGGTCGATCCTCGGTTCGCCCAGCTTGAAGCCGGCCGAGATGACCACCTGGGCGCTGTCCTTTGAGGTCGATCCGGCGGCATTGGCCGCGGTGACCCGGCAGGCGTAGGTGCCGACTTCGGTGGCGGGGTAGGAGTTGGTCGCGGCGTTTGATACTGGATTCCCGTTGCGGAGCCACTGGTAGGAGATGGTGTGCGGCGCGCGGTAGAGGAACGACTCAAGCACGTCCGGCGCCCATAGGCCCTGGGTGCAGCTGAGCATTCGCCTGTGCCGTTCGATGATTGGCGCCCCAAGCGGAAGCTTCGCCCGGGTTGTGTCGCCGGACATCGGCGATGCGCTTATGGTCGGCGCGCCCGCGTTGCTGGGTTCCTGCAGAAGGACCGGGTATGCCGGATTATCGATGGTGGCAACGGCCGTGTCGATGGCGCCGAACGCCCCCCCCGGGTCGAGGCTGGTGAAGCCGATGATGTCGGAATCCTGCTCCGCCCAGTAGATCGTGTTCCGGAACGGGTCGATCGCGATCCCTTCTGGCGGGTCTACCGGCAGCCCACGGGTGTCGACTTTGCCTCCATTGCCGCCGTTCGCGCTGGCGAACCCGATCGAGTTGCGATTGGCCCAGTAGACCCGGTTCGTCAGCGGGTCGATCGCGACCCCCTCCGGCATGTCGACCTCGGCCCCGGTCAGGGCCAGCGAGCCGCCTTCGCCGGTCCCGTCGAGATTGGCGAAGGCGATCGGGTGGGTGCTGTCCTCGAAGTTCGCCCAGTAGATGCGGTTCTGCGCCGGATAGACGGCGAGGCCGACAGGTGTTTCGACCACCGCCCCGGTCGTGTCGAGTTCGCCTCCTCCCGAGCCGTCGAGGTTCGCGAAATAGACCGCGTTTTCGGTGAAATTCACCCAGTAGATCCGGCCCAGGGCGGGGTCGATCGCAAGGCCGTGCGGTTCGGCCACCGGCGCAAGGGCGGTGTTGAGGACATCGCCGCCGGAGCCGTCCAGATTCGCGAACCGGATCGAGTATTCCGCGCCGTCCCGGTTGGCCCAGTAGATCCTGCCCGCGGCGGAGTCGATCGCCAGCCCGGCCGGGTGGTTGACGCCCACCCCGGTGATCGGAATGTCGGCGCTGTCTCCCCCGGCAACGTTGGCGTGGGAGATGCTGTTGCCCCCTTCGTTCCCCCAGTAGACCTGGTCGGCGGCGCTCGCCGTTGCTGCGCTCAGACCGATCACCACCATTGTCAGGCAGAGGCTCAGCGTCCTGTGGGCGACCTTCATCGCACTGGTTGTATCAGTGCTTGAGGCGCAGGGTGATCGACTTCGTCGCCTGAAGGGTGCTGCCGTTGGTGGGAGTGAATTCGAGCTTCGCCTTGACCCTGGCCTTCCCCTTCGCCCTCAGTTTCTTCAGGGCCTTCCCCTTCGCCTTGACCAGGATCGTCCCGGCGAGAGGCGCTGAAGGCGATTCCAGCGTCCTCGATTTGACCGCCCTTCCGAGAAATGCGACGACCCCCGAGCCCGACGTCGCGACCGGCAGTTTCGCGATGCCCTTCTTCCTGTTGATCGTGGGAGTGCCGAGGGCGAAATTGGCCTGGATGTTGAGCGCGGAACTGTCCTGGGCGGTCGGCCCGGCGCCGTTCGTCGCCGTGACCCGGCAGGCATAGTCCCCGACTTCGGTTGCAGAGTAGGAGCTCGCTGTTGCCCCCGGGATCGGCCGTTCGTTGCGCAGCCACTGGTATGAGAACGACTGCGGGGCGCGGTAGAGCGACGCTTCGTAGAGGTCGGGCGCCCAGGACCCCTGCGAGCAGCTGAAGGTCTCGCCCTGGCTCTCGACGAAGGGCGGCGCGCCCTTGCGGGGTTTGGCGACCAGGGGAATCGCCTTCGGCGCCTTGGTGATCGCCGGCGCCGCGGTGTTCACCGGCGTTTTCAAGAGCGCCGGGAACGCGGGATAGCTCGGTTCGATGCCGGTGGTGTCGATCGCTCCCTGTCCTTCCCCGTTCAGGCTGGCGAAGCCGATCAGATGCTCCGCGTTGCTCGCCCAGTAGACGCGATTGGCGGCGGCATCCAGCGCCAAGCCCTCGGGGTCGATCCCGGCGAGTTCGAATCCACCGCCTTCGCCGCCCGCGAGGCTGGCGCTGCCGATCGATTCACCGGCCGAGTTCCCCCAATAGATCCGATGGGCGGCACCGTCGATCGCCAGCCCGATCGGGGAATCGTCCGTCGTCACGGTGGTGTCGAGGTCATCGCCACCCGACCCGTCCAGATTCGCGTATGAGATCGAGTCGCTGGTGTCGAAGTCGTTCGTCCAGTAGAGGCGGCCGCCCGCGGGGTCGATCGCGACGCTGAACGGTTCGGCGACCGTCGCTCCGGTCGTGTCCAAATTGCCGCCGCCGGATCCGTCGAGGTTGGCGTAGGAAATTGTGTCGGCCAGGGCGCTGGCTCCCGATTCCGAGTTGGCCCAGTAGATCCGGCGCGTGGCCGGATCGATCGCCAGGCCCGAGGGGCCGTGGACGGTGGCGCCTTCGGTGTTGAGCAGGGCGGCGCCGCTGCCGTCGAGATTCGCGACGCCGATCGAGCCGGTGTTCCAGTTCGTCCAGTAGAGCTTGCCTTCGGCCGGGTCGAGCGCCATTCCGTACGGACCCTCGATCAGGTCGGCGGGGATCGGTATATCGGTGGCGCCCCCTCCGGCGATACCGGCATGGGAGATCGCTGCCCTGTTGTAGTCGACCCAGTAGACGCCGTCAGCGGCCGATGCCGGCTGCGCCGCGACCGCGAGAACTGCTGCCGCAAGGGCAATGGACGAGATCCAGCGAGTCCGGCGCATCGAACCCAATGTACGCAAAAGCAGGTAGTGCATCCATCATCCGTCCGTTACCGGGGCGTCACGATCGAGAACCCCGGGTCGGGCTCGTCGAGGAGGCCGAGGAGCTCGCCGAGCTTCGCCGGGTCGCCCTCGACCCGCAGCCGCCCGGCGGTGACCAGGTCAGGCAACTCCGCCGATTTCAGCAGCAGCTGGTCGAGCGCCGGGCGCTCGACGACCAGCGCTGCCTCGGCGCCCGGGTCGTGCCTGCCCTGGCTGTGGCTGAGGACGCCGTTGCGGACGGTGATCGAGTGCGCCTCGTCGGGGTCTGAGACGACCCAATCGATCCTCAGATGCAGGCCCCAGGCGCGGGGGCCGTTGAGGCGGATCGCCATCGCGTCGAGCAGCTGCTCGACCGAGAGGCGGGCGAGGAAGTCGGGTGGCGCGACGGCGGTCGGGGTGCCGCTGACGCCCTGGCGAAGCTCCCGCGCACCCATCAGGAAGAAGTTCCGCCAGGTCGCGTTCTCGGCCCCGTAGCCGAGCTGCTCGAGCGCGTCGGCCTGCAGCTCGCGCGCGGCGCCGTTCTCGGGCTCGGCGAAGACGACGTGGTTGGCGAGCTCGGCGACCCAGCGATAGTCGCCGGCGGCGAACGAGTCGCGGGCGATCTCAAGCGCGCGCTCGGGCCCGCCGATCGACTCGACGTAGCGTCGTGCCCGCTCCCGCGGAGGGTGCTCCCAGAGGTGGGCGGGGTTGCCGTCGAACCAGCCCATGTAGCGCTGGTAGATGGCCTTCACGTTGTGGCTGACGGAGCCGTAGAACTCGCGGCAGCGCCAGTCCCCGGCGAGGCTGGGCGGCAGCTCGATCTCCTCGGCGATCTCAGGGCCTGTCAAGCCGCGATTGATCAGCCGCAGGGTCTGGTCGTGCAGGTAGGAGTAAAGGTCGCGCTGATTGGTCAGGAGCTCGACGATCTCGGCACTCCCCCAGCAGGGCCAGTTGTGGCCGGCGAAAAGGACGTCCGAGGCGTCGCCGAACTGCGAGATCGCCTCGTCAAGGTGCCGGGCCCAGATTCGCGGGTCGCGGACGAGGGCGCCGCGGAGGGTGAGGATGTTGTGCATCGAGCAGACCGCGTTGTCGGCGACGCAGAGCGCGCGCCGATCGGGGAGGTGGAAGTTCATCGCCGCCGGCGCCTCCGCCTCCGGTGTCAGTTGGAAGGCGATCCGGATCCCGTCGACGTCCTCCTCCTGCCCGGTGGCGCCGATCTCGACGGTCGGCGGCACCAGCGTGATCGTCCCGAGCGAGGTCGTCTGCCCGAGACCGGACGTCAGCTGGCCGTCGGGACCGCGCTCGAGCAGCGCCCCGTACATGTAGCCGGCCCGTCGCGCCATCGCGGGGCCGGCGAAGACGTTCTCGCTGACGGCATGCTCGAGGAATCCGGCCGGGGCGATGACCGGGACGGGTCCGGACTCGACCTCCTCCTGGGAGACGACGCCGCGGGCGCCGCCGAAGTGGTCGACATGGCTGTGCGTGTAGAGGAGGCCTGTGACCGGGCGCTCGCCGCGGTGCTCGCGGTAGAGGGCGAGCGCGGCGGCGGCGGTCTCGGCCGTGACCAGGGGATCGACGACGACGATTCCCTCCTTGCCCTCGATCACATGCATGTTCGAGAGGTCGAAGCCGCGGAGCTGGTAGACGCCGGGCGCGAGCTCGAACAGGCCGGCGACCCGGTTGAGCTGCGCCTGGCGCCAGAGGGCGGGGTGGGCGGTGTCGGGTGGATCGCGGTCGAGGAAGGCGTAGGAGGAGAGGTCCCAGGCGGGTCGCCCGCGCTCGCCGTCGACCACCGGCGGGTCAAACGCGGCGACGAGACCCCTCCTCGCGGCGTCCAGACCCTCGGCGCCCGCTCCCTCCAGCTTCCGCCCGGCGTCTCGGTTCTGCGCTGCGGTCTGCTCCGTCGCGGGCCTGCGGCCGAGCGCCATCTCAACTCCCGGCTGCCGCCGAGAGGCTCGGCGCCGGCGCGTAGGCCTCGCCGCGTCGCTCCCTGAGGTCCTCGAGCAGGGCGACGGCGGGGCCGGCCCCGATCAGCGCGGAGAACTCGATCGGGCCGAGCGGCCAGTTGAAGCCAAGCCGCATCGCGGTGTTCATGTCGGCGGGGCTGCCGACCTCCTCTTCCTGGGCGAAGGCGGCCTCGTTGGCGATCTGGGCGACAAGGCGGGGGAGGATCTCGGTCGCCGCCGGGTCGATCCGCGCAAGGTCATCGGGGTCTAGTGTCGGCGCCTCGATGTCGAGGTCGGGGTCCTCGCCGCGCTGGCGGCCGTCGCCGTAGGTGTAGAAGCCCTCGCCGCTCTTGCGGCCGAGGCGGCCGGCCTCGACCATCTCGGCTTGGATCGGGCTCGGCCGCCAGCGCTCGGGGCGGCCGCCCTGCTCGTAGAAGGAGCGGGCGACGCTGAGGTTGACGTCGAGGCCGATCAGGTCGATCAGCTCGAACGGCCCCATCCGGAAGCCGCCGCCGAGGCGGCAGACGCGGTCGATCGTCGCGGCGTCGGCGACCCCGTCGGCGAGCATCCGCAGCGACTCGAGCGAGTACGGCCGCGCCAGTCGGTTGGCGATGAAGCCGGGGGTGTCCTTGGCGCGGATCGGAATCCGGCGCATCCGCTCGACGACCGCCGTCGCCGCGTCGAGTGCCCCTGGAGAGGACGCCTCGGTCGCCACCACCTCGACCAGCTTCATCCGCGTCGGCGGGTTGAAGAAATGCATCCCGACGACGCGCTCGGGGGCCGGCGTGCGGGCGGCGATGTCGGCGACCCGCAGGGAGGATGTGTTCGAGGCGAGGATCGTCCCCTCCCCGCAGGCGGCGGCGAGGTCGGCGAAGAGGCCCTGCTTGAGGTCGAGCCGCTCGGGCGCGGCCTCGATGATCAGGTCGCAGCCGGCGAGTCCCTCGACACCATCGACCGTCGTCAGCAGGGCCCCCGCCCGCTCGGCCTCGTCCTCGCTCCATCCCCTGCCGGCGCCCTTCGCGAGCCCTGCGGCGGCGGTTTCCCGCGCCCGCCCGAGGACCTCGGAGTCGGGGTCCTGGATCCGGGTCGGGTAGCCGCCGAGGCAGGACATCGCCGCGATCCCTGCGCCCATCGTGCCGGCGCCGACGACGCCGACCGCCTCGACGCTCACCTCACCGTCCCTCGAACTTCGGCTCCCGCTTCTCGAGGAAGGCCTGCATCCCCTCGACGCGGTCCTCGGTCGCCATCGCCAGCTCGTAGAGCCGGCGCTCGTTCTCGAGCCCCGCCGAGAGCGCGGTCTCCTCGGCGGCGAGCACGGCCTGCTTCGCGAGCCGCACCGCGATCGGCGGCCGCTCGGCGACCGCGCGCGCCAGCTCGAGCGCCTCCTCGACGCACTCGGCCCTCTTCACGACCCTGTTCACCAGCCCCATCTGCTGCGCCGTCTCGGCGTCGAAGCGGCGGCCGGTGAGGACGTACTCCATCGCCAGCTGCTTGCCGACCGTGCGGGCGATCCGCTGGGTGCCGCCGCCGCCGGGAATGATCCCGAGGGTGATCTCCGGCTGGCCGAACTGGGCGTCGTCGGAGGCGACGATCATGTCGCAGGCGAGCGCCAGCTCGCAGCCGCCGCCGAGGGCGTAGCCGGAGACCGCGGCGACGAGCGGGGTCCTGATCGCGGCGAGCCGGCGCCAGAACGAGGCGGCGGGGTGGCGCAGCGCCTCGGCGAAGGTGCGCTCGCTCATCGCCCTGATGTCGGCCCCCGCGGCGAAGACCTCCTCGGAGCCGGCGATGACGACACACCGGACATCGGGGTCGGGGTCGATCCGCTCGAGCTCGGATGCGATCTGCTCCATCATCTCCGGCGAGAGCGCATTGCGGGCCTCGGGCCGGTCGAGCCGGAGCAGGGCGACGCCGAACTCGTCGCTGCTCACCTGAATGAACTCACTCATTCAAGTCGCTCACTCAGTCCGCGCTCATGGGCGTCATCGCGTTGATCCCGGTCGCGGCGCGGCCGATGATCAGCTTCTGGATCTGCGACGTCCCCTCGTAGAGCGTCGTCACCCTGGCGTCGCGCAGGTAGCGCTCGACCGGGTAGTCGTCGACGTAGCCAGAGCCACCGTGGACCTGGATCGCGAGGTTCGCACACTCGACCGCTGACTCGGTCGCGTGCAGCTTCGCCACCGACGTCTCAACCGTGTTCGGCTTGCCTTCGTCCTTCAGCGCGCCGGCGCGGAGGACGAGCATCCGCGACGCGTCCCGCTTGAGGATCATGTCGGCGATCATCTCCTGGACGAGCTGGAACCGGGCCAATGGCACCCCGAACTGCTTGCGCTCCTTCGCGTAGGCGACGGAGGCTTCGACGCAGCCGTCGCAGATCCCGACGCAGCCTGCGGCGACGCTGTAGCGGCCGTTGTCGAGGGCGCTCATCGCGACCTTGAAGCCGTCCCCGATCTCGCCGAGCATCGCGTCGTCGGGGACCTCGACGCCGTCGAGCGCGAGCTCGGCCGTGTCGGAGGAGCGCAGCCCGAGCTTGCCGTGGATCTCCTGGCTCGTGAAGCCCTCGCTCTCGGTCGGGACCAGGAAGCAGGCGAGCCCGCGGTGCTTCTTCGCGGGGTCGGTCTGGGCGAAGATCAGCGCCACCTCGGCGAAGTTGCCGAGTGAGATCCACATCTTCTGGCCGCTTATCGACCAGCCCGAGTCGGTCTTCGTCGCCCGGGTCCGCAGGTTGGCGGCGTCGGAGCCGGTGTCGGGCTCGGTCAAGCCGAAGCAGCCGAGCGCCTCGCCCGAGCAGAGCCGCGGCAGCCAGCCCTGCTTCTGCTCCTCGCTGCCCCAGCGCTCGATCGAGCCCGCGACCAGCGAGGTCTGGACCGAGACGACCGTGCGGGCCGAGGAGTCGGCGCGGCCGACCTGCTCGACGATCAGGCCGTAGCCGATGTAGTCGAGGCCGCGGCCGCCGTATTTCTCGGCGACAGGGGCCCCGAGGTAGCCGACCTCGCCGAGCTTGCTTGCCAGCTCGCGGTCGAAGCGGGCGGCGCGGTCGTTCTCGCGGACACGCGGAGCGATCTCGCGGTCGGCGAATTCGCGCGCCGCTTCGGAGATCAGTCGCTGCTCGTCGCTCAGCTGGAAGTCCATCTCACCTCTGCTCTTTCGTCATCGTGGGGATCGGTCAGAGCTCCCTGCCGAGAGTCTCCTGGAATGCTTCTTCGGCCTCGCGAGTGCGCGGCCCCGGGGCCTTGGGCAGCTCGGAGCCGTCGATCGCCGCCACCGCCTGGATCTCCCGCGTCGTCGAGGCGAGGAACGCCTCCTGGGCGGCGCGGAGGTCGGCCACCGGCCAGGCGCCCTCCTCGACCTTCAGCGCCTTGACCAGGCGGTCGCGGGTGATCGATTCGAGGACGCCGTTGTCGAGCGCCGGCGTCCGCAGGCCTCCCTGCGGCGAGACCCAAAAGATCGACGATGTCGGAGGCTCCAGCACGGTGCCGTCGGGCTGGACCAGGACCGCCTCGTCCGCGCCCTGTGCCTGGGCCAGCCGGGTCGCCTGCATGTTGGCGGCATAGGAGAGCGACTTGACGCCGTTGAGGATGACGCTCGGGCAGTAGGTGACGATCGCGATCCGGACCGTGTCCGCGTGCTCCGGAATCGTCTCGGTCGCGGCGACTCGCCGCCCGCCGCGGGTGACGATCAGCCGCAGCTGTCCGTCGGTCTCGCCGGCCTCGGCAAGCAGGGCCTCGATCTCCCGCTCGAGCGCGGCGCGGTCGAACTCGAGCTCGATCGCCGCCGCCGACCGCCCGAGCCGGTCGAGGTGGTCGCCGAGGGCAAACGGTCGGCCGTTGTAGAGCCGGATCACCTCGAAGGCGCCGTCGCCGCGGTAGAGGCCGTCGTCGCGGAGCGGGACCGTCGCCTCCATTGTCGGGGAGATCATCCCGTCGACGCTTGCAAGCTCACTCACCGTCATCGAGCGGCGAGGCTACCGGGTCCGGTTTGCTCGAAGACGTGCCGTGGGTTAGCCGCCCATATGGGCGGCCAACCCACGGCACGTCAATAACTGTGGTGGCCCTAGACGGTTTCGAAGACGGTCGCCAGCCCCTGGCCGACGCCGACGCACATCGTCGCGATGCCGTAGCGGCCGCCGCGGCGGCGGAGCTCGTGCAGGAGGGTGGTGGTGAGGCGGGCGCCGGTGCAGCCGAGCGGGTGGCCAAGGGCGATCGCGCCGCCGTTGACGTTTAGGCGCTCCTCGTCGATCCCGAGCTCGCCGACGCAGGCGAGGACCTGCGAGGCGAAGGCCTCGTTGAGCTCGATCAGGTCGATCTGGTCGAGCTCGAGGCCGGCGGCGGCGAGGGCACGGGGGATCGCCTCGACCGGCCCGATCCCCATGTAGGCGGGGTCGACGCCGGCGACGCCGCTTGCGACGATCCTCGCCAGCGGGTCGGCGCCGAGGCTCTCGACGCCCGCCTCGGTGGCGACCAGGGTGCAGGCGGCGCCGTCGTTGAGGGTCGAGGCGTTTCCGGCGGTCACCGTCCCACCCTCGCGGAAGACCGGGCGGAGCTTCGCCATCCGCTCGAGCGAGGCGTCCGGGCGCGGGCCCTCGTCGGCACCGACGAGGGCCGTCTCGCGACCGTGCTGCGCCTCGATCGGCGCGATCTCCTCGGCGAAGTCTCCGCGCTCGGTGGCTGCGACTGCCCGCTGGTGGCTGCGGAGCGCGAACGCGTCCTGGGCCTCGCGCGAGATCCCGTAGCGCTCGGCGACGTTCTCGGCGGTCTCGCCCATCGACTCGGTCGAGACGCCGCGCTCGGCCATCCGCGGGTTGACAAGCCGCCAGCCGAGGGTGGTGTCGTGCATCGTCTGCTCGCCGCGTGGTAGGCCGCGCTCGGGCTTCGAGACGACCCAGGGGGCGCGGCTCATCGACTCGACCCCGCCGGCGAGGTAGAGGTCGCCCTCGCCCAGCTTCGCCGCCCGCCCGGCCGAGTTGACGGCCTCGAGCCCGGAGGCGCAGAGCCGGTTCACGGTCGCCCCCGGCACGCTCTGCGGCAGCCCCGCCAGAAGCGCCGCCATCCGCGCCACGTCGCGGTTGTCCTCACCGCTCTGGTTCGCTGCGCCGAAGTAGACGTCGGTGATGAGCTCGGGGTTGACGCCGGTCCGCTCGACGATGGCGCCAATCGCGTGGGCGGCGAGGTCATCCGGGCGGACGCCGGAGAGCGCCCCCCGGTAGGAGCCCATCGGGGTGCGGACCGCGTCGACGACGAATGCCTCAGACACTCGGCGGAACCGTATCCTGAACCCATCTATGGGTTTCGTCCTCGGCACGATCGCCCTGCTGCTGGTGCTGATCTTCATCCTGGTCTTCGTCGCCCATGTCAGCCAGCGCCGCGACGTCGACCTGGTCGACTGGAGGCCGACCCGGTCGCCCGAGGTCGAGGCCCAGAACGAGATCGACGACATCCGCCAGATGGTCGACGCCCAGAACGAGATGCGCCGCCGCCGCGGCGCCCCCGATCTCGACGAGCACCGGCTCCGCGCCGAGGTCGAGGAGGAAGAGCTCGAGCGCCTGCGTCGCGGCGACACGTTCCAGTCCGACTGAGCGCGTGGCGCGGGCCCTGATCGTCGGTTGCGGCTGTCGGGGGCGGATGCTCGGCGAGCGCCTGCTCGCCGACGGCTGGGCGGTCCGCGGGACCAGCCGCCGCGACGAGGGGCTGACGGCGATCGCGGCCGCCGGCATCGAGCCGGCTCTCGCCGACCCGCTCTGGCCGGGAACCGTCCTCGATCTGGTCGGTGACGTAGCCCTGGTCCTCTGGCTGCTCGGATCGGCGACCGCCGATGGGGGGGCGGAGGGTGTGAAGGCGATCCACGGCGACAGGCTCGAGCGCCTGCTGGAACGACTGGTCGATACCCCGGTTCGCGGCTTCCTCTACGAGGCGGCCGGCGCGGTCGAGCCCGGCGCACTGGCGGCGGGCCGACGCGCTGTCGAGAGCGCCGCCGCGACCTGGCGGATCCCGGCCGAGGTCGTCGCGGCCGATCCCGCCGAGCCCGAGGCCTGGACAGCCGAGATGAGGGTCGCGGTCGGCCGCCTCGTCGCCTGACCGCCCGCCGGCGAGGTCAAAGGTCTAAACTCGGATAGGAATTTAGGTGAATGGCATCCAGCGCATCCGACCGAAAGGGAGCGACCAAATATGGGTCTCAAACTTGGCGACGTAGCACCGGATTTCGAAGCTGAGACGACCGAGGGCCCGATCAAGTTCCACGACTGGATCGGCGACTCCTGGGCGATCCTCTTCTCCCATCCCAAAGATTTCACCCCGGTCTGCACGACCGAGCTCGGGTACATGGCCAGCATCGAGCCCGAGTTCGAGAAGCGGAACGTGAAGATCATCGGCCTCTCCGTCGACCCGCTCGAAAACCACGAGGACTGGGTCGACGACATCGAGGCGACCCAGGGCGCGAGGCCCGAGTACCCGATCATCAGCGACGCCGACTTCCATGTCTCGAAGCTCTACGACATGCTGCCGGCGGAGGTGTCGGGTGATTCCGCCGATCGCACACCAGCGGACAACCAGACGGTCCGCAACGTCTTCGTCATCGGCCCCGACAAGAAGATCAAACTGATCCTCGTCTATCCGATGACCACAGGCCGGAACTTCGACGAGGTTCTGCGGGTGATCGACTCGCTGCAGCTGACCGAACATCACAAAGTCTCGACGCCGGCCAACTGGAAGAACGGCGACGACGTGATCATCGCCGGCTCGGTTTCCAACGACGAAGCGAAGGAGATCTACCCGGACGGTTGGGAGGAGCCGCGGCCCTACATCCGGATCGTCCCCCAGCCGGAGAAGGAGAAGGTCTAGCCGAGGCGGTCGAGGAGCTCGGCGAGGATCCTCGCCGTTGCACCCCAGATCAGGTGGCCCTCGACCTCGTAGGTCGGGGTGTGGATCGGGACCCCGCGCCGGATCAGCCGGCGCATCGCGTAGCCCCTCTCGAGGACCTCGAGCGAGAAGGTGAGCAGGGTCTCGACCTCGGCCGGGTTCGGCTCGAGGTCCAGCTCGGCGGGGTCGGGGATGCGGCCGACGAACGGATGGATCCTGTAGCCGGTGACGAAGGTCCCTGTCGGCGGCAGGGCGCCGCTCAGCTCGACGGCGCCGCGGGCGAGCGCGATCTCCTCCTCGGCCTCGCGCAGCGCGGTCGCGACCAGGTCGGCGTCGGCCGGGTCCCTGCGGCCACCGGGGAAGGAGATCTCGCCGGCGTGGCGGCGGAGGTCGGCGCGGCGCTCGGTGAAGATCAGCCCCGGCTTGTCCGGCCACCCGTAGAGGGGGAGGAGGACGGCGGCGTCGGTGTCGCCGCGAACCTCGATCGCCCGCGCCTCCTCGGGCGAGAGCAGCAGCTCGGCAAGGGGGGTGGCCCCTTATCCGTCATATGGACGGATAAGGTGCCAGGCCGCCCTTCAGATGATCACCTGGACGGTGCCGCCGTCGACCGACCATGCGGCGCCGCTCACATAGGACGCTCGCTCGGAGCAGAGGAAGACGATCGCCGAGGCGATCTCGCCCGCCTCGGCAAGGCGGCCGATCGGCCGTTTCGACCCGGCCGCCACGAGCGCCTCCTCGCGGCTCGCCGCACCGGAGAGGTCACGCGACTGGTCGAGCAGACCGCCGGGCTCCATCCACAGCTCGGCTTCGACCGGCCCGGGGCAGATCGCGTTGACGAGGACACCGCTGCGCGCGTAGCGGTCGGCGAAAAGGCGCGAGAGCGAGAGCTCGGCCGCCTTCGCGACCGAGTACTCGGGCATCGCCGCGGAGGGGCGCTTGCCGGCAGTCGAGCAGACGTTGACGATCCGGCCCCAGCTTCGTCCCGCCATCCGCGGCGCCGCGGCCCGCATCGCCCGCAGCGGCGCCATCACGTTCAGCTCGTACTGGGCCCGCCAGTCCTCGTCGGGGACGTCGTCGAGGTCGCGCCAGCGGGCGGCGCCGGCGTTGTTGACCAGGACGTCGAGCTCACCGAAACGCTCGATCGCGGCCGCGAGCATCCGGTCGCCGGCGTCCTCGCCGGTGACGTCGAGCGCGAGCGCCTCGGCCCGGCCGCCGGCACCGGCGCCCGCCGCGCTCGCGGCGTCGGCCGCATTGCTCAGCGCGTCGGCGCTGCGCGCGACGAGCAGAACCGCGGCTCCCTCGGCGCAGAGCTGGCGCGCCGTCTCGCGGCCGATGCCGCGAGAGGCGCCGGTGACCACGCAGGCCCGGCCGGCGAGGCCGAGGTCCATCAACCTTCCTCGACCCGATAGGAGACGGTGACCTGGCAGCCGTGGGAGAGCACGCGGTGGACCGGGCACTTGCGGGCCACCTTCAGCAGCGCCTCGCGCTGCTCATCGTCGAGCTCGGCCGGAATCTGGATCATGACCGCGAACGATCGCGGAGCGAAGTGGTCGTACTCGACGTCGACCGTCACCTCGACCTGGCCCAGCTCCCAGCCCTTGCGCTCGGCATACATCTCCATCGTGATCGCGACGCAGCCGGCGAGCCCGGCGGCGACAAGGCGAGTGGGGGCGGGGCCGGCGTCCTCGCCGCCTGCCTCGACCGGCTCGTCGATCAGGAGCCGGTGCTTGCCGCCTTCGATGTCGACATCGTGGGCAAAGCCCTCGCGGCGCCGGGCGACGACCCTCATGCGGCTAGGACCGGCGCCGTCCCTCGAACAGCGCCGGCTCGGGGACGTCGGCGAAGCGGGCGAGGGCGTAGGCGTAATCGGAGGCGCGGTTGACGAAGTGGACGACGGTCTCCCCGGCCAGCTCGCCGGCCTCGTTGAGGGCGCTCAGCCGCCGCTCGGCGCGGCGGATCGTCGTCCGCGCGACGTCGAGCTGGGCCGAGAGCTGGTTGCCGCCGGGGATCACGAACTGCGGCGGCAGCTCGACCCGGCCCATGTAGTGGTCGATCCGCTCCTCGAGCTCGGCGACCATCCCCTCGGTCGTGCGGCTGATCCCGTCTTCGAGGCGATCCGCCGCCTCGGGCGCGGTCGCCAGCTCGGCGCCGGCGACGAAGAGGTCGTCCTGGAGCCGGAGGACGTCGGCAGCGAGGTCGGCCTGGTCGGGCCCGCAGAGAGCGCGGGCGACGCCGAGCTGGGAGCAGGCCTCGTCGAGGGCGCCGTAGGCCTCGGTGCGGCCGTGATGCTTGGGGACCCGGCCTCCGTACCAGAGCGAGGTCGTGCCGTCGTCACCCTTGCGGGTGTAGATCTTGACCATCGGGTGACTCATCCTACGCAGGGGGTTAGGATCAGGCCGATGTCTCGTCGTCTCCGGCTTGTGTTCCTGTCACTGCTCGCGACAGCCGGCACGGCGCTCGGCGCCGTCGGCGTCGCTCAGGCCTCATCGGTGACGGTGGGCAGTCCGCTGACGGCTGCGTTCGCACCGATGGTCTGTAGTAGCGAACACACCTGTACAGGGCTGATGGCGACCCTGCCTGAGGCCGGCGCCATGGCGACATCGCCGGTCGACGGGGCGGTCGTCCGGTGGCGCGTCATCCAGGGGTCGCCAGGGCGCCAGTTCAAGCTGCGCGTGCTGACGCCGACCGGGGGTAACGCATACACGGCTACCGCGTCCAGCGCTCCCGGCGCCCCGGCCGGCGAAGGCGTCGAAACCTTCCCGACCGCACTGCCGATCAAAGCGGGGCAGACCGTCGGCATCGACATCGAACCCAAAGCGGAAATCGGGTTCATCAAAGAAAACGGCGGCGCGCTTATCAGCTGGTCCCCGGCCATCCCGGAAGGGCCGGTGCCCTTTCCACCCGAACAACTGAACGCCGAGATCGGCTTCAACGCCGACGTGCAGCCACGTCCGACGGTGACCGGGATCAGTCCCGCCAAGGGGTCATTCAAGGGCGGAGCCTCGGTCAAGATCAGCGGCTCCGACTTCGCGGGGGTCAGCGCGGTCACTTTCGGCACCACTCCTGCAAAGAGCTTCAGCGTCGACTCCGAAGCCCAGATCACCGCGGTGGCGCCTCAACTTCCGGCTCGTGCCAGCGTCGCGGTGAGCGTCACCACCATCGCCGGGACCGCGACGAGCGCGGCCATGTTCAGGGCCGGCGCCTGCGTCGTCCCCAAGCTGAAGGGGAAGAAGAAGAAGGCTGCCGGCAAGAAGCTGAAGAAGGCCGAATGCAAGCTCGGCAAGGTCAAGGGCGATCAGTCGCCCGACTCGAAGATCACCAAGCAGAGCCCGAAGCCGGGCAAGAAGCTCTCGCCCGGCGGCAAGGTGAAGGTGACCCTCGGGTAGCTACCCGACCTGGTTGAAGACCAGCCCGCTCATCACCTTGGGGAAGAAGTAGGTCGACTTCGGCGGCATGTTCTCGTCGCTTTCGCAGATCGCGCGGACCTGGTCGACGGGGATCGGCCGGAGGATGAAGGCGACGTCGTAGGTTCCATTTTCGATCAGGGCGAGGGAGTCCTCGACGCTCTTCGCGTAGCCGATCCCGCGCTTGGCGAGAATGTCCTCCTCGCTCATCCCGGCGATCCCGCGCAGGACCAGGGTCTCGAGGATCGCCGCGTCGAGGCGACGGTATGCCTCGGGCTTTCCGGCAAGCTCTTCGTCGAGGGCGGCGATCGCCGAGTCCTTCAGCCGCAGGCGGAAGCCGCGGCCGTGATGGGAGTCGTAGAGGCCGAATACGCCGACGCCCTCCTCGCCCAGCGGGTCGAGCTCCTCGGTCGGCACCTCGGTGACGTCGAACAGCTCGCGCAGGCCGTTGCCGAGGGCCTGCTGGCGCTCGGGGTCCTCGGCGAGCCCCGACAGGAGGCGGTGGGTCGGGAAGACGGTGAGACCGGGGTCGTCGAGCCCGGTCAGCGCCATCAGCGTGTAGTTGTGGTTGCCCTCGCCGCCGATCTCGTCGCGGTAGGCGAGCGCGGTCTCATAGCGATGGTGGCCGTCGGCGATCAGCAGCCGGGCGCCGGTGAGGAGCTCGTGGACGGCGGCGTGGACCTCGGGGTCGTCCACCTTCCAGACCTTCGTGACGGCGCCGGATTCGTCGGTCGCCGTTCCCCAGGGCTCCTGCCCGTCGATCGCGGGGGCGACCAGCGGCCAGGGGTCGGAGGTGGCGAGCGAGAAGATCGCCGAGAGGTTGTGGCGGGTGGCGCGGGTGAGGTCGAGCCGGTCCTTCTTCGGGCCCGGCAGGGTCCGCTCGTGCGGGAGGACCTGACCTGCCTCGAAGTCCTCGACCCTGACCCGGGCGAGGATCCCGTGGCGGGTGCGCGCCTCGCCGTCGGGCCCGGTGTAGTCCTGCGTCATCGCCCAGATCGACGGCTCGGAGTCGGTGACGAGCGCCCCGGCGTCGCGCCACTCGTCCATGGTCCGGGCCGCCCGCTCGTAGGGGTCGTCGCCGGTCTCGGTCGGGCCCGACTCGCCGTACGGTTTCGGCAGGTCGATCGCGACCGCGTTGTAGGGCGAGCGCGCGAGCAGCGCCGCCCGCTGCTCGGTGTCGATTACGTCGTAGGGCGGCGCGGCGACGTCGTCGAGCTGCCCGACGACGTCGAGGTCGTAGTGGGTCGCGAAGATTGGTCGGACGTCGGCCATCGGGCCGGAAAGCTAGCGGTTGTGCGCGGGACTGATAGAACGGGCTGGTGGATGCGGCGCCCAGGACCGATGAGGAACTGCGCAAGCAGGCGATCACGCAGCTGAAAAAGAAGCGAGACTTCAGCACCCACGTCTTCATCTACATCGCGGTCAACGCGATGCTGATCGTGATCTGGGCGGTCACCGGGGCCGGCGTCTTCTGGCCGATCTTCCCGATCGTCGGCTGGGGCATCGGCGTCGCCGCGAATGCCTGGGACGTCTACCGTCGCAAGCCGATCACCGAGGACGAGATCCGGCGCGAGACCGAGCGCCTGCAGGGCTAGCGGCCGGCCGCTCTAGACTGGGCGCCTCGGGGCGTGGCGCAGCCTGGTAGCGCGCGGCCTTTGGGTGGCCGAGGTCCCCGGTTCAAATCCGGGCGCCCCGATTGGAGGTATCCCGCATCGCAAGCGGGACAGCGGCGACACCGACCGCCGCCGTGGCACCAACGTGGTACCAAGTTCGCCCTGATGGAGATTCCCCGAATAGCGTTCGCGGCGCTCGCGAGGGGCCAGAGGAAGCGAATTTAGCGCGGATAGATGCGACGCGGGGGCGAAACGCTGCCGTCGAAGAAGACGAGGTCAGCGGCCGGTCGCTTGGTCCGTATCCGGACTTTCCTTATCCGGCGAACCTTCACGCAAGACCTGCGTTCAACGTGTTCCGGATGGAGCAGGTAGGCGGTAACGATTGCTGCTTTCAGGTGATGGTGGGCATCCTCGGGCCTTTCGACCAATCTGACGTGATCGAGGCGCAAGCCAGGCCCACGACAAGGGGAGACGTCAACGTGGAAAGTAAAGACGTGTCCTCCGAGCACATGGGCTCCAGCTATTGGAGTCGATTCGACGGAGGCAGGAACTTCGGCGGATTCGTCCGCCCGAGCGGAGGCGCTCGAAAGCAATGCCCCGAGCAACAACGCGGCTGCCACTCCCCTTGCCACGCGGAGAGTCTAAGGGGGGTCCCCAATTCGTCGAAGCCCTTTCGCGGAAAGTTCACCCGCGCCGCTCGATATGGAGAAATTTGAGATATCGATCCCAAACCCGAGAAAGGCGAGCAGAAGACCGGAGCTAGGCCGCGTGATGGCCGAACGGATGACGGGCCGATGAGGGCACTACTCTTTCGCGCCGATGCGGTGGGCTATCGCTATTGGCGCGGTTGGGCTTCTTGCGGTCGTTGTTCTCGTCGGCGCTCTCAACAACGGACGGAGCGGGGGCGACAAGGCTGAATTGACCGAAAAGCTCAAGAGCGGGCTTGAAGAAGAAGGGATACCGCAGTCGTTGACTGATTGCACGGTGCGACGCACGAGGGCCGCGCTCGATAACGAACAGATCGAAAGGCTCTATGACTCACCGAACGGAGCTGCGGAAGGGACCTCGGCAGTCTTGGAAAACCCGATGGTCGAAAAGACTGCGAAGAAGAGCATGCGCGAATGCGGCATGGAACTCTTGAAAACCGGCCATCTCAACAAGGAAGAACTAAGACAGCTCCTACCTGCGGCCGAATCGTCCTAACTGAGAATTCAATGCGATGAGCCAGGGCAGAGGTGAACGCCACGGCGACGGTATTCGTTTCCGAATGGACCGACGAGCAGGGCCGGCTTTGGCGGAATAAGAATGCGTTCGTCGATCGCCGAGGAGGTCGTGCGCTTGGCAGCCGACGAAGCGGATCGAGCCAAGATGCGGATTGTCCGCAAGCAGATGGCGGAACTCGCTCCAGAGTCCAGGCGGATGAATTCATGGCGTTGAGCATCGAAACCCGAGTCCTCGTAGAGCAGACCACGGTGGTCGACCAGCAGCGCCTCGGCCATCCCGCCGGGCGTCTTGATGGCGATGAGCTTCGAGCTGTAGACGATGCGCTCGCGTTGGTCTTGGGTCTCTGGTTAGGAGGGGGCTCCTAGAGCCGATTGATCCGGGCGCCCGATTTGCAGAGCCGGCCGCAGGCGCGGATAAACTCCGCCTGTCGTCCAACTTCAGGGGGGGTCTCATGATTCGCGCCCGTCGCTTCGCCAAGCCTGTGCTCGCTCTGATCGCCGTAGGCGCCGTCGCGCTCGTGGTCGCCGGCTGCGCCTTCGTCAAACCGGGGAGCCTGGCGGTCAGCCAGCCGGCGGGGATCGGCTCGGTTCGGGTGCACTTCATCTTCTGCACCGTCGGCGGAAGCGAATTCTGCGGCCCGAACGAAGAAGACGAAACGCTCCAATATCTGATCGGGATCGCGGTGCCGCCGGGGTCGGTGCCGCCGGCGAGCTTCACCGCCGTGCCGATCGGCGGAGGTGCCCCGCTCGTCTTCACCCGCAACGACGAAATCCCACCCGAGATGGCCGCCGCCTCCGTGACGTTGCAGAAAACGCTTAAAGAAGCCGAATCCCCGGAAGAAAAAAAATTGGCCGAAGAAATCGAAAAAATGTTCGGCGCTATCTGGCCACCGAGCGGCCTGCAGGGCATCGGCTACCTCTCGTCGCCCTCTCAGGAAGTCAAAGGTCAGGCCACGGAATGGTCGGTGGACGCCGACTTCGGCCTTCCGACCGCGGCGGACGGTGGCCCATTCCCGGGGCCTTTCGCAACTGCCATCGCCGAGGGCTTCCGCGTCGTCTCCAGCGAACAGCCGGCGACCCGGCCCGTCCACTGCGTGAGGTTCGAAGGCACAACCAGCATCCAGGAAAGCGAAGCCGTCTGCTTTGGTGGCGCCCCACAGGTGCAGGCCGGCACCTCAGACCTGCGGATCGCGGCCCCCACGAAGCCGGCGAAGGCGTTCGTCGGCGGCAGCACCCAGCTCGCCTTCCCGCTCAAGTTCGCCGGCACCGGCGCGACCGTGCCGACCTTCGCCCTGAGCGCGACGACGACGGCGAAAGGCGGCAAGGCCAAGCTCGCGCCCAGCAGTTTCACGCCCGGCACGCCCAATCCCAGCACCCATCTGTCCCCGACCGGGACCGGCAAGGTGACTGTCTCCCTGCCCAAGGGGATCAAGCCCAAGACCTACGAAGTGACCCTCACCGCGAAGACTCCCCAGGGCGGCACCGTCACCCAGGTGGGGAAGGTAAAGGTGACGAAGCCGAAGCTGAAGTTCGGCGGAGTTCAACTCGACACGGCCAAGGGCACGGCGACGCTCAAGGTCAAGGTCCCGGGCGGCGGCAGCCTGACGATCGCCGGCAAGGGCGTCGCCAAGGTCAAGAAGAAGGCGAAGAAGGCGAAGGCGCTGAAGATCAAGATCGCGTCCACCGGCAACGCCGGTGCCCTGCTCGACAGGTCCGGCAGCGCCAAGGTGAAGGTGAAGGCGACCTTCAAGCCGACCTCCGGCATCTCCGTCTCGAAGTCGAAGTCGATCGTCCTCAAGCTGCGCTAGCCCTCAACTGACTGCCCGGCGGGGCGGTTCGACCGCGTGGGTTACCCTGCACCGGTGCGCTCCGTGACTCGTCCCCTGATCGCAATCGCGATCGCCTGCCTCTGTCTTCTCTCGGTTGCCGCCCAGGCAGCGTCGGCCGCGCCGAAGGAAGTCGCCTACCGGTGCGACCTCGACATCTGCCTGCTCGATCCCGACAACCCCGCCGATGGCTTCAACCTCACCGACAACGGGGCGACCAGTTACGACAGCCAGCCGGTCTGGTCGCCCGATGGCAAGAAGCTCGCGTTCGTCGCGACCTTCAACAACGTGATGGCGCCGACGCCGAACGTGTACGTGATGGAACCGGACGCGCCTGAACAGTCGGTCAACCTCGCGTTGCAGGTGACGCACTACGCGAACGGCAACGTGCCGCTGGGCGAACTCGCGTGGTCGCCGGACGGCTCGAAGATCGCCTTCGCGCGCGGGATTGCGAATCCCGGAAGCCAGCCGCTGTTCGTCGTCGACTCCAACGGGACGACCGCGGAACCGCTGCAGATCAGCCCCCACGGGGGCCACCCGAGCTGGTCCCCGGACGGCACCAGGATCGCCTTCTGGTTCAGCAACCAGGTCTACCTGAAGAACGCGGACGGGAGCGGTCTCGAAGCGCCGCTGCCCAATGGGGGCGGCAGGGAACCGGCCTGGTCGCCCGACGGCAGCAGGATCGCGTTCGGCTTCCCCGCCCACCCGGCGGAATTCCTCGATCTGCACATCGTTCCCGCCAACGGCGGCGGTGGCCCGGTGATCGTCTCCTCGAACACCCAGTTCATGTTCGAGTCCTGGTCGCCCGACGGATCGAGGATCGCCTACCGCGACACCGCGCCGACCAACATGGAAGGCGGCTACTTCCGGGTGGTCAACGCCGACGGCAGTGGCGATCACGGGCTGCCCGTGGTCCAGGGCCTGAACGCCAACGGACCGGCGGCCTCCTGGTCGCCCGACGGCGCCCGGGTCGTCTTCCACGGCTTCTACTTCGGCGACATCTCGACCGAATCCGACAACACCGACAAGGTCTACATCGCCAACGCCGACGGCTCGGGCTCGGTCGCCTCGATCACCGGCGACAAGAGCTTCGAACCGGCCTGGCGGCCGAGCGCGAAGGTCCTGCCGCCGCCCACCCCGCCGGTGCCGGGCCGGAGGATCAAAGCCAAAGTCATCTGGATCACCAAAAGGATTCCCTGGACCCCCGGCCAATCGACGATCTACGTCGCGAAGTACGCCTGCGCAGGGATCATCTGCGGGGTCGGCACCGAGGGCAAGTCGAAGGCCGTCGGCCCGCCGTCGATCCTGTTCAAAGGCGAAAAGAAGGTCACGAGGACGATCGTCGTCGGCCGCGGCCACACCCGGATCCCCCCGAACAAGACCGGGCGGCTGAAGCTCAAGCTGACCCACGCCGGGATCGCCGCGCTGACGAAGCTCGGCAAGCTGGCGGTCAGGGTCAAGGTGACGATCACCGTGGCCGGGGTCGGCAAGCTGGTGCGGACGCACACCGTTCACGTGGTCAAGAAGGCCCGGCATCGCTGACGACCGGGGCTCATTTGGGTGCCTGACCGCCCTGCACTCAGGTTTTCCGCCAGGGGGGCCGATACTCGACTGATGAAATCCGATCACCAGGTGGTTGAGGTCATCGAGACCGTCGAGACCCGCCGGCAGCGCTCGGAACGGGTTCTGTTCGAAACCGATCGGCATCTCGTGATCGGCGACGTCACGCTTCCCGCGAACGGCTACCAGGGCCGGTTCTCCGACGCGATCAACCGCGTCGAGGTCAGCTTCATCCCGCTGCTCGACGTCGAGCTGATTCCGCTCGGCGACGGGGAGCCGACCAAGCACGATTTCCTCCTCCTCTCCAAGTCCCACATCAGGCTCGCCCACCCGGCGGCCGAGCGGCACTAGCTGTAACGGCGGCGGCGCCCCTCGCTCCAGGCGGCGAGGTCGAAGAGGAAGGCGAGGACGACGATGAACCACTCGAACCCGAGAACCCCGTTCGAGCCCGAGCTCCACATCAGCGCGTAGGCCAGCGTCGTCCATGGCAGCAGGAAGAAGCCGAGGAAGGGGACGAACCAGCTGTCGAAGGCCCGGCTGAGGATGTCCGAGAACACCCAGACGCCGAACAGGGCCAGCCGGGGCGAGATCAGCGCGAGGAGGATGGCGAGACAGCCGATGCGCAAGCCTACCCGCCTTGCGCCGGTCTGTATCGTCGGTGGCAGCCTGAAAGGAGGCTGACCAGTGAGCAGATTCGGCGACCTGATGATGTCCCTCAGCCCGAACAAGACGAGCATGCCGAGCGCCGAGGACGCGCTGCCCGGCCGCAGCGAGCCGGCATTCGACGTGCCCGAGCTCAACGCGGTCCTCGGCACCCAGATGAAGCCGCCGTTCCCGGACGGGATCGAGACCGCGTACTTCGCGCTCGGCTGTTTTTGGGGGGCGGAGCGGCTCTTCTGGGAACTCGACGGCGTCTACACGACCGCTGCCGGCTACATGGGCGGGACGACCCCGAATCCCACATACGAGGAGGTCTGCAGCGGCCGAACCGGGCATGCCGAGGCGGTGCTGGTCGCATTCGACCCGGCGAAGATCTCCTACGCCGACCTGCTCAAGGTCTTCTTCGAGGAGCACGATCCGACTCAGGGCATGCGCCAGGGCAACGACGTCGGGACCCAGTACCGGTCCGGCATCTACTTCGCCAACGACGACCAGAAGACGACGGCGGAGATGGCACTCAAGAGCTACGACGAGACGCTCCGCGCCGAGGGCCATGACCCGATCACGACTGAGGTCGAGCCCGCCGGACCGTTCTACTACGCCGAGGACTATCACCAGCAGTACCTGCACAAGGTCCCGAACGGGTACTGCGGCCTGAAAGGGACCGGCGTCTCCTGCCGGATTCCGACCGCCGCTCCCTAAAGTCTCACACCCGGCGCGGCGACTAGCATCCCGCGACCGTGACTCCATCGTTCGGCTCCTACGTCGTCGGCTGCCTGGCGACAATCGGCATCGTCTCGGCGGTCGGCCTCGGCGGCTACTGGCTGCGGCGCTGGATCGTGCCGGAATTCTCGGGCGCCCTGGCCAGGCTCGCCGACGCGACGATGGCGGTCGCACTGCTCTTGATGGCGCTCCAGATCCTGGGGTCGCTCAGCATCCTCACCAAGGGCTGGATCATCGTCGTCTGCATCGCGTTCGGGCTCGGCGCCGCGGCACTCGGCTGGTGGATGGCGCCGGCCGACTCGAGGGCGGTCAGCGCGCCGAGGGTCCAGACGATCGCCCTGCTGCTTGCGATCGGGGTCGCGTCCTGGGTCGTCGCCGAGTGGACGTTCCCTGCCCAGCAGAGCCTCGACTTCGGGATGTTCGGCGGCGACACCACCTGGTACCACATGCCGTTCGCGGCGCGGTTCGCCCAGGAAGGGTCGACGATCCCGCTCCACTTCACCGACCCGCTGCGGCTCGTCGCCTGGTTCTACCCCGGCAGCTCGGAGCTGATCCACGGCTCGGCGATCGTCCTCTTCGAAACCGACTGGCTCTCGCCGCTGATCAACCTGATCTGGCTCTCGATCGCCCTGCTCGCGGCCTGGTGCGTCGGCCGTCCATACAAGGTCGGGCCGGCGACCCTGGTCGCCTGCTCACTGGTCTTCTCGGCGGGGGTGATGATCGAAACCCAGCCCGGCGAGGGCCGCAACGACATCATGGGACTCGCCTTCCTGCTTGCCTTCGCCGCTTTCTTGATCAACGGCCACCAGCGCCGCGCGCCGCAGGCCGGCGCGGTCCAGGACGCCCCCGAGACCGACGCGCCCCTGCTCGACCGCGGCCCGTTGATCATGGGCGGGATCGCGGCCGGCATCGCGGTCTCGGTCAAGCTCCCGCTGCTGGCGCCGGTCGGAGCGATCGCGGTCGGGATGGTCCTCGTCAGCGGCAGGGGGAGGCGGCTGGTCACCGCCGCCTGGCTCGGGATCCCGGCCGTGATCATCGGCGGCTACTGGTACCTGCGGGCGGCGATCCACACCGGCGGCAACCCGATCCCGCAGTTCAAATGGGGACCGCTGCACCTACCGACGCCGAACCAGATGCCGCTCGACCCGCGGCCGCGATTCTCGGTCGCCGATTACCTCTTCAACCCGACGATCTACCGCAAGTGGTTCTTCCCCCAGCTCGAGAACGCGCTCGGCCCGCTCTGGCCCCTGATCCTGATCATCGCCGTTGCCGCCGCGGTCTACATCGCCGTCCGCTCCCGCAACAAAGTCCTGCGGGTCCTCGCCGCCGCCGCCCTCCTCACCGCAATTGTCTACATCTTCACCCCGCTGACCGCTGCCGGCCAGGAAGGCTCGCCGACCGGCTTCTTCACCAACACCCGCTACCTGATGCCGGGCCTGATGCTCGCCCTGACGCTGCTGCCGATCGCGAGGCCGCTGCGAGCGCCCGACAGCCGCGCCTGGCAGACCCTCCTCTTCCTGATCTTCGTCTACGCGATCACGGTCCTGACGACGCCGCGCTGGTACCCGGGCTACATCGTCGGCACCGTGTTCCTGACGATGGTCCTCGTCTGGGCTCCGGCCGGGCTCGGTCTGATGCGGGCCCGCGGGGAGGTGACGCGGGGCCTGGTCGCGATCACCGGTGCGGGCATCCTGCTGCTGGCGGTGGTTCTGGGACGGGCGCAGGAGGTCCAGTACTACAGGCACCACTACACCCGGGTTACCCCGTTCCTTCAGGAAGGCGGGCCGCAGCAGGCCTACACGTTCGCCCGCGAACAGGAAGACAAGCGGATCGGGATCGCCGGCTCGGGTGAGATCTTCTTCGGCCAGTACGGGTTCTACGGCAAGAACCTCGACAACTACGTCCAGTACATCGGGGTCCCGGGGCCGCGAGGCCAGTACAGGCTCGCCACCAGCTGCCGCCAGTTCAAGCGCCGGATCAACGCCGGCGAATACGACTACCTGATCATGAGCCGCTACACGCAGGACGCCGCCGACTCGCCCTACTGGTATCCGATCTACGCCTGGGTGAAATCGGACCCGGCGCTGGAGAAGGTGCTGGAAGAGCCCGAAATCACCCCGCAGCCCGATTACGTGTTCAGGGTCAAGGGCAAGCTCGACCCAGCGGCCTGCGCCAAGATCACGCAGGAATGACGGCGTGCCGGCGGATCAGGTCCGCCGAGCGCTCCGGCTGCTCCCACCAGAAGAGGTGGCCGACGCCCTCGAGGAGCTGCGGCTCGACCCCGACCAGCGCCGCGATCTGCTCGCCGTTCGGTGACCGCAGCAGCCGGTCGGCGGTTCCGTGGATGACCATCGTCGGCATCTCCAGCCCGCCGAGGCGCTCGCTGGTGTCGTGTCTCGCGCAGGCCCGCATCTGTTCGTAGATCACCGGCGCCGGGGCGGGGAGCGCTTCCGCCATCTCGCGGAACGGGCCGAAGTTCGAGTCCTCGGCGCGGAAGGCGGGGGAGAGGTTGATCTCCCACATCGCTCGGTAGACCTGGACCGGGTCGCCCGATTTCCAGGCCTCGCCGAGGAGCGCGAGGTCTGCCGGGTCCATCAGGGTGCCGTCCGGGCCGCCGCAGTAGGAGGCGCCGATCGTCAGGGTCCGGACCCGCTCGGGGTGGGCGAGAGCGAGCTCCTGGGCGATCATTCCGCCCATCGAGATCCCGACGACGTGGACGCTCTCGAGCCCGAGCGCGTCGAGCAGGGCCAGGGCGTCGCCGGCGAGGTCGACGATCGTGAACGGCATCTCGGCCCGAGCCGAGCTCCCCATCCCGCGGTGGTCGTAGACGATGCATTCGAAGTCGCGCTCCAGCGCCTCGAGGAACGGCCGGCCCCAGGCCAGCCGGGTGGCGGCCATGCCCTGGATCAGGAGCATCGGCTCGCCCGATCCCGAGCGCTCGTAATAGAGCTCGGTCCCCCCTGCATCGACGCTGGGCATCGGGCAGATCCTATGCTGCGGCGAGGGATCGGGGTGACGGTGGGCTCGCCAGCCCCTAGCGCGCCTTTCGTCCTTCCTGATTGACCCAGCCGCGCAACAGGCATAGAGTCGATGTGTCTCGTCCGATGGATGCCCGCCAGCTGCAGGAGGCAGCAATGCGCGCGAAGTTGAGCTATGCGAACGTCGTCTCGACGCCGTGCTTGTTCTTGCTGCTTTCAGGGGGAGCGGCCTACGCTGCCAGCCACCTTGGCAAGAACTCCGTTGGCAGCAAGCAACTGAAGAAGAACGCGGTCACCGAGGCGAAAATCAAGAACAAAGCAGTCACCGCCGCCAAGGTCAAGAAGGGGACGCTCACCGGCACACAGATCAACCTCTCAACGTTGGGCACAGTCCCGAGCGCGATAAGCGCCCAGGCCCTTGACGGTCAGTCGACGGGCCAGTTGACCAGCGCGTCGAAACTTCACTGTCCAAGTGGGATGACGCTTTCACATGCGATCTGCTTTGAGGAAGCTCCAAGGGCCGCGGCGAGTCGGGGCAATGCTGCTGACAAATGTTTCAGCCAACAGCTACGGCTGCCCACGATGGGCGAGCTAATTCCTTTTGACGTCGAACGCTTCCCCGAATTCGACAACCCACCGGGGGAGTGGACCGAACCCGAATCTTGGAATGGGACCGATTATTGGGCCAACCTCGCCTCGGGTTCAGAAAAAACGGTTTCGTACGGCTCTGCGAAAGCATCGGAAACCAATCCATTCCGGTGTGTTACGCCAGCCTCGAACTGAAGAACGCGACCTTGGGGGAGCACCCTCAAACGACAGGCGTGTGAATGCGTCAAAGGCTGACTTACGCGAATGTGATGGCGACCGTCGCCGTCTTCATTGCCCTGGGTGGCGCTTCCTACGCAGCGTTGAAGCTGCCAAAGAACTCGGTCGGCCCTCAGCAGCTCAAGAAGAATGCGGTGACGACGGCCAAGATCAAGAACGAAGCCATCACTGCGTCCAAGGTCAAGAAAGGGAGCCTGACTGGGGCGCAGATCGACGCTTCGAGCCTGGGCACGGTACCGAGTGCCGGCAGCACGACCACCGCTGGAACGGCGAGCGTTGCCAATTCACTTGCCGCTCCCGAAGCCTGGCATGTAGTCGGAACGCCGGGTGAGCCCCAGTTTCAGAACAAATGCGAAGCCATAGAGGAAAGGACCCCCAGGTTCTTCAAGGACCATGAGGGGATCGTGCATCTTGAGGGGATCTATAAAGGCTGCTCTTCGAGCGGGGAAACTGCTTACCAATTGCCTCCTGGCTTTCGCCCCGAGACACTTCTGCAGTTCCCACTGATCGGAAATAAAGGCAACATCGCGGTGTTTCCGACCATACCGCCAACCCCCCAGGTATCGGGAGCGGTGAAATGCGGCGGCGAAGAGTGCACTCTCGACGGCGTCACCTTCCGCGCCGAATCCTGAGAGACGCCCTGAGCGCCAGCCCCTTGCCAAGCGAAGCAAGCGGGACTACGCTCGCCTGGTCCCCAGTTGAGGAGGAGCGATGATCGGCCTACGTCCTAAGCTGACCTACTCGAACGTTGTCTCCACGATCTGTCTGTTCCTGCTGCTCGGGGGCGGTGCGGCCTACGCGGCCTCTCACCTCGGCAAGAACTCGGTCGGGCCGAAGCAGTTGAGGAAGAACGCCGTCACCGGGCCGAAAGTGAAGGACCATTCGCTCACCGGCCGAGATATCGATGCATCGACACTCGGGACCGTCCCCAGAGCGGCCGATGCGGACCACGCCACGACGGTCGATGCCTTCTCCCATCCAGTCACGGTCCACCTCGTGGGTGGGAGCGGCGAGCCGCAGTTCGAAAACGGAGCGGCGAACTACAGCCCCAGCTTCACGCCCGCCGGGTTCTACAAGGACCATGATTGCGTGGTCCACCTGCAGGGGACCGTCGGCAATTCCAATAACAACGCGGTTGCCTTCACCCTGCCGGTGGCGGATCGTCCGGAGAAGGCCGTGCTCGCCCCAATCACGGGTAACCCCCCGGAGACGGGAACGGCCCATGTGGACCCTGAAGGCACCGTTCGCCTCACTGTTTCGGTCCCCCAAGGAATATATGGCATCGACGGCGTGAGTTTCAGAGCAGCGACCTGCTAATCCCCATTCGCTCCGCCGAACCTTCGCTCGATGGGCACGAATAGCACCAGACGCCGAGAATATGCCTTCCCGAGGCGAACGGTTGGACAGGAGTCGCCCGAGGAAACGGCTTCCCAGAGCCATAAACTAGTAACCCTGCCCCCGTAGCTCAGTGGACAGAGCGACGGCCTTCTAAGCCGTGGGTCGCTGGTTCGAATCCAGCCGGGGGCGTCGCTCCATCGGTTTCGCTTGACCCGGCCGCTCCATCGGGGTTAGCGTCGCAGGAGGGATGCGACCAAAGCTGAGCTACGCCAACGTGATGTCAACGCTTGCCGTGATCGTTGCGGTCGGTGGCGCCAGCGCCTTTGCGGCGACGCAACTTGCGAAGAACAGCGTCGGCTCCAAGCAGCTCCGGAAGAACGCCGTCACCGGGGCAAAGATCAAGAAGAACGCCGTCACCGGGGCGAAGGTGAAGGACCACTCCCTCACCGGCAAGGACATCGACCTCGCCAAGCTCGGCACGGTGCCGAGCGCGAACGTCGCCAACAGCGCCAACGCCATCGCGCCCCTCGAAGCGGTCCATCTGGTCGGGGACCCGGGCGAGCCCCAGTTCGAAAATGGCAGCACCAACTTTGGCTCGGAGGGCCAGTTCACGTATCCGCCGGTGGGCTTCTACAAGGACCACGAGGGGATCGTCCACCTGGAGGGGTATGCGAAAGTCGATACCGGACCCGGATTCGTCTCGGTATTCACCCTCCCACCGGGCTATCGGCCGGCGTCTTCGGGCGTCTCCCGGGTATTCGAACAGCACGAAGAATTGACAACCGTCATCGGCGGTGACGGCAAGGTGCTGGCGCGCGAAAAACAAAGCGCCGCGCTCGAAGGCATCGCCTTCCGCGCCGAATCCTGAGCCTCAGAACGCCGCGAAGCGGACGAAGCTGACCGCGCCGACAGCGAGGCAGTAGATCGCGAACGGGGTCAGGGTGCGGGTCTGGAAGTAGCGGACCAGGTAGCGGACCGAGACGTAGGCGGTGATTCCAGTGATGACGAAGCCGACCGCTACCTGGCCGTGGATGTGTTCGCCGGCGCTGCCGAAGAGGCTCGGGATCTTGAGGACGCCGGCGGCGAGGATGACGGGAGTGGCGAGCAGGAAGGCGAAGCGCGCCGCGTCCTCATGCGAGAGCCCTTTCCAGAGGCCGCCGACCATCGTCACGCCGGAGCGGCTGATGCCCGCGAGGAGGGCGAGGATCTGGAAGCTGCCGATGATCAGGCCGTCGAGGTAGGGGATGCCCGAGATGCGGACGTCGGAGGCCCGCGCTTCCGCCAGCTCCTCGGCGGAGCGGGGGCCGCTCGCGTCGCGCGGTCGCTCGGCGCCCGGCGCCGGCGTTCCGGCCGGCATCGCGTGCTCCTCCTGGTAGCGACTGCGGGCGCGCTCGCCCGCGAGCAGGATCAGCCCGTTGATGAAGAGGAGGATGCTGGCGGCGACCGGCTTCGCGAAGACGGTGCGGAAGGCATGCTCAAAGGCGACGCCGGTGAGGCCGACGGGGATCGTGGCAATGACGATCAGCCAGGCCAGCCGCTCATCGGCGTCCTCGGCGCTGAGGCGGCGCTCGCGAAAACAGCGCGGAACGCTGCGGAGGAAGCCGCGCACGATCCGCGCCCAGTCTGCGCGGAAGAACCAGAGCAGCGCCAGCGCGGTTGCGACGTGCAGCGCGACGATGAAGGCGAGGTAGAACGAGGACTCGCTGTGGGCCTGCGACGACTGGGTGACGAGGGTTTCCCATTCGCCGCCGATCCAGGCCGGGACCAGCACCGAGTGGCCGAGGCTCGAGACCGGGAAGAGCTCGGTGACCCCCTGCACGAGGGCGATCACGATCGCCTGCAGGTAGGTCAGCATGGGGGCAGGCTACTACAGCCACGTAGTAGATTGTCCTCCCGGCGCTGTGCGATCCTGCCACCCGAGGTCAGCGTTGAGCAAGCGTGATACCAACAGGCGCCCGGCCGGCGCACTTCAGGGCGAGGTCCTCGCCGCTCTCTGGGCGGCCGCGCGTCCGCTGACGCCGGCCGAGGTCCAGGAGCAGGTGGGCGGCGACCTCGCCTACACGACGGTGATGACCGCGCTCGCGCGCCTGCATGAGAAGGAAGCCGTCAAGCGCGAGAAGGTGGGGCGCGCGTACGCCTATACGCCGATCCTCGACGAACCGGGGATCGCCGCGGCGCGGATGCGGGATCTGCTCGAGGCAGGTGAGGACCGCGACGCGGTCCTCGCGCGATTCGTCGGCAGCCTGTCCGAGGAGGAGGAAGATCTGCTGGTCGAGCTGCTGGGCGAGGCTCGTCCCGAGGGCTCCTCACCGCGATGAGCACCGCGGCGATCCTCTCGCCTCTCCTCGTCGGCGCCGCCCTGAGCATCGTCGGCCCCCGGTTGGCGCGGATCCTCCCCCCGCGCGACGCGACCTGGCTGATCAGCGCCGGCGCGGTCGTCTCCGCGCTGAGCCTCGCTGCGGTCCTCTTCCTGCTCGGCGCCGTGCTGGTGGCCCAGCTGCCCGATCTGGCAGGAATCGGCCACTGGTCGACGGCGATCCTGAGGGAAGACTCGCCGGCCGAGCCCGGCATCGGCGCCGTTGCGCTGCTCGCGGCGCTCGCCGGCGCCGTCGCGGCGCTCTTCGCCGCAATCCGGCAGGCGCGGGCGATGCGCGCCGCCGGACGCGCCGTCGACGGCCTGGCGGGGGGACGGAGCCTCGTCGTGATCGACGGGGCGGAGCCGGGCGCCTTCGCGATCCCGGGGCGACGTGGCCGGATCGTCGTCACCCGCTCACTGCTCCGCCAGCTCTCCCCGGGCGAGCGCCGCGTCCTGCTCGCCCACGAGCGGGCCCATCTCGAGGGGCGCCACCACTGGCATCGGAGCGCCGTGTCACTCGCGATCGCGGCCAACCCCCTGCTCTGGCCGCTGCGCGGGGCGACCGCCTATGCGACCGAGCGCTGGGCGGACGAGCGCGCAGCAACCGAGCTCGGCGACCGGGTCGGGGCGGCCCGGGCGCTGGCACGAGTCGCGCTCCTCAGCGGCGGCGCCGCCCATCGGCACCCCCGCCTCGCGGCGGGGCAGCTGGCGGTCCCGGCCCGGGTCTCGGCGCTTCTGGCCGACCCGCCGCGGCGCCGACCGGTCCTCAGCGTGGCGACGATCGCGCTGATGGCCCTCGCGATCGCCGCCGCGATCGCGGTCGAGATGCGGGTCGAGAGCATCTTCGACGTCGCGGTTCACGTCTACCGGGCGAGCGGCGGCGGCTAGCAGGACAGCGCCCCCAGGCAGCACCTTTCGTGCCCCGGATGGGTTCTTACAGTTGCAATGGCACGCAGGGAGCGCCACACCGACATCGCACTCGCGGTGCTCGCCGGCGCCTCGGTGCTGGGGATCGTCCTGATTCGCAGGGTCGCCTAGCCGGGGTTTGACCGCTGACGGCCTCGGGTACGCCGTCGCCATGACACTGCCGATTCTCCTCATCGTGATCGGGATCGTGCTCGCCCTGCTGGTGAGCTGGATTCTCGGAATCATCGTGATCGTCATCGGGCTTGCGATGCTGGTGATCCCGCGCCTCGGCGCCGGGAGAACCACCCGCGTCTAGCGCGCATCGACGACACTCCAGGGCATGGCCCCATGGAAGCTGCCACTGATTGTCAGCGCAATCACGCTGCCGATCGTCGGGAGCTTCCTGGTGGCCGGGCCGCCGGCGGGGTTCATCGCCGGGGCGCTGGCGGTCGTCGTGCTGCTTGTGATTGCCGCGCGACAGCGGCCGCTCGGCCCGATCGGCGAGCTGCCCAGCGACGGGCGCCAGCACCTGCTTCTTGTCGTCGCGGGCCCGGTCGAGGAGCCGAGCGCGGTCCGCCAGATCACGACGACGGCCGGCCTGGCCCCGGGCAGAGACGCCGAGGTCCGGGTGCTGGCTCCGGCGCGGATCGGATTCCTCGACCGCTGGACCTCCGACGTGAACTCGGCACGGGATGAGGCTCAGCGCAACCTGGTCGCGACGGTGGCGGCCCTTGCCAAGGACGGGATCGATGCCGAGGCGCGGGTCGGCGACGAGGACTTCGTCCAGGCGATCGAGGACCAGCTCCAGACCTATCCCGCCGACGAGGTCGTCCTCGTCAGCCCCGACCCCGCCGCGTCGGAGGACGCCGCTCCGGCGGTCAAGGAGCTGCGCTCGCGGCTGCGGGCGGAGTTCCACCATGTCGTGCTCGGCGCCTGACCAGCTCAGCAGCGGTGTGGATGGGCGCTGCTCCTCACCACCTGGAAGGCACTGCCGGGGATCCGCTTCAGCTGATCGAGGTTCTCGTCGTCCCAGCGGCGGTCGCTGGTCCCCCCGAAGTACCAGTTCGAGCCGTTGTCGGCGACGATCAGGCCGTAGCGCTTGAGGGCGACCGCGATCGCCCGGGCGGGGCCGCTGAAGCGGCCGAGGCCGTAGCCGGGCTTCAGCCGCAGCCGCGTCCCCATCGCCGGAGCGGCGGGGTCGGAGGTGTCGCCGGCGCAGTGCGAGGCGGGGTGGACCCAGGCGTTGCGGGTGCTCTCGAAGGTGACCCGGATCGCGTGGTCGACGTGACCGGCCGCCGCCTCGTCGTAGCGGATCAGGCCAGGGAAGATCGGCAGCCCGGCGGCGTCGGCCGAGGTCCACGAGTCGGGCCGCAGAGCAGTCGAGCGTAGGTCCCAGCGCGCGCCCGAGTCGGCGTTCCAGTGGGCGCCGCCGCTGTGCTCGGGAAAGGCACGGTAGAGCTCGAAGAGGGTGCAGTCGTCGCGATCGACGACCAGCACATGGCGGTCGCCGTCGCTGCGCGAGCCGCCCTCGACCGGCGCCGCCGGCGGTATCGGGAACGGGCCGGGGTCGCTCTCGTCTCCGTATGCCGTGTAGTGGATCGGGAGGTCGCGCTGGCGGTTGCCGACGACCGAGTAGGGGAAGCCGTAGGCGCGGGGCGAGCCGAAGTCGGGGTGCAGCGCGATGCCGCCATGGGCGCCGATGTAGGCGATCGTCGCGGCCGAGCCCGGCGCGACCGGCGCCCTCGAGATGTCCTGGTTCCAGGCCGCCTCGTTCGGGAGCGAGGGGGCACGGGGGGAGAGGCTCGGCGGCGGGTCGGGGAACACCGGGCAGCCGCCGAGGTCGGGGTAGGGGCCAAGGGCCTCGGCGGGGGCGGGGACAGCGACTAGGGCCGCGGCCGCGATGATCCCCAGCGCGAGCTTCAAGCCGGCGGTTGCCCTTCGCGGACCCGGAGCCGCCCGACGTCCAGCTCCTCGACCTCGAGCCTGCCGATCTTCGCCTGCCGCAGCGCGAGGCGATTGATCGCGAGGCGATTGACGGAGAGCCTGCCGATCGCGAAGCCGCCGATCGCCGCTGCGCCGACCGCGAGGGCGCCGATCGCGGCGGCCCCTCGCGCCTGGGCGCCGGTTGCGGTGGCCGGGCGGGCCTCCGGCCGGAAGAAGGCGATGCCGCGTGTTCCGGGCATGATAGAACCGTATCGCCTAGCCTGCGGGGCATCGCGATGCGGATCCGGACCTACATGGGCGTCAGCGTCGACGGCTTCGTCGCGACCCCGGACGGCTGGCCGGTGATGCTCTCGATGCCGGATTGGGCAGGCCGCGAGGCCTATGGGCTGCCCGAGCTGCTCGAGACGACCGGCGCCGCTGTCATGGGCCGGACGACCTTCGAGCCGGCGGTCGGCGCGCTGAAATGGCCATGGCCGGGCCTCGAGGTGTTCGTGCTCACCTCGAGCCCGCTGCCCGACGGCGCGCCCGAGGGCATCGTCACCGACGCCGACCCGGCGGCGCTCCTCGAGCGCATGCGCGGGGGCGGTTTCGAGGGCGATGCCCACTTGATCGGCGGCCCGAAGACGGTCCAGGCCTTCCTCTCGATCGGCGCCCTCGACCAGCTCGGCATCGTCAAGCTGCCGCTCCTGGTCGGCGGCGGCGTGCCGTTCTCCTCATCCGGCATCGAGATGCAGCGCCTCACGCTCGAGTCCGAGCGGTCCTTCCCCGACGGCGCCGTCGAGCTCCTCTACAGCCTCGCCTAGCCCTTCGGCGTGCAGGGCAGCACGTGGGTGAGGCCCAGCTGGGTGCCGTCTTCGAACTGCGCCTTTCCTTCCGTGAAGTAGCGGCCGGTCGGGCAGCTCGCCGTCAGGTAGCTCTCCCTCCTGCCGCGGAATGTGAACCTGCGGCCGATCCTGAGCTTGAACCGGGTGACCGAGCCGGCCCCGCCCGCGATCCGCGGTATCTCGGCGACCGCGTGGATCCCGAAGTGCCCGCGGTGGATCCGCGTCAGCTCGACGGTGGCGACTACGGCCGTGGGTGCCGGGACCGACACGTAGGTGTGGACGAAGAGGAGGGTGGTGCCCCCGTGCACGCCGCCGTTGAAGAGGACGATCGGCCCGGTCGCGCTGAACGGCGCCTGTTCGGGGAAGGCGACTTCGACGTCGCCGTCGCCTTCGCCGACGATCGCGTCCGGGCAGGCGCTCTTCGCGGCCGCGGTCGGGCGCGCTTCCAGCTGCCCTCTCCTACACGCGGGGAGGCCCCTCGCATCGACCACGATCGTCTTGTCGAAGTCGACGGCGACCGACCGGATCGCGGGTGGGTGAGCGCCGTCGACCGTCGCGATGTGAGCGTCGATGATCGCCGAGATCGGCGCCTGTTCGTGCCTCGGCAGCGCGCGCGGGATGATCCCGCCGTTGTCGGTGAGGACGAGGTTCCCGATCCGCGCCGACTCGGGCTCGGCCTGGGTGGTCGCGGCGATCAGCAGCGCCAGGCAAGCCCCGAGAAGCGCGATGCGGATCAGCTTCGTGTGCATTGCGGCGATGATCCCGGCCGCGGGCCGGTATCTCTTCCCCAATGTGGGGCCTTGCCCGGCCGCGGATCAGCAAACTGGGAAAGCGGGGGTCAGTCTCCGAGCCGTAGCGCGATCTCGAGGTCGGTGGCGAACTCGGCGAGGGGGCGACCGAAGAGGTCCTCGATCGCCCGGATCCGATTCGTGACCGTGCGCCGGTCGACGCCGAGCGTGGCCGCGGTCGAGGAGACGTTCCGCTCGGCCGCGAAGTACGCGCGCAGGGTCTCGCGGGCAGCCCGGCCGCCGTCCCGCATGCCCTCGAGCGGGTCGAGGTAGAGCTGACGGAGCGAGGCGGCGACGAGGTCGTCGCGCAGGATCGAGGCCGAGAGGATGACGTCCGCGTAGCGGAGCGTCGCCTGGCCGCCGCGCTCGGCGATCGGCAGCGCCGCCTTCGCCTGGCGATGGCTGAGCCGCCAGCCCGCGATGCCCTCGCCGGGCTCGCCGACCGTCACGAAGACACGGTCGAGTGGGATCGCATCGAGCGCCCGCAGCGCCCGCAGCGAATCGAGCGGGGTTCGGCCGCCGAGCCAGCAGGCCCAAACGGGCTCCTCCTCGCGGCAGACGGCGAGCAGCCGCCGGTCGAGCTGTTCGGCCAGCACCCGCATCGCCTCCGGCGCGCCCTCTCCCTTCGCCATCACGGCGAGGTGGTGGGCATCGAGGTCGTAGCCGAGCTCCGAGTGATCGACGAGCTCCCCGGCGAGCAGGCTCTTGACGCACTCGCGACGACGCTCGGCGACGCTGCTCGGCCAGGCCTTGGCTTCGCGGCCGTGCTCGTCGGTCACTCCTTCGACGATGCGCTCGAAGGAGGTCGCCTGCCTGCGCATCAGGACCCGGAGGGCGGCGCTCGGCGCCTCGACCCGCTCGGCCTCCTCGAGAAGGAAGTCGCCGAGGAGCGCGTTGGCTGCGAAGTAGCGATGGAGGACGGTCTCGAGCGGGACGCCGGCGCGGGCGGCGACGCGGGCTTCGGAGAGGACGGCGGGGGGGAGGCCGGGGGCGCGGCTCTCGCCGGCCTCGATCACGGTGAGGGCATAGTCGAGGGCGGCGCTCAGCGCTTCGCCGAGCCTCTCGGGGTAGGTGGGGTCGGCGACCATCCGCGGGTCGGCGATCGCGTGGGCCCTGTTGGCGACCGCAGCATCCAGCTCGGGTTGCCGCTCACGCAGCCTCGACGCGAGCGCGGAACCGGCCTCGTCGAACGGGCGCTGCGAGGTCGACGCCCGCCGCCGCCGCTCCGCTGCCGCGAAGCGGGGCCCGCCGGAGACATGGTGCTGACCGCGCTCGCTCACGCTCTCAGCCTAGCGCCGCGGCCGATATCCGCCGGCAGGCGAGCCGCTAGATTGGAGGCCCGCGGTGGACGTAGCTCAGCTGGTAGAGCTCCTGGTTGTGGTCCAGGCGGTCGCCGGTTCGAATCCGGTCGTCCACCCCTCACGGAAACCCGACTGTGGTGGAGTTTCCGCTTGTTTGAGGCGAATGTGACGATGTTGAGGGGGGCCCAATCGGGGCCCAATTTTGAGAAACGCGGTCTCCAGACGGCTTGACCGAGTCGCTGTTTCGGTCTCATAACCCGAAGGTCGCGGGTTCGAATCCCGCCCCCGCTATAGGAGAAGGCCCCGGAAACGGGGCCTTTTTCGTGTCTGGGGTCTCGCAGCGAATTCCCGGCGGGTACTAAGTGGGTACTAAGTTCGGCGACTGACCCCTCGGATCGGCATCGCCGACCGCGATGGCGAAACTGCTTTGCGCGGGCAGAACACCGCCGGCCTCCATCGTTCACGTATCGCGATCGACCTGTCACGCCGGAGGTCGCGGGTTCGAGTCCCGTCGCTCCCGTAACGGCAGCAATCGGCGTTGTAACGCCGGTTGCTGCCGTTCAGCACGTGGCCTGACCGCGTCGACTTGAGGTCGTGGGCCACACATTTGGGCCACAAGTGCTTGTTCGGCCTGCGTGGTTGTGGTCCAGGCGGTCGCGGGTTCGAATCCGGTCGTTCACCCTGAGGAGAATCCCCTGCTAATCGGTTGCAGGGACTTTCCTGACCGGGCCGACTTCTGAGTTGCCATTGGTTTCCAGCGGTTCCTGGTCATAAGTCCAGCCCGAACAGCGCCGCTGCGTTGCGGCCGAGGATCCGCTGTTCGTCCGCCGTGTCGAGACCGAGTGACCGGACGAGATCGATGGCTCAGCCGGGCTGATCGGGACCGGGCCGAAGTCGGAACCCAGCAGCACGCGGTCGGCGCCGAGTACCTCGATCGCCTCGCGGACGTGCGGCGCCCAGAAGCCCATCGTGTCGACGTAGAGGCTACGGGGCAGATACTCGCTCGGAGGTCTCTCACAGACCGCCGCCTCACCCTCGGGCAACCCGTCATAGCCGAGGCGGTAGGTGAACTCGAGTCTCCCCATCGCCGCCAGGAGGGCTCCGCCCACATGGGCGAGCACGACCTTGAGGTTCGGGTGGCGGTCGAACGTCCCGGAGAAGATGAGGCGTGCGACCGAGAGAGCGGTGTCGGCGGGCCGTCCAACGGCCTCCTCCAGCCGGTACTTCGTCATCGAGCGAAACCCGTAGGGGAGCAGCGGCGGGTGCAGGAACACGGGGACGCCGCGACGTTCGACGTGCGCCCAGAACGGCTCGGCGGCGCACACTTGCGACAGCAAGCGGGGACGCCGCCAAGACTTCTGCACTACGTCCGATGCGATCAAGCCCGCCTTGCGGCGGTCGTTGAGCGACCCCTTGGGGACCGAGACCCCAACCCGGGAGAACGGTGCCTTACGGTTCGGCCGTGGAAGCCGCGGCCTTCACTCCGCACCCGGCCGAGCTCAGGGCCGCCAGGGCGTTGCTCGCGCCGTGGCGGGCGCTCACCGATCCCCGCTTCGACGGCTTCGAGAACCTGCCGTCCAATGGTCGCTACTTGCTGGTGGGCAACCACACCACCCTGGGCCTGTTCGACGTCCCGTTCCTCGTGCTGGATATCAATGAGCGGACGGGGGTGCTCGTGCGGTCACTGGGCGAGCGCCAGCACTACCGAGTTCCGCTGTGGCGCGACTTGCTCACCCACTTCGGCATGGTCAGCGGCACCCGCGAGAACGCCCGCGAGCTTCTGCGGTCCGATCAGGCGGTGCTCGTCTTTCCCGGTGGCGGACGCGAGGTGGCCCGCCGCCGCGGAGAGCACTACCCGCTGGTCTGGCGTGAGCGGATCGGCTTCGCGCGGCTGGCGCTCGAGTTCGGCTACCCGGTGGTGCCCTTCTCGATGATCGGCGTCGACGAGATGTGGGACGTCGTCGTCGACGCCGACGACGCCCTCTTTGCCCCGGTTCGCGCCCTCGCTACGCGGCTCGACATCGACCCCGAGCTGCTTTTCCCGATCGTTCGCGGCCTGGGCACGACACCGCTACCCCGACCCCAGCGCATCTACGGCCGACTCGCCGCGCCGATCGAAGCGCGGCGCTACGGCACGTCCTGGGAGGACACGGCCGGGGCGGCGAAGCTGCGAGACGACGTTCGCAATGCGGTCGCCCGCGGGATCGAGCAGCTCGAGTCCGAACGCGCGGACGACCCCGCTCGCCACCTGGCTCCGCGTCTGCGCGACGAGGCGCTGCGGCTCACCCGAGCGCAGGTCGCCGCGCTGCGAACGCGACTGAGGGACTCGCGCCGCTGAGTACAGTTGGGCGGCGCTCGATCACGTGACGATGTGCAGCGCGTCGAAAGGTCAGCCGAAGTCAGCGAAAGTCAGCGAAGCGCTGTTTTTGAGGCTTTCGTTCCGTACGCGTTCCCTACGCCAACCCTCCTTAGAGGCCCTCGGGAAGTCTCAGGTGAGCCGTTGACGTCCCGCGGCAGATGCTCGACCTTGAGGCGCAAGCGGAGGCCAAGGTGGCGTGGGCTAGAACCCGGACTACGATTGCGCCTCGTGGCCGCGTCACGAAGTGCGAGCGATTACCTCCGATTGAGCGACCTCGCGGGGACGGCCGTGCGCGACCCGGGCGGACGCCCCGTGGGGGCCGTGGCCGACCTGGGCGTCCGGCTCGACGGTGTCCTGCCGGCCGTCGAGGTGGTCCTGGTGCGAGCCGGCAGGCGCAGCGCTCCTGCCGCGGTGCCGGTCGAGCATTTCACCGAGATCGGTTCGGGCAGCATGGTGCTTGACGGACCGTTTCCTCCGGGCGGCGACGCAGCCGATACCGACCTCCTTCTCCTGGGGCGTGACGTGCTCGATGTGCAAGTAGTCGACACGAACAGCCGCAGACTCGCTCGCGTCGGCGAGGTGGACCTCGCTTGGGATGAGGGAGTGCTGCGGGTCATCGCGGTCGATGTCGGCGGGCGCGCGATCCTACGCCGGCTGGGCTTGGGTCGGCTCGCGGGCCGCGCGTCGCGTGACGCGATCGACTGGGCGGGGGTGCACCTGGCGAGCGGGGCCGGGCACCCGCTGCAGCTGGCCTCTCCCTCCGCGGCCGTGCACCGGCTCGACCCAGCAGACCTCGCGGAGTTGCTGGCGCGGCTGCCGGTGGCGCGTGGCGCGGAGGTGCTCGACGCGACCGAGGACGCGCGGGCGACCGCCGCGCTCTGCGCTGTACACCCCGAACTCGGCGCCGACCTGATCGAGGTCCTTCCGACCGCAAGCGCTGTGGAGCTGCTCGAGCAGATGCCGGCCGACGAGGCGGCGGACGCGCTGCGCGAGGCCGACGAGGAGCGGCGGGAAAGCCTCCTGGCGGCCATGGGCCATGACCATGCGGAGCGGTTGCGAGCCGCAATCGCTCGCCCAGCGGAGCCGGCCGCCGATGAGCCGCGGCCGCCCCGCCGCTACTGGAACATCCTTCGCGGACCGGCCAGGTCCAAGCGGTGAAACGCGGCACGCGCCTGGCGGCGCTGCTTGCCGTCGTCGGCCCGGGCCTGCTGGCCGGCCTCTCGGATGACGACCCGCCGGGAATCACGACGTACTCGATCCTCGGGGCCGACCATGGCTACACCCTGCTCTGGGTCCTGACCGCCTCGACGGTCGCGCTCATCATCTTTCACCAACTCGGCGCGCGCCTGGGGATCGTCACCGGCCAGGGGCTGATCGGGCTGATCCGCCAGCGCTACGGCGTTCGCTGGACCGGGGTCGCCCTGATCGTGTTGATGGGCGCGAACCTCGGCACGCTCTGCGGGCAGTTCGCGGGGATCGCCGCAGCGCTTGGCCTCGCCGACATCTCCCGCGGCATCGGCGTGCCGGTCGCGGCGGTCGCGGTCTCGACCCTCGTGCTCCGTGGATCGTTTCGCCGCATCGAGCACGTCCTGCTCGCTCTCAGCGCCGTGTTCGTTGCGTATGTCGCGGCGGCGATTCTCGCTCACCCGGATTGGGCTGCTGCCGGGCATGGCCTCGTGGTCCCCGGCGGTCTCAACAGCCGCGACGCGGCGCTGGCGGCCGTCGCGACGATCGGGACGACGCTTGCGCCCTGGGGCCTGGCGTTCATCCAGTCCTACGTGGTCGACAAGCGACTGCGCCCCCGCGATCTGCGGCTCGAGCGCGTCGACGTGCTGCTCGGCGCCCTGCTCACCGGAGTGATCGGCGCCTTCGTCGTGATCGCCTGCGCGGCGACCCTGAACGTCAACGGGATCAGCATCAACGACGCGTCCGACGCGGCCCTCGCGCTGGAGCCGGTGGCGGGCGCCGGCGCCTCGGCGCTGTTCGGCATCGGGCTGGTGGGCTCGGGGCTGCTCGCCGTGTCGGTGCTGCCTCTGTCGACGGCCTACTCGGTCACGGACGCCGTCGGATACGAGGCCCAGCTGAATGACGCCTACAGCGAGGCCCGCCTCTTCTACTGGTCCTTCGCCGTGATCGTCGCCATTGCGGTGGTCGTCGTGTGCATCCCCGGCGCCCCGCTGATCACGATCCTCTATGCCAGCCAGGCTCTCAACGCCGTCCTGCTCCTGCCGCTGATCGTCTTCATGCGTGCGCTCGGTCGCGACCACCACCTGATGGGCGAGCACGTACTCGGACGAACGGGATCCGTCGCCACAGCCGCGGTCATCGGCCTCATCGCAGCGAGCATCGCGACGACCGTGGCACTCTCACTCACGTGAGGCGCCGTTCATCCTGAGTCTGCTCAAGCTGGGCTTTCTCGTCTGGGCCGCGATCGAGCTTGCGCAGGGACACTTCGGCAACGCGGTGGCCCTAGTGGTCATGTTCGCGGTGTTGCAGGTGCCGCGGCTGCCGCGGCTGCCGTAGGCCTTCGACGCCGCATTCCTCGTGGCCTGGACGCTGCAAGCGCTCGGCCAGGTGGGTGGCTTCTGGTCGCGCGTGTCCTGGTGGGACACACTCGTTCAAGGGGCGCTGCCCGCCGTGCTTGCGCCCACGCCCTCGTCCTGTTGATCCGGCTGAGGGCTTTGCCAGACGTGCTCGAGGAGGACAGCAACCGTCGATCAGTCGCGATCGTGTTGCTCGTCTTCCTGATCGCCGCGGGGTTCGGCAGCCTGCACGAGATCTATCAGTGGTTCTCCGATTCCAACTTCGGCACCCGCTATCAGCCGAATCCCGGCGGGGGCATTTGACGGCAAGCGCATTCTAGCGGGGAATGCGGCAGCCCCAGACGATGTCGATCCGGTCAGCTGCGTTCCGTGGGCACCACATTTGGGCACCAAGCAACAAGTGATTTGCCTAGAGCGCCCTTCGCTCCGGGCCGCTAAGCGCCTCAGGCTGATTGCGTCCAGCTCCCGTTGCTTCTTTACGGCTCTAGGAACCCAATTTCGCCTTCGTCCTGCGTACAGCGGGCTTCGCGTGGCTACGGCCCTGGGTCGAGCTCGACGGTCTCGCCGCCGGCGCTGAGCCGGAGGAGGCGTGCGTCGGGGGGCGGGGCGGGGGCGAAACCGCGGCTCGAATGGGAAACGCGCACGCCACCGCCGCCTCCACTGCCACTTTCGAAGTACTCAGTGCCGAGGTCGTCCTCGACCTTGACCTCGGGATCTTTCTCGCGTGCGAAGAACTGCTCGGCGCTCATCTCCGGATCGAAGGTCGGCGGCTCCTTGTCGTAGGTGAGCTCGACGTAGAAGCCGTCCTCGTAGAGCATGATCGCGAGCACCTGCACCGCGGCGCCCGGTTGCGGCGGCGCGGTGACGGCTCGGACGAAGCGCGTCGCGGTGAACTGTTCCAATCCCTCGTGTCGGGCCTGCCACTCCGCCTGCCGGCGCTCTAGGTCGGCACGCACCTCGGCGCTCAGCTCTTGCGGGTCGACCTTCACGGCCCTCATGGATCCGACCGTCCCACCGTCGAACAAGGTCCCGTCGAGCATGAGACTCCAGGCAGTGGCGCTGTTCTCCATGAAGGGAGCGACGAGGGAGATGCGATCGGGGCGGAGGAGTCCGACCTCCACCGCCGCGCGCCGCGGATCTGGGGAGGCCGCGCCGCCGGTCAACCCGTCGGCCAGCGCTGCGGCCCGCTCCGCGAGCTCCGCCTCGTCCCCGAAGTCCCCGCGCAGCCGCGCCTCGCCGAGCAGCATGAGCGCTACCCGCAACAGCAGAAGGCTCGCGGACTCCTGACTATCGTGATAGTCGCTGTCGATACCGGGTGGATTCATGCGGCCTCGAGATCGATCTCGACGGTCGTCGCCTCGAAGATGACGCGGAGGCTGCGCGCGGCCGTCGGCACCGCGGGCGTGTAATCCACCCGTGCCCGCAGCGGTGAGCTGTTCATGTCGACGGAGTCGATGTCCACGCACTTGAACTCGGTGCTGAGCCCGTCGTCGATCTCCATGCGCGGGAACATCGCTTCCATGTGCGGTTCGGCGAAGGGGTCGTCCGGGTCCTCGGGGTCGAGCACCTCATGCGGCGGGCGCGGCACGAGGTAGTTGATCATCACCCCGGTCTCGTAGAGGGCGACGTAGGCGACGACCGGACCGCCAGGGTCCTGGCCCGGCGGCGCGGCGACAGTGCGGGTCAGGTTCCCGGTGCGAAAGCGAGCCTGGCTCTCCTCTAGGCATCGCTCGTGTTCCGGCTCGCTTTCTTCTTGCTCGCGCGTCCGGCGTTCGTGTGCCTTGCGGTCCGCCCGCGCCTGGTCGGTCAGCTCGGAGTCGGGGACGCCGAAGCCCTCGATCTCCACGAACTCCCCGACGCGCCCGTCGGGCTGGAGGACCACGGCGACGGAACTGAGATCCCATGGGTGTTCCCGGCGGACACGCACGGCGCCGCCGCCGGCGGGTGAGAGCCAGGTGGTGTACTCGCCGTCGTATCGCGGCAGCGCCACGCCGTCCTCGTAGGCGAAGTGCCGCCGTTCGCTCGGTCGTCCTTCGGCGAGCCGCGCGATCAGCGCCTCGATGCCGGCCCGGTCCTGCGGGAAGTCGGCGGTGGTGCCGAGCGCGCCGAGCGGCCGCAGCGCCATCTCCAACAATTCACGGCGGTCGACCGGATCGGACACGGCGCACATTCTGATTGCTGCATACCCGTCCTGCATCCGCGACTGTCACGCCGGAGATCGCGGGTTCGAGTCCCGTCGCTCCCGTAACGGCAGCAATCGGCATTGTAGCGCCGATTGCCGCCGTTCAATCCAGGCGCGAACGGTGCCATCTTGGAGGCTTGGGCCACACATTTGGGCCACAAGTGCCTAGCTCGGACTGCATGGTTGTGGTCCAGGCGGTCGCCGGTTCGAATCCGGTCGTCCACCCTAAAGGCCTGCAAATCGGCACTTTTTGAAATGTGTAGGACCGCAGAAGTCTTGAGGGGACAATCGGGGTCAAGGCTTCCCGGCTGCAGAAGTCCTGCAAATCGTGACCTTGGAAAATCGGCTGGACCTCCTGGATTCGGGCGGTCGAGCCCTAAGGAGCGACGCCATTCATCAGCTCGCCAAGTTGGCGTGGGCCAGAACGCGGACTACGATTGCGACTCGTGGCGGCGTCACGAAGTGCGAGCGATTACCTCCGATTGAGCGACCTCGCGGGGACGGCCGTGCGCGACCCGCGCAGGAGGAGGAGCGTCTTGGTCATAAAGTGTGCCGAGGATCATTGAAATTGACGGACTGCGAAGCTCCGGTTTCGCATAATTATGCGGGCCCCAGTGGCTTGTGGTGATCGGCCTCTCGCTGGTCACCCCGGCCCTGGTTGAACCGACAGGCTGATCCAACAGTCACGTGAAAGAGACTGAGCGGGGGGAGCGGCTAGCGTTCCCGATGTCTCCGCCAGCCGGGTTCAGCTTCGGTTCGGATCTGCCGGCGCGCCCTCCGGCGCTTCGGCTTCCAGCTGCTCCTTTACGGCCTGCAAAGCGCTCTGCTGTTCGGCATCGACCTGCGGAAGACGCGGGTCGATCTCGATCAGCGTGTTGACCAGGACCGCCGCGGTGGCGATCCGGGCGAACCACTTGCGGTCGGCCGGGATCACGTACCAGGGCGCCCACTCGGTGCTGGTGTGGCGAGAGCATCTCGGAGAACGCCTTCTGGTACTCGTCCCAGTAGCCCCCGCTCGGCGATGTCGGCCGGCGGAGAACTTCCAGTTGTGGTCCGGCAGGTCGATGCGACGCAGGAACCGGGCCCGCTGCTCCTCCTTCGAGAGGTTGAGGAACAGCTTGACGATGCGGATCCCGTTGTCCGTGAGGTAGCGCTCCCAGTCGTTGATCTCCCGGAAGCGGCGCTTCCAAATCTCGCCCGTCCTGCGCTCGGCCGGGAGCCTCTGGCGATCGAGGAGCTCGGGATGGACCCGGACGACCAGCACCTCCTCGTAGTGGGAGCGGTTGAAGATCCCGATCTCCCCCGCGCCGGGCAGATGCCTGCGCGTAGCGCCAGAGGTAGTCGTGGTCGAGCTCCTCGGCCGAGGGCACCTTGAAGCTGTGGACGGCGACGCCCTGCGGGTTGACGCCGCTCATGACGTGGCGGATCGTGCCGTCCTTCCCGGCGGCGTCCAGCGCCTGGAGGATGACCAGCACCCCCCAGGTGTCCTGAGCGGCGAGCCGGGCCTGGTAGGTGCTCAGCAGCTGGACGCCCTCGCGAAGCAGGTCCTGGCCCTCCTTCTTGCCGACGCCGCCCTTGAAAGACGGGTCGAAGTCCCGAGGAAGCGTCACCTTCCGGCCTGGGGACACGCGAAAGGGGGAGATGAAGTCCTCGAGGCGTTTGCGCCGCTTGCGGGTGAGCTCTTCAGATGATCTCTCCATCGTCCGGGCCATTATCTCGGGGCAGCCGGTGTAATTCCATCCTCTTCGACCTGCGGAACGGCTACCCCTCACTCGCTCGCCGAGTCGGATGGCTCACAATATGAGCCGATGGCGACCGACTACCAGCGCCCCGGGTGGTTCACGAAGCACGTCTTCAACCCGATCGTCGCAGGATTGACCCGCCTCGGCGTCAGCCTGGTTGGCTCCCGCGTCCTCGAGGTGCGCGGCCGGAAGAGTGGCGAGTGGCGGCGCACGCCGGTGAATCCGCTCGAGTTCGACGGCGAGAGGTACATCGTGGCGCCGCGCGGCGAGACGCAGTGGGTGCGCAACCTGCGAGCCAGTGGTGAGGGGCGCTTGCGAAAGGGCCACAGGACAGAGGAGTTCGTCGCCACCGAGCTTCCCGACGACGAGAAGTGCGCGAGTAGGTTGCACCCGCGGAGGAGATCGGACCGCAGCTGCAAGAGCTCGGGATCCGGCCGGGCGATGTTCGCTGGGTCGTGCTCACGCACCTGCACACCGACCATGCCGGCGGAATGCATCATTTCCCACACAACGAGATCCTCGTCTCCCGCGGCGACCTCGAGGTCGCCTCGGGACGCCGCGGCCGCCTGCGCGGCTACCCGAACAAACGCTGGCCGCACTGGTTTGACCCGACCGTCGTCGACCTCACGCCACAGCCCTTCGGGCCGTTCCCGCAGAGACCAACGCGGGCGACGGTCACCATCGTGCCGCTGCACGGCCACACGCCCGGGCAGATCGGCGTGATCGTCGAGGAGGGCGAGCACGCCGTCCTCTTGGTCGGCGACAGCTCCTATACCCAGGACCTGATGCTGCGCGGCGTCGTCGACGGCGTCTCCCCCGACGACGCGGTCGCGAAGGAGACGCACCGGCGAATCCGCGCCCTCGCCGCCGAAACGCCGACTGTCTACCTCGTCGCCCACGATCACCAGACCGGTGTACGACTCGTCGATCGGCAGACGATCAACCCAGCGGCAGTGAAGATCGCAGCATGAGCGCGCTCGCGTGAGCGGTCCATCGAGGACGAGTTTGTCCGGCGAAAGCGGCGAGCAGGATGACGCCCCGGGACGGCATGTTCTGATCATGCTCGTCGGCTCGGCGCCTCCCACTGGGGTAAACGGCGGCTGCGGCCGGCAGACGGGCCACGGAGCCGACCGCGACTATTCGGCAAGTGCCCGACACGCCGCGGTGACGAAGCCGTCAGCGATCGCGTCGGCGACCCCGCCGGCGGGGATGTACCAAGGCACCCGGAGCTTCGCGTCGAGTTCGAGCACAACACGCGTGCTCCCGCCGGGGTGCAACCACCAAGTCGCGTTGAACTCCTGGTTGGTCCGATGGTCCGTAACCCGTGTCAGCTTCACGGTTCGGAGCGGCTGGACGACGATTGCCAGAAATAGGTCGAACTCCCTGACGAGCGCCCCCCGCGCGATCCGCATCCTTATCCGGGCGCGGCTCGGCTGATCGTCGGCGCCACGGTCGAGGATGTCGACCTGTCGCACGATGTCCGGGCACCAGTCGGGGTAGCGATCGACCGCTGCGAGCAGGGCAAAGCATTTATTTAGCGGTGCGGCCACGATCTCCGCCGCTTCTCCATGGAACTGCCTTGGCAACAAGACCGATGATCGCGGACGCCGCTCCTTGTGCGCGATCCGAGCTGCGCGCGCGGGGGAGGGGGGGACGATCTCTTGCAACCGCCGCCACCACCCTGTGTTCACGCGGCGTCGCCTTGCCTAGCGACGCACGAGCGAGGCTTGGCAATCGGCCGCGACGGCGACCACTGGCGGCGCGACGGTCCCTTGAGCCCGGATGACAGGGCGGCCCCCCTCGAACGTGCTTCCCTGACTCCGGAGCGGAAGCTACGGGATCGGTCCGCTCAGCTTGGGATCCCGAAGACCATTACGACTGCCATCGCCAACGCGATGCCGGTGAAGAAAGCGACCCACGCCCATCTCTCGGCGCGCCAGGCGAGCCGTCCGGCGATCAACGCCTGCGACATGTAGTAGGCGGCGAACACCCGGGAGGCCAGCGCTACCACCGAGCTGACCTCGGTGAGCAGCACGACGAGAATCGCCGGGACCAAGAACAGCGGGAAGGTCCACTGCCTGGGCAATCGATCGCCGACCTGCCGGGCCAGCATCTCGGTCCGGGTCTCGGTGTCGTTCACGATCGCCGATAACTGGCTCCCGACCGCCGCGGCCATGATCAGGAACGGCAGAAAGACGCTGACCTGCTTGGAGACTGCGAAGATCGCCGTCACGTTGTTGGGAGCCTTGACGGTGGCGAAGAGGATCAGCGAGAAGGCGACGAACAGGACGTAGATCGCCGACGAGATGTACTGAGCGGAGCGCATCGTCTTGACCCGTTCCTCGGCGGAGAAGTAGGCGCCGATGTAGCGGGCGGACTCGAACCCCTGGACGAGCACGAAGAGGCCGAGCAGCTTGCGGAAGGCCTCGGCATCGTCGGGAGCGTTGAAATGGGGCCAGTCGAAGTCGCCGCCGACCAGGCGCTGAACGTTGAAGCTGGCGAAGGCGACGAGGACCGCGACGATCGCCGACAGATTGAAGGCCGTCGTCTTGTTGCCGAGGTCGTTGAGTGCCATCAGGCCTCTTGCGAAGCCGTAGAGCGTGAGGATGCCGAGCAGCAGAGCGGCGGTAGCGGTGACGAGTCCGGGCGAGTAGAGGTCGCCCAATGGCAGCCACACCAGAGTCATCAGCAGCTGGGCGTAGTAGGCGACGTTGACCACGGAGGCGGCGAGCAGCGCCCAGAGCGAGATGGAGTTCCAACCGTGTAGCGGATCGGGCTTGCCGATCAGCGGCTCGTAGTGGTTGATGTTGTAGGAGATCGCGAAGCCGGTGAGGATCGCGAGCAGGCAGAGCCCGAGCATGGCCCAGGTGGCGTCGTAGCCGAACAGGAGGATGATGACCGGCGAGAAGACGATGAAGCCGACGTCCATGATCTCGGCGAGGGGCACCACCGTCGCCTTGTAGGTGCCCGACTCCTGGACCTTCGGCCGGTAGAGGAGCCAGGCGAGTCCGGCCAGGGTGAAGACCGCGACGATGCTGTTGAAAAGGCCAGCGCTCACATCTTCGCCGAACCGGGAAGCCTCCGCGCCTTCCGGTGCTAGGGGCCGTTAGGCCGTTCGCGACGTGTTGCCGGCGCCGTCATCGGCGCCGGGCTGCCGTCGATCGCGGTGGCCGCCACCGAGCGGTATCGTCCCGCGGCACCCTGACCCGAAGCGCGCGGGGCCGGATCGTGAACCGAAGCGGCGGAGCGAGCTCCATTGCCTCGCCGTCGACGCCGGCGTTCACGGTCGACGGCGCATCGACCTCGAGGGAGCGCGCGCTCCACGCCCGCCCCGGCGGGCGCCGGTGCCCGGGCGGCGCGTCGATGACGATGATCCCGAGACGCCCGCCGTCGAGCTTCGGGCGCGCCCCGCGCGCCATCGGTGGTTTGAGCGCGTAGGGGTTGTTGGACACGAGCACGATCACGGGATGGGCGTGCTCGCCTCCGAGATCATCCACCAGGTTCATCTCCGGCGCCGCTCCGCTCGGACCGAGAACCGCGTGGACGATCTCGAGCAGCGTGCGAGTCTTCGCATCGCGGTATCCCGAGCGCTGGACGGCCTCGCCGTACACGCCCAGGGAGACCAGGTTCAGGAAGGGCCGGCCGTTCACGTCCCCGAGGTCGATGCGGCTCTCGACTCCGTCGCCAAAGGCACGCAGCCCGCCGGCCGGGTCGCCGGGATCCAAGCCGAGGTCTCGAGCGAAGTGGTTACGCGTTCCCGCCGGTATGCAGATGAAGGGCAACTCATGCGCGCAGGCCGCGGAGGCGACGATCGCGAGTGAGCCATCACCACCGGCCATCCCGAGGGCATCAGCGCCGCCGGCCACGGCTTCATCGACCAAGCCCATCAGATCCAGCCCGCTCCCGAGCTCAACGACCTCGATGCCCTGCTCGCTAGCGCGTTCAGCGACGCCCGCACGGGCGGCAGCGCCCCGACCCGACCGCGGGTTGACGAAGAGCACGGGCGCACGGGGCGGATCGGCCGCTTCCCAGCCGGTCCGCCGCGACGGCGTCATCCTGCGCCCCTCTGCCCCCTCCGGCCAGGCCGGCTAGGAGGACCTGGACGGCTGCTCCACTTCCTTGTGCACCTCGCGGATTTGGAACGCCCGTACGACGTCGACGATTCCCTCCATCAGCGCCCAGATGCCCGCGAAAACGAGGAGCAGATAGGCCTTATTGATCCAGAATTGTCCGGCGGTCCAGAATCCAAGAACCGTCATCGCGATGCCGGAGATCAGGCCGAGCCACCAGAGTTCGTTGATCGGCCTCTCCTGGAACGCGCGGACCATCCACCACAGTCCGACGAGCAGGAACAGGAAGCCGAGCATGTCCGCAAGCCCGGCGAACGTGTTCTCGGGGCTTATGAAGCTGGCGATCGCACAGCCGAAGAACAGCACCGCGAATAATCCCGCGACCCAGCGCCACGCCGCGGAGATCCCGAGGTTCTCGAGCGCCTCGCGTGGCGCGGACGCGATGGCGACGTTTTGCACCCCCGCGAACGTGAACAAGAGCCCGACGAGGACGCCGACGGTGGTCACGGAGGCCTGGTCGAACTGCAGGAGGACCGCCGAGATCGCGATCCAGGCGATTCCGGCAACCAGCCATAGCCACCAGTAGCCGGTGAATTGGCGCACCGCTTCCGCCGCCGGCCCGGGCAGTGCTCTTCCGAGCCGGGGTGCTGCTGCATGTGTACTCATTTGCTTCTCCTTTGGGCAGGCGCCGCACAGCAGCGCCTTGTAGGTATTGATGCCAGTGACCCTGAACCCCGGCGCGGTGAGCCGTCATCACCTACTTTGAGTGATTCGCCTTCGGGGCCAAGTCCTGCTGCCGCGTGCGACGAGGCTGCATCCGTACTCAGTACGGACACCGCAGCCGAGGAACCTGGCATGATCTGCCGCGAGCGGGCGCTAGCGCGTCGGGGCCTCGAAACCGGAGCAGCGCGCCTAGACATGGCTGACTGCGCTGACCCGTTCGACGGTGATCTCGATCAACACCCGACCTACCTCGGCCAGGGCCTCGTCGCTCTGTGGCTCGGGCGGCTCCGGCAGGCCGGCGATGCGCCCCATGACAAGCGCCGTGTCCTCGCCGATCCCGACCGTGCGCACGCCCGCGCTGCCAGTGAAGGTCGCCGATGGATAGGGCGGCTCCTCACCGCGCACCGACAGCGTGGCCCAACCCCGTCCGTTCGATGTCCTTCGCCTTCAGCCGTTCGCGAAGGGTCGAGATGAAGATGCGCTCACCCTGGTTGGCGTAGTAGACGACCGACAGTCGGGGCAGGCCGTCCTCGCCCACAGTCGCGAGGGTTGCGAGCTTGTTCGAGTCGAGCAGCTCTGCGACCTTCGCGGTTAAATGCGGCGACGCGCCGTTCATGCGGGACCAAAGCCTGGGAGATCCTTCTGCTGCTTCCGGCAATGAGCTCGGAGGTTGCCCGTCCCAGATTGCGGTGGAGTGCGTCGAGCGCGCGCCGGATCTCGCCGCCTCCGGAGCCCCCGAGCGCGAAGACGAAGCGGTCCGGCCGCAGGAGGACCCACGAGGCTCCGAAGCGGGTCAGCCACTCGCCGATCGTCCCTTCTGAGTCCTCCAGGTCGCGGCCGACGAGCAGGACCGCTAGGCCCCCTGCCGCGAGCGCGTCGGCGGCGTTCGCGTCGATCGACAGCGCACACCAACCCCGAGCCGACCGCCTCGTCCAGGAGCACCTCCTCCCCGCCGACCCGAACGAGCGGGCTGCGGGAACTGCGCGCCGACGCCTCGCCTGAAGACGATGCGGTGCGGGCGCTTCGCAAAGGCACCGGCGCCGTAGGCGGGCAGCGGCTTGATCCTCGTCCGCGCCCAGCTCGCGATCCCGGTCATGTCGAGAGCCCCGAGGAAGGCGTCCCGCAGGCGAGCAACGCGGCGGTCGGCGGTCTGAACGAAGCTGCCGAGCGTGACGGCCAGCCTCCGCATCGCTTCGACGTGGGGCCGGCGCTCCTGCTTCGTAGGTGTCGAGCAGGCCCTCGGGCGCGCCGGCGAGGACGGCCTCGAGCTTCCAGGCGAGGTTTGCGGCGTCGCGGGCCCCGGAGCTGAACCCCTGTCCGGCGAAGGGCGGCATCAGGTGCGCGGCGTCACCGGCCAGCAGCACCCGGCCCTCCCGCCAGCGCGCGGCCGTGCGGGCGTGGAAGGTGTAGACGACAGCGCGCTCCACGGTCGCCGTCTCGCCTTCGAGCCAGGGATCGATGCGCTCGCGAAGGGAGTCCGGGTCGAGGAACGGCTCGGCGTCCTCGCCAGGATGCAGCATCCACTCCCAGCGGTGGCGGCCCGGCGACATCGGCAGCGAGACGATCGGCCGCCGCCAGTCGCCGAAGAAATGGGGATGGCGGACCTTCGCCAGCGGCCGGTCGACGAGAACGTCGACCACCAGCCAGCGCTGCGCGAAGGTCGAACCGCCGAACTCGATCCCGAGCAGCTGGCGAACCCAGCTGGCGCCGCCGTCGCAGCCGACCGCCCAGCGCGCTCGGATCTCCTCGGTCGAGCCATCCTCGCCGGAGCGCACCAGCGCCTCGACGCCGTCCGCGTCCTGGTCGAAGCGCTCCAGGCGCCGGCCCCAGTCGGTCCGCACCGTCTCCTGCTCGGCCAGCGCGGCGATCAGGGTGCGCTCGATCGAGGGCTGGTGGATCGAGACCAGAGGCGGATGGCCATGCGATCCTTCGACCGGCCGCAGCAGGCAGTGCGGCCGACCGCCCGTGGTGACGAAGCTGACCTCCTCCTGCACCTGGCTGTCGGCGAGGACCTGACGGTCGACCCCGGCAGCCTGGAAGATGCGCAGAACCTCGTCGTCGACCACCGCCGCGCGCGGCAGCTCGAATGGCTCGCTCGCCTGGTCGACCGCCAGCACCGAGACGCCCGCGCGGCCGAGCAGCAGAGCGAGCAGCTGCCCGACCGGCCCCAGCCCGCAGATCAGGACGTCGCAGTCGGGCTCGGCGCGCTCATGCTCCCGCCACCTTCGCGTTGTGCGGCTCGGCGTTGCGGTCGATCCGGTTCGTGAGCGTGCCGATTCGGTCGATCTCGAGCTCGACGGTCTGCCCCGGCTGAATCCAGCGATCGAGCTCGAGCCCGCAGCAGCCGGGCATCGTCCCGGTGGAGACGACGTCGCCCGGGCTCGAGGCGCTCGCCGGCCGAGGCGAAGGCGAGCATCGCCCCGACGTCGTGCGCCGGACCGGCGGTCGAGCCCTCGCACCAGAGCTCGCCGTCGACCCGCACCCGCCCCGTCATCCGGGTCCAATCCGGGATCTCGTCGGCGGTGAGCACGTCCGGGCCGATCGAGTTGGCGAAGGTCTTCGACTTGACCACCGGGCCGAAGATGTTCTCGCGGGCGTCCTCGGCCTGCACGTCGCGCGCCGACCAGTCGTTGACGATGAACCAGCCCCCGACCGCCGCGGCCGCCTCCTCGGGGCTTGCGTCGGCGATCGGCCGGGAAAGGACGAAGGCCAACTCCAGCTCGAAGTCGAGCCACTCGGTGTGCCGCGGCCACCACATCGGATCGCCGTCGCCGAGCAGGGCGCCGTGGTTGGCGACGTAGAAGGTCGGCTTCTCGTAGAAGCGCTTGTTGGGCTTCAGCTTCGGGAACGTCCTGCCGGTGAGGCGCTCGTATCCGGCGACCGCCTTGGCGGCGGGAGGCGGGAAGAAGCGCTTCACGAGCATCCGGCTCGAGGCGATCATGTGCGACTCCCAGAGCATGAAGGCGCGCATCGAGCGCGGCTGAAAGGGGATCGAAGCGCCCGCCGGATCGACCGCCATGGCGGCCGGATCCTCAACGCCGGCGAGCGTGGCCTCGGCGGCGGCGCGGGTCTCCTGGCCGCCGGCGAGGAAGGCGACCATGTTCTGGCTCTGCTCGTCGGTGAGGCCCTCACCCCGAAGCGGAACCCAGTGTCCCGAGTCGTGCCGGGCGATCAGCCCCTCCCCGGTCCTCCTCAGCTTCATCGGACACTCGCCTCGGCGCGCTGCGAGCGCAGCGACTGCGGCTCGCCGGGCGCGATCGGATAGCCGGTGAGCAGGAAGCGCGGCGGCGGCGGCCCGCCCCACTGGTTGATCGCGCCGAGCCCGCCCGGCCATTGCCGGGCCTGGTAGTCGCCATCGGGCGGCATCCTCGCCATGTCGGCGCAGCACTCGATCATCGCCCCGTCCGCGTCGTGGAAGTAGAGGAAGAGGTTGTTGCCGGGACCGTGGCGGCTCGGCCCCCAGATCGGCTTGCGGCCCTGGGCTAGCAGGCGGTCGGCCACGCGGCCGATCGCGTTCAGGTCGGGCAGCGTCCAGGCGTAGTGGGAGAGCTCGGGCCGGGGGCCGAATATGACCGCCAGTCCGTGGTGGTCGGCGTCGCAGTGCCACCAGCTTGCCGTCCTCCCCATCCGGTCAGAGAAGCGGAAGCCGAGGCCGTCGGCGAAGAAGCGCTCGGTGGGACCCAGCCGCCGCGCCTTCACCGAGACGTGCTCGAACTTCGCTGGCCGGTCCCCGGCCGGTGGCGCCGCCACCTCCTCCATGCCGCAAAAGAGCTTGTAGAGGTGGCCGCCTGGACCGCGCAGGAACCCCGCGCGGTCGATGCCGGGCTCGCCGTCGAAGGTCGGACCGATCAGCTCTCCGCCGGCGGCGGCGACCCCCGATCGCAGCCGCTCCAGCGTCTCAGGATCCGGAACCTCAAGCCCGATGTGGTCGTAGCCCCGCTCTGCGGACTCGATCAGGATCAGCTCGTGGTGGCGCTCGTTGCAGGTGAGGTAGGAGACACCGCCCTGCCGCTCGATCTCGACCAGCCCGAGCACCTCGGCGTGGAATGCGATCGCGGACTCGAGGTCCGGGACGCGCAGCGCCATGTGTCCGATCCGGGAGACCCCGTTCATGCGCCGACCTCTGCGGGCGAAGGAGACGCTGCCGCCGGGACGCGGGCAAGCACCTGCTCCAAAGCACTCCGGAGCGCCCCGGCGGGCTGTTCCACGGCACCCATGCTGCGCCAGGCGACGAACCGGTCAGGCCGCACCAGCACCGCGCCCTCGGGGCCGAACTCGCGGCGACGCAGCCAGGCGCAACGGGGGTCGAAGAGGTCGCCGTCCAGATGACCGATCCTCACCGCGTCCAGAGGCAGATCGAGCTCGCCGGCAACCTGCTCTGCGGCCTCGCACCAGGCCATTCCTTCCTCACCGGCGATGACCAGGAAGGTACCCGGACGCACGAGATCCTTGATCGGGCGGCGCTCGCCGTCGATGTCCTCGATCCAGGCATGGGGCAGCGGCGCGCCGGGTCGGGTCGAGGGGATGTGGATGCGGACGTCGTCGGGGTTCTCGGGCTCCGGTGTCCCGTCGGGGACGATCGCCGCGGACTCGTGAGCGAACCCGTACTCGACGTTGTGCTCGTTGAACTCCATCGATTGCTGGCGAATGGCGCGCAGGACGGTGGCCCGGTGATCGGCATTCCCCGGCTCCTCGCTCCACACCCGTCGCAGAGCTTCCCAGTTCTCCTCGGCGCTTTTCTCCGGGCTAACGCCTGCCGTCGCGATGATCGCCAGGTGGTTGACCGCGTTCTCAAGCGAGCGCTGGGCGTTGCGCGCGATCACCGGCCGTCGCTCCGCCTCATAGGTGTCAAGCAACGGCACCCCAGCCTGTCCCCTCAGCACGGCGGCGAGCTTCCAGCAGAGGTTGTGGACGTCGTGGATCGCGCTAGTGAGCCCCAGCCCACCGGTGGGTGGGTGGCGGTGCGCGGCGTCGCCGACCAGGAAGACACGGCCCTCCCGAAACGAGGAGGCGAGCACCGCGTCGACCGTCCAGCGCGAGATCTTGTGAATCTCCATGGGTCAGGTCCGGGAGAACTAGCGCCGCACGCAGGTCAGCCAGAACAGCCTCGTCGGAGGCCGCCCGGGGGTCGCCGACCAGGTATTGCAGGTGGATCACCCACTCCTCCGAGTCGGGCCCCCAGCGCATTGGCCCCATCGGCACCATCACCACGCCGGCGCCGCGCTCTGGCGAGATGATCCAGCGGATCAGGACGTCGGGATCGGGAGCCAGCTTCGAGAAGTCGGCCGAGACGTGGAAAGTGACAGCCTCGGAGACGACCCCGAGCCCTTCGTACTCAACCCCGACCTGGCCGGGGATCGTACGGCCGCCGTCGGCCCCGATCAGGTAGTCAGCACGGACCTCGTACTCGCGGCCGTCGTCGTTGTCCCGAATGGTCGCGGTGACCCCTTCCTCGGCCTGGCTCAGCTCGATCAGCTCGTGGTTGAAGCGCACCCGCCCCGGCGACAGCTCTTCGGCGCGCGCCCGCAGCAGCGGCTCGAGCCGGATCTGCGGCAGGTTGCACTGGCGGCGGGGGCTGGCGGCACGCCAGTGCTCGTCTTCTCCGCCCGCGCCCCAGCTCTGCAGCTTCGCGATCCGCCGCCCGGCGTCCGGATCCGAGCCGCCGAAACCGGCGTAGAAGGCGGTCGCCGCCATCGCCTCGGCGGGCGTGCCACGTGCTTCGATCAGGTCTGCCACGCCGGCGTCGTCGAGGATCTCCATCGCCCTCTGGTTGAGAACGTGGGCCTTCGGCAGGTCGGAGGTCCCGGGCCGCGAGTTGATCAGCAGGTGCTCCACGCCCAGGCCGGCCAGCAGCATCGAGGCAGTGAGGCCAGCGCCGCCACCGCCGACGATCAGGACCGGAACTCTCTTCATGGCGCCACTCTAACAAGAAGTGAAGTAAGATTCAAACATGAACATAGATTCATCATCGAACCCCCCTGCATACCGCTGCTGATGGCGATCGAGAAAGCACCTGGGGTCGGACGTGTCCAACGGCGCCAGGACCGCACGCGCGTCGGCCTGATCGCAGCCGCGCAGCGGCTGTTCGCCGCCAAGGGCATCGAGGCGGCCACAATCGCCGAGATCGCCGAGGAGGCCGACATCGCCGTCGGCTCCTTCTACAACTACTTCGAGAGCAAGGACGCGTTGCTTGAAGCGCTGCTTCAGTCTGCGCTGGGCGAGCAGCTGGGGGTCCTGCGCTCGCGCCAGAGCCAGGTGGAGGACCCGGCAGAGAAGATCAGCATTGCGCACCGGCATCTGGTCGAGCTCGCCTCGAGCGAGCCGGATCTCGCCTGGCTCGTAGTGCGCTTCGAGGTTCCCCACCGGATCGGCCTGGCCGTGCTCGCCCAGGCGGCGCGGGAAGACATCGAGGCCTGCCTCGACCTCGGCCGCTTCTCCCTCGACGATCCGGAGGTCGCTCTTCAGGCATCAGGGGGTTCGCTTCTCTCAGTCGTGCACGCCATCCTGCTGGGCCAGCTCGACCCGGACTGCGGGTCAGTGCACGCCGCCGGTGTGCTGCGCAGCTTTGGGATGAAGCCGAAAGAGGCTGCCGAGATCGCATCCCGTGATCTTCCGCCCGCTGGCCTTTCCGGCGCCGAAGGCGACGAATAGCATGCGTCAAGGGCGCGTCGACGTCCATGCGCATTACCTCGCTCCCGAATACCACGAGGCGCTTGGGGAGGCGGGTCTCTCGAGTATCGGCGGCATACCGCTGCCTCCCTGTCTCCCGAGCTGGTCCTCGAGTTCATGGATGCCCACGACATCGACCTGCAGGTGCTCTCGGTTTTCAGATCCCGGGAATCTCGTTCTTCCGGGCCGAAGACCCTGCTCCCAGCTAGTCACAGCGTGATGGCCAGCTCCAACGCCGTGTATGTACCGGAGCCTCCGCCCGAGACTCAGATCAGGCGGCTCGTTGGGGTGTTGGACCCCCTCGCCCGGTTGACCAGGCCTAAGGTCTATGGCGTTGAGAACGTGCCCGATGGTGGAGCCCTCCTCGTCGGCAACCACACCCTCTATGCGTTCTTGGATCTCCCCTTCATGTTGGCGGAGCTCTGGAAGCGCCGCCATATCTGGAGCCGTGGGCTCGGCGAGCACGGGCATTACCGGGTCCCGGTTTGGCGGAATCTGCTGGAGCTCTGCGGGATGGTGCGGGGAACGCGCGAGAACCTTCGTGCCCTGATGGCGGCCCACGAATACGTCGTCGTCTTTCCCGGCGGGGCGCGGGAGGTCTTCAAGCACCGCGATGAGCGTTACCGCCTGCTCTGGAGAGAGCGAATGGGCTTCGCTCGGCTGGCGATCGAGCAGGGGTACCCCATTGTTCCGTTCGCAGCGGTGGGAGCCGAGGAGATGCTCGAGATCCTCGCCGATGACCGGACGCCTGGTGTCGCTCAGATCTCGGATTTGATGAAGCGGCTCGTCGGCATCTCTCTGCCGCCGATCGTCCGCGGAGTCGGACCGACGGTCCTCCCCCAGCCACAGCGGCTCTACTTTTGGTTCGGTGAGCCGATCGAGACGCGCAACCGGTCCCTCTCCCGGCAGGACATCAGCGCCGTTCGCGACGAGACCAAACACGCGATCGAGGCGGGAATCGACTTCCTGCTCGACGCCCGCGAGGCTGATCCAAACCGCTCTCTACGCGCCCGGCTGCGAGCCAGACCAGATGCCCCAGAGCCCTCGGCTGCCGATACCAGAGCCTGGTTCGTCCGCCGGGCATTTGAGGCCTGGAACACCGACGGCCCGGAGGCAGCGGCGGCGTGGGCCGCTCGCGACATCGAACTCGAAGACCCGCATGGCTGGCCGGATGCGGCGCGCTGGAAGGGTCGGGAAATTGTCTTGCGCCGGCTCACCGAAGTGACCGACTCGCTGGGCGGCCGCTGGGCCGACCTAGAGAGCGCCCGAGCCGTAGGAGCCGAGGTGCTTGTCTCCATGAGTCTGCGCGATCAGCCCGAGACCGCCAGCCGGTCGCTCGGTCACTTCTTCCAGCTGGTCACGGTTGAGGGAAGCGAGATTAGACGCATTCGTGTCTTCCTCGACCAGGACTCGGCAGTTGCCGCCCTGGACGGTTAGCCGTCGAATCGGGGAGACAGGACTTGAACTTGCGACGCTCGGCCGAGCCGGTGAACATTTGGTGTCGATGCGTCCCTGGCGTCCCATCTGTTCACGCCTCTGGACGATCTGGGTGCATTGGACACAGCAGTCGGTACCAAAGCAGTACAACGCCGCAGGTTACGGGTGCAGATTGGAGCCCAATTCGTGTCTCGCTACCACCGGCGGATAGTCGAGCGGAACAAGACCTGGAGCGCCTAATCGGTCACGGCTGTAACGAGCGAACCTCTCATGCGTGTTGGAGCCTGCGTTGATGATCTCCCGCCGCGACCGCTTCCGAGGTGCGCTCATGGCCTCGCCGTCGGCGATGGACACTTACGGACTCGGCGGCGACCGCGAGGTCGATCTCGTCATCGAGGCCTTGGACAAGCGGATCGTCGCAATCGAGGTGAGCTGAAGCGAACCGTCGCAACGATGACGTCCGCAACCTGCGCCGGTCTCAGTCGAAGGTAGGAGACGAACTACTCGACGCGGTCGTCATCACCACCGGCGAGAAGGCCTACAGGCCGCGGGCGGGGTCGGCGTCGTACCGATCGCGCACTGGGTCCGTGACGATTCAGGTGCCTCGCGCGGGCTGAGCTCGCCACCGCCTTTCCTTCGTACCCTCGCGTCCCCGGAAGCGAGATGTCGCGCAGTATGGGCTCTGCGCCCGAACCGCTCGGGTCTGCCCGCCTTAGACGCGTGCCGCGAGCTCCTCAGCCTGCTTCCTCGCATAGAGAGCATCCAGCACTGCGTATTCGGCCTCCGCGATCGCCGCATCGGCGTATTCGACGGCGAACCCAGCATCTACTTCGGCGTGGTCGGCATGGTGCTGCGCTTTGGTGAGGTCGACCTCGGCTTTTTTTTGCTGGACATTCGCTTGGACGGTGGCGACGTGCTCGTTCCAGTTCTTCTGCACCTCGTTCCACCAATGGGAGACACTCTCCTTGCCCGCCTCTGCCGAGTCGCTCAATTTCTGAGCTTGGGCTTGAGCCGAGGCGCGGGCCGCCTCAAGATCCTGTTCGAGAGCCGCCTTGTTCTGGGCCTGCGCGGCGGCCACATTGTCTTCTGCTTCCTTGGCCCGTGCTGCCAGCTTGGTGAGTTGCTCCGATGCAGTCATCCTTAACCTCCTCGAAAGTGTGCCCGGCCGAGTCCGCGACCCTCGCGCTGCGCGGGGATTTCGGCTCGACGAAGTTCATCAATCGCCGATTCCTTTCGAGCTTAAGCATCGATCCGACCCTGTGAATCCGTAATCGACCACATTGGGGTCGGTAGGGAAGTGGTGGCCGCTCAAGTCCGGGGGCGGCCCGCTAACCGCGGGCCCGCCGTACGCCAGAGCTTCTTACGACCGAGCGGGCCGCTAGGGATGTCAGCCGAGGACGACGCGCCGGGATGCTGTGTGCAAATCCAGACCCTGAGGACACGCGGGCGGATCCAGAAGCGCGGCGGCGGCTCCAACCGGCGGGGAGGTTGCAGACGGATATGTAGATCGCCAGGCCCACGCGAGAGGGCGCCGCTGAGAATGGCCGCGATCGCTCCGAGGCGGCGACTCATATCATCGCCCCATGGTCGACTGGCTGAAGGAGGCGAAGGCGGTCGACACCGCCGTTTACGGAGCGATCGCCAGCAGCGAGACGCCGTCGCTGGACACCGCCATGCGTCGTCTTTCACGCGTCGCCGACCGAAGCAAGCTCTGGTTCGCGACAGCGTCCGCGATGGCGCTGCTCGGCGGTTCCAGCGGCCGGCTTGCGGCTCGGCAAGGCATCGTCTCGCTCGCTATCGCCTCCGGATTCACCAACCTGGTCGCCAAGCCGCTGACCACCCGGCGGCGTCCCGCTAGGAATGAGGCCGAGGAGCTGCGCGCGCCGCCACGTGCAGATGCCGCGCTCGAGTTCCTTTCCCTCTGGCCACGCAGCCTCTGCCTTCGCCTTCGCCACCGGTGCCGCCAGCGCCCAGCCGCTGCTCTCGGCACCGCTGCGGGCCCTGGCGACGCTGGTTGGGTACTCCCGAGTCCATACCGGCGTCCACTATCCCGCAGACGTAATCGCCGGCGCGTTCATCGGGGTCAGCGCGGCAGAGCTGGCCACTCGCATGTTCCGAACCCGGGACTTCGACCGTCGCTCAATGAGCGCCTGAAGGACAAGACGCGGGCCTCAACGTCGCCTCCATTCAGGCCCGGTCAGCGCCCAGGCTGCTCGTGCGGCTGTCGTCATCCGAGGCCCTCGGTATGAAGGGCGGGATGACCGGGTCAGAGCCCTCCTCGGCTGCCGGGCGCACGGGTCGCCGCGAGGTTGATGTCTTCATCCCAATCCGGACGATCCTCCTGCTCGGTGGCGCAGTCGCCCTGGCCTGGGCGCTGGCCTCGATTGGGGACGTCCTGCTGCTGATCTTGGTCTCCATCTTCAGCGTCGCCGTTCTCTCGCCGGTGGTGGCCGTCATGGAGCGGCGGCTGCGCTGGAATCGGGCGGTGTGCTCCACGGTGCTGGTGGTGGGGCTCTTGATCGTCGTCGGCGGCGCTTTGCTGGTCCTGCTGCAGTCGATGGTCGATGCAGTGCACGGCTTCGGCGAAGGCCTGCCGCGGCTGGTTGAGGAAGCCCGGAATAGCGACCTCGGCGGCTTGATCAACGGCGGGAGCGACTCGCTCGAAACGCTCAAGGAGCACGCCAACGAGATCACCGGCGGGCTTGCCAAGGTATCGGGCGGCCTGGCCCACGTCGGGGTATCCGCCTTTGGGGTGGTCACGCTCGTCGTTTCGGTCCCCTTCCTGACGCTTTTCGGCCTGATCGATGAACCGCGCGTCCGATCGGCGATCGGACGCCTGCTCTATCGCGATAGGCGGGAGCGCTACCAGGAGGTCACGGATCGGATCATCGACACGACCTCCCGCTACATGCTCGGCAACCTGGCGATCTCGGTGATTTGCGCCACCGTCTACGGAGTCACAGCGGTGATCCTCGGCCTTCCGTACGCGCTCGCCCTGGCGCTGATCGCGGGGCTTCTCGATCTCATCCCGAACGTCGGCGCCCTCCTCGCGGGGATCATCATCGGGATCGTGGCCCTGTCGGTCAGTCTCGGAGCACTGATCGCCTTCGTGATTGTGATCGTCGTCTACCAGCTGGTTGAGAACTACATCCTGCAGCCGACGATCATCGGCCGGGCCACGCGCGTCTCTGGCTTTACCGTGATCGTCAGCATCCTGGTCTTCGGGTCGCTGTTCGGGATCATCGGCGCGATCATCGGCGTGGCGATCGCAGCGGGGATCGAAGTCATCCTGGAGGAGGCCACCGCCGCGAGAAGAGCTCGCATCGCCAACGCCGACGCTGCTCATCATCAGCCGGCCTGAATGATCAAATCACCCCGGGCGCTGTCTCCACCCCGTGCCGCCAGGGCCTCGTCCACCTCCTTGGGCAGACGCATGACCTCGAAGGCGAGCACGATGCGCATGGCTCCGATCAAGACGGCCCAGATCCCGCCGCCCTTTCATCGCTGTCCACCGCTACTACCGGAGAAAATGACTACCAGCGACAACCGGCTGCACCAAGCTCGCTGACGCTAGACCCGAGGACCCGGGCTTTTCAGGTCGCCCGGGGTCAGGCGAGGTCCGTCTCCACCTCAATGCGACCCGACTTGGCCGCGTCAACCAGCGGAGCGTAGTCGAGCTCATTCTGGTCGGCGTAGCGCTCAGCGAACTCACGTATGGCCTGGTCGAACCGCCGCCGTTGCCGAGGTAGGCGGCGATGGCGATGGGATCGCCGGAGCGGGCATGGGCTCGGGCAAGGGTGAGCCGCATCCCGTCCGTAGATCTCCCGCCCCTTGGGGGCGGGCTCTCGACCTCGACCGACGCTTCCGGTCCCAGACTGGCGCACGTAGTAGTCCCTTTCTTTCCGTCCATCCGAGGCCGGACGCCAGCCGAGGAGGATGTCGCTCGACGCCTGCATCAGCCGCTGTCCCTCGACCACCCGCTCGCCGTGGTTGGCGAACCCGCTCGCCCCGGTGTAGGGCTGGAGCACAGACGCCTCGGCCTCCTTGGCTTGCAGGAAGAGCGGGTCCTCTTCGTCGCGGCCCACCATCAACGCCACCCAGGCGCGGGTGCCGACGCTGCCCACCCCGACCACCTTGCGGGCCATGTCGACGAAGCGGTAGCTGTCGAACAGGTGGCGGCGGTCACCCTTGAGGCTCTCGCGGTAGCGGCCGAGCATCTGCTGGATCCGCTCTTCGAGCTCGTGGCGCTGATCGTCGGAGACCAGCTCGCGGGCCGGGACGAGCAGCGGCGGATCGCTGATGATCCGCGGCTCGCCGTCGACCTCGTGGACGAGCCGCTCGAAGGCCTTGAGGCTGTTCTTCTTGTGGGCCTTGGCGACGTTCTTCTGGCCGCCTTCATCTGCTCGCGGTCGGCGACCTTGGCCACCTCGGCGAGCAGGGCATCGACGTCGAGTCGCGCGTACCAGACGTCGAGATTCCTCATCGCCGCAAACTCCCGCATCGCCTCGCGGTATGCGCGGACCGTGGAGAGGACGGCGGCGCGGGTCTGCTTGGGGGTCGACTCGCGGTCGCGCCCGGCGATCGCGAAGCTGGCGGCGAGGCGCTTTAGGTCCCACTCCCAAGGCCCGGGAAGGGTCTCGTCGAAGTCGTTGACGTCGATTACCAAGCGTCGATCGGGGGCCGCGAACACGCCGAAATTGGAGAGGTGGGCATCGCCGCATGCCTGAACCCGCAAGCCGCTGTCGGGGGTCTTCGCGAGGTCCATCGCCATGATCGCCGCGGCGCCGCGGTAGAAGGTGAAAGCTGACGCAGCATTCGCCCGTAGCGAATCGGACGAGCTC
>CAWADG010000012.1:0-104056 GCA_963780815.1 uncultured Solirubrobacterales bacterium | reverse complement strand
GCCGACAAGAACGGCAACAAGGATGCCTACGAGTGGAAGAACGGCCAGGTCCAGCTGATCTCTACCGGCACCAGCCCCACCGATGCCAGCCTCCTTGGCGTCGACAGGGAAGGGTCCGACGTCTACTTGTTCACGCGAGACACCCTGGTCCCCAATGACAGGAACGGCCAGGCGATGAAGATCTATGACGCCAGGGAAGAAAGGGGCAGGTTCCTGATCCCGCCCGAACCGCCCTGCGCCGCGTCCGACGAGTGCCACGGGCCTGGCACGCAGGCCGCGCCCCCGCCCGCGATCGGCACCTTCCGGGGCGAAGGCGGCCGGCGACCCCGAAGAAGCCGCCATGCAAGAAGGGCTTCGTCAGGCGGCACGGCAAGTGTGTGAAGAAGCACTCTCACCCGCATGGGAGACACCACCACCGAAGGAGCGGGCGATGAGGGCGACTAGGTTCATGGCCACCATCGCGGCCACGAGCGGCGCGCTGCTCGCGCTGGCCGCGCCCGCGACGGCGGAAGTGGCGATCGAATCGTTCTCGACCACGATGTCGAGTTCCCAGGCCGGCGGACACCCGGACCTAACGACGTCCTTCTCGCTGTCCAACCCGGGAGCGCCGGAATCGGCGAAAAACGTCGTCTTCGAAGCGCCGGAGGGAGTCTTCGGGAATCCCAATGCGATTTCCCGCTGCACGGCCTCCGACTTCGCGCAGACGGAGTGCCCGCCGAACTCGCAGGCCGGCCTGATCGTCGTTCGTGCGAATTACTTGGGGAATCCGAACTACCTGTTGGGCACCGCGCCGATCTTCGACATGGTGCCCCAGGCCGGCGAGCCGGCGCGCTTCGCGTTCATCGTGCCGACACTTGACATTCCGATCACGATCCCGGTCCAGGTGCGGAGCGGATCGGATTACGGACTGACGTTCACAGTGTCCGAAATCACGCAGCTCTCGCCGCTGCGCAGCGCGACGCTGACGTTCTGGGGATTCCCCGCGTCTGCGCAGCACGACTCGCAGCGGTTCGAAAAAGGGTCTCCTGGGAATCCAGCAGGCTGTCCGGGCCTGGCGACGGCAGAATGCATAAGCACCCAGACCGCGGCGAGCATCCCTGACAACCCGCTGATCGACAACCCGACGACGTGCAGCGGCCAGCCGCTGGTCACCTCGCTCGGGGTCCAGTCCTATCAGGACCCGGAACGGTTCTCCCGCCTCGAGTCGCAGTACCCGGCGATGACCGGCTGCGAAAGCGGAACCTTCAAACCGGTGCTCAGCGCCAGCCTGACGACCGACGAAACCGACGCCCCGTCCGGGCTCAATCTCGGGTTCACGGTCCCGCAGACGCTTGGCCAGACTCCGTCGCCTTCACAGGCAAAGGCGGTCACCGTCGAACTTCCACCGGGGCTGTCGATCAACCCGGACGCCGCCGACGGCCAGGCATCCTGCTCGGACGCGCAGGCCGGATTCGACTCCGAGGCAGCGGCGAACTGCCCGGACAAGGCAAAGATCGGCACCGTTTCGATCGGCACTCCCGCCCTCGACGGCCCGCTGACCGGCTCGATCTACATCGGCGAACCAAAACCGGGCGACCAGTACAGGCTCTTCCTGATCGTCGAAGGCTTCGGCGTCCGCTCAAAGCTGATCGGCTCGGTCCACCCGGATCCCCAGACCGGCCAGCTGACCGCCTTCTTCGAAGACCTGCCGCAGGTCCCCTTCAGCGAATTCGATATTCATCTGTTCGCCTCGGATCGCGGTCTGATGGCCACCCCGACCGCCTGCACGGTCTATCCGATTCGGGCTCGCTTCGAGCCCTGGAACGAATCGCTCTCGAGCCAGACTTCGGTGCGGAACGTCGGCCTCGGGTCCGGGCCCGGTGGGTCAGGATGCCCCGGTGTGGTCCGGCCCTTCAACCCGAGATTGGTCGCCGGCTCGTCCAACCCGACGGCGGGAGCGTTCAGCGATTTCCATCTCAAATTGGATCGCGACGACGGAGACCAGTTCCTCGGCGACCTCAACTTCAGGATGCCGCCCGGCTTCACCGGCGACCTGCGGGGGATCAGCTACTGCCCCGAAGCGTCGATCGCTGCCGCCGCACAAGACTCGGGACGTGCGGAGCAGGCGAGCCCGAGCTGCCCAGCCTCCTCGCAGATCGGCACCACCAACGTCGCCGCTGGACCTGGCTCTCACCCCTTCCACGCTGTCGGCAAGATGTATTTCGCCGGCCCGTTCAAGGGGGCGCCGCTGAGCATCGTGGCGATCACGCCGGCGCTGGCGGGGCCCTATGACTACGGGGTGGTCGTCGTGCGGGTGGCCCTGCATGTAGATCCCCACACTGCTCAGGTGACAGCGGTGTCGGACACGGTGCCCTCCATCATCGGCGGCATCCCGATCCGGATGCGGTCTATCCAGGTCAACATCGACAAACCCAATTTCACGATCAACCCAACCAACTGCTCGCCCTTCTCGGTCGACTCCCAGGGAATCGGTGATCAGGGCACGCTTACGAATTTCAGCTCCTTCTTTCACGCGGTCAACTGCGCGAGCCTTCCGTTCAAGCCGAAGATGACCATTCGCCAGCTGGGCGGCAGCAAGGCGACGTCGCGAAGCAAGGACCCGGCGCTGCGCTTCGACCTGCGCACGCAGCCGGGCGACGCCAACATCCAGTCGCTCTCGGTAACGCTGCCTAAGGCCTTCGCGATCGACCAGCGCCATCTCGGCAACATCTGCTCGCGGGCGCAGCTGGCGGCTGAACACTGCGCGGGGCGGCAGCCGATCGGCACTGCGACGACCGAAACGCCGCTTCTCGATGCGCCGCTCACCGGCCCCGCCTACGCGGTATCGGGCTTCGGCAAGCTGCCACACATCGTCTTCATCTTGGCCGGCCAGGTGACGCTCATGCCCGAAGCGGAATCGGCCTCGGTCAAGAACGGCCACTTGAAGACGACAGTGCCGGTCGTCCCCGACGCGCCTATAGGCCACTTCCGCCTCGACCTCTTGGGCGGCAAGTTCGGATACATCGTCAACACCCGCAGCCTCTGCGGCTCGCCGCCCGAGGCAACTATCAAGTACACGGCCCAGAGCGGCACGACGCTGAGCCAGCAGGTGAAGGCCAAGACGGCCTGCCACAGCAGATAGCCGTACAGCAAGAACCGCCGCACGGATAGGTGGAAGGATCATGATCGATCCAGTGGTCTGTCGGCGGTTGCGCTATGGAAGCGTCTTGGAAGCGACAGACGGCACCAGCCTGTCAGCAGATCACGCTCAGCCCGCGGTAGAAGTGGTCGATTTGCAGGCAAGCCGCCACAGAGTGCAGTAGACGGCAGCAGCCTGGCCCAACTTACAAGCAGGAGGTCACTGGTTCGAGCCCGGTACCGCCCATCCCTTGAAAGCCCTGCTGAAGGGTTCGGGCCTCAGCTCGGAACGGCGTAGATCTGCCTGCCTTTTTCCAGCACCCTTCTCGGTGCGAGACCGGTTGGAGGCGGACCCGCGATCACTTCACCGGTTTCGGCATTGAACTCGCCGCCATGACAGGGACAAACGATGACCCCCCCTTCATAGCCGACGGTGCAACCGGCGTGGGTGCAGACGGCGCTGAACGCCTTGAGGCCCCCGTTGGCATTGCGGATCAGGATGTCGGGCGAGCCGTCGCTGGGATCGCTGTAGGTGGCGGCCTGCCCACTCGGCAGGCGACTGGCCGGTCCGAGCTTGACGGCGCCGGGCGGCAGAGATGCTGTCTTCGAGGCCGTCCCGGTCTCGGTCCCGGTCACCGAGGCGCCACCCGACCGCGATCCGCTACCAGCAGCCAGGGAACGTGGCGCCGAGTAGGCCCCCTTGACCAGCGCCGAGATCCCAGCTATCGCCAGTGCTGACCCGGCGAAACCGGCCAAAAGGGCGCGGCGGGTGGAGGTTGCAGCGTCCTCGTACGTCAGCTCACCCTCAGGGGGACGCAGACTGATCCGCCGCGCGGTGGCCGGCGAAGGTCGCCAGACGACATTGTCGAGCGCCGGCTGCCCCGCTGCGCCGGCGAGGACGAGCGGCAGCCAAGCGAATGAGAAAACGAGGTCGGGGCCGAGGAAGTAGGGGGTCGTGTGCCAACTCGCGGTGAGGAAGAGAAGCAGATTGAGCCCCATGCCGAATAGAGCCGCGATCCGGGTGAAGAGACCGGCGGTGACCAAGAGCCCAATCAGGATCTCGGCGATCGCCACCCCGATCCCGGCCAGCTCCGCATGCGGCAGGGCGAACGTCCGCAGGAGGAATCCACCTGGGGTGCCCGCGGCAAAGCCGTGTAGCTGGGTGCCGATATAGGTGGGCGCTCCTGGATGCAGGAATCCCGGGTCGGTCAGCTTCTGGACGCCGGCGTAGACGAATGTGCCGCCGAGGAAGAGGCGTAGCGGGAACAGCGCCATCGCGGGAGATAGTGCCCTCGGCAGGCCCTGCTTCTTGAGGCGTTCCAGCATTTACCCTCATTTTCGGGGGAGCGGCTAAACGCTGATTCAGCGCAGGATGAGAAACCTCTCACCAACGTTACTCATCGGCCTTGGTCTTGAGGAAGCGACGGTCCGCAGGTCCCGCTGATGTGGGTGCAGGCGTCCGCTCCGGGCCTTCACGGCGCCCCCGCCATGGAAGAGCCTTGGAAGCAACAGACCGCAGCAGCATGGCAGCAGATCACACCAAATCGAGCGGGAACAAGCCCGAGGGCAGCCGATCCGCCACAAACGCCAGCGAGACCGCAGCATCCGGGCCCAACTTACCCGCAGGAGGTCACTGGTTCGAGCCCGGTACCGCCCATCCTGAAGGCGCGGATCGTCAGCGCCCGCCCGACGGGCTCGGCTGAGGGCCGACGTGGGGGCGGGTCCGGCCTGCCCCTTCGACACCCCTCAATCGCCGAAAACGCAGGGCGCTGAACAGCCCTGGTTTGCCCAAAAAAAACGGCATTGAGCGAGATTTGTGGCGCAAGAACGGCCTGGATAGCTCGTTCTTCCATAGATGGCGAAGCTCGTTGCAGCCGCAGTTGCGATCCTCTCTCTCTTCCTTGGCGCTGAGGCGCTCTGGGCGGAGAGCGCGCTTGCCGGGCCGTGCGAAGCGAACCCGATCGTTTGCGAGAACGAAAAGCAGGGAAATCCGCCCAGCGAATGGGATGTCGAAGGCGCAGGCGATCCGAGCATTCAGGGATTCGCCACCGACATCAGCGTCAACCACGGCGAAACGGTCCATTTCAAGATCAAGACGGACTCCACCGCCTATCACCTCGACATCTACCGGATGGGCTACTACGGCGGCGACGGCGCACGCAAGGTCGCCACCGTGCAGCCCTCGGCGAGCCTTCCCCAGAGCCAACCGGCCTGTGACGAAGAAGCCTCAACCGGGCTGATCGACTGCGGCAACTGGGCCGAATCAGCCTCCTGGGAAGTTCCGGCCGACGCGGTGTCGGGCATCTACTTCGTCAAGCTCGTCCGCACCGACCAGCCCTCAGAAGGAAGCCACATCCTCTTCGTCGTGCGCGACGACGAAAGCCACTCCGGCCTGCTCTTCCAGACTTCCGACACAACCTGGGAGGCCTACAACCGCTACGGCGGCAACAGCCTCTACACCGGCGGGCCGGGGACCAACCCGGGCCGCGCCTACAAGGTCAGCTACAACCGCCCCCTGACGACCCGGGGAACGACACCCGAAGACGATCCTTTCAGCGCCGAGTACCCGATGGTGCGCTGGCTGGAGCGCAACGGCTACGAAGTCAGCTACTTCACCGGCGTCGACGCGGATCGTCGCGGCGCGGAGATCCAAGACCACAAGGCCTATATGTCGGTGGGCCACGACGAGTACTGGTCGGCGCAGCAGCGCGCCAGCGTAGAAGCGGCACGGGAAGCCGGCGTCAGCCTGGCCTTCTTCAGCGGCAACGAGAGCTTCTGGAAGACGCGCTGGGAAAACAGCATCGATGGCTCGGGCACCGACCACCGCACCCTGGTTTCCTACAAGGAGACCCACGCCAACGCCAAGATCGACCCCGAACCCAACGTCTGGACGGGCACCTGGCGAGATCCGCGCTTCAGCCCGCCGGCCGATGGGGGCAAGCCCGAGAACGCGCTCAGCGGCCAGCTATTCATGGTTGACGCGGGGACCGCCTCGATCCAGGTGCCGGCCGCTGAGGGCAAGCTGCGCCTCTGGCGAAACACCAGCGTCGCCTCCCTGAAACCGGGCGAAACGGCCACCCTCGGCGAAGAAACGCTGGGCTATGAGTGGGACGAAGACGTCGACAACGGCTCCCGACCGAAAGGCTTGATGGACCTCTCCTCCACCACGGTGGAAGTCCCCGAAAAGCTCCTCGATTACGGCTCCAACTACGGTTCCGGTACTGCGACCCACCACCTGACGCTCTATCGCGCCCCCAGCGGCGCGCTGGTTTTCGGCGCGGGAACGGTGCAGTGGTCCTGGGGCCTGGACGGGGTACACGATCGAGGAGACACCACACCGGACCCACGGATGCAACAGGCCACGGTGAATCTGCTGGCCGACATGGGAGCCCAGCCTGGGACCTTGCAGGAAGGCCTCGTGCCGACGACTCAGACCACGGACACGGCGCCCCCGACGACGACGATCAGCAGCCCGCTCGAGGGTGAAAACGTCCAGAGCGGGTCGCCGGTCACGATCACCGGTACCGCCTCGGACCAGTCTGGTGAGACACCTGGCGGCCAGGTCGGCGGTGTCGAAGTCTCGGTCGACGGGGGCGGCACCTGGCACCCGGCGGTTGGGCGCGAGAACTGGAGCTACTCTTGGACCCCGACCTCCACCGGCAGCACGACGATCCGGGCGCGTGCGGTGGACGACAGTGGCAACCTCGAGAGTCCGGGCGCAGGGGTGAGCGTCAACGTGATCGAGGGGACATGCCCCTGCTCGATCTGGAACAGCTCCTTCAGCGCTTCCCAGGACGCGGATACGAGCGCGACCGAACTGGGCGTGAAGTTCCGCTCGGACACCTCGGGCTTCATCACCGGCCTTCGCTTCTACAAGACCTCCGGCAATGTCGGTACCCACGTCGGGCGCTTGTGGACGGCCGGAGGGACCCAATTGGCGCAGGCCACCTTCACCGGGGAGAGCGCCACGGGCTGGCAGGAAGTCAGCTTCGACAGCCCTGTGCCGATCGAAGCCAATACCACCTATGTCGCCTCCTATTACGCTCCGAGCGGCCATTACGCCTCGATCTCGAATTACTTCGCCGCAAGCGGCGTCGACAACCCTCCCCTCCACGCGCTCAAAAATGAACAGGACGGGCCCAATGGCATCTTCAAGTACGGCCCGCCCGGGTCGCTGTTCTCGAACGGAGGCCCCGACACCTTCGGCTCGGCGAATTACCTCGTCGACGTCGTCTTCAACACCTCGCTGGTCCCCGACACGACTCCTCCCACGATCATCTCCCGCGTCCCTGACGCCGAGGCAAGCGGCGTCGCCAGCACCACCAATGTGACCGCAACCTTCAGCGAGGCGATGAACGCGAGCTCGATCAACGGCACGACCGTGGAACTCAGCGGGCCCGGCGGCGCACCGGTGGCGGCGCTGGTTAGCTACAACGCCGCCCAGCGGAAGGTCACGCTCGATCCAGTCCCCACATTGCAGGCCTCGACCTCCTACACCGCGACGATAAGGGGGGGCGCGAACGGTGTCACCGACCTGGCCGGCAACCCGCTCGCAGCCGATGCGAGTTGGTCCTTCACCACGGCGGAGCCTCCGCCGCCCCCACCGGACGAAGGACCGGGCGGGCCGATCCTGGTGATTTCGAATTCCTCAGACCCCTTCTCTCGCTATTACGCCGAAATCCTTCGCGCGCAGGGTCTCAACGAGTTCAGGGTCACGGATTTGTCGAATGTCACCCCCAGCGTGCTGAGTGCCTATGACGTCGCGATCCTTGGCGAAACCGGCCTCAGCGGCGGGCAGGCGACGATGCTCAGCGAATGGGTCCAGCAGGGCGGCAACCTGATCGCGATGCGCCCGGATCCGCAGCTCGCGGGCCTTCTCGGCCTGGAAGCCACCACCCCCGACGCGCTTGCCAATGGCTCCTTGAAAGTCAACACGGCCAGCGGCCCCGGAGCGGGCATCGTCGACCAGACCATCCAGTTCCACGGGATCGCCGATCGCTACGGGCTGAATGGGGCTGAAGCGATCGCGACCCTCTTCTCCGACGCAAACACGGCGACTGTCAATCCCGCGGTAACGCTGCGCAGCGTCGGGCCTAATGGGGGGCAGGCCGCCGCCTTCACCTACGACCTCGCGAAGTCGGTCGTCTACACACGCCAGGGCAACCCGGCCTGGGCCGGGGAAGAGCGCGACGGCACCGCCCCGATTCGATCCAACGATCTCTTTTTCGGGGCCAAGCAGGGCGATGTCCAGCCCGATTGGGTCGACCTGAACAAGGTCGCGATCCCTCAGGCCGACGAACAACAGCGACTGCTGATGAACCTGATCGAGGAAATGAACGTGGACCGCAAGCCGCTGCCGAGCTTCTGGTTCCTTCCGCGCGACGCAAAGGCCGCGGTTGTGATGACAGGTGACGATCACGGCAACGGGGGAACCGCCGGCCGCTTCAACCAATACATCCAGGACAGCCCACCCGGTTGCGAGGTCGCGAACTGGGAATGCGTCAGGGCCACTTCCTACATCTATCCGAACACCGCCGGGCTGACCAACACGGAAGCAGCCGCATTCCAGAGCCAGGGGTTCGAGATCGGACTGCACGTTCTGACCAACTGCGACGACTGGAACAGCCAAGCCGGATTGGAGTCCCCGTACGCAGAACAGTTGACGGCACTTGCCGCGAACTATCCGGGCCTCAGCCCACCGGCCACCGAGCGAACGCACTGCATCACCTGGAGCGACTGGGCGACGCAGCCGAAGGTCGAGCAGGAGAACGGGATCCGCCTCGACACCAACTACTACTACTGGCCTGGAGAATGGGTCCAGGACCGCCCGGGGATGTTCACCGGCTCCGGCATGCCGATGCGCTTCGCCGATCTCAACGGATCGATGATCGACGTCTATCAGGCGGCAACGCAGATGACTGACGAGTCGGGCCAGTCGTATCCGTTCACGATCGACACTCTGCTCAACCGTGCGCTCGGCCCCGAGGGTTACTACGGCGTCTTCACGGCGAATATGCACACCGACACCGCGGAATCTTCCGGCTCGGACGCGATAGTCGCCTCGGCTCAGGCGCGCGGCGTGCCGATCGTCTCGGCCCGTCAGATGCTGACCTGGCTCGACGGCCGCAACGCCTCGTCCTTCGGCTCGGTCAAATGGAGCGCGAACAAACTCCAGTTCACCATCGACCACGCAGCGGGCGCGAACGGCCTCCGCGCGATGGTTCCGACCACCTCATCTGTCGGCGCCCTGACCGGCGTCAAGCTGAACGGCGGCCCGGTGACGACGATCAACCGCACGATCAAGGGCCGGGAATACGCGTTCTTCGACGCGGCTCCGGGGTCTTACGAAGCGATCTACGCGGTTGACGAAACCGCTCCGGCGATTTCGACCGTCGCCTCCTCGGTCTCGGGGAGCGGTTCCGCCACGATCACCTGGAACACCAACGAGGCTGCGGACTCCAGAGTCGACTACGGGGCCGACCCGAACGCACTGACGGCGAGCCAGAGCGGTTCGACCTTGGTCACCTCCCACAGCGTTCAGCTCACCGGCCTCAAACCGACCGCGACCTACTACTACCGCGTGTCATCGAAGGACGCCGCGGGCAACTCGAGCACCGATCCCGTTCCGCCGACGGCGCCAAGGAGCTTTACGACGTCCCCGCTTACCTTCGAGGACACCACCGTCTCCGACTTCAGCGCCGGCACCCCTGATGCGAACGCAGAGGTCTCCCAGACCGGCGATGGTGAGCTGATCCTGAAGCCAACCGTGGGGGAGGAGTTCTCCGGCGGCCCGGATCTGCCCGCGGGTTGGGCCTCCTGCCCGTGGACCAACCCCGAAAACTGCACGTCCGGAGGCGCCAGTGTTTCGGGTGGAAGTCTCCGCGTCGACGGCACCTATGCCCGGACGATCGCCGCCTATGACTCGGGTCGCTCGCTCGAATTCGTCGCCAGCTTCGGCGGTCAGAGCTTCGAGCATGCCGGCTTCGCCGTGGATCTCAACGCCTCGCCGAATTGGGCGATCTTCAGCGTCGGCGGAAGCGGCGGCTTCTTTGCACGCACCAACATCAACGGGTCGTCAACGGAGACGCAGCTCTCGAGCGCTCTGCTCGGCTCACCTCACCGCTACCGGATCGAGTGGGGCGCGAGCGACGTTCGCTACTACGTGGATGGGACACTGGCCGCAACCCACACGGCTGATTTCGGTGGGACGCAGATGCGCCCGTTCGCGAGCGATTTCACCCCTGGGGGCCCGCAGCTATCGGTCGACTGGCTCCATATGAGCCCGTTCGCCGGGTCCGGCACGTTCGAATCGCGCGTATTCGACGCGGGGCGGACCGCGCAATGGGGGGCGCTCAGCTGGAACGCATCGACGCCGGCGGACACCTCCGTGGCGCTCAGCGTCCGCACCGGCGACACCGCGACGCCCGATGAAAGCTGGAGCGCGTTCAGCCCGATCGCCTTCAGCGGGGGCGAAATTCCCGGCCCGTCGCGCTACATCCAGTACCGCGCACAGCTGAGCACGAGTGATCAGGCCAGCACGCCGACCCTGGGCGACGTCTCGATCACCTACTCGACCCCACCCGACACCACGATCAGCTCCGGTCCCTCCGGCCTCACGAACGACTCCACTCCGACCTTCGCGTTCGCCGCGAGCGAGCCGGGCGCGAGCTTCGAATGCCGCTTTGACTCGGCTTCATTCGCGCCCTGCAGCGGCCCAGGGGCGACCCACACCCCCACCACGGCTCTGCCCGACGGCCCCCACACATTCGAAGCGCGGGCGACCGATGAAGCCGGCAACATCGACCCGACCCCCGCATCCCGCTCCTTCACGGTCGACACCCAGGCGCCCGAGACCACGATCAGCTCCGGTCCCTCGGGGCCGATCAACGTCACCTCGGCGAGCTTCGGATTCTCCTCTGAAGCAGGGACCTCGCTGCAGTGCAGCCTCGACGGCGCGCCCTTCAGCGACTGCACCTCCCCGCAGCCCTACAGCTCCTTGCCCGACGGCCCCCACACATTCGAAGCGCGGGCGACCGATGAAGCCGGCAACATCGACCCGACCCCCGCATCCCGCTCCTTCACGGTCGACACCCAGGCGCCCGAGACCACGATCAGCTCCGGTCCCTCGGGGCCGATCAACGTCACCTCGGCGAGCTTCGGATTCTCCTCTGAAGCAGGGACCTCGCTGCAGTGCAGCCTCGACGGCGCGCCCTTCAGCGACTGCACCTCCCCGCAGCCCTACAGCTCCTTGCCCGACGGCCCCCACACATTCGAAGCGCGGGCGACCGATGAAGCCGGCAACATCGACCCGACCCCCGCATCCCGCTCCTTCACGGTCGACACCCAGGCGCCCGAGACCACGATCAGCTCCGGTCCCTCGGGGCCGATCAACGTCACCTCGGCGAGCTTCGGATTCTCCTCTGAAGCAGGGACCTCGCTGCAGTGCAGCCTCGACGGCGCGCCCTTCAGCGACTGCACCTCCCCGCAGCCCTACAGCTCCTTGCCCGACGGCCCCCACACATTCGAAGCGCGGGCGACCGATGAAGCCGGCAACATCGACCCGACCCCCGCCAGCCGCTCCTTCACGGTCGACACCCTGGCGCCGGCCGCCCCGAGCCTGACCGCCACCTCGCCCGCCTCGCCGGGAAACAGCAACTCGCCCCAGGTTCGGGGCAGCGCAGAGGCCGGCTCCGTGGTGCGGATCTACTCGACCTCTGACTGCAGCGGTACGCCGCTCGCCACCGGCACCGCCGCCGAACTGGCGAGCCCGGGGATCATCGTCTCGGTGCCCGACAACTCGACGACCACCCTCCGCGCCACCGCGACCGACAGCGCCACGAACACCTCGAGTTGCTCGGGCGGGTTCACCTACGTTGAGGACTCGATCCCGCCCGAGACGACGATCACTTCCGGTCCCTCAGGCCCGATCAACAGCGCCTCGGTGAGCTTCGGATTCTCCTCTGAGGCCGGCGCCTCATTCCAGTGCAGCCTCGACGGCGCCGCCTTCAGCGTCTGCACCTCCCCTCGGGCCTACAGCTCCTTGCCCAACGGCCCCCACAGCTTCGAAGTCCGGGCGATCGATCAGGCCGGCAACGCCGACCCGACCCCTGCCAGCCGCTCCTTCACGGTCGACACCCAGGCGCCGGCCCCCCCCAGCCTGACCGCCACCTCGCCCGCCTCGCCGGCAAACAACAACTCGCCCAAGGTCCAGGGCACCGCAGAGGCCGGATCCGTGGTGCGGATCTACTCGACCTCCGGCTGCAAGGGAGCGCCGCTCGCGACCGGCACCGCCGCCGAACTGGCGAGCCCCGGGTTAACTGTCTCGGTGCCCGACAACTCGACGACCACCCTCCGCGCCACCGCGACCGACAGCGCGACGAACACCTCGAGTTGCTCGGGCGGGTTCACCTACGTTGAGGACTCGACCCCACCTGACACGACGATCACCTCGGGTGCATCGGGACCGACCAACGATTCCACACCGACTTTCGGATTCTCCTCGAGCCAGTCGGGCTCGACATTCGAATGCCGCTTCGACTCGGCTGCGTTCGCGCCCTGCAGTGGCCCCGCGGCGACCCACACCCCCACCACGGCTCTGTCCGACGGCCTCCACACCTTCGCGGTGCGCGCGATCGATCAGGCCGGCAACGTCGACCCCACACCGGCCACCCGTTCGTTCTCGGTGGACACTCAGGCGCCCGATACGACGATCACGTCGGGGCCCTCGGGCAACACAACAATTCGCACACCCACATTCACCTTCATCTCGAACGTACTGGGCTCAACCTTCCAGTGCAGTCTCGACAATGCGAAATTCGCCGCCTGCACATCGCCGAAGGCCTACTCGTCGCAGTCTCGCGGCGTCCACGTATTCAAGGTCCGAGCAGTCGACCCAGCGGGCAACATCGACCCGACGCCGGCGGAACAGACGTTCACGATCATCCGCTGAAGCCCGAGCCTGTGGGGCCGTTCCGCTCCACTCCAGCTTGGCCCAACTTACCCGCAGGAGGTCACTGGTTCGAGCCCGATACCGCCCATGGCTATTGAAGGAGGGTTCGGCGCTAGGATCGAGATCCGCTCGCCAAACCCAGAATGCACCGATGCGGAGGATACTGACCACGGCAAATCCCCAGACAGGTCAGATTGTTGAGCTCCGAGACGGGACCAGGGCCCTGATTCGACCGATTGCGCCGTCCGATCGTGAACGGCTCAATGAAGGGTTTCAGAGCGCCAGCCCGGAGTCGAACTACATGCGTTTCCTCAATGCCAGGTCAAAGCTCTCGGGCAGCCAGCTCGACTATCTGACCGCCGTAGACCATGTCAGCCACGAGGCGCTGATCGCGGTCGATCCGGAAAGCGGCCAGAGCTTCGGGACCGCCCGCTGCATCCGCAGCGACGAGCGCGCCGAGACGGCGGAGTTCGCGGTCGGCGTCGGCGATCGGTGGATGCGGATCGGCCTGGGCGCGGCGCTGCTCAGCGCGCTCGTTCTCCGTGCCCAAGAAATGGGCATCACCCGGTTCACCGCGGTGATCCATAGCGAGAACACCGCAATTAGACGCCTGGTGGAGAGGGTCGCCGGAGCCTACGAGACCAAATCGAGTGAACCCGGCTCTGCAGAGATAGCGTTCGATCTCCAAGGCATCGGCGGGCCGGCAGAGGGGTGAAGGACGCAGGAGGAAGGGTGCTCCGAGCAGTCGACTAGTTCGTGCCCTCGACGGCGGCGGTCGCGTGCAGGCGCATCAGGCCCCAGTTCTCGCAGATCAGCAGGTAGGCCGGGATCCCGTCGGGATCCCCCTGTTCCGGAACGAAGCACCCGGACGCCAACAAACTCGCGGCGAAACTGCACCTGTACCCCCATCGCCGGAGGCCCGGCTAGGCGACCTTCACGTTCACCGTGCTTCCGGGCGGGAGCACGGCACCGGGCTTGGAGCTCTGCTTCCTGATCCTGGCCTTCTTGGTTTTGTGGCCCCTCACCTTGCCCAGCCTGCAGTTCGCCGCCCTCAGCCTCTTCCTGGCCGCCTTCACCTTCTTGCCCTTCAGCTTCGGGATGACGCAGGCGGTGTAGGTGAATTGATCCGCGGGGCTCGCCGCAGTCGTGCCCGCGGCGGTGGTCGCCGAGATATCCACAGGGCCCGGCGCGCCGGCCGGAGGGGAAACCGCGGTGATCTGGGTGTCGGAGTCGACCCTGAAGCTCGCCGTGGGAACCGTGCCGAACCTCACGGCGCTGGCTCCGCTGAAGTCATGGCCGCTGATGGCGACGGGGGTGCCGCCGGAGATCGAGCCCTGAGACACGCCGAGGGCGGCGATTCCGGGTGGTGGCTGGACGTCGGCATTGAAGAGGATCTCCAGCGGGTTGCCGAAGGCGGGCGCGGCCATCGCCCCTTCGGCCAGCGCCGGGACCCACTCTGAATAAGCGGAGTCAGTGGCGGTCGCCGTGGCGAGGTGCCTCCCTTCCTCGTAGTCGATGCCGATCAGATCGCCTGCCTCGATCGGCAGATCGGCGAGGAAGACCCGGGTCGTCGTGCCGTTCGCGCTCATCGGGGCGGTGCTGCCGGCTCCCCTGAACTGGCTGCCGCCGGAGGGTCGCAGGACCCGAAGCGTGAAGTCTCCGGTGTAGTTGCCCGCGATTCGCCAGCGCACGATCGTGCCCGAGATCGGCGAGGTAACATGCGCGCCGGGCTCCCCGAGATCGGTGTTCGCCCAGGTGCACTTCGGCGAGCCGCAGGTGAGGGTGCTGAAGAACGGACTCGTCAGAGGGCTGCCGACCGTCGCAGTTTCCGCCTCCGCGAGGCCGGCGGAGGCCAGTGCCCAGACGGCCACGGAAACGACCGACCCGGTGATGCGTGCGGCCATCCGGTGCTTTGGTGACAGTCCCATGACCCGAACCACCCTAGGGCCGGGAGGCGGGGGTGTCCAGGCACGGCTGCCAGGGCCGTGCGAAGAGGTCGTATGACTTGTGGATGGCGCTGAAGCCGAGCGCGATCGCGGTCTCGCAGTAATCGGCCGGCTGCTGTTCGTACTCGGTCTCGAAGACCGCCTTGCCGTGGTCGATGAAGGTTCGGTAGTAGCCGCATTCGTCGTACTGGAAGCACTGCTCGACGATCGCAAAGTCGAAGGCGCCGACCAGCTCGTCGGCCTGGCGGCCGTCGTTCTTCAGCGCCACCGACATCCCGCGGCCGTGAACCTGGCGCGCGATCCAGCGGTTGAAGCGCAGCTGCTGGCCCCGGGTGATCCTGAAGCCGGTGTGGTTTTCGGGTTCCCAGCCGGCGACGTTGTCGGGCTCGACGGCGTCGAAGCCCTTGCGGGCGCAGATGCTGAATCGCCGCTTCAGCGGCTTCTCGAACCGGTGGAAGTGAGCGACGTCGAGCCAGCGCTCGTCAGGGAATCCTTCGTAGCGGCGGCCTATGACCGACCTCGGGAACTCGTCCCGGTCGGGTCGATAGCTCTCCCAGCTGCCGACGTCGAGGTAGCAGATGACCCTGGCACCCTCGCGGTGCAGGAGGGCGACGGTCCGCCGCGGCGTTTCGAAGCCGTCAACGTCGTAGACGCAGGCATGGATCGTCGTGTCGATGCTGCCCTGCAGCTGCCACTGCCACGGCTGGGTCGTCGGCCCGGGATGCCAGCCCGCGCTGCCTTCGCGAGCGCAGCCGGCGAAGGTTGCCGCGGAGGACTCGCCCTGCGCTCCACAGACCAGGACCAGAGCGAGGAGCCCGAGGCCGAGGAGGGAGCGGTGGGGCGTCTAGAGCTCAGGCCTGACTCCGATCAGGAGCGCCATCTCGAGCCACTTCCAGTAGCAGTCGACGTCGTCGAAGCCGGCTTCGCGCAGCCACCCGAGCTGGGTCTCGACGTCGACCAGGCGATCGGAGGGGTCCTCGCACTCGAGCGGCTCCTCGATCGCGGCGAAGAACGCTGCGTGCAGGCGCGGGGTCGGCGAGGCGACATGCTCGAAGTTGGCGAAGACGCCGCCCGGCTCGAGCAGCTCGAACACCTCGCCGAAGAGGCTGCGCTTGCGCTCGTCCTCGAGATGGTGGATAGCCATCGAGGAGACGACGGCGTCGAAGCGGCCGAGGCCGGGGAGCGGCTCGGTGAGGTCGTGCTCGACGAGCTCGACCCCGTCGACGCCGGCGAAGCGCTTGCCGGCGGCGGCCAGCATGACCTCGGAGTAGTCGAGCCCTACGCCAGCGCTCTTCGGGCGGTCGCGTCGGAGCAGCTCGAGCAGTCGGCCGTCGCCGGTCCCGAGGTCGAGCACGCGGCGGACCCCGATCGGGCACATGGTCGAGCAGAACCCCCTCGCCCTCGGCCCGGTGGGGGAACTCGTCGGCCCGCTCAAGGTAGCGATTGACGCGCTCGGCGATCGTCCACTCCTCTGAGTGCATGGGTCGATTATGGTCGCGGCAGCGTGCCTCTCCAACTGGCAGCCCATCTGCCGCTGATCCGATTCGACGATTCCCCGGTCACCGCAGACCGGATCCTCGAGACGGTCGACGCATCCGCCCGGCTCGGCTTCTGGGGCGTCTCGGCCAACGACCACGTGATCTTCTCCCGGCCCTGGGTCGACGGGCCGACCGCGCTGGCGATGGCGATCCCGCGCTCCGGGCAGCTTCGGCTCTGCACGACGATCGCCCTGCCGACGATCAGGGGACCGCTGCCGCTGGCCAAGACCCTGATCTCACTCGACGCCCTTGCCGGCGGCCGCCTCATCGCCGGACTCGGACCGGGCTCCTCCTCCCGCGACTACACAGCGGTCGGCCTCCCGTTCGAGGAGCGCTGGGAGCGGTTTGACGAGGCGGTCGAGGTCATGCGTGGGCTGTTCCGCGGCGAGGACCCACCAGACGGCCTGCACTACACAACCTCGTCGGTCACGGCAGAGCTGCAGCCGCGGCCCGAGGCCCCGATCCCGATCTGGATCGGCAGCTGGGGCTCGAAGGCGGGGCTGCGTCGTGTGGCCCGCCTCGCCGACGGCTGGCTCGCCTCCGGTTACAACACGACCCCGGATGAGTTCGGGTCTGCGCGGGCGAGGTTGGATCGGGAGCTTGAGAGACAGGGACGGTCGGCGGGCCTCCCGAACGCGCTGGCGACGATGTGGACATGGATCACCGAGGATCGCTCCGAGGCAGAGCGGATCCTCGCCGACGTCCTCGGGCCGGCCGTCAAGCGGGACCCTGACTACCTGCGGCCGCGGGTCTGCGTGGGCTCGGTCGGGCATTGCCTCGATCTGCTCTCCCGCTACGCCGACGCCGGCCTCGAGCGGGTGTTCCTCTGGCCGCTGGGAGATGAGCAGAGGCAGCTTGAGCTCGTGGCGGAGCGGCTGATGCCGGACCTCGCCTAGGCTGAGGGTTCTTTGGCGGAGCTACTCCACATCGCCGGCAGCGGGATCTACGCGGCCGAGATCGCCGGCTGGGCCGCGGATGCCGGCGTCGTGATCGAGGGCCTCGTCGAGCTCGAGGACCCCGACCGGGTCGGCACGGTTATCCACGGCCTCCCGGTCGTCCCCCTCGACCCACCCCCCGCCGATGGGAGGGCCGTCCTCGGCCGGGCCGGCGATCGTCGCGGCATCTGGGAGCCGCTCGCCGCCGCCGGCTGGTCGCCCGCAGGGGTGATCCACCCGACCGCCCAGATCGCCGCCACGGCTGACGTTTCGCCGAGCGCGACCGTCGGCCCGATGGCCGTGGTCGGCGCGGAGAGCGTGGTCGGCGAGCAGGCGATCCTCTCGCGCGGGGCGCTGGTCGGCCACCACGTCCGGATCGGGGACTTCGCCACCCTCAATCCCGGGGCGAACGTCGGCGGCAGCGCCGAGATCGGGGCCGGCGCCTATCTCGGCATGGGCGCCGTCGTCGTCAACAACACGGCCGTCGGCGCCGGCGCCACGGTTGCCGCCGGTGCCGTGGCGGTCCGCGACGTCGCCCCCGAGGCACGGGTCCAGGGCGTGCCGGCGGCGCTCTACAGCGGCGGATGAGCGCGGGCGGGCAACCCGGTGGCCTGGGCCGGATCCCGCCGGCGCTCGGGCGACGGGCCCGCGGCCCCTATGCGGCGATCGAACGCATCGAACGGCGGCTCGATGCCCTTGCGACCGACCTCGGCCAGCTGCACGCCGAGGTCCGCGGCGTGGTGGAGGCGGCCGAAGGCGCCGAGCACCGGGCGGAGGAGCGGAACGACGATCTCCGGATGGCGCTGCGGGCGCTCGCCGCTGATGAGCCGGCCAACCGCCGGCGAATCGCCGAACTGAGGGCCGGGGAGGACTACGACCTGGCCTGGGACGAGCCGGACCCACTTGTCTCGGTCACGGTCGCGACCGTTGGCCGGCCCGAGCTGACCTCGCGCTCGCTGCCCTCGATCCTCGCCCAGACCCATGCGAACCTCGAGGTGATCGTCGCCGCCGACGGAGCCCCTCCGGAGACCGAGGCGGCGGTTGCCGAGCTCGGCGATCCCCGAGTCCGCTACCTCGACCTCGGGCCGCGCCAGCGCCGGATCGACGATCCGGCCCGGCTCTGGCTGGTCGGCGCGACCCGGGCCCGCAACGCGACCCTCGCCGTCGCAGGGGGCCGCTGGATCGTCGAGTTCGACGACGACGACGGGCTGCGGCCGGGCTGCGTCGAGGCCCTGCTCGAGCTCGCCCGCGAGACCCGGGCCGAGGCGGTCTACGGGCAGGTTCGCCAGCACGCCGGCGGCGTGCTGGCCGATTTCTGCGAGTTCCCGCCGCGCCACGGCCACTTCTCCTGGGCGGCGGGGATGTACCACACCGGCCTCCGCTTCCTCGGCCGGCAGGAGCTCGCCGCGGACCTCGGGCTGCCCGGCGATTGGTGGCTCGCCGAGCGGATGCTGCGAGCCGGAGTCCGCTTTGCGATGCGCGACGACGTGCTCTGCGACGCCTACGCGTCGGGACGGGAGCAGACCGCGCGCGAGGACGGACGCATTCCCTGGTCGGGCCCCGGCGGGTGATCGCGAGCCCTACTGGAGGGCGAAGATGACCCGCACCGTCGCGGTGACGGTCGAGCCTCCGGGCTTGGTCGGTGGGGCCACCTCGGCGGCAACGCGCTTCCCGGGCGCGGCGGCGGCCGGGGGTGCGGCGGCGACGTTCGAGCTTTCTTCGATCGTGATCGCCGGGCCGAGCACCGCGCCCGCCCTGGTCGCGAGCGCCGCGGCCTTCTGGTGGGCGATGTCGAAGGCGCGAAGCAGGGTGTTCTCATACGCCGCCTCCGGGTCGCTCGGGTAGAAGCGCGGCCCCCGGGTGCCGGTCGCCCCGGCGGCGATCGCGGCGCTGATCAATTCCCCCGCCCTGTCGGGCTGCGCGAGGGCGACGGAGATGCCCTCGCTCGCGCGGAAGAGCCGGCGTTCGTGGCGGGTGATCTCACGCACCGAGATGTCACCGGTCGTGATCGCCCCGGTACCGACCCCCGGAATCGCCTGGACGGCGGCGATCACCCTGCGCAGGCCGGCGGCGGTCGCCCGCAGGGCCGCCTGGCGGCTGCGACGTTCCTTCGCGACCGAAAGCCCGATGCTGGCTGCGTCGTTCGGCACTTCCTGGGTCGCGGTTCCGACCACGGCGATCGTCCGATCCTGGGAGATCGCGGCGGCCGGCAGGACCAATCCGAGCGCGAGGACGGCTGCAACGACCGCAGCGGCTCGGCCGAAGTTCCCGGTTCGGAATCGGTCTGGTCTCCCCGGCGCCATCGACTCGATGATCGCAACCGGACATGACGCCGCCGGGGGCCGAGTCCGGGCGATACACGGCGTCGAATGATGTAATGGTCGGCGGTGAGCGAGAGGGACCTATCGGTCGTCGTCTTCGGCGCCAGCGGCATCACCGGCCGCGGGGTCGCCTCCTACCTGTCGAACAGGGCGGCCGACTCGGACCTTCGCTGGGCGGTCGCCGGCCGCGACGCCGCCAAGGTCGAGCGGGTCCTGGCCGAGGTCGGTTGCACGCCGCCGGAGTCGCTCGTCGCCGACGTCGGCGACCCGGCCTCGCTGGCCGCGATGGCCTCGCGGACCCGGGTCGTCCTCGACCTCGTCGGCCCCTACGCGCTCCACGGCACCCCGGTGATCGAAGCCTGCATCGAGAACGGCGCCCACTACATGGACCTGACCGGGGAGATCCCGTTCGTGCGGCGGACGATCGACGCCTTCCACCGGCGCGCCGAGGAGGCCGGGGTCAAGATCGTCCAGGTCAGCGGCTTCGAGGCGCTGCCGCCGGACCTCGCGGTCCTGCTCGCCGCCGAGACCGCGCGCGAGCGTTGGGGCGAGGATCTCGCGGAAGCGGACGCAGTCGTCACCACTCAACAGCCCGCCGGCCGGATCGGCGCCGGCGACATCATCTCGGGCGGAACGCTGCAGAGCATTGCCGAAATGATCGACGACGACTGCGCGGCCGAGATGACGGACCCGGCGGCACTGATCCCAGACGCCGAGCTCGCCTCAGAGGTCCGGCGCACCAGCCCGATCTCGCTCGCCCCACGCGCCGGCGCCCGCGGCGATGCGATCGCGCCGATGTCGCCGGCGGCGTTCATCAACCCCGCGGTGATCCAGCGGACCGCCTACCTGACCGCCGTCGACGCCGGCAGGCGACCTGCGCCGTTCCGCTATCGCGAGGGGATGGCGATCCCGGGCGGTGCCGCGACCCTCCCCCTCCGCTACGCCGCCGCCGGCGCTCTCGGCGGCGTCCAGGGCGCCTTCGTCCTCGTCTCCCGAGCCGGGCCCGGGGTCCGCGGGCGGGCCGCCTCGCTGATGCGGCGGCTGTTCCCGTCTTCGGGCTTTGGCCCGACCGGCGCCCGCCTCGACGATTGGTCCTGGCGGTTCGGCGTCGACGCCCGCACGACCGAGGGCCACTACATCCGCGTCGATCTCGACGCCGACGGGCACCCGGGCTACCTGACGACGGCGAGGACGCTGGGCGAGGCCGGCCTGTTGCTGTCCGAGAACGGGTCGACACCTGAGCGCGGTGGCTGCCTGACCCCCGCCACGGCGCTCGGCACCGGCGTCCTCGAACGGTTCAAACTGGCGGGGATGCGCTTCTCGTTGGTCTCATAGGTGTTTGGAGGGAGAGGGATGAAGAGAAAGATCAAGATCTTGATCGGCGCCGCGGTGCTGACCCTCCTGGTCGGGGCGGGCACGGCCGAGGCCCTGAAGATCCGGGCCGGCAACCTGATCGTCATCGGGGAAGGCGGCTTCCGGCCGACCAAGCTTCCCAAGCACCACAACGCCCCGATCACCATCTACGGCGGCGGCCATATCGAAACCGTCTCCGGCGACCCGCCGCCGATCATCGACACGATCACCTTCGAATTCGATCGCCACGGCGCGGTCGACACCACCGGCCTGCCGGTCTGCACCGCCGGGAAGCTCGAGGCGACCACCGTCGCCGGCGCCCGCCACATGTGCCCGGGGGCGATCGTCGGCGAGGGCTCGGGCAGCGCCCTGGTGACCTTCCCCGAACAGGCGCCGTTCAAAGTCTCCTCGCCGATCACCGTCTTCAACGGGCCGCGCAAGAACGGCAACCCGACGGTCTTCGCCCATGCCTACACGACCGTCCCGGTCCCGACCACCTTCGTCGTCCCTGTCGTGATCGAAAAGATCAGCAAGGGCGTCTACGGATACCGGACCGAAGCGAAGATCCCGAGGATCGCCAACGGCTATGGGATCCCGATCTCCGGCAACCTGACGATCGGGAAACGCTGGACCTTCAAGGGCCGGCGCCACAGCTTCGTGAGCGCGCGCTGCGAAACCGGCCGGCTCCAGGCCCGCGGCCTGTTCACCTTCAAGGACGGGATCGTCCTGCGAGGGACGTTCTTCAAACCCTGCCAGGTAAGCGCCGACTGACTTCGGGGAGGGGATCACGACCAATGGTCGCGCTTCACTCGCTGCGCGAAGTATCAGATATGCACGCTTGCTCGCTCCGAGCTCACGAGGCGCCGGCGTGAAGCTCCGGTGTCCTCGTGCCGCCCCGCTGCTGCTCGGTGCGGTCGACTAGGTCGAAGAAGTAGTCGTTGCGGCCACGGCGGACCGGCCGCGGGAAGAGGCGCCGCGCCCGGCGGTGGGCGGCCGCGGCGGCTCTGAAGGTCGTCTCGTGGGCGGGGGACCAGCGGATCCCGAAGATCTCCCGAACCCGCGGCGCCAGGGTCCCTTTGATCACGTGGTTCTGGGCGGCCAGGTTGCCGCGGGCGAGGAGAGGGACGGGCTGCTCGAAGGCGCAGAGGGGCGCCATCTCGAGCGCGTGCGGTGTCGCCTGCATCTCCGGTGAGGCGAGCTTGGCGTCGAACCACTCGCTGAACTCGACGTGGCTCACCGGCATCTCGCTGCGCCTGAGGCCGAACAGCTCGCCGAAGCGGAGGTAGTCCCGCCAGAGGTCCTCGCGCTCCTCGCCCGAGAGCGGGCGGACCATCGTTTCGTAGAGCGCGCGCCCGGAGTCGGCGATGACGGCGAGGGTCCAGAGCATCAGGTCGGGGTCGTAGGCCGAGTAGGGGGTGCCGGCGGGGTGGGTGCCGGCCTCCTCCGGCAGGGTGCCGCTGATGCCCTCGTGCATGCGATGGACCTTCGCGAGCTCCTCGTCGGCCTCGGCCTTGGTGCCGAGGAAGATCGTCTCCTGGATCTTCGCGGTCCGCGCCAGTCGCTTGAACGGACGGTTGCTCGAAGTCGTGCTGAGCATCGTCCCGGTGTAGGTGAGCGGTTCCAGCGCGCCGATCAGGAGCGCGCGCTGCCCGTAGAGGAGGCCGACGGCACGATCGCCGTGGACGCGGCGGGCCACCGAGCGGCCCGGCGGAAAGTAATAGGCCTCGGCTCCGGCCTCGCTCATCTCGATCGTGATGCTACTCGGCGACCGGCGGCTCGGCTGCAACCACGACTGCCGTCGCGGCGGCGGTGAGCGACGGCGCCACCGGCGCGTCCTGCAGTTCATGCGCGGCGAAGATCTCGTCGAGGTCCTCGCGGGTCAGCGTCTCGCGCTCGAGCGCGTTGGCGGCGAGGTCGTCCAGGCATTCCCGGTTGGACGCCAGCAGTCTGCGCGCCCGCCGGTGCGCCTCGCGCGCGAGCGTCATCGCGGCCATGTCGACGTCGCGCCGGGTCCGATCGGAGAGCGCGTAGTCGCCGGTCGGCAGCGCGATCGGCGGCGCGCCGTCGGCGTCGATCGCGACGCCCATCCCGAATTCGGAGACCATCTGCCTGCAGACGGCGTGGACGCGCATCAGGTCGTCGACCGCGCCCGAGTAGGAGACGTCGAAGACCTCCTCCTCTGCGGCCCGCCCGCCGAGCAGGGTCACGATCTCGTCGAGCAGCTCTTCGCGCGAGCGCAGGTAGGTGTCTTCCTGTGGCGAGTGGCCGACGAACCCGAGCGCCGGGCCGCGCGGCACGATGCTGAGGATCTCCGGCGGGTCGAGCCCCAGCAACCGCCGGCAGAGCGCGTGCCCCGCCTCGTGATAGGCGACGATCCGCCGCTCCTTCTGGTTCAGGCGGCGGGCCTGCTGGGAGCCGACCGACTGCCGCAGCAGCGCCTCGTCGAGGTCGACCCTGGCGATCCATCCGCGGCCGGCGCGGCCGGCGATGATCGCCGCCTCGTTGAGGGCGTTGGCGAGCTGGGCGCCCGTCATCCCGGTCGTCTTGCGGGCGACGTCGGTCAGGTCGAGGTCGGGGCCGAGCGGCTTGCCCTTGGAGTGGGCGCGGAGGATCGCCTCGCGACCTTCGCGGTCCGGCGGCGAGACGAGGACCTGGCGGTCGAACCGGCCGGGCCGCAGCAGCGCCCGGTCGAGCTTGTCGACATGATTCGAAGCGGCGAGCACGATCACCGTCCCCGGATCGCGCTCGAACCCGTCGAGCTCGACCAGCAGCTGGTTCAGCGCCTGCTCGCGCTCGCTAGTGCCGCCGTCGCCGCCGCCGCTGCTGCGGGCGCCGCCGATCGCGTCGAGCTCGTCGATGAAGATCACCGCGCGGCCGGACTTGCGCGCCTCCTTGAACAGGCGCCTGATCCGCGCCGCGCCGCGGCCGACGAACATCTCGACGAAGCTCGATCCCGACGCGGAGAAGAAGTCGACGCCCGCCTGGGCCGCGACCGCGCGGGCCAGCATCGTCTTGCCGGTTCCAGGTGGGCCGAAGAGGAGAACGCCTCGCGGCGGCTGGGCGCCGAGGGCGGCGAAGCGGTCGGGATCGCGGAGCCAGGCGGCGACGTCCAGCAGCTCGTCCTTTGCCGCGTCGACGCCCTGGACCTCATCCCACAGAACGGGCTTCGTCTTGCTCGCCTTGACGGTTTCAGGCTTGGTCGCGCCGAGGGTCCCGCGCAGCAGCGTTACGAAGACGATCAGCAGACAGGCCATGAAGAAGACCCCGAACACCGGGTACCAGTCGAAGAAGAAGCTGTGGATGTCGGCGGCCGTCATCGGGGCAGGGAGTCTCCGCAAAAATCATCCGAGTTCCCATCGCATATGCGTCCAATGGACTAAAGGTCGAGAACCGGTTATCTATATGAAACGGCGTCAGCTGCGCACGACTTGCGAACCGCCGACGATCGCCTCCTCGCCGGTGTCGGCGAACCGGACCCAGGCCTTGTTGCCGCCGTCGTAGTCGGGGGCCCAGAGCAGGAGCGTCGCGTCGCGCTCCCAGACCGTGCACCGCTCCTCGCCGAGCTCGTCGGCTCCGCGCCAGACGCGGATGAACGGGTTGCTCTCGAGCTCATCGCCGATCGTCGTCGGCTCCCGGTGACCGGGGTGGACGGTGGTCTCGGGAGGCAGCTCCATCAGCCTCATAACCGAGGCCCTGAGGTCGTCGATTCCGCTGGCGCCGGGGGCCATCGTCCCGCCCACGGTCCCCTTGAAGAGGACGTCGGCGGTGAAGACGTCGGTCCCGTCAACGAGGAAGGCGAGGTGCCCGGCGGCGTGCCCGGGGGTCGAGAGGGCCTCGATCTCGAGCCCCCCGCTCGAGAGCTTGCCCCCGTCCTCGATCAGCTCGCTGACCTCCTCCTCGATCTCCGCCGCGGCGTCGGGGTGGGCGACGAAGGGCGGCCCTCCGAGGCGGTCGCGGGCGGCCGCCAGCCCGGCGATGTGGTCGACATGGGGATGGGTGATGAGGATGTGGGTGATCTCAATCCCGTCGCGCTCGGCGCGGTCGAGGAGCGGATCGAGCAAGTCGTTGCCGTCGATCAGGACGCCCTTCTTCGATTCCTCGTCGGCGACCAGGTAGGCGTTCGACAGCCACTGCGGGTTCTCGGTCCTCTCGACGATCACTGCTCCTCCTTCGGTTCGGCGTGGGCTAACCGTATGGCCTGTAGATCAATCTGTGTCCGAGCAGCTCGGTGACCGTCGCGAACCGGTATCCGCGCCGGCGCAGGGTGTCGATGATCCGGGGGAGCGCGGCGAGGGTGTCGGCACGGGTGCCGCCGCCGTCGTGCATGACGACGATCGACCCCGGCTGTACGGCTCCGACGACGCGCGAGTAGACGGCGTCGCTGCCGGGATTCGACCAGTCGCTTGGATCGACATCCCAGGTCACCGTCGTCATCCCCGCCCGGGCCGCCGCGTCGACCACGGCGGGGTCGACCGCTCCATCGGGGGGCCGGAAGAGGCATGGACGGAAGTGGGTCGCGGACTCGATCAGGTCGCTGGTCGGGGCGATTTCCGCGTAGCCGGGATAGGACTGGTGATGCATCGTGTGGTTGCCGATCTCATCGCCCTCGTCGAGGAGGCGCCGCATCGTCTCCTCACGGCCGGCGATCTCCTGGCCGATCTCGAAGAAGGTCGCGTCCACGTGCTTTTCGTGGAGCACAGCGGCGAAGGCTTCGGTGTAGGAGCTGGGCCCGTCGTCGAAGGTGAGGGCGACGACGTCGCGGTCGCGGGGGCCGTTCGTGACGAGGCCGGCGCCGGCCCCGGTGCAGCCGACGACCCGCACCGGGCGCAGCCGGAACAGCCGCGCGCCGGAGGACGGCAGGCTGGTCTGGGCGCTGCAGCGGGCGCAGCCGCCACGACGCTCCAGCACCCGCCATCGGTAGCGGTGCGGCGCGAGCCCCGCCCGCTCGGGCGACAGCGCCACCACAAGCCTCAGCGGGCTCGGGCGCCTGATCCGGGCGGCGACCGTGCGGCTGTGGACGGCCCTGCCCCTGCCGTTGAGGATGGTGACCCCGATCAGCAGGTGGGTGCTCCGCCTGCCTCCGAGACAGAGCTCTCTCGCCCCCCGCCGGTGCTGGGCCCGCAGCGAGAAGCAGAGGAACCGCGGCGACCGACTCACCGCCGGCAGGCGGTCCAATCGTGCCAGCGGGACCGCTCGCGCGGTCTCGACAGTGAGGATCAACCGTTTGCCGGCCTGCGAGATGCCGGCGTCGAGCAGATCGCTCCGCGGCGCACGCGCGGGCACCGCCGCGGGAGCGTCGGCTTCGGTCGCGAGGAGGGCGAGGGCGAGCGGGGCGCTGAGCAGCGCCGAAATGCACAGGATCTTGCGAGAGCGGCGGATCAGGGGGCTGAGGAGACGATTTACGGTGAGCCTGTCCATACTAGGCGCGGGTTCCTGGCCTGTCCGGAGCGTCCTTACGACGGGCTGCGTTTCCGCTCGACCGCACCAAATGGCCGATGCCTTGTTTACAGCCGATGTGAGGGTCAGCAGCACCAAGGTGCTCCTGGCGATCGTCCTCGCGATGGCTCTGATCGCCTCCGCGTCGGCCCAGGCGTCCACGGGTGGCGCCGGCATCCGCGCGTCCGCGGTCGAATCGCCCGCCCCCCCGGCGACCGCGTTCGACCGCCAGGGAATGTGGATCTGGTACGTGGACCGGACCGAAGGCGGCGACCCTGCGCGGATAGCCGCCCGCGCCAAGCGCTCCGGGATCGGCACCCTCTACATCAAGTCAAGCGACGGCGGCACCTACTGGAGCCAGTTCAACACGTTGCTCGTCGAACGCCTCCATGCCGCCGGTCTGAGCGTCTGCGCCTGGGCGTTCGTCTACGGCGACGCGCCGGTGGCCGAGGCCCAGGCCGCCGCCGCCGCGGTCAAGCGCGGCGCCGACTGCTTCGTGATCGACGCCGAGGGCCAGTACGAAGGCAAGTACGCGGCGGCAGAACGCTACATGCGCTCGCTGCGGGCGCGGATCGGCGAAGAATTCCCGGTCGCGCTGGCGGCCTTCCCCTACGTCGACTACCACCCGGCATTTCCCTACTCGGTCTTCTTCGCCCCGGGCGGCGCCCAGTACAACCAGCCGCAGATGTACTGGAAGGCGATCGGGACCTCGGTCCGCGGCATCTACGAGCACACCTATCTCTTCAACCGCCTCTGGGACCGTCCCCTCTATCCGCTCGGCCAGACCTACATGAGCCCATCGCGCCAGGAAATCATCCGTTTCCGGCGCTTCGCCGAGAACTACGGCGGCCAGGAGGTCAGCTGGTGGGCCTGGCACGAAACCAACTCACGGACCTGGGGCGCCCTCGGCGCCGAACTGGTCGGCCCGGTCTTCGGCTACAAGCCGATCGTCTCCAACCCGGTCCTGAAGCGAGGCAGCAGCGGCGACATCGTGGTCTGGGCGCAGATGCACCTGCGGGCAGCCGGCCGGCTCGGGCTGCCGCTCACGGGCGTCTACGGCAAGCTGACCACCGCCGCGGTTCGAACCTTCCAGTCCGAACGGGCCCTGCCCGCGGACGGGGTGATCGGCCAGACGACATGGCGCGAACTATTGGCGATCGAACCCGTGCGCCCGCTCTGGGCGGCACGGGGGGCGAAGCGCGCGCACGGCGCCATCGTCAGCAGTGCGACGCAGGCGCACCGCCCGCTCTCGGCTTCGATGCCGGCGAAGGCATACGAGATCGATCCCGGCTCCGCGCCCTGAGCCGCCGCTCCTGAGATAATCACCAGCCGGGCGGCTGCCGCCCATCCCTCGGGGGCGTAGCTCAGTTGGTTAGAGCGCCGGCCTGTCACGCCGGAGGTCGCGGGTTCGAGTCCCGTCGCTCCCGTTCGCTCGAAGTGCCTGCAAGTAGAGCGGGTTTCGGGTCCGCCTGGAGCCTGTGCCTTGTCCTCCTGACCTCCGGCTGAATCGCCCTCAGTGCCCGATAGTGCCCAATCGGCGTCTCCCAGCAGCCCTCCCATGCGGTCTGCGGGCGCAGCCCGGTCACGTCGGTGTAGACGCGGAGGGTCATGCGGGGATCGCGGTGGCCCATCTGCGCCGCGGTGATCGCCGGGTGCTCGCCAAGCTCGGCGCGCAGCGCGGCGTAGGTGCGGCGCAACGCGTGGAACGTGATGCCATCTGGCAGCGGCGGGCGGTCTTCCGTCGCCAGCAGCTCGTTCGCCTTCTCGATCGCTCCGTAAAGGACGCGGGTGCGGACGCTGTTGCGCTCGCGTGGCTTGTCGCGGATGCGGCCGGCGAAGACGAAGTCCTCGGGTTGGCTCCACTTCGACGCCATCTTGTGCTCGCGGAGCAGCTGCACCAGCTCGGGGTCGAGGACGACCTGGCGAACGCCGGCGGCGGTCTTCGAGACGGCGACGTTGAGCACGCCCTCGCGCAGGTCGATGTCGCGCCAGCGCACGTGCGTCAGCTCCGAGACCCGCAGGCCGCCCGCCATGATCGCCGTGGCGAGTAGCGTGCGGTTGGAGCCGGATGCGCGCAGGAGGATCTGGACCTGCTCGCCCGTCAGCCGTGCCCGCTTCGGCTCTGCCTCCTTCAGCTTCTCGACGCGCCCCTTGACCGGGTTGTGCTCGATCAGCTCATAGCGGACCGCGGCGTCGAGAATCTGGCCGAGCCGCGTCAGCGTCTTGTTGATCGTCCGGTTCGACAGCGGCCGCTCGACCTTGCCCAGCTCGCGTTCGCGGACCTTGGCGGCCTTGTAGCGATCGACCTCCTGCGCGGTTATCTCCGAGAGCCTGTGGTCCTTGAAGAAGGGCAACAGGTGGTGGGTCAGCGCCAGCTCGTAGTCCTCGACGGTCCGCGATGCGAACTCGTGGCGCCGCGTCTCAAGCCACTCGGAGGCGAACTCGTGGAAGGTCGGCTCGGGCGCGGGTTCGACCGCCTCCTGCGGCTCGCTCGGCTTCCAGATGCCCCGCCGCACGTCAGCGAGGACGTTGGCAAGCTCCTCCTCGGCCCTGTCGCGGGTCCAGCCCTCGGCGCTCGTGCCAAGCGTCAGGTAGCGGCGCTTGCCGTATGCGCGGAAGCGGAGGGCGAAGGTGCGACCTCCCTGTCGCTCCAACTCGACCACCTGCCCTGTCGATCTCCGTGCCATCTCGCCTCGCTCGGATCAGATTACGCCAGGAGGTCAACTCCCTCCGCCGCCCTTGACCGGAAGCAATGGCGCCTGACCCCGCACCCGCTGCGGCCGGCCCGCCCGCTCACCCCGAACGGGCGGGCGCGGTCCGGCCGCCGGCCCTTCACCGCCTGCCGCAAGCACCGAGCGGCGACCTGCGGATCGAAGCGGAGCCGAGGCTTGCGTCCTGAGCCGAGCTTGACCGCCCCCAGCTCGATCGCGTGCGTGTAGACCCACGAGCGCTCGATCCCCAGCCGCCGCGCCAGCTCCGCGGCGTCGACCAGCTCCGGCCCGCCGGAGAGGCCGCGGCGGTCCAGCAGCTCGACCACCCGGCGAGCGATCGCCTCGATTGTCTGCGGATCGAGCTTGATGCGAGCGGATTCCATCTCAGCCCCTATGTCCACTGACCGGCCGAAATGCATCGGCCGGACCCCCGAGAAGGGGGGTTCGTAGTGTGTCGGGGTGCGGGGTTGGTGCTGCGCAGGCGATCTGAGGACCGCCGGGAATCTCGATGAGGTTGACTCTGGGCTCTTGATCGCCTGGACGCTCTGTGATCGCTTACCGATCGGCTTTTCTCTGGCTTCGGTCTTGGTTGGAGACTGGCGGCTCAGGCCGTGATCTGATTGATTAGCTCCGTGCGGGTAACAGCGACCAGATTGAGCGTCGGCGGCACGATTTCACTGGCCGCTTTTCTCGTCGCCGGGGTCGTCTCGGGATCATCCGCGGCCGGCGCGGGCGAGTCACCGATCTGTGGCCCAGCGAAGGGGAAGACGATTCTCGAAAGTCGACGAACCCGGATCTACTCGCCTGTTGGCGAGAAACCAAGCGAAGTAGAACCGACCGCGCTAGGAGAAATCTACGGTTGCCTCCTTTCCACCGACCACTCCATCAAGCTGAGTCCGCTGCCTCGAGATTCTCGTTGGGGAGCCCCCACCATGGGGCCTCCATTCGCACTCGGAGGATCCTGGGTAGCCGGGGCCGTGCACCAACAGACTGGGCGCGACGGCCGAATGCTGAGGATCGTCGCGCGCGAACTACGTTCGGGGCGTAGCAGGAGTTGCTTTGTCGCCGCCGGCCACTCTTCCCCCCGGTCCACCGGAGGGATAACGGCCATAGCTCTCAAGCCCAACGGCAGCTTGGCCTGGACCGGCCACGCCCGATTCGACGAAGTCGTTCAGCGACACTTTCCAGGTCGTGAGGTTGTTGCCTGTGACTCGCAGGGGGAACGCCTGCTCGACGCCGGCGCGGGCATCGACCTTCACTCACTTCAGCTTGATGGCCCGAGGCTGACTTGGACGGACGCAGGCGAAACACGGTCGGCGACGATCCGCTAGTCCCACGGACACGCAGACTCTTCAGCTGAAGCGAGAGGGCCACCCGAGCGGGCCACCCCGCTGTCCGGCTCTGCGGCCTGGGATTGCGAAGTCGCTTCAGGCAGCTGCCCGGTGCGGGGCGCTCGGCGCCGGCAATGCTTCGAGCATGCTCGCGGGGAGTCGGGTGCTGGCATCCCAGACCTCGATCGCGACGAGCTTGTGGCTGGCGCGGTCGTAGTCGCGGAGGCCGTCCGGCACGCGCTCGCTGACGACGTCGTCGGACTCCCCGGTTGGGAACCAGGCTATGTCGGCGTCTGAGTCGTAGTAGGCGAACATGCTTCCGCGAGCGTAGCGTGCTCCTCTTGCGGGTCTTGCGGGCGGGCTACACTTTCCATCTATGGAAACTCGCCTGTGGCCGGACCTTCCCGACAAGCACCGCTGGGCGTTGGAGTTGATGGAGAAGCGCCTGGAGAACACCGCCCAGCCCGCAAGAGAGCTTTCCGCGCGCGCTGAGGAGCTTCGCGCCCAGGCGGCGCAGACCGACATCGATGGTTATCGCGATGCGGCCCTATTGCTGGCTGACCGCTACGAGCAGGCGGCGGCTTCTCGCCTCGCTTCTGCGTAGCCCTACTGCCTCCCCATCGAGTCCATCCGGGCGGCGATCTCCAACTGCCGGTCGAGCAGGGACTCGGCGTCGACCTTGATGCGCGCCAACTCGGACTTCAGCTCAGCGAGCGTCTTCGCGGCCCCCTCGGCGTCGAACAAGACCTGATCCCGCCATTTGGCGGAGAGCTGGCGAGCAGTGGCCGAAAGACCGGGCAGCTCGACCGTCGCGATTCGCGCCGACTCCTCGAGGAGCTGGGCCTGCTCGGGATCGCCTTGATCGCTCGCGATCAGCTCACGCCGAATCTCGAAGATGGACTCATGGGCGATCGTCGCCGTTTGGAGCAGCAGGTCCAGCTCCTTGATGGCAGTCGGGTCTTCCGGCACGTCGGCCATCCTGCCGCAGCGTCCGGCGAGAACCCCGCAGAAACGGCCGCGCCATCCGCCGGCCGCTACGCAAGGTTCCATTGGGCACTGGTGCCCAAACGGCGTTGAATCGGGGCGCAATTTACGGCTATTCAGAGATCTGCGGCCGAGTCGGCGACGTCGCCCTCATTCCGCATCAAATAGCGAAATCTGGCCGTCTGGGGCGTCCTCCTGGTCGGTCCTGTCACGCCGGAGGTCGCGGGTTCGAGTCCCGTCGCTCCCGCTCCGAGGTTTGCAGGGACATTCGTGACGTGATCTAACCCGCTGCTTGACCGGGCCTCAACGCCCGGGGTAGGGTCTCCCCGCTCCGGGGACTACGCAGCTTTCAGGCCAAGGCCTTCCTGCGAGTCTCAAACGACTAACCGCACGGTGAAGCGCCCGGAGGTGATGGGCGCTGCCCGGGGGAACCCGGGGCCCCTCGTGTCGGGCCCCGGGCTCTTTGCGAACGGCTAGTAGCCGTATGCGCCGCCGCCGGATTCGGTCGAAGTGGCGGACGATTCGCCACCCCCGCCTCCGGTGCTCACCACGTGCCAGGTGAAGTGCTGGCCTTCGAAGGCGTCCTGAAAGCCGTCGCCCGTGACTTCTTCGGGGCCCTCCTGCGTGAACGTGTAAAGGAGCTTCCCGTCGAAGGTCACCTGCTGCGACCCGTCAGGGCGCTTGACTACGCTCAGATGGCCCGGGACCGAGCCTTCGGGAGCGCCACCGCTGACGGTCAGCGGCTGCCAGAAGGACGTGCAGGCGCCGGTGCAGAGCGCCATGCCGGCTGCGGTCTCCTGTTCGGAGGCGTAGAGCGCCTGGCCGCTGGAATCGACCAGGACGTTGCCCGCGCCGCCGATTTCGGCGACCGACGCCGTTCCTTCGCCGCCCGAGGCGGCGGTCGCCGATTCGCCCCCGCTGCTGCCGCCACAGGCGGCGAGTGCGGCGGTGATCGCGATCACCGCGCCGAGTGTGAATAGTTTCTTCATCGCTCATCTCCTAGGTCAGAGGTTGTCGTTCGCCCCTCAAGGACGCCGCCACGGTGCGATTTCTTCCCGGCGGAGGGGCAGGAGACTGATGCGAGCGCCACGCCGCCTCGATCCCGATCGTGTCGCCGAGCTCCTGCCGCGGCTCTATCGGGCCGCCCGCGCCTGGACGCGCTCCCGCGAGGAGGCCGAGGACCTCGTACAGGAAACGGCCGCACGGGTGCTTGCCCGCCGCCGCGTGCTGCGCGGCCAGGACGAGCTCGGCTACCTGCTGCGCGCGATGCGCAACACGCTGATCAGCCAGAGCCGGACTGAGGACCGGCGACCGGCGACCGTCCCGCTGATCGATGAGGTCTCCGTCGGGGCCCGCCCGAGTGACGATCCGGCCGAGGTCGCCGAGATCCGTCAGGTCTACGCTGCGATCGCCGAGCTTCCCGAGGAGTTCCGCGACGCGCTGGTCGCCGTCGACGTCGCAGGTCTCTCCTACAGCGAGGCCGCGAGGGCGCTGAGGCTCCCTCAGGGAACCCTCACCAGCCGCCTGTTTCGCGCTCGCGACCGCGTTGCTCGCCATCTCGGGAGTGGCAAGGCGGGCCGCGTCGATCAGTAGGACGGGGCGCCGTCTCCCTGCCAGGCGGCGAGCCGGAGCAGCTCGGCGGGCGAGGCCTGTCCGATCAGCACGCAGGTGTGCCCGGCGCGCCGCCAGGTCACTGCCGGATGGCCTTCGATGTGCAGCAGCCTGTACTCGACCCCGCCGCGCGCCGACCGACTCGCATCCGAGGGTTGCGGGAGGCCCGAGCCGGAGACGATCACATAGACGATCCGCCGCGCGCCCTTGGCGTAGAAGACAGCGGTGGCGTCCCTGCCGTCGATCTGGCCGCGGCGAATCCCACTGGCCCTCCAGCCGTAGGCTTGCATCAGGTCTGGGAAGGCAACCCCCTCGACGCCGATCGCCAGTTTCGTGCGGCTGCCGCCGGCGCGGGCCGGGGCCGGGCCGCTCGGCGGCAGGTTGGCGAGGCGGGCCGCGTCGGCCACGCTCGGGCCGGCCGGCCCGGCGCTGAACGCCACCACCAGAACCGCCACGAGCGCCGCGACCGCGGCGCCCGCCGCCAGCCCCGGTGCAAGGCGCCAGCCGCGACGGCGCCTGGGGCTCGGCGCTCGTCGGTGCTCGTCGACCCCGTCCTGGAGGGAAACCGGCATCGGATCGTCAGCCAGGACCTTCGTTGCAGCCACCGCCTGCCGCTGGCGCTCCAGGAGCTCCTGGAGCGCCGGCGAAGCGGCGACGCGCGCCTCGACGGCCGCGCACCGCTCGCGGGGGAGCGTCCCGTCGGCCAGTGCGCTCAGCTCCGCCATCTCCTCGGTGCTCAGCTCAGGTGCCATATCGCCCATCGCGTCGTTCATACCACCAAAACGTCCTTTTGCCTCCGATGCTTCGGTGCTTCCTGCCTACCACCATCCTCTGTCGGCCCTGCCGGCGAAACGGGCGGCCAGATAGGTGCCGAGCAGGACCACGGCCGCTCCCTCGGCGATCCGGGAGACCAGGATTGCGGTCGGGTCGTACCCTGGCTCCATGAAGCCGAACAGCGGGGTTCGTTCGCTGATCGCGAGGAAGACGAAAGCGGTCGCGGCGAGTCCCACCCCGCCCAGCGCGAGCAGGCTCAGGGCCCGATCTCCCCAGCGCCGCCCCAGCAGCCGTTCGATCGGCGCCAGGAGCCCAAGTCCGATCCCGGTCGCCCCGGCGAAGTTGAGGATGAACAGGGTTCCGATCGTCGGTATCGCCGAATAGAGCTTCAGGTACTGCTGGAGGTGGACGATGCCCACCGCCAGCACCGCAAACGCTCCGAGGGCGCGGACGGCGAGCCACCCGCGGCCGTGTCTGACGGCGGCCTGCTGCGCTTCCCGGGCCTGCCCGGGAGCAGGCAACTCGTCGACCGTGGACGCTGCGCCCGAGAGTCGCGCCATTCCAGCTCGATCGATGCTCTCCATTACTCCTCCTTCGTGGCGGGTCACCGATCAAGGACGCCGCGGAGCGCCGATTTCTTCCCGCGCCTGGAACGAGGCGGTTGACGGCGGCGAGTCCCGCCGCCCGTTCTACCTGCGGTCGCCGTGGTTGATCGCGCTGTTGGCCATCGAGACGAATGCCCGCTTGCCCCCGAGGGCCCTGGCCTGGATCTCGTAGCGAACGCCCTTTTGGATCCACTGGATCGACGGCGGCGAGCAGGATCCGCCGCAGGACTCCGGCTTGTAGTACCCCCTCATCCCGAGGGCCAGTGAGACGTTGGTCGACCCGTAGCCCAGCGGCCTGCCCCTCTCGCCGGTGAACTCGGCCAGGAAGCAGGCGTCGCTGCCACCGCAGCCCTTCGCCCCGCTCATTTCCAGCTCGTACCTGCCGCGCTTCCGGTCGCCGTTGCCATCGGTGTAGATCCTTGCGCCGCTCCTGTAATCGAGGTTGATCTTGGAGGGCAGCAGGACCGCGACGCCGGCGCTCCGGGCCTCCGGCAGCACCGAGCTCAGCCGGCCGGGCACGTTCACGGTCTGGGCGGCCGCGACGGAGGTCATGAGGACGAACGCGCCGACTACGAGGGTCAGCAGGCGGGTCATTCGGGCCAGCCTAAGGTGATCGCCGGACGAGGACGATCGCCTCAGTCCTGCCGGGCGGCGGCCAGCGCTTGGCGGAAATCGGCCTCGGTCTGCGGCCCGCGCAATGTCTCCACGATCCTGCCCCTGGAGTCGATCACGACCGTGCTCGGCAGGCCGCTGAAGGCGTAGCGGGCGCCGACCACGCCGTCAGGGTCGCTGAGGACCGGGAAGGTCCAGCCGTATTCGCGGATGAAGTCGCGGGCGGATCCCTCCTGGTCGGTGTAATCGACCCCGACCAGCCGGGCCCCATGCGGGAGCGATCGGCTGAGCCGCTCGAGTTCGGGCGCCTCCTTGCGGCAAGGGTCGCACCAGCTCGCCCAGAAGTTGATCAGCGCCGGGCTTCCGCGAAGGTCGGCGAGCGTCACCTTCGGCGGCTGCAGGACCGCGGCCGGCAGTTCCGGCGCCGGCTTGCCTGCGTTCTCGCCGGAGCCCGCCGTCAGCACCTCGGCCGCGACCACGGCGACGATCGCCGCGACGACGATCGTTGATAGCAGCACGCGCCCCGACAACGGATCTACTGCTGCTCGAGCAGGGGAACGTCGTGGACGATTTCGGAGGGCGAGAAGTTGGCCGGATAGAGGGTCGTGACGCGGCCGTCGGCTCCGATTCCGTAGACGAGGGCGGAGTGCTCGACCAGGTCGCGGCCCGCCTTGTCGGGGTGGGCGACGATGCTCCAGTCCTTCCAGACCTGACCGAGTTCGCCGCGGTCGCCGATCAGGTACTGCATCCTGCCGGTCATCCCGTGATCGTCGAGGAACGCGGCGACGGTCTTCGGCGTGTCGCCGCGGGGGTCGGTGGAGACGGCGACGATCCGCAGCCCGTCCGCCTTCGGGCCGAGCAGCGCCTGCGCGGTTTTCAGGTGGCTGACGATCAACGGGCAGACATCGGGGCAGTGGGTGTAGATGAACGTCACCAGGACGGCCTTGCCCTTGTATTCGGAGAGGTCGACCGGGTGCCCGAGCGAGTCGCTCAGCTTCAGCGCCGCCGCCGGCTTCGGGGGCTTCGCTTCTGCGCCCGCGAACTCACGGTTGCCGGCTGCGCCGGCGCTCTTGGCGGTGGTCGGGTCCGAGCCGCCACCACCGCAGCCTGCGGCGACCAGCGCCGCGCATGCGACGACAAGGGCCGACACGGCCCGCCAACGCCGATTGATCTGAAAGCAGTTCATCCTCTGGGCGGACGAGCCAGCCGTATGGAGGATACGGGGAAGGGCCTCGTCGCGGTTCACGCAGGCTCCTCGGCGGCCGGGCTAGGATCAGCCGATGGCCGACCTCGGCGAGAAGCTGCGCCCGGCGATCGAGCCTCTGCTCGAGCCGGGCGAGGAACTGCGCGCGGTCTGCGTCGGCGCCGAAAGCCGCATCTTCTAAGGGCCGCCAGGTCGCGATCGGGACCACCGACAGGCGGGTGATCGTCCAGGGAGTGAGCCGGAAGTTCGCGGGCCGGCGATCCTCGACGCCACTGCGGTCACGCTCAAGCTTCTGACCGTCGATGGCGAGAAGCTGAAGGTCAACATGATGAAGGGGACCGGGGTGCTCGGCGGCCTCGGCGGCGGCGAGGCCCAGCGTGAGGGATTGGAGGCACTCGCCGGCTGGTTCAGGGAGAGCGCCCCCTAGCCGTCTAACCTCGGGCCGGATGGCCCGCGCCCGATCGGCAGCCCTCCTCGCGGCGCTCCTCCTCGCCGCCACGATCCCGCCGGCGGCGGGCGCCGCGGTCACCTGGACCGTGAAGGGCGCCGGCTTCGGCCACGGCGTCGGGCTCAGCGCCTACGGCGCCTACGGCTACGGCAGGCACGGCTTCGGGTATCGCCAGATCCTCCACCACTACTTCCGGGGGATCCGGATCACCACCATGAAGCCGGCGCCGATCGTCCGGGTGCTGCTGACGACCTCGTCAGGCGGCGCGGTCGGGTTCAGCCGCGCGAGCGCGGCCTGCGGAAGAGCCCTCGACCCGTCCCGCTCCTACCAGGCGCTCCGGAGCGGCTCCTCGATCCTGCTCCTCTCGAGCTCGGGCAAACTCCTCGCCCGCTGCGGCCACCGCCTCCACGCCGACGGCGCCGGCGTCATCGAGATCGCCGGAGTCGGCCGCTACCGCGGCGCCCTCGAGGCGGTCCCGGCCGGCGCCGGCCTCGACGTCGTCAACGCGCTCAGCGTCAACGAGTACGTCCGCGGGTCCGAGCCGGCCGAGGTCCCGCCCGAATGGCCGATGGCGACCCTGAAGGCGTTCGCGGTCGCGGTCCGCTCGATCGCCCTCTCGACCGACGTCGGAGGAAGCGCATTCGACGTCTATCCCGACACCAGGACCCAGAACTACGGCGGGGTAGCCGCGGAGGAGCCTCGGACGGATTCCGCCGCACGCGCGACCCTTGGCCAGGTCGTCACCTACGAAGGACAGGTCGCACAGACGACCTACTTTTCCTCCTCGGGCGGGAGGACGGAGTCGGGGTTCCTCGGGGCGCCGCCGGTTCCCTACCTCGAGAGCGTTCCCGACCCCTACGACTACTATTCGCCGCTTCACCGCTGGACGCTCCGCTTCACCCAGGCCGAGATGGAGGCCCGGCTCGACCCCTACGTCCCCGGCCGGTTCCTGGGGATCAGGGTGACCGCTCGCGGCGACTCGCCGCGGATCGATTACGCGCAGCTGATCGGCAGCGGCGGCCGGGCGACGATCCGCGGCGACACCCTCGCCTCGGCGCTCGGCCTCTATGACCGCTGGGCGTACTTCACGAGGGCGGGATGACGCAGTTGTCGGCATCCTTCATCGCGACCGGGTGGGTATTCGGGAACGCCCTCAGCAGCGCGTCGGCGATCAGCCGCCCGCGTTCGGCGTAGCCGTGTGAGGTGAAGTGGATGCCGTCCGGGATGTACCAGTCGTCGTGCACCGCCGCGGCCCAGTTGTAGACGCGCATGTACGGGTAGTGGTCGCAGGCATCGCGCAGGGCCTTGTCCCAGTCCTGCATGTTCGACTCGGCGTAGGGGCCGGTGGTTTCCAGCGTCTTGGTGTTGACCCACATCACCGGTTGCTCGCCGATCGTGCTCATCATGCTCGCGATCCGGTCGTCGTAGGTGAACGTCGAGCCGGCGGCGACGTTGGCCGCCTCGTTGGTCCCCATCGCGATCACCCAGCAGCCCTTGAAGCCCTTGTCCTTCCAGGCTTCGGCCGCTTCCTGGGCGTTGGGCTGGCCTTCGAAGTTCTCGTAGATCGAGCGCGCGCCGGAGACGTCGAGGTGCGCGGTCGTCGCCCCGACCCGGGCGTACTGGGCGGCGATCAGCTTGCTCGGCGGGTTGTATTCGGGGTCGACCAGGCCCTCCGAGGTCGAGTCGCCGATGTGGACCACCGCCTTGCAGACGGTCCCCAGAGGAGCCTTCGGCCTCTGTCTGGCGGTGATCGTTTCCTGGACCGTGGCTGACCCGATCGCCCGGTCATTGCTGGTGCCGACCCCGGCGAGGCCGGCGAGCGCGATCGCGAAGACCAGCCCGCAGGCGGCGAGCAGCGCCCAACCGCGCGGGGTGACGGTCTCGCGCCGAATCCGCCCGGCCCGCACCTGGCGGTAGAGGCGATCGAGGGCGCCGTGGCGGACCGGGTTCTCGACGAAGCGCCAGGAGAGGTCGGCGACGGCGAAGGTCGCCGCGACCTGGGCCGCGGCGCGCGGGAGGTCGACCGAGTGCGCCCCTTCCGGGGTCGTGAGGACGATGATCGGCAGGTGCCAGAGGTAGATGCCGTAGGAGCGTTCGCCGATCCAGCGCATCGGCCGGCAGCCGACGATGTTCCCGATCCTCGCCGCCGGGTGGGTCAGTGCCGCTACCGCGAGCACGGTGGCGATCGAGAGCAGGGCGAACCCACCCCGGTAGAGGAAAGGCGAGAATTCGCCGATCCGCCAGAACATCACGCCGATCACGACCAGGCCGAGGACTCCGGCCCCGTCGACCAGGTTGCGGGCGCGGGGGGCGATGTCGGTCCGCAGGCGGCGGCTCGGCCAGACCATCGCCAGCGCGGCGCCGGCGAGCAGCTCGAAGGCGCGGGTGTCGGTCCCGTAGTAGACGCGGGACGGGTCGATCGAGGGGTGGTAGAGGACCGCCATCAGGATCAGCGAGGCGATCGCCGCGAGCACCGTCACACCGGCGAGCCGCAGGCGGACCCCGCCGGCGTCCTTCGGCTCGCGGACGAACCTGGTCCCGAGGATCACGAGGAACGGCCAGAGGATGTAGAACTGCTCCTCGATCGAGAGCGACCAGATGTGATCGAGCGGCGACTGCTGGAAGCGTTCGAAGTAGGAGACGTTGTGGAAGATCAGCCACCAGTTGTTGAAGTAGAAGGCCGAGCTGACCGTTTCCATCCGGAAGCTGCTCGGCTGGTGGGGGCCGATCAGAGTCACCCAGGCGAGGACCACGACAAGGAGGACGAACAGGGCCGGTAGCAGGCGCCTCGCCCGCGCCAGCCAGAACGCCTTGAGCCTGATCCCGCCGCGGCTGACCTGGTTGAGGAGGATGTCGGTGATCAGGTAGCCGCTGAGGGTGAAGAAGACACCGACGCCCAGCAGCCCGCCTTCGGCCCAGGGGAAGTTGAGGTGGTAAGCGATCACGGCGAGGACCGCGATCGCCCGCAGGCCGTCGAGCCCCGGCATGTAGCGGCGGCGTTCCTCTACAGGCCTAGGCATCGACTCTCCTCATCTCAGCATTTCGGCGGCCAGCCGCCCGAGCAGCCCGACCTCCACCAGTTCGGCCTGGCGCTGCTGGAAGCGCGAGACCATCGCGAGTTCGGGCCTCGGCCTGGTTTCGTGGTGGACGGGTGCGGCGCTCCGGGTCGATTCGCCCGCCAGGCAGCCGAGCACTCCCTGCGCGATCAGCCTTGCCCGCAGGTCGGCGCCTTCCGGGATCGGGTGCAGGCCGTCGGCCTGCATCAGCTCGGGGTGGGCGGCGACGGCGCCGGCCCAATCGGGGGTCTGTGTGCCCGGTCGCGAGGCCGCGAATTCGTGGACGACCCTGTTCTTGCCGCTGTTGTCGATCCCGTTCACGGTGAATCCGTGGATCGTCGGCACGACCATGCAGCGGTCGCCGACCAGTTCCGTCACCTTTTGCAGATTTTCGGCGAGGATCTGCGGATAGGCCGGGTTGTCGTTGGTACCGGCGTCGAACACGATCACCGATTGCGACGGGTCGTAGCTTTCTTCGAACAGTTCATAGATCTGGTAGCTGTTGGATCCGCCGACCGCGTTCACGGTCAGCGGCACGCTCGGCAGGTAGCGCTGGAGGTATGGGGAGGTCAGTTCCGCGAGGCTGTCGCCGACGACGAGGACGCCGCCGTTGTCGGCAGCGCTCGCGGTAGGGGCGAAGCCGGCGACCGTCAGCGTTGCCGAGAGCACCGCGAGCAGCACGGTCCTGCGCATCGGAGGACTTTTACACTAGGAGGATGCGAGGGAGCCGGGCAGGGATGGTCGCTTGCATGACTCTGGGCGTGGCATTTGCGCTATTCGGGTGCGGAGGGGGAGGAGGGACCGTCGAAACCGATGCCACGCTGAGCGCCGCCCCGACCGGGCCTCCGCGGGGCTCCCCGGCTGCCGCGAGGGGCCGCTGTGGCGCGAAGCTGACCCGGTTCATCCGCTCGCTCGACGGCCTTCGCGACCAGCTGGCGGTCGGTCTCACCTATGACCAGTACCTCGAGAACGTGAGGAGCCTGCAGCGCGCCTACCGTCAGATACCCGTGACCGGCGAGCCGGCGGGGTGCGTGGTCGGCGCCGGCGTCCCGGCCGAGAAAGCGCTCAACCAGCACATCGAGGCGGCCAACGCCTGGGGTGACTGCCTCGCCGAATCCTGCGACCTGGCCTCGGTCGAAACTGAGATCAAGCGGAGGTGGGCGCGGGCCTCGGTCCTGATCACCGATGCCCAGGAAGGCCTGCGCGGCTAGGCCTTCGGGGCGTATCGGTTGTGGAACATCAGCGCGTTGCCGTCGGGGTCGCGGAAGCTCGCCATGTGGCAGACGCCGCTGTCGATGATGTCGCCGAAGAACTCGACGCCCTTTGCCTCGAGCTCGGCTCGCGCCGCCTCGACGTCCTCGACGTGAAGGGCGATCGGCACCCGGCTCGGCTCGAACGGGATCCCGATCCTCTCGCCGTCGACGATCGCGACCGTCACCGTCCCGGTCTCGAACTCGGCGCCGAGCGGCTTCTCGCCGTCTTTCCGCCAGAGCTTGCCGCGCTCGAGGCCGAGGACCTCGCCGTAGAACTCGATCGCCCTCTCGATGTCCTCCGTCGGCAGCGAGACGAAGTCGACGCCGGTGACGAGCGATGTCGCGGTCACGGCGCGAAGATAGCATCGGCCCCATGGAGCTCGGCGGAGACACCAAGGCGGTCCTCCTCTCCGCCGCGGCGATGTTCCTCTGGGCGCTCCTGCTCGGGGTCTTGAAGTACCGCCAGATCCTCGCCTCCGAGGAGGGGCACGCGCACCCCTACACCGACATCGCCCACCGCGCGGCCCTTCTCTACAGCTTCGCCCTGCTGCTGATCGCGGCCTTCGTCGAGCTGAGCGGATGGGGCACCGCCGTCAATCTGCTCGCCGCCGCGGCGATGTCGGTCTTCTTCTTCGCGTCGGTCGGCAGCTACACCGTGCACGGCTGGCGCCAGGACACCGACAACCAGCTCCGAGCCCCGAGCGGGGCGATCCGCACCTACATGGTCGCCCTGATCGCGGCCGAGATCGCCGGCTGGTTGGTTCTGGTCGCCGGATTCCTCGACGCACAGGTCTTCTGAGCGCCGGGCGACGGTCCATAGCCTGTACACGCGGGCGAGGGCCGGGACCCGAACTTCGGACCACTGTACAACCGCGTTCGCCCTGCTCGGGGCGAACATTTCCCCATGAGTGCGAAGCGAGCAAGCGTCCATATCTGTCGCTTCGCGCCGCGAGCGAAGCACGAGGAGTCGTAGATGGAGAATCCGCTGCGACAGATCGTCGCCTTCGGCGGAGGCGGCTTCTCGATGGAGTCGGGCAACCCCCTCCTCGACGACTACGTGCTCGGGCTCACCCGCGCCGAGCGCCCGCGCGTCTGCTTCCTACCGCAGGCCAGCGGCGACGCCGACCACTACATCGTCCGCTTCTACCGCGCGTTCTCGCCGGAGCGCTGTGAGCCGAGCCACATCTCGCTGTTCCGCCGCGAGCAGGGGCCGGAGGACCTCCGCAGCCACCTTCTCTCCCAGGACCTGATCTATGTCGGCGGCGGCAGCGTGGTCAGCCTGTTGGGGGTCTGGCGGGCCCACGGTCTCGACGCGATTCTCCGCGAGGCGTGGGAGGCCGGCGTCATCCTCTGCGGGCTCTCGGCCGGCTCACTCTGCTGGTTCGCGGAGGCGGTGACCGGATTCCACGGCGCCCCGCGGTCGGTGGAGGGGCTCGGCCTGCTCCCGTTCAGCAACTGCGTCCACTACGAGCCCCGTTCGGAGAGGCGGCTCGCCTACCACGACTTCCTCCGAGGCGGAACGCGCGCCGGCTACGCGGCGGAGGACGGCGCCGCCCTCCACTTCGTCGGCACCGAACTCGCCCGGGTGGTCGCCTCGCGGCCCGAGTCGCGCGGCTACCGGCTCGACGCCGACGGTCGCCGGGTGGTCGAGATGAGGATCGCGACCCTCTATCTCGGCGACCGCGCCGCCGCCGCGGTGGCGCCCCTGCCCGAGGCGATGTCGACGGCGATCGCCGCCTAGGTATGCGGTGACGACCCGGATCCTCACCCTCGGCGGCCACGAGTTCTCCTCGCGCCCTCCCGATCGGGCGGTGTGCGAGCTAATCCTGCGGCTGGCGACCGAACGCGCGGACAGGCGGCCGCGGATCTGCATCCTGCCGACAGCGAGCGGCGACACCGCGGAGCAGATCGGGGGCTTCTACAGCGCCTTCGGTGAGCGTCCGTGCGACCCCTCGGACGTCTCCCTCTTCCGGCTGGGCCGGCGCCCGATGGAGCTCCGCGACCACCTGCTCGAGCAGGACCTGATCTACGTCGGCGGCGGCAGCCTGCTCAACCTTCTCGCCGTATGGGAGGCCCACGATCTGGAGTCGATGCTCGGCCTCGCCTGGCGCGAGGGGGTCGTGCTCGCCGGCCAGAGCGCCGGCGCGATGTGCTGGTTCGAGTCGGGGATCACGACCTCCTCCGGGCGGCCGCGGCCGGGGTCGGGCCTAGGCCTGCTCGGCGGCAGCCTCTGCGTTCACTACAACAACGAGCCCGAGCGTCGTGCCGCCTACCTCGACGCGGTCGGTGACGGCATGCCCGGCGGCTACGGCCTCGACGACTACGCCGGCCTGATCTGGGAAGGCGACGCCCGCCCCTCGGCCGTCACCGCCCGCCGCGGCGCCCGTGCCTACCGCGTCGTCGCCGCCGATAGCGGCGTCGTCGAGTCGCCCCTGCCGGCGCGCTTTCTGCCCGCCCCGGCGCCTGCGGCGCTGCGCGAGGACATCGCCGAGTTCCGCCGCGTCAGGCGGATGCGACAGGGCGCCGGCTGGCTCGGATAGGGAAATGTCGACCGAACCCGGGGGGTCGCTCGTCCGTAACCCGGGGAAAGCCGACTTCTACCCCGAGGAGGGGCATGCTTCCGCAACCGATACACCGCCCGCGCAACCTGATCCTCTTCGCGCTCGCCGTGCTGGCGGCGCTGACCGCCCTGGCGTTGGTCCGCGCGCCGCAGGGCCACGCGGTCGAATACCCATATCCGTATCCGGAAGAACCGACCCCGACCCCGACCCCGACCAACCCCTATCCGAACCCGTATCCGACGCCCACTCCGGAACCGACTCCGCAGCCCCCGACAGGCACGGGAAGCGGCACCGCGCGGGTCGTGAAGGAGGCGCAGAACAAGGAGCTCGGGCACAAAATCCTCACCAACAACCAGGGCCGGACCCTCTACAGCCTCAGCGCCGAGAAGAACGGCAGGTTCATCTGCAACGTGAGCGCCTGCCTCTCGATCTGGAAGCCGCTGACCGTGAAGGCGGGCGTCAAGCCGGTCGGTCCCATCCACCTGGGGACGATCGTCCGCCCCGACGGCAGGACCCAGGTCACCTTTCGCGGCCTGCCGCTGTACAGGTTCACGGGCGACACCAAGCCCGGTGACGTCTCCGGCGAGGGGATCCACGACGTCGGCGTCTGGCACGCCGCCGGTGGTAAGCGCTGAGGCGTACCTGCCCTAGCCTCCGGCGATGGGGGGAGCTGTCGCGTCGGCTCCCCCCTCGCCGGGCGCCTCGCGGGCGATGTAGTCCTCGGCCAGCAGCAGGTTCTCCTTCGAGCGCTCGACGACATTGAGCAGGTCCTGCATCAGCGCCACCTCCTCGACCTGCTCCTTGACGAACCACTGCATGAACTGCTCGGCCCGGTAGTCCTTGACCTCGCGCGCGAGCTCGAACAGCGCGTAGATCTCCTCGCCGACCCGCCGCTCCTGCTCGAGCGCCATCTTCACCGGCGCCGTCCCGTCGGTGTATTTCGTCTCCTGCGACTTGATGTCGGGGATGTGCACCTCCTCGTCGACGTCGAGCAGGTACTGGATCATCATCATCGCGTGCTCGCGCTCCTCGAGCGCCTGCCGGTAGAAGAACTGGGCCAGCCGCGGGAGCGTCTCGCCGTCGTAGTAGACGGCCGCCCCGACGTACTGCTGGGAGGCCGCGAACTCGTTCGCGATCTGCTCGTTGAGGGCGGGGGCGAAGCCCTTCTTTGCTTTGGCCATTGGTGTTCCTTCCTCTCAGCCGTCCCAGCGGAAGCCGGTCGCGGCCAGCTTTGGCTTGAGCGGGCTCGTCGGCAGCCCCGGCGGCGGCTCGGCTTCGTTGTATGGGCGCGGCGCGGTGTCGTTGGGCGCGTCGGGATGGAAGAGTGAGGCGAGGACCTGGATCTGGCCGCGGCCGACGCCGAGCTCCCACTGGCCGCCGCCGTAGGCGCCGATGCCGTTCTCGGCGCAGTAGTCGTACATCTCACAGATGTCCCTGAGGCCGCCGACCCGTGACGGCTTGATGTTGACCATCCGCGGCGGCCAGGGACGCGATTCGATGTCGGCGATCGAGTGGATCGGGGCGTCCCAGGTCAGGCGGTCGCGGACCGGCTCGAGGATCGGACGGGTCTCGTCGTTGACGTCGGGGTCCTCGAGCCAGGCGTCGGGGAAGGCCTCGATCAGCTTCGAGTAGAGGACGGGGTCGGTGTCGACGTCGACCGGGGTCCCTTTGTAGAAGCCCTTGAGGTCGAGCGAGTCGACGGCGCCGGTCGCGACCAGCTCGGCGATCAGGTGGTCGTCCCAGTCGTTGGTCGGGTCGAGCTTGAAGCGCAGCGTCGGGTAGGGGTCGAGCTTGCGCCGCAGGGTCTCGATCGTCGAGGGCCGGCCTTCCCCGGGGGAGAGGCGCATCGAGCAGACGAAGTCGACCGGCTGCGGCTCGCGGCGGAGCGCCTCGGCGAGCCCGATCTGGCCCTGGCGCAGAGCGAGGTCGAGCGCCGCCGCCTCGAACGCGTAGCGGCGGTAGAGGCGCGAGACGTCGCGGCCCGGCTCCTGCGGGAAGGTGTCGACGGTGCCCATGAACTCGCAGAACTCGCCGAGCGTCGCGTGCCCGGTGAGGTCGAGGTAGGGCCCCGCGTCCCGGAGCGCGAGGTGTTCGAGCGCTTCGTAGACGACGTCCTCGCCGAGGCCCTCCTCGCTGGCTCCCTTGAGGTGGATCACCGTCGTCAGACGTTCGAATTCCCCGGCCTGAAAGCTGAGCCCCTCGAGCTCGTATCCGTCGACCTCGAGCGGGAGGTCTGCGAGCGCGTCGAAGGTCGCCATCGGCGGAACCCTAGCGAGCGACCCGCAGCGTCCTCAGCTCGCGGTCGCTGCTGCCGCGTACGTAGCCGCCGTGGGCGACGCTCTCCCTGATGTAGGTGAGTGTCTCGCGGGTCAGGCGCTCGCCCGGGAGGACGTTCGGTATTCCCGGCGGGTAGGCGGCGAGCGACTCGGCCGCGACCCGGCCCGCCGCCTCGTCGAAGGGGACCACCTCCTGCGGGCCGAGGAACGCCTCGCGCGGGGTCATCGCCAGCTCGCCCCAGGGCGGCGGGGGCGCGAGTTGGCCGTGGGGGGACGGTTCCTCGGTCGCGAGCCGGTCGACGACGACCCGCATCGCCGCGACCAGGCGCTCCCTGGCGCCCGCCGCCGGCTCGGCCAGGCCGAAGATCGCGACGACGACGTTCTCCGAGTGGAGCTCGAGGTCGACCCCCTCGCTCTCGAACGCGGTCTTCGCCAGGCGATAGCCGCTGGTCCCGGTGCCGCGGACGTCGATCGGGACCCGCAGCGGGTCCCAGCCGGCGATGCTCCTGCGCCCGGTCAGCTCCTCCCCGAGCACCGCGAGCCCCGGGATCTGCTCGATTTCCCCCCTTGCCCGCGCTATCTCGGCGAGCGTCTCGCCGAGGCGCTCGGCGCCGTGGACTGCCGCGAGCCGGCGGGCGGCGTCGAGCGAGCCGGAGAGGAGCGCGCTTGGGCTGGTGGACTCGACGAGGCTGACGCAGCGGTCGACAACCGCTCCATCGAGCCGGTCGCCGGTGCCGAGGTGGAGCATCGCCGCCTGGGTCAGGCTGCCGACGATCTTGTGGGTCGATGAGATGACGAGGTCGGCGCCGCAGCTGAGGGCGTCGGGGGGAAGGTCGGCGTGGAAGTGGAGGTGGGCGCCCCAGGCCTCGTCGACGAGCAGCGGCAGGCCGCGCTCGTGGGCGGCGGCCGCGAGCCCGGCGAGGTCGGCGCAGGCGCCGAAATAGGTCGGCGAGACGACCATCGCGGCGACCGCGTCGGGGCTGGCGTCGAGCGCCGCAGCCAGTGAATCGGGGGTGAGGCAGTGGGCGATCCCCAGCTCCGGGTCGAGCTCGGGCGCGACGAAGGCGGGCCGCAGGCCGCTCATCACCATCCCGTCGATGACCGAGGAGTGGACGTTGCGCTGGACGACGACGTCCGCGCCGATGTGGGCGAGGGCGAGGCAGGCCGCGTGATTTCCCTGCGATGCACCGTTGACCAGGAACCAGGTCCGGCCCGCCCCCCAGGCCTCGGCGGCGAGGATCTGCGACTGCTGGAAAGGGGTCGGTTCGGGCCCGATGTCGACCCCCTCGGTGACCGAGGGGACGTCGTTGCGCAGCCCGGTGTCGCCGACGAGCTCGCGCAGCGCCGGGTCGGCCCCGGCCCCGCCCTTGTGGCCCGGCACCTGGTAGCGCCCCGGATCCAGTTCCGCGTAGGCGAGCAGAGCGTCGACGTAGGGCGTCGAGTCCTGACCCGGTTCGGCCATTGTTGGAGACTAGTTGCGATGAAGCACACGCCACACGGCTACTGGCTCGAGGAGGCGGGCGAGCTCGCGCCGGCGCCGCCGCTGGCCGCCGACGTCGCCGCCGACGTCCTCGTCCTCGGCGGCGGCTACACCGGGATGTGGGCCGCCTGGCACCTCAAGGCCCTCGAGCCCGCCGCCCGGGTGGTCGTGCTCGAGGCCTCGACCTGCGGCGACGGGCCGAGTGGCCGCAACGGCGGCTTCTGCAACGTGATGTGGTTCTCGCTCCAGAACATGCGCGAGCGCTGGGGCGATGCCGCGGCGCTCGCCGTCGCCGAGGCCTCGCGCGAGTCGGTGAAGGGCGTCGGCGAATTCTGCGAGGCGCAGGGTGTCGACGCCTGGTACCGGCACGGCGGCTACCTGCAGGTATCGACCGCGCCCGCCCAGGACGGCGTCTGGAGCGAGACCGTCGACGCCTGCCGCGAGCTCAGGGTCGAGGGTGTGGTCGAGGCCCTCGACGCGGATGCCGTCGCCGGCCACTGCCGCTCACCGGCCTTCCGCGGCGGTGCCTATTACCAGGACTCGGCGACGGTGCAGCCGGCCCGGCTGGCCCACGGCCTCCGCGATCGCCTCCTCGCCGCCGGTGTCGAGGTCCACGAGGCCTCCCCGGTACGGTCGCTGCGGGCAGCCCCCGACGGAGTCGAGGCGCGCACCGACGGCGGCAGGATCCGGGCCGGCACCGCGGTGATCGCGATCGGCGGTGCCGCCGCGGGGCGGCGCGGGCCGCTGCGCGACCGGCTCACCGTCACCTCATCGCACATCGTCCTCACAGAGCCGGTGCCGGACGTGCTCGAGGAGGTCGGCTGGACCGGCAGCGAGTGCATCACCGACTGCCGGACGATGCTTCACTACTTCCGCACGACCCCGGACGGCCGTATCGCCTTCGGCCTCGGCGGCGGCCAGATCTCCTTCAACGCCGGCCTCCACGGCAAGGTCGAGGTCGACCCCGAGGTCGTGGCGATGGCCGCCGAGCGCCTGCGCGCCTACTTCCCCGCCCTCGAGGGGCGCCGGATCACCCACGCCTGGGGCGGCCCGATCGACGTCTCGCCGACCCACCTGCCGCTGGTGATGCCGCTCCGCGGCGGCCGCGTTTTCGTCGCCGCCGGCTACACCGGCAACGGGGTCGGCCCCGCCCACATGGTCGGCCGGGTGATGGCCTCCCTCGCCCTCGACCGCCGCGACGAGCACTCCCGGCTGGCGATCGTCGACCCGACGCCCCAGCGGGTCCCGCCGGAGCCCTTCCACTGGATCGGCGGCAGCCTGATCCGCCGCGGGATCATGAGCAAGGAGAACGCCGAGGCGAACGGCCACGACCCCAACCCCCTCGCCGCCGCGATCGCCAAGGTTCCCGAGCTGATCGGCTTCCACATCGGCAGGTAGGGAAGAGTCGGCCGGCACGTCGTGCCCCCCGGGAGGACGTTTGTCAGTGGCCGGCCCACGGGCGGCTAGGGTGGTCGGAACTAGTAACGCTGAGGAGGACTCGATGCGAAGAAGCTTGATCTGCGGGCTGGGTGTGACGGTGGCCCTCATCGTCGGAGCCTGTGTGGCTGGATGCGGCGGTGGCAGCTCGACCACCACCGAAACGACGGCCGCGATCACCAAGGCCGAATTCATCGCGAAGGGCAACGCGATCTGTGTCAAAGGCGAAAAGGCTCAGGAAGCTGAAATCGACGCCTACGTCAAGAAACACGGCTTGGAGAACAAGAAACCGACCAAGGCGGAGCAGGCCGAGATGGTGGAAACCGTCTTCGCTCCGAACATCCAGTCGCAGATCGACGCTGTGACAGCCCTGGGAGCGCCGAGCGGTGAGGAACAGCAGGTGAAATCGGCAATTGAAATCTCCCAACAGACCCTCGATGAAGGCAAGGCGAATCCCTCGTTGTTCTTCGGCAACGAAGATCTCTTCGCCGCCGCAGGCAAGCAACTGCACGCGCTTGGTCTCGCGGCGTGCGCATCGAACAGCTGAGCCTTCTTGGTACGCGGCCGCCGGCCAGAAAACATGTCGACGCCGCCTCCGGCGGTGCCTCGATCCGCCTCGTGACCCGGAGCGACCTCTTCACTCTCTCACCACCGGCTGGTGATGACCTTCTTGCGGGTGTAGAAGTCGACGGCGTCGGTGCCGTTGGCGTGGAGGTCGCCGTCCATCGAGTCCTTCCAGCCCGAGAACGGGAACCAGGCGACCGGCGCCGGGACGCCGATGTTGACGCCGAGCATCCCGGCCTCGGCTCCGTAGCGGTAGGCGCGGGCGGCCTCGCCCGAGGAGGTGAAGATCGCGCCGGCGTTGCCGTAGCGCGAACCGTTCAGGAACTCGAGGGCGGAGTCGAGGTCGGGGGCGTCGACGACGGTCAGTAGCGGCCCGAAGAGCTCGTCGCGGGCCAACTCGGACTCGGGGTCGGCGATGGCGATCGTCGGCCCGAGCAGCGTCCCCGCAGGACCGCCGTCGCCGCGGCCGTCGAGCAGCAGCTCGGCGCCCTCGCTCTCACTGCGGTCGATCGCCGCCGCGACCCGGTCGCGCGACTCGGCCGAGACCATCGGGCAGACATCGGTCGCCGGGTCCTCGCCGGCCCCGACGTTGAGTTCGGAGGCCGCGGCGACAAGCGCCTGGCGGACCGCGCGCCGGCGCTCCTCGTCGCCGACCGCGACGCAGACCGACCCGGCGAGGCAGCGCTGGCCGGCGGCCCCGAAGGCCGAGCCCATGATCGCCGGCATCGCCCGCTCGAGGGCGGCGTCGGGCATAACGACCAGCGAGTTCTTCGCGCCGCCGAGCGCCTGCACCCGCTTTCCGCTCGCCGCCCCGCCCTGGGCGATGATCCTCGCCGTCTCCGCCTTGCCGACGAACGAGACGGCGTCGATGCCGGGGTCCTCGAGGATCGCGGTGACCACCTCGCGGCTGCCGTGGACGAGGTTGACGACCCCGTCCGGGATCTGCTCGATCGAGTCGACGACCTCGGCGATCAGCGCCGCCGGCCGCGGGTCCTGCTCGGAGGGCTTGAGGATGAAGCTGTTGCCGCAGGCGATCGCGTAGGGCAGGAACCAGAGCGGGATCATCGCCGGGAAGTTGAACGGGGTGATCGCGGCGACGACGCCGACCGGCTGGCGCACCATTTCGACGTCGACCCCGGCGGCGACCCCCTCGAGCGTCTCGCCCTTCAGCAGGTGCGGGATCGCGGCCGCCGACTCGATCGACTCGATCCCCCGACCGACCTCGCCGTCGGCGTCGGCCAGCGTCTTGCCCATGTCGGCTGTGACCAGCGCCGTCAGCTCCTCGCGGCGGGCGAGGAGGCCGTCGCGCAGCGCCAGCAGCGCCCTCGCCCGCTGCTGCGGGGGCACGCCGCGCCAGGCGGGCTGCGCCGCCATCGCCGCCTCGGCCGCCGCGCGGACCTCGGCCGCGCCGCTCAGCGGCACCAGCGCCGACACCTCGCCGGTCGCCGGAGCGACGTCGTCGAGCGTCTCGACGCCCTCGACCTCACGCCAGGCACCGCCGACATAGTTGCGCAGCCGCTCCGTCGCAACCGTTGCGCTCATGCCGCAGCCGACCCCGCGGCCGGGACCGCCATCGTGCTCTCTTGTTCGGGCCTTACCGCCGCCATCTTTTCCGCCCGGCGCTGCTGCCAGGTGGCGTAGCCCATCGCCGAGACCGTGGTGAAGAACAGCATCATCGCGATCACGTTTACTTCGACCGGGATCCCGCGCTGGGCGGCGCCGAAGATGTAGAGCGGGAAGGTGACCGTCGTCCCCGAGTTGAAGTTGGAGATGACGAAGTCGTCGATTGAGAGCGCGAAGGCAAGCATCGCGCCGCCGAAGATCCCCGGCATGATCAGCGGCAGCGTGATCAGGCGGAAGGTGTGGACCGGGCTGGCGCCGAGGTCCTTGGCCGCCTCCTCGAGGTTGCGGTCGAACCCGATCAGGCGCGAGCGGACGACGATGACGACGAAGCTGATGCAGAACATGACGTGGGCGATCAGCAGCGTCTCGAACCCGAGCGGGATGGCGCCCCAAAGGAGGAAGAACGAGAGGAGTGCGGCCCCCATCACGACCTCCGGCGTCGCCAGCGGGATCACGATCAGAAAGTTCGCGAGGCGCCGGCCGAGAAACTTGTGGCGGACCAGCGCCAGCGCCATCAGCGTCCCGATGATCGTCGAGATCGCGGTCGCCAGGAAGGCGAGTTTGAGGCTGGTCAGCAGCGCTTCGGACAGTTCTTCGCGGCTGAACGCGTGGGCCCAGTGTTCGAAGGTGAACCCGACCCAGGTGTAGTTGTAGCGGCCGGTCGGATTGTTGAAGGAGAAGACGAAGATCACCGCGATCGGGATCAGCAGGTAAAGCACGACCAGCGCGGCGACGATGTTCAGCGCGTGCTCGCGCAGCCACTTCATCAGGCCGCTCATCCCGCCTCCTCGCCCATCAGCGCCTCGGACCCGGCGAAGCGGATGTAGATCACGACCAAGATCATGATCAGCACCATCAATACGAAGGAGAGCGCCGCCGCCGCCGGGTAGTCGGCCTGGCTCAGGTAGAGCGACTGGATCACGTTGCCGATCATCCGGTTGCCAGCGCCGCCGAGGAACTGGGCGTTGACGTAGTCGCCGGCGGCGGGGATGAACGTCAGCAGGGTGCCGGCGACTATCCCGGGCAGCGAGAGCGGTAGCGTCACCCGCAGGAAGCTCTGGGTGGCCGAGCCATAGAGGTCCTTCGCCGCCTCGATCAGCCTTCCGTCGATCCGGTCGAGGCTGGCGTAGAGCGGCAGGATCATGAACGGCAGGAAGTTGTAGGTGAGGCCGGCGATCACGGCGCCGCTGGTCGCCAGCACGTGGCCGCTGGGAGCAAGGCCGATCGCCTTCAGCACTTCGGTCACCGGGCTTTCGTCGGAGAGGATCGTCTCCCAGGCGATCGTTCGGATCAGGTAGGTGGTGAAGAACGGGGCGACGACCGCGAACAGGAGTGCGTTCTTCCAGCGCCCGGCCTTGAACGCGATCACGTAGGCGAGCGGATAGCCGATGACCAGCGTCAGCAGCGTCGCCGTCCCCGCGTAGAAGAAGGAGCGGACGAACTGGGTGTCGTAGGAGGACAATGCTTCGCTGTAGTTCGACCAGTTCCAGCTGAATTCGAGGCTCCCGACGAAGCCCGACTCGAGCGAGAGTTTCCCGAGGAAGAAGAGCGGGACGACGAAGAACAGGACGAGCCAGATCGCCCCGGGCCCGAGCAGGAAGTAGGGGGCGGCGCGGCGGCGGAGGGCGGCGATCATGTCACCGCCTCCAACCGGTTTCCGCGCGCGCCGCCCAACCGACTCAGCCGTTCAGCACCGCGTTGAACGCCCGGATCACGTTCTGTTCCTCTTCGCCTTCGAGCGGCGGCGTGGGCGAGCAGGTCTTCGTGAATTCTTCGCTGGGGAAGATCAGCGGGTTCTTCGCCAGTTCCGGATCGCTCTTTTCGAATATCTGTTTGACGCCTTCAACCGGTGTCACGTAGTTGACGTATTCGGCGATCTGGGCCTGGTTTTTTGGTTCGTAGACGTAGTTCATGAACGCCTCGGCGGCGGTCGGGTTCGGCGCCCCGATCGGGACCACCATGTCTTCGGACCACAGCATGCAACCCTGAGTCGGCACCCGCCATTCGAGGTTGGGGTTGTCGGCTTGGAGCTGTACCGCGTCGCCCGACCACCCGATCACCGCGACCGCGTCGCCGCTGGTCAGGTCACGCGCGTAGTCGTTGCCGGTGAAGCGGCGAATCTGGCCGGATTCGGCGGCGCCCTTGATTTTGTCGATCGCCTTCATCCAGTCGGCTTCGGTCGCCGTCTCGGGATCGGTGCCTTCGCACTTCATCACCAGCGGCACCGTTTCCCTGACTTCGTTGAGGAAGTCGACCTTGCCCTTGTATTTGGAGTTGAACAGGTCGCAGATCGAGCGCACTTCAGGCGCGAGTTCTTTGTTGACGATGATCCCGGTCATTCCGCTCTGCCAGGGCACCGTGTAGGCGCGGTTGGGGTCGTTCGGCGGGTGGCGCAGGCTCGCCAGCAGGTTCCGTTCGACGTTGGGGAGGGCCGACTTGTCGAGGTTCTGGAGGTAGCCCAGCTTGTACATTTTGTTCGTCTCGTAGCCGGCAAGGACGAAGATGCTGCGGTCGCCCGATTCCCCTTCCTGCAGCAGCGGCTGCATCTTGCTGAAGAATTCTTCGTTCGAGTTGATGTCCTCGATGTACTTGACCTTGACCCCGCTCGCCTGTTCGAAATTCGGGACCGTTTCCTTGTCGATGTAGAGCGGCCAGTTCGAGATCGTGAGGCTGCCCGACGGCTTCTTTTCGAGCTTCACCGTCTGAACTTCCTTGCTGCCGCCGCCTTCGATCCCGCCCCCGCCGCCACAGGCGGCGAGGCCGAGCGCCACGGCGAGGACCGCCACCGCGGTCGCTGCCAGCAGCGAGGCCCGTCCCATCCGCTTCTCACTACTGTCCATCCGACCCACCTCTCTTCGTCGCTTCGAGCTCGCCGTCGCCGGCCGCTCCGTTTTCCTCGCTGTTCAAGTTCCCGCTCACCGACTCGCGCACGACGTGCATGTTCTCCGGCTCCCAGCTCAACTCGACCCGCACGCCGCCGCCGGGGAGGCGCCGCCGTTCGGCCTCGCTCGCGTTCGGGACGAGCACCGTCATCCGCACTCCGTCGCCGAGGTCAACCGCGATCTGCGTCGAGGTGCCGAGGTAGAGGGAGCTTTCGACCGTTCCCTCGACCGTCGGCAGGCCATTGGAGGAGGCCGCTCCGGCGGCCGCCAGCGCATCGATCCGCAGCTTCTCGGGCCTGACCACCGCGTGGCAGCGGTCGCCGGGCCGCAGCGATGGCGTCTCGGCGCTCAGGGTCGGCCCCTGGTCGAGCTGGATCTCGCCGGCGCCGGTGACCTTGGCCGGCATCAGGTTCGAGACGCCGATGAACCCCGCGACGAAGGTCGTCTCCGGCTGGTCGTAGACGGTCTCGGGGTCGGCGACCTGCTCGACCCGCCCGTGGTTCATGACCGCGATCCGGTCGCTCATCGTCAGCGCCTCCTCCTGGTCATGGGTTACGTAGACGAAGGTGATCCCGACATCGCGCTGGATCCCCTTCAGCTCGACCTGGAGCTCCTTGCGCAGTTTCAAATCGAGGGCGCCGAGCGGCTCGTCGAGCAACAGCACCTTCGGCAGGTTGACCAGCGCCCGGGCCAGCGCGACCCGCTGCTGCTGGCCGCCCGACAACTGGGAGGGACGCCGGTTCGCCTCGGCGGCGAGCCCGACCCGTTTCAGCTCGGCCGCAACCCGGTCGCCGATCTCCCCCTTCGATACCCGCTTGCGCCGCAGCCCGAAGGCGACGTTGTCCTCGACGCTCATGTGCGGGAACAGGGCGTAGCTCTGGAAGACGGTGTTGGTCGGGCGTTTGTGGGCAGGCAGACCCGAGACGTCCTCGCCGTCGATCCTCACCGTCCCCTCGGTCGGCTGCTCGAACCCGCCGATCATCCGCAGCGTCGTCGTCTTGCCGCACCCGCTCGGTCCGAGCATCGTGAAGAACTCCCCCTCGGCCAAATCGAGGCTGACGTCGTCGACCGCGGTGATGCCGGTGAAGCGCTTGCTCACCCCGATCAGCTCGACGCTGGTCTTCTGGGTCTCCATCTAACTCCGCCTCTGAATCTGCATCTACCGCCTCATTCCACTGATCCGGTCTCTTGAAACTACCGCTGCCCGCCTGTCGGCACCACGAGAACGGGGCGCTGCGACGTGTGCACGAGCTTCTGCGGGGTCGCGCCGAGGATCATTTCCTTGATCGGCGTCTCGCCGTGGCTGCCGACCACGATCATCCGCGCATCGCGCTCCGCGGCAACCTCGAGCAGCGCGTCCGCCCCGCTCTTGGCGATCAATGCCGCGTCGCAGGGGACACCCGCGGACTCAGCCCGCTGGCGTGCCTCACCCATCACTTTCTCGCCGAGCTCCTCGATGGCCTCCTCGTGGTCGGCGATCTCGCCGCCCCAGAGCCCCGGCGGCGCATAGCCGAAGACGACCACGACGCCGTCGCCGAGGTCACGCGCCAACTCCAGACCCTTGTCCAGCGCCACCCGCCCCTGATCGGTGCCGTCGTATCCGACGACGATCTGGCTCATTTCACGTACTCCCCCTCGATCGGCGCTTCGCCCTCGAGGAAGCCGGCGGGCGCGACTCCGGCCTTTCGTCGGAAGAAGTCCGGCAGCGCCCGCCACTGGATCACCATCAGGACCACGCCGAGCACCATGAAGAAGACCGCGATCACGAGCGGCGGTCCGAGGCCGAACCACGAGTTCCCCGATTCGGAGTTGGCCGGGTCGGCAAGTTCGATCGCGTTCTTGATCAGCAGGTAGAAGAGGATCACGCCGCCGAGAAAAGGGCCGACGCCGACGAAGAAGAAGTTCTTGACGCTCCGCAGAAGCTCATGCCGGTAGAAGATCGCGCAGGCGAATCCCGTCAGCCCGATGTACAACGCGATCATCAGGCCCAGCGCCGCCAGCGAGTCGAAGAGGATGTCTTCGCTGCCCAGGGTCAGGCCGACGTACCAGATGATCGAGAGGGCGCCCATCCAGATTGTCGAGATATGCGGGGTCAGGAAGCGGGGATGCACCTTTCCGAGGCTCCTCGGCACCGCGAGTGCCCGAGCCATCGAGAGCGTCGTCCTTGCCGTCGGCAGGATCGTCGTCTGGGTCGATGCCGCTGCCGAGGTGAGAACGGCGATGATCAGGAGCTTGTCGAGCGGCGAGCCGAAGACTTCGGTGCCGAGCGAGCTGAGCACGTCTTCCTGGTTTTCGATCAGGTTTTCGACCCCGGCGTATGCCTGCGCGGCGACGGCGACGATCAGGTAGATCCCGAGCAGGATCAGGGTGCTGATCACGGTCGCCCTGCCCGGCGCCTCGGTCGGGTCCTCGGTCTCCTCGTTGACCGTCGCCGTCGTGTCCCAGCCCCAGTAGATGAACACGGCCAGCAGCATCCCGGCGGAGATCTCACTGGGGCTGAGGGAGAACGGGTTCAGCCAGGAGAGGCTGGGGTCGATCGATCCGGACGGCGCCGAGCCGGCGTAGACCTTGACGAGCGCGACGATGGCGAAGAGCGCCAGGGTGAAGATCTCCGCCGCCAGCAGGCCGATCTGGGTCCGGGCCGAGAGCTCGATCCCGATCAGGACGATCGCCGTCATCACGATGATCCACACGACCCCCACCGCCGTCACTGCCGCGGTCGAGGCCGCGGCCGAGTCCCAACCGACGAGGAGGAATGAGTACAGCCCGGCGATCTGGGCGAGGTTCGCCATCACGATGATGTCGGCGACGAAGATCGTCCAGCCCGTGATCCAGCCGAGCCAGGGCCCAAGGGCAATCGTCACCCAGGAGAAGCTCGTCCCGCAGTCGGGGTCGGCTTTGTTCATGTAGTAGTAGGCGCCGGCGACGAGGAACATCGGGATGAAGCTGACCAGAAGGATCGCCGGCGCGGCCAGCCCGACGGCGGCGGCGACGAAGCCCAGGGTCGCGGCGAGGCTGTAGCCGGGTGCGGTCGAGGCGACCCCGATGACCACGCTCGAGGCGAACCCGATCGCGTTCTTCTTCAGCCCCTTCTCGCCGCTGCTCGGGACCGGCGTGGTGCCGGGCGCCGCTTCGCTGGCTGGGACCGCCGCGCTCTCCATCCCTCTCCTCTCGTGCTCCCGCTGCGACATGAGGCAGCGGCCAGGTTGGACGCTACGCTCAAGGTGCTTTCCCGCACAAGGGGCGGATACCCCAATTTTTCGCGGCGGCGTTGTACATTTTGTATATGAGCAATGCGTTTGCTTGACCCATTGACCACTTGAAGGTGAATCGTTTCGGAGCTAGCTTTGTCCATATCGTCGTAGCGAGCAAGGAGGGTCTCAATGGCTGTTGCGGAGCATCTCGGCTCTGAGACAGGCACCGGTCTGCAGGAGATGGCAAGGCGGCACCTGTGGATGCATTTCTCACGAATGGGCGCCTACAGCGATGAGAAGGAGATCCCGATCATCGTCCGTGGGGATGGTTGCTACGTCTACGACGAGCACGGCAACCGCTATCTCGACGGCCTTTCGGCCCTGTTCTGCGTCAATGCCGGCCACGGCCGCACCGAGCTCGGCGAGGCTGCGGCGCGCCAGGTCGAAGAGCTCGACTTCTACACGCTCTGGAGCTACGCGCACCCCCGCGCGATCGAGCTCGCGACCCGGATCGCGTCGCTGGCTCCGGGCGACCTCAACCGCGTCTTCTTCACCTCGGGCGGCTCGGAGGCCGTCGAGTCGGCTCTGAAGCTCGCCCGCAACTACCACCGAATTCAGGGCAAAGGCCAGAAGCACAAGCTGATCGCCCGCGAGATCGCCTACCACGGGACGTCACTGGGGGCGCTCTCGGCAACCGGGATCCCCGACCTCCGCTCGCAGTTCGAGCCGCTGGCGCCTGGCGGCTGCCACGTCCCCAACACCAACGTCTACCGCTGGCCGGAGGACCGCCACCCGCTCTGGGCGGCGAACGCGATCGAGGAGCGGATCGAATTCGAGGGGCCGGAGACCGTCGCCGCGGTGATCATCGAGCCGGTCCAGAACGCCGGCGGCTGCTTCGTCGCGCCCGACGGCTATTTCCAGCGGGTGCGCGAGATCTGCGACCGCCACGACGTGCTGATGATCTCGGACGAGGTGATCTGCGCCTGGGGCCGCCTCGGACACTGGTTCGGCTGCGAACGCTTCAACTACACGCCGGACGTGATCACCGTGGCGAAGGCGCTGACCTCCGCCTACGCGCCGATGGGCGCGCTGATCGCCTCCGACCGGGTCGCGGCCCCGTTCATGGAGGGCGACAACTCCTTCGCCCACGGCTTCACCTTCGCCGGCCACCCGATCGCGTCGGCGATCGCGATGGCGAACCTCGACGTCTTCGAGCGCGAGGACCTCTGCGGCCACGTCCTCGCCAAGGAGGGCGAGTTCCGCCAGATGCTCGAATCCCTGCACGAGCTGCCGATCGTCGGCGACGTGCGCGGGGCCGGTTACTTCCAGGCGATGGAGCTGGTCAAGGACAAGGAGACGAAGGAGAGCTTCAACCACGAGGAAGCCGAGGACCTCCTTCGCGGCTTCCTCTCGGGCGAGCTGTACCGCAACGGCCTGATCTGCCGGGCCGACGACCGCGGCGACCCGGTGATCCAGCTGGCGCCGCCGCTGATCGCCGACACCGAGCAGTTCGAAGAGATCCACGATGTCCTCCACGATGTCCTCAGCCAGGCCTGGAAGCGGGTTCATAAGTAGGGACAGGGATGCTCACCGTCCAGAGCCTCCTCGACGAGCTCGGTCTTGACCTGGCGGCAGGAGGGCGCGGGGCGGCGGCCCCGGTGCGGTGGGTCCACATCTCCGAGCTCGAGGACCCGACCCCGTGGCTCTCGGGCGGGGAGCTGATGCTGACGACGGGGATTCCGCTCGACACGGCGGCCAAGCAGCGCGCGTTCGTCAGCCTGCTGGCCGACCACAACCTCGCCGGCCTCGGGTTCGGGACCGGGTTCAATCACAAGAAACTGCCGAAAGCGCTGGTCGACGAGGCCTCCAAGCGCGATTTCCCCCTGTTCGAGGTCCCCTATTCGACGCCGTTCATTGCGATCACCGAGAAGGCGTTCGCCCGCCTGGTCAACGAGCAGTACGAGGTGCTGCAGCGGGGGATCGCCGTCCAGCGCCGGCTCGAGCGCCTCGTCCTCGAAGAGCGCGGCCTCGAGGAGATCGTCGCCACGATCGCCTCCGCGGTCGGCGGCACGGTCGCGATCCTCGACGGCCGCGGCGAGCGCCTCGCCGGGCGCGGCTTCCGCCGCCAGCTCTCGGCCGACGCAGTCAGCGCGATCGGCGACGAAGCCCTCTCCCACACCGGCGATGGCCACCCCTTCGTCCCGACCCACCCCTCGGTCGCTGGGCGCGCCCTCGCCCACCCGGTGATCTCGCCCGGCGGCGGGCCGCCGCAGGCGTGGGTCGTGATCGTCCGCGACTCCGGCGGCCTCGGCGACTTCGAGCGCCTGATCCTCCAGCAGGCGGTGGCCGTCGTCGCGCTCGAGCTGATGCGGCGCCGGGTCGCCCGCGAGACCGAGCGCCGGCTCGCCGGCGATGTCCTTGCCGGCGCCCTCGGCGGACGCCTCGAGGCCTCAGAGCTGCGGCGCCGGCTCGAGCCGTTCGGGATCGGGCGCGAGGCGGCGGTGCTCGTCTTCGACCTCGACGATCCCCCGGCGGCCGAGGCCGCCCTCGAGCGGGCCCTCGCCGCCGACGCCTGTCCCGCGGTCGTCGCCCCCCACACCAGCGCCGGCCGCGAGCTCCTCTGCGCCGTGGTCGACGCCGCCGACCGCGATCCCGTCGACCTCGCCGCCGATGCCCGGCGGGCGCTGATCAAAGAGCGCGGCACCGTTCGCGCCGCCGCCAGCCGCGCGGCGCCGCCGGAGGAGCTCCGCCACTCCTTCCACGAAGCGCGCTGCGCGCTCGAGGCGACCGCCTTCTCCAACGGCAGCGAACCCGAGGTCGCCTCGTGGCGCGACCTCGGCGCCTTCACCCTGCTGCTCTCGATCCAGGACGACGACGCGCTGCGGCTCTACTGCGACAGCGTCCTCGGGCCGATCGAGCAGGGGGACGAGGAATACGGCGGCGAGCTGCTGCGCTCGCTGGAAGCCTTCATCGAGCAGAACGGGCAGTGGGAGCGGGCTGCCCGTGAGGTCTACTGTCACCGCCATACCCTGCGCTACCGGATGCGCAAGGTGGAAGAGCTGACCGGGCGCGATCTCTCTCGTGCCCACGACCGGATCGAGTTCTGGCTGGCACTTCGAGCAAGGGAGCTTGTGGGCGTATGAAGGTTGGCGTTCCGACAGAGATGAAGGACGACGAGTACCGGGTCGCGATCACCCCCTCGGGGGTCCGCGAAATGACCGAACATGGCCACGAGGTCCTGATCGAGTCCGGAGCCGGCGACGGCAGCGCGATCCCCGATTCGGGCTTCGAGGCGCAGGGGGCGAGGATCGTCCCCGACGCCGAGACGGTGTTCGGCGAGGCCGAGATGGTGATCAAGGTCAAGGAGCCGCAGCCGGTCGAGGTCGAGAGCCTGCGGGCCGATCAGGTCCTCTTCACCTACCTCCACCTGGCTCCGGCGCCGGAGCTGACCCGGGGCCTGAGTGAGTCGGGGGCGACCTGCATCGCCTACGAGACGGTCGAGGACGCGAAGGGCCACCTGCCGCTGCTGGCGCCGATGAGCGAGATCGCCGGCAAGATCGCCACCCAGGCCGGGGCCTTCATGCTCGAGAAGCCGCTCGGCGGCCGCGGCATCCTGCTCGGCGGGGTGCCGGGGGTCGCGGCGGCGAATGTGATGGTGATCGGCGGCGGCGTCGTCGGCATGAATGCCGCCTTCATCGCGATCGGGATGGAGGCCGACGTCTTCGTCTTCGACAAATCGATCGACCGCCTGCGCCAGCTCGACGTCAACTTCTCCGGCGGCTGCTCGACGGTCTACTCGACGACGCTCGCGATCGAGGAGATGCTGCCCCGCGCCGACCTCGTGATCGGCGCCGTCCTCGTCCACGGAGCCCGCGCCCCGAGCGTCGTCCGCCGCGAGCAGCTGTCGCTGATGAAGCCCGGAGCGGTGATGGTCGACGTCGCGATCGACCAGGGCGGCTGCTTCGAGACCTCGCACCCGACCACCCATCGGGACCCTACCTTCGAGGTCGACGGGATCATCCACTACTGCGTCGCGAACATGCCCGGCGCGGTCCCGATCACGGCGACCTACGCCCTCACCAACGCAACGTTGCCGTACGCGATCGCCCTCGCCGACGAGGGCGTGGCCGGAGCGATCGAGAAGGACCCGGGCCTGCGCCCGGGCGTCAACGTCGCCGCCGGCAAGATCACGCACCAGGCCGTCGCCGAAGCAGTCGGCGAGGAATACACCCCGCTCGAGAACGCACTTGAGAGAACCAAGGAGGAGAGCCCGATATGAGCAGCAAGTACGCCGTAGTCAACCCGGCCACCGGTGAGACGGTGAAGGAGTATCCGGAGATCTCGGACGCCGACCTTCGCGGGGCGATCGGGCGGGCCGACGAGGCGTCGCGAACTTGGTCGGGCTCCTCCACGGTGGCCGAGCGGGCGGAGCTTGTGCGCAAGGTCGGCGAGCTTCACAAGGAGCGCAGCAAGGAGCTGGCCGAGATCATCGTCCGCGAGATGGGCAAGCCGATCGAGCAGGCTGTCGGCGAGGTCGACTTCGCCGGCGACATCTACGGCTACTACGCCGACAACGCCGAGGACCTGATGGCCGATGAGCCGGTCAAGGGCTTCGCCGGCGAAGGCACGGCGGTGATTCGCCGCAACCCCTTCGGCGTCCTGCTCGGGATCATGCCCTGGAACTTCCCCTACTACCAGGTGGCTCGGTTCGCCGGCCCGAATTTGGTGATCGGCAACCCGATCCTCCTCAAGCACGCTCATCAGTGCCCGGAATCGGCCGAGGCGATCGCCCGTATCTTCAGCGACGCCGGCGCTCCGGAGGGTACCTACGAGAACATCTACGCGACCAACGAGCAGATCGAGTGGGCGCTCGCCGACCCCCGCGTGCAGGGTGTCTCGGTCACCGGCTCCGAGCGCGCCGGCGCCGCGGTCGCCGAGATCGCCGGCCGCAACCTGAAGAAGGTGGTGCTCGAGCTCGGCGGCTCCGACCCCTTCATCCTGCTTGGCACCGACGACGTCGACGGCGCGGCACAGGCCGCGGCCGAAGCACGCCTCGATAACACCGGCCAGTCCTGCAACGCCGCCAAGCGCTTCATCGTCGTCGACGAGCTCTACGACGAGTTCGTCGAGAAGCTGAAGGAGAAGATGGGCGCCTCGAAAACGGGCGACCCGACGGCCGCGGACACCGCTCTCGGCCCGCTCTCCTCTGCGCCCGCGGCGGATCACCTCGAGGACCAGCTGAAGCGGGCGATCGACAACGGCGCCGAGGCCCTCATCGGCGGCGGGCGCGACGGCAACTACATCGAGCCGACGATCCTCGCCGGGATCAAGCCCGGCGACGAGGCCTCCCAGGAAGAGTTCTTCGGGCCGGTGGCGCAGGTCTACAGGGTCGGCTCGGAGGAGGAGGCGGTCGAGCTTGCGAACCAGACCCCGTTCGGGCTTGGCTCCTACTTGATGACGAACGATGCGGAGCAGGGTCAGCGGGTCGCGAACCAGATCGAAGCCGGGATGGTCTATGTCAACCTGGTGCTCGCCGACAGCCCCGAGCTGCCGTTCGGCGGCGTCAAGCGCTCCGGCTTCGGCCGCGAGCTGGGCACCTACGGAGCCGACGAGTTCGTCAACAAGAAGCTGATTCGCAGCGCCTGAGAGCTCCGATGCGGCGCGCCAGGGACCGCACCCATCCGCGCCTGCTGGTTTCTTACAGCCGGTGAGGGAACGGATCAGGGCAACAGCGGTTGGCTGCGCACTTGCCGCGACGGTGCTCGCCGCGGCCGTGGCGACCGCCGCCGAAAGCGGCACGCAGGCAACCGAAGACCCCCGCTGTCACGGGCGTCAGGCTCAGATCGTCGGCACCGACGGCCCCGACAAGCTCGTCGGCACTCCCGGCCGCGATGTCATCTACGGCGCCGGGGGCGACGACGTGATCCTCGGCAGCCTCGGCAACGACCTGCTCTGCGGCGGCCCGGGCGCCGACCTGATCCACGGCGACCGCGGCAACGACATCGCCGACGGCGGCCCCGGCGACCATGACCGCGTCATCGGCGATCTCGGCGACGACACGCTGCTCGGCGGGCCGGGGAACTACGACGAGGTCGCCGGCAGCCTCGGGATCGACACCGTCAACGGTGGCAGCGGCAATTTCGACCTCGTCCACGGCGACTACGGCTACGACCGGATGGACGGCGGCTCCGGGAAGGGCGATGTTGTCTCCTTCGCGACCGACGTCGCCGCCGGCCGCGATGGCGGCGACTACGTCTCGCTACCCGAACACCTCGCCCGCGGCGACGGCCACGACCGGATCTTCCGGGCCGAGAGCATCGAAGGTTCCGCCTTCAAGGACACCCTGATCGGGAACAAGAGCCCCAACGTGCTCGACGGCGGCGCCGGCAACGACACCCTGATCGGCGGCGGCGGCGCCGACACCCTGATCGGCGGCCAGGGCAGCGACGGCTGCAAGGGGGCGAAGGGCCGCACCGAGTCGTGTGGGAAGGAACGGAAGCCGAAGGCCACCGCCTACATCGAACTCGACTCCACGCCGGCCGGCGGTGGCGGCCTGGCGATCGTCGGCGGTGGCGGCCACGACGACTTCACCGTCGCCTTCGACCCGCTCTCATCGAGCTTCGGCGTCACCACCGGCGGCGGCGTCGCGATCGGGCCCGGTTGCACCCGGGTCAGCGCCGTCCAGGTCAGCTGCTCCGCGGCAGGCCCTGCCCGCTGGCTGATGGCCGACCTCGGGCCCGGCAACGACAAGTTCCGCGTCGAGGGCTCGCTCGCCGCGGTCGAGAACGTGAGGATCGGCGGCGGACTCGGCGACGACACGATCCACGGCGGCCCGGAGGACGACCTGATCGAGGCCGGCCACGGCGCCGATCGCCTCTACGGGGGTGCCGGCTCCGACGGCCTTATCGGAAACGTTCCGGGGCCGACCTACCTCTACGGCGAAGGGAACGGCGACCTGCTCGCGGCCGGCGGCGGCTGCGCCGGGGGCGACATCGTCGGCGGCCCGGGCCGTGATGACGCCTCCTTCGCCGAGACCCAGGCCCACCCCGGCATCCTCTACATCTCGTTCCCGAAACACAGAGCCTGGATCGACGCGATCAAGGACTGCAACCCTGTCCACCTCGACCCCAGCGACGAGGACATGGAGGGGTCGTTCGACAACGACGTCCTGATCGGCGACTCGCGGCCCAACTCGATGCTCGGCCAGCCCGGCCAGGACGAGTTCTACGGCAACGGCGGCGAAGACACGATCGACGCCCGTGACGGCCGGCGGGACTTCGTCATCCAGTGCGCGCGCCACCCGGTCCGGCCCGAAGGCAAGGCGCTGACCGACTCATTCGACCCACCGACCACCGCCTGCGCCTCGGTCACGCACGGGACTCCGGTCAAGGGCCTCGACCACGCCGCCGGCTAACCGCCTTTAGGCTAGGAGCATGACCAGGGCCCCGGGACCCGACGAGGCCGCCGCGATCGCGGCGGCGATCGAGCGGTTCCGCGCCGAGACGGCCCCGGTCGGAGGCGATCAGCAGGAGGCCGGCGGCCCGTGGCAGCGGGCCGCGCTGGCCGAGGGCATCGGCGCCAAGCGCGCCGTTCTGCAGGACTCAGAAGGAGGGCTGAAATGGCTGTCGTGAAGATCATCGAGCTGGTCGGCAGCTCGAAAACGTCCACCGACGATGCTGCCCGGCAGGCGCTTGCGCAGGCTCAGGGCACGCTGCGGAACATCCGCGCGGTCGACATCGTCTCGACCGGGATCCGCGGCGAGAACCTCGACGAGTACCGCGCCCACGTGCGGGTGGCCTTCCTCGTCGAGGGAACGGACGTCGACTAATGAGTGCGGAGCGAGCAAGCGTCGCAGTCTGGTTCTCCGCGCAGCGAGCGAAGCGCGAAGAGCTGTCTGTTTGATGAGCGAGGTCTCGACGGTGGGGCCCGAGGAGGCCCGCGGCCTTCTCGAGGGCGGCGCCCAGCTCCTCGACGTCCGGACCGACCATGAGTGGGAGGCCGGCCGGATCCCGGCAGCGACCCACATCGAGCTCGGCGATCTCGGTGGGCGCATCGCGGAGATCGACCGCGACCGACCGGTGCTCATCTACTGCCGGAGCGACAACCGCTCCGACATGGCCGCCGCGGCGCTGGCGGGCGAGGGCTACGACGTCAGGGTCCTCGCCGGCGGGATCGAGGGCTGGGTCGAGACCGGCCTGGCGCTCGACCCCGAGGGCGGCTACGTGGCCGAGTCCGGCGAGGCGGCGGCCATCCTCCAGGCACGGAAACCCCCGCTGGGCGCTTAAATACCCTAATCCCTGTCAGGTTTTGCTATTTTCCACGGACCGTGGAGGTAGTGGTCGACCAGGACAAGAAGCAGCACGGCAAGGGGCGGACCGGAACCCTCGAGAACCCCGAGGCCTACGAGAACGTCCCCGGGCACGTGATCCCGATCATCGAGCGCGAGTTCGATGACTTCGACAACGAAGCCGAGAAGTTCCTCGGCGGCGAGCTGGCCGAAGACCAGTTCATCGGCTTCCGCCTCAAGCAGGGCGTCTACGGCCAGCGCCAGCCCGACGTCCAGATGGTGCGGGTGAAGCTGCCGTTCGGCGGCGTCACCCCGGAGCAGATGGAGATGTTCGGCGACGTGGTCGAGAGTTACGCCCCGCTCAACAAGGGCCACATCACCACCCGCCAGAACATCCAGATCCACCACGTGCCGCTGCGGTACATGGAGTCGCTGATCCGCGAAATCTCCGCGGTCGGTCTCTCCTCGCGCGAGGGCTGCGGAAACACGGTTCGCAACGTCACCGGCGACCCCTGGGCGGGCGTCGCTCCCGACGAGGTCTTCGACCCGACGCCCTACGCCGGCGCCTATGTCCGCTACTTCGTCCGCCACCCGACGACCCAGCTGATGCCGCGCAAGATCAAGACCGCCTTCACCGGCTCCGACGAGGACCGTGCGATCACCGGCATTCACGACATCGCCTTCCTCAGCCGCGAGCGCGACGGCGTCAGGGGCTTCGAGGTCCGGGTCGGCGGTGGCACCTCGATCATGGCCCGCGTCGCGCCGACCCTCTACGAGTTCGTCGAGGCCGATAACGGCGACTACCTCAAGGTCGCCGAGGCCGTGCTGCGGATCTTCGATCGCCAGGAGTGGCTGCGCGTCAACCGCGCCCGCGCCCGGATCAAGGTCCTGATCGACAAGATCGGGATCGACGCCTTCCGCGAGCAGGTCGACGAGGAGCTCACCGGTGAGTGGGCGGAGGAGCGCGACTTCGACGTCGAGCGGCTCCGATTCGATGACGACGAGCAGGAGAGCGCCCCGCCGGTCCCGGCCGCCGCCGCCTCGCCGAACGGCGACCGGACCGAGTTCGAGCGCTTCGTCGAGGGCAACGTGCAGGAGCAGCGCCAGGAGGGCTTCTCCTCGGTCGAGGTGAAGATCGACCGCGGAGACCTGACGCCGGAGCAGTTCCGCGGCCTGGGGGCGATCATGCGCCAGTTCACCGGCGGCTACGCGCGCAGCACCGTGCAGCAGAACTTCGTCCTCCGCTGGGTGCGCGACGAGTCCCTCTACGACGTCTGGCAGCGGCTCGAGGCGCTCGGCCTCGCGGAGGTCGGGCCACGGACCGTCACCGACGTCGTCAGCTGCCCGGGCACCGACAGCTGCAAACTCGGGATCACGAGCTCGATGGGCCTCAACCGGGCGATCAAGGAGCGGGTCGAGGAGATGGAGATCACCGACTCGCTGACCAAGCAGATCCACATCAAGATGAGCGGCTGCCCGAACGGGTGCAGCCAGCACCACATCGCCAACATCGGCTTCTACGGGGCCTCGCTCAAGGTCGGCGGCCGCCAGATGCCCGCCTACATCCCGCACGTCGGCGGCAACTACGAGGGCGGCGAGGTCATATTCGGCACCCGGCTGAAGTCGCGGCTGCCGGCGAAACGGGTCCCCGAGGCCGTCGAGCGCTGGATCCGCCTCTATCAAGCCGAGCGCGCCGAGGGCGAGGAGTTCAACCCGTTCGCAGAGCGGATCGGCGCCGAGCGGTTCGAAGAAGCGGTCAAGGATCTGACCCTTCCTGCCGAGTTCAGCCTCGAGACGATGCAGCAATTCATCGACTGGAATCGCGCCAGCCCCTACAAGGTCGAGCGCGGGGAGGGCGAGTGCGCGATATGAGTGCCCCAATCGCAGTCAAGCCGGAGATCGACGCCGAGGCGGTCGCCGCCGAGCTCGAGAATCGGACCGCGCCCCAGGCGATCGAGTGGATGTTCGAGACCTTCGGCGAGAGCCACTACATCGCCTGCTCGTTCCAGAAAACGAGCTCGGTCACCGCGCACCTGGCGACCCAGGTCAACCCCGATGCGCGCTTCTTCTACCTCGACACCGACGTCCTCTTCCCGGAGACCTACGAGACCCGCGACCGGCTCGCCGAGCGGCTCGGGATCGAGTTCGACCGGTACCACAACATCTCGCTGGAGGAGCAGGCCGAGAAGCACGGCGACGAGCTCTGGAGGCGCGATTCCGACGCCTGCTGCGGCATCCGCAAGGTCGAGCCGATGCGCCAGGCTCTCTCTTCCGTAGACTGCTGGCTCGCCGGCGTCCGCCGCGAGGACTCAACCAACCGCGCCAACACCCCCAAGTTCGCCTTGGACAAGCGGTTTGGCCTCTGGAAGCTGAATCCCCTCGCGGACTGGACCGAGACCGACGTCTGGAACTACATCCACCAGCATGACCTCCCGTACAACCCACTTCACGACCACGGCTACCCCTCGATCGGATGCACCCACTGCACCAAACCGGTCGGGCCGGGCGGCTCGCCCCGCGAAGGCCGCTGGGCCGGGCTCGCGAAGACGGAGTGCGGGATCAACTAGCGGCGTTCCGGCACCCCATCAGTAGAACCAGTTCCCCTTCCCTGCGACCGATTGGTGAGAATTCTTCGATGAGTGAGACGATGACCGAGCTTTCCCTGACCCTTGACGAGCGCCACACCGCCGACTTCGAGATGATCGGCAGCGGCGGCTTCGCGCCGCTGACCGGCTTCCAGGGCTTCGCCGACTGGGAGCGCGTCTGCGCCGAGATGCGGATCGCCGCCGGCGATTACTGGCCGATCCCGATCACCCTCGCGAGCGAGATCGAGTGCGAGGTCGGCGACAAGATCGAGCTCCGAAGCGACGAAGGCAAGCCGCTCGGCAGGATCAAGGTCGAGGAGATCTGGGAGCGGGACGTGAAGAGGGAGGCCGAGCAGGTCTACGGCACCACCGACGGGGAGCACCCGGGCGTCGCCGCGATCTACGCCGAGGGCAACCGGATGATTGCCGGCCCGATCGAGGTCGACGCGCTGCCGGACCACGAGGAGGCCTTCATGCGGCGCTACCAGACGCCGGAGGAGACCCGGGCGGAGTTCGCCGAGCGTGGCTGGAAGCGAATCGTCGCCTTCCAGACCCGCAACCCGATCCACCGCGCCCACGAGTACCTGACCAAGGCCGCGCTGGAGATCTGCGACGGGCTCTTCATCCAGCCCCTGATCGGCAAGACCAAGGCCGGCGACATCCCGGCCGACGTGCGGATGCGCTGCTACGAGGTCCTGATGGAGAATTACTACCCCCACGACCGGGTGGTGCTCGGCGTCAAGCCGGCGAAGATGCACTACGCCGGCCCGCGCGAGGCGATCCTGCACGCGATCGTCCGTCGCAACTACGGCGCCACCCACTTCATCGTCGGCCGCGACCACGCGGGCGTCGGCGACTACTACGGGACCTACGACGCGCAGAAGATCTTCGAGGAGATCGATATCGAGGAACTGGGGATCGAACCCCTCTTCTTCGAGCACAGCTTCTGGTGCAATGAGTGCGAGGGGATGGCCTCGGGCAAGACCTGCCCGCACGACTCCGATGCGCACGTTTTCCTGAGCGGCACCAAGGTGCGCGAGATGCTCGGCAACGGCGAAAGGCCGCCGCAGGAGTTCTCGCGCAACGAGGTCGCCGACATCCTTATCGACGCTTACAAGGAGGACTGAAGGACACATGGCCGCTGAGAAGGGATTCACCCTCTGGTTCACCGGGCTCTCCGGGGCCGGCAAGACGACGATCTCGAGGCTGCTCGAGGGTCACCTGCGCGAGCGTGGTACGCAGCTCGAGATCCTCGACGGGGACATCGTCCGCGAAAACCTCTCGAAAGGACTCGGCTTCTCGAAAGAGGACCGCGACACCAACATCCGGCGGATCGCCTTCGTCGCCGACCTGCTGAGCCGCAACGGCGTTCCGGTGATCACCGCGGCGATCTCCCCCTACGCGGAGATCCGCGGCGAGGCCCGCGACCTGATGGGCGAGCGCTTCATCGAGGTCTACGTCAAGGCCTCGGTCGACACCTGCGCCGAGCGCGACGTCAAGGGCCTCTACGCGAAAGCGTTCGCTGGCGAGATCAAGGAATTCACCGGCGTCTCGGATCCCTACGAAGCGCCCGAGAACCCCGAGGTCGTCTGCGACACCGAGAACGAAACCGCCGAGGAGTCGGCGGAGAAGCTGCTCGCGTTCCTCGAGGAGCGGGACCTGATTCCCGCCGCCGCAGCGGTGGCTTGAGCCGGATCCTCTTCGGCGCGGCCGGCGCGCTGGTCGCGCTGGCCCTGCCGGCCTCGGCCTGGGCGGGCCACGCTCGCACCGCCGAATGCCCGCAGGAACTCTGCGGCGGGATCTCGGCCGACGGCTCGCGCGTCGTCTTCCCGTTCGCGGAGGAACTGACCCCGGGCTCGGGCAGGCCCCAGATGTACGAATGGTCGGCCGGGCGCCTGCGGGCGCTGGTCACGATCCCCAGGGGGGCGCCGCGCACACCCGCGATCGGCCTCGAGGGCGTCTCCTCTGATGGGCGCCACGTCTTCGTCGAGACGAGCCTCAGCCTCGTCCCCGAAGACGTCGACGGCGGCCTCTGGGACATCTACGACGTCGGCGAAGGGAAGCCAGTGCTGGTCTCGACCGGGCCGCTCGACGCCGGCGGCGGGGCGTCCTTCGCCTCGTACGCCGGTGCCTCGGCAGACGGCAGCCGGGTCTTCTTCAACTCGTTCGCGCCGTTCGTCTCCGGTGACTCGGGCTCGTGCTCATTTGTCTACGAACGCGCCAACGGCATCACGAGCCGGGTCGTGTTCGGCCCGAGGCCCCAGGACCCCCCGCAGGCACCGCTCTGCTACGGCGATTCCTTCGGCGGCGTCTCCGCCGACGGCAGCCACCTCTTCTTCGCGACCGGGCGGCGGCTGATCGACGAGGACGAAGGCGGCGGCGACATCTACCAGCGGGTCGGGAACACGCTGTCGGTCGTCACCACCTATCCCGAGCGTCCCGGCAACTTCAACTGCGTCGACGACCCGACCTTCGCCGACACCTCCACCGACGGCGCGACGGTGCTGTTCTCGACCAACACCCCGATCTCGCCCGAGGATACCGACGAAGCCTTCGACGTCTACAAGCGCGAGCCCGACGGCAGCTTCGTGCTGGTCTCGCGGGGCACAGACGGCGGGCCCGGGTGCGCCTTCGGCGGCGACCGGCCGGTCGCGCTCTCCGCCGACGGCCGGATCGCGATCTTCGAAACCCGGGCCCGCCTCAGCTCCGCCGACACCGACTCCTCAAACGACCTCTACCGGGCCGAGGACGGCGCCGCGCCGATGCTTGTCAGCACTGGGCCCACCGATCCCAACGCCGACGAACAGGCGAACGTCTTTCCCGACTGGGTCGCGGCGGCCTCGGCCGACGCCCGGACCGTCGCCTTCGAAACGAAACAACCGCTGGTCGCCAAGGACCACGACTCTGCGATGGACGTCTACGTGAACGTGAATGGCGTCACCCAATTGGCCTCGACCGGGCCGCAGCAGGACGGCCTCGACTCGGCCGCCGAACTGCTCGGCCTCTCCGGTGACGGGCAGACCGTCGTCTTCGCGACGAAGGGGAGGCTGACCGCCTCGGACCTCGACCGCGACCGAGACGTGTACCTGCGGCGGGTCGCCGCAGGAAAGACCGTTCTGCTCTCGGGAGAGGAGATCGCCCCGCGAATGCGGCTGGCGCGTCGAGGGCGACTGCAGCCGTCGGGCCGGGCGATCGTGAAGGTCACCTGCCCGAAGGTCGAGACGAGCGGGCCCTGCCACGGGGCCGTGGCGCTCTCGCTGGGGAGGAAGCGGCTCGGGCGCGCGTCGTTTCGCATCGCCCCGGGCCAGAGGGACCCCGTCGGCGTGCGGCTGCCTGGCCCGCTGATTTTGGCGCACTCAATCCGGGTCCTCGCGCGGGTCAAGGGGGTGGACCGGCTCGGCAACTCGGCGCTTACGACCGCCGCCGTCCGGCTCACCATGCGCCGTCGCGCCGCCAAGTAGCCCCCACGGCCGCGATGTCGCGTTTCCCTCCATCCCTCGGAGGGAAATGCGACATCCCCGTCAGGGGCGCTGGGGAACCTGCGGCTCGCCGAGGCCGTAGGTCTCGTAGGCGCCGAATTCGGAGAAGGTCCTGTGGGTCGGGCCGTGATAGTCGGATGAGGCCGTTGTGACCAGCCCCAGCTCCCCGCAGAGCTCGAGCAGGTGCGCGGTCTGCTCCTCGCTGTGGGTGGGGTAGTAGGCCTCGACACCGTCGACGTCGAGGGCGCGGATCAGCGTGTCGACCTCCTCCGACGCCGAGATGTCCCAGTAGGGGTGGGCGAGGACGGCGGACCCGCCGGCATTGTGGATCAGCTCGACGGCCTGCTCGGCGGTCGGCCAATCGCGCGGCACAAACGCCTTTGCCCCCGGCACCAGGTACTCCTCGAAGAAGGGCCCGAGGTCGCCGGTCGCCCCGGCCGCGCGGGCGATGTGTGGGCGGCCGATCGAGAGCGCGTCTCCGGCCTCCCTGACCGCGTCCTCGAGGTGGAGGTCGAACCCCTCGCCGCGCAGCTTCTCGACGATCCTGCCGGCGCGGGTGACGCGCTCGTGCTGTGCCCGCTCGCAGGCGCCGGCGATCGCGCCGAGGTCCACCCAGTAGCCGCAGATGTGGAGGTCTTCGGCGAACTCGTGGACGCACGACATCTCGATCGCGGGCACGAGCTCGATCGGGTGCTCCTCGGCCGCCGCCATCGCTTCGGCGACGCCGGCGATCGCGTCATGGTCGGTGAGGGCGAGCGTTGTGACCCCCGCCTCGGCGGCCCGCGCGACCACCTCGGCGGGCTCGAGCTGGCCGTCGGAGACGGTCGAGTGGGACTGGAGCTCGATCATCGAAATACCGGTTCGCGCTTCGCTCGCTGCGCGAAGAACCAGACTGTGACGCTTGCTCGCTCCGCTCTCACGCGGCGCACCCTAGATGAATAGGGGAGTAAGGTCACCGAGTCATCGCCCGCCGGGATGTGTCATGGGGGGTGAGAGGCTGGGATGGGGATGAGATCCACGCTCGGAGCAAGCGCAGGCATGGGCCGCCGCCTGTCGGCGGCCCTGATCGCCTGCGCGATCTGCCTGGTCGCCGCTCCGCTCGCCTCGGCGGGCGTCTGGCTGCCGCCGCAGGACCTCTCCGCGCCGGGCCGGGACGCGAGGAACCCTGCCGTCGCGATGGCCGACAACGGCGCCACGACGGCGATCTGGGAAAAGGAAAACACGGCCAACGCCAACTTCCACGGCGAGGAAGCGACCCGCGATCCGGGCCAGCAGTTCAGCCCCCCCGCGGAACTGGTCGGAGGGGTCACCGACCCGCAGCTCGAGATGACCGGGAGCGGCGAGGCGGTGGCCGTCTGGAAGCGGTTCCTCCCCCTGCCCGGCGTCTATGCGATCGAGGCTGCGTTCCGACCCCCGGGGGGGGACTTCGGACCGCCGGTCGACGCCGCCGAAATGCCGGCGGGGGTGATCCCGAACGGCCTCCAGATGGCGGTCAACGACGACGGCGACGTCGCAATCGTCTGGTTCCGTCCCGACCCCAAATCGGGGATCGACCCCGACGCGACCTTCGTCGAAGCCTCGGTGATGCAGGCCGGGGGCAGCTTTTCCGAACCCAAAATGGTGTCGAAGTCGATCGTCAAAGGCCAAAGCGCCGTCGAACCGGCGGTCGCGATCGATCCCGCCGGCGACGTGGTCGTGGTCTGGAGCTACTTCGAAGGGACCAACGAGGTGATCGAAGCGTCGGGCCGCCCCGCCGGCAGCAGCTTTTCCCCACCCATGGAAATCTCCAGCGCCGGCGTCAACTCCTTCGAACCGGAGGTCGCGATGGACGCCGCCGGCGACGCGATCGCGGTCTGGGAGGAGGCCGGCGCCAAAGAATCGGTAGTGAAAGCGGCCCTCCGACCCCCAAACGACGATTTCGAAAACGCCGACACCATCTCCGAAACCGGCAAGAGCTCGTTCGGCCCCGAGATCGCGATGAACCCGGCGGGCCTCGCAACCGTCGTCTGGACCCTCGGCGAAGAAGCGGAAACGATGATTCAGACCTCGACCCGGCCCGCGGGCGAGAGCTTCTCATCGCCGCCGGTTGATGTGACGCCGACGCCGGAATCGGTCGGACCCGTCGATACCGACCTGAAGATGAACGACTCCGGCGACGCGGTCGTCGCCTGGCCGGGCACGATGGCGGGCGGTGAGCATGTGATCAAGGCGGCGATCCGCACGGGCACCGGCAGCTTCTCGGCCCCGGCCGAAGTCTCCGAATCGAGCCCCGATTTCCTGCACCCCGACGTCGCGATCGACGCTGGCGGCAACGCGACTGTTGTCTGGTACCGATCCGATGGGCAGAACGAAATCGTCCAGGCCGCCGGCTACGACGCCGGCCCGCCCGAGATGCGCGGGCTCTCGATCCCGGCGACGGGCACGGTCGGCGTGCCGGTCTCCTTCTCTGCGTCGCCGTTCGACGTCTGGCCGCTCAAATCGACCGAATTCAGCTTCGGTGACGGGCTCGCCGCTCCGGGGACCGCCGTCTCGCACGCATACGCGGCTCCCGGCGTCTACACGGTTACCGCGACCGCGGTCGACGCCGCCGGCACGCCGGCCTCGGGGAGCGGGACGATCGCGATCTCCCCGTCGTATGAGTTCAAGGTCGGCAAGCTGAAGCGCAACAAGAAGAAGGGCACCGCGACCCTCACCGTCGACGTCTCAGGCCCGGGGACGGTCGCCGTCTCCGGCAAGAAGGTGAAGCGCAAGAGCAAGCGCGCCGCCGCCGCCGGCTCCGTGACGCTGCCGATCGCGGCCAAGGGCAAGGCGCTGAAGCAGCTGAAGAAAACGGGCAAGGCGAAGATCAAAGTCAGCGTCGCCTTCACGCCGGACGGCGGCGATCACGCCGCCCGCGCGGCCGTCTCGGTCACCCTGAAGAAGCAGTAGCCGCCGCCCGCATCGGGCCGAATAGACTGCGCCGCCGTGAGCCGGAGCGAGCAAGCGTGATGTTCGAGAAGGTGCTGATAGCCAACCGCGGCGAGGTCGCGATCCGCGTCGCGAGGACGCTGAAGGAGATGGGGATCGGGTCGGTCGCCGTCTACTCGGAGATCGATCGCGACGCGCCGCACGTGCGCGAGGCCGACGAGGCGTTCCTGATCGGCCCGGCGGTGCCCGCCGAGAGCTATCTGAACATCCTCAAGATCATCGACACCGCGAAGCAGGCGGGGGCCGAGGCGATCCACCCCGGCTACGGCTTCCTCGCCGAGAACGCCGATTTCGCCCGCGCCTGCGCCGAGGCCGGCGTCGTCTTCATCGGCCCGCCGCCGGAGGCGATCGAGGCGATGGGGTCGAAGACGCGCGCGCGCGAGATCATGGCCGAGGCCGGCGTGCCGATCGTGCCCGGCGCGACCGAGCCGGCGAAGGACGTCAGCGACGCCCGCCAGCAGGCCGAGGAGGCCGGGTACCCGGTCGCCTGCAAGGCGGCCGGTGGCGGCGGCGGCAAGGGCTTTCGGGTCGCGATGACGCCCGACGACCTCGCCGACGCCTTCCAAGGGGCGGCCCGCGAAGGCGAGAAGTTCTTCTCCGACGCCCGGGTCTACGTCGAGCGCTACCTGGAGGACCCGCGCCACGTCGAGGTCCAGGTGCTGGCCGACTCACACGGCAACGTGATCCACCTCGGCGAGCGCGACTGCTCGGTCCAGCGCCGCCACCAGAAGGTGATCGAGGAGTCCCCGGGCCCGCACGTGGACGCCGAGATGCGCGAGCGGATCGGCAAGATCGCAACCGACGCGGCGGCCGCGGTCGGCTACCGGGGCGCCGGCACGGTCGAGGGGATGCAGGTCGGCGAGGAGTACTTCTTCCTCGAGATGAATACCCGGGTCCAGGTCGAGCACTGCGTGACCGAGATGGTCACCGGCCACGACATCGTCCGCGAGCAGATCCGGGTCGCCGCCGGCGAGGAGCTGAGCATCGCCCAGGACGACCTCGAGATGCGCGGGCATGCGATCGAGTGCCGGATCAACGCCGAGGCGGCCCACAAGAACTTCGCCCCGGCGCCGGGTGCGATCACCACCTACCGCGAGCCGGCCGGGCCCGGCGTCCGCGTCGACTCCGGCGTCGAGGCCGGTTCCGAGGTGACCCCGATGTACGACCCGATGGTCGCCAAGCTGATCGTCTGGGACGTCGACCGCGAGCACGCGACGCGGCGGATGCTGCGGGCACTCGGGGAGTACGAGATCGGGGGCCTGACGACGCTGATCCCGTTCCACCGCAAGATCCTCGAGACGCCGCAGTGGGTGAACGGCGAGACCTGCCGCGACCTGATGGAGGACAGTGAGTGGCTGAAGACGACGGCGCCCGAGGCGGCGGTGCCGGCCGAGGCCGAGGAGGGCGCCGCCGAGACCGTTTCGCGCGACTACAGGGTCGAGGTCTCGGGCAAGCTCTTCGACGTAACCGTGATCGGCGAGGCTGCGGCCGGGGTCGCGGCGGCGGCCCCGGCGGCCGCCGGGCGCAAACCGCCCAAGCGCGACCGGAAATCCGGAGGCGCCGCCGGCGCCTCGAGCGAGTCGCTCCCCTCGCCGCTGCAGGGGACCGTCCTCAAAGTGGCGGTCGAGGAGGGTGCCGAGGTCGCCGAGGGCGACCTCCTCTGCGTGATCGAGGCGATGAAGATGGAGAACGAGATCGTCGCCCACCGCCCCGGCAAGATCACCTCATTGAACGTTTCGGAGGGCGCCGCAGTCTCGAGCGGGGACACGCTGGCGGTTATCGAGTAACGAACGGCCGCTGCGCGCGATGGTGAGGGGATGGGGACCCCCTCGGGCTGGCGGATACTCAAAGTGCCGCGCTAATTAGCGCGGCACTTGTCAGAACGAGGGGGTTCCCGTCCCCTTCCTTTCGGGGGGAGGTCCGTCCCCTATTTGTGGTGGCCGCGAGACCGTTCCCGTTCGCGCCGTTCGCGTTCCCGCTGGCGCTCGCGTTCGCGGACTTCGCGGCGCTTCTGGGCGCGCAGGCGTTCGGCTTCCTTGCGCGTCAATGGGAACGGGCCGCTAGGTTCCGAGCAGGATCTGCCGGAGCATTCGGTCAGCCGCAGCATTTCGCGGTGGAGGAAGTTGCGGATCGGGAAGAAGTTGGGGACGTTGACGATCGAGTTGAGCTCGTACGGGTCGCGGTTGATGTCGTAGAGCTCCTTCTCACCGTCCGGCCAGGCGATGTACTTGTAGGGGCCGAGGCGGATCCCCGAGTAGTCCTTCGGCGGCGCCAGCAGCGAGGCGTGCGCGGTGTCGCGGTGCAGATCTGAAGTCGCGCTCGCGCTCGCGTGCGAGGCGCCGCTCTGATCGCCCGGTATCGAGAGCGCCCCCTGGGCCTCGACGTCGTTGGTTTCGACGAACGACTCGAACAGGATCGGGCGCCGGGTCCGAAGGTTGGGGTCACGCATGAACGGGACCAGCGAGTGCCCGTCGATGCTCTTGTCGGCTTTGGCGCCGGCCAGTTCGAGCACGGTCGGGGCGATGTCGATGTTCGCCGCCAGCTCGCCGGTCGAGGTGTTCGGCTTGATCCCCGGTCCCCGGATCAGGAGCGGCAGGTGGGTGGCCGGCTCGTAGGCGAGGAACTTGCCGCCGAGCAGGCGGTGCTCGCCGAAGAAGAAGCCGTTGTCGGAGGTGAAGATGATGTAGGTGTTGTTGAGCCTTCCCATCTGGCTCAGGGTGCTGACGACCTGCCTGACGCCGTCGTCGATGTCCCGCAGCGCCTCGAGCTGCTTCTGCCAGTAGACGAGGTAGGTGTGGCGCTCGCTCGGCGATAGGTGGTCCGCTTCCCTGATGAACCTGGGCTTGTCGGTGACGTTGCCCTCGTCGAGGCCTTCTTCCTCGTCGTGCGGCAGCGCGGCGCCGCGGAACCAGTCGTAGTGGCGGGGGGTGGGCTCGGGCCCCGCCGGACGGCGGAAGTCACCATGGGGGCCGGTGTAGTCGAGCTGGAGGTAGAAGGGCCGTTCGGCTGGAGTCGCCCGGATTTCCGAGGTGGCGAGGTTGGTCAGCTCGTCGGTGACGTGGTAGCAGGGCAGCCCGTTGGCCGGCGCGAAGGGGCAGCCGATGTCGTCGCGGATCCCGTATTCGCGGCTTTCCCAGCTCCCCGGGTCGCCGAACGGGCCGACGACCTGCCCGTTGATGTCCATCGAGTAGCCGTAGTAGTAGTGCGTCCTGTCGCTGTCGAGGATCGTGTACCAGGACTCCCACCCGGGGGGGACGGTCGTGCCGTTGTCCCACGGTGCTTCGCCGTAGCCGTTGAGGAACTTGCCGATGTGGATCGTGTGGTAGCCGTCCGCCTGCAGCCAGGTCGCCAGGTTGTGAGTCATCGCCCCTCGGAACGAGAAGCCGACATAGCCGCCGTTCGGCGAGACGTTCCCCCGCACGTTGTGGTTGTGGGCGTAGCGGCCGGTCAGCAGGGACACCCGGGACGGGCAGCAGAGGGGGTAGGAGACGTAGTAGCGGTTGAAGGTGATCCCCTTCTTCGCGATCAGGTCGAGCGTCGCCGGCATCGCCCGCGTGTCCGGGGCGCCCGGGTAGGCCTTCGCGGTCGCGTAGAGGCCGTCCAGCGTCTGGTCGTCGGTCTGGATCACGACGAAGCTCGGCGGCTGCGTCGAGGCGGCGCTGGCGCGCTCGCCGGCGACCATCGTCAGCAGCACGACGAGCAGGGCAACCAGGCCCGCCGCCATAGCTAGGCGGGTCCGTGCTTGCAGGGAAGTTTGCCTCGGTTCGTGCATCAAGGCGCTCGCCAGGCCCACAGCCACGAAACACCGGCCGGCCGTGAAGTTGCGAAACGCTATTGGTCGTTCAGGACGCGCCGAGTTTTTTCGCCGCGTCGCGCAGCGTTTTCACGGTTGCGCTGGGTGCTTTGCGGCCGTCGAGCTTCTCTCCGTGCCTATTTACCCAGATCACCGGAACATTCATCTTCAGCAACGGCGCCACATCGGTCTTGTAGCTGGAGCAGATGTGGACCCAGCCTTTTTTGCCGCCGATCCGGCGCGCGCACTCTTTGAAGTGCACCGGTTCGGGCTTGTAGCTGCGGACCTGCTGGGCGGTGACGACGAGGTCGAGTTCGGTCCGCAGGTGGCGGCGCGAGACACCGAGCAGTTTGTCGTCGATGTTGGAGATGATCCCGATCTGGTACCGCTTGCCGAGGCGGTCCATCGCCGCGTTCGCCTCCCGGAACGGCAGCCAGTAGGCGACGCTGTCGGGCAAGAACTGGGCCCGCGAGGGCTCGATCTCCCAGCCGATCTCGCCCGCGACTTTGACGATCGTCCGTCGCAGGACCTCGGCGTACAGTTCGTAGGAGCCGGCCATGATCTCGGCCTGGACTTCGAGGAACCGCTCGAGGAACGGCCCCTCGTCGAAGCTGAACCCGTCCTTCTCGGCCTCCTTCGTGCACGCCTCGACGATCCCCTTCTCCCAATCGATCAGGGTTCCGTAGCAGTCGGTGGTCACCCACTCGATGGTTTTCAGACCGGGAAGGGGCATGCGGAGCCGCGGCATTATAGGCTGCCGCCCGCGCCGCAGGGGCGTGCCGAATATGGACCTCCTCGAGTATCAGGGCAAGCAGCTGTTCGCCAGGCACGGGATCGCCGTGCCCAGCGGCGAGGTCGCTTCGACGGTGGAGGAGGCCGCGGCGGCGGCCGAGCGGATCGGATTCCCGTGCGCGATCAAGGCCCAGGTCCTGATCGGCGGCCGCGGCAAGGCCGGTGGAATCAAGATCGCCTCCGACCGCGCCGAGGCCGAACAACACGCTGACGCGATCCTCGGGATGGACATCGTCGGGCCGCACGGGGAGGGGCCGTTCCGGGTCGACCAGGTCTGGGTCGAGGGCGGCTCGGACATCGCCTCCGAGTACTACGCCTCGGTGATCCTCGACCGCTCCGCGAAGAAGCTGCTGGCGATGGTCTCCGCCAGGGGCGGGATGGACATCGAGGCGGTCGCCGAGGAGGACCCCGCGGCGCTCGTCAAGGAGCACATCGACCCGACCCGACCCTTTACCGCCGCCGCGGCGCGGCCGATCGTCGACGCCGCCGGCCTCGACGAGGACGTCCGCGAGGCCGCGGCCGAGGTGCTGGCCAAGCTCGCCGACGTCGCCTCATCGGAGGACGCGACGCTGATCGAGGTCAACCCCCTGATCGTCACCGCCGATCGCGACGTCGTCGCCCTCGACGCCAAGGTCACGATCGACAACAACGCCGTCTTCCGCCACGAGGACCTCGCCGCCGAGGCAGAGGAGGACCTCGACCCGCAGGAGGCGATGGCGAAGGAGAAGGGCCTCACCTACGTCAAGCTCGACGGCAACGTCGGGATCCTCGCCAACGGCGCCGGCCTCTGCATGTCGACCCTCGATGTCGTCGCCCAGGCGGGCGGCCGGCCCGCCAACTTCCTCGACGCCGGCGGCGGCTCGAAAGCCGAGGCGATCGTCGACGCGCTGACCGTGATCACTTCCGACGAGAAGGTCAGCGCGATCCTCTTCAACATCTTCGGCGGCATCACCCGCTGCGACGAGATCGCAAATGGGATCGTCACCGCCTCCGGCCAGATCGACCTCAAGCTGCCGCTCGTCGTCCGCCTCGACGGCACCAACTCCGAGGAGGGGCTGGCGATCCTCGCCGAGGCCGACCTGCCGAACCTGCACCAGGAGACGACGATGCTCGACGCGGCCCGCCGCGTCGTCGAGCTCGCCGGGGCCGGCTGATGTCGATCATCGTCGGCGAGGACACGAAACTGGTCGTCTCCGGCCTGACCGGCCGCGAGGGGTCCTTCCACGGCCTGCGCAATCGGTCCTACGGCACCTACCTCGCCGCCGGCGTCACCCCGGGCAAGGGGGGACAGGACGTCGAGGGTGTCCCCGTCTTCGACTCGATCGAGGAGTCCGTTCGGGAGGCGGGGGCCAACACCTCGATGATCTTCGTCCCGGCGCGATTCGCCGCCGCGGCGATCGAGGAGGCGATCGAGTCCGGCGTCCACACGGTGATCGCGATCACCGAGGGGATCCCGGTCCTCGACATGCTGCGGATCTACTGGCGGGCGAAGGAGGCCGGAGTCAGGCTGATCGGCCCCAACTGCCCGGGCGTCCTCTCGCCCGGAAAGGCCAACGTGGGGATCATTCCAGCCCAGTTCTTCGACCCCGGCAAGATCGGCGTCGTCTCGAAGTCGGGCACGTTGACCTACCAGATCGGGAACGAGCTGAAGCAGGCCGGGGAGGGGAACTCGTCGATCGTCGGCATCGGCGGCGACCCGATCGTTGGCTCCGACTTCATCGACATCCTGACCCTCTATGAGGCCGACCCCGAGACCGAGCTGATCGTGATGGTCGGCGAGATCGGCGGCGACGCCGAGGAGCGCGCCGCCGAGTTCATCGAGTCCGAGGTCTCGAAGCCGGTGATCGCCTACATCGCCGGCTTCACGGCGCCGCCCGGAAAGCAGATGGGCCACGCCGGAGCGATCATCTCCGGCTCCTCGGGGACCGCCCAGGCGAAGAAGGAGGCGCTCGAGGCAAAGGGCGTCAGGGTCGGGGAAAGCCCGACCGAGACGGCGCAGATCGCGGTGGAGACGCTGAAGGGGCTCGGGGACGGCTCCGCCTAAACCTCCGCTCCGACTGCAACTCTTGGCTGCCTTCCGTGTCTCGGAAGGGGACGGCTGATGATTGGCTCCAGACGCGTCATCCCCCTGTGCCTCGCCCTGCTCGGGCTGCTCGTGCTCTGCTCGAGCGCGTCGGCGCGCGACGTCTACGTCGCCAACTCGGGCGACGGCACGGTCTCCGTCATCAACTCCTCGACCAACGCCGTGATCGGCGCGATCCCGGTCGGCGGCGAACCGGTCGACGTCGCGATCACCCCCGACGGCAGGTACGCCTGGGTCGTCGATGCGTCCGGCAACTCGGTCTCGGTGATCGACACCAAGACCCGCTCGGTCGTCCAGGGGCCGATCGCGGTCGGCCTCGCGCCCCGCGGAATCGCGATCACCCCGAACGGGGGCCGCGCCTACGTGGCGAACTCCGGCGACGAAACCGTCACGGTCCTCAACACCGGAAGCTTCGCGCCGGTGGGCGAGCCGATCCCGGTCGGCAAAGAACCGGACGGTGTCGCGATCTCGCCCGACGGCGGCACCGCGTTCGTCGCCCAGCGCGGGGGCGAAATCTCGATCATCGACACCAACACCGCGCAGGTCGTGGGGACGATCGACGACTCCTTCGGGCCCTCCCGGATCACGATCGCCCCCGGCGGCGACCGCGCCTTCGTCACCAACCATCTCGCCGACACGGTGACCGCGTTCAACCCGGCGAGCCACAACGTGATCGGCACCCCGATCCCGGTCGGCAACGAACCGACCGGCATCGCGACCCTTCCGGATGGCTCCTTCGTCTACGCGGCGAGCGCGGTCGACGGAACCCTGACCCAGGTCGACCCCTCGATCGACCTGCCGGTCGGGGCGCCGCTCGAATTCCCCGGCGCGACCGGTCTGGCGTTCACGCCAGACGGGCTCCGCGGCTTCGTCGCCGATGGCACCGGCTCGACCGTCTCGCTCCTAGACACCAAGCGCAACGCCGGCGCCGGGGCGATCACCGTCGGCAGCAAACCGGTCGCGGTCGCGGTCGTTCCCGACCAGGGGCCGAGCGCGTCGTTCTGGGTCTCGCCGACTTCGCGGCGGGCCAAGAAACGGCTGACGTTCCACGCCAGCAACTCGACCGACCCCGACGGGACGATCGCCGACTACACCTGGGACTTCGGCGATCACGGCCGCGCCGAAGGGCCGCAGCCGACCCGCGCCCACAGCTACCGGCGGCAAGGGATCTATCTCGTGACCCTCAAGGTCACCGACAACGAGGGCTGCTCGACGAAAACCGTGTTCACCGGCCAGACCGTCTCCTGCCAAGGCAACCCGCTGGCCTCGATCACGGTTCCGCTCAAAGTCCTGAACGAAGCCGGGCCGAAGCTCCAGGTCTCCGGCCACGACCGGCAGGGGATGCGGAAGGTCGTCGTCCGCGCCCGCTGCCCGCAGGTCGCCTGCTCGTTGCGGGCCGGCGGCATCGTCGCCACCTCGGCCGAAGAATCCGGTCGCAAGGTCCGGCATCTGCGCCGACTCGGGTCGGCCGCGGCTCCGGCCGCGACCCGCGGCTGGCGCCGGCTGATCCTGCGCGTCCCCGGCCCTACCCGGAGGGGCGCCGAACGGGCGGTGCTCGCCGGCGGCACGGCCAAGGCCAGGGTCGCCGTCACCGCCCGCGACCGCACGAATGAAGTCACCGTCGAGACCAAGGTCGTCAAGCTCGGCTTCTGAGGCTCTGGCGCGTTGCTAGGCTCGGGTGACCATGGTCGGTGACACGATCTCATTCGCGCGCGGCGCGCCCAGTGCCGACATCCTTCCCCGCGAGGCGGTGGCCAAGGCGGCCGCCGTTGCGCTGGCGGAGGACTGGGAGCGGGCGCTCTCCTACGGGACGGGGATCGGCCACCCGGCCCTATGCGAGTGGATTGCCGAGCGCCACGGTGAGCTCGAGGCCTCGCAGGTGATGATCGCCAACGGCTCGCTCGAGGCCGGCGCGATGCTGTTCGCCCACCTGCTCGACCCCGGCGACCGGGTCATTGTCGAGCAGCCGACCTACGACCGGACCCTACTGCTGCTGCAGCGGCTCGGTGTCGAGCTGGTCCCGGTGCCGCTCGAGGCCGACGGCGTCGACGTCGGCGCGCTCGAAGCGGCGCTGGAGGCGGGGCCGGTCAAGCTCGCCCACATCATCCCCAACTTCCATAACCCAGCCGGCTGCACGCTGTCCGCCGAGAAGCGCGTGCGCCTGGTCCAGCTCGCCGCCGACCACGGCTTCTGGATCTTCGAGGACGACCCCTACCGCGAGCTGCCGTTCGAGCACGACCCGCTCGAGACGATGCTCGAGATCGACCGTGCCGCCCGCGTGATCTTCGCCTCCTCGTTCTCGAAGACGGTCAGCCCCGGGGTCCGCGTCGGCTACCTTGCCGGGCCCGCCGGTGAGGTCGCGAAGCTGGCAAAGCGGGCGAATGAGACCTACATCTCACCGAACATGCTGGCCGAGTCGATTGTCCTCGAGCTCTGCCGCTCGGGTGGCCTCGACCGCAACATCGAGTTCGTCAAGGGCGCGCTGCAGGCGCGTCGCGACGCGCTCGTCTCCGCGCTCCGCGAGCAGATCCCCGAGGCCGAGTTCGTCGTCCCCGGCGGCGGCTACTTCCTCTGGCTCGACCTCGCGGAGGGCTCCAACACCCCGGCGCTGCTGGCCGAGGCGAAGGCCGAGGACGTGTCCTTCGTCGCCGGCCCCGATTTCATGATCGAGGGCGGCGAGAACAGCCTCCGCCTATCGTTCGCGAGCGTCCCGCCGGAGCGGATCCCGGAGGGTGTGTCGCGGATCGCGACCGCGCTCGAGCGGGTCCGGGCGACCGCGGTCGCCTAACTAGCGCCCGTAGCGGTCCGAGGAGAGGACCAGCTGCTCGGGGATCGCCGCCCGGGGCGGCGGCGCCGGATCGGCGCGGACCGAGACGGTCTCGGCGACGCTGCGCGAGACCTCGTGGCTGCCGCCGGCGGAGGCGATCGAGACCGACTCCCCGTCGGAGGACTCGACCGTCCCCTCCAGGCCTGGCTCGAGCCCCGCCGCCTTCAGGTAGTGGAGGAGCTCCTCGGCCTCGTTCTCGAAGCGGAGGATGTGGATCTCGGCCCCGACCTCGACGTCGGCCAGAAGCGAGCCCCGCTCGCGCGCGCCCTCGATGATCGGGTGGCCGTGGGGACATGTGGTCGCGTCGCCGATGGCCGCCCGCATCCGCTCCTCGAGGACCGGCGACATCGCGTGCTCGATCCGCTCCGCCTCCTCGTGGACCTCGTCCCAGGGAATCCCGAGGACGTCGGTGAGGAAGCGCTCGATCATCCGGTGGCGGCGGACGATGTAGCTGGCGTGCTCGCGCCCCGAGTCGGTGAAGACGAGCGATTTGTCGGCCTCGCGCTCGACGTAGCCGTCGTCGACGAGGCGGCCGATCATCTCGTGGACGGTGGGCGGCGAGAGCTGCATCGCGCGGGCGATGTTCGCCCCGGTCATCGGCAGCCCGGCCTCCTGCAGCCAGAACATGATCTCGAGGTACTCCTGCTCGGCGACCGTCGCTTGCTCCTGCGACAAGACTGCTCCTTCCTCGCTCGGTTCGGCCGCCGAGTCTAGTCACTGCTCAGAAGGACCCTTTCGCGCTTCGCTCGCGGCGCGAAGAAACAGACTGCGGTCATTTCGCTCGCTCTGTCCTCAGCGCTCGATCAGGGTTGAGACGACCGCCTCGTAGAAGCCGTCGCCCATCGCGCCCTCGGTCACGGTCGCGTTGTCCCAGCTCGCCAGCGAGGCCCGCAGGCCCGGGTCGCGCTCGGGGCCGTTGGCGACGACGAAGAAGCGGCCGACCGCCGCCGCCACCTCGAGGTCCTCGACCGAGTCGCCGACCGCGATGCAGTCCGCCGGGTCGTAGCCTCGGGCCCGGGCGTGGGCGGCGACCGCGTTGGCCTTGCTGACGAGCTCGGGGACCAGGTGGTAGGCGTGGGTGGGCCCGTCGACCGCCGGCATCTCGCGGCCGACCGCGCCGTTGTCGAGCAGGCGCAGGTCGTCGTGGCCGTGCTCGGCGAGCAGCCGGTTCGCGTCCTCGACGTCGACCTTGCCGCGGAAGAGGTGAGAGAGGACGCGGCCGTGATGCCAAGGGGCGTGGTACTCGAGCCGCCCCTCGTAGTGCTCGAACAGCATCTTCGGGATCCCCCGCTGCTCGATCTTCTCGTAGACGGTCCCGTTCTCGTCCGGCACCATCTCTCCGGTCAGGAGCGTCGTCTCTCCGTCGATCGCAAACGCGCACCCCGCCTCGTAGATGTAGGAGGTCTGGCCCATCAGCCGCGCCGCCTCGTGGACCTGGGGCTCGCGCCGGCCCGACATGATCACGACCTCGACCCCGGCCCGGTGGCAGGCCTCGAGCCCACGCGACTGGGCGAGCGTGAACTCGCCCTCGGCGTCGCGATACAGCGAGCTCCCCTTCCCGAGAAGGGTCCCGTCGAGGTCGGTGTAGACGCATCTCAAGCCCATCGGCGCGGTCGCTACGGTAGCTGTCCATGAGCGCGGAGCATTGGAAGCTGGCCGATCGCGACCTCGACCTCTCGCAGCCGATCGCGGCCGGGATCGTCAACGTCACCGCCGACTCGATGTTCGAGGGGGCGCGGAGCGAAACCCCTGAGGGGGCGGTCGCGGATGGGCTGGAGCTGGTCGAGGCCGGGTTCGACATGCTCGACGTCGGCGCGGTCGCGGCGCGGAGCGGCCCCCCGGTCCCTGCCGAGGAGGAGGCCGCGGCGCTGGTGCCGGCGATCGAGGGGCTGGCCGCGGCCGGCGTCCCGATCTCGGCCGACACCTTCTCGGCCGTGGTCGCGCGGCGGGCACTGGCGGCCGGGGCGGTCGCCGTCAACGACATCTCCGGCGGCTCCGATGAGATGTTCGAGCTCGTCGCCGAGGGCGGCTGCGGTTACGTCCTGATGCACATCGAGGGGCCGCCGCGTGTCGACCGGGCGGCGCCCGAGTACGGCGACCTCGTGGACCACCTCAAAGCCTGGTTCGGGGGGAGAGTCGAGCGCGCCGTCGGCCTTGGAGTCGGCGAGGAGCAGATCGCGATCGACCCGGGCCTCGACTTCGACCTCAGCACCGAGCAGGACCTCGAGGTCCTGCGCCGGCTCGGCGAGCTCGGCGAGCTCGGGCTGCCGCTCTACGTCTCGCTCTCGCGCAAGGACTTCATCGGCGCCGTCCTCGCCGGCTCCTGGGAGGGCCGCCTGCCGGCGGCCGAGCGCGAGTGGGGCACGGTCGCCGCGGCCGCGCTCGCCGTCCGCGCCGGCGCCGACATCCTCCGCATCCACGACCGGTCCTCGCTGCAGGCAGTGAAGGTCGCTGGCGCAATTCGGAGGTCGCCGGACAAGGACGCAGAGAGGCTGGCCAGAGGAGCGCACACCTAGTGCGTGACTCGCAGACAGCCGACCGAGGACACAGTCTGGCGGCCTCAGGATTCGCCAGGTGGGCGATTGCGATCGACCCGGCGAGACGCGACGGCCGGATCGTCGCCGAGAGCGACGAGCCCGAGCGCCCCTCGCGGACGGTGGCGATGCCGGCCTCACTCGACCCGGCCCTGGTCGAGGCGCTCGGCCGCGCCGGAATCGACCGCCTCTACTCGCACCAGGGCGAGGCGCTCGAGGCGGCCGCGGCCTCCAACCTCATGATCACCAGCGGCACGGCCTCCGGCAAGAGCCTGGCCTTCAACCTGCCCGTCCTCGACGGCATCGCCCGCGACCCGAAGCGACGCGCGCTCTACCTCTATCCGACCAAGGCGCTGGCCCAGGACCAGGCCCGGAAGCTCGCGGAGCTGCGCCCGCCGGGCCTGCGCGAGGCGATCTACGACGGCGACACCCCGCGCGAGGAGCGGCCCGCGATCCGCCGCCGCAACAACCTGGTCCTCACCAACCCCGACATGCTCCATGTCGGCCTGCTGCCCAACCACCGCAGCTGGGGCGACTTCCTCGCCAACCTCGAGTGGGTCGTCGTCGACGAGGCCCACACCTACCGCGGCGTCTTCGGCTCCCACGTCGCCAACGTCCTGCGCCGGCTGCGCCGGGTGGCGCGGGCGTATGGGTCCGAGCCGCGCTTCCTGCTCGCCTCGGCGACGATCGCCAACCCGGTGGAACTGGCAGAGCGGCTGGTCGGGGAGCCGTTCGCGGCGATCTCCGATGACGGCGCCCCGCGCACCGGGCGCGAGATCGCGATGTGGAACCCGCCTCTGATCGATAAGGCGACCGGGACCCGGCGCTCGCCGCTCTCCGAGGCGGCCGAGATGCTGGTCGAGCTCGTCTCCCAGGGGGTGCGGACGATCTGCTTCCTCAAGAGCAGGCGGGGGATCGAGCTGATCCAGCGGTTCGCCCGCGAGGGCCTCGAGGGTCGCGGCAAGCCGGAGCTGGCGGACCGGATCGCGCCCTACCGCGGCGGCTACACGCCGCAGCAGCGGCGCGAGATCGAGGCCCGGCTCAGCGCCGGCGAGCTGCTCGCGGTCGTCGCCACCGACGCGCTCGAGCTCGGGATCGACATCGGCGAGCTTGACGCGGCGATCTGCGTCACCTTCCCCGGCACGGTTGCGAGCCTGCGCCAGATGTGGGGGAGGGCGGGCCGCCGCCGCCGCGGGCTCGCGGTCTACGTCGCCGGCCAGGACGCGCTCGACCAGTTCTTCTGCCGCCACCCCGACGAGTTCATCGGCCGTCCGGTCGAGGCCGCGATCCTCGACCACGAAAGCGAGCAGATCGCGTCCCGCCACCTCCTCGCCGCCGCCTACGAGCTGCCGCTCTCGAGCGAGGACGACGAGATTTTCGGCCCCGGCTGGCGGGCGCGCGCAGAGGGGCTGGCGGGCGCGGGGGAGCTGCGCCGGGCGGGGAACCGGATCCTGCCGCGGCGGAGCGAGTTCGTCGCCGGCAAGATCCCGCTGCGCTCGGCGTCGGCGGACTCGGTCGCGGTGATCGAGCGCGACTCGGGGGAGATGCTCGGGCTGGTCGAGGCCGAGCGCGCCTTCACGACGATCCACCCCGGGGCCGTCTACCTGCACCTCGGGCGCTCCTACGAGGTAGAGCAGCTCGACATCGACGGGCGGCGGGCGATCGTCTCCAGGTTCGATGGCGACTGGTACACGCGGCCGAAGAAGGAGACCGAGATCTACATCGAGCGCGTCCGCGAGCAGCGGACGACGTCGGGGGTCGAGCTCCACTTCGGCGAGGTCTCGGTCAGCGAGCAGGTGATCGCCTTCCAGCGGGTCTCGATTTCCGAGCAGGAGCCGATCGACATCGTCGCGCTCGAGCTGCCCGAGCAGCACTTCGCAACCCAGGCGCTCTGGTACGTGCTGCCGGACCGGCTCAGCGGGGCGCTGCCGCCCGACGTCCTGCTCGGCGCCCTGCACGCGACCGAGCACGGCCAGATCGCGGTCCTGCCGCTGATCGCGATGTGCGACCGCTGGGACATCGGCGGCCTCTCGACCAACGTCCACTTTCAGACCGGGCGCTCGACGATCTTCATCTACGACGGCCATCCGGGCGGGGTCGGGATCACCCTCCGCGGATACGAGCAGTTCGAGCAGCTACTCGGAGACGCCGAGCGGCTGATCGGCGAGTGCCCCTGCGAGTCGGGATGCCCGTCCTGCGTCCAGAGCCCGAAGTGCGGGAACCTCAACGAACCGCTCCACAAGGAGGGGGCGCTGGAGCTGATGCGGACGATGATCGGCTCGAGTTCACGCGCGTTCGCCGCGAGCGAGCAAGATAGCCGGTGATCATGGGTGTGAGCGAGCGGGAGCAGAGCGGGCGAACGCAAATATCCGTGATCGGGGCCAGTGCCGCCGGGGACGGCTCCCAGGCGGCGCGACTCGCCGAGGAGGTCGGACGGTTGCTGGCGGAGGCGGGGGCGACGGTGGTCTGCGGCGGCCGCGGCGGGGTGATGGAGGCGGCGGCGCGCGGCGCGGCGCAGGCCGGCGGCGAGGTGATCGGCATCGTCCCGGGGCTCTCGGTCGACGAGGCGAACCCCCACTGCACCCACGTCGTCGCCAGCGGCGTCGGATTCGCGCGGAACCTCGCGGTGGTAGCGAGCGGCGACGCCGTGATCGCCGTCGGCGGCGCCTGGGGGACGCTCTCGGAGATCGGCCACGCGCGGGCCCTCGACCGGACGGTAGTCGCCCTCCACAGCTGGGGCCTGGTCGGCAGCGAGGAAATGGCGGGGGCGCCGGGGGTGATCGTGGTCGAGACCGCGGCCGAGGCGGTCGCGACCGCCCTCGATGCGATCTGACCCGGTGGAGACTCAGGAACCGGGCGGAAACAGGCGCGCCATGACGAGGGCCGAGCGCAGGGACCCGTCCTCGCGGCGGTAGTGGTCGCGCCTCGTCCCCTCCGCCTCGAAGCCGAGCGAGCGGTAGAGGGCGATCGCAGGCTCGTTGTCGGTGAAGACCTCGAGCTCGATCTTGTGGACGTCGACGGGGCGGGCGGCGATCGCCGCCTCGGCGAGCATCCGGCCGCCGCCGCGCCCGCGCCGCTCCGGCAGGACCCACATCCCCAGAGCCAGCACGCCAGGGGCGTGGGTTGGGTTGAGCCCGAGCGCGCCGATCAGCTCGCCGTTGTCGATCAGGACGAACGGGTGGTGCTCGTGGGATTCGACCGAGAACCGGAAGCGCTGCTCGAGGTCATCGGCGGGGATCGCGGGCCCGGTGGCGAGCCAGCGGCCTTCGTCGACGACGACCTTCATACCTCGAGCGATCGCCGCACAGTCATCGAGGGTTGCCGGCCTGGCCTCCATTGACCAATCTCACCAGAGCTCGCGGAGGGCGAGGATCGCGAAGGCGTGCGACCAGGCGAGCGGAGTCGTTGAGCGGGGGAGGCCGGTGCGCGCATCGACGCGCTCGGGCAGGAGGCCCAGGGGCGTGGCCGCCCGCCGCAGGTCCCCGACCAGCCGCATGGCGGCGCCGCGCTCGCCGAGGGCGGCGAGACTCCAGGCGGACCAGGCCGTCGGCGCCGTCCACGGGTCCCCGTCCGGCCAGTCCTCCGAGGGCGCGATGCCGAACCGCCCGCTGCCGGCGGCGAGGCGCAGCAGGGTCCGGCGAGCGGCGGGGAAGAGAGCGGGGTGCGGGAAGGGTCGAACCGCCCAGGCCGCCGCCGAGTCGAGGTCGGAGCCCGAACCCGCCTCCCGCGTCAGCCCCTGTGGGCCCTCGAATCTGGACAGCGCGGCGGGCGGGGCGCCGGCGGCGAGCGCGTTCCCGAGGTAGTCGCCGGGGCCTTTCTCCTGATAGTCGCCAACTCCGCGCCAGGCGGATGCCGAGGGCGGCCCGGTGGCGCCGACGGCGCGTGCGGCGGCTGCGACCCAGCCTTCGGCGTCGCCCTGCGCAGCGCGGCCGTCGACCGGGGCGCCGGCGACGTCGAACCGTGCCGCGGCGCCAAGGTCGAGCCGCTCTAGGAAGGCGACGACCCGCCGTGCCTCGGCCCGGTGGCCGGCGGAGGCGAGGGCGATTGCGACCGCGGATGCGTCGCGCGGCCAGACGTAGGCCCAGCCGTCGCGCGCTCCGGCGATCGCGGCGCCGGTGCGTTCGTCGGTGAGGGCGCGGAGGACGAGCAGCGAGCGCCGGTACATCCGCCGCGCCCAGCGGGGCGCGGTGGGCCCGAGCGGTCGCGACGCGGCGAGCCAGCGACGATCGGCCCGTGCTGTCTCCGCTCCTCCGATCCGCCGGACGACGGTCACCGATCGGTTGCCGAAACTGGCGGTCGTGCGCAGCACGTCGGTCCCCGGCAGGTAGCTCTGGCGGATCGTGTCGGCCCGCCAGAACGGCAGTGCCGCCCCGCCCACACGCGCCCTGGCGACCATTCCCGCGTCAGCAGGCACTGTCCCGGCGACCTGAAGCTCCGGCGGAATCTCGACCATAGCCCGCCCTGGCGGGCCGAGCCGGCGGAGGTCGACGACGTCGCCGTATGAGTCGACCGCCCCGACGCTCGCGCCGTTCCCGACCAGCGCGGTCCCGAGGAACGGCGCCGGCATCCCCGGAATGGCCGGAGGAGTTCGCGGGTCGGCCCGCGACCCTCCCGAGACGGTGATCGCCGCGACGAGGCCGACGCAGGCAACCGCTGCGGCACGAGCGCTGCGCATCCCCCGATGAAATCAGCCGCTCGGCCCGCCGGTCGCTAGCCTTCGACTGCGCCGCTCAGCGGCACCCAGGCGAGGTAGCTCAGTTGGTAGAGCACACGACTGAAAATCGTGGTGTCGCCGGTTCGATTCCGGCCCTCGCCATCGCTTCACAACCGGAATGCGGCCTCCGAGAGGTGACCGTATTTCGTAGGTGGGCAACGGATTGGGCAACACGAGCGGCTCCCCAAACCCGACTGAGTCACGCGGTCTCGGGGAGGATGATCCGTCGCCCAGCGCTCAAAGCGCGAATGCGCGGCGGTCGCACCCTTCGAGCAGGAGGCGGCGCCCAGACGGTCGGGATGCACTCGGCTGGGGGCCGAGCGGTCGCCGGTTCAAATCCGGCCTCCCCGATAGCCAGGAAGCCCGCTTCGGAAGCGGGCTTCCGCAGTTTGAGGCTAGTCCGGCAATCTTTCCAAGGGCCGGGTGGTACCGGCTTTGGTACCGAGTCCGTCCCCCAGCTTCTGGATTCCAGTCCAGGCAGATCCGCTAGCAAGACACCGTCGCGATGGCAGCCGCGACCCAAACTTTCCTGCGAGCCAGCTTCGAAGATCGCGCGACGTGGGAAGCGGCGGCCTCCTCAATTAGTTCTTCGAGAGATCTTTCGCCACGATGTGTCGACATTTGAGCGCCGCCCCCGAAGTTATTCTCAAAAAATGGCACTCGATCGAATCACCAAATCGCTCCTGGAGACTTTCGCCGAAAGCGAAGGGTTCGACAACTTGGATCAAACCGCCGCGTTTGAGCGCTTTGCGACCTACTCGATCCTGTCCCGAGAGCATCCTGAGACGTTCAATGTCGAGGATTTCATCGTTGCAGGAGGCGGTGACCTCGGAATCGACGGTCTCGCCGTCATGGTCAACGGCAGCCTGATCACCTCCGTAGAAGAGCTTGAAGACCTACTTGAGTCGAGTGGCTACATCGAGGCCGCCTTTGTATTTGTTCAGGCCAAGACTTCAACAAGCTTCGAATCCAGCGAGATTGGCAACTTCTGTGCAGGGGTCCGTGAGTTCTTTTCGGAGTCTCCAACGCTTCCGCGAAACGACTCGATTGAAGGGGCGGAGCAGCTTCAGAAGGCTATCTACGACAACAGCGCCCGCTTCCGAAAAGGAAATCCCTCGTGTCGCCTTTACTACGTCTGCCCTGGAGTTTGGACCGACGACAGTCATCTTGTAGGTCGAATTTCGTTAGAGATCGCCGCGCTGGATGACCTTGGCCTCTTCGCCGGAGGCGGAGTCGAGCTGAACCCTATCGACGCCGATCGTCTCCAATCCGTCTATCGCGACACCCAACATCGAGTTTCAACTGAGTTTCAATTTCCGTCGCGCGCCGTTCTTCCGGAAATGGAGAACGTCACCGAGGCCTATCTTGGAGTTATTCCCGCTCCGGAATATCTTCGCCTGGTCGTTGACGACACGGACCAACTTCGACGATCGTTGTTCTACGACAACGTAAGAGATTTTCAGGACTTCAATGTCGTCAATGAGCAGATCAAACAAACCTTGGTGTCATCGGCCAAAAATAGCTTTGCCCTGCTTAACAACGGGGTCACCATCGTCGCGCGAAATCTCACCACCACAGGCAACAAGTTCGTGATGGAGGACTATCAGATCGTGAACGGGTGCCAAACCAGCCATGTCTTGTACCGCGAGCGGGACCACTTGACTGATGAAGTCCACGTTCCCATAAAGGTCATAGTAACCACCGATGACGATCTCACGAATGCGGTTATCCGCGCCACCAACTCGCAGACGCCAATCGGAGCCGAGGACCTACAAGCACTATCAGAGTTTCAAAAGAAGCTCGAGGCGTTCTACGAGGCTTTTCCCGACGATCAGCGTTTGTACTACGAGCGACGCTCGAAACAATACGAGGGTCTGCCGGGGATCGAGAAGGTTCGAATCGTGACTCGGGGCTCTCAGATCCGTGCGTTTGCCTCAATGTTCTTGGACGAGCCGCACCGAGCGGGCCGCTACTTTTCGACCCTACTCAAAGAGATCGGCGAGCGCATCTTTGCTGAGGATCATCGCTTAGAGATGTACTACGCCAGTGCGTACGCGCAGTACAAGTTGGAGTATTTCTTCCGGAGCCGGGCGCTGGATGGGGAGTTAAAGCCCGCTCGCTATCACCTACAAATGGCACTACGGCACGGAATACTCGGTGGAGAGTTGCCGCTATTCAATTCCAGAGAGATGAAACGGCAGTGCTCCACAGTCAGTGACCATCTTTGGGACGAAACGAAATGCCTCGAGGGCTTCAAGGCCGCGTCAAATGCAGTGCTTCTAGCAGCCGATGGTGAGGACCTTAATCGCGATCTTGTTCGGACGCAGACGTTTCGGGATGCAGTTCTTTCGGCTGTGCCCAGCGCATTCGCTTAGCAGTGGTGATGATCACAGTCCAGGAGGACCTACGGACTGTCGCCTGGTTCCCGGATACGAGGTCCGGCAAGACCCACCCATGCGCCGTCCTGGGCGTTTGTCGAATACTGCAGCCCCTTGGCCTGGCCCCTTAACTGGCCGCAAAGAGCCCATACAAGTAGTGCGCATGGGCGGCATCGGGGTGGTGGGAGGGGTCGACATTCAGTTGCCCAATCCCGCGGTTATTACTTATTTCGAAGACCTTGGCATTGCCGTCAAAGCAGATGACACCTCGGTCTAACTTGACGTGGCAAGTTGGGCAAAGGCAAAGTACGTTGTCGGGACTATCGGGGCCGTCGTGAGGCCGACCGACTGGGCGAATGTGGGCACCCTCGGCGTAGGGGCCGCCCGGCGTCTCAATTCGCACCCCGCATATTTGGCACCGATAGTCGTAAAGTTCCTTGATCCACTGCGTGACCGCCGTATTGCGCACTCGACGCTGGACTGTTGCGAACCTGTCCTCCGCTCCTCCGCGCGGAGGTTTGCCTGGAGGAGGATCGGTAATTGGATTCTCTGATGGAGACTTGACGAGGCGAAATCGCCAAATCTCAAACCCAGAGCGGCCTAGCTCTTTCCAATAACTTTCGACGTAGTAGAGCCCGTCGTACCGGTACCCGGTGCTCGGCGAGCGATCGGGATTCCCGCCGGAGCCGCGGACAACTCGGACCGGCAATCCCTGGGTCGAGCTAACCGCGAGGGCCAAGTTCTGTCGAGTGAGCGACTGATTTGCGGTCTGGGCACCCGAGTTCGGGTCGTTCCCACCGTGGCCGGTGTAGATCACCTCCTCGCCGAGATCGACGTCGTCCTCATAGCCCCCGGAGATCACGATTGAATCCGCGCCTTCTGAGGCACCACCAGAGATGCCCGCCTGCAGCGGCCTATGCACGCCTGCGGCCGCAACGCCACCCCGGTCGCGAAGGTCGCGCCCTCGGGGACGTCGGGCAACCTGCCAAAGTGTCGCTTCGCAGCCGGCACTTGCTTGCGCGAGCCTATCGCTTGATCTCTTCGTTGGACTGCACATGCGCGGACGAGAAGGGTAGGGTCGGCTTGTGGACACAGTCGAGGCGCAGAAGTGGAATTGGCTCAAGCAGAGGGCGGAGAAGGAGCTCGCTGACACCGCATCAAATGGGAAGACGATCACGTACACCCAGCTCTCAGAACGTCTCGACAGCGGAGTACTTCCTCAAAGCGAAGCCATGGGGAGACTTCTATCGGAAATTTCCCGCCGAACCCACAAGGACCGAAACGTCTTGCTCTCGGCTGTCGTTGTCCGGTCGGATGACGGGCTTCCCGGTGATGGCTTCTTCGAACTAGCGGCTGGTCTCGGAATGGACGCCAGCGACCGGGAGAAGTTTTGGGAAAAGTGTCTGGAGGCCGTGTACATGGCCTACGCCAAGAGTTGATCTGGGGCGGCACCCGGTTCCCTGATAAAAGGTCGCAGAGGTCGTACATCGGCTGCACTCGGTTTCCTGCCGGGTGGTCGTGGGCTTTTGCAGGATGCCCTCGAGGCCGCTTCGGAAGCGAAGTCGCGCCTTCTACGGAAGCGCCGGGACGCCCGCCTGGTACCAAAGGCGGTACCGAAAGAGCTACTCCGAGGCCGCCTTTCGCCACCATGCTGCCGCCCGCGCGGCAGCCTCCCGATGGGCCTGCTTGTCGGGGTGCCCGTACTGGTCGATCGTCGTCTGGATGTCGGCGTGTCCGAGCTGCTGCTGGACGAAGTAGATCGACTCGCCGGCGGCGAGCCAGAGCGTCGCGGCGGTGTGACGCAGATCGTGGAGGCGGACGGCGGGGGAGAGGCCGGCCTCCTTCAGCGCTGGGTCGTGGCCGCGGCGGCGGACGTTGTGGCGGTTCAGCATCAAACCTTCGGGGCTGCGGAAGACGAGCTTGTTGATCCCCGAGCCGCTCGCCTGGCCCTTGCGGTGCTCGCGGAGGACATCGATCAGGTAAGGGGCCAGCAGGACAGTCCGCGAGCGATCGCCCTTCGGCGTGCCGACCTTGCCGCTGTCCTTCGCCGAGCGCGACACCTTCAGGGCGCTCTCCGTCCCAGTCGACGTCCCGCCACTCCAGGGCAATTGCCTCGCCGATCCGAAGACCGGCGCCGAGCAGCACCTCGGCCAACGGCCAGTACCAGGCCTGGCAGGCGTCCAGGTAGGCGCGCGCATCCTCGCGGTTCAGGTAGTGCATCGTCGGCCGCTCGTAGGGGAGCTCGAGCGGGTGGTCGCGGTCGTCGTTCTTGGCCGGGTTGCTACCGAGCACGCCTTCACGGACGCCCGTGCCGAGGATCTGGCGCAAAGGATGAGGCTGTCGTTGATGGTCTTACGGCTGAGCTTGCCATTGCCGTCCTGTTCGGCCAGGTAAGCCTCGATCCTGGCGCGCGTGATCTGGCGCAGCTTCAGCTCGCCAAACGCGGGCTTGAGGCGCTTGCGGATGTGGATCTCATAGTCGTTGTAGGTCGAGGCCTCGATCCGTGGCTTCTTCTGTGCGAGCCAGCTGTCGGCGACGACGGAGAACTTCTCCGTGCTGGTTGTCCGTTGGGCGCCGCTTTCGACCGCGGCCAGGGCGGCGTTCAGCAGCCGCTGAGCCTCTTGGCGCGAAGCCCCCGCGCACTTCTTGATCTGGGTACCGTCGGAGGTGCGGTACTTGATGTCGTAGACGACGCCTTTCGCTCCCGTCTTGCGTTTGACGATGGTGCCCGTAGCCATGCTCTGCCCCTACTCAGGACTTCCTGGCGTCCACTCGGCTCGCTCCTCTTCGAGCCAGGCCTCGAGGTCGGCCTCGATGAAGCGGAGCGGTCCACCCGGTCCGCCCAGCCGCATTGATGGAATCCGGCCGTCGCTGGCGGCGTCGTACACCCAGGAGCGCGACACCGATAGACGTTCGCGCCACCTCGCTCGGTTTGAGCAACCGTTTGTTGCTCATTCGGACCATCGCGATGCGATGTCCAGGGGCTGGGGATCTTTGCGACGCTCGTCAACCCCCGAGAAAAAATCACCGCGCTCGCGGCGCCACAATTTCGGCCATCCACCGCAGCTCATTTGGCGTCCCTCCGCGTCCCGGCGTCCCTCCCCTCGGTGATCCGCAGGAAGCGCTCCCGCTTACCGCCGGCTTCGCGCCCGCGGGTCACCTCGAGGCCGTAGGTGCGGAGCAGCGGAGCGTGCTCGATCAGCCGGTTGCTGAGCGTCGCGGGCTGTTTCGGCCAGACCCGACTTGTGACCACGCTCTCATTCGCAACTCCCCGGAGAGCCTCCAGCAACTCCGAAGCGCTGCCCGTCCACTCTGGCTTCTTCTCCATGAACTTGAGCAGAGCCGCGATCTCGGGGTGTGCGTCGGCGCTCCCTTCCAGGAGCTCCTGGCGGCTCCCCTCTAGCGCCGCCGTGAAGGCCCCCGGGAGCCAGCCGAACGCCGACCCCGCAGCCTCCCCCCAGCGCGCGAGGTCCGCCATCCGCGGGAAGCCCTCCAGCTCCACATCCCCGGCCCGGGCGAGAGCGACGGCTACGCCGTCGAGGAGGGCCCCGAAAATTCGCGGGCGCGCTTTCTTCCAGGCGGCCTCCAAATCGGCCTCCGTCCGGCGCTGCTCGGGCGGGATCGGCGCCAGCTCGATCAGCGCGACGCGGTCGAGGAGGTCCGGTCGCTCGATCACTCGCCCGATCGCGTTGAGCAAGACCGGGCGCTTCAGATCGAGCACGAAGGACTCGCCGTCGGTGTAGAGCTTGCGGGTCCGGTAGCCGCCGCCCGTGGCGAGCTGACAGAGCGCGTCCGAGAGCGCCGGGGATACTTTGGAGACGTTGTCGAAACCGACCAGCCAGACGCTGGAGGCGAGCACCGCCAGGGCGCGGGTCGACGGGTTCCCCATCAAGAGTGGGGCGGTGCGAGGGTCGACAAGAGATGAGATCAGCCGCGAGAGGGTCGACTTGGCCGACCCCTGCTCGCCGGTCGGGTAGATGACCGGGTAAGGGCCCTGAGGGTTGAGGCACATGACCAGCGATCCCACGAGCCGCTGCCAGCTGCCCTCGTCCGCACAGTTGGCAAACTCTCGAAACTCCTCAATTGAGCCGCCATGTACGGGAACCGGCAGGGCGAGTGTCGTCGGATCGCGGACGAAATGTGCATCAGGGTCCTCGATGACGCTCCAGCCATCGGGCGTGACCTCAATCGCACGCCAGTCCGTGTCGCCAAGGTCGATCAGGATGCGGTCAGCGAGACCGGCGACCCGGCGGTAAACCTGGCGCTGCTCGCCGTCGAAGAGAGCCTGCGCTTCGAGGGTTGCGACTGCCTCGGCGAGCACCTCCTCGCCGATCCCCTCTTCGGTTGCCCCGTAGTGGAGCCTTCGCAGCCAGAGGGTGAAACCCTCAGAGCGCAGCGGCCAAGTCTCGCGATGCCCGTCGACTTCGACCGCGGCGTAAGACGCACCATCCTCCGTATGGAAGACCTCAATCCCGGCATGCGCAGCGAGGTCGACGAGGCCTGAGGAGGGCCTCCGCCGGCGGGGACCTTCGGAGAAGAGGTCGCTCATCTTGAGACCGAGCGCGTCTACAACCGACTCGGTCCTGCAACCTGCGAAGCAATGGAGTAGGCAGCGGCCGTCCTCGCCCTCGGCGACGTGGAGGGAGGGCGAGTGATCGTCGTGAGCCGGACAGAGCGCCTGCCAGCCGGAGCCTGTCTCACTGACCACTTCGAGCCGATTGAGCACGCGCGCCACCGGCTCGCTGGCGTGAGAGGCCTCGAGGTCGGGAGCCTGCTTGGGCTCGTCGGCTCCGGCGCCCAGATCCAGCGCGTCTTCAAGCTCGGCTAGGCCGAACCGCCGCTCGTTCGCCTCGACGATCTTCACCTGGACGGCCGGGTTGTGCTTGCAGTTGAGGGTGCCAGGCAGCCGCATCACGCGGGCGGCGTCGCAGACGGCCGGGTCGCCGCCGAGGTGTTTCGCGAGGGCGCGGTTTATCCGCTCGATCACCTCGGGTTCAGCCGGCTCGCTCAGCGGCCAGTAAAGGTGGAGGTGACCGCGGCTGCCGCTGGAGATGATCACCGAGGGCTTCAGCGCGAAGTCGACGAGGCTCTGGGCGGCGTCAGGTGAGTCGAGGTCGACCCAGGCCGACCAGACTTGCTCCACTGCGGCCTTGGTCCCCTCCTTGCGCGAGCGGGGGGCCACCCCCACGAAGACGTCCCACCTCGCGGCGGCGCCCCCTATTCCATATACGAGGTGCTCATCCCCGACCGGCGCGAAGTCCCGGCGTTGGACCTCGCCGTTGCGCAGGCACCGCGTCTCGATGAAGCCCTTGCATCCCGGAGGGAACAGGGCCTGTAAGAGGGTGAGGCCGCCGGCGTTGGGGGGCCCGAACGGCCGCTTGAATGATGTGTCTGTTGTTGGCACCACAGGATCTCCTTCTCGCCGTCGCAATTCGACGGGGTGAGTTTCAGATCCCGGGGTTGCTCCGCATGCGCAGCGGCTTCGGCCAACAACACTGTCCGGGGTCCCTATTGGGACCCACAATTTGTAGCACAAAGGCGGGGGGTGCAACTAGGGCCCTCAAGGGCCATGATTCAATGCCTGATAATGGCGGCTCAGAGACGAATCTCGAAGGCCGCCAAGCGCCGCCAGCTCGCGGGATCCAGGCGTGGCTCGGCAGTCGTCAGGGATCAATTCGAGTCCGCTATCACCCGCCGGCGCTTCTGCGCCCTCGTCGGTATCAACGCCACGACGCTCAGGAAGTGGGAGAAGCTCGGAGTGGTGGAGCCTCGGTTCGAGGTCATCTTGAACAGCCCGACGCGAGTCTTCAGCGAGGCGGACGTCGGCTTTGGCAAAAGACTCATCGCCCTCCTTCGCGAGGCGCCCGGGCGGTACTCGGTGAAAGAGGCGGCCGATGAGGTGGGGGGAGGGACGCGGGGACGCGGAGGGACGCGGGCGGATCAATAGCGGAATCTCGGAGTGCGCGACCCTGATCGCGGGCTACTTGACGTTCTCGGGGAAGCCTCTTCGGGATTTCGTGGCACCAGCCGATAGGCGTACACCTGGCCGTAGCCTCCCCCGTCGATGTGTTCGAAGTAGCCGTCCCTGTGAGCTACGCATCTGAAGTACACAGGAGACCCAATTGGTTGGCAGAAGTAGCTTCCATCCTCGCGGCGCACAAAGTCCTTCGAGAAGTAGACCCCCTGTTCCCACCAGCGTCCCCTGTCGTCCCAGATCTGGAGCGAGAAGAACTCCGGCATCTGGACATCTAGGTAGGGGTATTGGATTGGACCGTGACGCTCAAACACCCTCCCGACCCCCGGTCCCCACTGTGCCCGGGTTATGCCAAGCGATCATCAACTCACGGAAGCACTCTCCGCGTGTCGCGTCAATTGCCAGCGGCATCAGGGAAGGGGGTTCTCGGGCACGGAAGGCTCTTCGCGGCTCTCGACCCTCGCACAGCTACTCAGATATTCAGAGATGCAGAGGAATCCACGGGGAGCGCTTCCGTGGCCTCGGAGAGGTATCCGTGTGTCTGGGTGCCGGCCTCTGGCGAGGCCAGCGGCGCGAGTCGATACTTGTACCGGTTACCGCCGCCGTCGACCCCCGGCATCCGGCGTGGGCCCGCCGCTGGCCGGCGGAACGCTGGTCGTCGTCGTCGCGATCCTCTGGTACACAAGCGCGCTCTGGTACTTCGAAGACTTAGCCTGCTGGCTCTGAGCCAGGCTACTGTTGATCGGCGGCTCCCTCGGTGTGCCGGGTGGCGTCGGCCGCCGCCTCTTCGGGGGTCCTTCCCTCCTCACGAGCGACGATGTACGCGGCGTACTAGGTCGACCAGTGGTGTTTCGGGGCGGTCGGCTCGTATTCTACGTGGTGCTGCTCCGCCTCTCGCAACAGCTCGGTCAGACTCTCGACGTCCATGCCCGGCCCTCTCGGTCGTTCGCGGTGAAGGCCCTACTGGGCGTTACGTTCCTCGTTGGGCTGCTGGCTGAGGCACCCGCCCAAGGGCGACGATCAACGTCACCGTCACGACCGACGAGCTGACCGCGGGCGACCGCCTTTACCAAGGTTTTGCGCTCGATTGGAGGGCGTATTACCGCCCTCTCGCCAACCTGTGGGACGAAGCTCAGGCCACTCCCGAGCTCGCTCGGGAGCTCGCAAAGGCAATTCCCGATCCCCCAAGGAAGGTGAATCCCCAATGTCGATAGCGACCATCATGATCATCAACATCGCCGCCGCCGGCGTCCTCTCCGCGATCCTCGCCGGGGTCATGCTGGCCCCAGTCCGCCACCTGCATGCGTCCCACGAGCGGGCCTCCGCGCGCCGCACGAGGGCGCAGCGCCGTCCCCTGCAGACCATGCGCCCAGTCGAGGACGCGTCCTAGGCTTGCCGCAGGCGCGCCGGGGAGGGAGCGATGCCGTTGATGGTGTTCGGTGGGGGCGCTATGACCTTCCGGGCCGTCATGGCGGCTGGGGGCCGAGCGGTCGCCGGTTCAAATCCGGCCTCCCCGATCAGCCGGAAGCCGCTCTGGAGGCGGTTTCCACAAATGAGAGGAGCTAGCGTTGAACTCTTCCCTGGGGTCTCATCCCCCATTAAGGAAGCGGAGCCAGGATTGTGGCATTCCTGGTAACCGTCAAGACGCCCGCAGCCACGTCGACTAGGCGCATTGGTCGACCTCGCCAGCATCTCCACCGGCATCACCGACTGGATCGCCCACAACGGCGTCTACGCGGTCTTCGTCCTGATGGCGATAGACGCTCTGCTGCCGGCCGGCGGCGAGCTGATCATGCTCTACGCGGGCGTGCTCGCCTCTGGAACCGTCTCCGGCCACCAGGTCACGTTCTTCGGGATCAGCCTGCCGAGCGGCGTGGAGAGCTACCTCATTCTCGCCCTGGCCGGCACTCTCGGCTATCTCCTGGGCTCGATGATCGGCTGGGCGATCGGGCGCTTCGGCGGCCGGGCATTGATCGAGCGCCACGGGCGATGGCTGCACCTGAGCCCTGAGACCTTTGCCCGCGCCGAGCGGTGGTTCGACCGCTACGGCCCTCGAGCGGTCCTCTTCGGGCGCATCACGCCGGTGGTTCGGTCCTTCATTTCAATTCCGGCCGGGGTCTTTCGCTCGCCGATTCCCACCTACGTGCCGCTGACGCTGCTGGGCTCGGCGATCTGGTGCTTCGGGTTCGCCGCGCTGGGATGGCACTGGGTAGCTGGGAACCTTCCACGAAACTTCGGTTACGCCGACTACGCGGTGGCACGGTCGTCATGGTCCTAATCGGTTTCCTCGTAATTCGTCACTTTCGTGCCCGCCGTTCCGCCGACTCGCGACCGGTGCTTGCCGAGGAGCCTTCGGACTGACCCGCCTGAGTTGTCGGGCTTTGCTCGCTTGACGAGGTAGCCAGCCGGGGTCATGAACACGAGCTCGAAGCCGTGTGTGCGCAAGACCGCGATCGCGCGATGGCGATCGACTATGACCGCGCCAATGCGAAGCCGGCGTACAAACGGCTCGGGGTTGGCAAGGCGCCCGTCGAGGACGGCATAGGTCTCGCGCAGCTCCGCGGCGGAGAAGTGTTCGAGCCAGCCGTCAAGCTCGACCCGAGCCCGAGGCGAGGCGACAGCATGTAGGAGCCGACCCCGGCATAGGTGGCGATGTGCCCGCTGGGCGGTGGATGGCGCAGGGCGTAGTCGACCAGGCGGGAGTCGAGGATGGGCTCGTTTCTCGCTGGTCCGACCGCGATCGCCCAGGTCGCCGCCGCTCCCAACGAGGCCGCCAGAACAAGCCCGAGCAGCGGCAGCGGAACCCGAAGCGGCTGGTCTGGCGCCAGTGAGGCGATTGCCAGCGCCACCACCGGCCCGATGAAGACGATATTGCGCATCGAAAGCGTCGCCGAACGCCAGGAATGCGATCACGACGAGTCTGAAGCCGCGTCTCTTCCACCACAGCCAGGCGACGAAGACCGCCGTGACCACCAGGTAGGCGATCGCCAGCGGCGATTGGAAGGACGGCAGCCACTCTGAGCTGACCAGCGAGATCGCCGGGTTTTCGAAAGCTCGACATGTAAGTCATCAGCTCGTCGCCGAGCGGGGTCGCCAGAATCGTGGTGGTGGCGGCGAGGACGCCCGTCGCTGCAAGCGCGACCACGCGACGAGGGTCGACGTCCCGACGGCTCCCCAGCCCGTACTCCAGAGCGAGGCCGAAGGCGACAAGGCCGATCAGACCCAGCCCGGCGATGAAGCCTCCGTGAAGGTTGGCCCACAGCGCGAAGATAGCGAGCGTCGTCGGTACCGCCCAGCGCAGCCGCTCGGGCGGCGGCCCCGGGCGCCGGCGCAGCCAGGTCAGAGCGATGATTGCGACCAGCAACGAGAACGCGAGCACGCTAAAACCGGCGTGGCCGGCTGGGCGATACCCATAGGCCTGGACATACAGGCAGCGAGCGCAACCATCATCGCCGCCCCCTTGGACGGCACAGCCATAGCAACAGCGCCTAGGGCGCCGCCAGCAGCACGGCGTAAGCGATGTCAATCCAGTGACGCCGATAACGCGACCAGCTGGTAGACGAGCAACTCGCACAGCCACTGTTGGTTCAGCCACGGCGACCCGTGGGCGATGGTTTTGAATGGGTCGACGTTCACGACCCCATGCGCGGCGACGAAGGGCCCGCTCGCAAGTTGGAGATAGAGGTCGCCGTCGCGGGTGCCGTCGAAACAGAGCGCTAGGGCGGCGGTGAGCAGAGTCAGGGCGCCGATCAGTGCCGTCTTGGTCTCGGGATGTAGGGGAGAGGAGACCGCGGACGTGGCCGCGGCAGGTGGGAGGACTCGCTTCACGTCCAGCTTTCGATCGACGGGCGGCCGGTCGCCGATTCATCCTGAAGCGTAGAGCATGTGGTTGTCCAACCTCTCACCCAGACCCTAGGCCCAGGTGAGAGCACCTTCGTCGACGCTTAAGACATACCCTGCACCCTGCCGCGCCATGAACTCACTGACGCAGGCGCCACCCAGGCCAGTCCCCCTCCTCGGACCGAGTCGCTCGGCCGCAAGATGCTCAACAAGGTCCCTGAGATCACCGTCTATTTCTGGGTGATCAAGGTTCTCTGCACCACGGTCGGTGAGACCTTCGCCGACAACCTCAACGAAAACCTCGGCCTCGGCCTGAGCGGCACCAGTTACATCATGGGGCGCTGTTGATCGCCGTGCTCTTCTTTCAATTTCGCGCGAGGAATACGTGCCCGGGTATCTACTGGCTTGCCGTCGTCCTGATCAGCGTCGTCGGCACCCTGGTCAGCGACAACCTGGTCGAAAACTACGGCGTCACCCTCCAAACGACGACGATCGCGTTCAGCGCGATCCTGATCTGCGTCTTCGCCTCGTGGTACGCGGTCGAGCGGACCCTCTCGGTCCACACGATCTTCACGAGCGTCGCGAGGGCTTCTACTGGCTGG
>CAWADG010000011.1:0-298248 GCA_963780815.1 uncultured Solirubrobacterales bacterium | reverse complement strand
GGCGGCGTGCGGCCTGGCTAGCTCGGAACCTTCCGCTGCGGCCCTCGGGGGTCCGGGGTGATGCTAGTTTGGGCCGATGCCGGGTCTCGCCTTCCTCGTTGCCGGTGCGAGGCGACTCGCCCTCCCGGTCGCGCTCGCCGTGGCGGCCACGGCACCCTCGTCGTCCCTCGCCGCCGGCGGAGTCCCGGACTCCTCATTCGGCACCGGCGGGATCGCCAGCGTCAGCGCCGCGGTGCCGGGAGCGCGCGAGTTCGGCAACGCGATGGTCGTCGACTCGCAGGACCGGGTCCTCGTCGGCGGCGGCGTCCTCGCCAAAGAACCGACCGAACCAAGTGGGGGCTGGGTCCTCACCCGTTTCCGCAGCGACGGCAGCGTCGACAGGTCGTTCGGTCAGGACGGCGTCGCGAAAGAAGCGCCGGGGCTGTTTGGGCCGGGCCTGGCCGAATTCGGACAGGAGATACGGGCGTTGGCGATCGAACCTGGGACCGGCAAGATCATCGCCGGCGGGATGACCGTCAACCCGGCGCACTTCGCGCTGTTCACGATCGCCCGCTACGACACCGACGGGTCACTCGACACAAGCTTCGGCCCGGCCGACACCGGATTCGTCACCGCCGAAATCACAGCGTCAGGCGCCAACCTCGAGGACATCGCCGTCGGCGCCGACGGCTCGATAACCCCGGTCGGCTCCTCCGGGCTCAGCGTCGCCCTCGCGCGCTGGGACTCCGACGGGAACCCGGACCCGAGCTTCGACGGCCCCGGCGGCACCGGCAACGGCGCCTTCACCGACCTGATCGCGGGAACGTTCGACGACCTTCGCGACGTCGCGGTCGAACCGTCCGGGGCGGTGCGCGCCGTCGGCGTCGCCTCGGGCGCCAATGGGGAATGGCTGATCGTCCGCTACTCGCCGACCGGCGCACGCGAAACGACCTTCAACGGAACCGGTGCAGTCGTCAAAGGCTTCGGCAACGGCTCCGACCTCGGCGGCGGCCAGGTGCTCGTCGGCGACACGCTTTACGTGTTCGGCAGCATCGACGTCGTGCCCGGAAACAAAACCGAACGCGACTTCGGGGTCGACGCCTTCGACGCGACGACCGGCGCTGAGATCCCGGGGACGGCCACACGGGTTCGGCTTCCCAAAACACAGAACCTCCTCGGTGCGGGCCTGCAGCGGATCGGCGGTTCCCCCGACCTGCCGCCCAGCGCTTCCTGCTGGTCGGGACCGGAGCCACCCTGGCCGGGATGCGACGAGTGGGGGGCGGCCCCGCACTCGAGCCCGACCCGGAATTCGGCAACGACGGGGTCGTGGCGCCGCCGGGCGAAACCGGCAACTGGGCCGACGTCGCCGCCGACAGCCGGAACCGGATCGTGGTCGGGGGCGAGCTCGGCCTGTTCGAAACAGCCGACCTCTCGGCTGCGCGCTACGTCGACGTGGCGCCTCCCGCGCCCGACACGACGGCGCCGGTGATAACGAATGCCCGGATCGCGCCCCAGGCCTGGGCCGTGAAGAGCCGCGGGCCGGCCGAGACCCCCGTCGCCAGCAGGGTCAAGCGCGGGACGAGTTTCATTTACACGCTGTCCGAGACGGCCAGGGTGACGATCCGGATTGAACGGCGCAGGCCGAAGGGCAGGGGCGCCAAGAAGTTCGCGGGGGTCGGGACCTTTGCGACCGCGGGGAGCGCCGGGCCCAACCGCAAGCGGTTCTCGGGCCGGATCGGGAAGAGGCGGCTGAAACCCGGCCGCTATCGCGCAACGCTGATCGCAACCGACCCCGCCGGCAACACGTCAGAGCCGAAGCGGCTCTCGTTCACGGTCCTGCGGCGCCGGGGCTGAGCCCCGAAGCGCAGGGCCGATCTGCCGGGCCCGCTGGTCACCGCTCGCCTTCGAGGAGAGCTGCGCGCTACTTCACTCTCACTTCGTAGGTGTAATTGTCACCGTGCTGCTGGGTGTAGAACCAGCGCCAGTCGCCGCCGACCAACTGCGGGTCCTTGGCCCCGAGGATGCCTTCGGTGCTCGTGTCCCCATCGGAGGCGTAGACGCCGGTGAGCTCGTTGTCACCCTCGTTCGAGCCGAAGCCGCCGTTGTCGGCGTCCAGCGTCGCCGAGGCATCGCGTCCCTCGGCGATCCACCTGATCGGCTGGTTTTTCGCGTTCGAGTAGTCCCTCTCGACGTTCCAGACCCAGCCGGAGTCAAGCGCATTACGCTGCGAGTGAAGGGTGTCCCCAGCGTCTTCCACAAACGTGATCTGCGTCTTCGAGAGGAAGGTCACGTTGTCGAACGAGGCGTGGGATTCATCTCCTTTGTAGAAGATGCTCAGGTGGCCGCTGTTGGCGCTCGGCGAGCTCTGGGTCAACGCGAAGATCGACCCCCAGCCGCCTGAGTTTTCATTCTCCACGCTTTCATTGCTGGTGTCACCGGTCTCGTCGAAGAAGTACTTCCTGAAACCGGTTCCCGGCTGGAAGACCCCGTTCTCGGGACGCTTGAACGGTGTCGCCTGGGCCGCCTTCGCCAGCGGGCCGGCGACGAACGGCGCGTTGCCTTCTTTGGCCGTGTCGTGGACAGTGATCCAGCGGGTTTCGAACGAGCTCCCGTAGGTGTGGAGCGCCAGCTGGTCGGGGCTGTTGATCGCTTCCTGGCTGGCGAACGTGATCGGTTCGCCCGATTCGTTCAGGACCTGGAGCGCCTGCAGCTTGCCGTGTGCGAGGTCGCCCGGTTTCGCCGGCACGTAGCGGAATATGTAGCTGTTCGGCTGGCGGGCCTTGGTCCCGGTCTTGTTCGAACCGCCGATGTCCTCGTCGATCCAGAGGTTGCCCTTCGAGTCGTCCTGGATTCCCTCGTAACCGCCGCGGCCGATCGCGCCCGAGATGTCGGTGACCTGCGAGGTGTAGCCCGGAGTGGCGGCATAGGTCGGCGCACCCGCGCTCTCCGTCGTGAACAGCAGCCGCTTGGCGAACGGGTCCCAGGTGGAGCCGTCGATTGTCGCGATCTGGTTGCCCATCGAATCCTGCGTCGCGAGGATGGTCACCCGGTGTGCCGCATCGGCGTCGAGGTTGACCCGGGTGATGTACCCGGCTCCGCCGGCGCCGCCCTCGTGTCCCTGGAAGAGGAAATGGGTCCCGTAGTAGTAGTGGGGATCCGCGCCGCTGAGGCCGTTCTTGAACACGAGGTAGGTGTTCTTGTCGGGCTCGGTCTTATGAGCCTCTTTCGGATTGGCGGGAGTCGGCACCATCTGGGGCTGCCCGGCCACGTTGAGGACGTCGTTGTCGTAGCCGTAGTAGGAGGTGAGGGTCGTCGGGTTCTCCACCGGCGTCGATCCCTGAGCGACGACCACCTGCTCGAGCTCCGGAGAGAGCTTCGAGGGTGGCGCGTAGCCCGCGGACCTGGTGCTCGCAGACTGAACGCTCGTCAGGCTCAGTGTCGCGGGCAGCGTGGCGCCCGCGGTCGCGATCATCGCTGTCGCGACGGCGAGAACCGCTGCGCCGAGCAACGAGAGCAGCTTTGCCCTTCGTCTCATCGTTTTGCTTCCTTTCGGTTCGTTTTCCCCAACGTCGAACCGAACCTAGGCAGGCGCCGTGCGCCCTCAGTTAACGAGGAGACACCACGCCGTTTCTATCCGGTGAACGGTGAAACAGCGATGTCTCAGCGATGTGAAGCGGACGGCCGGAGACGCACCGGGAGGGTCTTGAGCTGGTTCGCGAACGGCGACTCGACGTAGCGCGGCGTGTCGGCGATCTCGATCTCCGGGAACCTCGCCAGGGTCTCCTCGATCATGATCCGCAGCTCGAGCCGGGCGAGCGCGGTGCCGAGGCAGAAGTGGCGGCCGCCGGCCCCGAACGCCTGGTGCTCGGGGTTGCGGGTCGCGTCGAACCGGTCGGGGTCCTCGTAGCGGGTCTCGTCCCGGTTCGATGACGGGTACCACATCACCAACTTCTCCCCGTGCTTGATCGTCTGCCCATTGAGCTCGGTATCGGTCGTCGCGGTTCGAGCGAAGTGGGCGAACGCGGGGAACATCCGCAGCGCCTCCTCGACCGCCGCCGGCACCAGCGAGGGGTCCGCGAGGACCATCTCCATCTGCTCGCGGTCCTCCATCAGCGCCCGCATGCCACTGCAATAGGTCGCCTTGGTGCTGTCGTTGCCCGCCGCCATCAGCAGCACGAAACCCATCACGATCTCGTGTTCCTCGAGCCGCTCGCCCTCGATCTCGGCGTGGACGAGGACGCTGGTCAGGTCGTCGGTAGGCTCCTCGCGGCGTTCGGCGATCAGCTTCCCGCAGCGCCGGAAGATGTCGGGGACGTCGCGTTCCATCGCCGTCTCCACCCCCTCGGGCGTCGCGTCCGGATCGCCGGCCTGCAGCAACGTGTTCATCAGCCGCGCCCAGACCTCGTCGTCCTCGGGCGGCAGCCCCATGAAGCTCCCGATCACCCGCGCGACCACCCGCTGCGCGACGTCGGTGACCAGGTCGCAGGAGTCGCGGGCCTCGAGCGGCTCGAGGACGTCGACGGCGATCTCGCGGATCGCGTCCTCGTGTTCGGCGATCCGCTTCGGCGTGAAGCCCTGCTGGAAGAGCGCCTTGATCCGATCGTGCTTCGGCGGGTCCATGCCGATGAACATCGCCTGCTGGAGCTCGAGCGGCAGGATCGAGTTCTTCAGCGCCGTGAAGCCCCCGAGTTCGGAGGAGTAGGTCTGCCAGTCGCGGCTGACCGCGTGGACGTCGTCGGCAGTCGTTATCGACCAGAAGCCGTCCTCTTTGGGGAACTCGGTGATCCGCGGAGACCAATGCACCGGGCACTCGCCGCGAAGCCGCTTGAACAGCTCGTGAGGAGGGCCGTCCTCGAAGTTCTCCCGATCGGCGACGAGCACCTCCTCGAGCGGCTTCTGGTCCTGGCCGGTGACGCTCATGTGATCCTCCGATCGGGTGGTTCAGCGCTGTGCGGCCAGCCTATCCGACGCCGATCAGAACCCGGGCGGGTGGCGGGCGACGAAGCCTTCGGGGTAGGGGGCAGCGGCGTGCCAGCGCGGGCCGGTCCCGTTTTCGTCGCCGACCGTGTCCCAGCGGAGGCCGGCGATCACCGCGTAGGCGTGGCCGGCGTTCGCGTAGACGGTCACCCACTTTCCCGGCCCGGGAGCGCCCCAGGACTCGAGCCGGGTCGAGTCGAGCGGCGCTTCGAGGAAGCCGCCGCCTCCGAGCATGAAGCTGACCGCGCCCGAGCAGTCGTAGCCCGCGGAGTACCAGGAAGCGTGCCCCCCGCCCCAGATGTAGGGGCGGCCGACGATCGTGTTCGCGGCGCTGATCGCCGCCTTGATCCTTTCCGGGGCACCCGGCGGCGCCAGGGCGATGCCGCTGAGCAGTACCGCCCTCCCCTCCGCTTCCTGGCGCTCGAGCCGTTCGATCACCCGCGGAGTGATCTCTTTCCGCTGCGAGGGAGGCGGCGGCGTGTAGGAGCCGTTGGTCCCGGCCGATGCCGGTGGCAGCGACCCCGGCGGTGGCGGCGAGCTCGGTTCGGGGGCCGGTTCGGGCTCGGCTTCCCGTGCTTCGCGTTCCTTCTTCGCGGCGGCCGCCGCTTCGCGCCTCGCGGTAGCCTGCGCCGCTTCGCGCCTCGCGGCCGCCTCCTGCGTCGGCGTGGCGACGTCGAGATGGCTGGGGTGGGGCGGTTGCTCTTCGGCTATGCGGCTATGTGGCTGGGGCTTTGCCGGTGCTTCGACGACCGCGGTCGAGCCCTGCCCGCAGGCGCTCAATGCGCCCACCAGGAACAGGGCGGCGATTCCGAGCCCTGCCCGCGTTCCGAGTGTTGCCGTCCCCCGCATCGAGTTCGAATTGTGCAGGAACCTCATGTCGAGGGTCTATCGACCGGCCGGCCCGGTTATCTGAGGTCAGCTGTCCTCCGCGGCCGGCCGGCCCGGGGGGCGGCTCGTTTTCGGCTCGCACCGTAGGCGTGACAACGGTGCCCCGCATTCGTATAAACCACCCAAGCGGGCGATGCGAGCTACGGACTTGACACTTCCCCCCACGGGGCGAGCACTGCGTGGGCTGGGCTGCGGGGCACTCGGTGAATAGCGCCGAGGCCGGCGCCCGCGAGCCGTCCCTGACCGAGATCGCGCGCGAGTGGACGCGCATCGGCGTGACCGGGTTCGGAGGCCCCCCGGCCCACATAGCGCTGCTGCGCGGTCTCGTCGTGCGCCGCAGAAGCTGGATGGACAACCGCGCCTTCGAGGACGCGAATGCGGCCTGCTCGCTGCTGCCCGGCCCGGCCTCGACCCAACTTGCGATCTTCTGCGCGTACCGGGTCGGCGGCTGGCCCGGGGCGATCGTCGGCGGGCTCGGGTTCGTCCTCCCCGCGGTGGTGATCGTCCTCGCTCTCTCGGTCGTCTTTCTCGGCCAGGCGCCGCCGCTGTGGGTGCGCGGCGCCGGCGCCGGGGCGGGCGCGGCCGTCGCTGCGGTCGCCGCGCGCGCCGGAATCGACCTCGTCGGGCCAAGCTTCGCCCGGGCGCGCGAAGACGGGCGCGAGGAGCGTCTCTGGTTCCTCTACCTCCTGGCCGGGGGCGTCGCTGCGGCACTGGTCGGTCCCTATCTGGTGTTGGTGCTGCTCGCCTGCGGCGGGATCGAGGTCGCGCTGCGGCGCGGGCGAGGCACCGGCGCTCTGGGGGTGAGCGCGGCGCCGGCGTTGCTGCCGGTCGCCGCGGCCAGCGGCGGGCTCGGCGCCCTCGCCTGGACGGCGTTCAAGGTCGGCGCCCTCTCCTTCGGCGGCGGCTTCGTGATCATCCCCCTGATGCAGGGAGACGCGGTCCACGTCTACCACTGGATGACGGACTCCGAATTCCTCAACGCCGTCGCCCTCGGTCAGGTGACGCCGGGCCCTATTGTCGCCACCGTCGCCGCCGTCGGCTACGCGGCACATGGGATCGGCGGCGGCCTGCTCGCCGCCACCATCGCCTTCATCCCCTCCTTCTCGTTCATCCTCCTCGGCGGCGGCCGGTTCGAGCGACTGCGCGGCAACACCACCTCGCGCGCCTTCCTCGACGGCGCCGGCCCGGCCGCGATCGGCGCGATCCTCGGCGCCGCGATCCCGCTCGCCTCGGCGCTGACCGACTCTTGGCAGTTCGCCCTCCTCGCCGCCGCCGCGGTCAGCCTGCTGGCGCTCCGTCGGGGGGTCGTCCTGACCCTGCTGGCCGCCGGCGCCGTCGGGGTCGCCGCCGCGCTCGCCGGCGCGCCGGTCCCCTGACGCCTCCCCTTCGCGGCCGCCTATTCTCGGCTCAGATGAAGAATTACGCTCGGCTGATCGCGGCAACGCTCGCCTGTTCCTGCGCTGCCGTCGGCCCCGTCCCGGTGAGCGGCGGCCATTCTCCTGCCTCCGCCAGGAAGCCCCCGATTCGGAAATGGCTGATCCCTTTCGGCCCGAAACGCAAGCGCGAGATGGCCGCCTACTCGGAGCGCCATTACGGCGAACACACCTGGAGACTCCGCCACCCACGGGTGATCGTCGAGCACATCGCATTGGCCGCGAGCGCGCGAGCCGTCCACAACACCTTCGCCCCGGACGTTCGGGACCCCGAGCTCGGCGAGTTGCCAAACGTCTGCTCCCACTTCGTCATCTCCTCCTCGGGGCACATCTTCAGGCTGGTCAACCTGAGAACCCGCTGCCGCCACACGGTCGGCCTCAACTGGACGGCGATCGGAATCGAGCACACCGGATTCAGCGACGGCGACGTGCTCGACGACCGGCGCCAGATGCACGCCTCGCTGCGCCTCACCCAGTACCTGCGCTGCCATTTCCAGATCCGGGTTCGCGACGTCATCGGGCACAGCGAGAGCCTGCGCTCCCCCTACCATCGCGAGCTGGTCCCAGGCCTGCGTCACCAGACCCACGGTGACTGGAGGCACCACTCGATGCGGGTCTACCGGCGGCGCCTCCGGCGCCTGGGCGCCTGCGGCTAGCTGTCTCCCTGCAACTCGCGCGCTTCAACGGAGGGGGTGGGATTCGAACCCACGAGCCGCCTTGCGACGGCCAACGGTTTTCGAGACCGCCCCGTTCAACCACTCCGGCACCCCTCCGGGCACTTCGAACGCGATCCTAGCGAGGAACCCTCGCACTCCACCCGGCTAGGCTGGCGACCCGATGGGCAGAGGATGGAAGATCCTGATCGGTGTCGTCGGAGTGCTCGCCGTGCTGCTGACGATCAACACATTGGTCGTCGAGGGCGAAACGAAGTCGGCCGTGGTGACCGTGCCCGGGGGCCGGATCCTGCACCTGGCGGGCGGCGACATGCAGGTGCTCGAAAGGGGGCCGCGCGACGGCTCCCCGATCGTGCTGCTCCACTGCTACACCTGCTCGATCGTGTGGTGGCAGCGGATGATCCCGCTGCTCGACCGCGACCACCGGGTGATCGCGCTGGACCTGCGCGGGTTCGGGGGGTCCGAGAAGCCGGGCTCGGGCTACTCGATGGAGGACCAGGCGACTTTCGTGGCCGAAGCGCTGAAACGACTGGGCGTGCGCGGGGCGACGGTGGTCGGGCAGTCGATGGGGGGCACCGTCGGGACCGCGCTCAGCGAAGTTCCCGGCGGCTACGTCAGGCGGCTGGTGATCATCGACCAGGCGCCCGAAGAACGGTTCTCGAAGGGCCTCGGCTTCACCGCCGAGCTCAGCACCACGCCGGTGATCGGGCCCGCCCTCTGGCAGGTGACCCCGAATTCCGCGATCAAGGAAGGGCTGGAGGTCGCGTTCGCGCCGGGATTCGAGGTGCCCGATGAGTTCGTCGACGAATTCAACCGGATGACCTATACGTCCTACGACTCCGACGGCGAGGAGGGTGACTTCATGGACGAAGAGCCGCTCGACCGCAGGATCGAACGGACGGGAACCGCACTGCTGGCGATCTTCGGCGCCGAGGACCAGATTTACGAATCGAGGCCGGCTCTGGCCGCATACGCGACCGTGCCCGGCGCGCGGACAGCCCTGATCGCGGGGGCAGGACACTCGCCGAACGTCGAGAAGCCCGCCCGCACCGCCGCCCTGGTCCTGAGATTCGACCCCCTCAGCGATTGAGGAACTCGGCTTTGCCGGGCCCGCGCTCGAGCAGGGACCGGGCGCCTTTCTGCAGATCCTCGCTGGGAATGACCCTGGCGGCGACATCCGGCAGTTCCCGGTCGGCGGCCGCGACCCCCTCATCGACAGTGAGCCGGATCATCCGCTTCGTCTCGGCGTGGGCGATCGTCGGACCGGACGCGAGTCTCGCGGCGAGGGCCCTGGCCTTCTCGTGGACCTGATCGGCCTCGACGACCCGGTTGACGACGCCCCACTCCAGCATCGTCTCCGCGGGGTAGATCCTGCCGTTGAGGATGGCGTCGGCAGCGCGTCCGGCGCCCGCCCGGGCGACCAGCCGCTGAGTGCCGCCGCCGAACGGCGTCGCCCCGATCACCGCCTCGACGAGGCCGAACTGGGCGTCATCGGAGGCCCAGATCAGGTCACACGAGAGAACAAGCTCGAACGCCGCGGTAAGGCACAGCCCGTGAACCGCGGCGATGGTCGGCACGTCGATCTCGGCAAAGCGCCGGATCGCGGGCATGAACTCCTCGATCAGGTCCCTTGCCGCGGCCGCGTCGCGACCCACGAACAGGTCGACATCCACACCGGCCGAGAAGTTGTCGCCCTCGGCTCGAAGCAGGATCGCGCGCGCCTCGCTGCCCGCGGCCTCGGCCCCCGCTCGGGCAATTTCGCGGGAGAGGTCGAGGTCGAACAGATTGAGGGGTGGATCGGCGATCACGATCTCCCCCACATCTCCCTCGAGCCTGAACTCGGCCGTCGCCATCTGGTCTCCTCCCGATTGCTTGAGAACAGCGGAGAGGGTGGGATTCGAACCCACGAGGCGGGTTAACCCCGCCCACGCGATTTCCAGTCGCGCTCCTTAAGCCACTCGGACACCTCTCCAGGGCCCCCAAGGGTATCCGCCTCCGGCCTCAGCGCCGGGATGCGAAGAAGTCGCGCAGGAGCGCCGCGCACTCGTCCTCGAGCAGGCCCGCGGTGACCCGGGGGCGGTGGTTGAGGGCGGGGTTGGCGAGCACATCCATGACACTTCCCGCCGCCCCTGCCTTGGGGTCCGGCGCGCCGAACACGACCTCCGGGATCCGCGCCAGGACTATCGCCCCCGCGCACATCGCGCACGGCTCGAGCGTCACATAGAGGGTCGTGTCCGGCAGCCGCCAGCCGCCGAGCGCCTCGGCGGCGGCCCGGATCGCGAGGACCTCGGCGTGCGCGGTCGGGTCGCCGCGCATTTCCCGCTCGTTCCCCGCCGCGGCGAGCGGCTCGCCGTCGCGGGCGAGGACGGCGCCGATCGGGACGTCCCCGTGCGCCTCGGCCTCGCGGGCGCGCTCGATCGCCAGCCGCATCAGCCGCCGGTGATCGGGATCCGGGACCTCGCCTGGCATGGCAGGGAGTATGTGCGACCGACAACTTCTCCGCCGCCGCGGTGTTTTATGGCAATCTCGTTGATTGCAGGGGAACCCAATCAGAGATCGCCAAAATTGAGCAGCCGCACCCTCACGCTTGCCGCCGTCCTCGGCCTGCTGACCGCAGCCGCGATCGCGGCACCCGCCGGCGCCTCCACCGGCCTCTCGCAGGCTCACGGCTTCGCACCCCACCAGGTCATCGTCAAGTTCGAGGGCGAAGGGCGGGGTAGGGCGGTCGACCTGCCGGCCGGGGTCGGCGTCCGCGCCGCGGCGAGCGCGCTCCGCGGAAACCCGCGGGTCGAGTACGCCGCTCCGAACTACATCGCGACCGCCTCCGAACCGCCTTTCCAGGGAGTCCCGAACGATCCGGGCTCGCTCGACGCGGTCCCGAGCAGCACCGACGGGGGCTGGGTGACGAAACAGTGGAACTTCCTGCCCTGGGAGAACACGGGCAGCGACGAGTTCCCGACCTCGAGCGGTGGGATCGACGCGCTCGGGGCCTGGCGCCACCTGGCCCAAGCCGGCCGGCCCGGCGCCCAGGGCGTCAAGGTCGCGGTGCTCGACACCGGGATCGCCTACCGCACGCAGGGCAAGCGGTTCGTCCGCAGCCCCGACTTCACCTCGGGCCAATTCGCCAAGGGCTATGACTTCGTCGCCAACGACCGGCTGCCGATGGACGAAAACGGGCACGGCACCCACGTCGCCGGCACGATCGGCGAGAAGACGAACAACGGCATCGCGCTGACCGGCCTCGCCTACCGCGCCGGGCTGATGCCGGTCCGGGTCCTCGACCGCTACGGCAGCGGCCAGGCCGACGACATCGCCCGCGGAATCCGCTACGCAGTCGACCACGGCGCCGACGTGATCAACATGAGCTTCAACTTCGGCTGCCACAAGAAGGTGCCGGTGATCAACGAAGAACTGCGCCGCGCCGACCGCATGGGGGTCGTGACCGTGGCCTCGATCGGCAACGTCGGCGCCGAGTCCTGCGTCGCCCCCCCGGCCACCGGCCCGGGTGTGATCGGCGTCGGCGGCTCGACCGAGGGCGGCTGCATCGGCGCCTACTCGCTGGTCGGCAAGGGCGTCGACGTCGTCGCCCCCGGCGGCGGCACCCCGGCGGCGGGCTGCCCATCGGTGCTGACCGGGCCGATCTACCAGGTCACCCTCAAGGCCGGCGACCCGAGCGTCTTCGCCGAGCCGGGCGACTACGTCGGAACCTCGATGGCGGCGGCCCACGTCTCAGGAGTCGCGGCGATGGTCCTCGCCTCCGGCGTGCTGCCGCCGAAGCTGAAGGGCACGAAGCTCGCCGGGGCGGTCGCCTCCCGCCTCGAAGGAACCGCCCGCAGCATCGGGCTGCCGCGGACCGAGCAGGGGGCAGGGCTGATCGACGCTGGGCGCGCCACCGACCCGGCTGACTGAGCGCCGCCGCTAGGTCGTCTGGACGATCATCACGCTGCAGGGAGCGTGATGGGAGATGTTGTTCGGGACGCTGCCGAGGATGAACCGGCGCGCGCCCGTCATCCCCTTGTTGCCGACGACGACCAGGTCGGCGTCGATTTTCTCGGCGGTGTTGAGGATCGCGTCGGAGGGATCGCCCTGGACCGGGTGGATGTGAACGTCGATGCCGTCCTTGCGACCCGGCGCGGCCGCCGCTTCGAGGGTCAGGTTGACGTCCTCGGTGGGGCTGATCTCGTACTGGACATCAGCCGGGGCATCGCGCTGCTCCGCCGCGAGCCGGTTCTTCGACACCGGTTCGAAGGCGCTGACGATGTTGAGCTCGGCGCCGGCCAGCTTCGCCAGTTCGGTCGCCCTCTCCACGGCCTGCGACGCGGTGTCCGATCCGTCGGTCCCAACCACGATGCGTTTGAACAAGCCCGCCTCCGTCTCTGGTCGCTGGACGCGGTGATACTAACGCCCGGCATGACGGGCGGGCAGGCCGCGAAAGCCGTCGCCGAGGATCTCGGTCGGGGTCGTCGCGAGGCGGACGATCGCGATCACCATCGACGCCACGAGGCAGACGACGAGCAGGATCAGGCCAAATTTCCACAGGGTCGGCACGAGCGGAGCGTAGAGGCTGCGATCGCGGGGTAGGCTGGGGCCGATGGAGAAGGTCGCCGAGGGTGTCTGGCTGCTGAAGGGCGATCAGCGCAAGCTGATGAGCATCTACTTCCTCGAGGACGGCGACGGGTACGTCATGTTCGAGGCGGGGACGAAGGCGATGGCCAAGGCTGCCCGCGCCGAGGCCGAACGGCTCGGTGGCCTGAGGCGGGTCGTCCTATCCCACGCCCATGCCGATCACCGCGGCGCGGCGCCCTCGATGGGCGTCCCGGTCCACTGCCACCCCGACGAGGTCGCCGACGCCGAAAGCGACGCCGCGATCGCCCCCTACTTCGACCTCTCGCAGCTGCCGGTGGCGTGGGTCCGCTGGATCTACCCGTTTCTGCTGCGACGCTGGGACGGCGGCCGGGTGAAGATCGACGAGACCGTCTCCGAGGGCGACGACGTCGCCGGGTTCAAGGTCGTCCACTTCCCCGGCCACGCGCCGGGTCTGATCGGGCTCTGGCGCGAGAGCGACCGGTTGGCGCTGGTCAGCGACACGGTCTACGAGGTCGACTCGGCGCAGCTGAAACCGCTGCCCGAGGGCGAGGTCAGCGTCCCCCACCCCGCCTGGGCCTGGGACCACGCAAAGGCGAAGGAGTCGGTGCGCAAGCTTGCGGCACTCGAACCGGCCGTCGTCGCGACCGGCCACGGCGAGCCGCTCCGCGGCGAGAACCTGCGCGGCAAGCTCGAAGCGGCCGCCGAGAAGTTCTGAGGCCCGCCGCGAGGCGGTAGTTTCTCGCCCTCAATGCTCGCGACCTACGCCTCGGCGGCACTGATCTGCGCCGCCTCGCTCCTCGTCGGCCGCGCCCTGCTCTCGCTGGCCGGCCGGCCGGGCTGGACCTGGCTCGAGCCCGCGGTCGGATTCGCCGCCCTGATCGCCGCCGCCGGCCTCCCCGCGCGCGGGCCCGGCCACGCGACGACCTCGGGGCTGGCGCTTGTCCTGCTGATCGCCGCCGCCGTGCTTGTTCTCGTCATCCTCCCCGCCGGAGCCGAGGACGGGGAGGCGCCCGGGCGACGGAGGCAGGACGAGGGCGAGCGCGACGTGCTGCTCTGGGGCGCGCTGGTCGTGGTGGCCACCGCCGTCGTCCTCTCGATCCCGTTCGCGGTCAGCGGCAGATGGGGCCTGCTGGGGGTCGGGTTCAACAACGACCTCGGCCTCCACCTCGCCTGGGCGGAGTGGCTGCGCAGCGGCTTCGGCCCGGCGCCGGAAGCGGGCTACCCGCTCGGGCCCCACGCCCTCGCCGACAACGTCGCGGCGGTGCCGGGGATCGGGCTCGGGCAGGCGTTCGTCGGTGAGATCCTTGCGATCGGGGTTCTGACCGCGCTGACCGCGCTCGGGGGGTTGCCCGGGCTGGGGCCCGTCCGCCGAGTCCTCGGCGCGGTCCTCGTCGCCGCCTCCTATCTTGCGGCGTCCTACTACGCCCAGGGCGCCTTCAAGGAGACGGCCGAGGCGCTGTTCGTGCTCGCGGTCGCGCTGGCGCTTCGCGACCCGGCACCGCTCCCACGCGGGGCGGTGGCGCGCCTGCGCTATGCGCTTCCTTGGCTCGCGCTCGCCGGCGGCGTCCTCTTCGCCTACAGCTTCGCCGGCCTCGCCTGGCCGATCGCCGTCGTCGCACTCTGGAGCCTGACCGTCCCCGCGGTCCGGCGGGCGCTCGCGCCGCGGTCGCTGATCCGATTCCTCCTGCGCCCGGCGACCCTGATCGGGCTGGCGATCCTGGCGGGCCTCGCCGTCCTCACCCTGGTCGGCCCGTTCGGTTTCGGCGCCGGCTTCAACCGGGTCGCCGGCAGCAATACCTACGGGCCGGTCTCCCCGGTCGAGGCGCTCGGGGTCTGGTGGGCCCACGACTACCGCCTCGACGCCCCCGGCGAGGCCGACCTAACCTGGCTGGCGGGCGCGATCGGCGGCGCCGCGCTCGCCGCCGGGGCGATCTGGTGGGCGCGACGGCGCGACCTCTCGGTCCCGGTCGCATTCGCCGCCTGCGCCCTCCTCTACTTCGTCTCGCTCCCGTTCACCGGCGACTACTCGCAGGCCAAGGCGCTGATGATCGCCGCGCCGCTGGCGATGCTGGTCGCGGTCCGGCCGCTGCTCACCGAAATCAGCGCAAGCGGTCGAGGTCATGGACGGATAGCGGACTCAACCTCGACCGCACTGGGTCGGGTGGCCTGGACGGCGCTCGCGGTCGTCTTCATCGGCGGCGCCGCCTTCTCGAGCTTCATGGTCCTGCGGGACGGTCCGGTCGGGCCGCCGGGCCACGGCTCCGAGCTCGACTCGTTCCTGCCGATCCTCCACGGCAAGCCCGTCCTCTACGCGGGGCAGGACCGCTACGCCGCCTACGAGCTGCTCGGCGCCGACACCCACGTGCCGCTGGTCGAGTTCCCCGACCCGGCGATCTCGCCGAATCCGGAAAAGCCGTTCGACACCGGCGACGCCTACAGCCCGATCGACTTCGACTCCTTCACCCGCGGCACCCTCGAACGGTTCCCGTACATCATCACCGGCCGCGCCGCCTGGAACAGCCAGGCGCCGCCGGGCTACCGGCGCGTCGCCGCGACCCCCTCGTTCATCCTCTGGAAACGATTGGGAGAGGCGCCGAAGAACCGGCGGGTGCTGCTCGAGGGGACCGACGCCGGGGCGCCCGCCGGCTGCGAGGCGCCGGAGATCCGTGTCCTCCTCTCCTCCCACGGGCGCGCGGCGGTCTTCCCGGCGACGGTGTATGGCGCCAAGACCCACTGGAGCACCGGCGACGTGCTGCGGACCGGCGAGCGCACCGCGCAGACGGTTGACCTGCCGGCCGGGCGCTGGCGGCTTTCGCTTCAGTACTTCTCGCCGTTCGAGCTGACCCTCTCGGCGCCCGGCTTCCGGCGGACCCTCGAGCCGGCCCTCGACGGCCAGCGGCCGAACACGATCAGCCTCGCCAACGACGGCCAGTTCTGGCCCGCGGGCAGGATCGACAGCAGGGGCGGGCCGGTGCGGTTCACCGTCACCGCCGCCGAACCGAGCACGTTGCAGCAGCTGACCGGCTACGACGGCAGCGCCCACGTCGGCAACCTTGTGGCGGTCGCCGCCGGCAGGGAGCGCACGATCCCGCTCAGCGCCGCCTGCAACCGCTGGATCGACTGGTACGAAGCGCCGGAAATCCCCTGACGCTCGCTGTCGTGGTTCCCTCCGAACGCTGGAGGGAACTGCGACATCGAGGGCGCGGACTCAGGAGGCGGCCTTGGCGGCCATCCGCTCCGGCGAGACGCGGACGACGTCCCAGACGAGCCCAAGCTTCTCGAGACCGTCGATGACCAGCGCCGAGACGTCGAGCTGCCAGCGGCCGAGCCCGTGGGTGGCGGAGGTCGGGAACGCGTGGTGGCTGTTGTGCCAGGCCTCACCCAGGGTCGGGATCGCGATCAGGGCGAGGTTGCGCGACTCATCCGTCGTCTCGAAGTCCTGCTTGCCGAAGACGTGGCAGAGCGAGTTGATGCTGTAGGTGAAGTGGTGAAGGACGAAGACCCTGACCAGGCCGCCCCAGAGCAGGCCGGTGACCGCCGCGAACAGCGTCCCGCCGATCACCCAGCCGAGCGCGAACGGGATCAACAGGCCGAGGATCGCCCAGAGCAGGAAGGTGCGGTCGACGTAACTGATCACCGGGTCCTTGAGCAGATCGGGCGCGAAGCGCTCCTTGTTGCCGCGCTGGGTGTGGATGAAGAGCCAGCCCATGTGTGCGTGGAACAGCCCTCGCATCGCGCCGGTCAATCCGTGGCCATGGTCGACGTGGGGGCTGTGCGGATCGCCCTGTTCGTCGGAGAAGGTGTGGTGCTTGCGGTGGTCGGCGACCCAGGAGATGACCGGCCCCTCGATCGCAGCCGAGCCGAGGATCGCGAGCAGGCCGTGCAGCCAGGTCTTCGCCTTGAAGCTGCGGTGTGTCAGGTGGCGGTGGAAGCCAACCGTGATCCCGAGCCCCGTCAGCAGGTACATCCCGATGAAGAGGAAGACGTCGCTCCAGTGCAGAGCCTCGCCCCAGACCTGCCAGCCGGCGAGGCCGATCGCGAGGAACGGGACCAGGGTGACGAGGCCGGTGATGATCCGGTCGCGGGTCTCGTTCGCGACCGGTTGGATGTCCGTCGGCTGTAGTCCTTCTGCTGGCACTGCATCGATGATAGGTGCCGGACTCGTCGCTCGCCAGCAAGATGGGTAGTCTCGGCGCCCCAGATGCCCTTCGCCGACACAGCAAAACTCCGCCATGAGATCGAGGCCCGGCTGCCCGAGCGGCCGTTCACGGTCGAGTTCTGGGACGGCACCCGGCTCAGCGCCACCAACGGCTCCGGGCCGACCTTCTTCGTCCGCTCGCCGCGCGCTGCCGCCCACGCGCTGATGGCCCCCGGACAGCTCGGGCTCGGCCGCGCCTACGTCAGCGGCGAGATCGAGGTCGACGACATGGACGCGGTGATCGAGCTGCTGAACACCTGGCAGCCGCCGCCGCTCGACGGCGCCGACAAGCGGGCGCTGCTGTTCGGCGCCGTGCGCGCGACCGGGCTGACGCGGCCGCCGCGGCGGCCCGCGGCCGAGCTGCGCCCGAGCGGGCGCCGTCACAGCAAGGAGCGCGACGAGCGGGCCGTCCGCCACCACTACGACGTCTCGAACGAGTTCTTCTCGCTCTTCCTCGACGACTCGATGACCTACTCCTGCGCGATCTTCTCGCTCGGGGCCGAAACGCTCGAGCAGGCGCAGGAGGAGAAGCTCGAGATGGTCTGCCGCAAGCTGGCGCTGCGCGAGGGCGAGCGCGTCCTCGACGTCGGCTGCGGCTGGGGCAGCTTCCCGCTCTGGGCAGCGACCCGGCACGGGGCGAACGTCGTCGGCATCACCCTCTCCCCACCCCAGGCCGAGAAAGCGCGGCAGCGGGCCGAGGCTGCGGGGGTCGCCGACCGGGTCGAGATCAGGGTGATGGACTACCGCGACCTGCGCGGGGAGAAGTTCAACGCGATCGCCAGCATCGGGATGGTCGAGCACGTCGGCGCCTCCCAGATCGACGTCTATGCCCGCACGCTCGCCGGGCTGCTCGAGCCAGGCGGCCGGCTCCTCAACCATGGGATCACCCGTCTCCGCCACACCGACGCCGAGGCCGGGCCGTTCTCGGAGCGCTACGTCTTCCCCGACGCCGCCCCCCTCCACCTCTCCCGCAACCTGCTGGCGCTCGAACGCGCCGGCTTCGTCATCCAACACGTCGAGGGCTTCGCCTCCGACTACGCGGAGACGCTGCGCCACTGGGCCCGCCGCCTCGACGAGAACCTCGACGACGCGGTCCGCCTCGCCGGCCCCGAACGGGTCCGGGTCTGGCGCCTCTATCTGCGCGCCGCCCGCAACGGGTTCGAGTCCGGCTTCACCAACATCTACCAGGCGCGCTGCGAGCTCAACTAAACCCCTTGCCGCATGCACGTGCCGTGAGTTAGCCGCCCATATGGGCGGCTAACTCACGGCACGTCGGTCACCGGCGTGTGGCGCTAGGCGGGTAGGCCCTCCTCAAGGGTCGTGATCGCCCAGTCGGCGCCGGAGTCGCGGAGCTCCTCGACCGAGTATTTCCCGGTGGCGACGCCGACCACCCTGATCCCGGCGCCGTGGCCGGCTTTGACGTCGCGGGGGGTGTCGCCGACCGAGAAGCAGCCGCCGTCGCCGAGCGCCCCGCCCGAGACGAGCTCGCCGCGGCGCAGGGCCGCCTTCGTCACCTCGGTCCGGTCGGCCGAGTCCGACCCGTAGCCGCCGAAGCTGAAGAAGCGGTTGAGGTTGCCGCGGGCGAGCTTGACGTGGGCCGCGGCCTCGATGTTGCCGGTGACGAGGCCGAGCAGCATCCCGGCGTCGATCAGCCGGTCCAGCACCTTCTCGACCCCCGGCATCAGCCGATAGCCCTCGGACTCGGCGACCGCGTCGGGCAGGTGGCGCAGGTAGGCGGCCATCACCTTCGCCCGTTCGGACTGGTCGCCGTCGTGCCCGATCACCTCGCGGAAGATGATCGCCGCGATCTCGGGGTCGGTCATGCCGGCGTCGGTGCGCTCGGCGACGTCGGCGTCGATCCCGTGCAGCTCTTCGAATGCCCGCTGCCAGGCGACGCCGCCGGCACCGCCGGTGACGAGCAGCGTCCCGTCGATGTCGAAGAGGACGGCGTGCGCGCTACTCATCGAGCAGTTCCCGTTGACTGAGCCAGTAGAGGAGGCCGAGCGAGGGCAGCACGACGACAGCGGCGACGCAGAAGACGATCAGGACCGAGTCGAGGGTCGGCCCCGGCGCCGCCGATTGGCTGATCTTCAGCGAGGTCGGCAGCAGGTAGGGGAACTGGGCGACGCCCCAGCCCCAGATAACGGCGACGACGGCGCCGATCGCGAGCGGGCGCAGGCCGCGGCGGCGGCCGGTCGCGAGCAGCGCCAGCGCGCCGAGGCCGCATATCGCGGAGAGGACAACCAGCGGCAGCCCCTCCGCCGTCAGCCGGTCGTAGGCGTAGTGCGCTTCGGAGTGCAGGAGGATCAGGCCGACGACGGCGAGTGCCCCGGCGACAAGGCCGGCGCCGAGTGCGCGGCGGGCGAAGTAGCGCTCCATCTCTGTGTCGCGGGCGCCGCCCGAGTCGGCGACGAGGAAGACCGCGGCAAGGTAGGCGCCCGACGCCACGAAGAGGGCGCCGGTGAGGATCGGCAGCGGCTCGAGCCAGCTCGAGAACGCCTCGCCATTCCCGTCGGCCGGGACGTTCCCGGCGGCGATCGCGCCGACGACCGTGCCCATGAAGAAGGGCGTCAGGACCGAGGAGATCGCGAAGGTGGCGCCCATCGCCCGCCGCAGCTCGAGCCGGCGGATCGATTTGCGGAAGGCGAAGCCGGCGCCGCGCAGGACGATCCCGACCGCCGCCAGCGCCAGCGGCACGTACAGGGTCGACATCACCGCCGCGAAGGTATCGGGGAACGCCGTCCAGAGGACGACGAGGATGAAGATCAGCCAGACGTGATTCGCCTCCCAGACCGGGGTCAGCGAGCGCTGGATCCGGGCCCGCGGCCGCTCCCCGGTCTCGGCGTCGCCGGCGATCAGATCCCAGAGCCCGCCGCCGAAGTCGGCGCCGCCGAAGATCGCGTAGAGGGTCGCGCCGGTCCAGAGGATCACCACCGCGAGGTCGGCCTTGGTCATGCCTTCGCCTCCCCGACCGGCTCGGCCGGCCCGTAGGGAGCTTCGGCGTCGTCGCTGTCCCCCTCCTCGCGCCAGCGCCGCGACATCGCCCTCAGCACCAGGACCGCGCCTGTCCCCAGCCCTGTGTAGAGGATGAGGACGGCGGCGAAAGCGAACCAGATCCCCCTGGCCTGGGTCACCGCTTCGGAGGTCCGCATCTGCTGCCAGACGATCCACGGCTGGCGCCCGACCTCGGTCACGATCCAGCCGGCCCAGAGCGCGGCGATCGCGCCGGCGCCGGAGATCGCGACGGCGCGCAGGAACCAAGGGGTCGCTGGAATCCTGCGCCGCCGCCACCAGACCCAGGCCAGCCAGAGGGCGAGCACCAGCAACGCCGTCCCGATCCCGACCATCGCGTCGAAGGACAGATGGAGCAGGGTGTTGGCCGGCGGGCGTTCGTCGACCGGGATGTCGTTGAGGCCGGTGACGACCGTGTTGCTGCTGAACCCGACCAGGAAGGAGTCGAGATCGGGGATGCCGATCGCGGCCTTGACCCCGTTCTTGGTGCAGATCCCGCCGAGGTACTCCGTCTGCTTCGGGCCCGTTTCCTGGATGCACTCGAAGCCGGCGAACTTGGCCGGCTGGTGGTCGGCGACGGCCCGCGCCGCCGTGTCGCCGACGAAGAGCTGGATCGGGGTCGCGATGCAGGCCACCGTGAGCGGGATCAGCAGCCCGAGCCGGTGCAGGCGGTCGCGGCGGCCGCGCAGCATCCCGACCGCGTAGATCGAGGCGACCAGGAAGCCGGCGACCATGTAGGCGGCGAGGATCATGTGCGGGACCTCGTAGCTCCAGGCCGCGTTGAAGAGGACCTGCAGCGGGTTGGTGTCGACGACCCTGCCGGCGGCGTCGAGCGTGAACCCCTGCGGCTGGTTCATCCAGGCGTTGGCCGTGACCACCGAGAAGGCGCCGCCGATGCCGGTGACGACCATCGGCACACCCGACCAGAAATGGGCCCAGCCGCTGAGCCGCTTCCAGCCGTAGATGTAGATCGCGAGGAAGATCGCCTCGGTGAAGAAGAAGAGCCCCTCGACCGCGAACGCGATCCCGAAGGCGTCGCCGTAGCGTTCCATGAACACCGGCCAGAGCAGCCCGAACTCGAAGCTGAGGACGGTGCCGGTGACCGCGCCGACCGCAAATGTCACACCCATGGCCTTCGACCAGCGGCGCGCCAGCCGCATCGCGTCGTCGTCGTCTCGTCGCAGGCCGATCCAGTTGGCGATCAGGATGATCGCCGGGAGGGCGACCCCGAGGCAGGAGAGGACGATGTGGAAGGCGAGCGTGAAGGCCATCAGCTCGCGCGCGGCGAGCAGATTGTTCACCCGTCCCTCGCCTCCCGGTAGCGCCGGATCAGCGCGTTGGTCGAGCTGTCGTGGCGAAGCTTGGGCTCGGAGGTGGCCTGGAGCTCGGGGATGATCGCCTTGGCCAGCACCTTGCCGAGCTCGACCCCCCACTGGTCGAAGGAGTCGATCCCCCAGACCGCGCCCTGGGTGAAGACGCTGTGCTCGTAGAGGGCGACTAGCGTCCCCAGCGTGTGCGGGTCGAGCCGCCCGGCGAGGATCGTGTTCGAGGGCCGGTTGCCCTCCATCACCCGGTGCGGGACCACCTCCTTCGGCGTTCCCTCCTCGCGCACCTGTTCCGGCGTCTTTCCGAACGCGAGCGCCTCGCCCTGGGCGAAGACGTTCGAGATCAGGAGATCCTGATGGTCGCCGAGCGGGTTGTTCGAGCGCATGAAGCCGATGAAGTCGCAGGGGATCAGCCGCGTCCCCTGGTGGATCAGCTGGTAGAAGGAGTGCTGCCCGTTGGTCCCGGGCTCGCCCCAGAAGATCGCCCCGGTGTCGTAGTCGACGCGGGCGCCGTCGAGGGTCACGTGCTTCCCGTTCGACTCCATCGTCAGCTGCTGGAGGTACGCGGGGAAACGGTGAAGATACTGGTCGTAGGGCAGGACGGCGCAGGTTTCGGCGCCGAAGAAGTCCCCGTACCAGACCGAGAGCAGGCCCATCAGCATCGGCAGGTTCTCGGCCAGGGGCGCTTCGCGGAAGTGCTCGTCCATCGCGTGGAACCCGGCCAGCATCTCGGCGAAGCGCGCGGGGCCGATCGCCAGCATCGTCGAGAGGCCGATCGCCGAGTCCATCGAGTAGCGGCCGCCGACCCACTCCCAGAAGCCGAACATGTTGTCGGTGTCGATCCCGAACGCCGCCACCTCCTCGGCGTTGGTCGAGACCGCGACGAAGTGCTTGGCGACGGCGGCCTCGTCACCGCCGAGCCCGGCCAGCGAAGAAAGGAGCCACTCGCGGGCGCTAACAGCGTTGGTCATCGTCTCCAGCGTCGTGAACGTCTTCGAGGAGACGACGAACAGCGTCTCCTCGGGGTCGAGGTCGCGGGTCGACTCGACGAAGTCGGTGCCGTCGACGTTGGAGACGAACCGGAACGTCATCTCACGGCGGCTGAAGTGGCGGAGCGCCTCGTAGGCCATCACCGGCCCGAGGTCGGAGCCGCCGATCCCGATGTTGACGACGTTGCGGATCGGCTTCCCGGTATGGCCGGTGAATGCGCCGCTGCGGAGGCGCTCGGCGAACTCGCTCATCCGATCGAGCGTCTCGTGGACCTCCCTGACGACGTCGACCCCGTCGACGATCAGCGAGCGATCGCGGGGCATCCGCAGCGCGACGTGGAGGACGGCGCGGTCCTCGGAGACGTTGATGTGCTCACCGGCGAACATCGCTTCGCGGCGTTCGTGGACGCCGCGCTCGGCGGCGAGGTCGCCGAACAGCAGCAGCGTCCCGTCGACGATCCGGTTCTTCGAGAAGTCGAGGTGGAGCCCGGCGCCGTCGGCGACCAGGCGCTCGCCCCGCTGAGGATCGCCGTCGAAGAGGTCGCGGAGGTGGCGGTCCCTGATCTCGGCGGCGTAATGCCGCTCCAGCGCCTGCCAGGCCTCGGTCTCCCGCAGGGCGCTCATAGATGACTTTCGCGCTTCACTCGCTGCGCGCAGAGACAGACTGCGACGCTTGCTCGCTCCGCGCTCATTGCTGTTCCTCGATCGTGCCGAGCAGCTCGCGCCATGACTTGTCGAAGGCCTGCTTTCCCTCCTCCTGGAGGCGGGCAGCGAGCGCTTCGACCTCGACCCCGGCCTCGGCGAACTCGGTCAGGACCTGCTCGGCGTCAGCGCCGTCGGCGGCCAGCGGCTCGCCGATCTCGCCGTGGTCGTCGACCGCGTGGAGGGTCGAGTCCGGCATCGTGTTGATCGTGAACGAGGCCGCCAGCGCCTCGACGTAGAGGGTGTCGGAGGCATCGGGGTCCTTGGTCCCGGTGCTGGCGAAGAGCAGTCGCTGCGGCCGCGCCCCCTCGTTCGCGAGGCTCTGCCAGCGCTCGGAGTCGAGCAGTTCGCGGTAGGCGCGGTAGGCGCGCTTGGCGACCGCGATCCCGAGCTGGTTGCGGAGCCCCGCCGGCGCCGTGTCCTGGACCGCGACGTCCCAGCGGCTGACGAAGATCGACGCAACCGAGCCGACCGCCGGGTCGAGCCCGGCCTCGACCCGTCGTTCGAGCCCGCGCATGTAGGCCTCGGCGGCGGCGAGGTATTGCTCGCGCGAGAACAGCAGGGTGACGTTGATCGGGACCCCGGCGAAGATCGACTCCTCGATCGCCGTCCGGCCCGCCTCGGTGCCGGGGATCTTGATGAAGAGGTTGTCCCGGCCGCCTTTCTCGTGCAGGCTCGCGGCCTGCGCGATCGTCGCCGCGGCGTCGTCAGCCAGCAGCGGCGAGACCTCGAGCGAGGCCCAGCCGTCGACGCCATCGGTGCGGGCGTGGATCGGGGCGAAGATCTCGGTGGCGTCGCGGAGGTCTGCCAGGGCGAGCTCGAAGAACAGGTCCTCGGTCGACTCCGCATCGGGCCCGGCGCCCTCGATCTGCTCGTCGTATGCGTCGCCCTGGGAGATCGCCTTGTCGAAGATCGTCGGGTTCGAGGTCAGGCCCGTGACCGATAGCTCGTCGACGTAGCCCTGCAGGGTTCCGTCGCCGAGAATCGTCCTCGTGATGTTGTCGAGCCAGAGGCTCTGGCCCATCTCATGCAGTTCCTGTGTCGGTTTCACAACTCGCCTCCGTCGTTGCCGTTTGCCCGCGCCAGCACCTCGCGACCCGCCTCCGCCACCCGGTCCGGCGTGAAGCCGAATTTCGTCTGTACCTCCTTCAGCGGGGCGGAGCTGCCGAAGGTATGCATCCCGATCCGCTCGCCCTCCGGACCGACGTAGCGGTCCCACCCCATCGTCGAGGCCTCCTCGACCGAGACGCGGGCGGTGACCGCAGGTGGCAGGACCTCGTCACGGTAGGCGGCGTCCTGGCGCTCGAACAGCTCCCAGCAGGGCAGGCTGACGACCCGTGAGCGGATGCCGCCGGAGCCGAGCTCCTCGTGGGCGTCGAGCGCGAGCGCGACCTCGCTCCCGGTCGCAATCAGGATCAGCTCCGGGTCGCCCTCCTCGGAGTCGGCGAGGACATAACCGCCGCGGCGCAGCCCCTCGGCCGACGCGTAGCGGCCGCGGTCGATGACCGGGACGTTCTGACGGGTGAGGACCAGGGCGACGGGCTGGTGGGTGCGGTCGACCGCGACCCGCCAGGCCTCGGCGACCTCGTTGGCGTCGGCGGGGCGGATCACGTCGAGGCCGGGGACGGCGCGGAGCGAGGCCAGCTGCTCGACCGGTTGGTGGGTCGGGCCGTCCTCGCCGAGGCCGATCGAGTCGTGGGTGAAGAGGTGGACCACCGGCAGCTCCATCAGCGCCGAGAGCCTGATCGCGGGCCGCGCGTAGTCGGAGAAGGTGAGGTAGGTCGACCAGAGCGGCCGCAGCTTCGAGAGCGAGAGGCCGTTGGAGATCGCCGCCGCCTCGTGCTCGCGGATCCCGTAGTGGAGCTGGCGGCCGTCGAACGAGCCGGGCTCGAAATCGACGGCGCCGTCGAACTCGAGCCTGACCGAGGTCGAGTCGGTGAGGTCGGCCGAGCCCGCGAGCATCCACGGGACCCGCTCCGCAATCGCGTTCTCGACCTGGTTCGAGGCCTTGCGGGTCGCGAGTCCCTTCTCGTCGGCGTCGAAGGATGGGATCCCGGCGTCCCACCCGTCGGGCAGCTCGCGCCGCTGGGCGGCGTCGAGCTCGGCAGCGAGGCCTTGGTCGAGGCCCCTCAGCCCGGCCTCCCACTCGGCCCGGAGCTCCGCCCCGCGCCTGCCGATGCCGGCTGCGAAATGCTCTTTCACCCCGTCGGGGACGAGGAATTGCGCGTCCTCGGGCCAGCCGTAGGCGCGCTTCGTCTCGCGCACCTCCTCCTCGCCGAGCGGCTCGCCGTGGACGGCGGCGGTGTCGTGCTTGTGGGGGGATCCCCACCCGATATGGCTGTCGATGATGATCAGCGTCGGCCGCCCCTCCTCGCCCCTGAACTCCTCGAAGGCGTCGGCGATCAGCCCGGTGTCGTTCGCGTCGCCGACCCGGGCCACGTTCCAGCCGTAGCCCATGAACCTGGCGGCGACGTCGTCTTCGTATGCCAGTTCGGTTTTGCCGTCGATCGTGATGTGGTTGTTGTCGTAGATCCAGCAGAGGTTGTCGAGCTTGAGGTGGCCGGCGATCGATCCCGCTTCACCCGAGACCCCCTCCATCAGGCAGCCGTCGCCGGCCAGCGCGTAGACGTCGAAGTCGAAGTGCTCGGCGCCGTAGCGGGTCGCCATCCACTTCGAGGCGATCGCCATCCCGACCGAGGTCGCCACCCCCTGTCCGAGCGGGCCGGTTGTGGACTCGACCCCCGAGGTCCAGCGGTACTCGGGGTGGCCCGGCGCCCGCGAGTCGAGCTGGCGGAAGCTTTCGATGTCCTCGATCGAGACCGAGGGCCGGCCGAGGACCTCGTAATCGGGGTCGACGGCCTGCACCTCGGCGAGGAACAGCAGCGAGTAGAGCAGCATCGAGGCGTGACCGGCGGAGAGCACGAAGCGGTCGCGATTGGGCCAGACCGGGTCGGCGGGGTCGAAGCGGAGGTAGCGCTGCCAGAGCGTGTAGGCGACCGGCGCCATCGACATCGGGGTCCCCGGATGGCCGGACTCCGCCTTCTGGATCGCGTCGATCGAAAGCGTCCGGATCGTGTTTATGCAGAGCTGGTCGATGTCACCGTCAGCCATGCGCAATCAATCGATCCTATTCGTCAGGGCTCGATCCGCGTTACCGTTCCGTCGCCGTTGTTGGCTACCCAGACGGCTTCCTCGCCAATCGTGATCGCTCCCGGTTCCGGCCCGACGCCGATCGGGTCGCCGACGACGTCGCCGTTTTCGATGTCGATCCGGCTGACCGAGTCGTCGGCCGCGCTCGCGACCCAGACCAGGTTCGTCCCGGCGTCGATCCCACCCGGACGGCCGCCGACCGCTATCGGGTCGCCGAGGATCCCGAGGATCGAGGGATCAACCCTGGTGACGGTGTCGGAGCGGCTGTTCGCGACCCAGACGAGGCCGCCGCCGACGGTGATCCCGGCGGGGCCGCGGCCGGCCCGGATCGGCGGCCCGGCCGCTCTCGCGGTGCTCGGCTCGATCCGCCGGACCGAGCCGGTCGAGGCGCTGCTGACCCAGACGCCGCCGGCCCCGGCGGCCAGCCTCAGCGGCGCCGATTGCGGGGAGATCCCGCGACGGAAGACGCGTTCGCCCTCGGGATTGATCGCGGTGACGCCGGCGCCCCCCTCGTCGGCGACCCAGACCCTGCCGCCGGCGACGATGATCGCCCCCGGGCGGCCGCCGACCCTGATCCTGCCGGTCACCCTGTCGCTGACCGGGTCGACGCGGAGGACGCTGGCGGTGTCGGGGCTCGAGACCCAGACCGACTTGCGGCCGACGGCGACGGCGGATATTCCGCGGCCGAGCTGGAGCGGTTTTCCGACGATCCTCCGACCCTGCGGGTCGATCCGGGTCAGGGTGCCGTCGGCTGCGCTCGTCACCCAGACCGCCCCTTCGCCGGCGGCGAGGCGCAGCGGCGGGGTGCCGACCGCCACCGGCGAGGAGACCGAGACGTCGTTGCCGCCGAGGAGCAGGAAGAGCGCAACGGCGAGCGCCGCGAGGACCGCCGGGGTGAGCAGCCAACCCCACGAGAGCGAGCGGATGCGGCGGCGCAGTCCCCGCCCCCTCTCCTCCGGGAGCGCCCGGGTCGGCGCCTCGGGGCCGTCGCTCAGGACCCGGGTCGCGGTCGGGGTCGCGCCCTGGAGCTCGCGCGCCGCCTCGACCAGCGCGCCGGCGCTCGGGTAGCGATCGCCGGGGTCCTTGGAGACCGAGCGCTCGATCACGGCGTCGAGGCCGGCGGGCATCTCCGGCTCTGCGTCGCCGGCGCGGCGCGCGAACGGGACGATCCCGGTCAGCGACTCGTAGAGGACGCAGCCGAGCGAGTAGACGTCGGCGGCTGGGCCGACGTCGTGGCCCCGCAACTGCTCGGGCGACATGTACTCGACGGTGCCGACGATCGAGGCGCCGGTGATGACACCGCTCTCGCCGAGGGCCTTGGCGAGGCCGAAGTCCGATAGGTAGGCGTGGTCGCCTTCGAGCAGGATGTTGTGCGGCTTGACGTCGCGGTGGACGATCCCGGCGGCGTGCGCCGAGTCGAGGGCGTCGGCGACCTGAGTGAGGAGGTCGATCGCCTCCTCGGGCGGCAGCGGCCCGGCCGCGATCCGCCGCTTCAGGTCGCCGCCACCGATCAGCCGCATCGCGACGATCAGCTCGCCGTCCTCCTCGCGGGCGTCGTAGACGGGCACGACGTTGGGATGCTCGAGGCTGGCGGCGAGCCGCGACTCGCGGAGGAAGCGGTCGCGGAAACGGTCGTCGCTGCTGAGGTGGCGGGCGATCACCTTCAGCGCCACCGGGCGATCGAGGGCGAGGTGGGTCGCCCGGTAGACGACCCCCATGCCACCGCGGGCGATCAGCTCGTCCAGGCGGTAGCCGGCGAGCGTCGATCCGATCGCCGGTTCGCCTCTGCCACCTCCCTCTCCAGCCACCCGGCGGTTATACCCGCCGGGTGGCTGTCGGGGGCGGCTACCGGACCGGCTGCCAGGCGATCACCGGGCCGATCGTCGCCGTGACCGAGCTGCTTTCAGGGCGGAAGCCTTCGGCGAGCTGGGTGCTGCGGCCGTCCTTGACGCTGATCGCCGAGAGGGTCTCGACTTCGTCGGTGGCGACGAAGGCCGCGACCCGGCGGCCGTCGGAGGAGAAGACCGCGTTGGTGCTCGAGTTGTCGGCGACTTCGGTCAGCTTGCGCGCCCGGCCCCCGCCGACCCGCTTCACCCAGAGGCCCTGGTCGCGGCGGAACAGGAGCGTGTGACCGTTCGGCGAAATATCCTCGATGTTGGCCGAGCCGACGCCGCGGACGCACGGCTTGACCGGGGTGCCGTCGCGCCGCATCGTGTAGACGTCGGCGTAGGCGCCCGGCCCTGTCCCGCTCTGTCCGCGGCTGAAGGCGATCCCGCCGGCAAAGTAGCGCGGCGAGAACTCATCGACCCGGGCGGTGTGGGTGAGCTGGGCGAGCCCTGCCCCCGAGGGCCGGACCGAGTAGATGTCGTCGGCGACGCCACCGGCGGCAATCGCGACGCTGGTGACGAAGGTGATCGCGTGCCCGTCGGGCGAGAATGAGGCCTGGTGCTCGTCGGCCGGGGTCGAGGTCAGCGCGTGCAGGCCCTCGCCGGCGATGTCGACCGTGTAGAGGTCGCGCGGGGCTCCGGCCGTGGCTCGGCGCTCGAATACCACGTAGTGGCCGTTCGGCGCGAACTGGGGCCTGGCGTCGACCTCGGGGCCCCCGGTGAGGGTGTGCTGGCCGCTCCCGTCGGCGCGCATCGCGTAGACGTCGCCGTCGCGGACGAAGGCGATCAGCCGGCCGTCGGGAGAGAAGTCGGGCTGGCTGTCGCCGGGGTTGTCGGTCAGCTGGTTGAGGCGGCCGTTGCGAGCGGCGAAGAGGCCGCCTTCGACCGTCGGCGCTTTCGGCTCGGCGGAGCTTTCGGCGCCTTCGGAGTGAGTCGTCGTGACGACCCGCGAGAAGACGACGGCGCCGCCGGAGCCGGCCGCCGCCGCCAAGCTGACGGCCGGCAGAGCCAGGGCGAAGAGTGCGGTGAGAACGAGGAGCGTGGTTCGCTTGAGCATTGGAGTCCCTTTCGAAGTGGGTTGCATCTGCCCACCGATGGTCGGCCGCGAGCGCGTGCGCGCCAACGACATCGGTGCCCCCGATCGGGCCGCGTTTGGCCCGGTACGGGTCAGCGGGCGCGGTCGAGGCCGAGCTCGATCACCCGGGCCGCGATCCGGCGCGGGCGCTCCCGCCCCGCCTCGCCGGAGACGTCAAGCTTCGCCGCGAGCGCGTCGAGCCGCCGCTGCGCGGTCCGCTCGCTGACGTGGAGCGCCTCGGCGAGCTCGGCCCTGGTCGCGGGCCGGCCGGCGAACGCGCCCTCGCTGCGGTACGGCGCGACGAGGGCGGTGGCGGTGGCCCGCTCCTCCTCGGTCAGGGCGACGGCGGGGGCCGCGGCGGCCACGGTCTGGCCACCGCGCCCGGGCGCGGGGTCGGAGACTTCGAGCCGGTGCCCACCGACCTTCAGCGTGTCGCCGTTGCGCAACCGGCGGGGACGGTCGAGCGGCTCGCCGTTCAGCGCGGTTCCGTTGCGGCTGTCGAGATCGGTCGCCATCAGCACCCCGCCGCGGTTCTCGACCTCGAGGTGGTTCCACGAGATCGACTCGTCCTCGATCGGGAGGTCGGCCTCGGGGTCGCGGCCGATGACGGTGCGGCCCTCGGGAAGCGGGACCGACCGTGGCTCGCCGCCCGCCGCCGTCAGCCAGATTCGTGCCTCCATCTAAAAATTAGCTTTCGAGCTTCGCTCACTGCGCGAAGAACCCAATATGGACGCTTGCTCGCTCCGCGCTCATGGAGCATAGAGTCCCTGCCAGTGCCAGCGGACGACGAGAAGCGCCTCGCCGCCGAGGCCGCCGCCGAGCTCGTCTCGGATGGGATGACGGTCGGGCTGGGGACGGGATCGACCGTCGCCCACCTGCTGCCGGCGCTCGCCCGCAGGGAGCTCGACGGGATCCGCTGCGTCGCGACCTCGGTCGCGACCGAGCAGCAGGCACTGGAGCTCGGCATCCCGGTCGAGGAGTTCGGCGCGCTCGAGCGCCTCGACATCGCGATCGACGGGACCGATCAGGTCACCCCGGACGGCTGGCTGATCAAGGGCGGCGGCGGCGCCCACCTGCGGGAGAAGATCGTCGCCGCGGCCGCCCGCCGCTTCGTCGTCATCGCCGACTCGAGCAAGCCGGTCGACTCCCTCACCGGCCCGGTCCCGCTCGAGCTCTTCGCCTTCGGATTGCCGGCCACCCTCGCCCGCCTCGGGCCCGAGGTCGAGCTCCGCGACGCGCCCCGCAGCCCCGACGACGGCGTCATCGCCGACTACCGCGGCGAGGTCGGCGACCCGGCCCAGCTCGCGACCCGCCTCGAGGCCGACCCAGGTCTCGCCGGCCACGGTCTCTTCCCAGCGGCTATGGTCAGCGACCTGCTGGTCGGTAGGGGCGACTCAGTGGATCACTTGAAAATCGGGGAAGGGATTTGAATTGACGGACTTCAACGCGCTGCAGATCGACGGAACGATCGCCACGCCGAGCGACGCCAACTGGGACGAGGCCCGCACGGCCTGGAACCTCCATGCGGACCAGCGCCCGGCCGCCGTCGCGATCGTCGAGAGTGCCGGCGACGTCGCCGCCGTGGCCGCCTTCGCCGCCGAGAACGGCCTCAAGATCGCCGGCCAGGGAACAGGCCACGGCGCCGGCCCGCTGGTCCCCGGCGTCGAGGGCGCGATCCTGGTCAAGACCCAGAGGATGCGCGGGATCGAGATCGAGCCCGAGACCGAGACCGCAACCGTCGAGGCGGGGGTCCTCTCGGCCGAGCTCGGCAATGCGGCGAACGAGCACGGGCTCGTCTACATGCCGGGCTCCTCGCCCGACGTCGGCGTTGTCGGGTTCACGCTCGGCGGCGGCCTCAGCTGGTTCGGGCGCCGCCACGGCTTCGCCTGCAACCGCGTCGTCGCGATCGACGTCGTGACCGCCGGAGGCGAGGCGAAGACCGTCGACGCCGACAACGACCCCGACCTGTTCTGGGCGCTGCGCGGCGGCGGCGGCGGCTACGCCCTCGTCACCGCCCTCCACGTCAAGCTGCTGCCCCTGGCGGAGGCCTACGGCGGGATCCTGATCTTCCCGGCCGAGGTCGGCGCCGACGCGGTGCGCGCCTACCGCGATTGGGCCGCCGAGGCGCCGGAGGAGTTCACCACCGTCGTCCGCTTCGTCACCCCGCCGCCGATCCCCGATGTGCCGGAGCCGCTGCGCGGCAAGCCGCTGCTGACGATCGACGGCGCCTTCATCGGCGGCCAGGAGGAGGGCGAGGCGCTGATCGCGCCGCTGCGCGAGATCGGCGAGCCGATCATCGACGGCTTCACCCAGATGCCGACCGCCGGCCTCAGCCATATCCACATGGACCCCGAGAACCCGGTCCCGGGCATCGGCGACGGGATGACCCTCCGTGACCTGCCGGACGAGGCGATCGACGCCTGGGTCGGAGTCGCCGGGGTCGAGTCCGGCTCCCCGCTGCTGCTGAGCGAGATCCGCCACGTCGGCGGCGCCCTCGGCCGCGAGGACGAGAACGGCGGCGCGCTCTCCCGGCTCGACGCCGACTGGGCTATGTACAGCGTCGGGATGCCGATGACGCCGGAGCTGGGCGAGGCGATCCCGGCCCACATCAACCGGATCGAGGAGGCGATGGCGCCGTGGGGCGCCGACGGCGCCTACTACAACTTCAGCGACCGCCCGCGCCATGTCGACACCATCCTCCCCGCCGACGTCTGCGCCCGCCTCCGCGAGGTCAAGGCGAAGTGGGACCCCGACAACCGGGTGGTCGCCAACCACGCCCTGGAACTCACCGGCTGAGCCGATGAAAAAAGTCATAGTGGTACGATTTTCCCACTATGGCTTTCATCGTCCCCACCAGGCGCGGAAAGTTCGAGCTGCGCGAATCCCGCAGCACCGCGAAGGGGCCGCGCGCCCGCACCCTGGCCACCTTCGGTGAGCTGAGCGACGAGGTCATCGAGAAGGCGCAGGCGAAAGCCTCGAAGCAGCTCGAGCCGGACCTGCTGCGGGCCGCCGCACGGCGGGTGGGCGCGCCGGTCGCTCCCTCGCCCGCCGACCGGGCCGCGCGCGAGTTGATCGCGGAGCTGGGCAGAGGCGCCAGGCCCCAGCCCAAGCTCCGCCGCCTGCTCTCGTCGATGCTCGACGAAGGCCACCGGGGCGCGGCGCCGACCGACCCGGGACAGGGGGTGGCGGAGTGGATGGCGGCGACACCGGAGGAGCGCGGCAGGAGCCTTGTCGACCTCCTCCTCCTCGGCGACGCCCTTCCCCACCGCGGTCGCCGCGGCAAACGACTCGAGTTCCCGCGGCTCGACTCTGCCCCCAGCGGTGCCTGACGCGAACAACATCCCGCTTCCCGACAAGGTCATCTCGATCCACGAAAGCCTCGACGCCGCGCGGATACCGCACGCGCTCGGCGGCGCCTTCGCCCTCGCCTATTACGCCGAGCCGCGGGTGACGATCGACATCGACCTAAATATCTTTGCCCCGGTCGAGCGCTGGCACGAGGTGGTCGACGCCCTGGCGCCGTTGGGCGTCGACGTCGCGGATCTCGACGAACCCGCGCTGCTCCGCGACGGTCAGTGCCGGCTCTGGTGGGGCAGCAACCCCGTCGACCTCTTCTTCGCCTACGACCGGATCCACGAGGAGATGCGAAGGGACGCCCGGCGAGTGCCGTTCGCGGATGTCACCGTGCCGATCCTCTCCCCGGAGCACCTCGCGGTCTGCAAGGCGATGTTCGACAGGCCCAAGGACTGGCTCGACATCGAGCAGATGCTCGTCGCCACGGAAGGCCTGGACGTAGCCGCAATCGAAGGCTGGCTGGATCGGATGGTCGGCCGCGACGATCAGCGGACGCAGCACTTCGCCGAACTGAAGGACGAGCTGGCGATCGGCTAGGACGATCGCCCCGCGGCGGCCTCGTCGGCGACGACGACCATGTCATCGTTCCTGACGCGGCCGGCGGGAATCGAGTCGTCGCCTGCGAGAAGCTTGGCCAGCGGCTTGCGCTTCTCCTCGCCGGTGACGAGCCAGACGATGCGGCGGGCGGCGGCGAGCTCGGGGTAGGTCAGGGTCATCCGGCGGTGGTCCTGATACTCACCCCCGGTGATGGCCACACGGCGATCGTCGACCTCGAGAACCGTGTCGCCCGGGACCAGTGAGGCCGTATGGCCGTCGGGCCCGAGGCCGAGGTGGACGAGGTCGAGCGCTTCCGGCAGCGAGGATTCGTAATCGCGCGCCGCCGCGTCGAGGTCGCGCTGGGTGACCGGCATCGGCCGCAACGCCGACTGGTGCTCGAGCGAGAGGCCGAGGACCATGTGGGTGAGGTTCCGGTCCTCGCTTCCCGGCGCGGCAACCCTCTCATCGACCTGGAACAGCTCCGTCTCAGCCCACGGCATCTCCTCGAGGTCGCCGAGGATCGCGAGCATCGCCCACGGCGTGCGCCCGCCGCTCATCGCCAGCTCGAATATCCCCCGCTCGGCGACCGCCCCCCTGCCGGCGGCCGCGATCAGCTCCGCTCCGCGCCGCGCCGCCGCCCGTTCGTCGGCGACGACCTCGAGCTCGATGCTCACTTCAACACTGCTTCGCGCTCACTGCTTCTTCTCGTCGTGCCCGCCGAACTGCTTGCGCATCGCCGATAGCACCTTGTCGCCGAAGTCGTCGAGTCCGCGCGAGTAGAAGCGCTCGTAGAGCGCCGTCGTCAGGACCGGCGCCGGGACGCCCTCGTCGATCGCCGCGATCGAGGTCCAACGACCCTCGCCGGAATCGGAGACGCGACCGGCGAAGTCGGAGAGGTCGTGCGATTCCTGCAGCGAGATCGCGGTCAGGTCGAGCAGCCAGGACCCGATCACGCTGCCCCGGCGCCAGACCTCGGCCACGTCCGGGATGTCGATGTCGTACTGGTAGTACTCGGGTTGCTCGAGCGGGGCGGTCTCGGCGTCGGCCTCGCGCTCGGCCTTGCCGGCGTTCGCGTTCCTGAGGATGTTGAGCCCCTCGGCGTAGGAGGCCATGATCGCGTACTCGATCCCGTTGTGGACCATCTTCACGAAGTGGCCGGCGCCGTTCGGGCCGCAGTGCAGGTACCCGTTCTCTGCCGGCGTCGGGTCCCCGGTCCGGCCCGGGGTGCGCTCCGCCGCCTCGACCCCCGGGGCGAGGGTCGCGAAGATCGGGTCGAGCCGCTCGACCGCATCGCCGGGGCCGCCGATCATCAGGCAGTAGCCGCGCTCGAGCCCGAAGACGCCGCCGCTGGTCCCGCAATCTATGAAGTCGATCCCCTGTTCGCCCAGCATCTCGGCGCGGCGGATGTCGTCCCGGTAATAGGAGTTGCCGCCGTCGATGATCGCGTCGCCGGGCTCGAGAACCGCGGCGACATCGGCGACCGTCTTCTCGGTGATCTCACCGGCGGGGACCATCACCCAGACGGCACGCGGGGTCGAGAGGCTGGAGGCGAGCTCCTCGAGCGACGACGCGCCGTCTGCACCCTCGCCGGCGAGCGTGGAGACGGCGTCGGGATTGACGTCGTAGACGACGCAACGGTGCCCGTCGCCCATCAGCCGCCGCGCCATGTTGGCTCCCATCCGCCCGAGCCCGACGATCCCAAGCTCCATTAGTCCCCTTCGTGCTTCGCTCGCTTCGCGAAGAGCCAAAAATGCACGCTTGCTCGCTCCGCACTCATGCCTTAACCCTATGTCACTCGGGTAGCCTGGCCTCCGGATGGCCGGCAGCAAGGGCAAGGACGAAACCGCCGATGTTCTGACGATCTTCGGCATCACCGGAGACCTGGCGCGGAAAATGACCTTCCGCGCCCTCTACCACCTCGAGGCCCGCGAAAAGCTCGGCTGCCGGATCGTCGGCGTGGCGATCGACGACTGGTCCGTGGAGCAGCTGCGCGAACATGCCCACGAGGCGATCGGCGCGACCGTGCAGAGCCCGGACGAGGACGTGTTCGACCGCCTCGGGGCGCGGATCTCCTACGTCCCGGGCGATTACGCCGACCCGGACACATTCAAACGGGTCGCGAAGGAGCTGGGAAAGCCGAGGCGGCCTGTCTTCTACCTCGAGGTGCCGCCGTCGCTGTTCGCGACCGTGGTCGAGGGCCTCGGCGAGGCCGGGCTCGCCGAGAACGCCAGGGTCGTGATCGAGAAGCCGTTCGGGCACGACCTCGCCTCGGCGAGGGAACTGAATGCGACGCTGCAGCAGGTGCTGCGCGAGGACCAGATCCTGCGAATCGATCACTACCTCGGCAAGGAGCCGGTGCTGGACATCACCTATCTCCGGTTCGCGAACGCGATGCTCGAGCCGGTCTGGAAACGCCAGTACGTCCAACACGTGCAGATGACGATCGCCGAGGACTTCGGCGTCGACGACCGCGGCCGCTTCTACGACGCCGTCGGGGCGATGCGCGACGTGATCCAGAACCACGCCCTCCAGGTCCTCGGGCTGATCGCGATGGAGCCTCCGGCCGGCAACCAGAAGGACTCGGTCCGCGACAAGAAGCTCGAGCTTTTCAAGGCGGTCCGGGCAGTCGATCCCGAGCGTTATGTCCGCGGACAGTACGAGGGCTTCCACGACGTCAAGGACGTCGCCCCCGACTCGACGACGGAGACGTTTGCCGCGGTAGAGCTCGCGATCGACAACTGGCGCTGGAGCGGGGTGCCGTTCTTCATCCGCGCCGGCAAGTGCCTGCCGGACAAGGCGAGCGAGGTCAACATCGTCTTCGACCGCCCCCCGCGTCTCGGCGTCGGCGGTGGCAGGCAGCCGGAATCCAACGTGCTGACCGTCCGGATCGAGCCCGAGCCGGGCTCGAGGATGCGGCTATATGCCAAGAAGGCCGGCGAGGAGGCCTTCGAGCCCGCCGACCACGAGGTCCTGTTCGAAAAGGAGCCGGGGGCCGACCCCGAACCCTATGAGCGGCTGCTCGGCGACGCCCTCGCCGGGCGAACCGAACTGTTCACCCGCGAGGACACCGTCGAGGAGACCTGGCGGATCGTCGAGCCGCTGCTCGAAGAACCGGGCCCGGTCTACCCGTATGAGCCCGGCACCTGGGGGCCGAAGGAGGCCGAGAGGCTGACCCGCGGCATCACCCAGTGGCGCGAGCCCTGGCTGCCCTAACGGCCGCCGCTCAACTCCTGCTCGCGTCGCGCCGCGCGCTCCTCGTCGAGCTCCGCCTCGACCTTGGCGCGCTCGGCGCGCTCTTCGGCGATCGCGGCCTCGGTGCGGCTCTCGTCGGCCCGCTCCCGGTGATGGCGCGCGTCGTCGTGCTGCGCCTCGCGCTGGACGCTTGCGAGCTTCCTTCGCTGCCCCGCCCGGCGCGCCGTGGAGACCAGGATCGCGAGGACGATCAGGGCCCCGATGACGATGGCGATGATCGCAATCGTTGACATCTCGTGCTCCTTTTGGTCGCTGAGCACCCCGGATGCCCGAATTCGCGCAATCGAAACCGCTCTAGCGGCTGCGGCGCAGGGCGATCCCGGTCAGGACCTCGCGCACGATCCGGTCCGCCGCCAGAGAGGTGATGTCGGCCGAGCCGACCGCGGTCGGGATCACCTCGACGAGCTCGGCCCCGACCAGCTCGAGCCGCGCGCCCAGCTCACGACAGGCCCACATCAGGTCGGCGGTGTCCATCCCGCCCGGCTCGGGAGTCCCGGTGCCGGGAGCGAAGGCGGGGTCGAGGACGTCGATGTCGAGCGAGAGGAAGACCGGGCCCGCCCCCACCGACTCGATCGCCCGCTCGACCGTCGCCCCGAGACCGATCTCGCGGATCTCGTGCATGAAGATGCTCTCGATCCCCTGCTCGCGCTGCCAGCCGAACTCCTCCTCGCCTGGCCAGTAGCCGCGGAGGCCGACCTGGACGTAGCGGCCGGGATCGATCTGGCCCGCTTCGACCAGCCTCCTCATCGGTGTGCCGTGCGAGACCTCGACCCCGAAGACGACGGACCCGGTGTCGGTGTGGGTGTCGAAGTGGACGAGACCGACCGGCCCGTGGCGGGAGGCACAGGCGCGGATGTCCGGTTCGGCTATCCCGTGATCGCCGCCTAGGACGATCGGGATCGCGCCGGCGTCGAGGACGTCGCCGACGGTGCGCTCGATCGCCTCATGGGTGCCCGCCGGGTCGGCCGGCAGGACCGGCGCGTCGCCGAAGTCGACGACCCGCAGCTCCTCGAACGCGTCGACCCCGGCCTCGAGGTGGGGGCCCGCCGGACAGCTGGCGGCGCGGATCGCGCGCGGCCCGAAGCGGGCGCCGGGGCGGTCGGAGACGAGGTCGTCGGTGGGCGCGCCGACGATCGCGACGTCGACGCCCTCGAGCTCGGCCGGGTCCTCGGTGTAGGGCGAGCCGCCGTAGGTCAGAAGCCCCGCGAAGTCGGGCTTCTCCCCATGCTCCCGCCAGCGGTCGAGGGGGTCGATCACGTCGCCGCAATGCTACGCCCGAACGTCGTGGGGTCGCCTCGGCAGAACAATTGCCGCGCCGCCGTCTTCGCACATGGATGACAGGAAGGCGATAGAACCCGCCCCCGTGAGCCACTTCAGGCACACGAACAAGCTCGCCGGGCTAGTGCTGGCGGGGCTGGTGGCGGGCATGATCCTGGCTCCGGCCGCGGGCGCCGGCTCGCTGCAGCCGCAGGGAAGGAGGATCTTCTTCGGCGTCAGCGACACCGGCGACCCGGCCGACTTCGGCCACTTCAGCATGGCCGTCCACAAGCATCCCGCAGTGATCGAGTCCTTCCGCTCCTGGGGAAGCGACTTCCACGGGTCGATCGGCCGCTGGCAGACGGCCCGCGCCCGGCCGATGATCCACATCACCACCGCAGACAGCCACGACGGGCATGAGATCTACACCCCGAAGGCGATCGCCCAGGGATACGGCGACGACTACCTGATCCGCCTCAACAGGCTGTTCTGGGCGAAGAAGATGCGCGCCTACGTGCGCCCGTTGGGCGAGCCCAACCGCTGCATCAACGTCTACGCGTCCTACGACTGCGAAGGCCGGCTTCGGGACTCGGCCCATACGCCGTTCTGGTACAGGCGGGCCTTCCAGCGCGTCTACATCCTCCTGCACGGCGGCGGCAAGCGGGCCAAGATCGACGCGCGGCTTGCCGATGTCGGCCTGCCCCCCCTCAGCCACGAAGTGATAGGCCTTCCCCGGTCTCCGATCGGAGTGCTCTGGAGCACGCTGCCCGCCGGCTCTCCCACGGTGCCCCAGAATCGTCCCCGTTACTTCTATCCGGGCAACGCCTACGTCGACTGGGTCGGCACCGACTTCTACTCCGACAACCAGGACTGGAAGTCGCTCACCGGCCTCTACAACCGATTCTCGAAGAAGCCCTTTGCGATCCCCGAGTTCGGAGTCTCCAGCGGAGACGACCCGAGCTACGTCCAGCACCTGATCGCCTGGGTCAAGCACCACCCCCGCTGCCAGATGCTCGTCTACTACCAGGACTTCGGCTCCTCGAACCCCTACCGGATCCAGAACTACCCCGCCAGTCTCGCGATGCTCGACAAGGGGATACACACCAAGCGGTTCCCCGCCTTCCTGCCCGGTCACCCGACGCCCCCGCCGCCCCCGGAAGGCGGCATCCCGGCCCAGCCCTAGGCTAGGGCGCGGCCCGGGCCCCGTCGACGAGGACGACGTCGTTGGCGTAGCCGGTGAAGTTGTGGATCAGCCGGCCCCAGCGCAGGGCGATCGGTCGCGGCGCCCGGTAGCGGACCAGCGTCATCCGCCCGTGCGTAACCTCCTCGATCTGGCGAAAGGATGCCGGCAGCGCACGGTGCCGCGGCGGGGGCGGCCTGCCGCTGACCACGTCGACCTCGGAGACGGGGACCGGCGCCTGCCGCCAGAACTTCCACTTCGCCTGCCGCTGGGCCCCGTCGATGTAGAAGGACAGCGGTTCGCCCCCCTCTTCCCAGACCACTATCGCCCGTTGCCGCCCTGCGGTCGGCGGCCCGACCACCTTTGCGATCCCTCGCCAGTCTTCGCGTTGCAGCGCCGGCCGGAAGTCGACGTAGACACAGAAGGCCAGCCAGTACGTGACGAGGGCGACGCCGATCCCGAACCCCAGCAGGCCGGCGCGGGGCGCCGCGATCCCGGCCGCGCCGACCATCGCAAGCGGGATCAGCGCGGGCAGCAGGTTGCGCCCCAGCACGAAGTCCTGGCCGAGGGCCGCGAAGAGCAGGGCCAGCGCCACGGCGCCGGCGCCGACCGCAAAGGCGATCCCGGCACCGCGCCTCTCACGCGTCCCGCCGCGCAGGAGCAGCAGGGCGACCGCGCCCGCGAACAGCGCGATCGGGACCAGGGCGTGCTTGAGCAGGCCGGTTTCGCCGGCGAAGAACGCGATCGCCGCGTCGTGCAGACGGCGGGTGATGTGGAAGGTCGCGATCCAGTCGTTGTTCGAGCCCTGGGCCTGGTGCAGGGCGATCGGCGACAGGGCGACGCCGGCGACGGCCACCCCGGTGAGCGCCCAGGCGACCCGCCGAAGGGGACGGGCCCGGGCGAGAAGCAGGGCCGCCTCGATCGCGAAGGGGAAGAAAGCGAAGTAATGAGTCGCCAGCGCGAGCGCCGAGAGGACCGCCCAACAGGCCAGGTCGGAGGCCGAGCCCGACCTGGCGCGGAGGAAAAAGAGCATTGCGGCTGCGCTGAGCAGGACGAGCAGGGCGTAGGCCCGCGCGTCCTGCGAATACCAGACGAGGACCGGGTTTACGGCGACCATCGCCGCGATGGCGAGGCCGGTTCGGCGGCCGACCAGCTCCCGGCCGGCGAGGTATGCGACGGGCACGGTCGCGGTCCCGAACAAGGCCGAGAGCGAGCGCAGCCCGACCTCGTGAACCCCGAACAGGTGCGACCAAGCCCAGGCCAGAAGGTAGTAAAGGGGTGGCGTCGACTCGCCGGTCCAGACCCGGTGCATCGTGCCTGAGAGGCTGGAGACGAGCACCCGTCCGGCGGTGACGGCCTCGTCGTGACGATAGCTTTGCAGCCCGAGCGTCGAAAAACGCAGCGCGGCGGCGAGCGCGGTTAAGCCGATGACCGACCACAAGAACCATTGCCTCCGGGTCGTGTTGGTGGTCTCGTCGGCTTCCATCGGATGAAGGGGGTGTCATGGATCGCCTGCGAACCCACGCAAAGGTACTCGGACTGGCCGCGGCGGTGCTCGCGCTGGGTGCCGCGACGGCGCGGGCCGGGAGCCTGCAGCCCCCGGCCGGGCAGGTCTTCTTCGGGGTCTCAGACACCGGCGTCAACGGCGAATTCCGGGAATTCTCCGAACTGGTCGGCAAGCACCCGCCCGTGATCGAGACGTTCCAGACCTGGGGCTCGGACCTGAGCGGTTCGATCAAACGCTGGCAGCGGGCCGAAGCGCGGCCGATCCTGCACATCTCGACCGCCGACCCCAATGACGGCCACGAGCTGATCGACCCGAGGCAGATCGCGAACGGCTACGGCGACTCCTACCTGATCGCGCTCAACTACCTCTTCTGGTCGCAGGGGATGCGGGCTTATGTGCGCCCGCTCGGCGAGCCGAACCGCTGCCTCAACGCCTATGCCTCCTACGACTGCGCGGGGAACCTCAGAGGCGCCCAACACCGCCCCTACTGGTACCGGCAGGCGTTCCGCCGCATCTACATCCTCCTCCACGGCGGAGGAAAGATCGCGAAGATCGATGCCCGCCTCGCCCGTGCCGGCCTGCCGCCCATGCGGGAAGAAGGGGCGCCGCTCCCTACCGGCCTGCCGAGGGCCCCGGTCGCGGTGATCTGGAGCCCGCTCCCCGCCGGCTCCCCGAATCTCCCCGCGAACCGCCCCGAACGGTTTTACCCGGGGCGCGCCTACGCCGACTGGAACGGCACCGACTTCTATTCCAACTATCCGGAATGGAAGTCGCTGACCGAGATGTACCGAAGCTTCCGCGGGCGCCCATTCGTCCTCACCGAGTGGGGGGTCGTCGCCAGCGACGACCCGGCCTTCGTCAGACGCCTGTTCGTCTGGGTCAGGCGGCATCCTCGCACCCGGATGCTGGTCTACTACCAGGACTTCGGCGCCGCCAACCCGTTCCGGATCCAGAACTTCCCGGCCAGCCTCGGCGTGATCCGGAATCGCGTCGCGGGCGAAGAATTCCCCCCCTACGCGTACGAACCGCCCCGGGTTCCGACCGCTTCGGGAGTGAAGAGGTAGCCGCCCTCGGATCGCGTCTGCGCCGGCGCGCGGAGCTCTCTCCGCATCTCATCGCGCTGGCCGGGATCGTCCTCCTCGGGGCAGGGCTGCGCTTCGCCACCCTCGACCTGCAGAGCTACCGCTACGACGAGGCCGTGACCGTGGTCCGGGTCCTTCATCCGAGCTTCTTCGACACGTTCTCCGCGGTCCCGCACAGCGAGTCCACCCCGCCGCTCTACTACATGCTCGCCTGGCTCTGGTCGCGACCATTCGGAACCGGTGAGGCCGGCCTGCGCTCGCTCTCTGCCCTGGCCGGCACCGCCTCGATCGCCGTCATCTACCTGGCGGCGCTGGAGTTGGAAATGCGCCGCCGCGTCGGGCTGATCGCCGCCGCGATCGTCGCCGTCTCGCCGGTGCTGATCTGGTTCTCCCAGGACGCCCGCGCCTACTCGCTCGCCTTCCTTCTCAGCGCGCTCTCCCTGCTGTTCTTCGCCAGGGCCCTCCGCGATCCACGCCGGGGAACCCTGCTCGCCTGGGCGGTCACCTCGGCGCTCGCGCTCGCGACCCATTACTTCGCCGGCTTCGTCGTCGTCCCCGAGGCGGTCCTACTGCTGCTCTGGAGCGGCGAGCGCCGTCGTGTCGCGGCCGCGCTGCTCATCGTCGCCGCCACCGCCGCCATGCTGCTGCCGATCGCGATCCAGCAAGCCGAAAACGCCCACGCGTCATGGATCTCCGAACAGCCGCTCGGCGAACGCCTCGAACGGGCGGGCGCCAAGCTGGTCGGCGACGACAACGGCGACGAGCACGGAGTCCGCCAGGCCGGCCCGATCCCGCTCGGCGTCCCGGCCGCGCTGGCGCTCGCCGGCGTGCTGATGCTGATCCTGCTCGGTGACCCCGTCGAGCGTCGCAGCGCCGCGGTGCCAGCCCTCGTGGGCGGGGCCGGCGTGCTCGCCCCGCTCGTCCTCGGCGCCCTCGGCGCCGACTACCTCGACGGCCGCAACCTGCTGCCTGTGTTCGCGCCGCTGATCCTCGTCGTCGCCGCCGGCTTCGGTGTGCGGCGATCCGCCGCCGGCGGAATCGCGGCCGCCGCAGCCTTCTGCCTCTGCTCGCTTGTCTTCACGATCGAGATCGACCGGCTACCGCGCCTGCAGCGAGAGGACCTGCGCAACGCTGCCGACCGGATCGGCGGGCCCCGGCCCGGGGTCGCGATCGTGACCATCCGATACGCGACCAGCCAGCCGCTCGTCTACTACCTGGGCGCCGACGTCGTCAAGAAGGGGCCGTTGCCGCCGCTTCGCGAAATCGACCTGGTCGGCTCGAAGCTCGCTGCCGACCGCAATTCCCGCCGCCTGCTGCCACGCAGGTTCCGCCGGGTCGGCTCCGAAGCAGTCTCCTACAACTTCACCCTGACCCGGTTTCGTGCCGCTTCGCCCCAGCGCGTGACCCTGGCGCAGCTGCAGAATGGGCTGCTCGTCGGCGGGGGGCCCAACGCTTCGGTCTTGAGCTGGCCTTCTTCGGTCGCGGGTGAAACGGCTGCAGAGCCTTGATGCTCGACTAGCGCGGCCGCCTCCCTCACCGCCGCAGCTCCCACATCTCGATGAAGCCATGGTCGGCGAAGCCGATCCGCTCATACAGCGGCGCCCCCGCCCGGCTCGCCTGCAGCGAGCCGCTCCGCATCCCGGCGGCGCGGGCGTCGTCGAGGACCTTCCAGATCAGCCAGCCGGCGATCCCGCGCCGGCGGTGCTGGGGCGGGGTCGCGACCCCGGTGATCAGGCAGTCGTCGCCGACGCGGATCTCGCCGACGCAGGAAACCTGCTCGCCTCCCTCGTGGGCGCCGTGCCAGCGGATCGAGGTTTCGGCGGCGAGGGCGCTGCGGAACCCGTCCGGCCCGTACCCGTAGGCGAGGTCATTGAGCAGCGCCGCGCCGGCGGCGTCCCCCGGCCGCTGCTCGATCCCCTCGGGCCGCGCCGGCTCCGGCGCGAGGTCGGCCAGCTCGAGCGCCATCGCCCGCGGCGCGGCGTCGAGGACGTGCCCGCGCGAGGCGAGCAGCTCGGCGCTCCCACGCTCGGAATCGGGCACCCAGACCGTCCAGGCGCGGACCTCGGCGGCCTCATAGGCGTCGGTGAGGCCATCGAGCTCGGCGGCGAGGACCACGGCGTCGGTGAAGAAGACCGAGTTGAAGAGCGAGCGCTCCGGCGTCGCCGGCGTCACCGCCGCGACCAGTCCCTCGCGACGGATCAACCGCGAGCCGGGCCCGCCGCTTCCGAATGCCGCGACCTCCTCGCGGACGCCCTCGATCGACCGCCGCCGCAGCTCCGCCCGGTCGAGGCCGGCCCCCATCGGGGGCTCAGGCAGCGGCGGCGGCGCGCCGCTCGGCCTCGGCGGTGACCCCGTTGAGGAGCTGCTTCACCCCGTGGCGGACGCCGGCGACGACCGCACCGCCGACCACCGGGACCGTCGGGTTCATCCGTATCGCGTACACGACCTGGGTGCCGCCGCCGTGCTCGCTCAGCTCGACGGTCCCGACGTGGTCCCGCACGGGCAGCCCCGAGAGCACCTTGTAGGAGAACCGGCTCGGGGGGACGTAGGTGAGCACTTCCTCGCGCAGCGGCGGCCCGATGGCGTGGAGCACCCTGATCGCGCCGGCCCCGTTCGGGGCCGGGTCCCCCTCACGCTCGAGATCGACGCGGCGAAGGGGGGTCAGGTCGGCGTAGCCGCGGTGGTCGGTGAAGAGCTCGAAGACCACCTCTGGCGGGGCGTTGATCTCGCGGGTGAGGGTGAAGCTGGCCATTGTCGGGAGAGGCTATCGGCCTCAGAGGAGCTTCCAGCGCTGGGGGTCGGTCCCCTCGACCGGCTCCGCCTCGCCGAGGATCCGCAGGTGATCGAGGCTGGAGAGGACGATCTGGAGCCCCCAGGCGCTGGCCGGCGAGTTGACGTTGTCGGGGCCGACGATCTCGGCGACGATCTCGAACGGCTGGCGCTCGCCCTCGGCGAGCGAGCCGCGCACTTTCCCGAGCAGCTGGTCGACCTGGGCCCTCGCCTCGGCGATCTTCGTCTCCGGTTCGCGGAACGGCCGGCCGTGCCCCGGGAGGCAGAGGTCGACCGCGAGCGGCTCGACCTCGTCGAGGCTGCCGAGGAATTCCCCGACCGGGTCGGGGCTGTGGCCGTGGTCGAAGAAGAGAACGGTGCGGCCGAGCAGGTGGTCGCCGCTGATCATCAGCCTGCGCTCCGGCTGGTGCAGGACGACGTGGGAAGGCGCATGGCCGGGGGTCTCGTGCACCTGCCAGGCGCCGAGGTCGGTCTCGACCTCGACCCCCGGCAGAAGCTCGCGGTCCGGCTCGACGATCGCTTCGACGCCGGTCTCGCCGTCCTCCTTGCGCGACTCGCGGTAGCGCTCCAGCGCTGCGGGGGGGACGCCGCTCTGGCGCGCGACCTCGATCCGGTGCTCGAGTGCCGCGGCGGGGTCGTCGGCCAGCGGCCGGATGTGGCCCCACCTCGGGTGCATCCAGAGCTCGCACCCGGCTTCCTCGACGATCGGCGACGCGAGCCCGTAGTGGTCGGTGTGGGAGTGAGTGCAGACCAGCAGCTTCACGTCCTCGAGCCCGAACCCGGCCTGGGCGAGAGCGAGGTCGAACTGGCGCAACCGTCCCCGGCCGCCCATGCCGGTGTCGAAGAGGACGACGCCGCCGTCGGCGGCGACCGCCCATACGTTCCCGTGCGGGACCCCCGGCCACGGAAGCGGCAGCCGCAGCCGCCAGACGCCGGGCAGCATCCTCTCCGTGCGCGGCGCCTCCGGCCGCTTCCCGCTCATCGCGGCAATCCTCGCAGGCTCGGGTAGGTTGGGCCGCATGAGCGCGGAGCGAGCAATCGTCGCAGTCTGGCTTTTCGCGCAGCGAGCGAAGCGCGAAAAGGCACGATGAGCGAGGAGAGCCCGAAGCGCGCGCCGCTGGTCCTCGCAGCGCTGATCCTGGTCGCCGCGGTCGCCAACCTCAACCTCGCGGTCGCCAACGTCGCGCTGCCGGACATCGGCGAAGCGTTCAGCGCCGGCCAGACCGAACTCAACCTCGTCGCGGTCGGGTACTCGCTCGGCCTCGCCGGGTCCGTCCTCTACCTCGGGGCGCTCGGCGACCGCTACGGACGCAAGGGGATGGTCCTGCTCGGGATGAGCCTCTCGATCCCGATCTCCCTGCTGGCGGGACTGGCGCCGTCGATCAACGTCCTCTTCCTCGCCCGGGTGCTCGGCGGCGTCGCCGCGGGGATGGCGTTCCCTACCACGCTGGCACTGATCACCGCGCTCTGGTCGGGCAGCGCCCGGACCCGGGCGATCGCGCTCTGGTCAGCGATCGGCGGAGCGATCGCGGCGCTCGGGCCGCTCGCCTCGGGCGCCCTGCTCGAAGGCTTCGATTGGGGCTCGGTCTTCCTGATAACGATCCCGCTGGCGGCGTTGGCGCTGTTCCTCGCCTGGCGCTACATCCCGGCCAACGTCAACGAGACGACCGCGCCGGTGGACAACCTCGGCGGCCCCGTCTCGATCGTGTTCGTCGGCTCGCTGGTGATGGCGGTCAACTTCGCTCCCGTCGAAGGCGACGGGACGCTCGCAATCTGGTTCGGAGTGGTCGCGGCGGTCTCCGCGGCCGTCTTCATCTGGAGCCAGCACCGGGCCTCCAATCCGCTCTACGACCTCGAGGTCGCCTCGCGGCGGATCTTCTGGGTCGCCGCCTGCGCCGGGATCATCGTCTTCGGCTCACTGATGGGGGCGATGTTCATCGGCCAGCAGTTCCTCCAGAACGTGCTCGAATATTCGACCCTCGAGGCCGGCGCCGCGATCCTCCCCGGCGCCGCCTTCATGGTCGTCGTCGCGCCCCGCTCGGCGCGCCTGGTGGAGGCTCAAGGGGCGCGGTTCACCCTGCTGCTCGGCTATCTCTTCTGCCTGCTCGGCTTCCTCACGATGTTGCTGCTCTGGAAGGAGGGAGCCGAATACTGGAAGGTCGGCCTCGGGTACGCGCTGGTCGGGATCGGCGTCGGCTTCGCGGGCACCCCCGCGTCGAGGTCGCTGACCGGCTCGGTCCCGGTCACGCGGGCCGGGATGGCGTCCGCAACCGCCGACCTCCAACGCGACCTCGGCGGCGCGATCATGCAATCGATCTTCGGCGCCCTGCTGACCGCCGGCTACACGTCGGCGGCGAACGAAGCGATCCAGGCTTCGCCGAAGGCCGGGCAGATCAACGAAGAAGTCCAGGCGACCCTGACCAAGTCGTTCGCCGGCGCCGCCGACCTCGCCCACCGCTACCCCGAATACGCCGACAAGATCGTCCCCGCAGCGCAAGCCTCCTTCCTGCAGGGCGACGAACGGGCCTATGCCGCCGGCATCGCCGCGATCGGGCTCGGCGCCGCGCTCGTCTTCTTCCTCTTCCCCGGGCACGATCAGGAAGAGGCGTTGCTCGAGCGCTACCACGACGAAGACTCCTAGCCCCGATGGCGACCGGGGACCACACCACCCAGCCGCGGCTGCGGCCGCGGCTGCGCGAGGAAGAGGAGCAGCAGGTGACCCCGCTCGAGCTCTTCTTCGACCTCGTCTTCGTCCTCGCGATCACCCAGTGCACGGCGCTGATGTCGCACGACCCCTCCTGGTCGGGCCTGGCCCAGGGCCTGCTGGTCCTCGGGATGTTGTGGTGGGCCTGGGTCGGATACGCCTGGCTCACCAGCGTCGTCGACCCCGAGGAGGGAGCGGTCCGCCTCGTCATCTTCGGAGCGATGGCTGCGCTGCTGGTCGTCTCACTCTGCGTCCCGCAGGCGTTCGGGAAGCTCGGCCTGGTCTTCGCCCTCGCCTACGGCCTGGTCCGCGTCGCCCAGATCGGCCTCTTCATCCTCGCCAGCCCCGACGACGACGCCCTCCGCCACTCGGTCCTCGGCCTCGCGATCAGCACCGCGATCGCGGTGACGCTGCTGGCCGTGGCCTCGCTCTTCGACGGGACCGCCCAGGGGGCGATCTGGGCGCTCGCCCTCTTCCTCGACCTCGCCGGCCCATACGTGATCCCGCCCGCCGGCTGGCGGCTTCATCCCGAGCACTTCGCCGAGCGGCACGGACTGATCGTGATCATCGCCCTCGGCGAGTCGATCGTCGCGATCGGGGTCGGGGCCTCGGGCGAGCTCAGCTTCGGGATCGGCGCCGCGGCGGTGCTCGGTGTGGCGCTGACCGCGGCGATGTGGTGGATCTACTTCGACGTCGTCGCCCTGGTATCTGGGAAACGGCTCGCGTCCGCCGAGCCCGGCGTGATCCAGAACACGATGGCCCGCGACTCCTACTCCTATCTGCACCTGCCGATGGTCGCCGGGATCGTCCTCGTCGCCCTCGGCCTGAAGAAGACGATCGGCCACTTCGACGGCCACCTCGACGCGGTCCCGGCCTTCGCCCTGCTCGGCGGCCTCGCGATCTACCTGCTGGGGATGGTGGCCTTCCGCTGGCGCCACGTCCACACGCTGAACCAGCGCCGCCTCGGGATCGCGATCGCACTCCTGGTCCTGGTCCCGGTCGCGGTGGAGATTCCGGCGATCGCAGCGCTGGCGATCGCCAACGTCCTGATCTGGGCCCTGATCGTGATCGAGACCCGCAGCTACGGCGAGGGGCGAACGCAGCTGCGGCACCCCGAAACGGCTGTCTGACCCTCAGGGAGCGACGAACTCGGCCGGGTCGGGCCCGGTCCGCTCGCCGGACTCGAGGCCTTCGATCCGCGCCATCTCCTCGGCGCTGAGCTCGAAGTCGAAGATGTCGATGTTCTCCCGGATCCGCTCCGGCGTCACCGATTTGGGGAAGACGATGTTGTCGAGCTGGATGTGCCAGCGGAGGATCGCCTGGGCAGGCGACTTGCCATGAGCGGAGGCGATCGAGACGATCGTCTCGTCGTCGAGGTGCCGGGACTTGGCGAGCGGGCTCCAGGCCTCGGTCGCGACGCCGTGCTCGGCGTGCCACTGGCGCAGCTCCGCCTGCTGCAGCCAGGGATGGAGCTCGATCTGGTTCACGGTCGGCCGGGTCGAGGCCTCCTCCTCGAGTCGCTCGAGGTCATCGACCCGGAAGTTCGAGACGCCGATCGTGCGGGAGCCGCCCTCCTCGTGGATCCGTTCGAACGCCCGCCAGGTGTCGACGAATAGGTCCTCGGTCGGCATCGGCCAGTGGATCAGATAGAGGTCGACCTTCTCGAGCCCCAACCTGCCGAGGCTCGACTCGAAGCCCGCGAGCGCCGAGTCGTAACCCTGCTGGGAGTTCCAGAGCTTGGTGGTGACGAAGAGGTCCTCGCGGGGAATGCCCGATGCGGCGATCGCCTCACCGACCCCCTTCTCGTTGCCGTAGGCGCCGGCGGTGTCGATGTGACGGTATCCCGCCTCGAGCGCGTTTTCGACCACCGTCCTCGTGTCCTCGGGCGGCACCTGGAAGACGCCGAACCCGAGCTGCGGGATCTCAACGCCGTCGTGGAGCTCGATCTGCGGGATCGCGGTGACTTCGACCATCGGCCTTCCTTCCTCTCGCGGGCTTCGGGTTCTACTACCCGGAGCGATTCCGCTCAAGCGCCGGCGGCCGGGCGCTCGAGCTCCTGAAGGCCGCCGGCGACGGCGAAGCAGAGCGCGCCGGTCAGCGTGCCCCAGTTGGTGACCGCCTCGCTCAGCACCTCGCCGCCGACGGGGCGGGCGAACGAAGCCACCGCCGATGTCAGGAAGAGGACCGAGCCCAACTGGTTGACCATCACGATCCACCAACCGAGTTCGCGGCTGTGCCGGCACCAGCGCCGATGGCAGACCTCGGCGATCGCCATCTGGCCGGAGATCACGAAGAGCGTGCACCCGATCATGTCGGGCGACCAGACCAGGCGGTTCTCGGCCCTCCCGCTCAGCCCTTCGATGAACGAGTCGACGAGGAGGACGCCGAAGACCAGCGTGCCGAGGAAGAGGGCCGCGGCGCTCAGCCACTCGAGCCTGTGCGGTTCGCGCGCCCACCACCGCCAGCGGCCGGAGGCGAGGACCCCGTCGGCGCCGACCGCGCGCGGCCCGTTCACGACCTGCAGCAGCGTCGCGTAGCCGCCGGTCGAGAAGAACACACCGCCGATCAGGTAGACCCAGCAGGTGGTCCTCGCCGTGACCCCGGACTCGGCCAGGGCCGCCCCGAGCGCGAACAGCGAGCCGCCGACGAGGAAGGCGGTCGCGCCGACCCAGTTGACGCGCCGCAGACGGCGCGCGGTCTCGGGCGCCGCCGGGACGTGGATCACTTCGCCGCCGTCGGAGACGAGGTCGATCCAGCCGCGCCTGCGCGCCGCGCGCGAGTTCCAGACGGCGCTACCACCCTGTGGCAGCCGCCATCTGACCCGGGACGTGAACGGGCCGGCGCCGTCAGCTTCCGATCCGCCCCACTCGCCGGGTCCCTGGACGGATCTGGCCGGGGCTGCGGAGGTCAGCTGGTCGAGAGGCCGATCGCGAGCAGCGGGAAGCCCGCCATCAGGCCGAGGAAGGCGCCGATCGCGAGGCCGGTGAGGACCCCGGTCGTCCGCGAGCGGGCGCCGGCGATGAGGCCGACGAGAATGCCGATGGCGGCGAGTCCGAGACCTATCCAGAAGATTCCGGGCATGGGCGCGGCGAGATTATCAGCGCCGCTGGGGGAGACGTTACGTTGAGTGGGTGCTGCGGCCGCGTCGTCTCGTCCTCGCTCTTGGCATCTCGGCACTCGCGATCGCGCTGGGGCCGTCGAGCGCAACGGCGACCCCTGCCGAACGCCTGATCCAGACCTACTCGCCGCGGCTCGAAATCAGGGCCCAGGAAGACCCACCCTGCGACACCGCCGAGGAGCAATACGAGTCGACCACCGTCGACACCGTGCTCGGGAACCCGAGGGTGGTGCTGGAAGTCGAAGGCCTCGACGGCGAGCTGGCGCCGGTGAAAAAGGGGCCCACGGCGGCCGACATCGCCGGCCTCGGCAAGAGCTACTACCTCAACATTCCCGGCGACCCGCTGGGAGACACCTGCGTCTACGCGAAGGACTTCGCGGCGATGAAGAAGAGGGGAGAAGCGCCACCGACGACCTACGCCCACATCGCCCGCCAGGAGGGCCGGGAAGGGCTCGCGGTCCAGTACTGGTTCTTCTGGTACTTCAACCAGTTCAACGACCTCCACGAGGGCGACTGGGAGGGGATGCAGGTGGTCTTCGAATCCTCCGACCCGGCGCAGGCGCTGAGGGAAGGGCCGAGCGAAGTCGGCCTTTTCCAGCACGGCGGCGGCGAGAAGGCCGAGTGGGAAAGCGGCAAGGTCGAGAAGGAAGGGACCCACCCGGTCGTCTATCCCGCGGCCGGGTCGCACGCGACCTTCTACGAGGCGGCGGTCTACGTCGAGAACGGCCGCAAGGGGTCGGGGGTCGGCTGCGACAACACCGCCGAGCCCCACACCCGGCTCGACGTCCACCCGATCCAGGTACCGACGGAACCCGGACCCGACAGCCCCTTCGCCTGGCTCACCTACGAAGGCCACTGGGGCCAGCGGGAGAACGGCTTCAACAACGGCCCGACCGGGGCGGCGACGAAGGACCGCTGGACAGAACCTCTGACCTGGATGGAAGAAATCCGCACCACCAGCCCGCGGCTCCCGGTCGGCTCGATCCTCGGCCCGACCGTGACCAAGGCGTTCTGCGGGACGGTCGCCAGCGTCACGTCGTTCATGAACGAATCGGAACGGAACCGCTGGCTGCTGTACGCCGTTCCCGGACTGCTGCTGGCGTTGATCGCGTTCGTCGTCTGGCGCACGACCTGGAGGCCGGCCAACATCGCCGAGCTGCGCCTGCCGCGTGCCTTCGGCCAGCTGCTTCGCACCTCCGGCAAGCTCTACCGCCATCACTGGCGCGTCTTCGGAGCGATCGGGGTCAGTGCGATCCCGATCGTCGGCGGCGCCACGGCCCTCAGCTGGCTGCTCACCGGCGGCGATACGGGACGCACCCTCGACGACAAGGCCGGGCTCTCCGGCCTCCACGTCGCGCTCGGCGAAGTGATCGCCGACATCGGCCAGCCGATCGCCGGCGCGATCGTCTCGGCGGCTGTGATCGTCGCCATCCGCCAGCTCGACCAGACCGGGTCGGCCGGCTTCCTCGGCGCCTACAGGGGCGTCTGGGAACGCTTCAAGCGGGTCATCGGCGCCCGTCTGCTGGCGATGGTGGCGCTGCTGCTGATGGTCCTCAGCATCGTCGGCATCCCGTTCGCGGCCTGGAAGTACGTCGGCTGGCTGTTCGTGCAACAGCAGATCCTGTTCGAGGACCGCGGCGTCCGCGACTCGTTCAGGGGCAGCTCCGAGCTGGTCCGGGGTCGCTGGTGGTACACGCTGCGGGTCGCCGCCTTCTTCTGGCTGGTCAGCGTCGTCATCGGCCCGTTCCTCGGGTTCGCGCTGATCTTCACGACGCTCCCGCTGCTGCTGATCAACTTCATCGGCTCGGTCGTTTTCGCGTTGCTGATCCCCTACGTCGCGATCGGGCAGACGCTTCTCTACTTCGATCTCCAGGTGACCGAAAGGGCGCCCGCCCGACGCTGGCGGGAGCGGTTGCGACGGCCGCGTGCGGGCGCCGAGCCGCTAGGTTTGGAGCCGTGAGAATCCTCGCGTTCAGCGACCTTCACCGCGATCTCGGCCAGGCGGCGAAGCTGGTCGAGATGTCGGCGAACGCCGACGTCGTCATCGGCGCCGGCGACTTCGCCTCGATCCACGAGGGGCTGGACGAGACGATCGGGGCGCTGGCCTCGATCTCGGCCCCGACCGTGCTCGTCCCCGGCAACAACGAGACCGAGGACGCGCTGCGCGAGGCGGCGGCCGGATGGAGCGCCGCCACCGTCCTGCACGGGGGCGGGACCGAGATCGAGGGGGTCGAGTTCTTCGGCCTCGGCGCCGGAATCCCGGTGACGCCGTGGGATTGGAGCTTCGACCTCGACGACGAGGCCGCGGCGGAGCGGCTCGTCGCCTGCCCCGAGGGCGCGGTCCTCGTCCTCCACTCACCGCCGCAGGGTCACTGCGACACGAACGGCTCCGACGATCACTTCGGCAGCGAGGCGCTGCTGAGGGGGATCGAGGACAAGCATCCGCGGCTCGCGGTCTGCGGCCACATCCACGAGTCGTGGGGCTGCGAGAGCCGGGTCGGTGAGACGCCGCTCCACAACCTCGGGCCGAGCGGCACCTGGCTCGAGATCTGACCTAGGCGCGCCGGTACCTGAGGTGGGCGACGTCGGGCGCCCCGACCACCTGCACCTGCTCGAAGCCCGCCTCGGCGGTCGTCTCGTCGAACAGCCGGGCGCCGGCGCCGAGCAGGATCGGGACGACGTGCAGCCACATCTCGTCGACGAGGCCGGCGGCGATGTACTGCTGGATCGCCTGCCCGCCGCCTCCGATCGTGACGTCCTTCCCACCGGCGGCGGCGGTGGCCTGCTCGAGCGCCGCCTCGATTCCGTCGGTGACGAAATGGAATGTCGTCCCGCCCTCCATCGGGAGCGGCTCGCGCTCGTGATGGGTGAGGACAAAGACCGGGTGGTGGAAGGGCGGGTCGTTGCCCCACCAACCCATCCAGGGCTCCTCGCCCCAGGGGCCGGGGCCGCCGCCGAACATGTTGCGGCCCATCAGGCTCGCGCCGACGTTTCCCGACGCCTCCTCGAAGACCTCGGTGCTGGCGTTGACCTCGCCGCCCTCGCGACCGTGCGGGCGGCGCCAGGCCTCAAGCTTGAGGACCCACTCGTGCAGCGCCTCTCCCCCTTCGCCGAGCGGGTCCTCGACGCTCTGGTTCGGCCCGGCGACGAACCCGTCGAGGGAGACCGAGATCTGGAACTTCAGACGAGCCACTGGCCGGACGCTTCCCGAATGGGCCGGGTTCTAAACGCTAGGAGACGGTCCAGGTGTCGCCCGAATGGAGGAGGTCGTCGACGTCCGACATCGACGCCCCGGCATGGGCCTCGCTCAGCTCCTTCTGGCGGCCGGCGCCGTAGACCGGGCGATCGACCGAGCGCAGGACCCCGAGCGGGGTCGGCCCGTTCGGCCGCTCGGAGAGGCGGGCGAGGGCGACCGCGTGGCTCTGGTTCTCGAGGTGCGCGTCGTGGACGACCAGCGCCGACTCGCCGACCTCGGCGATGTCGGCGACGGTCAGGCTGCCGTCGGGGGCGCGGACGACTCCGCGCTCGTTCTCAGCGCCGAAACGGATCGGCTCGCCATGCTCGAGGCGGATCTGGTTCGGGGCCCCGCCCTTGCCGCGGACGGCGTCGAAGGCGCCATCGTTGAAGACGTTGCAGTTCTGGTAGATCTCGATGAAGGCGGCGCCGTCGTGCTCGGCCGCTGCCCGCAGGGTCTCGGCGACGTGCTTCTTCTCGACGTCGACGGTGCGGGCGACGAACGAGGCCTCGGCCCCGAGCGCGAGCGCAAGCGGGTTGAACGGCGGGTCCTCGGACCCGAACGGGGTCGACTTCGTGATCTTCCCCTTCTCGCTGGTCGGCGAGTACTGGCCCTTGGTCAGGCCGTAGATCTGGTTGTTGAAGAGCAGGATCTTGATCGGGACGTTTCGCCGCAGGGCGTGGATCAGGTGGTTGCCGCCGATCGAGAGCGAGTCGCCGTCCCCGGTCACGACCCAGACTGAGAGGTCGTCGCGCGAGGCGGCGATGCCGGTCGCCAGCGCCGGCGCCCGGCCGTGGATGCCGTGCATCCCGTAGGTGTCCATGTAGTAGACGAAGCGCCCCGCGCAGCCGATGCCCGAGATGAAGACCGTGCGCTCCGGCGGCACCCCGATCTCCGGCATCAGCGCCTGGACGCTGGCGAGGATCGCGTAGTCGCCGCATCCCGGGCACCAGCGCGTTTCCTGGTCGGACTGGAAGTCCGCCTTGGCCAGGACCGCGCTGCCGCTCCCGCCGGCGCCGTTGCTGCTGCCGTTCTCGCTCATGAAAGTGCCTCCAGGATCGCCTGCTCCATCTCTTCCGCGAGGATCGGCAGGCCCTCGTTCTTATTGAAGCCGACCGCGTCGACGACGAACTCGGAGCGGATGATGCTCAGCAGCTGGCCGCTGTTCAGCTCGGGGACCAGGACCTTGGGGAAGCTCCTCACGACCTCGCCGGTGTTCGCCGGCAGCGGGTGGACGTGGCGGAGGTGGGCGACGGCGATCGGGACGTTCTTTTCGCGCACCCGGCGCGCCGCGGCCCTGATCACCCCGTATGTCGAGCCCCAACCGAGGACAAGCAGCTCCGCCCCCTCGTCGGCGTCGACTTCGAGCGCGGGCAGCTCCTCGGCCAGGTTCTCGAGCTTCCCCGCCCGCAGCTTCGTCATCAGCGCGTGGTTCGCGGGGTCGTAGCTGATGTTGCCGCTGCCGTCCTCCTTCTCGAGGCCGCCGAGCCGGTGCTGGAGGCCGGGCGTCCCGGGGATCGCCCAGGGGCGGGCGCCGCGCTCGTCGCGCAGGTAGGGCATGAAGTCGTCGCCGGTGTTCGGCGCCTGGGCGAACTCGGGGTCGATCTCCGGCAGCTCGGAGCTGTCGGGGATCCGCCATGGCTCCGAGGAGTTGGCGAGGAAGGTGTCGCCGAGGAGGATGACCGGGGTCCGGTAGCGGACAGCGGTGCGGACCGCTTCGACCGCCATCGTGAAGCAGTCGGCCGGCGTCGCCGGGGCGAAGACGGGGATCGGGTTCTCGCCGTGGCGCCCGTGGATCGCCATCAGCAGGTCGCCCTGCTCGGTCTTGGTCGGCATCCCGGTCGAGGGCCCGGCCCGCTGGACGTCGACGATCACCATCGGCAGCTCGACCATCGCCGCCAGCCCGATCGTCTCCGCCTTCAGGTCCATCCCCGGGCCGCTGGTCGCGGTGACGCCGAGCTTGCCGGCGAAGGCGGCGCCGAGAGCCATGTTCGCGGCCGCGAGCTCGTCCTCGGCCTGGACGGTGCGGACGCCGAAGCGACCGCGACTGGCGAGGGCGTGGAGCAGCTCGGAGGCGGGCGTGATCGGGTAGCTGGCGAAGAACATCTGCAGCCCGCTCCTGACGCTCGCCGCGATCAGCCCGATCGCCATCGCCTGGGTGCCGTCGATGTTGCGGTACTCGCCTGGCTCGAGCGGGGCGGGATCGATCTCGACCGGGGTGGCAGCGATCTCGGTCGTCTCACCGAAGTTGTAGCCGGCCTTGAAGGCGGCGATGTTGGCATCGCGGACCGCTGGCCGCTTGGCGAATTTCGTCTCCAGCCAGGAGATCGTCGACTCGGTCGGGCGGCCGTACATCCACGAGATCAGGCCGAGGGCGAAGACGTTCTTCGTCCGCTGGGCTTCGGCCGGCTTCAGGCCCTCGATTCCCTCGGTCGCCCGCGTCGTCAGGGTCGTCATCGGGACGCGGAAGAGCTGATAGCCGTCGAGCGACCCGTCGTCGAGCGGGTTCTCCTCATAGCCGGCCTTGGCGAGGTTGCCTTTCGTGAACGCGTCCTCGTTGAGGATCAGGGTCCCGCCGGACTCGAGCGCGCCGAGGTGGGCGGCGAGGGCGGCTGGGTTCATCGCGACCAGCGTGTTCGGGTAATCGCCGGGGGTGAGGATGTCGCGCGAGGCGAAGTGGATCTGGAAGGCGGAGACGCCATGCGGCGTCCCGGCCGGAGCCCTGATCTCGGCCGGGAAGTCGGGCAGGGTCGAGAGGTCGTTGCCGAACAGCGCCGTCGCCGCCGTGAATCTGGCACCGACAAGCTGCATGCCATCGCCAGAATCGCCAGCGAACCTGACGATCACCCGCTCTTGCTTTTTTGCCGTTGTTGCCAACCTTCGAACCGGCCCCCCTGGCCGGCCACTCCACAACTTAGTACTTCGGGCAGCCGGGCCGCCGCCTTGAGCGATCTTCGCCGCCACGCGCCCGAGTCCTGGGGGTCCAACTCTCTAAAGAACTGCCGCGGGCGGGCCGATACGCCGAGGGAAATGGGTGATCCCCGATGACGTCGTTTCCGCCCCCCGGACGCGAGCCCGCTCCGGAGGGATGGGGCATCTCCGAGCGGGGCGCCGGGCCCGGACCGGGACCCGGCCTCGACCCTCTCTCGCGGGTGCTGGTCAGGATCGTCGCCGGGCTGGCGGCGCTCCTGATCCTGCTGGTCGCGATCGCGATCACGTACGACAACGGCGGCGAGGCAGACCTCAACCCGATCGCCGAGGCCGCCGAACAGACCCAGTCGCTGTCGGGAGCCCGGATGGACATCGACGTCACCTACACCACTCGGGGAGGCGGGGTCACCGTCAGAGCGCACGGGGACGGCGAAATCAACTGGCGCACCGGCCGTGAACGCGCCAGCCTGACACTGCCGATCCCGGACAAGCCGCTGACGATCCAGACCGTCAGCGACGGCGACACGGTGTACATCCAAACCTCGAAGGAACTTGAACAGCTGCCCCCCGGCAAGAGGTGGGTGGGAATCAGCCCGTTCCAGGGCCACGACGCCAGCTCGACGCTGGCGGGCGGCGCCGACGCGGACCAGTTGCTGAAAGGGCTGGAGGCATGCGGGGCGAAGATCCAGGACGCCGGGGAGGAGACCATCGACGGGGTCTCGACAGAGCGCTACCGAGGCCAAATTCCCCTGCTCGGGCTGGTCAGGAAGATGCGGAAGGACGGACAGGTGGCGAGCGCCCAGGCCCTCGAAAATAGCCTCGGCAAGACGGCGGATTCGATTCCGGTCGAAGTGTGGATCGACGACGAAGGGATCGTCCGGCGACTCAGGGAGGTCCCCACACTTCAGACGGGCGGGAACGACGATCTCAGTATGGATATCCGCATCGACTTCCATGACTTCGGAGTCGAACCGGATATCTCCGTACCTCCGCCCGATGAAGTCCTCGACCTGACGCCACTGGTCAGGGCGCGGCTGGGGGCCGTCGGAGACGAAGCGGACCACCCGGCGCCCAGCGCCGACGCGAAGGTTTCCAAGGCCGATTTCCTCGCGCGGGCTAGGGCCGTCTGCACCGACGCGCTGCAGGAAGTCCGAGAACTCTCCACCAAGGCCAGGGCACTCGAGCGGGAATGGACCCGGACCGTTCACCGCGAGGGAATGAAGGGCGGGACGACGTTGCGCGCCGCCCAGCGGCTGGCGAGCGGCTACTACGAGCCGCTCGCCAACACCCTCAACCGGGCAATCAGCGACCTTTCCAAGATCTCGCCGCCGCCGTCACTGGCGGGTCTATACCGTCGCTATCTGCATGTCTCATGGGCCCAGATCGAAACCCTCCGCGGGGAGGTGCGCGCGTTCGAGGTCGGGGAGTACAAGACGACCCAGGACCTCGCCCAACGCGTCGAAGAGCTCGGAAAGACGTCGGGACGAATCGGCAAGAAGCTCGGCATCACCGACTGCGACAAGTAGGCGAGGGGCCGCCGCATCGTACCGCCCGGCCGTGACCGACCGCGAGCTCGAGATGCTGCGACTGGTCGCGGGCGGCCTCTCGAGTCCCAGATCAGCGAGGAGCTGGTCGTCTCCGAGGCGACGGTGAAAACCCACATCACCCACATCCTCCGCAAGCTCGACGTCGGCGATCGCGTCCAGGCGGTCGTCCTCGCCTACGAGACGGGCCTGGTCCGCCCCGGGGAATCCGAGTGAGCAAGTCCCCGAAAATGGTCGCAATCCGTCCAAGGAACGGCGTCGGCCAGGACGAACTCTGAAACGCTTGGCGACTCGTCCGCGAACCCCTGAGGAGAACATGCGCCTGCTCATCCGTTTCCTTCTGATCGTCACCGCCTGCCTTGCTGTCCCGGCCGGCGCGCAGGCCGCGACCCCGTTCACCGCCGGCGCCGGAGGCGATCCCAGCGTCGCGGTCGGATCCGATGGGACCGGACACGTCGTCTGGGAGACCGACGCCGCTAACACCCAGGTCGGCTACTGCCGGGTCAGCTCCGAGGCGACAGCCTGCAATCGAACCGAACTGCTCACGTTCCCGGGCTCGAGCGAAGTCCAGCGCGCCGGCAAGGCTCAGGTCTTCACGCCGGCCCCGGAAAAGGTCGTGATCATCGCCGGGTGCTCGCAGTGCCCCGACACCCTGAGCCGGACATATCGCTGGATCTCGACCAACAACGGCACCAGCTTCGAAGGCCCGGTACAGATCGATTCCGGCCCCGAAACGAACGGCAGGGGCGCCTGGCTCGACGAACCCTCGATCTACGTCGGCACCAATGGCGCGAATGCGAAGGCGGCCCTCGTGGATGGGAGTCAGGGCGTGACCTACGCGACGGGTGGCCTCTTCGTCTACGGGCCCGAGGTCGTCCGCGTCCCGAGCACCAACAAATTGGTGGCGGCGACCAACGACCTCGAAGTCGTCAAGTACGGCGTCTACAAAGGGAGTCCCCTCTCCGCCGTCAACATCAACAACGTCGCCAACTGGGAAGTCGACAAGACGTTGCCCTCGCCCGAGCCCGACAACAGCGACACCGCGCTGAACAGCGGCCCAAACGGCGTCTTCCTCACCTACCGGTACTTCGTCGCCGGGGACACCCACATCGGCCTGCGCCACTTCGACGCGGCGACCAACACCTTCGGGGGCGCGACCTTCATCGAGGGCGCGAACCCGATCGACGATGCCAGCCTCGGCGCGCCGGACAGCGCCCAGGACCCCTCCGGCCGGATCCACGTCGTCTGGACCACGCTCTACGAAGGCGGCCGCCTGCGCTATTCGGTCAGCGACCCGTCGGGCGCCAACTTCTCCGCCGCCGGCACCCTGGCCCGCTCGGAAGCGTTCTACGAACCCGAGCTGGCGGCCGGGGCCGACGGTCACGGCTTCGCGGTCTGGACGCCGGGCATTTCCGGCGCGATCAGGGTGGTGCCGCTCGACCCGCAGCAGGAGTCGGGCACGACGACCCCCGACACGACGCCGCCGGGCGTCAGCGGGTTCGGCATCGACAGCTCCACCTTGAAACCAGGACAGAGCGCTCGATTCAAGTTCCAATCGACAGAGGCGGGCCAGGCGGTTCTGACAATCGAAAAGAAATTCAGAGGCACAAAGAAGAAACGCAAAGGCAAGACCGTCTGCGTAACTGCGAAAAAAGGCCAGAAAAAGAACTGCACGGGCTACGCGAAGATCGGCGAGATCCGCCAGACGGTGACGGCGGGCGCCAACACGATCGAGTTCAACGGGCGGATCGCCGGCCGCAAGCTGAAGCCCGGCCGGTATCGCGCCAGCCTGGTGATCACCGACGCAGCCGGTCAGGTGTCGCGCACCGAGACTGTCAACTTCAAGGTCCTCAAACCGAAAAAACGGAAACGCTCCGGTTAGAGCACGGGGGGCCTGCTCAGCTCTTACGATTGAGGGATGCGACGCGGGCTTCTATTGGTTGCGGTGGCGTTCGTTGCACAGTGCGCGACGGCGGAGGCGGGCTTCGCGCCGGAAAACGACCTGGTCGGGACCGGCCCGTTTCCGGAAGCCTCCGCGATCGCGACCGATCCGCAGGGCGATTCGCTGATCGCATGGTCCGTCGACCCCGAAGGGGCCGAGCCGGTTCTCGCCCGCTGGCTTTCTGCTTCGGGTCAGCTCGGGCCGACGCTCGACCTTTTCCCCGGCGGCCGTGGGTTCGAACCACAGATGGGGATGGCGCCGTCGGGAAGGGCGTTCGTCGCCTGGCGGTCCACAACGAACACCGAATCCACCATCTACGGCCGCTGGGTCGAGCCTGACGGGTCGCTCGGCCCGCTGCTCACCCTGGCCACCCCCGACCCGGGCAAATTCAGCGCCGGTGGAAGTCCACGTCGCCATTGACCCCGCCGGGGTGGCCACCGTCTCGCTGCGCAACGATGCCGGCGCCAATCCATTCATCAAAGTCCGGCGCGTGGCGCCCGACAGCAACGTCGGCCCGATGTCCGACAAAATCGGCAGCGGGGGTGGGCTCCAAATCGCCGATCTCCCCAGCGGAACCACCGTAGTGACCTGGAGAAGCGCAGGGACGGAATTCAACACGGTCGGCGCCGACCTCTCGGTCGGAACCCCACAGACGATCTCCTCGAACAATTCGACCGCCGATCCCCAGATCGGCGTCGACTCCCATGGAAACGGCCTCGTAGCCTGGCGCGAGGGGAACTCGGAACCTTTCACCATTCGCGGCGCCCGATTCGATCCCTCCGGCAACCCCGTCGGCGGTGAGATCATCATCGATCCGACCGCCCCGGCCGGCCTCAGCACCCGGATGTCGATCTCCTCCGACACGACGGGAGACTTCCTCGTCGCCTGGGTGCGCTACCTGCCGAACGAAGGCATCCTCTACACGCGGGGCCTGGACCCCGGCGGTGAATTCAGGGGGCCGCCGGAGCCGGTCTCGGCAGCCGGAGGAAGGGCCGAAGACCTGATCGGCTCAATGATCGACGACCGCGGCTCGGGAGCACTCGCCTGGCCCGACGACACGATGTCGACGTCGACTGTGATGGGCCGGGAGATCGATTCAACGGGCCTGCCGAACGGGGCGATCGGCACCCTCGCCGGGGCGCGAGCCGGCCCTGTGGTGGGCGCCGGCCAGCCCGCGCTCGGGTTCGCCGCATTCCTCACACATCAGAACGAAAACGTTCTCGTCCGCCGCTTCCTCGAGCCACCGATCTGCGCCAACTCAGAGGCCGTGGTGAGACAGGGGAAGCCGATCGCGGTCCCGCTCTCGTGCACCGGTCCTGGGATCGAGACCGCCCGGCCCTCCGGCAACCCGGGACGTGGCACCCTGGGCCCGTTCGACCCGAGCACGATGACGTTCAGCTACACACCGAAGCCGGGCTTCGCCGGAACCGACAGCTTCGCCTACATCGCCGGCAACGACGGGGGCAACTCGAATTCGGCGACGGTCACGATCAAAGTCGGCAAGGACACCGTCAAACCGAGGATCAGGCGGTTCCGATTCTTAAACGGGAAGGCGCGCGACAAATTCCTGCTGAAGCTGTCCGAGCCGTCGCGGGTCGCGATCGCCGTCGAGGAGATCTCGACCGCAGCCAGGCCGAGCAGGCGGGTGGTCGTCGGCAGGGCCAGGAGCAGGAAGGCCTCCCGCAAGGTCGTGATCCGGATCCGTGGCAAGCTCGCGAAGCGGTTCGATGCGGGCGGGCGGTTCCGTGCCACCGCCGTCGCCACCGACCTGGCGCGGAACCGCTCGAAGCCGAAGCGGCTGAAGCTTCGCCTCAAGCCCAAGCCCTGACCGCGCTAGCGGCGCTCGCAGCTGCGGAGCGAGTCGAGCCCGGCGCCTCCTCGGCACCTGTCGAGTCCGCGGCCACCGCGAAGCCGGTCGGCCCCGGCGTTGCCCTTGAGGACGTCGGCGCCGTCCAGGCCTTTCAGCAGGTCCGGCCCACCTCGACCCAGCAGCCGGTCCCTGCCGGAACCGGCGAACACGCGGTCGGCGCCGGGCCCGCCGGTGACGACGTCGTTGCCGCGGCCGGCGCAGATGAGGTCACGACCCGAGAGGGCGACGATCGTGTCGTCGCCGCCGAGGGCGGCGACCACGTCGCGGCCGGGAGTCCCGGTCAGGCGATCGGCGTGGGGCGTCCCGACGACGTTCGCGGCGAACCCACGACAGGTTGCCCGCGGGGCGGGTTTCGCGTTCACGCCCGTCACGGTCACAGATGCGTTGTCGTTGGAGTGGACCGGGTCTTTCAGATCGCCTTTGACCGAGGCGGTATTGGTGATCTTGCCGCTCCTGCGGACGACGACGGTGACCGTCACGCTCGCGGAGCTCGAGATCGCCGAAGGCCCGAATTCCAGCCCGCCGATGTTGCAGACGATGGTTCGCTTCTGCGTCGAGCACTGTCCCAGGGTCGAGGTCGCGGAGACGGGGTCGACCTGTTTCGGCAGCTGATCGGTCACCGTGACGCCGCCGACGGGGTCGGGGCCCAGGTTCTGCACCCCGATTGAGTAGGTCAGATTCGATCCGACGTTGACCGTCGCCGCGCTTGCGGTCTTCGTGATCTTGAGATCACTGCTGCCACTCGGCGCGGCAGAGACGGCGGCGGCCAGGCCGAGCATCGCGACAACTGCGATCAGCATGCCGGTGGGCGCCGGTGCGCGTTTCATTGGAATTCCTTTCCTGGCTTCGTTCGTTGAAACGAATTACCCGATCGGTTGTCAGGGGCAAACGACAACCGGATTGCGTGGCGGGCCGCTAACGAATCAGTCGTTCGAGCTTGTCGAAGCTGTCCGACCAGCCATCCCGGTGGAGATCAAGACGGGCTTCGGTCTTGAACGGGGCCTGGCTGAGGCGCACCTCGGTCGTGTCGCCGAGGTCGAGGAGCGCCAGCATCGCGGTGTTCTCGACGTCGTCGGGGTCGGGGTCCTCCCAGCGGAACGTGAAAACGAGGCGCGCCGGAGCATCGACCTCGCGAAATTCGCCCGCGAGGTAGAAGGGCTCCCCCTCCGGCGGCTGCATCTCGATCCGGTAGCGGCCCCCGGGGCTGGGGTGAAAGTCGAGGCTCGGGATCGTGAAACCCTCCGGCCCCCACCACTTCGCCAGCCGCTCAGGACTCGCGAAAGCGGCGTAGACGAGCTCGCGGGGCGCCCGGAGGATACGACTCAGCTCAAGCTCGAGTGGGCTCAGCAGCTCGGCAGCGGGTCCGGGAACTCGGTCGCGAACACGTTCTTCGACCAGCAGTTGCCTTGGCCGGTCCCATCCCAGGCGAGGTCTTTGGCGAAGACGGGCGGCAGCGCCGGCGCCGGGTTGTTGCCGTTGCCGAGCACGACGTTTGAGATGACGCTGTTGTGGTCGGGGTTGGGCTCGATGTCGAGAACAGCGCAGACTTCTTCCGGCAGTTCCTGCGCCAGGCAGATGTTGGCCACCGCGATCCCGTAGGAGTCGTTGCCGGTGACGAGGTTGGCCTTGACCGTGTTTTCGTCGACCGCCATCAGCAGGATCCCGGTTCCCGGCGGAACCTGGCACACGGTGTCCTCAGGGTCGGTGCAGGTGTTGGGCCGGTCGTTGTTGGTCACCACGTTGTGGTCGATGACGTTGCCGCTGTTGACCTTGGCGTCGAGGAACGGCAGGTCGAAGGACAGGATCCCGCCGGTGTTGCCGTATGAGAGGTTGTGGTCGGCACGGATCCCGACGCTGTTCTCGAGCTCGAAACCGCTGACGTTGCCGGTCGCGACGTTGTGATCGACCCTCGAGTTGAACGACTGGCCAATGTAGTGGCCGGTGTCGTTGGCCCCCGAGGCGAACGAGTGGTCGAGGCGGCCGTTGAAGACGTGCGAGGGGAAGATGCCGTACTCCTCGTTTTCGATCGCGGCCACTTCTGTGATCCGCCAGTCATCGACGCAGGCCAGGAGAACGCCGTCGTCCTCGAACCCCCGCACCGTGATTCCCTTGATCAGCGAGCCATGGACCCGAAGGCTGGGATCTTCGAGGCAACCGCCGCCGCCTTCGCGGCCGACGGCGATGCCCTCCTGCTGGTCGGGGCCGGCTTCGAGGACGACGCTCTTTCCGTGCCCGCCCTGCCCGACGATCGCGATGTCGTCCTCGGTGACGGACACCGCACAGGTCCGCGAAGGCCGCGGCGGGCATGCGGTGCCGGGCTCGGTGTAGGTGCCGGGGGCGATCTGGACGGTGTCGCCGGGATGCGCCCGATCGACTGCCGCCTGGATCGATTGCCCGGGCTTGACCTTGATCACCTTCGCCGAGGCCGCCGCGGGCAGAGCCAGCAGACCGATCGCCACAACGCAAAACGCCAGCTTCATTCCGGATCGCATCAGTCCTCCTGGCTCGGGGCTACCCGCCGACAGTACGCCCAAACCAGCAACGAGACAACCGCCGGAATTCCCAATATTGGGTTGCTCGGGTGTCCAAACCGGTGCTAGAAGGGACTCGTGCACGCACGGACGCTGCATGCCGTTTGGCTCGCAGCCCTGATAACCCTGATCCCCGCCGGCACCGCCTCTGCGGCGATCACCGTCTCGAATACGACTGACGCCGGCCCCGGGTCGATCAGGCAGGCGATCAGCGACGCGCCGCCGGGCGAAACGATCGTCGTCCCAGCCGGCACCTACACCCTGACCAGCGACGAGCTGACGATCGAAAAGAGCCTGACGATCTCCGGCCACGCGCCGGCCGACACGATCATCCGCTCCGGGGGCCCGTTCCGCGTCTTCGACGTCGGCGGCGCCGGCAACAACATCACGATCAGCGGCGTCACGATCCGGGACGGGAGCCTCGTCACGCCGGGCGGCGTCGAGGAGGGGGCGGGCGTGCGCAACGAGGAAGCGAACGTCACGCTTCAGAACGCAGTCGTCACGAACAATCGCGCCGACGTGAGTGGGACCGGTAGCGGCGACGGCGGCGGCGTTGCCGAAGGCGGGGGCATCTACAGCGAAGATGGGGCGCTGCTGCTCGACGGCGTCAGCGTCACCGGCAACGCGGTCCTCGCCAACGGCGCCGGAGGAGGCGGGAACGGCGGAGTCGTCGAAGGCGGAGGGGTCGGGTTCTTCGAAGGGACCTCGGTCACGATCCGCAACTCCGACATCTCGGGCAACGTCGCGAATGCCACCGGCGGGCCCGGAGGCGGCAACGGCGGGGTGGCCGAAGGCGGTGGCGCGGCCCTCGAATTCGAAGCCGGGACCACGGGTGGAGTCTCGGCGAGCACGTTCAGCGGGAATTCCGAGGACGTCTCGGGCGGCGCCCCCAACGGCAACGGAGGCGTCGCCGAAGGCGGCGGCGTCCTGGTCGCGTCCGAAGCTCCGTCGGTGCCCCTCGGCAACCTCACCGTCGCCGGCAATTCCGCCCGCGCGGCGGGCGGGGGCAGCGGCAACGGCGGGGTCGTCGAAGGCGGTGGGCTTCTGGTCGAACTCGACGGCGGGAAATCCCTCTCGCTCGTCAGCTCGACGATCGCGAACAACTCGATCGACGCCGGCCCCAACGGGGTCGCCGAGGGCGGCAATGTCGAAGGGGACCCCGGCGTGAAGGTCGCGAACTCGATCGTCAGCGGCGGCTCCGGGCCCGCGGGCGCCGCGAACTGCGGCGAGAAACTCGAATCGCAGGGCTTCAACCTCGAGAGCGCCAACGAGTGCGGCTTTGGCGCCGCCGGCGACAGGGTGAACACCGACCCCCAGCTCGGGCCGCTCCAGGGCGACGGAGGGCCGGCGCCGACGATGGCTCCGGCCTTCAGCAGTCCCGCGGTCGACCAGGGCGCGGCGGAGGGCCTCGGCTCGGACGAGCGCGGGGTGATCCGCGCGATCGACTTCCCGACGATCCCGAACGCAGCGGGCGGCGACGGCTCTGACATCGGCGCGGTCGAGCTTCAGCCCTCGAGCGCACTGACGCTCGGGAAGCTGAAGAAGAACAAGAAGAACGGGACGGCGACCCTTCTCGTCACCCTCCCCCAGCCCTCGGTCGGCGGCCTCACGATCCACGGCAAAGGCCTCAAATCGCAGACCGTGGCCGTGACCGGCCAGGCCCAGGTCAAACTCAAGATCGCGACCACCGGCAAGGCGAAGAAAGGGCTTCGTAAGAAGGGCAAGCGAAAGGTGAAAATAGAAGTCACCTACACGCCGACCGGCAACGTCACGGCGACCGCGACCCGCAATGCGAAGCTCGTCCGCAAGCACAAGAAGAAAAAGCACAAGAAACACGGGGCCCACAAAAAGCGCCGCTAGGCGAGGGCGTCGAGGCCCCCCATCTCGTCGTAGTTGGGCTCAGACCTACCGGACGATCTTCAGCTTCGAAACCTCGGTGGTCTGCTTGCCGTCGACCGTCACGATCTGCTGGACCAGCGCCTTCTTCGCGCCGGCGAGCTTCTTCGCGAACTTCTTTCTCGGCTTCAAGGTGACCACGGCCGTCTTGCCCGGCTTCGCCTTGACCCTTGCGACCGCGCTCTGGGCCGTCAGCTTCTTGCCGTGCCTCTCCACCGCCTTGAGCCTGAAACTGCAGGGCCCCGAGGCGCTCTTCGGGCACCTGACCTTCACTCCGGGGTAGGCGACCTTGACGGTCTTCGTGACCGTGGCGGCCGGCGAACCGTGGCAGTAGGCGGTCTGACCCGTGAAGACGAGGTTGATCGAGCAGCCTTCGTTGTCGGTGACCGTCAGCGTCACCTTGAATTTCCCCGGCTTCGCGAAGGTGTGCTTGAGCTTGGGCTTGGTCGTGCCCATGCCGGCGGCGCCCTGGAACACCCAGGACCAGCTCGACACGGTTCCGTCGCTGTCGCTCGAGGGCGAGCCATCCAGGGTCGCAGCGACGCCGGGGCGCACCCTCTTTGCAAGCTTGAACGCAGCGGTCGGGGACTGGTCGGGGACGAATGCCAGGGCGCCGACTCCTTTGCCGGTGGGGATCGGGCCGATCACCTGGTTGGTGGTGGTGTCGAGCCCGGTGACGGTGTCGGGGCCGAACTGGCTGAAGAAGACCTTCCGGCCGTCGGGGCTGCTCGCCGCGTATTCCGTTTCCTTGATGTCGATCGGGGCCCCGACCAGCTGCCGGGAAGAGGTGTCGATGACGTGCACCTGCCCTTTTTCGTTGAAGTCGGCGACGTAGGCCCTGAGCCCGTCGGGCGTGATCGCGAAGTTGTCGGGTTCGACGCCGACCGGTATCCGCTCCCCGATTGAACTGTTGCTCAACGCATCGACGACGGTGACGAACCCCGCTTCGGAAGCGAGGTAGAGCCTGTTGCCGTCCGGCGTGATCGCGCTTCCGTAGCCTTTTTCGATGGTGACCCTGGGACCGCCACCGAGGAGCAGGCCGAGCCCGATGTCCACCATCACCTCTTCCCCCCCGCTCCCCTGGCAGACGACGAACAGCGTGCGGCCGTCGGGGCTGATGGTCAGCGAGGTCGGCGCATCGCAGACCTGGATCGGGGTTCCGATCACCTGCCGGGTGGCGAGCTCGATGGCGGTCACCGAGTCGTCTTCGTGGTTGGCGATGTAGGCGCGGGACCCATCGGGGGTTATCGCCATCGCAAAGGATTTGGGCCTGATCGGAATCGGGGCCCCGACGACCTGGTTCGTGGCGGTGTCGATCGAGATCACAGTGCCCGAATCGAAGTTGCCCACCCATGCCGTCCTACCGTCCGGCGTGATCGCGATCGAGAACGGGCCGGTTTCGCTACCGGTGGGAACCGTGGCGACCACCCGGTTCGAGGTGCCGTCGATCACCGAGACCGTGTCGGATTCGTAGTTCGTGACGTAGAGGTTGCTGGCGGATGCCAGCGACGGGAGCGCGAGCACAAGGAGTCCGGTCAGAACAAAAGTTCGGACGGCCCGAGCGATTAGCGTCCCAATGCGCTCACCCATCCCGACCAGATTAGCCCGCCCGACCGCGTCGTGCTCAGGATCGAGGACAGGCACCGGGTGCCGCAGTGGGAAGCTCCGGCACCCGAACGCCGCCTGTTACTTCTGGAGCCCCTCGTCCGGGGGGTGGGCAAGGGCACCTCGGAACTCGTAGCGTGTGCGCGCAGGGATTCCCTACGGCGGGGGTTGAATGCTGCCGCCGTAGACGGGGAGGTCGATCTCGGGCCCTGTCCTGATCAGCTGGTCCCACATCCTCGAGACGCCGGCGAGGCCGTGCCGGCGGACACGGGTAACGGCGTCGAGATCGATGACGTCAGTCACAAGCTCCTCCCCCGCCCCCGCCTCGACCCGAACGATTCCCTCTGGGTCGACGACGAGGCTGCGACCGAGGCCGGCCGGATCAGGGGCGTTGAGGTTGACGACGTAGAACTGGTTGACGATCGCGTTGGCGCGGGCGAGGACGAGCTCGGCGGCGCGATCGCTGGTCGTCGTCAGCGTCGGCTGCAGGACGACCTCGGCGCCCATCCACGCGAGCTGGCGGAACGTCTCCGGGAAATTGCCGTCGTAGCAGATCGCGAGCCCGACGCGCCCCACGTCGGGGATGTCGAAGGTGACGAAACGATCGCCCGGAGCACAGCCCTCATGGGGCTGCCAGGGGAAGACCTTGCGGTAGCGGGCGGCCAGCTCACCCGCCGGTGAGAATGCCAGCGCGGTGTTGTGCACGCGCCCGTCGGCGGCTCGCTCGAAGACGGTCCCGGGAACGAGCCAGACGCGATGCTCCCGGGCCAGCTCGGAGAGCGCGTCCGTGAGCTCTCCGGGGACGGGCACCGCGACCTCCTCCGGGTAGCCGGACTGCTCCTCCAGCAGCCCCGGCTGGCCCGACAGGTGCAGCTCGGGGGCGAGCACCAGATCGACGTCGGGGACCGTGGCCTTGACGCCTGCCAGCCGCTGCCGAAACGCCCCCAGCGTGGCCGCCGGGTCGCGTGCGACCGGCGCGCACTGGAGCGCCGCTATCGAGAGGGTGCGCATCGGCTCAGCCGGCGAGGACTTCGTTGAAGGCCTTGGTGACGTTCCTGCCCAGTTCGCCCCCGAGCTCGGATTCGAACGAGCAGTTCTTCGTGTACTGGGTGCTGGGGAAGATGAGCTGGTTTTCCGCCAGTTCGGGATCCCGCTTGCGGAGGATCGCCTTGACCCCCTTGACAGGGGTCACGTAGTTGACGTATTCGGCGATGTCCGCCTGGACACGGGGGTCGTAGACGTAGTTCATCCAAGCCTCGGCGGCGGCAGGATTCGGGGCCCCGGCCGGGATCTCCATGCTCGTCGACCAGAGCATGCATCCCTCCTTCGGCATCACGAATTCGATGTTCGCGTTGTCCCCCTGGAGCTGGACCGCGTCGCCGGACCAGCCGAGGACGAAGTCGACGTTGCCGTTGATCAGGTCCTGGTAGTAGTCGTTGCCGGTGAAGCGCCGGATCTGTCCCGACTTGGCGGCTTCGCCGATCTTGTCGACGGCGGCGAGCCACTGCTCTTCGGTTGCCTGTTCGGGGTCGATCCCCATGCACTTCAGCGTCATCGGCACCGAGTCGCGCATTTCGGTCAGCATCGTCACCTTGCCCTTGTACTTGGGGTCGAACAGGTCGCAGATCGAGTTGACGTTGGGGGCCAGGTCCTTGCGGACTATCAGGCCCGTCATCCCGGCCTGCCAGGGGACGGTGAAATCGCGATGTGGGTCGGATTCGGGGTGACGCAGGGCGGGGATCAGGTTGTTCTTGACGTTCGGCAGCTTCGAGTAGTCGAGCTTCTCGAGATAGCCGAGGCCGTACATCTCCGCCGCCAGCCAATCGCTGAGGGTGATCAGGCTGCGGCCTCCGGATTCGCCGTTCTGCAGCTCGGGCTGGAGCTTGGCGAAGAAGGCCTGGTTGTCGTTGATGTCTTCGACGTAGTTGACGTCGACCCCGTGTCGCTTCTTCGAACTGGGAGATCGTGTTGTCCTTGCCGGGATCGATGTAGAGGGGCCACTGCGAGATCGTCAGCTTCCCTTCGACCGGGCCCGAGACGTCCGCGGTTTCGCCGGTCTCGCCGCCACCTTCGACGCCGCCCCCACCGCACCCCGCGGCGAGCAGCGCCAACAGCGCGGTGAGCAGGAGCGCGGCGGCGATCCTCGACCGTTCAAGCCTCACTTGATCTCCCTCCGAGTCGATTCATTGAATCGAATTCAAAGAATAGACGGGACGCTTGCCTTATGTCAATCGGGATTTCGACCTCAGGACCGAATACGCTTTGGTGAATGAGACCGAAGAATCAGAGGGCGCGGCGGGAGCAGCTCAAGGCTGCGGCGCGCGCGGTGCTGCTCCGACACGGCGCCGTCTCCCTGCGCGTCAAGGACATCGCCGAGGAGGCCGGAATCGCTCCCAGCTCGGTCCTCTACTACTACCCCGACATCGGCGACCTCCTGCTCGACGTCGCGCGGGGGGCGATGGAGCGATACGCCGAGCAGCGCGCGGCGACGGTCCGGGAGGTGGACGGATCGGTCGAGCGGCTTCGCCTGGCGATCGAGCTCGGCGTCCCGACCGGGCCCGAGGACGAGGACAGCCGCCTGCTCTACGAGATCGACGCCCTGACCGGGATCAGCCCCGCCTTCAGGGTCCTCAGCGCCGCCTTCTTCGACCGCCAGGTGCATCTCTACGAGACGCTGATCGAAGCCGGCGCGGCCGCCGGGGAGCTCGAGCCCGCGGCGAGCGCGGCGAGCATCGCTCGCGGCCTCGTCGCGATGGAGGACGGCCTCGGCCTACAGGTCGTACTCGGCCACGGCAGCATCGACCGCGAGGCCGCCCGCCGAATCCTCCTCGAGTACGCGGCGGCGATGGTCGGGGCCGACCTCGTCGCGGTCCCCACCTAGCGGCCCGCCCGGTCTCATAGAGTCACGGCGTGCGCGAGCGGACCGGCCAGCCTGACCGGTATGCCGGGATCCCCCAGTACTCCCTCGCGCAGATCCTCGCCGTCTGGGCGGCGGCCGCGATACCGATGGGCGTCCTCTCCTGGGTCGTCGGCCCCTGGCTCGCCGACAGGCTGGGAGGCGAGGAGCCGCTGGTCCAGGCGCTGCTGATCTGCATCCCCCTCGGGCTGGCCTGGGAGTTCACCCTGGTGATGATCCTCACCCGGCGCGAGCTTGGGACGCTGTCGTGGGCCCGGTTTCGCGATGCGCTCTGGCTGCGGGCGCCGCGGGATCCACGCAGCGGCCGCAGCGGCGGGCGGGTCTGGCTCTGGGTGCTCCCCTTCATGGCGATCTTCGGCCTCGGGTTCGTCCTGCCGGGGATACCGGCACCCTCGCCCCGTGGTCTCGCCGAGTTCCTCGGGACCGACGCCGGCGAAAGCTTCTTCCAAGGTGCCTGGGGCTGGCTCGCGGTGGTCGTCGCCTTCGCCGTCCTCAACACAGTCCTCGGCGAGGAGCTCCTCTTCCGCGGCCTGTTGCTGCCGCGGATGAAGGGAGTGTTCGGGAAATACGACTGGGTGGCGAACGGGGTGCTGTTCGCCTGCTATCACCTGCACACGCCCTGGGTGATCCCGACGGCGCTGATCAACGTCTTCGCGATCTCCTACCCCTCGCGGCGCTACGAGAGTGCCTGGATGGGGATCCTCGTCCACTCGGCCCAGAGCGTCGGCCTGATCGCGCTCGTCCTCGCGCTCGTGGTCTCCTGAGGCACAATCCGGGTATGTCGGAGCCGATGGAGCTCGAGGGCAAGGTCGCGCTCGTCACCGGCGCCAGCTCCGGGATCGGCGCCGCGGTCGCCCGCAGCCTGCACGGGGCGGGCGCCTCGGTCGGGCTGCTCTCCCGGCGCGGGGGTGACCTCGGCCTCGAGCGGGCGCTCGGGATGGCGTGCGACGTCAGGGACCGCTCCGCTGTGATCGCCGCGGCCGACGCGGTCGTAGAGCGCCTCGGCCGGCTCGACATCGTCGTCGCCAACGCCGGGGTCGGGGCCTACGGCCCGTTCCTCGACCTCGACCCGGAGCTGGTCGAGGAGATGATCGACGTCAATCTCAAGGGCACCCTCTACACGGCGGCGGCAACCCTCCCCCACCTGATCGAGTCCGGCGCCGGCGACTTCGTCTCGATCGCCAGCGTCGCCGGCCTCCGCGCCTTCCCCGGCGAGTCGGTCTACAACGCCTCGAAGTTCGGCCAGCTCGGCTTCACCCGCTCTCTCGACCACGAGCTGCGCGAGAACGGGGTGAGGGCCTCCTGCATCTGCCCGGGCGGCGTCAACACCGATTTCGCGATCGGGACCGGCCGCGAGGCCGGCGCCCCCGAGTTGGATTCGATGTTGAGCGCCGAGGAGGTCGCTGACGTCGTCCTCTTCACGGTCACCCGCCCGCGCGGAATGCGAATCCTGACGACCAGCTTCCGGCCCGACTCCGAGTCATCCTGGGGCTAGGCGATCGAGTAGCTCGGCGAGGGCATCGGGGGCCTCGACCATCTGGAAGTGACCGCCCGGAAGCTCGATCGGATCGATGCCCAACAGCTCGCGGGCGACGAAACGCTCGAACGCGGGCTCGAAGAGCTCGTCATCGGCTGCGTAGATCAGGGCGGTCGGCACATCGGGGTGCTGCTCGAGTGGGTACTCGTCGGGCGGCATCGCCATCGGGCGCAGGTGCTGGACCAGCGCCTGCGCGCTCTCGGACGGCAGTCGCGGATACATCACCTCGGCGGCGATTTCCGGATCCCACGCGGTTGTGCCATTCGCGCGGGACGGAGGGAACGGAATGCCCTCCCGGAAGGCCGGCGGCGATCCATCCGGCAGCTCGACGCTTCCCATCCGAGGGCAGAGGTAGACGAGGAGCGAGACCGGGCGGGAGGCCGTGACCAGCGGTCCCAGCGCCGAGCTCTGCGAGTGGGCGACGACGATCACCTCCTCCCCTTCGACACCCTCGAGGGCCTCGATCGCCGGCTGCACGCGACGCATGTAGCCGGCCTCGGGATCGTGGAGCGGAAGGTCGGGGCAAGTGGAGCGGTGCCCGAGCGCCTCGAGACGGGCCGTCAGCGGCTTCCAGCAGGAAGGGTCATGCCAGGCGCCGTGGAGCAGGGCGAATGTCGCCACCCGGCCGGTATACCACCCAGGAATCCGAGCGGCCCAGTGCTTCTTGGAGCCGCCGCCGTAGGGGACCTCCCGAGCTTGCCGCGGTAGAGAGAGTCGCAAAATCGCCGATCGGAGCGTCGGGCACGACCGGGAGGATCGTCTTCAGAGCGCCCTTCGTCGAGAACGATTCGGCCCTGGGCGCGAGCGAGACCCTGGCCGTCGAGGATGAAGGCGAGCCGCGGCAGCCCTCCTTTGCCGCTTCCTAGAGATTCGTCCATCGGTTCAGAAAGCCGCTGTATGTTCAATTGGCTGTGCGGCGCACGATCGGTCTCACACTCGCGGCGATCAGCCTGATCGCGATGCTCCTCGGCGCCGCCGACGCCGAGGCGGCCACGACGATCGGGCCCTTCGAACTGAGCGGAGGCGGCGCGCTTCCGGCGGTCCAGGTGCCGGCCCTCATCTCCTTCCACCAGAGCATCGTCCAGAACCCTGCCAGCGCCGCCTATGGCGCCGCTGGCAGGGGCGCCCCGAGCTCGGTTTCCGAGCTGACGATCACGAAGAAGTTCGACGAAAGCAGCGCGGCGCTGGCCCAGGGACTGACGGCCGGGAGCCACTACAAGGAAGGCAGCCTGCTCTTTCGGAAGGCAGGCGGCACCGCCAGCTATGAGGCGATCTGCCTTACCGACGCCTACCTCAACTCCCGGCAGGTCGGCACCCCCTCGGGGAGCGCCCAGATCGAGGAAACGATCGGCGTCTCCTACGCGAAGATCAGCTTCCACTACGGCCAGGGCGCCAACTGCAACGGCACCCCCGCCCCACCGGTCGAGTCGACCCTGGTCGGCATCAACCGCTCGGCGTCGAAGCTGACCGCGCGCCTCGATTGCCTCATCAAGAAATGCCGGGGGATCCTCACCGTCTCGCTTCCGAACACGGCCTGTCCGGCCGGCGCCTCCACCGCCGGCCCCTCCAGGTGCTCCTACACCGGGCCGACCAGGGTCGGGCTCGACGGCGGCAAGGTCAAATTCAACCGCGACGGGACGGCGTTCACGGGTGGGGTGAAAGTCGGGATCGGCGGAGCCGGCGCATTCTCGATGGGAGACGGCGGCGTGCGCGTGATGCAGCTGCCGGTGCCTGCGCCTCTACGCAAATGGCTGACCGGTCATCCCCGCGCGAAAATCAATTCCTGGATCGTCGTGCGAGGGTTCAAGCAGGCGATCTTCGAGCGTGAAGCGATCGACGCCCCGGCCAAAATCAACGCCGCGATCCCCGGTGTGACGGCGTCCGAACCACCGCCCCCAACCCCACCGCTCCAGCCGCAATCGCTGCTGATCACCGAATGCTCGACTCCCGTCGTCGGCACCCCGACGATGATAACGGTGAGCGGGTCCCTCTCGCCGCCGAGGGGCGGGGCGACGGTCAGCCTGACCTACACACCCGTCAACGGGCCACTGCCATTGCCCGCCCCGATCACCGACCAGGTGACGACCACCGCGACCGGGAACTTCAGCGAGACCTTCGACCGCCAGCAGAACGGGAAACCGTACAGCTGGAACGTCGTCGCCGGCATCGGCGACGGCGGCGGCTACGCGGCGACGAGCTCGCCGCCCTGCCCGATCCCGATCCCCTGATGCGGTGTCCCCGTCCCGGGGCCGGGTAGCCTCGGGCCGATGCCTCGATCGACGGTCAGGCGAGCCTTGGCTGCGATCCTGCTCGTCGCCTGTGCCGTGCTTGCGGCGCCGGCCGCGGCGCCGGCCGCGACCTTCTTCGTCGACCAATCAGGGTCCGGGACCGAATGCACCGAAGCCGCGCCCTGCTCGACGATCGGTCTGGCGCTCGCCGCCTCGCGGGCATCCCCCGGCACGGGAGACCGCATCGAAATCGGCCCGGGCGTCTACCTGGAAAAGGTCGCGATCGACAAACCCGAAGACGCGGGCCTGACGCTTCACGGTGCCGGCCGCGGCCCGGATCGGGAAGCGACTCCCGCGGGCGCGACCACGATCCGCCCCTCCGAAACGAACAAGAACTTCGTGGTCGGCGTCGACGGCCCGGCCAATGTGGCGATCGAAGGGCTGCGGGTCGAGGTCCCCGCCGGGCTCATCAACACCGCGGGGATGATGCTCGGCGGCCCGACCGCCGTCGTCCGCGACGTCGACGTGCGAAGCGCCGGCGAGATGAACACCGAAGCGATCTGGGTGACGGACGTCCCCGACGTGGAGATGGTCAACACCCGGGTCCGCGTCCCCGGCAACAGCCGGGGCGTGGCTATCTTCGGCCCGCGGGCCGTCGTCCTCGACTCGGACATAAGCACAGCACGCGGGCAGGCGATCGACACCGAGGGGACCGAATCCACCCTCGTCCTCCGCTCCCGGCTCAGCGCCGGCGATGGAACCATCGTCACCGTCACCAGCACCTCCCACGTGCTGATCGAATCCTCGTTGCTGGTTGGCGGCCGGAACGGCATCGAAACCTACGGCAGCTTCGGTGAAACGGGGTCGGTGAGGCTCGCGAACGACACGATCGACACCGGCGAACCGAAGGTCGCCGACAGATTCAACCTCGCCGTCATCGCCCGGGCGGAAATCGACGGCACGGCCGCGGCGGTCCTCGTCAACACCGTGGCGCTGGAGGGCGAGGAAGTCTCCGGCACCGCGACCCAGGAGATCAGCTGCGAATCGAGCATCGTTCCGCTCCAGACCGAGAGCGGACCGACCGGGACGATCGAATGCAGCGGTGCGAACGGGAACATCGACCCGGCGCCCGCGGCGGTCTTCGTCCCCGGCGCCGATTGGCATCTGGCGCCCGGATCGCCCGCCGTCGACAGCGGCGCCGACGTCGACCCGATCGTGCCCACGGATCTCGACGGCAACCCCCGCTTCGCCGATGGCAACGGGGATGGGACCGCCGTGATCGATCGGGGGGCCTACGAGCTCACCACCCCCTTGCCTCCCACCGTCGCTGCGCCGCCCTCGAACGCTTTCTCGTTCGGCAGGCTGAAGAGGAACAAGAAGAAGGGGACGGCGAGGCTCCAGGTCAAGGTCCCGGGGCCCGGCGCGCTGGTGCTCTCGGGCAAGAAGGTGAAGCGGGTGTCCCTCGCCGCCGGCAGGGCCGGCGCGTACCTGCTCGCGATCGTCCCGAACAAGAAGCTCGCGGGGGCGCTGCGGTCGCGGGAATCGGCGAAGACGTCGATACGGGTCGCCTTCACCCCGACCGGCGGGATCGTGAGTTCGCGGACGAAGTCCGTGAAGCTGATCCGCAGGGCCAGGCGCGGCGACTAGCGCTTCAGCCCTTGCCCGGCCGCAGCCTGAGGGTCCGGGCGACGGTCTCGGAGCCTTGGATTCCCCCGGGCTCGGCGGTCGTCTCGAGAGCGCGCAGCCGCAGCGTGTAGCGGCCACCGTTCAGCGCCTTGGGGAGCCGCAGGAGCGCCTTCCCCTTCCGCATCGCGAGCGCCGAGAGCTGGAGCGGGCGGCTGCGCTCGACGGCGTGGCCCCCGCGAAGAACGGTTCCGGCGAGGGCGATCCACCCCCGCTTCGGCGGGTGGCTCAGATGGAGCTTCAGTGAGACCCCATCCCTGCCCTTGCCGAGGCTGACCAGCGAGGCGCGCCGCACCGTCGCGAAACGCCGCCCGAGCGGCCTCCCGTGGACGCTCCGCGTCGTCGTGCGGCCGCCGGCGATGGTGCTGATCCGGATCCTCGTGGACGCGAGCGACCGCCAGTCGGCGGGGATCACCCTCACCACCGACCCGGACCCGACGCCGACCGACGGCAGTCTGACCGCGACCGGGCGACCCTGGGCGTCGAACCCGGAAAGGGTCAGGCCCAATTTGGTCGGCGCCCCGTGGTGGGTGAAATCGAACGTCCGACCTGAGACAAAGGAGAGCTTGTCCTCGTCGCCCTTGCCGCTGGAGGTATCGAACTGGACCAGGTGGTCGGAGAGGGTCGCCGCGGATGAGCTCGCGAGCCCTCCCGCCTTGGCCCCCGGAGCCGAGAGCAGGGTGCCGCCGAACCGGGTCCCCCCGGCGCCGGGGCGGTAGCCGATCGAGTCGTCCTTCGGGTCGACGCTGACCTGGTCCACCTGGCCGACTTTTCCATCGGCTTGGAGACTGGCCTGGAGCCCCGGCATCGACATGTTCATCTGCCCGCCGCCCCTGCCGCGCCTCACGGTCTCGGTGACCGGCCGCTTTGCTTCGCGGTCGATGCTGATGAGGTGCAGCGGCGAGCTGGTGTCGTTGAAGTCCGGCAGCGGCGCCACGCCTTTCGGCCAGCTGCCGCGGGGCGCGAGCCCACCGCCTTTCAGTAGCGAGTCGTGGCCGTCGCTGACCTGCGTGACCGCGTCGCCGGACGAACCGCTGCCGATGACCATCAGCGACGCGGTGAACACATTCGGAAGGCTCGGCTGGTGGCCGTTGAGCTCCGGCAGTTCGTTGTGGTGGTAGACGACGAGGTCGGCCTCGGAGCCGCTCCAGCCGAGCTCTGGAAATTCCCAGTTGCCTTCCTTGATCACCAGGTGGGAGTTGGTGAACTCCGCCGCGTCGTGGGCATTCGCGTCTCCCTCCTCGGTCGTCTTATAGGGGACGTTCGAGTTCGCGACCTGGACTTCGTCTCCGCCGGTCGGCAGATGGTGGGTGTCGTATGCGAGAACCGTGTGCCCTTCCGGCTTGATGCCGTTCCAGTGGATCATCCCGAGCATGACCGGGAGCCCCTTGTTGAGTTCGGCTTCGATCGCTTCGATGTCCTCATTGGTCCCGTGGATCCCGAGGATCGTGTTGAGCTCGGCCGGGATCAGCTGGTCGGTGAACTGCAGCGAGAATCGCTGGATCACATACCGCAGCAGGGCGTTCGACGGGGCATCGGGCGAGTCGAGATTCCAGACGCTGTTCCCTCCCGTATGGGGGAAGAACGAGGGCGCCACCAGGCCCTGCTGGAACTCATAGCTGGAGTAGGCCATCCCGAAGCAGATGCCGCCCGGGATGTAGTTGTTGGTCATCGTTTCGAACAGGTATGCCTCGGGCTTGCGGATCAACCAGCCGAAGAAATCGATGTTCGTCTCCTCCTTGCCGAACAGTTCGTCGATCATTTCTTCGTTGAGGAGCAGGCCCCAGTCCTTGTTTTCCCAGCTGAACCCGTAGGTGTTGCGGAAGGTCCCGACCTTCAGGGTCGGCCCGTTGAAGTTCGGTCCCTGCAGCGGGATCACCTCGACCGGCCCGGTGACCGCACCGCGCGGGACCCGGAAGGTCGCAGAGGTGCCGTCGGAGGCGATGGTTTCCGCGTATGACTGGTTGTGGGGGTCCCCGATCGCGATCGCCGTGTCGTGACAGAACCCGGCCCCCTTCAGCGTCAGCTGGGTGCCCGGCTTTCCGAGCGCGGGCGTGGCGACGGTGCTCGCTTCGGTCGACGAACCCGCGTAGAGCACCTTGTCGATCCTGGCTTCGACCGCAACCGTCCCGCTCGCGGTCTGGTCCGCGTACCCGGGAGCGCTGACCGTGACCGTGTAAGGACGCGCGCCTTCTTTTCCCGTGCTCGCATTGGCGGACAGCGTCAGGGTCGCGATCGCGATCCCGCCTTTCGGCGTCACGGTCGTCGTAGCGTGGGTGGGAGCGGTGACCGTTCCGCCCGAGATTCCGGTGATCACGACCCCCGACGATCCGGGCGTCGCGACCGAGATCGTGAGTGGTTCGGTGAAGTCGGTCGCTGTCTGGATTCTCAGTTCGACCTGGCGCGGGGTGCACGGTGCGACCGTGACCGCAGGAGGATTGATGATTTCGAACGGGGCGCTGACACCGAGCGGGATCGTCTCGCTCGCGGTCTTTTCCGACCCGAGGCCTTTGTCGACGTAGCCGTGGATTGTCAGCGAACCGGGCCCGATCGGCGCGTTCTTCGCCGCGTGCAGGGTCAGTGTCGAGCTGCCCGACGTGGTCGGGTTCGGCGAGAAGGTTCCGGTGATCCCGCTGGGAAACGTCGTTTCCATCAGCACCGGGCTCGCCGAGGGGTTGGGGTTGTTGGTCCAGCTGACCGGGATTTTCACCTGCGTTTCGCCGCCGGCGACGAGGTTCGCCGCGGTCGGGTTGGCACCGAGCAGGAAGCTCGATTCCGGCGGCGAGGACGGCGGGTCGTACGTGAGATCATCGAGCGAGAGGTTGGAGGTGCCGTGCACGAGGCCGACTTCGGTGGCGGTGGTCGTGTCCCCACCCTCGGTCCCCTCCTCGATTGCGACGTAGGCGATGTCGCCCGCCCCGGATGCGATCGCCACGTTCTTGTATGTCGTCGAGGCCTGCGGCGGGAGGGTCGTTTCTTCCTGCTTGACCATCGCGCCCTGTCCGTCGAACGCGGTGGTGATCACCGTGGTGTTCGCCAGAGTGTGGCCCGGCGTCGCGATCCAGAAGTCGACCGAGTCGGTCGAGTATCCGAGCGAGAAGAATGCCGCGGTCGGCCAGAACTCGCCGTTCTGGCAACCGTTCAGCAGCAGCGAGTTGGACCCCGAGTGCGCCGGGTCCGTGCCGTCCAGGGTCGGTGGCCCGCAGAAGAGGCCTTTGAAGCCCGCTTCGGTGCCCTGCTCGAATGTCGGGCCGGCGGGGGTGCCCGGCGCTCCGTACTGGTTGGTCACCTTCTGCCCCACCGTCGCCCCGCTCTCGAATTCGAGCGTCACCGGCGCGGCCGCCGCCCCCGCGGGTATGCCGAGCCAGACCACCAGCGCTGCCGAAAATGCGAGCGCGAAACCGAGGTGCGTGTGGCCACTGGAGAATCGGGGCGGACGGGGCGAACGTCGCATGGTGCGGGAAGCTAGATCACTCAGGATCGTTTGAGCGGCCAATTGGACGCGAATCGAAAACCTTTAGTCGCCCTTTAGGCTGGCGCCCCGACCAGGCAGAATCCAACGCCATGAACGAGCCAGACACCCACTGCGAGACGCTCCGCTCGCTGCACGTCCCCGGCGAGCCGCTGTTGCTCCCCAACGCCTGGGACGTCGCCTCCGCCCGGGCGGTCGAGGCGGCCGGGTTCCCGGTGGTGGCGACGACCAGCGCCGGCGTCGCCGCATCGCTCGGCCACGAGGACCACGAAGGCGCCCCGGGCGAGGAGATGCTCGCCGCGGCGGCGCGGATCGCCGATGCCGTCGCGGTGCCGGTGACCGTCGACGCCGAGGCCGGGTACGGGATGGAGCCGAGCGATCTGGTCGCGGCGCTGCGCGAGATCGGAGTCGCCGGGTGCAACCTCGAGGACACGGACCACAGGACGGGGGACATGCGGGACGCCGGTGCGCACGCCGAGTGGCTGGCCGCGGTGCGCGCCTCGGCCGCCGAGCTGGGCTACGGGCTCGTGATCAACGCCCGGATCGACGTCTTCCTCGGCGGCATCGCATCAGCGCAGGGTGACGGCTCACAGTCCGGACTTCTCGACGAGGGGCTCGAGCGCGCGCGGGCCTACTCCGAGGCGGGCGCCGACTGCGTCTACCCGATCCTGCTCTGGGAACGGGAGCCGTTGGGGCGGTTCATCGCCGAGCACCGAGGCCCCGTAAACGCGGTGCGATTCCCGCGCGGTCTCTCGGTCGCCGAGCTCGCCGAGCTCGGGGTCGCGAGGGTCAGCTGGGGTGGCCAGCTCGCCCACCGGTCGATCGAGTGGCTGAACGAGACGCTCGAGTCACTGGCCGAGAGCTGAGCCGGCGAGGGAGACCGGTCAGACCTCGATCACCGAGCCGATGATCAGGGTCCGCTCGCGCGGCAGGCGGAAGTACTCGGCGGCGTCGGCGGTGATGTGGGAGGTGGCGACGAAGAGGCGCTTTCGCCAGCGGGCCATGCCGGGAGCATCCCCGGCCTGGAGATCGATCGTCGAGAGGAAATAGGTGGCGGTCCCGACCTCGAGCGGGCACTCGAGGTCGACACCGGGGGCGAGCCGCAGCGCGGCGGAGACGTCGGGGCGTTCGATGTATCCGAAGCGGGCACCGAGATGGAAGATGCCGTCGTCGCGGTGGCCGAGATCGTCGGCGACAAGGCGGTCGGCATCGCTGACATACGGGATCGGCAGGGTCTCGATCGTGAGGATGACGACGTGCTCGTGCAGGGTCTGGTTGTGTTCGACGTTCGCCCGCATCGCCAGCGGAGTCGTCGTGTTGTTGCGGTTGAGGAAGACCGCGGTGCCGGGCGAGCGGCGCAGCGGCGGGCTGCGGTCGTGCAGCTGGGTCGACGAATTCCCGCAGCGACCCCTCCTCGCGTTCGCGCCGCGCGGTGACCAGTTCGCGGCCGCGCTGCCAGGTCGTCATCACCGTGAACGCGGCGAGCGCGATCAACAGCGGCAGCCAGGCGCCGTGGAGGACCTTGGTCAGGTTGGCGGCGAAGAAGAGCAGGTCGACCGCGAGGAACGCGACGGCGCCGGCGACCACCAGCCACAGCGGTTTCCCCCACTGGTGGCGGACGATGTAGAAGAAGAGCAGGGCGGTGATCGAGATCGTCCCCGTCACCGCCATGCCGAACGCGAAGGCGAGCGCGGTCGAGGTCTGGAAGGCGAAGACGAGCGTCAGGACCGAGACCAGCAGCAGCCAGTTGATCCAGGGGACGTAGATCTGACCCTGGGTCTCTTCCGAGGTGTGGATGATCCGCAGCCGCGGCAGGTAGCCGAGCTGCACCGCCTGATGGGCGACCGAGAAGGCCCCGGTGATCACCGCCTGCGAGGCGATGACCGTCGCCGCCGTCGCGAGGAAGACCAACGGCAGCCGGCCCCAGTGTGGGACCAGGAGGAAGAAGATGCCGGCGGCGCCGTTCCCGGGATGGTCCATCAGCAGCGCTCCCTGGCCCATGTAGCAGAGGATGCAGGCGGGGAAGACGAGCAGGAGCCAGGCGCGGGTGATCGGCGCGCGCCCGAAGTGGCCCATATCCGCGTAGAGCGCCTCGGCCCCTGTCACCGCGAGGACGACGGCGGCGAGCGAGAAGAACGCGGTCGAGAAGTCGCCGGTGAGGAAGTCGAGGGCGTAGGTCGGCGACAGCGCCTTGAGGACCTCCGGATGGGTCGCTATGCCGGAGATGCCGCAGGCCCCGATCACGGTGAACCAGACGATCATCACCGGCCCGAACATGCGCCCGACCGCGCCGGTGCCAAGGCGCTGGGTCGCGAAGAGAACGACGATGATCGCGGCGGTGATCGGGACGATCAGGTGGTCCAGCGAGGGCTCGACCACCTTCAGGCCTTCCACCGAGGACAGCACCGAGATCGCCGGGGTGATCATGCTGTCGCCGAGGAAGAGCGAGGCGCCGAAGATCCCCAGCGCCGCCAGCGCCATCTTCGTCCGGCGCCCACCGGCGATGCCCCTGCGGCGGATCAGGGTGATCAGCGCCATGATCCCGCCCTCCCCCTCGTTGTCGGCGCTCATCACGAGGACGACGTACTGGAGGGTGACGATGATCGTCACCGACCAGAAGATCAGCGAGATGATCCCGAAGACCGTGTCGCTCGTCGCTCCGATCGGATGCGGGTCATTGGGGTTGAAGACGGTCTGGATCGTGTAGAGCGGGCTGGTGCCGATGTCGCCGAAGACGACGCCGAGCGCGCCGACCACCAGCGCCGCGCGTGCCGCCGGCCGCCCGCCCGCCCGCTCAGCCAAGCAGGTCCCCGATCGCCTCTGCGAACGCCTCGGTATGGCGATCGACGTCCTCCGCAGTGGTGGCGGGCGACATCAGCGCCATGTTGTGGAACGGGGTCATCAGGATCCCCCGGTTGAGGGCGTGGAGGTGGAGGAAGCGGTCGAGATCGCGATCCTGCGCCGCCGCCGCCTCGCCGCCGTTGCGCGGCTCCTCGGCGCTGAACGCGTACTCGACGCGGCAGCCGAGCCGGGTCACGTGCCAGGGGAGCTCGCGGGCCTCGATCGCGTCGCGGACGCCGGCCTCGAAGCGCTCGCCGAGGGCGATCATCCTCGCGAAGGCCTCGTCGGTGAGCACGCTGTCGAGCGTCGCCCGCATCGCCGCGAGCGAGAGGGCGTTCCCCGACAGGGTGCCGCCGATGCCGCCGACATCGGATACCTCGAGCAGGTCGTTGTGCTCCAGCACCCGCGCCGCGACCGCCTCGCTCATCCCGTAGGTGGCCGCGGGAACCCCGGCCGCGAGCGGCTTGCCGATCGTGAGGAAGTCGGGGTCGAGGCCGTGGGCGGCGGTGTAGCCGCCGGGCCCGGCACAGATCGTGTGCGTCTCGTCGATCACGAGCAGGGTCCCGTGCTCCCTGGTGAGCGAGCGGAGCGCGTCGTGGTACCCGGGCTCCGGCAGGACGATCCCGATGTTCGTCATCGCCGGCTCGGCGAGGACGCAGGCGATCTCACCCGACGCCAGCGCGTCCTCGAGCGCCCCGATGTCGTTCCACTCGACCGCGACGGTCGTCAACGCGGGGTCGACGGGCGGGCCGATGTTGTTGGGCCGCGACCTCGTCGCGCCGCCGTCGGCGATCGCGAATGTCTCATCGACGGTCCCGTGGTAGCACCACGAGTAGACCAGGACCCTCGGCCTGCCGGTGATCGCCCGCGCCAGCCGGATCGTGAAGCGATTGGCGTCGGTGGCGGTGAGGGCGAACTGCCAGTAGGGCAGTCCGAAGCGGCGCTCGAGCTCGCCCGCGACCCGGGCCGAGTCCTCTGTCGGCAGCATCAGGGTGATCCCCCTCGCGGCCTGCTCGGCGATCGCCGCCACCGTGGATGGCGGCGAGTGGCCGGTCATCGCGCCGGTGTCGCCGAGGCACAGGTCGACGTACTCGTTGCCGTCGACATCGGTGAAGTGGGCGCCCGCGGCGCTCGCGGCGAACACCGGGTGCGGCCCCGCCCACTCGGTCATCCAGGGCATCGGCACGCCGGCGAGGAGGGAGCCCTTCGCCTCCTCGAAGAGCTCGCCCGAGCGCCGATGGGTCGCGACGAAGCGCTCCCCCTCGGCGCCGAGGGCTTCGAGTAGCCGATCGCGATCGATCTCGACCATCTGCGGTCGAATCTAACCCACCGCCCCGTCTAGGCTGGAAAACATGAAGAGGGTCGCAGTCCTCGGCGCCGGCTTCGCCGGGCTCGCCGCGGCCGACGCGCTGCGGGCGGCGGGGGTCGAGGTGACGGTGCTCGAGGCGCGCGACCGGGTCGGGGGCCGGGTCTGGTCTGTGCCCTTCGGCGAGGGCGCCGTGGTCGAGCGGGGAGCGGAGTTCATCCTGCCCGGCTACGAGACGATGAAGGCGCTCGCCGCCCGCTTCGGGCTACCGATCGCACTCAAGGGGACCCCATACGGACGGCGGGTGCCGGTCGGGCGCGAGGCGGTGTCGGAGGCCGACCTCGAGACCGCCTTCCAACGCCTGGCCGGAGAAGTGCGGGCCGACGCCGGGAGCGCCGCCGCCGCGATCGCCGCGCTCGACCTCGAGCCGCGCCTCTCGGCGCTGATCCGGGCCCGGATCGCGATCTCCAACGGCCACCCGTCCGAGGACCTCGAGGCCTCGGTCCTCGACGAGGGCGCATCGACCTTCGGCGACTTCGACAACCACACGCTCGCCGCAGGCAACATGAGTCTCGCCGCGGCACTCGCCGCCGAGCTCGGCCCCGCCGTCCACCTGTCATCCCCGGCGCGGCTCTTGCGCCGTTCGGGCCAGGAGGTGACGATCGCGACCGACGAGGACGAGGTGATCGCGGACGCGGCGGTGATCGCCGTCCCGACCGGCCCGCTCGCCGCGATCGAGTTCGACCCGCCGCTCGAGGGCCCGACCGCGGAGGCTCTGCGGGCGGTCACCTACGGCCAGAACTCGAAGCTCTTCGTTCGCCTGCTGTCGCCCGCGCCGCCGAGCGCGATCATGTCGGTCGCCGGGCACTTCTGGTCCTACACCCAGCTCGGGCCCGGCGGCGAGCTGGCGCCCTTCGCCGTCGGCTACACCGGCACCGCTGCCGCGGTCGAGGACCTGGGCAATTCGGAGGCGATCGAGCGCTGGGTCGGGGACCTCGTCGAGCTGCGGTACGACCTCGACCTCGATCCCGACCCGGGCGCCGCGCTGCTCTCGAGCTGGCACGACGACCCCTGGGCGCAGGGGTCCTACTCCGCGCGAAGCCTCTCCTCTCCCCTCCGCGATGCCGACCTCACCCGACCGATCGGCCCGCTGTTCTTCGCGGGCGAGCACACCGCCGGCGAGTGGCACGGGCTGATGGAGGGCGCGCTTCGCAGCGGCCGCCGCGCGGCCGAGCAGGTCCTCGCCGCCGATTAGCCCGCCGCCGCTACGGGCGCGGGTGGTTGCGATCGCATACGACCTCGATCCGGAACCCGTCGGGGTCGAAGGCGAAGAACGAGTAGTAGTCCTCCCCGGCGTAGCCGTAGTGCTCTTCGGGCGGAGTCTGGATCGGGGCGCCCGCGGCGACGCAGCGCTCGTGCGCCGCGTCAACCTCCTCGCGGGTGTCGACCTGGAACGCGATGTGCTCGAGGCCGACGTCGTAGTGGGTGTAGGTGCCGCCGTCGGCCGGCCTGATCCCGATCCAGGAGTGCCCGAACTGGAGATAGACGACGTCCTCGGTGCCGCGGTAGCTCCGGAACCGCGCGTACTCCTCGAGGCCGGGCGGCCCGAGGACCGCGTCGTAGAAGGCGAGCGAGCGGTCGACGTCGGCGACCGCCAGGTCGATGTGCTGGATGCCGACGCCCGGCATCCTCCGACCCTAGCGCCCGCGCGCCCGCCGCCGGCACGAGTTGCCGAAGGATGCGATGGTTTGGGTACCGATGCCTCACCCGCCCTCGACGATTGCCACCCTGGGCCACCCCCACTTGGGAAGGGCGCCGGAATGAGCGCCGGCGGCCTCTCTCGAAGCGTGGTCCACGGCGTTCTGGCGGGGATCAGGTCGGGGAGGATCGAGCTGCGCGAGGGGTGGTCATCGCGCGGGAAGCTCTTCGGCCCCAGGGCCGCCGGGCTCAGCGCCGAGATCGAAGTCCACGACCCGGGCTTCTACGACGCCCTGGCGCGACGCAGGAGCATCGGCCTCGGCGAAAGCTATGCCGACGGTCTCTGGGACACGCCCGACATCGTCGCCCTGCTGCGGATCGGCGCCCGGGAGATGTTCCGCCTCGACCGGGCCCGGCGGCTGCTCGCACCGCTCGCCCGCCCGCTGCATCGCCTCGCGATGCTGCCTCTCCTCAACACCGTCGGCGGGGCGCGGCGAAACATCGCGGCCCACTACGACCTCGGCAACGAGATGTTCGAGACATTCCTCGACTCCGAATCGATGATGTACTCGAGCGCCTGCTTCGAGCACCGGGGCCAGTCGCTTGAGGAGGCCCAGCGGAACAAGCTGGAACGCATCTGCGCCGCGCTCGAGCTCGGCCCCGAGGACCACGTTCTCGAGATCGGGACCGGCTGGGGCGGCTTTGCGATCCACGCCGCCCGTGAGCACGGGTGCCGGGTGACGACGACCACGGTCTCCAGCCGGCAGCGGGAGCACGCCGAGGGCCGGGTTCGGAGCGCCGGCCTCGAGTCGCGTGTCACCGTGCTCGGCGAGGACTACCGGACCCTCCGGGGGCGCTTCGACAAGCTCATCTCGATCGAGATGATCGAGGCCGTCGGCTGGGAGTACCTCGACCTCTTCTTCCGCCGCTGCTCGGAGCTGCTCGAGCCCGACGGTTTGATGTTCCTCCAGGCGATCTGCGTCGACGACCGCGCCTTCCAGGCCGAGAAGGCCACCCGGAGCTTCGCCAACCAGCTGATCTTCCCCGGCGGCTGCCTTCCCTCGGTGGAGAGGATCCATCGCTGCCTCGCGTCGGAGACGGACATGCGCGACATCTGGCTCGAGGACATCTCCGCGTCCTATGCGCTGACGCTTCGTGCCTGGCGCGAGCGCTTCACCGCCGCCTCCTCGCGGTTGGCGGACCTGGGTTACGAGAGTCCCTTCCGAAGGCTGTGGGAGCTCTACTTCGCGCTGTCGGAGGCCGGCTTTCTCGAGGCGCGGCTCAGCGACGTCCAGATGCTGTGCGCGAAACGCGGCTGGCAGGCGCGCGTCCCGTCGCGGGCGGAGCGCCCCGCCGCCCCCCGGGAGCCCGGCTACCTCATTCTCGACCCCGGGGGCTGACATACGTCCGCGGGCGCCGGCGGCGACCAGGTTGCGCTGTACGGTCGCCGCATGCGGGCGCTGCGAATCTCTGCACTGGTCGGGTTCGCGGCCTGGGTGATCGCCGCTGGCCTTGCCGCCACGCCGGCGGCGGCCCTCGTGTCGACCTACCGGGGGACCTTCCTCTGCGACGACCGCGGTCACATCGACCCGCTGGGCGGGATGAACGTCGAGCTCTGGGAGCGAGGCAGCCCCGACTTCCTCCCGGTCGAGATCGTCGGCCACCGCGTCGATCAGGACTTCACCGACGCCTCGGGGAACTTCAGCCTTACCACCGAGGACAACAACGACAACTACTTCGTGCGGATGGCCCTCCGTGACGCGCACGGCGTCCACCTGCGCGACTTCTGGGGCATCAACGACTGGTCGGTCGACTCCGAGCAGAAACGCAACGACGTCGCCGTCCGCGACTACGGCAACATCGTCTTCTCGACGCCGGGGCAGTCCCACAAGTGCGCGATCTGGAACGGCGTCCACAAAGCGAACGAACGCTTTCGCGCCGAAATCGGCACCGACCCGCCGAGCCATGGGGTCGAGCTCGAGGCCGACGCGGTCACCGCCGGGGTCCCGTTCACTCCGGGCACCTCGATCCTCTGGCCGGGCGGGTTCGAAGTCGGCTACGGAGGTGGCGGCGACGACTCGATCACCCGCCACGAGTACGGCCACGTGATCCGCCACGGCTACGACGGCGACTTCGGCCACTTCCTCGGCGACGTCGCCACCTACAACTACCTCCAGAACCACGAAACCTGCAACCACACCAACGGCGGCTTCGCCTTCAACGAGGGCTGGGCCGAGTTCTGGGCCGAAGACTTCTCGCCGGCGCCCGACTGCACCCGGCCCGGGGACATGGAAACCGAGGGCGATGTCGCCGCCGCCCTCCAGGAACTGATGGAAAACTGCGCCGGCGGCCAGCGCAAAGTGATGGTCGAAGTCCTCCAGCGCAACCCGGGCACGATCCACTCCTTCGACCAGTTCAAATCCGCGCTCGGCTGCCCGCTCCCGAAACTGATCCCGGTGACGGTCGTGAGAGCCGAAATCGCGCCGCCCCCGCCGCCGCCGGTGATCTCGCCGGCGGCCCGGGCGGCGATCGCCAAACGGGAAGTCACCGCCGGATCGAAACTGATCGGGGGCCTCAGCAAACGGCTCGACCTCGCCGAGCGCCGGGCCGACAACGCGCCGTCCTGCGACAAAGCCCCCTGCAAAGCAGCGCTCAAAGCGGCGACGATGCCGGCCGTCCTCCGCTTCGAGATCGACCTGGCGAAGGTCCAGCGTGGAGCCGCCGCCGCCACCGACACCATCAAGGAGCAGAGTCAAGTGGCGGCCGGGGGCGACGCGGGCATCGTCAAGTTCGACGCCGGCCAGGAGGCGAAGACCCTGAGGAAGACGGCGCGAGCGGCCCTGGCCGACGTCGGCGCGATCCTCGCCGCCGCCCGGCCGATCTTCAAACTCGACCGCTCCGGGTTCGCGAAGCGGGCCCGGCGGGCGCTGCTGGCAGGCCCAGGCCCGGTTCCGAAAGGCGACCCGCAAGGGCACGACCGCGCTGCCGGGGTCACTGACGCTGCCGCCTCTCGACGAACGCTTCCCGAAGGGGTCGCCGAAGCCTCTTCCGAAACCGCTTCCGTTCCCGATCAGGACAGCAGGCATCAGGACGGTGACGACGCTGACCCTCGACGAATGCCCCAAACTCGTCGTCAACCCGAAGCCGATCGAAGTCGCCGGCAAGATCAGCCCGGCCCTCGCGGGCGCCCACGTCAGCGTCACCTTCGTCTCCCCCACGGGAAGCCCGAGCGTCGTCGATGCCACGGTCGGCGCCGACGGGTCCTGGGGTGCCGCCCTGGTGCCGGCGGCGCCGAGCAACACCGGGACCTGGACCGTGAACGCCGCCTACGCGGGCGACTCGACCCACGCCGCCTCGAGCGCCCCGGCCTGCTCGGTCGAGTACCAGTAGCCACCCCGAGACGACTTCCGCAGGAAATCTGTTGACCGGTCAAGGATCGGGCGTACAGTCTCTGTCGGTGCGCCCGATCAGATTTGCAGCCGGCCTGGGAGTTGCACTGCTCGTCCTGGTCACGCCGGCGGCGGCGCAGGCGAGGATCGACCTGGCGGTCAGCGCCACGCCCTCGGCGCGGATCGTCGGCGTCGGGCAGCCGGTCAGCTTCGACGCCGCCGTCGCCAATCGCGGCTCCGAGGCCTACGAAGCTGTCTTCGTCGAGCTCTCCTCACTTCGCGGCCACGGCCAGGGCGCCAACAACCCCTACACCTCGGTGTCCAGCTCGCAGGGGACCTGCAAGGACAGCTCGGGGTCGGCGTACGGCTACTACTACTACAACTGGGTCTGCGAATTGGGGGCCCTCGCGCCCGGCGCGAGCGCGGCGATCAAGGCCACGGTGACCGTGAACGAATCGATGAACCACTTCGTGACCCTGATCCCCAACGCATACGAAGGCGGCTATCAGGACGACGACAACTCGAACAACGAGGTGACGGATCGGATCACCGCGAGCGCGCCTCCCACGATCAGCGGCTCGAAGGCGATCAAGCTGAGGGGCCTGCCTCAAGGCTGCGTTCCGGGCGATTTCACGCTCCGCGCCTCGACCAAGGCACCGGGGGTGAAGAAAATGTCCGCCTCGATGGAACTCGGCTTCGACGAGGAAGGCGTCGGCCACTTCTGGCAGAAGGTCGTTCGGGGAACGAAACTCGTCGCCAAGGTGCCGGCCTCGCGCCTCGCCGTCGAACTCGGCAAGTCCTACACGCTCCACGTGAAGGCGAAACGCGGCGGTGGCAGGAAGCTGGAGACCGTCGTCGTCCTCAAGCCCTGCGGCGCCTGACCTTCGGTTACAGCGTGCCGGGAAGCCCGGAGGGATCGGCCAGATCCTGGGACCGTGCTACTTCTTGGCCTGTCCGGGAGCGCCGCTCTTGCCGTGGCCGGCGCCGGGGGTTTCGCCGTCTCCGGGATTGCCGTCGGGGCTCGATCCGGCCCCGGTCACGGGACCCGGGTCGGCCGGCGTTTCCGCGGGAGGAGGAGCGGCTTCCGGGGCCTCGCCTCCGCCCTGATGCTTTTCGTGGCCTTTGCCGGGATTCCCAGCGTGGCCCTTTCCGTGTTCCTTGGTGGGGCCGCTGCCGAGATCGTCACTCCCAGAACCGCCGCCACCTTCGCCGGATTCCCCGGAGGCGCCGCCGCCGCGAGAAGGCATCTCCGCGATTTCGCCGCCGTCCTGATCCTTTTCGTGACCCTTGCCGGGGCTGCCGCCGTCGTGACCTTTTCCGCGCGCCTTGATATGGCCTTTGCCGAGACCTTTGCTCCCGCCGCCGCCACCCCGTCGTCCGAGCCCCCTGAGTCGCCGCCGCCGTGACCGGGTCCCCCACCGTCACCGGGCCCGCCACCAGGAGATTCCCCGCCGCCGGGGTTTTCGCCGGGCCTGCCGCCATCGCCGTTCCCGGCTTCCGGAGCCGGTGGCGGCGGTGGCGGCTCGTACGCGAGCTGTTGCGGCGCATGAGGTTCCGGGAGGAGTGGAGTCGTTCTTGGAGATCGGCCGACCGGGCTGGCGCCGGCAACTTCCCCACCCGGTAGGCCCTGTCTTCCCACCGGCAACAGTCCGCCGACCACGAAGAGCGGCGCCGGTCCGGTGATGGGAGAGGCTGCGCTGAAGGGAAGGCCTCCATTCGGCCCGAGGGCCTCGATCTGCAGACCGGGCGCGACGGCCGTGAGGAGCGGCGATGAGAACAGTGGGCGCCCCCGACCGGCTGTGGTCGCGCCGGCTTCCGTCCCGGAAGGCGGTGAGGGGACGGAAACGCTGCTCTCCCTCGAGGCCCGACCACCGTTCAGGGCGAAGTGTGCGGCGGCGGCCGCGACGGCTGCGGTCAGAGCGAACACAGCCAGCGCCGCGCCCGCCTTGCTCCGAAATCCGGAAACGCCGGCTGGGTCGCCGCCGGGGCTCTCCTCGGCGCCCTGCTCTTCGATTTCGGCCCGAAGCCGGTCGAAATCCTCTCGCAACTTCTTGCGCGCACGCTCCGCCGCGGCCGATATCTCCTGCGAGCCACGACCGGTGGAAAAGGGATCGCGTGGATCGAGCGGCGCGCTCACCCGCCGCATCCTAAGTCAGGAAAAGATGCCCCCAAACAGGCTTCTGGCGCAAAAAGCGGCAACACCCGATTCCTCACCCAGCGTCGTCGACGGACCTCGTGATCGTCTCGTGGAAAGGGACGTCACCGCCCCGCTTCTGTGCGCAGCTCGTCGATTTCCCCGCAGAGCTGCTGACACTCCTCGTGCACCTGGGCGCGAAGCTCCTCGAATTGTTCGCCCACATGCACGCGAAGCTCTTCGAAACCCTCCCGCAGCTGCTCGCACGCTGTCTCGGCCGTGGCCGATACTTCTCGCGAGCCTCGGCCGGAGGAAGAGGGCTTTCGTTTTTTGGACTGTGAAGTCTTGGACTGTGCGGTTTTGGGCCGCGCGGCCTTGGATCGGGCAGGCATGCGGGCATCCTAGCCATCGCGAAAGATGCCAATTTTCGGCAACTGGGACCGAATCTCGACGCGCCCGACAGGCCGGCACCGCGCCGGCATTCCCACCGCGGCCCATCCCATAATCATTCGCCGTGGACGCGGGGCGTCATCTGAACCACGCCAGCCGCGAGATGATCGCGGTGGCGAGCGCGAAGACCGCGACTCACGCGCACCTGCGCCGCCGACTGCTGACGATCTTCTTCGTCACCGCTGTCTTCGCGGTGGCCTGCACGATCCTCGTCTACCTGACCGAGCGCCACGCGCACGGCAGCGAAATCCACAACCTCTTCGACGCCTTCCTCTTCTCCACCTCTCAGCTACTGACCGCTTCCTCGGTCGCCGACCCGACGACCAACTTCGGCAAGGTCCTGGAGCTCTTCTTCGACATCTACGCCATCACCGTCGTCGCCACCCTGGCCGGCTCCTTCGGGGCCTTCTTCCACCAGCGCAGCAAGGAGATGGACCGCCTCGAGCACGAGTTCTCACACGAGGCGCGGGAGCTGCGCGAGCGGCTCTAGCCCTGGTCCCGGCTTTGAGGTCGGGACTTCCTGGTCGCCGGAGTCGCGTCCGGGCCGAGGAGTCAGGCGCGCTGACCCTTATCCGACGATCTTGAAGCTGGCGCGCTTGACCACGCCGCCCCCGTTGCCGGATAGGCGGTAGCGGCCGGGCTTCAACGCCTTGCTGCCCAGACGCCCGGTGAACTTGAAGCGGTTCTGCCCGGCGGCCCCGGCCTCGGAGAAGCCGCCCTTCAGCGGCTTGGCCAGATCGCACTTCTTCTTCCCTTTGTTCGCCGAAGTCTGTTTCACGCACTTCTTTCCGACCTTGCGACCGGTGGTGAGCTGTTCGACGCTGAAGTCGACCTTGCCGGCCAGGGAGAGGGAGTAGGTGACCGTCGTCCCAACCGGTCCCTTCGGCTTCTTCTTGGCGCTGGCCACGGCGCCGCCTGATTTCGCGGCGCGGAACGAGCTCGGCGACAGCTTCAGGGACTGCAGCTGGGCCACCGTCGCGACCGTCGCGGGGTTCGAGGTCTCGTAGGCCCCCATGTCGGGCGCGGGGCCGAGGATGCGCGGGTTGCCGTCGAGGTCGAGCGGGCCGAGTTCGCCGGCGATGCCGGCGTCGATGGTCGGTGAGCCCGCCGCCTCGTGGTAGTTGCGGCTTTCGGCGTCGACGAAGAGCGGCGCCGCGCTCTGGTTGCCGCCGCCGTCGATCACTTTCGCGCCTTCGCCGACGGCTTTGGAGGTGTCGAAGTTCGAATGGCTGACGGCGATGTTCCCGGCTCCTTTGGGCCCCGCGGTCGCCCTCAGGTCTGCTTCGCCACCCTGGGCGATCGAGTTCAGCAGTTCGAGGGTGAAGCCGCCTTCAACGGATTCGTTGTATTCGGCGCTCACCCCGAACGAGCTCCCGCCGGACGCTATCGCCGTCACGTTCCGGGCCACCGCGGACCCGGGAGGAGCGGTACCCACTCCACTCAAGCCGACCGACCCGGAGCCTTCGACCCGGAAGAGGCTGTTGCGGACCACGCAGTCGGGATAAGAGAAGGCGCCCGTGACGCCGGCGCCGACCGCCCGCACGCTGATCCTTTCCAGCCTTGCGCCGAAGCAGATGACGCCGATGCCGCCGTTTGCGCTGTCTTCAATATCGATGTAACTGAGGCTGTCACCGGTCTGGTTGAGCGAGAACACCGGGCCTGCAAGGGCGGCGTTGATCTTTGGCTTCGGGCCGCTCGGGTCACCGTGGATCTGCACGTTGGTGACCGCTGGAGCGAAGATCACGCTTTTTACTTCGTAGGTTCCGGAGGTGATGATCACCTCTTCGCCGGCTTTCGCTCCACCTATGGCTTCTTTGAGTTCGCAGGGTTTTTCCTGCGTACATTCGGTTCCCGCCCCGGCCGGCGCCGCATAACGCTGCCCGGCGTAAGCGGCAGGGGCCAGCGCCAGGAAGATGACGCTCGCGATCCCACAGATCCCCAGGCGCATTGCATCTAGGGTATCTGCGATTTCCGATCGGTGCCCGAGCTCGCCGGCCGTCCCCCAGCGCACGGGCCTGAAATCTCCCAGCTTACGGCGGGATTCTCAGCGCGCCCGACAGGATTCGAACCTGTGACCTTCGGTTTCGTAGACCGATTCCGGCACAGCACGGGATTTGGCTCTACCGAGCCGACTTCGGGCAAATCGCCCTGCTAACCGGCGCCTTTCGCTCTCACCGAAGCGCCCCGCTCGATACCGCTTTCGACCCTTTCGCGCCCTTCTCGGAAGGGCGTAATCGGGGCGCAGTGCTAACCCCGCCCAGCAATCGCCGACTCATAGCGACAGGTCGCGCGGGCGCAAGCCGACGGCGAGCAGCCGATCGCTATCCGGCCTCGAAGGTGATCCCCGAGAACGAGATCGCTCCGACCGGCTGGCAACCGTTCGGGTCATTCTCACCGATGATCCCGGCAGAAACGGCCCCGTTCGTTTCGATTGTTATCGCGCAGATGGCCGAGTAGCCGCCGAAGATCTCGGCGCCCGGGAAGAACTCGATCTCCTGAGGACGTAAGCCCTGAGGCAGGATAAAGACCGTCGTTCCGTTGGCGGTAGTCCCGGCGGGGTTGCGCACCCTGCCTCGTAGGTGAACGAAACCCATCGCGTCCTTGCCGAAGCTCGGGGTCGGCGCGCCACCGCTGTTGGTCCAGCCATTGAGGAGATTCGCCCGGGTAAACGCGGTCGACGTCAGATCGGCCTCACCGATGGTGCCATCCTGGACCTTCGCCGATGTCACCGAGCCGTCCTGGAGCTTCGCCGATGTCACCGAGCCGTCCTGGAGCTTGGACGTGCTCACCGCGTTGTTCTGGAGCTTTGAATTGCCCACCGCTTTGTTCTTGATCTTGGCCGCCGTGACCGCGTTCTTCTTCAGCTGATTGCTGCCGATCTTGTTGGCCGCGTAGGCCGCGCCCCCAGCGAGGACGAGAAAGAAACTCAAGTAAGCGACGAAGGTGGTGTGGCTGGGTCTGCGGAGCTTGACGGGCTTCCTCATACATCTCCCAAATCGAGTTGCCGGCCGGCCGGACTCCCAGCGACACTATCCGGCTCGCGGTCGATCGATCAAGAAAAGCGCGCCCGACAGGATTCGAACCTGTGACCTTCGGTTTCGTAGACCGATTCGGCTCGGCGTTGCCCATTGCGCTATAGGAGCGGTTTTTGTGAAAACGGCACTGCTAACAGTCAACCTCCGCCATCAGCCGAAGCTCCCGGCAAGAAACCGCTTTCGACCCTTGCTCGCCCTTCTCGGAAGGGCGCGATCGGGGCTCAACCGCTGATCTTGCTCGGCCTGGCCGGAAGCGATGCACCGGTGAGGCATCAGGAGAGCAGAGTTATCTCGAGATGCCCACCGAGGCAAGATGCGCCGCAGTTCGGCGCGAAGGGTGATCTGCGCCGCCGGCGAGGGCCGCGTTGGCGAGCAAGCGGTAGCCCCCGGGCGGGACGTGGGGCAGGCGCCAGTGGAAGGTGCGGCGGCCGCGCTTCGGGTGCTTGATCGCGATCGCCTTCTTGGCAACGATGCGGTTCCCGCGGAGGAGGCGGAGGACGAGTCCGCCGACCGCCGGCTGCGAGACGTGGAGGAGGCGGAGGGATACGCTGGCCCGGTGGCCCTTGAGTCGTGGTCGGCCAAGGGCGAAGCGCTCGTTGGCTCCGGCGGTGTTGCGGAGGACGCGGGTCCTGGTCTTTCCGCCTTTGAGCCTTGCGGTGACCCGGACCCGGTCGAGCGAGTGCCAGTCGAGCGGGGTCAGCTTCAGGCGCTCGCCGCGACGCACCGTCATCCCGGGCGAGCGGAACGTGGCGGGGCCGCCGGCGCGCGCCACGTTCGTAAGCGAGATCCTCACACGCGCGCCGCCGCCATTGTGCGTGTAGACGAGCGACTTGCCGTGGCCCAGCGCGGCCACGTCCTCCCCACCCTTGCTCGCCGTAGTCTCGACCGATGCCCCGCGGTGGACCCTGCCCCTGTCCATCGCAAGATCGAGTTCCAGCTCGCGATCGCGGCCGCCGACGAAGCTGACCTTGCCGGCCACCGGCTTGATCGACATCTTGTCGACGACCCCCTTCGCCGTCTCGATCTTGGGCGTCGCGGCGACGAAGCCGGGGCCGGCGATCAGCTGTGAGTAGCTGCCGCCCTTCAGGCCTTTCATCGTATGGCTGAGGGAGTCGACACCCTTCTTCGCCAGCACCATCCCGGCATGTTCGTTGCCGCCCGCGCCGGCCACAAGCGGTTCGTCCTCGGCCCCGGCTGAGGCGCCGCCGGTCGTCGCCGCGCCTTCCACGGAGGCGAAGATGTCGACGATCAGGTCGAGGTCGGTGAGGCCGGGCAGGCTCGGGTTGTCCGGGATGTCTTCGAGCGGCACCGCGTAGAGGCTGCCATCGTCTCCCCCGCCCGAGAATTCCGTGCCCCCCGCGCTGGTGAATTCCCAGTGGTCGTGGGCGGCGTTGATCCTGATCGCCCCACCGTCCGTCTCCATGAAGCTGTGGGTGGACGGCGCGCCCAGCTCTTTCTGCGTCTGCGGGAAGTTGTTGTCATAGCTGAGGATTTCAAGCGAGCCGTCCGGCTGGTGGACGATGTCGGTCGCGGTCACCTCGTGTCCTGCGATGGTCCCGTGCTTCATCGTCACGCCGGGGTGCATGCCGTGTTCGAACTGGTACTGGATGCGTTCGAGCTGCACGCCTAGGCGTGGGTCGCGGGTGAGCCGGCGGTAGAGCGCCTCCGCGGTCAGCTGCAGCGCCTGGCGCGAGTCGAGGTAGCCGCTGAGGCCGTTCTGGGGGCCGTTGGCGCTCGGCAGATCGAAGACGTCATGGACGCCGGAGGCGAAGCGGTTGTAGGGGACCTTATGGGCCATGAACTCCTGGACGGCGCGGTTCATCCCGTAGCAGTGGCCGTCGCCGCCGACGAGGATGCCGCTGAAGAGCGGCCACTCGATCGCCGCGATCGGATCGAGGATGCCGGTCGGCACGTAGCAGCTGCCCCAGGGCCAGCAGGGGTTGATCTGGATGAAGAGGTCGTCGGCGCCGACAGCTTCGGTCAGCTCGGATATGGAGAGGCCGGAGAAGTGGTAGTTCGGGAAGGCGAAGCCGAACTCGCCGCGGAAGCTGCGGACTTCGATTGAGTTCTGGGTTCGGTAGGAGGGCCCGAATCCCGGGCCCGCGACACCCCCGCTCGCGGGCGGGAGGACCGTGACCTGCCCGCTCGTTCCCGCCCGCGGTACCTGGAAGGTGAGGCTGTGGAGGTCATCTGCGACGGTCGCTTCCGCCCTGGCGGGAAGGTTGGGTTCGCCCGAGGGGGTCGTGCCTACGTCGACTTCGCTCCCCGGGCAGAAGCCGTTGCCGTCGAGGCGAACGGTGGTCCCGGGCAGCTCGCGGCGCGGCGTGCGGGCGAAGCCGGGGCTCGCGGTCGCCACCGGCGCGGCGTTGTCGATCGGCACCGCGAGGGTCTGGTCGGGGAAGCCGGAGGCCCTCGCGCGCAGCGTCAGCACGCTTTCGGGCGGGACCGGTTCGGCGCTGCGGCTGACCCGCAGCGTGCCGTTCACGTTGAAGTTGCCGCCCGGCGGGATGACGGTGCTGGGCAGGATCTGCACGTGCACCCCGGCGGGTAGGCCCTCGACGCTGAGGAATAGCGTGCCGCCGAACGAGCGGTCGCGTTCCAGCACGAATTCGCGGTCGACCGGGGCGCACTGCGGCAGGTGAAGCGCTTCGCCGTTCCCGGCAATCCCAAACGACCGCGCCACCCGCACGTTGAACTGCGCGCTGCGCGGTTCCGGCGCGACGATGGCGTTGCCCAGCGGGTCGGCGGTGACCGTCGCGGTCTTCAGCGCCGTGACTTCGGCATCGTCGGCCGCCGTGAGGTGGATGACCGCATTGGTCTGGGTGCCCGCCAGCGGTTCGGGCGTCACCGTGCCCGTCACGCCAGGTGGCAGCCCGGTGACCGAGAACGCGACCGGCCCGTTTGAGCCGTTGAGTCGGGTCACGCGCAGTGGCGCTTCGACCGAGCCGCCCTGCAGCACGGCAACGGTTTCGGTCGGCGCGGCCAGCGAGATGTCGGGCAGCGAGTTGGTCGGGAAGTCGAGCGTGAGGTCGTCGAAGCCGAGCGCCGCGCCGTACTTGCCCGGCCCTTCTACGGTGAGGAAGAAGCTGGCGATGTTGGCAGCGACGCTGCTCACGCTGATCGGCGTCGTGAAGCCGACGCCGATCAGCACTTCAGCGCTGTCGAGTTCCAGGTGCGAGGCGTCGTAGGCGGTCAGCTTCGCGCTGACCGTTTCACCGGAAGCCGAAGAGAGCCCCGCGTAAAGCGTCACGCCGCTCGCGGTGCGCACCAGGTTGCCCTGCGTCCCCGGGATGAAGATCTCACAATCGCTCGCGTTGTCGCTCTCGCCCGGGTAGCAGTGGTCGCTGATGTCCGCGTAGAAGCTGCCCGATTGCGTCGCCACCCCGGGCGCCGCCTGCTCGCGGTAGGGACGGAAGCCCGGGTCGGGGCGTTCCCAGAAGACGAAGGCGCTTTCGCGGTACTCGTTTTCGATCGAGGTGTCGAGGGGCGGGCCCGACTCAAAATCGACTTTCAGTTCGTCCGCCGCCGCCAGGGGTGGGGACAGCGCGCCCACTCCGGCGATAGAGATGGCACCCGAGACGAGGACGAGAAGGACGGTGCGAGTTACAGCTCGCGGACCCACGCCCCAGTCTAGGCACGCTGAAGCAGCGCGGACAACCTGACTCCACGTCTGACCTAGGCAGCGCGCGTACCTCCGCGTCGCGGCTGACCCTGCCGATCTCGTCGGGCAGCTCCGACCGAGCGGGCGGACGAAGTTGTCGCAGTGGGTCGGCACGACGGCGGTAGGCGCGCTGCGACTGCGCCTTCGCGCACTCGGCAGAGCAGTATTTGACGCCGGTCTGGATCCGACGGGAATCCGGAACGCGCCCGACAGGATTCGAACCTGTGACCTTCGGTTTCGTAGACTGTAGGCGGGGGGTTGCGCATACCCCGGATTACTCGCGTTCAAGCGGTTTCTATTGCTCTGTCTTGCTCTCAGTTGCGCGCAGTTCGGTGCCGGAATCGGCGCCTAGCTGGGCGGAGCCACGGCCGGGCCTAGCTGGCCAGGCCGTGGCACCCGGTCGTCGTCCTCAAGGCCTGCGGCGCCTGACCCACTCGGGGGTGCAAGTCGGCGCTTGCTGCGACGCCGGCCCCGAGCCGGAAAGGTAGATGGTCCCGGCCAGGGCGAGCGGTCCCCGCCCATGCGCTGCGTGGCGTCGAGGACCGCGAGGACGCCGCCGACGCAGTCGCCGCGGCGTCGAGGCGGGACAGCAGTGGGTAGGTCGTGCGTCCGGCCCACCGCGCCCGTTTGGCGGCTCCATTATTGTGCTCGCGACTCAACGCATATGGGTTGACGTCACCAGTTCGACTCAGGAGGAGGCCTCCATCACTATCGGGCGGCGAATGGGTCTCATGGTTCTGCTGCTGATCGCGCTGGCGACAATGTCACAGCCCGCGTTCGCGACCGCGGCACCGCAATCCCGTAACACCGCCGGACGAGCGAGCGTCGTGAGTGAGATCGCGCAGGCCCGTTCCCTGCTCATTCGGGTCCCGAGCTCGCGCTTCCTCCACGGGCGCCGGGCGCGCGCGAGCGCTGGTGCGCCAGGCTGCCAGGGCCTCGCACTTGGCTCGGCGCGGGCGAAGCTGCCCGGCGCTCGCCACGGTCGATGGCCTGTCGAGCGCGCTCCATTCGCCCCGGACCTGGAAGCACAAGCGTATCCCGCGCTCGTTGATACGCAGGCCGGTCAACCTCCTTGCCGCCGCCGGCCGGCGGCTCCTGCCCCGGGCCGGACCAAAGTGCGCGCGTACGTCCAAGGCACATCGGATCAAGGCGCACAGGGGCCATGCGGGGGGCGCGAGGGTGCAACCCCCCGACGAGGATCCCGAGCAGGGCGAGGGCGTCGACAAGAAGATGCCGCCCGGACCCTTCCGGCCCCCCAAGTCGATCGGGGGCGGGACCGGGCTCGGTGTCGGCGCGCTCGCCTCCGGGGCACACGCCGCGGCCGGAAGACCACGCGCGCTGGCCTTGGACCCGGTTGCCTGGGCGTCGGGCGAACCGCTCGCCTTCTTCCGCAACTCCGATGTGGGGGTCCCGCCACGTGAAGCCAGCCCGCAGGAGGTCACCGCGGCGATCGGCGAAAACGTCGTGTGGTACACGGGCAACAGCTCGGTGGCGCTCTCGACCGATGCCGGTCACACCTTCAGGCAGTTTGACCCCTCCGAAGTGCTCCCCGACGAAGGGCTGGCCTTCTGCTGCGACCAGCTCGTCTCCTACTCCCCGTCCTACCACATGTTCGTCTGGGTCATGCAGTACTGGTGCAACAAGCCCTGCCTGACCGAAAACTCCGAACACAAGGCGGTCTGCCGTAGTGACGGTGTGTTCAATCGCATCCGCATCGCTGTCGCAAGTCCTGCGGACCTGCGCGCGCACGCGTCGAATCCGGGCGCGGCGTGGACCTATTGGGACGTGACCCCGGGAACGATTGGGCAGCCCGGCAACGCCTGGTACGACCGCAGCGACCTCTCCGTCAACCCGACGAACATGAACTGGAGCGTGGACGTCATATGTGGCAACGGCGGATCCCTGATGGGACGCATCTCGCTGGCTCAGCTCTCCCACCGCGGGACCGTGAGCCTGAACTACCTGGTCGACGCCAACGCGCGAATGCAGACGGCCCAGGGAGAAGAATCGAGCGCCACGTACTTCACGGGCAGCAACTCCGGTAGCCAGGCGCGCATCTGGTCCTGGGCACCGTACTCGGGCACGCTCTTCCGCCACGATATAGACCATTCCTCGGTCCCGGCCTTCGACAACGAAATCAAGGGCACCGACGGTGGCAACTGGTACGACCGCTACGGCATCTTCCCCGGGGCCGTTGAGAGCTCGACGCTGAGTGGCTCGACGCTGTACCTCGCGCAGGGCACCGGCCGGGCCTATTGCACGGCCAACTGCGACAAAAATACTCCCACTCTGCATCACGTCTTCGACCAGCCGGCGATCTTCATCACCAAGTTCGACGTGAACAGCTGGCATGAGACTGGTGAGCGCTGGTTGTGGAACCCGACGTACGCCGTCGGCTGGCCCGCGTTGTCGACTGACCGTGCCGGCGATGTCGGGATCGATTTCCGCGCCTCGCCGAACAACGCCAATGCGCAGCCCGTGGCAGGCTTCCTGACCCCTGACGAGGAGTTCGTGCTCGCGCTGCCTGCGGGGCTGCCGCACGAGACCGGCGACTACTACACGCTGCGGCCCGGGCGCACCTCGCAATCGTTTGTGATGCCTGCCCAGACGGTGCAGAACGACGCCGGCGGGGCCGCGATGCACTGGAACTTCATCGAATACGGCCACGGTCCCGCGCCGTACGTCGCGCCACCGAACGTCTCGATCACCGCGCCGGCAGATTTCGCTCACTTCACCCTCGGCCAAGACATCGTCTACACCGCCCAGGTCAGCGACCCGATCGACGGCACCCTGCCCAGCCATGCCATCGTTTGGAGGGAAGACGGAAACGAAATCGGCCGCGGCCTCCTGATCGTGCGCCACGGCACGCCAGTCGGCTTGCACACCATCACCGTCACCGCGACCAACGGCGACGGCAAGTCGGCCAGCGCCACGATCAGCGTCCGGGTGCTGACCCCTCCGGGAGATGTGACGGCGTCGATCAACAGTCCCCCCGATGGGTCGGAAATCGCCGCTTGCCTGATCGATGAAAAACACGGCAACGAGTACTACGCGGACGTGCATTTCATGGCTTCGGCGAGCGACTCACACGGTCTGCCGCTGACCTATCGCTGGACCGACAGCGTCGACGGCAAGCCGGCGCAGCTGCTCTCGGAAGAACTCTCGCCGACGCTGCGGCTGTACACGGAAGCCGCCGGATTCTCGATCCACAACCTCACGCTGACGGCCTCCAACGGAACTTCCAGCGGCATCGCCGAAGTTACGCTCAAGACCAGCTTTAACGGCTGCATCCACTGAGCAACCCCGCTTTCGAGCGTTCCCGCCGACGGGGCTCAGCGATCGGGGAAGCCCGGAGCGCTCGGCGACGACCGCCCTTGGGCGGAGCCGACCCAAAGAGCGCGCCCGACAGGATTCGAACCTGTGACCTTCGGTTTCGTAGACCGATTCCACCTTCACGAAACATTCGGCTCTGCAGAGCCATTCCCGACGAAATAGCCCTGCTTCCGGGCAAGATTTCCTTTTCCCGGAGCACCCCGCTCTACACCGCTCTTGACCCCTTCTCCCCCTTCTCGGAAGGGCGTAATCGGGGCGGATCGGGACCACCAGCTGATGTACGCCTCCCCGAATAGCTATGCACTGGCTCTCGCCGGCTCAACAGCCCTTCCAAAGTCCGGCCTTGACGGCGTTGCAAAATCGCTTTAGTTTGAATCAAGCGAAATGTCGGCGAGTGCTCCAGAGAAGCGCAAGTACCGAATGGTCGTGCGGGCCAAAGCGGCCGCCGCCACGCGCAATCAGCTGCTCGTTTCGGCCTGGCGGAACTTCTCCGAACGCCCCTTCGAAGCTGTTCGCCTGGCGGACGTCGCAGGCGAGGCGAATGTTTCGGTCCAGACGCTGCACGCCCATTTCGGGACTAAGGACGCACTCTTCGTGGCGGCTTGGGGCTGGCGGATGGCCCCGGAGGGCGCGCGGCGTGACAGCGCTCCGATCGGCGATGTCCCCGCGGCCGTGCGGGTGCTCTACGACTCCTATGACCAGGACGGCGACGCAGTGCTACGGCTGCTGGCGCAGGAGGAGCGCATCCCTGCAGTCCGGGAGATGGCCGACGCGGGCCGGCGCTGGCACCGCGCCTGGGTGGAGCGCACCTTCAGCCCGCTGGTCGAAGACGTTTCCGGCGCAGAGCGAGAGCGCCGGCTCGTCAAGTTGGTCGTTGCCACCGACCTCCTCGTATGGAAGCTGCTCCGCCGCGAGATCGGGCTCGGCCGTAGGACGGCCGAGCAACTTGTGACAGAGATGGTCGCCGCATCGAAAGGAGCGCCCTGATGGCACGATTGATGGCATACACGTCGCCGACCGCCGGGCATGTCTTCCCTCCGATTGGAACGCTGCTCGAACTCCGGCAGCGGGGACACGAAGTCCACCTGCGCACGCAGGCGTCCGATGTCGAGCGGCTCAGAGCAGTCGGACTCAAGGTTTCAGCGATCGATCCGCGCCTCGAAGAGATCGAGTTCGACGACTGGCGAGCTCGCACGCAGATCAACGCCATGCGGCGGGTCCTGAGCCTGTACGAGCAGTACGCCGCGCTCGAGATCCCGGATGTGCGGCAGGCAATCGAGGAGGTGCGCCCCGACGCCCTGATCATGGACGTGCAGTGCGAGGGTGGGGGATACGTTGCTGCGGCGTCCGGGCTTCCGTGGGCGATGTACTGCCCCTACCCGCCGGCGTTTTCATCGCGCGATGCCCCTCCACACGGGTTGGGGCTACGACCCGCCCGGGGCCCGCTCGGGCGCGGACGCGACCGTTTCTGGAGGTCGGTAGGAGAACGTTTGCTCGCGCCCTACGTCGCAAATCGCAACGAGATGAGGGCCGAGCTCGGTCTTCCGCCGCTGCGCAGGTACGAGGACCAGTGGCGCGAGCCTGACCGCTTCATTGCCTACACCGCCGAGCCATATGAGTACCCGCGCAGCGACTGGCCACCAACGGTGCGGCTGGTCGGACCCGGGACATGGGAGCCCGAGACCGAGCCGCCAGACTGGCTGGTCTCGGAGACCAGACCGATCATCCTGGTCACGTCATCGACCGCGTACCAGCAAGACGCGAAGCTCATTAGCACTGCGGTCCAGGCCTTCGCGGGCGAAGAGGTAGCGCTGGTCGCCACCACCGCCGCTCACGCCCCTTCGGCGTTTACGACGCCAGGCAATGCCCACATAGAGCAGTTCCTACCCCATGGGCCGATCATCGCTCGCGCCACGTGCGTGATCTGCCACGGGGGTCAGGGCATAACGCAAAAGACACTCGCGGCCGGCGTGCCGGTGTGCGTAGTGCCATTCTGCCGCGACCAATTCGATGTCGCGCGCCGCGTCGAGATCGCCGACGCCGGAGTAAAGCTCCATCACAAGCGGCTCACGACAAAGCGCCTCCAATCAGCGGTCCGTCAGGCAACCGGCAAACGCGCCGGCGCCGAACGCGTCGCGCGCGGATTCGCCGCAGCCGGTGGCTCGGCAGCGGCCGCAGACACGGTCGAGGAGCTGCTTTCCTCCCATGCCACTGACGCCCGCCGACCGACCAGGTCCCTCGCTCCGGATCCATAGCGATTTCGCATAGGGGCGGCCCCGGGCGACTCGTCGCCGAAGGGCGTAATCGGGGCGCGACCCGCGACCCCGGCCGTGCCGGTCTGCAAAAACCGAGACCGAGCCATTCTCCAAGTGGAACTATGCGTGGAACCTGCCGGCCAAGGGAGAGGAGTGCTCGATGGACATCGAGTTCATCGCGACCATAAGCGTCATCGCCGCCGACCCGACCGAGAGCCGCGGACTCTACGTCGATGCCCTCGGCCTGCCGCTGCAGGCCGAGCAAGGCAGCGAATACTTCCACAGCGAAGAGATCGGAGGCGCCAAGCACTTCGCCGTCTGGCCTCTCTCGCAGGCGGCGGAGGCCTGCTTCGGCTCACCCGAGTGGCCTGCCGAGCGCCCGGTCCCGCAGATGTCGGTGGAGTTCGAGGTGGCCGACGCCGATGCCGTCAGCGCCGCCGCCGGAGAGTTGCAGGAGCAGGGCTTCGAGCTGCTCCACGGAGCCCGCCAAGAGCCGTGGGGTCAAACGATCGCGCGCCTGCAGACCGTCGATTCGCTGATCGTCGGCATCTCCTACGCGCCCTCGCTCCACGACTGATTCGTTGCTGGAAGGTTCAGGCGCCCCGACAGTATTCGAACCTGTGACTTTGGTTTCCGTAGACCCGTGCGCGGCGGCGGCGTTATCGACGTGGCGCCGGGGCGATCGAAAAGCCCTTGCGCTTCGGCTTCGACGTGTTGCCTGACGCGTCGGCCGCCGTCACCACTAGGCGGTAGCGGGCCGGCGGCAGCGCGCGGCGCCCGATCCGTCCTGAGAACGGAACGACGTTCCGCCCCTCCTTGCCCCGGCGGGTGAGGGCGCCGATCCGCTTGAAGCGATTCCTCTTCCCGGCCTTGGACTTCCGCTCGAACAGGAGAGTCGTGCGCGCCGTCTCGGACAGCGAGTAACGGATCTTCGCCCCTCGCCGTATTCGCTTCGCAGCCGATGCCACGGCCGACTTTGCGGTCGGCTTGGGTCTTGGTGCAAAGCGCCGGGCGATGGCCAGCCCGCTGATGACCGGCGCCTTCGAATCGACGACCGCGAGTGTCTTGGCGGATGTCGCCGTCGGAGGCCCGTTGCAGAGGGCGGTCTGCCCGGTGAAGACGCTGTCGCCTTGAAGACGGCGTCGCTCGCACAATCGTTGCTCACCGTCAGGGTGACCCGGTACATGCCGAGCGCGCCGTAGGTGTGGGTTGGGCTCGAACCGCCGTTTGCCAGCTTCGTTCCGTCGCCGAAGTCCCAATCGAACCGGGTCGCCTCACCGCCGTCGACCGTTGTCGCGGACGCATCGAACCTCGTCGGGTCCCCCAGCTCCGTGGTCGAAGGCCCGAACGCGGGCCGAGGAGTCTGGGTGGGGGCGATCGCGATGGGAAAGAGACCGGAGAATTGGTCACCGGCTGGATAGGGAGAGCCGGCAAGAGGCGAGAGCCCGCCCCCTCCTTCGATCGAGAATCCCATCACGACACCGGGTTCGGCGCTCGTCATCGCATAGACCCTGCGGCCGTCCGCGGACACGGCCGCTCCCCTCACTTCCCTTTCGTCCGTGCTGAACGGCGAGCCGAGGATCGGAGTAATTACCCCGCTGGCGAAGACGTCGTACACGGATACTCCCCTGGCGAACCCTGCCCCCCGCTCACCCGAGAGCAACCGCGAGCCGTCCGGGGTCATGGCGAGCCCGACCGGCGCCATCCCTGCGGCTGCGAAGGGGGACCCAAGGACCGGGCTGAGGGCGCCTGTTTCCTGGTTCACGTCCAGCACCGAGATGGTGTTGCCTGAGACCAGATTGACATTGCCGACGAAGACTCGCCCTCCATCCGGAGATACGACTATCGGGACCGCCTGTTTGGACCCGCTCGCAAATGGGGACCCCCCGATCTGGCTGATGAAGCCGGTGCCGGGATCGATTTCGAAAACCGCCACCCGCGGGTCGAAGGTCAGTCCCGCGGCGTCTCCGGTGACAAACACGTGGCCTCCGTCGGGTGCGACCGCGATGCCGTCCGGATCCTCGAGTCCGGTGACACCGAACGGAGAACCGCCCACGGGCGTCAGCGAGCCACTGGCGGGGTCGATGTCGTAGACCGCCACCGAACCCGGATCCGCCGCGTTGTTGAGCCCGGTGCCGCGATTCGTGACAAAGAGCCTGTCGCCGGAGGGCGCCACGGCGACGCCGGTGGTGTCGATCCCTTCGCTTTTGAATGGCGACCCGGGTACCTCGGTGAGGGCACCACCCGGGCCGATCGCGTAGCCGCGCACGCCCGGCGAGACGCTTGTCGCCACATAGAGGAAGCGGGCATCAGGGGTGATCGCCAGGCCTTCGGGGCGATCATCGACCCGAACGACTCCGTGGGGGACGAGGCTGCCGTCCCTGTTCACCGAGAAGGGGGTGATGCTTTCGATCCCTCCGAGCGAGCCGGCGTTCGAGGCGAAGATGATGCTTTCGGCGTCGGCCGAGGGGCTGACGACAACCGAAACCGCAAACGCAAGCGCCAGGGCCGCCCGATATTTGCGGGCACCCGTCGTCCGCGACCGATCGGTAGGACGTCTCGACCTCAGACAGCAAGCTTAGCTGCCTCTCGGGAACTCCCGGCACAGAGATTAGTGGGGAAACCTCAACGCGCCCGACAGGATTCGAACCTGTGACCTTCGGTTTCGTAGACCGATTCGCCGACGGCGCGACATTTCGCTCTACAGAGCGGTTTCCCGCGAAATAGCCCTGCTAACGGCTCACTTTCGCGTTTGCTGAAGCTTCCCGTTTCACCCCGCCGCGCCGACTCTTCTTCGCCCTTCTCTGGACTCGCCGGAGGCGGCTGACCAGCGCTGCAGGCGCTCCTTGGTCAGCACCTGCGACGGCTCCAAGCGGCGGCTGTACGAGTCCCGAAGGTCTTGGGCGGCCGCGGGGTCGGCGGCCATGCCCCTGAACATCATCTCGGAGCCAGCGGTGGGGAAGCGCCCCCAATCGTAGGACCACGCGTAGTGCTCGCGAGCCCGGTGGTTGCGCCAGCCCTCGTAGCCGTTGAGATTTCCGTCCCCTTCGGAGAGCGCCTCGGCAATGAAGAGAGCCTGCTCGACGGCATCGGAGATCCCCTGCGCGGTCGCGGGGTGCTTGAAGTGGCAGGCGTCACCGAGCAGCGCCCAGCCGGGACCGGCGGGGACGCGAAAGTAGCCCCTCATCATCGACTCGGGCGCCACGACCACATCGCTGATCATCTCCGCAGCCTTGAGCTCCTCCAGGTCGACCGTCTCCGGGAAGCGGGACAGTGCCTCGTGGTAACGCCTACGACGCTCCTCCTGCGAGCCCCTTGTGAACTCGGCGTCTCCCCATGCGGTGATCAGGGTCGTGCCGTCCTCGCCGGCCCAACGGCTGAGGATCTCGTCCCGGCGGATCTCGGAGGTCGCGAAGCCGTCGTCTGGCAGCCCGCGCCAGTAGCCGAGCAGGAAGGCCGTCTCCCCCTGCCTGGTCCCGGTCTTCTCGATTCCCAGCCGGCCGGCAACGGTGGACGCGCGGCCGTCGGCGCCGAAGACCCATTTCGCTCCGATCCGCTCGCCGCTCTCCAGCACCACTCCGGCAACCGGGTCCTCGGTTGTTCCCGAGCCGATCAGGTCGACCACGCGCTCGCCGAACCGACCCTCCGCTCCGGCCGCCAGCGCCGTGTCGAGGATCGCTTTGTCGAGCGCCACTCGCCGCGGCGCCGCGCACCGGTCGAATCCATCGATCGGCGTAAAGCCGCCGGCGAAGGAATGCCCCAGCCCAATCAGGCGGAAGTCCATCAGCGCCAGCTCGTGCGCCGCCAGGAACGTGTCGAGGATGCCCAGCTGATGGAACCGGGCAAGGGTGTTGGGGAAGATCAGGTGGGTCGAGACGGTGTCGCTGGGGAACGTGGCGCGATCGACGAGCAGGACTTCCCAGCCACGGCGCACCAGCGCCGCGCCGAGCGTCGAGCCGGAGCAGCGGGCCCCGACGATGACCGCGTCTCGTTCCATCAGGGATGCAGGCTATCCCGCCACGCAGGCCCCGAGGGTGCGATCGGCACACGGGCCCGGCGGACGGCGATTCTCATCGACGACGTGAAGCGTCCGGATTGCGGCCCTTGACCCCCGGCTGTGCCGATCCGCAGAACCGGTGGATTAGCAGGTGATTCGAAACGCGCCCGACAGGATTCGAACCTGTGACCTTCGGTTTCGTAGACCGATTCGGCGAGGGAGGTACATTTGGCTCTTCAGAGCGGTTTCCGGCGAAATTGTCCTGCTAACCGGTGACTTTCGCTTTCACCGAAGCGCCCCGGTCGACACCTCTTTCGACCCTTTCTCGCCCTTCTCGGAAGGGCTGAATCGGGGCGGCTTCGGGGACTTCTAGGGGATCGTGTTGAGGCCGGAGTAGAAGCGCTCGACTATTTGTGGATCCTCTTGTGGCTCTTGTGCTTCTTGTTGGGGATCCGGAATCCCTGGCTTGCCGGGGTCGGATCGATCTGGCCGCTCGTATCAACGGCCCGAACTTTGAACATGTGTTTCCCTGGCCGAAGGTGTTTGTACTTCTTGGGCGAGGTGCAGTTGCCAAAGGAGCGTTTGTCCAGCTTGCACTGGAAGCTGAGCGCCCCGTTTCCGCCCGAGCCCGTGAAGCTGAACCTGGCCTTGCGAGCTTTGTGTTTGACCTTGAAGTGGGTGATGGTCGTGTCTGGCGGACCCGGGGGTAGCGGAAGCGGCGGGAGGTCGGTCGCCACCCAGCAGGGGATGTTGGCCGCGATCAGGCTCTGATTCACGCCTGAGCCGTCGAGGTTGGCATCGCCGATCGCGCTGGTGAGGGAGTTCGCCCAGTAGATGTGGGAGCTGTCGACCGCCAACCCACAGGGATTGCTCGCTCCCGAGATGAATTTCGCGTTTACGCTTGCAGCGTTGCCGTCGAGATCGGCACGTCCGATCGAGTCGGATTCGCGATCGGCCCAATAGACGTGGGCGCCATCCACCGTCACCCCGCAGATGTCGGTGCCTCCAGTTATGAAGCTTTGGTTCACGCTCGCCGGGTTACCGTCGAGATTCGCCCGGCCGATCGTGCCGGCATCGCGGTTAGCCCAGTAAAGATTGGCGCCATCGACGGCCACGCCGCAGGCATATCCGTTGGTGGCGACAAAGGTTTGGTTGACGCCGGTGCCGTCGAGATTCGCCCGGCCGACCCCGCCGGCCGGGACGGTGTCGGACCAGTAGATGTGGGCGCCATCCACAGCCAAGCCGCACGGATTGCTGGCGCCGGTAATGAAGTTTGGTTCGGGGGCGCTGCCGTCGAGGTTGGCGCGGCCGATCGTGCCCTCGCCGGTTTTGCCGTTGGCGTTGCCGGTCCAGTAGATGTGGGAGCTGTCCACCGCGACGCCGCAGGCTTGGCCGGAGGCGAGGAAGTTCGAGTTCGCCCCGCTGCCATCGAGGTTCGCCCGCCCGATCGTGCTTCCGGTGTTCGCCCAGTAGACGAAGGCCCCGGCGCCCGCCGGCAGCGCCAGCGCGACGAGCGCCGCGGCGAGAGCAACGAGGCGCATCGCCCCGGTCCGCCGGTGGGTTCGCTCGTCACTCGTTGGCATTCCCACGACAGACTCGACCTTGTCAGGGTGTCGATGGCCTGTCAAGGTACGTGCGCAAGGTGCCTGCGCTGGTGGACGAGTCGATCGCGGTAGATCGCGCTTACCCTGTTGTTGATCGTACCCCCTGTGGCCTGCCAGCGCATGATGCAGATTGCCCGGTTGGGCGATAGTCCTCAGACCGACAGGGCTTGGGCGTCGCTCTGCGCCTCGGATCTGGGTGATAGCTGGGGTAGTTCTGAAGCCGTTTGCGGCCTGCACTTCCAGCGCGCCCGACAGGATTCGAACCTGTGACCTTCGGTTTCGTAGACCGATTCGGCCATCGCGCGACATTTGGCTCTACACAGCGGTTTCCGGCCAAATAGCCCTGCTAAGCGGCGACTTTCGCGTTTACCGAAGCAGCCCGCGCGAAACCGTTTTCGACCCCTTCTCGCCCTTCTCGGAAGGGCGTAATCGGGGCGTACTCGGCGGACCACTGCTGCCAAAACACGAAACCACTGGAGCCCGCGCGGGATACGCCGCCGCAAACGGTGGCGGCGATCTCATTCCGTTCCGTGGAAGGACCATTCAACGGTTTTCGTCGACGTCGGTCCTTCGATCGTTTCGGAGCCCGAGAAGTCGATGCCGTCCGCCGAGTTCTGGATGTTGAGCGGCGAGATCGGTGAACGACGCGGACCATTCGCTGGAGGTGTTTTCTTTGGGATTGGGGCAGGTGATATTGATCGGGTAGTTCTATTTGCCTTCGGCGGCAGGCTGGATTGTGAAGACGTACGGGTAGGGGTCCGTTTCCGCGAGCCGCGGCAGCACGCCGAAGAGCGAATCCGCAGGGCTGAGCGGGAACTGAGCCGCTTCCGCTCTGCGAGCAGGAGGACAGGGCCCAGGCAAGAATCCGGCGCTTCCGGAGGCGGTCACGGTGTAGGTCGCCCCTCCGGCCAGCGCGTATTCGCCGTCGGAGCCGCCCATGAAGGCTTCCGTTTTCCGGTCGAATTCCGCTTTCCCCGTCCACACGAAGGTCGAGCCGGCTCCTTCTTCTGTTTGCGTAAAGGTGCCGCTGAGGTGGTTGATGCCAGGCTCGGTGGGCTGCGTCCAGCTTTTTTCTCCCACTCCGGCGGTCGAGGTGAATTTGACCGTCACCTTCACCTGCCCCCCTTTCGGGGCGTTGGTGACTTTGTAGGAGATGTTGGGGGCGGCATCCTGCGAGGTGGTCGGGGAGAACTCGGCGTTCTCGGGGCTCAGCAGCGTCCATTTCGCCGCCGTCGCCTGGCCGCCGTCCCGCCGGGACTTGGCGAAGACGCTGAGCTGTTTCTGGTCGCCCTTCCTCAGTTTGAGCGTGTTGCTCTCGGGGGAGAAGACCGGGTCCGCGCACTTGGGCGGGAAGCTGTTCCAGTGGGGTTCGGCGTTTTTGTAGCTGCGATCGCGGACTGATGCGAGGCCGGCGAAGGCGTTGGCGCCGCTATCGTCGGAGACCTTGTCGCCGAAGAACACGACGCTGGCTTTCGCGGCGTCGTAGCGGCCGCCTGGCATGTCGATCCGCACCTTGCGCGTCACCCCGCCCCTGACCACGATGCCCCCGCTGGCGACGATGAAGACCTCCTCGGTGTGCTCGACATCGATGAACTTGAGCTTGCCGTCGGCCCCGACCTGGCCGTGCGCCTTTGCCTTATCTTGGAAGACGCTGCTGTTCCGGGAGGCGAGCTTGTTTCCTTCCCAGATTTCGATCGTCGCGTTGAACTGCCCGCTGCCCGTGGCGTCGACGCTGCCGTCCGCAGTCGGGCATTCGGGGATGCCGTGGAAGCTGCTCGTGCCGCCGCAGGAGTAGAAGGTGACCCGCACCCTGATGCCGCCGCCGGCCGAAGCCTCGATGTATCCGCCGTTGTCGCCCAGGAGGCCGATGGTGGCCCCCCCGGTCTGCCCCGTCGGCCCTGCCGGGCCGGCCTGACAGCCGCCCGAGGCAAGCGCTGGGCCATTCAAGAAGCGAGAGAGGCGGGCGCCGCCGCCCTTGCGGTCGATGAAGGCCAGGGCCTTGGGCAGCACCTTCAGCAGCCTCTTCTGGGCCCGCTTCCCCGCTGCCCCGAAACCGCTCTGAAGGGTGCGGGCGCGTTTGCGCTTCTTGCCGTGCACCGCCCTTGCGGGATCGAACTTCAGCACTTCTTGCAAGTGGGCGAGCCTGAGATCGATCGCCTTCGGCTTGGGGATCGCTTTCGCCAGGGGCTCGCAGGTGGTCTTCTTGCCGACGGTGACGGGAACCTTGGCGCCTTTGCAATGGACCTTCTTGCCGGCGGCTCCGGTCACCGGCCCGGCGATCAGCAGCGCAAAGAAAGCGGAAGCTACGAGCAGGCGAGACACAATCGCGTGCTTCATCGCCCCACAAGCCTACTCCCGCGGCGGGAGCAGATCCAGCAGCAGGGAACATCGCTCCGGTAACTCCAGGATTCTCAGCGCGCCCGACAGGATTCGAACGTGTGACCTTCGGTTTCGTAGACCATTCGGCCGAGGCATCGCTTTCGGCTTACACAGCGGTTTCCCACGAATTGCCGCTAACTGCCGACTTTCGAATTCACCGAAACGCCCCGCACGACATCCGCTTTTGGCCTTTTTTCTCGCCCTTCTCGGAAGGGCGTAATCGGGGCGTTCGTCCTCTCTCACTGACCTTGGTATTGCGCAGCCGCAGTCGCCTGACCAACCTCGATCAGGTGCCCGTCCGGATCGCGGAGGTAGCAGCGGATCTCCGCTCCGCGGTCCTGCGGTGGGGTCAGGAACTCGGCACCACGGGCGCGCCAGTCTGCATGGAGCGCCTCGATGTCCGCTACGCGGACGTTGAGAAAACTGCTCACGCGATCCGGGTCCGGCGGGGTCTCGAGCGTGACAGTCGGCTTGTCATCGGTGGGCCCGCCACCGACGTTGATGATGATCCAACTTTCGCGAGCGCCACGAACGACGGCTCGCCGTCCCGGACGACCTCGCCTCCGAGCACCTCCGAGTTGAAGCGGCGCGAGCGCTCGACGTCGTCGGAGACGATGAAGCGTGTCAGCACGATCCCCTCCTTGGGTGCGGGGAACTCAGCCATCTGAAGCCTCCTCTTGGTCGGTTCGGTCCCCTCATCGTCGCGGCGCGAGGGAGGCTCAGTCTGCAGGCACTCCCAGGTACTCCGACTCGAGCACCAGGTCCTTGAGCAGCGACTGGTACTCGACGTGGGTTTCGTGCTCGCTCGTCCGCCAGCCCCGGCCTTCCTCCATCTGCATGAACTCGCGGTAGTCGGGCACTCCAGGCTGCCTGATGTTGTCGGCGACAACCACCGAGCCGGGATGCAGCCAGCCCTGGTCCAGGATCCGTCTGAGATCGGGCAGATATGCAGACTTGTCGTGGTCGATGAAGACGAAGTCCAGTGATCCGCCGGCGAGGCCGTGCTCAGACTCGAGCACCGCGATCGTGGCACCACCGTCGCCGAGTGACCCGACGAGCACAGTCAGCTCCTCGCCGATGCCGGCGTGGTCCCAGATGCGGCGTGCGATCGCCGCGTTGTCGGCGTTGAACTCGATCGACACGAGCCGCGCCCCGTCGGGCATTACCCGTGCGATACGCAGGGCGCTGTAGCCGCAGTAGGTCCCCAGCTCGAGCAGTTGGTGTGGCTCGGTCCGCCGGATCGCCGCGTCCAGGATCTCTCCCTTCTCGTCCCCCACATTGATCAGGAAGCTGCGGTGGTAGGCGAAGTCATCGACAACCCGGATCACATCGTCGAGGTCGCCCTGACGAGCCTCGGCCTCGACGTATCGGGCTAGCGCCAGCTCCCGCCCGTCGCCCACCTGCCACTCGGTCGTCAGGCGCCGCATGCCGAGCAGCATGCGCACAATCGACCAGCGCAGGAACGGAAGTCGCTTCCCGCCAAGCTCCGATAGCGGCGACATCGCGACCAGCTTGGCAGCTCGCCACCCCCTGACGATGCGCAGACCCGGCTCGTTGCCCGGAACGCAAGCCAAAGTCGGTGCCTCCGTGCATCCCGGATCACCAGGGAATTCGCAGCGCGCCCGACAGGATTCGAACCTGTGACCTTCGGTTTCGTAGACCGACGCTCTATCCAACTGAGCTACGGGCGCTGGGAGGGCGGATTCTAGGGGTGGCGCGCTGCGGGTAGCCCACTGGCAAACTCCGCCCCGATGCCCGCCCGCCGCGACGATCCACCGCCGTCCGAGTGCGATCTCGCCGTCGTTGGCGGCGGCATCCTCGGGATGGCCGTGGCGCGGGAGCTCTCGCGGCGGCACCCCGATGCCAGGCTCTGCGTGATCGAGGCCGAGCCGCGGCTCGGGTCTCACCAGACCGGCCGCTCGAGCGGCGTCATCCACGCCGGGATCTACTACGAGCCCGGCTCGCTGAAGGCGAGGATGTGTGTCGAGGGGGCGCGGCGGCTCTACGCCTACTGCGAGGAGCGCGGCATCCCGCACCGGCGGTCGGGAAAGCTGGTCGTCGCAACCGACGAGACCGAGCTGGGTCGCCTCGACGAGCTCGAGCGACGCGGGAGGGCAAACGGTGTCCCCGGCCTGAGGCGCCTTGGCGCCGGGGAGATCGGGGAGATCGAGCCGCACGCCCGCGGCGTCGCCGCGCTCCACTCCCCCGCCACCGGCGTCGTCGACTTCGTCGCCGTCGCCGAGGCATTCGCCGATGATGTCGAGCACGCCGGGGGAAGCATCCACAGCGGCACCCGGGTGTTCGACGCCGAGCCCGGCCCCGGCCGGACCGTCCTGCGGCACTCGCGGGGAACGACCGCGGCCTCGGCCGCGGTCTTCTGCGCCGGCCTCTGGTCCGACCGGTTGGCGGTCCGCTGCGGCGCGCCGGCCGATCCCCGGATCGTTCCCTTCCGCGGCGGCTACCTGCGGCTCCGCTCCTCACAGGCGGACCTGGTCAGGGCCAACGTCTACCCGGTCCCGGACCCCGATCTGCCGTTCCTCGGCGCCCACCTGACCCGGACCCTTGGCGGCGAGGTCCTGATCGGGCCGAGCGCGCTGATGGTCGCCGCCCGGGACGCATACAGCCCGTGGAAGATCCGGCCGCGCGACCTCGCCGCGACGATCGGCTGGCCCGGGACCTGGAGGATGGCGGCCCAGCACTGGCGGGCCGGGCTGCTCGAGATCCGGCACGCGACCAGTCGTCGCTCATTCGTCGCCGCGGCGGCGCGATTGGTGCCGGGCCTGAATGGGGCGCGGGTCGACGCCGGGCGGGCTGGCATCCGCGCCCAGGCGCTTGGACGGGACGGCAGCCTCGTCGACGACTTCGTGATCCACCGCACCGAGCGCGCGATCCACGTCCGCAACGCGCCCTCGCCCGCGGCGACCTCCTCGCCGGCGCTGGCGGAGCTGATCGCCGACGAGCTCCCCGGCTAGGCCCTTTTTCGTACTTCCACGCTTGCAACTTCGGCTCCCGCGGGGCCGTTCCATATATGGATGAGACGGCTCTGGGCATTTCGCATGCTCCCGGTCCCGCTGCTCGCGATCGTGATGGTCGCCAGGCCTGGGCAGGCGCCCACGCGGTCGCGGCGGAACCATGCGCGGCCCCGGTGACCAACAAGGTCGCATGCGAGAACACGAAACCCGGCGACCCTCCTGCCGACTGGCAGGTCAACGGGATCGGCGACTCGACGATCCAGGGCTTCGCCACCTCGATGAGCGTCAACGTCGGCCAGACGATCAACTTCAAGATCAAGACGCCGGCCAGCTCCTACCACATCGACATCCTGCGCCTTGGCTACTACGGCGGTAATGGCGCGCGGAAAATCGCCTCCAACATCCAGCCCACCGCCTCGTTGCCACAATCGCAGCCGAACTGCCTGACCGACAGCTCGACCGGGCTGGTCGACTGCGGCAACTGGAACGTCTCGGCCTCCTGGACGGTCCCATCCGATGCGGTTTCGGGCCTCTACATCGCGCACCTGGCCCGCAACTGACACCGGCGGCGAGAGCCAGATCTTCTTCGTCGTCCGCGAAGACTCGAGCCACTCCAACCTCGTCCTCAAGACCTCGGACACGACCTGGCAGGCCTACAACGCCTACGGGGGCAACAGCCTCTACACGTGCACGGTCTCCTGCCCGCCCGGCAATCCGGGCGGCTACAAGGCCGCATACGCGGTCTCCTACAACCGCCCCTTCGACGGGACGCTGTCCACCGACAACGGCTTCTCGGACCCCTTCTACGCCGAGTACCAGCTGATCCGCTTCCTCGAGCGCAACGGCTACGACATGAGCTACGTGTCCGGCCACGACCTCGAAGCGAACCCCTCGCTGCTCCAGAACCACAAGGTCGTCATCTCGAGCGGCCACGACGAGTACTGGTCCCCCGGGGAACGCCAGGCCGTGGAATCCGCCCGCAGCGCGGGGGTGAGCCTCGCCTTCTTCAGCGGCAACGAGATGTTCTGGAAGACGCGCTGGGGGAACAGCTCCGAAGGCTCGAACACGCCGTACCGCACCCTGATCACCTACAAGGACACCCACTTCCCGACCCCGGTCGACCCGCTGGGGCCGAGCGTGACGACCGGCGACCTGGCGAGACCCGCGGTTCAGCCCACCCGGCGACGCCGGCCGCCCCGAGAGCTCCGTCACGGGCCAGGACTTCATGATCAACTCGGGGACGTCGGAAATCAAAGTCCCGGGGACGTTCGCCAAATTGCGGTTCTGGCGCAACACGGCCGTATCGACCCTGAGCTCGGGGCAGACACTGACGCTGGCGCCCGGGACGGGAACGCTCGGCTACGAGTGGGACGTCAATCCCGACAACGGCTTCCGTCCCCCGGGCCGCATCTCGCTGTCGTCGACGACGGTCAGCGGAGTCGAAGCGTTCAACGACTACGGCACCGGGGTCGAAAAAGAAGCGACGGCGAATCACAGCCTCTCCCTCTACAGGGCGCCAAGCGGAGCGCTGGTGTTCGGCGCCGGCACGGTCCAGTGGTCATGGGGGCTGGACGTCACCAATGCCTGGCACAGGAGCGGACCGAATGGCACCGCGCCCGACCCGACGATGCAGCAGGCGACTGTCAACCTGCTGGCGGACATGGGGGCGCAGCCCGCGACCCTCCAGTCCGGTCTCATCGCCACCCCGGCATCGACCGACACCACGCCGCCAAGCTCGACGATCACCTCGCCATCCGAAGGTGCGGGGCTGACCGACGGTAACTCGACCACGATCTCCGGCACCGCGACCGACACCGGCGGCGGCGTCGTCGCCGCGATGGAAGTCTCGACCGACGGTGGCGCCACCTGGCACACCGCAACCGGGACCTCATCGTGGACCTACCCATGGGTCGTCCATGGCTCTCCCGCCGCGACGATCGAGGCCCGTGCCGTCGATGACTCGGGCAACATGGGCTCACCCAGCGCCCCCAGGACGGTTTCGGTCTCCTGCCCGTGCTCGATCTTCAACGGAACGGTCCCGGCGATCGTCGACGCAGGAGACGAAGGCTCGGTCGAGCTCGGCATCAAGTTCCGCTCCGACGTCGCGGGCACGATCAGCGGCATCCGCTACTACAAAGCCTCGACGAACACCGGCACTCATGTGGGCAGCCTCTGGAGCTCGACCGGCTCACTGCTGGCGCAGGCGACCTTCACCGGGGAGAGCTCGACCGGCTGGCAGCAGGTGTCATTCCCGAGCCCGGTCGCGATCCAGCCGAACACGACCTACGTCGCCGCCTACTTCGCCCCGAAAGGGCACTACTCGGCGACGGAGTTCGCGATCAATCGGCCGCCCGCGGTGGGGCCCAACAACCTCGACAGCCCGCCTCTGCACGTACTGCCCGACAACGGCAACGGGAATGGGCTCTACCAGTACACCCAGAGCAGCACCTTCCCGCAGAACACCTACCATTCCGAGAACTACTGGGTCGACGTCGTCTTCAACCCCACCGGGCCGACCCAACCGCCGGGTCCGGTGACGAACGTCAGCGCGACGGCGGGAGCCCTGCAGGCGACAGTCAATTGGACTCCGCCGACGACCGGCGGCGCAACATCCACCTATCGGATCACCCCTTACATCGGCGCGACTGCCCAGACGCCGACCACGGTCGCCGCGCCGGCCAGCTCGAAAACGATCACCGGTCTGACCGGCGGCACCACCTACACCTTCACCGTCACCCCGATAAACGAAAAAGGCAGCGGCCCCGAGTCCGCTCCCTCGAACGCGGTGACCCCGACCATCCCGAATCCGCCCGGCGCCCCGACCGGAGTCAGCGCCACCGCCGGGCCGTTGCAGGCGACAGTCAACTGGACCGCGCCGGCGAGCGACGGCGGCAGCGCGATCAGCAGCTACAGCATCACGCCCTACATCGGCGCGACCGCCCAGACGCCGACCCCGGTGGCGGCGCCGGCGACCTCGGCGACGGTCACCGGCCTCACCGGAGGCACGACCTACACCTTCAAAGTCACCGCCGTGAACGTGATGGGAAGCGGCCCTGAATCGGCCGCCTCCAACGCCGTCACCCCGACGACCCCGAACCCGCCGAGCGCGCCGACGGGGGTCAGCGCGACGGCGGGAGCGCGGCAGGCGACCGTCAGCTGGACCGCGCCGGCCAGCGACGGTGGGGCCGCGATCAGCAGCTACCGCATCAAGCCCTACATCGGCGCGAACGCCCAGACGCCGACCACGGTGGCGGCACCGGCGACCTCGGCGACGGTCACCGGCCTGAGCGCCGGCACGGCTTACACCTTTACGGTTGCCGCGGTCAACGTCGCCGGACCTGGGCCCGAATCCGCTGCGTCGAACTCCGTCACCCCCACGAACCTCGCCGTCGACGAACTGGTCACGACCCACCAGACCAGCGCCTCGAGCAGCATCTCATCGCCCGCGCTCTCGACCTCGGCCCCGGGTGACCTGCTGCTCGCCTTCATCACTTCCGACGGCCCGAGCGGCACCCAGAGCTTCTCCAACGTCACCGGGGGAGGCCTTACCTGGAGGCTCCGGAGCCGGGCCAATGCCCAGCCTGGCACCGCCGAGATCTGGCAGGCGAACGCGCCGTCCGTGCTCAACAACGCGACCGTCACCGCCACGCGCTCGAGCGGCTCCTACGTCGGATCGATCACGGTGGCGGCGATCGGCGGCGCCGATCAGGTCGTCGATGGCGCCACGGCATCGGCCAGCGGCGCGACGGGCGCCCCCTCGCTCTCGCTGACGACGACCCGCGCCGGCTCCTGGATGTGGGGCGTCGGCAACGACTGGGACAGCGCAACCGAACGGACCGTCGGCCCTAGCCAGACCAAGGTCGATGAGTTCCTGGCCTCCATCGGCGACACCTTCTGGGTGCAGCGGCAGACCTCAACCACACCTCTCGTGGGCACCCAGGTCACCCTGAACGACACCGCCCCGACAGGCGACCGATGGAATCTTGCCGCGGTCGAGGTTCTCCCGGGTGCGCAGAGCCCGCCGCCTCCCGCCCCGACCCTGACCTCCACCATCCCCGCCTCGCCCGCCAACCAGAACTCGCCGAAGGTCTCGGCAGCGCCGCCGCCGGCTCCCAGGTCTCGATCTACTCCACCTCCGGCTGCACCGGCACCCCGCTCGCCACCGGCACCGCGGCCGAACTGGGAACCGGGATCACGGTCACGCGTCGCCGACAACTCGAGCACCGCCCTCCGCGCCACCGCGACCGCCTCGGGCAACACCTCCTCCTGCTCGGCGCCGCTCACCTACGTCGAGGACTCGGCCGCGCCCGACACGACGATCACCTCCGGGCCCACGGGCACGACCAACGACTCGACCCCGACCTTCGGGTTCTCCTCGAGCGAGACCGGCTCGAGCTTCGAATGCCGCTTCGACGCCGCCGCCTTCGCGGCCTGCAGCGGGCCGGGCGCGACCCACACGCCGACCGTCGGCGCTCGCCGACGGCGAACACAGCTTCGAAGTGCGGGCTGCCGACCAGGCCGGGAACGTCGACCCGAGCCCGGCCTCGCGGTCGTTCACCGTGAACACCGTGATCCCCCCGGCCCCGACCCTGAGCTCCACCGTCCCCGCCTCGCCCGCCAACCAGAACTCGCCGAAGGTGCTCGGCAGCGCCGCCGCCGGCTCCCAGGTCTCGATCTACACCACCTCCGACTGCAGCGGCACCCCGCTCGCGACCGGCACCGCCGCCGAACTGGAAGCGGGGATCACCGTCACCGTGCCCGACAACTCGAGCACCGCGCTGCGCGCCACCGCGACCGCGTCGGGCAACACCTCCTCCTGCTCGGCGCCGCTCACCTACGTCGAGGACTCGGCCGCGCCGCAGACCCAGATCGGCACCCACCCGCCGGCGCTCAGCGCCAGCGCGACCGCCTCCTTCGAATTCTCCGGCGAAGACCCGGGTGGCTCCGGCGTCGCCTCCCTGCAGTGCCGGCTCGACTCGACCGAAGCCGGCGCCTGGGCCCCCTGCACCTCACCCAAGACCTACAGCGGCCTCGCCGACGGTGCCCACCGCTTCGAAGTGCGGGCCACCGACCAGGCCGGCAACATCGACGCCTCGCCGGCCGCCTTCGAATGGCAGATCGACACGACGCCCCCGACGGCCGTGATCGACGCCGGCCCCACCGGCACGACCAACGACTCGACCCCGACCTTCGAATTCCACTCCACCGAGGCGGGCTCGAGCTTCGCCTGCTCGATCGACACCGGCACCCCGAGCTTCGGCCCCTGCTCGGGCCCGGGCGCCACCCACACCCCGACCAGCGCGCTGCCCGACGGCACCTACACCTTCCGGGTAAGTGCAACCGACGCCGCCGGAAACCCGGGCACGCCGGCGACGCGCAGCTTCACGATCAACACCGCCGCACCCCCCGCCCCGACCCTGACCTCCACCATCCCGGCCTCGCCCGCCAACCAGAACTCGCCGAAGCTCCTCGGCATCGCCGCCGCCGGCTCCCAGGTCTCGATCTACACCACCTCCGACTGCAGCGGCACCCCGCTCGCGACCGGCACCGCCGCCGAACTGGAAGCGGGGATCACCGTCACCGTGCCCGACAACTCGACCACCGCCCTGCGCGCCACCGCGACCGCGTCGGGCAACACCTCCTCCTGCTCGGCGCCGCTCACATACGTCGAGGACTCGGCCTCACCCGACACGACCATCACCTCCGGCCCCTCGGGCACCACCAACGACTCGACCCCGACCTTCGGCTTCTCCTCGAGCGAGACCGGCTCGAGCTTCGAATGCCGCTTCGACGTCGCCGCCTTCGCGCCCTGCAGTGGGCCGGGCGCGACCCACACGCCGACAACGGCCCTCATCGATGGGGAACACGTCTTCGAAGTCCGGGCGACCGACCAGGCAGGGAACTTCGACCCCAGCCCCGCCTCGCGATCGTTCACCGTCAACACCGTGATCCCTCCCGCCCCGACCCTGACCTCCACCATCCCGGCCTCGCCCGCCAACCAGAACTCGCCGAAGCTCCTCGGCAGCGCCGCCGCCGGCTCCCAGGTCTCGATCTACACCACCTCCGACTGCAGCGGCACCCCGCTCGCGACCGGCACCGCCGCCGAACTGGAAGCGGGGATCACCGTCACCGTGCCCGACAACTCGAGCACCGCGCTGCGCGCCACCGCGACCGCGTCGGGCAACACCTCCTCCTGCTCGGCGCCGCTCACATACGTCGAGGACTCGGCCGCGCCGCAGACCCAGATCGGCACCCACCCGCCGGCGCTCAGCGCCAGCGCGACCGCCTCCTTCGAATTCTCCGGCGAAGACCCGGGTGGCTCCGGCGTCGCCTCCCTGCAGTGCCGGCTCGACTCGACCGAAGCCGGCGCCTGGGCCCCCTGCACCTCACCCAAGACCTACAGCGGCCTCGGTGACGGTGCCCACCGCTTCGAAGTGCGGGCCACCGACCAGGCCGGCAACATCGACGCCTCGCCGGCCGCCTTCGAATGGCAGATCGACACGACGCCCCCGACGGCCGTGATCGACGCCGGCCCCACCGGCACGACCAACGACTCGACCCCGACCTTCGAATTCCACTCCACCGAGGCGGGCTCGAGCTTCGCCTGCTCGATCGACACCGGCACCCCGAGCTTCGGCCCCTGCTCGGGCCCGGGCGCCACCCACACCCCGACCAGCGCGCTGCCCGACGGCACCTACACCTTCCGGGTAAGTGCAACCGACGCCGCCGGAAACCCGGGCACGCCGGCGACGCGCAGCTTCACGATCGCCGCCGGCACGCCGCCGGGAGCGCCGACCGGCGTGACCGCGATCGCCAAGAGCTCCGCAGCGCAGCTCAGCTGGACCGCGCCGTCGAGCAGCGGCGGCAGCCCGATCGCCAGCTACCGGATCACCCCGTACGTCGGGTCCACCGCGCAGGCCGCGACCACCACCGGGTCGAGTGCGACCTCGGCCAGCGTCGGCGGCCTCACCAACGGCACGGCCTACACCTTTACGGTGGCCGCGATCAACGGCGCCGGACCGGGCCCCGACTCGACGGCATCGGCCGCGATCACCCCCTACGACACGATCTTCGACCTCGCGACTCCGGCCACGGTCGACTCGGGCGACAAAAGCGCGGTCGAGGTCGGCGTCAAGTTCCGCTCCGATGTCGCGGGAACGATCAGCGGCATCCGGTTCTACAAGGCGAGCACCAACACCGGCACCCATGTGGGCAGCCTCTGGAGCTCGTCCGGCACACTCCTCGCCCAGGCCAACTTCAGCGGCGAGACGGAAACCGGCTGGCAGCAGGTGAAATTCTCAAGTCCGGTCGCGATCCAGGCCAACACCACCTATGTTGCCGGCTACCTCGCCCCCAAAGGTCACTACTCGGTCAACGGCCCGACCCTCGCAAACGGTGTCGATAACGCGCCGCTGCACGCCATAGCCAACGGCGTCAGCGCCAATGGCATCTACATCTACAGCGCCACCGCGCGCTTCCCGACCAACACTTTCCAGTCATCCAATTACTGGGTCGATGTCCTCTTCACGCCAACCGCTCAACCGCCAGGCCAGGTCACGAACGTAAGCGCCACCGCGGGCCCCCAGCAGGCGACGGTGAACTGGACTCCGCCGGCGAGCGAAGGCGGAAACGGTAACCAGCTACCGGATCACGCCGTATATCGGCTCCACCGCCGCAGGCGCCGACGACCGTCACCGCGCCGGCCACCTCGAAGACCGTCTCGGGCCTCACCGCCGGCACGGCCTACACGTTCACGGTGACCGCGATCAACTCCGCCGGCGCCGGGCCGGAGTCGGCGAAATCGAACTCGGTCACGCCAACGGGGGCAGGCGATCCCCGAAGCGCCGACCGGGGTCGCGGCGGAAGCCCGCAATCAGAGCGCCCTGGTCAGCTGGACGCCGGAGGCGATGGCGGCAGCCAGATCACCGGCTACCGGATCACCCCGTTCATCGGGTCGACCGCCGCAGTCCCCGACGACGGTGTCCGGTGCCGTCACTTCGGGACCGTGAGCGGCCTCTCCAACGGGACCAACTACACCTTCACCGTCACCGCCATGAACGGCATCGGAGCCGGCCCGGCCTCGTCCGCCTCGAACGCGGTGATGCCGCGCGCGACGATCTTCGAACAGGGGGTCCCGGCGACCCTCGAAGCCGTCGACACGAACTCGGTTGAGCTCGGCGTCAAGTTCACCAGCGACATCGCCGGGACGATTCGCGGGATCCGTTTCTACAAGGCGGCGGGAAACACCGGCCACGCATGTGGTCAGCCTCTGGAGCGCCGCCGGGGCACTGCTGGCGCAGGCGACCGCCGAGCGGCGAGACCGCATCCGGCTGGCAGGAGGTCCCCTTCGCGAGCCCGGTGGCGATAGCCGCGAACACGACCTATGTCGCCGCCTACCTCGCCCCGGACGGCCACTACTCGGCCACGAGCCAGGCATTCGCAACCGCGATCGACAACCCGCCGCTGCACGCCGTCGCCAACAGCGCGAGCTCCAACGGCGTCTACGTCTACAGCTCGACCAGCGCCTTCCCGTCGAACACCTTCAACGCGACCAACTACTGGGTCGACGTCCTCTTCACGCCATGACCAGGCTCGCCGCCCTCATCCTCGCCGTCGCCGTCCGCCCTGGCGCTCACAGCCTGTGGCGGCTCCGGCGACCCGGGCCACCGACCCGGGCGCCGAGGGCGCCTCCCAGGGATCGAGCGATTACATCGTCCCCTCCTCGGACCCGATCTCCAATGAAGACTCGCCCAGCGTCGCCCAGCACCCGAAAGGCGAGGAGAACGACGAGGTCAGCGAGACCGGGGCCTCCGAGGAAGACCCGTGCCGCCTGGTCTCGCTCGATCAGGCCTCGACGATCCTCGGTGGCGGGGTTCGAGCGTCAGTGGGCTCGCAGGGGCCGACATGCATATATGTTCCGAAGGGCCCGGCGCCGCAGATGACGGTCGCGATCGAACAGACCAGTCTGCAGGCTCTCCGCAGCCACGCGTCCAGGGCCACGCGGGTGAGTGTCGGGAGTAGGGCCGGCTGGTGCCTGCGCTACGGCTCGACCGGAGTCGTCGCCTCGCTCCCCGACGGCAACGTCCTCCACGTGACCGGGCCCTGCGCCCTCGCCTCCCGCTTCGCCACGCAGGCTCTGGAACGGATCACGGCGAGCTAGTCGCCGGAGGCGACCGGCTCTTTCAACCGCAGGTGCCACTCGATGCTCGCGGTGGCGACCTGCTGCCCGTCGGAGTCGGCGAGCGCGACAAGGCAGGGAAAGACGACCTTGCCCTCGGAGTCCAGCGTCGCCAGCGCCTCGGCGGCGGGCATGCCGAGCTTGGCGCGGGCCTCAATCGGCCCGTTGGCGATCTTTTCGTAGGAGATCTCGGCGCTGCGCGTGAGCGGGACGACGTCGGCGAGGCGCTCGACGAAGGCGCCGAGGAAGGCCGCTCCCGAAGCCGCCTCGGCGGCGGTGAACAGCGCTCCGGCATGCTGGGAGCCGACGTGGTTGGTGAGCTCCGGGCGCTCTGGCAGGGTCACGACCGATTCTCCCTCGCCGATCCGATTGATCTCCAGCCCGAGGAATTTGGCGAATGGAACCGCCTCGGGTATCCCGGCGGCGATCGCGTCGAAGTCCGGCATCGGCCGCAACCGTATCGGGTCGCATCCGCCTAGGCAGAGCGAACAGCCCGCCAGCCACGAGCCGTCGTGACCGTGGCGAGGCTCGCAGAGGTTGCCATGACCGCCAGCTGCAGGCCCACCGACGCCACGACGCTGACCAGCCCGAGCGGCCCGTTCGCCTCACCCGCGAGGGCGCCGGAGTCGAGCGCGAGCGCGATCACATAGGTCGCAGTCGCAACCACGATCAAGGCCATCGCCGCCGTCACCAGGCTGCCGAGCGCGAGCGCGGTCCTCAGCCCGCGCCGCCCGACGTCGATCGCGAGCAGCCCGCGGCGCGCTGCGATCGCGCACGCGGCCCCACATGCGAGGGCGATCCCCGCCCATCCGAGGAGGATCGCCGCCGCGGCGCCTTCTGAGAGTGACGGCACCGCGTTCGCGAGCACGATCAGCGCTCCGGTCGCGATCCCGAACAGCGCCACGGCGCCCGCCGCGAGGCCGGTTGCGTGGCGCGCCGGACGTGAGCGGGGGACCTGGCGGAGGGCGGCGGCGACCAGCGGCAGCGCCCCGGCGACGATCGCGGCCGAGGCCAGGACTGCGAGCGCCTGGATCGCGAGGTGCGACCCGCCGAGCGCGATGTGGGCATCGCCGGCGCGCGAGAACGCCGGATCCTCGGTCGTCTTGTAGAAGCCGAGGCCGGCGGCGGCGAACGCGATCCAGCAGGCGAGGATCGCGCTCGAGCTCGAGCAGACGCGCTCACCGGGCTGAGCGCCGCGGTCGCGGAGGCCGCGGGCCGGGTGTGGGCGATGGCCGCGCCCCGCAGCAGATCGAGGACGGTCAGCACCCCGGCCGGCGAGTCCTCGACCAGAGCCTCGATCTCGGTTCCGTAGCGGCGCCGGTAGGCAAGCGGGTAGAGGCGAAGAGCGCCCCTGGCGAGCAGCCGGCTCATCCGGGCACCGTCCCCACGTCGAGCCGCCTGAGCCCCGCGCTGACGACACGGTCAAGGGTCTGGAGCTGGTCGCGGAGGGCCTCGCTGCCCTCCGCGGTCAACCGGTAGGGGCGGCGGCGATCGTCCTCGGGCAGGGCCTCGATCAGGCCGTTCTCCTCGAGCCTCGCGAGCGCCCCGTAAAGGGAGCCAGGACGGAGCAGCACTCCCGACATCTCCTCGACGTCGCGGGTGATCGCGTAGCCGTGCTTCGGCCCCTCCGCCAGGCTCGAGAGGATCAGGAGGCCGGGGTCTGTAGATCGCTCGCCGATAGATCGCATAGCGAAATAGTAGCAAGCGCCGGGGGCGCTCGGTTATGGTCGATCGCGCGGATGCCGGCGCGCGTGGCCACCGAGCGGGACCTCGACGCGGTGACGTTCATCCTCACCGCGGCGTTCTCGACCGATCCCCTCTGGAGCTGGGCCTTTCCCGACGACGAGAGCCGGGCGGCCTGGTGGCGCTTCCTCGTCTCGAGCGCGCTCCGCTACCCGTGGGTGCTGATCGCCGACGATGGCGCCGCCGCCTCGGTCTGGATTCCGCCGGGCGGGGTCGAGCTGACCGAGGACGAGGAGGGCCGGGTCGAGTCGGTCCTCCGGGACCTGATCGGCGACCGCGCGCCGGACGTCCTCGAGCTCCTCGACCGGTTCGAGCAGACCCACCCCCGCGACAGGCCTCACTATTACCTGAGCCTGCTCGGCACCGATCCCGACCACCGCGGGAAGGGAGTGGGGATGGCGCTGCTGGCCGACGGCCTGGCCCGGATCGACGCCGAGGGGATGCCCGCCTACCTCGAGTCGAGCAACTCCGCCAACGACGGCCGCTACGAACGGCTCGGGTTCGAGCGGGTCGGGGAGTTCAGGCGGCCGCCTGACGATGTCGTCGCCGTCTCGACGATGTGGCGCGAGCCCGTCCGGAGCGGCGGCTAGCGGCCCTCGAACTCGGCGTGGCCGGGGCCCTTCTCGAGGAAGGTCCTGACCGCGCGCTGGAGGTCCTCGGTCCCGAACAGCTCGCCGGCGTCCTCGCGGATCGCGTCGTCGGCCGCCGGGATCCCGCCCTCGCGGAACCGGCGCAGCACGTGCTTGGTCATCGCGTGGGCGCGGGTCGGGCCGGCGGCGAGGGCGCCCGCGAGCGCCCGCGAGCGCTGCTCGAACTCCTCGTCCTCGTAGACGTAGTTGACGACGTTCCAGCGCTCGAGCTCCTCGGCGCCGAAGAGGTCCCCGGTCATCACCAGCTGCCGGGCGCGGCCGCTCCCCGCCCGCTCGGCGAGGCGCTGGGTGCCGCCCATCGAGGGAGTGAGGCCGACGACGCGCTCGACCAGCCCGAACTGCGCCGAGCGGGCGGCGACGATCAGGTCGCATGCAAGCGCCAGCTCGAAGGCCGCGGTCAAGGTCAGCGCGTGCGCGGCGAACACGACCGGGGCCGGCAGGAGTTCGACCCTGTCGACGACCCCCAGCAGCTCGGTCCAAAGCTCCGAGCCCTGCTCGGGCGTGACCCCGGCGAACTCGTGGACGTCGACGCCGCCGGAGACGGCGCGGCCCTCGGCCCGGAAGAGGACCGCCCGCGGCGGGTCGCCGTCGAGCTCGGCGACCGTCTCGCGCAGCGAGTCGAACATCGCGCGGTCGAAGAGGTTGAGCGGCGGGCTGTCGAAGGTCGCGACCGCCAGACCGCTGTCGTCGCGCTCGAGGCGCACCATCAGCAGCTGATCAGGAGGGTGAAGGGATGGCCGGAGCTAGTGAAGATGTAGACGCCCTTCGGATCTCCGCTCACCTTGTTGACCGAGACACTTCCGACGAGGCCCATGCCGGGTTCGTTGCCACCGATTGTCGCTGCGAGGAAGCAGTCGCTGATATCGCGATCGGTCAGCACCAGGTACTTGCCTACTTCTTCCATCGACGAGCTGACGCCGGGGCTTCCACGGGACAGCGTTCCGTCGGCATTGACGACCGCCCAGAGCTGTTCCGGGGCGTTCCCGGCCTTGGTGGCGAAATCCGCCGATTTCGCCCGATCGGCCGTGCCCGGGGAGCCGGCGTTGGCGGCGCTCGCGACAGCAAGACCGGACGCCAGGGCCCGGACCTGCTGTTCGGCGACCTTGCCGGCGATCCTCCTGATCTGCTTCTTGTCGTTCTTGGACAGGACGCTGATCGTCCCGACGCCGGCGACCGCGGTGCCCGCGATCGCGATCACCGGCGCTGCGATCGCGACGGCCATCGACGGCGACGGCGTCCTGATTCGGCCCATGAGGCGAGCCTATGGCACCCGGTGGACCTCGAACAGGTTCGTGCCCAGTTCCTGGTCGGGCAGGCCGGCAGTGATCGCGATCAGATCGCCGGACTTGGCGATCCCGTGGCGGGCGACGAGCGCAGCGCACTCGTCGAGCAGGGCCCGGATCTCGGTCTCGTGGTCGCTGTGGAGGGCGGTGACCCCGAAGAGGATGTTGAGCCGCCGCACGGTCTCGATCCGCGGCGAGACCGCCACCACCGGGACGTTGGGCCGGTGGGCGGAGACCAGCCGGGCCGTGCGGCCGCTGAAGGTGGGCACGACGAGCGCCGCGAGGCCGAGCCGGTAGACCGCCCCCACAGCGCCCCAGGCGACCGAGTCGGCGACCTCCTGATCGATCTGGTCGGTGCGGGTGAAGAGCCAGTCGCCGTAGGGGAGATCGGGCTCGGTGGCCCGCGCGATCCGATCCATGACCCTCACCGCCTCGACCGGGTTGCTGCCGACGGCGGTCTCCTCGGAGAGCATCACGGCGTCGGTCCCGTCGAAGATCGCGTTCGCGACGTCTGTCACCTCGGCCCGGGTCGGGCGCCGCGCGGTGACCATCGAGGCAAGCATCTGGGTCGCGGTTATCGCCGGCTTCGAGCGTTTGCCTGCGGCGCGGATCAGGCGCTTCTGGACGAGCGGGACCTCGGCCAGCGGCAGCTCGATACCGAGGTCGCCGCGGGCGACCATGATCCCGCCGGTGGCCGCCTCGACGATCTCCTCGGCGTTCTCGGCGGCCTGGCGTTTCTCGATCTTCGCGATCAGCGGAATGTCGGCGTCGAGCGAGCGCACCCGTTCGGCCACCGGGTCGAGGTCGGCGGCGGAGGAGACGAAGGAGACCGCGAGAAGGTCGACGCCGTGTTCGACCGAGAACTCGACCCAGCCGATGTCGCCGTCGGTCGTCGCCTGCGCGGTCGACCCCGGGACGTTCATCCCCTTGTGCGAGGAGAGGGTGCCGCCGACCTCGACCTCGCAGTCGACGCCGTCGGCCTGATCCGGCTCGCAGACCCGGAGCCTGATCGCCCCGTCTGCGAGGTAGACCTGCTCGTCCTCGCTCAGGGTCGATAGCCCGGGCCAGTCGACCGGGATCGTCTCCGCGTCGCCCTCGACGTCCCGGGGCGTCAGCTTGACGTGCATCCCGGTCTCGAGCTCGGCGACGTCGTCGCGCAGCTCGCCGATCCGCAGCTTCTGCCCGGGAAGGTCGCCGAGCACGGCGATGTCGCGCCCGGCCTCCTCGGAGGCTTTGCGGATCGCTTCGATCGTCTCCGCGTGGCGGTGGCGATCGGCGTGTGAGAAGTTGAGCCGGAAGACGTCGACCCCGGCCTCGATCAGCTGGGCGAGCACAGGCGGGTCCCAGCTAGCTGGCCCGACCGTGGCGATGATCTTCGTCCGGCGTTCGTTCCTCTTCTGCGATTCCGCCCGCATCACGTTCGACTGTAAATGGTCGGCGTCCCGCCGCTATATGACACCGATCCATGTAGCATTGGCTCATCGATGGACTCGCCCGGCGGATCAGCGCTCGCCACCGCCCCCGAGGAGGCGGCGAATGAGTTGATCGGCGAGGCGCCCCCCTCGTCCGCGGGGCTGATCTCCGTCGAGGAGCAGATGGCGCTTCGCCCGCCGCCGGTGGTCGAGATGCACCCCGCGGCCCAGATCCTGCGCTTCAACCAGCGCCAGATCCAGTTCGTCTTCGGCGCCCGCCGGCGCCTCGGCGAGATATTCCGGATGCGGACCGCGATGCCGGGCGGGCTGATCATCGTCAGTCACCCCGACCATGTCCGCTCCCTCTTCACCGCCTCGCCCGAGCTCGTCCCCTCGCTTGCCGCCGAGTCGCCGCTGGCCCCCATCGTCGGGCGCAGCTCGGTCCTGACCGCGCTCGAACCGCGCCACATGCGCCAGCGCAAGCTGCTGCTGCCCAATTTCCACGGCGATGCGATCGATCGATACACCCGCTCGATCGCGGCCGCCGCCGAGCGCGAGATCGAGGGCTGGCCGGTCGGGCGCCCATTCTCGCTGGCGCCGCGGATGCAGGCAATCACCCTCGACGTGATCATGTCCGGGATCTTCGGGATCGAGGGGACGCCGCGCCGGGACACGCCCGAGTACTGGCTGCGGTTCGCGACCAAGCGGCTGGTCGCGGCCTCGACCATGCCCGCGGCCCAGATCGGCGAGCTGATGAACCTCTTCCGCGACGAGCCCGTCGGCCTGACCCGGGTCGGGCTCGAGATCCTCGATCGCCCGACATACGCGGTGATCGCCCGCCGCCGCGCCGCTCCCGACCTCGCCGACCGGCGTGACATCCTCTCCCAGCTCCTCCAGGCGAGGACCGAGGACGGCGAGGGGCTCACCGACCAGGAGGTTCGCGACGAGCTTCTGACCCTGGTCCTCGCCGGCCACGAGACGACGGCTAACTCGCTCGCCTGGGCGTGGGAGCGCCTGGTCCGCGCCCCCGACGCCCACGACCGCCTCCGCGACGCAGTCCGCTCCAGAGAGGGGGGCGCCGAGCAGGTCGAGGCGACGATCCTCGAGACGATGCGCTCGCGCCCGGTCGTCCCGATCGTCGGCCGGCGGGTGATGGCGCCCTGGTTGCTCAGCCCTTACGCGGTCCGGGCCGATACCCCGATCCTGGTCAGCATCCTCCTCCTCCACCACCGCGAGGACGTCTACCCGCGGCCGTTCGAGTTCCTGCCCGAGCGCTGGGTCGGCCGCCGGCCGGGAACCTACGAGTGGATCCCCTTCGGCGGCGGCACCCGCCGCTGCCTCGGCGCGGCGCTGGCGATGGCCGAGCAGCGGGTCGTGCTGGAGATGATGGCGCGGCGGCTCGACCTCGAGGCGGCGGATCCGGAGCCGGAGCGCGCGCGGCACCGCAACGTGACGATGATCCCCGCCCACGGGGCCCGGGTCGTCATCCGCTCGCGCCTGGGCTGAGGCCCGGAGCGGAGAGGGAGGGATTCGAACCCTCGAGAGAGCTTGCGCCCCCTACTCGCTTAGCAGGCGAGTGCCTTCAGCCACTCGGCCACCTCTCCGGGAGGGCAAAAGATACCGCCGGCTGCTCGCACCAGCCGGCAGGTGCTCCGCCCCGCTCGCGCCCGGTGATGTCGCAGTTTGCTCCACGGGTTGGAGGGAAATGCGACATCGGAAGGGACTGAAGTGGGCGATGCGGCTCGCTTCCGCGTCCGCGCCGGCGGGTTAGGCTCGACGCACGAATGGCCACCCACGGGGAGTACGAGGAGATCTTTGCCGAGGTGGAGGCGCCGTTCGCGTTCGTCGACCTCGATGCGATGGGGGCGAACGCGGAGGAGATGCTGGGGCGGGCCGAGCCGAAGCCGGTCCGGGTCGCGAGCAAGTCGGTGCGCTGCCGGGCGGTGATCGACCGGATCCTCGAGTCCAACGACCGCTTCGCCGGGCTGATGACCTTCACCCTGCCCGAGACGCTGTGGCTCGCCGAGCAGGGCTACGAGAACCTGCTGCTCGCCTACCCCACCGCCGACTCCGGCGCCCTCAGCGAGCTGGCGCTGCGCTCGGCCGCGAATCCCGACGACGCCCCGATCGTGATGGTCGACTGCGTCGAGCACCTCGACGCGATCGAGTCGGTGCTCGGCACCGGGGCCGCCCCGGTCCGGGTCTGCATCGACATCGACGCGAGCTGGTGGGGGTTCGGCGGCCGGGTCAAGGCCGGCCCGAAGCGCTCGCCAGTCCACACGGTCGAGCAGGCGGTCGCCCTGGCGCGGGAGATCGAGGGGCGCGACCAACTCAGGCTCGCGGCGGTGATGGCCTACGAGGGCCAGATCGCGGGGGTCGGGGACACGCCTCCGGGGCGGCGCCTCCGCGGGGCCGCGATCCGGTTCATGCAGCGCCGCTCCGCACTCGAGATCGCCGAGCGGCGGGCGGCGATCGTCGCCGCGATCGAGGAGTTCGCCGAGCTGCGGATCGTCAACGGGGGCGGCACCGGGAGCCTCGACCTGACCGCCGCCGAGGACGCCGTCACCGAGGTGACCGCCGGCTCCGGCTTCTACGCGCCGGCCCTCTTCGACCACTACAGCCGCTTCTCGCTGACCCCGGCCGCGGGCTTCGCCCTGCCGATCGTCCGCAGGCCGTCGCCGCGGGTGGCGACTGCTCTCGGCGGCGGCTATCTGGCATCGGGCAGCGGCGACACCGCGCGCCTGCCCTCGCCCTGGCTGCCGCCGGGGCTGGAGCTCGACGCCGAGGAGGGCGCCGGCGAGGTGCAGACGCCGCTGCTCGGACCGGCGGCGGCCGAGCTGCGGATCGGCGACCGCGTCTACATGCGCCACGCCAAGGCGGGCGAGCTATGCGAGCGCTTCGACTCCCTCTACCTGGTCGAGAGCGGCCGGATCGTCGAGGAGGTTCCGACCTACCGCGGCGAGGGCCGGGCGTTCCTCTGACGCGCGGGCCGGCTCGACAATGCGTCAGGGCCCGAGGACTCGCGCCGCGTACTCGTTGGCGAACACGCGGCCAGGGTCGAGCTCGTCGCGGGCGGCGGCGAACGCGTCCCAGCGGGGGTATCGCGGCGCCAGCGTCGCCGCCGTCTGGAAGTGGCGCTTGCCCCAGTGGGGGCGGCCGCCGCACTCATCCATGATCGCCTCGACCGCTTCGAAGTAGGGGCGCCACCGCATCCCCCTGTACTGGTGGACGGCGATGTAGGTCGTGTCGCGCTCATGCGAAGGGCTGAGCAGGGCGTCGTCGCCCGCGGCGACCCGCATCTCGATCGGGAAGAAGACCGGGTAGCGGTTCTCGCGCACCCACTCGATGACCCGGCGGGCGGCCTCCGGTCCGCTCTCGCGCGGCACCCCGTACTCCATCTCGGTGAATCGGACCCGCCGCTCGCTGGCGAAGACGCGATCGCTGCGGTCGGTCGTCCTCCCCCCGGACGCGAGCCGGGCGGCGGTGCGCGAGAGGAGCGGGATCGCCCTCGGGAACGACCTGCCCGCCGCCGAGAACGCCCCCAGCGCCCAGTTCTCGAGCACGATGTCGTTCAGGTAGGCGCCGATCCTCCCCCGCGGGCGCGGCTCGGAGTCGGTGCGGTCGCGTTCGAGGACCAGCGCCGAGTCGGCGTAGGGAAACGTGAACAGCTCGAAGTGGTCGTTGGCCTCGGCGCGCTCGGAGAAGCTGTCCAGGACCTCATCGCGCGGCAGCGGCTTCGAGACGATCTCGAGGGCGAAGGCGGGGACGCAGCGCAGGGTCACGGCGGTGATCGCCCCGAGCGCCCCGATCCCGACCCGCGCCGCTTGGAGCAGGTCGCCGTCGGACTCGCCCAGGGCCCGGACCTCGCCGGCGCCGGTCACGAGCTCGACCCCGACGACCTGGGTCGAGAGGTTCCCGAGCTTCGCCCCAGTCCCGTGGGTCCCGGTCGAGATCGCCCCGGCGACCGTCTGGCGGTCGATGTCGCCGAGGTTCTCCATCGCCAGGCCGAGACGGTGGAGCTCCTGGTTGAGGTCGGCAAGGACCGTCCCGGCGCCGACCTTTACCAGGCCCGAGGAGGGGTCGGCATCGATCACCCCGCTGAGGGCGCCGATGTCGATCATCGTCCCGTCGGTCATCGCCGCCTCGGTGAAGGAGTGGCCTGAGCCGGCGACGCTGACCTTCCTCCTGGCCGCCGCGGCGGCCAGGACGGCCGCGGCGAGCTCGTCGCGATCGCGGGGCGCGACCCGCTCCGCCGGATGGCAGGCCTGGTCCCCAGCCCAGTTGCGCCACTCCGCCGAAGCCACCGCTACCCGCCCTCCGAGGTCATCGGCTGAGCGTATCCGCCGCTCAGCGCCCTGCTCGCGTAGAGCGCGGTCGCGGCCAGCAGCGCCGCGACGAGGAGGTTGGGCACCGCGAACCCGGCGGCGCTGGCCAGGCCGCCGCCGACGACGGCGCCGACCACCTGTCCCGAGGCCCAGGCGACATTCGAGAGCCCGGCGGCGACCCCCTCGTGCAGGCGAGCGGTTTCGCCGGCCTCCGTGAGCGCCGCGATCGCCGGCGTGAACGCGAGCCCGACGCCGAATGAGATGACGAGGAGCGAGCCGATCACGACCCCGAGCGCCTGCCCCGCCGCGATCCCGACCATCGCCGCCGCGCAGACCGCTGACCCGAAGACATACGGAGCGCGACGGCCGACCCGGTCCGAGTAGCGGCCGGCGATCGGCGCCAGGGACGCCTCGATCCCCGCCCCGACGACGAACGCCGCCGCGATCACCGTCGACCCCCCGCCGAGGTGGTCGATCCTCAGCGGCACCAGGACCTCGATCGCTCCCGCCATCAGCGAGGGGACCGCGACGAACGCGGTGGCGATCACGATCGGCCGGGTGGCGATGATCCGCAGCGCGGTGCGGAGGTCCTGGACGTCGCTGACCCCGAGCTCCGGGGTTCGGGCGGCGGCGAACGCCAGCACCACGGCGATCACGGTGACGGCGCCGAAGACCGCCTCGGTCCCGATCTTGGCGGCGATGCCTCCGAGCAGCGGGCCGAGCAGGGCGCCGGCGACGGCGGTGCCGAGGGCGGTGCCGATCACCGCGCCGCGCCGCTCCGGCGGATACCCGGCGATCAGCCAGGCCAGCGAGCCGGACCAGATCAGGGCGCCGGCGCATCCCTGGACGAACCGCGCGAGGTCGAGCACGAGGATCTGGTCCCCGAACCCGAACACGAGCCCGGAGGTGCCGAACAGGGCGAGCCCGCCGATCACGGTCGAACGCGGCCCGATCCGCGCCGCGAGCAAGCCCGAGGGGAGGGCGAGGAGCAGCGTCCCGGCCGCGTAGGAGGCCTGGAGAATCCCGGCTTCGGCCTCGCTCAGGTCGAATTTCGAGACGTAGTGCGGGAGCAGCGGCGCGATCGCCGCGTAGAACGCCACGTCGAAGAAGACCATCGTCGAGGCGAGGATCAGGAGCCTTCGCATCGCTCGATCCAATCACCTACGCTCATCGGCCTACCCCACGGAGGGGTGGCAGAGCGGTTGAATGCGGCGGCCTTGAAAGCCGTTAGGCGCTCAATGGGCGTCTCGTGGGTTCGAATCCCACCCCCTCCGCTAATTGGCTTTACATCGCCGTTTCAAGGTCGCCACTTGGTCAGCGCGATCTAGGTCAGTCCGAAACGGGTCCCGAACGGGTCCCGAAACCGGAGCCGCTCTCGACCGAATCGACCGCCCGGCGCGACGCAGCCGCCCCGCCCGTCGGTGGGCAACTCGGGGCAACACAAACAGTCGCAAACGGAGGCGACCCCCAACCGGCAGAATTGGCCGGTTAGTGGCCGATTTCACGAGCAGCCACCATGCGTGGCGCAGAAGACGATGAACGCGATCACGAACCGGGGCCGGGGTCGATCGGTCTCCACGGTGCTAGCCTGAATAACAGGGACCCTGGCTTGGAGGAGCTCGCCTTCCAGGCAGCATTCAGCCCCCGAAAGGAAGACCCAAATCAGTCCTAGTTTTCCATGGCGTCGCCGCTCTCATAGCCTCGACGATCGGGCTGCGGGCGAAGCGGACCAGACGACTGCGGACCGCGACCAAACCGCCTCGGACACAGATCAGGGCCTTTCCGATCAAGATCAGGCCGCCGCTGTAACCGATCAACGAGCTTCTGATAGCGACCAGGAAGCGTTCGATCGAGAGTTGGACGCCTATCCAGAGGCTGGCGCCGAGTTGATGCGCGTTCACGGTGAAGGACAGGTCAGCAGGGACAAGGGAACTCTCACGCGCTCTGCCACGACTGGAGTTCGCGCTCAGGTTGCCCGGGAGCGTGAAGAAATCGCCTCGCGCCGTGACGAGAATGCCTCCCGTCGGGACGAACAGGCGACCGCGCGAGATTTAGCCGCCGATGAAGTCGACAAGGCCGCAGTGGCACTCGACGGAGCAGAGGTCGACGACGATCCCATCATGCGTGCAGTTCGTTCGATCAGGGAGAGAGCAGCGACCGCTCGGCTGAGCGCCCTCAGCGATCGCGAACGCGCAGCGAGAGACAGGGAAGCTGCAGCGCGAGACCGTGAACTTCTGCGGGTGGAACTGGAGCGCTTCTATTTGGACGAGCTTACCGGCGCCTACTGCCGGCAATTCGGCGAAGTCCTCCTGCGCCACGAGATCGGGAGCGCTCGTATTCGGGGATCGACGTTGGTCCTTGGTCTGCTCACCGTCAACGATGGCTCACCGTCTGAAGCCAGCGACAACTATCCGGCCCATATCGCCGCGATTGGTGATGTATTCCTGGCCATTGAAGAGGAGCTCCGCCCAGGTGATCCAATTGTGCGGTGGGCCGAGAATCAATTCGTTTGCACGTTTGCCGAAACAGGGAATGAGGCGGTTCGGGACAAGCTTGAGCGAGCACGTCGCAAGGTTCGAGGCCTAAATCCGATACATCCGATCGATGTTCGCGTCTTTACGGCGAGCCTGTCCCAAGACGACACTCTGGCTGGGCTGGTCGGGCGGGCCTTGGGTCAGCGATAAGTCAGAAACAAGCATCGAAGGCATTCCCCCAAGGAGGCAACGGGAGGGCAACACAACACCCGGAAACAGCCGCAAACGGCGAGCCGGTCGAAACGGCGATAACCGCCCATTAGCGGCGAAAGTCCGAACGGCCGCAAACAGCCGAAAACGCCCGGGCAATCTTCTAAGCCGTGGGACGGAAAGCCAGTAAGTCTAGGCTCGGGGGGCGAGTACGATCGACCCATGAGCCTCCGTCATGGGATTGCCCTGTTCCTGGCGGTACTCGTTGGTGCCGCGATGGCCGCGGTGGCTGAGGGCAAGGACCAGGGGAGCGGGACGGCTGTAGGTGTGGCAACCGCCACACCGGCCACCATGTCATTCCCTCAGGCGACCCCGCAAACGACGAGGGTTCCAAGCAACGAGCGCACGGATCCACAGATTTATCCAACTTCTGGCAGCGGGCTGACCGTCTTCACGCTGACCTTCACCCTGCGCGACGCGCCGGGACACGAAGGCGTCATGGCGACCGAATACCGAGTCCAGGTCGCGGCGCCACCTGGCAGTGGAAGCTCCTGCATGGCCGCTCAGCCACCGGCCATTGACAGCGGAACGGCCGGAGCGCTTGAACACATCACACTGACGCCGCCGGCTGGTGGCTGGTGCAGAGGCACCTATCTCGTGACCGTGTTTCTACAGCGAGGTCCCTTTTGCCCACCTCCTGTGGAAGGCCAGCCACCGATCCCCTGCCCGGAGTTCGCGACCCAGGAGCTGGACACCGGTTCGACCAGCTTCACTGTCTGGTCAAGCGCACCCCTGGTCCACGTGCCGAACCTCAGGGGGCTAAAGCCAGCCACCGCCAACCGTCGCTTGAAACGGCGACATCTCAGAGTGCACTACACGGCTCTCAGCAACCTTTGCGCTGGCATTCCGCCCCATGGGCGGATCATCTTGCAGGAACCAGCTGCGGGCACGAAGGTGCCTCGCGGCTCAAGGGTGCTAGTCCAGACCAATTGCGGTACCTGATCGCGATTGCGGGAGAGTCCCGCTGGGTCTCCAAAGTCATGCAGCCGTCGCGGGCTATTCGCCGAGCCGTGATTAATAGTGCGCCCGCCGCGCCGCTTGCCGGCACGCATCGCTGTGATAGCGCGCATCGGCTCGGCTCTCTTTAGGCATGGCTTTGCCGCACCATTGGCACCGGCGTTTGTTCTCTCCGCGCCGGTTGCGCGCCTTCAGGTAGGAGGCGAGAACAGTGGTCGATTTCGAAGGTGTTGGAACCCTCCAATCTTCGAGCTGGGCGCGAGCGAAATCCTTGGCCGCAGCCTGGAGGTCGTTCCCGGGTGGCTCTCCGCGATTGCCGTAATTGGGTCAGGATGCTGTATGTGGTGGCGCTCGGAACTCCCTCGGCAATGATCGCCGCCGCGCCCATGTCCATGAGCACAGGCAGGATCTGCTCCTCCACGGATCACGACGCGTGCCGTAATCGTTTCGGTAGTCGCCAGCGTTCGCCACCTGGCCGGTGAGTCGCTCGAATATCTTGTTGCCCTCCTTGTCGATGAGGACCGTGTCGGCTGGTGTCGCGCTGATCGGCCGTCGCAACAGCAGGCCGGTCGTGGCGCCCCCCACAGTCTCGCCTTCTGGACCGAGACTCTTGTGCTCGGGTCGTCGGGTGTAGCGCCCGAGACCAACGCCGCTGACCTGAGCCTCACGCCCGCTTCCGCACCGGTTGAAGGCAAGCGGCGGGCGACGATTCCGATCTTGACTCCTGCTGTTCGTCCGCTGCGAGCGTCTCGGCGCCTCGCGAAGGACGCTCGCGTTCCCGCGTCAGAAGATCAGTGTGAGCGCGATGATCCCGACGACATCCGCGGCGTAGTGAGTCGCCCAGGTCACGGTGAGGTTGTGGGTTCTTGCCCAGATGATTCCCAGCACGATGAAGTCGAGTGCGACTCCCGCGCTGTCGGTGAAGACGGCGTCGAAGCTGCCTGACGTACCTGCGGCGTGAGCAGACGCGGCCACCACCGAAGCCAGGAGGACCGCTGCGGGCGTTCCGATGAACCAGCTCAGCCGCTCCTGGATGCAGACCTGGTAGACGATCGTCTCGAACAGCGTGAGAATCACCGCAGCGCCGACCAGACCGGGAATCTTCGACGTCCGTTGGGTGATGTGGTGCAGCAGCTGCGGGTAGAACCCGAACAGGTGGGCAACACCGAACTCCGGCGGCAGAAGCTGGAACAGCAGTACGACGATAGCGGCGAGGTACCACACCTTTCTCAGGTCCTTGAAAAAGTCCGTGGCGGGCTTCACTCCGACCTCTGACCAAGATCGGTTTTCGCGCCAGGGTCTGCCGCATCACATACACAATCGCCACGATGTATCCGACTACGAAGAGGTTCTTGTCCTTGTTGACGACAAGCGACACGATGACCGTGAGAACAAGGACCGCGAGGACAATCAGCACTCCGCGCAGGTCCTTCCGGTCGGGCGCAAAGGGCTCCCTCATCGAGGACGGCTCCTTCACCGGCTTCGCTGCCTCTCCGTCTGACCCACGGTCGCTGCCCGGGAGGTTGAGCTTGCTTCTCTCCATGCGATCAGGCTATTTCTTCAGGCGGAGCCCGTCATCCGCACATACCCGTGCTTCCATCGGTGATTTCTACGACGCCGTAGGATCGGCGCGGAATCGCGAGGGTGAAGGGGAACCTCTTGGAGGCTCGGAGAGCCCCTGGCATGAACTGATCGCCGGCCACGAAGCGTCGACCTCGGTGTCGCCAGCGCCGAAGAATCCTGCGCCGCCTCCGAAAACGAAGCCTGCGAACCGGTGTCCGCGACCTTCGAATGCGCCTCGGCGGCATTCAACGAGGTCATCGGTACAGCCTTGAAAGCCGTTAGGCGCTCAATGGGCGTCTCGTGGGTTCGAATCCCACCCCCTCCGCTCAAACATTTGCGAACCCAAATAAAGGCGAGCCGATTCGTCCAATGGCTTCAGGGTGGGCCGAGGGGAGTCGAGACCCGTTGGGATGGAATCGACCCTACGAATGGCGAGCCGGCTGTCGACGGAACTGCTCGACGCGACCCCCGCGGGGCGGCACGACCCTGCCTTCGAACGGAGGGCTCGCGAGCTTCTGATGCGTGTCGACCCGACCAATCTCTGCCTGACTCTCGCCGTCTTCCTGGCGTCGATCGCCCGGTCGCTCGGAGCGAGCCCGGATGCTCTCTACGGACCCGGTTGGAGCGCCCGCATCCGGTCGACCGAACACGCAGCGGTCACGGCAGACGGGCCGGCGGACCCGGCCTATGACCGGGAGTGGGAACAGCTGATGCACGAGGTGCGAGCCCCGCTCGCCAGGGCTGCGCGGCGGGCCCGGAGGGGATCCAGACGCGGGGGCAGGCCCCGGCTGGCGGCCTCTTCTACCCCAGTTTCGCCCGGCGTCGCTTGATCAGCTTGATCGTCTTCGCCTTCGTATTGGCGATGCCGCCGGTCGGGGTGTAGGTGACCTTCACGGTCACCTTGGCTTTGCCGAGGCGACCGAGCTTCCGGCGCGCCTTGCCCTCTGGCCCTGATCTGCAGCTTGACGACGCCGGCCGTGCTGACCGCTCTCGGGGCGGCGGTTTGACGACGATCCCCTTTCCCGCGAGGGCGATCGTCCCGGGGCCGGGGACGGTGACGAAGAGGACCGCGGTCCCCTTCGCCCTGTTGCGCTTCAGCTGACCGAACCTGAAGGCGTTCGAGGGCGTCGCGATCGTCGGCACGAGCTCGAACGCCCCGATGTCGCAGGCCGCGCCCTGCGGCCGCGCGACCCCTCGCTGATCGACCGGCGGGCAGGTGGCGCCGGAGTCGATGGCCGGGCTCCCGGGCAGCAGGGCGAGGGTGTCGGTCTGGCCGCCGTTGTCGGCAAGGGCGCCCAGCAGCGGCTCCTTCCCCACCTGGTCGCCGGCAGCATGGAGCCCGCACTGGTCGGCGCTCTCGAGGTTGGTCCCCTGTGAGGTCAATGTGCCGGCGCAGTTGCCACCGGCAGCGTTGGAGAAAATCGAGTTCCTTGTGGTCAGGGAGCTGCTGTTTGCGATCGCGGCCGAGCCCGAGTTGCCAGCGACCGTGACGTTCAAAAGTGTCATTTCGGACCCCAGATTCGTGATCGCCGACCCGCTCGAGGTCGCCCCGTAGGTCGCGATCTGGGAGTTGCCGGAAAAGGTGCTGTTGACGATCGAGACGGTTCCGCCGGAGTTGAAGAGCCCGGCGCCCTGATTGGCGCTTTCCGACTCGGTTGAGGCCTCGGTGTTCCCGCTCACGCTGCTGTCGGCGATGCTGAGGGTCCCGTTGTTGGCTATCCCCGCTCCGCGAACCGCCCCGCTGGAGGCGTCGGTCTTCTCGAGGGTCGTCCCCGACACGGCGACGGCGACCAGAGAGAGCACCGAACCGGACTGGTTGAGGACCGCCCCGCCGTGGAGGAAGAAGATCCCTTCCCCGGTCACGTGCCCGGCGGAGATCGTCATCCCCGAGATCGTCACCTGGTCCGGGCTCGCGACCGAGAACGCGTGTCGGGAGGTTTCCCCGTCGACGATCACCTTCGTCGCGCGGGCACCGGCGCCCTGGATGTTCGCGGCCTGGGTGATCGTCAGGTCGCCGAGGGACAGCGGGTAGGTTCCGGCGGGGACGACCACCGTCTCCCCCGGCGCCGCGATCGTGATCGCCTGCCGCAGCGAGCAGTCGCCAGGAGCCCCGGCGCACCCCCCGAGCGCGTTCGAGTCGGTGGTGGTGTTGACCGTGACGGCGGCGCCCGCGGAGCTCGCGAACAGCGCCGAGCCGACCAGCGCCGCCGTCAGGGCGAGCTTCAACCGCCGGTCACTTCCCGAGCTTCGCGAGCCTGACCTTCGCCTTCGACGTCTTCGTCTTCTTGTTGCCCTTCTTGTCCTTGGCGGTGACCTTGATCTTCGCCTTCAGCGTCTTGCCGGCGTACTTGTGGGCGACGCTCTTCGGGATCTTGATCTTGAACGCCGTCTTCTTGCCCTTCTTGACCTTCTTCTTGACCGGCTTGAGCTTGATCTTCACCTTCTTCGACGCGCTCGCCGAGGAGCCGCCGGCTGCGGGGGCTTCGAGGGTGGTGGCGAGAGTGACGGTCCCGGCCTCGCCGCAACTTCACGTTCGATCACCAGCGGTTTCCCTGATTCGCCACCGGCGACCAGCGTGCCGCTGGCTTTGATCGTGCAGTTCGGCGGGACCGAGTCGACGAACGTCGCCTGCGCCGAGGCCTGCGGCTCGGCCGGCTCTCGAGTTCCGTTTTTGTTGAAGTCGACAAAGACCACGACGGTGTCGGTCCCGGCTTTTTTCCCAGGATCGGTGACCACGGCGCACCCGGTGGGACCGAGGGTGGCGTTGCCCGTGGTGGCGTTCGGCCCTGCGATCGAGTACTGCAGCATCTGGCCGGCGTAGGGCTGGCCGTTGGTGTCGACCGCCGTCGCGGTGATGTTGATCGGCACACCCTGCCGCGAAGCGCCGTTTGTCGGGTTGAGCTGGAGTTGCGAAGGGACGGCGCTGCGGATCAGCACCTCGAAGGAGCGGGTCGCGCCGGGGGCGAGGCCTGTTCCGGTCGCGTCCTGATCCCACTCTACGCCGCCGGCGTTGTCGACCGCGGTAGCGAGCACCGAGTCGTCGAAGGTGGCGCCGGCGCTGGAGGCGGATTCCTGGACCTTGGTCCAAACGTCGGGGAAGGAGAGCGCCTGGTAGGCCGACCAGGCCGGGAGGCCACCTTCGGTTACCTCGACGAATCCACCCGAGCTTCCGCTGTCGAGGTTGGTGCCGCCGATGAAGCGGGGCGGGCCGGCGGTGAAGATGCCGGTGCCCGCGTCATCTCCCTCGAAGAAGAAGTCGGCGGCGGCGAGTGCCTTGAAGTTGATCGCGCTGCCGGATTCGTTGGCGAAGTCCCAGCGGACCCGGAACTCCTGCGACCCGTTTACGTAGGTCGTGGTTTGGGTCACCATGCCGACCGTTGCGACTTTGTACGAGGTGATCTGTTTGAGCGGATCGGCCGCGCTGCCGCCGCCGGTGATGGGCGACTGAGAAACTGGCGTGAAATCGTCGAGCCCAAACGGGCCGGCGCTGCCGTCGAACCCAAAGACGTGAGGTTCAGGTTCACCGGGGTACCCAGATGGGAAGGCGAGGAAGAAGCCGGCGTCACCGACCGTCTCGAAGGGGCTGAAGAAGATTCCGCTGCCGCTTCCCCCACGCACGGCCTGGAGCTGGCCGCGTTCGCCGACGTAGACGTTCAGTGGCGAGCCCCCAAGCGGGGTTGCGTTATCGGCAAGGGCGGAGGCCGCCATCGCAAAACTGAGTGCGGTCGCCAACAGGGCCGCCCAGATGCTGGAACGTCGAAGCTTCATCGTCTGCCTTTCATCGTCGGTCCTCGATTCCGGAAAGGTGTCACATTCCCGGCTCCTTGGGAAGGGCTGTGAGAGGCTGCCCCGCAAACCGAAGGAGACTCAACTGGATTTTCTGACCATCCTGCCGCTGGCTTTCGTGATGATCGCCGGGCCGCAGATCATCAGCGCCTTCTTCTTCGCCACCAGCGACAGCTGGCGCGCCTCCTCCGCCGCCTTCGTCCTCGGCGCCGTCATCTCGATCACCCTGGTGACCACCCTCGCGTTCCTCCTGATCCATGGGGTCAACGACGAATCCCACGAATCGGGACTCAGCACGGTCGACTACCTCGTCGTTGCCCTCCTGCTGTTCGCGATGTTCCATCAGTTCCGGGGCCGTAAGCAATCGGAACCGCCGAAATGGATGGGCAAACTCGAGGAGGCGTCTCCGAAATTCGCCTTCGTTCTCGGATTCCTGCTGCTCGGTGTCTTCCCCAGCGATCTCGTCGTCTCGATCAGCATCGGAAGCCACATCGCGGATCGCGGCGACTCCTGGGTCAACCTCCTGCCCTTCATCGGCCTCACCGCCCTCCTGCTATCGATCCCGGCGATCCTCGTCGAGCTGCTCGGCAGCAGGGCCCAGACCATCCTGCCCAAGATCCGCGACTGGATGGACCAGAACTCGTGGATCGTCAGCGAGGGGGTCCTGCTCCTCTTCATCGTGCTCATCCTCAGCGGCGGCTAACGCCGGTCCGTCCCTCCGATCGGCCGTCTAGCCTGCGATGCAGGTGCCGGACGGGGATCGCATCGGGCGCGGCAAATTGCTCAAAAGTCAGCTGACATCCGGCTCGCTGACCGTGCGAAGGGCCGCCGTCGTGATCTCGCTGTTCACGCTGAGCCTCACCTCGGTCTCGGCGGTGCTGATCTTCGTCTTCGACCGCCAGGACTTCCCGAATCTGGGCGTCTCTCTCTGGTGGGCGATCCAGACCGTGACCACGGTCGGCTACGGCGATTTCGTCCCCCACAACACCGTCGGACGGTTCATCGGGGGCCTCGTGATGCTGCTCGGCGTCAGCCTCGTCGCGGTCGTCACCGCCTCGATCGCCGCCGCCTTCGTCAATGCCGCCAAACGACGGGTCATCAGCGACCCGAACGAGCACCCCCTTGCCGGCAAACTCGACGAGATCGCCGAGCGGCTGGACCGGATCGAAGCCGCGATCGGCCGCCCGGAGCCTCCGGTGTCCTGACCTCCGCCGGTAGGCTCGCCCGATGGCAAAGTGGGGAGTGCTCGCGGTGCTGGCGACGGCCCAGTTCCTGATGGTCCTCGACCAGGCGGTGATGAACGTCGCGATCTCCCAATTGGTCGAAGACTTCGACACCACCGTCACCACGATCCAGATGGTGATCGCGCTCTATGCGCTGGTGATGGCGGGCTGATGCTGACCGGCGGCAAGCTCGGCGACCTCTTCGGACGCCGCCGCGCATTCGCGGTCGGGCTCTGCATCTACGCGGTCGGCTCGGGCCTGACCGCCGCGTCCTGGAGCGTTCCCTCGCTGATGTTCGGTTGGTCGATCCTCGAGGGGATCGGCGCGGCGCTGGTGCTGCCGGCCATGGTGGCCCTCGTCGCCGGCAACTACAGGGGAGCCGATCGCGCGATCGCCTATGGCGTCCTCGGCGGCGTCGCCGGGGCCGGGATCGCCGTCGGCCCGATTCTCGGCGGATGGGCGACGACCGAGTTCACCTGGAGGCTGGTCTTCGTCGGCGAGGTCGTCGTCGCGATCGGCATCCTGATCGGCACCCGCCTGATTCGCGAGCCCGATCGTGAGGCAGGCGCCACCGCGACTCGACTGGGTGGGAAGCGTGCTCTCGGCATCGGGGCTGGCGCTGATCGTGTTCGGCGTCCTCCAAGCGAGCAACTGGGGTTGGCTGCGGCCGCTCAGCTCGCCGATCGAGCCATTCGGGTTCTCCCTGACCCCGTTCGTCATCGCCGCCGGGCTGGTCGTCCTCGGCGGCTTCGTCGCCTGGGAGCGCCGCCGCGAGGAGCATGGCCTGGCGCCGCTTGTCCACCTCCGCCTCTTCCGGATCCCCACCCTGCGGGGCGGGACGGGGATGCTGCTGGCCCAGAACATGATCCTGATGGGGATCTTCTTCACGATCCCGCTCTACCTGCAGATCGTCCAGGGTCTCGATGCGCTCGAAACCGGCGTCCGGATGCTGCCTGCCTCTGTCGGCCTCTTCGTCACGGCCCTCGCCGGCTCGGCCCTCGCCTCCCGCTTTCCAGCCAGGACCCTGGTCCGGGCGGGGCTCCTTGTCACCCTCGTCGCCACCTTGCTGCTGCTCGACACGATCGAACCCGAGCTCGACAACGGCTCCTTCCTTGTCGCGATGGGGGTGCTCGGAGTCGGTATGGGCCTGATCGTCTCCCAGCTCGGAAACGTCGTCCAATCCTCGGTGGGGGACGACGACCGCAGCGAGGCGGGAGGCATCCAGAACACCGCCCAGCAGCTCGGCTCCTCGCTCGGAACGGCAGTGCTCGGCGCGATCGTGATCACCGGCCTGATCGCCGCCTTCTCCAGCAACATCAACTCCGACCCGGAGATCTCCAAGGACGTGAGCGATCAGGTCCACGAGCACCTGAGCGCCGGCGGAAGCTTCATCGCCGCCGACGAAGTGCGGACGATCGCGACCGAAGAGGGCATCGACCCCAACACCGTCGACGTGCTCGTCGAAGACTACGAAGACGCCCAGCTCGCGGCGCTGAAGACCGCCTTCCTATTCGCCGCCTTCCTCGTCGTGGCCGCCTTCTGGACCACCCGGAGGCTGCCGACCCGGCGCTTCGACGAACTGCAGAGCGGGACCGACCCGCCGGCGGCCGAGCCGGCGCCTGCCTGAGCCGCTCAGTGAAGTACTGCCCGTGGAACCCGAACGGGATGTGGTGCGGGACCTTCGCCCGGCCGACCTCCTCGAGGGTCTCGGCGTCGAGGACCAGCAGGTAGGAGCGAGCCGGAGACGCTGTCGAGGACGACCGAGAGCAGCACGCCCTGGTCCTCTCCCCGGTCGGGCTCGGGCGAGGGGACGAAGACCGGCTCGCCGGGATATGAGCCCTGCTCGAACCAGCTTCGCTCCTCGCCGCTCTCGACGTCGATCTTGACCAGCCGGTCGACGAAGTCGGGCGAGTCGCCGTCCTGGTGGGCGCCGATCCCGTAGAGGAAGCGGTACGGCCGCCCGTTCCGCTCGCCGTAGTCGATCTGCGGCAGCTCCAACGCCACGTCGCTCAGCTCCTCTTCGGTCGCCCGGTCGCGATCAGGCGCGATCCGGTAGCGGACCGGCTTCGCCAGCGCCGCGCCGCTCGGGGGCTCGGTCCGGACGCGATCGAGGAAGAGCGAGTCGATGATCGATGCGTCCTCGTAGGAGGCCATGTCGATCACGATCTCCTCCCCGCGCTCGAACGCGTTGATGTGGTGGAAGCAGAAGCAGGGCTCGGCCTCGACGGTGCGGACGAGCCCGCCGCCGTTGCGGTCGAAGATCAGGAATCTCGTCCCGAGCTCCGGCTTCCAGCGGTAGTTGTCGATGAAGGGCCGGCCGCTGAGCGCGAGCTGGAGCGGGTTGACCACAAGCGGGAAGGTGGCGAGGATCATGTAGCGCTCGGTCAGCGCGAAGCTGTGCATGTAGGAGGGCTCGGCGATGCGGTGCGACCCGATCCGCCGCTGGTGGGTGCGATCGCGCTGGGCGTAGAGCCGGTACTCCGAACGGGGGCCGAAGTGGGTGACGTAGGCGAGCAGCTCACCGCTGTCGCTGTCGGCATGGGGGTGGGCGGTCGCGTGGAGGCCGGGGACCTCGTATGCGACCCCGAGCGCGTCGAGCGTCTCCGGGTCGAAGGCGACCGGGAGCGGGGTCTCGGTCATCGCGATGTACTCCTCCCCGAGCTTCGCCAGGTTGACGTTGCAGTTGTCGGAGAAGTCCGGGGAGAACAGCGTCGCCGCGCGCCTGAAGATCGAGCGGCAGGGATCGGTGGCGAACTCGCGGTAGGAGATCTTCCCTTCCTCGGACGCGCGGAAGGCCTTGGTGCGCAGGAAGCGGTTCGCGTAGGAGACCTCGCCGCCGGCGAAGCCGAATCGGTGGAGCATCGCCAGGCCGTCGAACCAGTGCCGCAGGCGCCGCTCTCCGACCTCGTACTTGGCGGGCCCGTTTCGGACCAGGCTGCCCGTCAGCCACTCGGGGATAGATCCCTCGACGGGAAGCGAGTCGAGCCCGATCTCGGACTCCAGGGTCTCGAAGCCCAATGCGTACTCCTGGCCGGATACGGTCTGCGCCTCAGCGGTCATAATTCCCTCCTTGATTGACCGTCCATAATAGACGATCCTTCTTATACTGCCGTCGGAAGCCCATGTCAAGCGAAATCCGCCTCACCCCCACCTCCTACATCGTCCTCGGCATGCTCAGGATTGCCGGCGAGTCGACCCCCTACGACCTCAAACAGGGCGTCGCGGCGAGCCTCGGGAACTTCTGGTCGCTCCAGCATGCCCAGCTCTATTCCGAGCCGGAACGGCTGGCGGCGGCCGGCTACTTGACCGAGCGGCGCGAGGACGGTGGCAGGCGCAGAAAGCACTACAAGATCACCGGCAAGGGGCGCCGGGCGCTCGCGGACTGGCTCGAGGAGCCGACCGACGAGCTGCCCGAGCTTCGCGACCGGGCGCTGCTGAAGGTCTTCTTCGGCGCCGATCCCGGCCCGCTGGCGACCCACCAGCTGGCCGCCCATCGGGCCAAGCTCGAGGAATACGAACGGATCCTCGAGCTCGGCGGCGAGCACATGCCGACAGGTCCGCGGACCACCCTCGAGGCGGGCATCGCCAATGAGCGGGAATGGCTTCGGTTCTGGTCGAAGCTGGAGAAGTGAGCTACTCGGAGAGCTCGACCCGTTCGATCGTCTGCGGCTCGACCGGCCGGTCACCGGCGTCGGTCGGTGTCTTCTCGACCGCCTCGACCGCGTCCATGCCCTCGACGACCGCGCCGAACACGGTGTGCTTGCCGTCGAGCCATGGTGCCGCCTCGGTGGTGACGATGAAGAACTGCGACCCGTTGGTGTTCGGCCCGGCGTTGGCCATCGCCAACGCTCCCTTGACCACCTTGTGATCGTTGAACTCGTCCTCGAAGGTGTAGCCGGGGCCGCCGGTCCCGGTCCCTTCCGGGCAGCCGCCCTGGATCATGAAGTCGGGGATGACCCGGTGGAAGATCAGACCGTCGTAGAAGCCTTCGCCGGCGAGCTTGCGGAAGTTCTCGACCGTCTTCGGGGCATCCTCGTCGTGCAGCTCGACGACGATCGGGCCCGCGCTGGTGTGGAGGGTGGCCTGTGACATCAAATAAGAATGTTCGTGCTTCGCTCGCAGCGCGAAGAGGCAGATATGGACGCTTGCCCGCTCCGCACTCATCGGCACCCTATCGATCAGCCGCCGACCCGGACCATCAGGGGGTCCGAGGCACCGGGCGCGTAGGGCCAGCGCTCCTCCGCGAGGGCGACTGCCCGGAACCTGATCCTGGCCTGGCCGGTGACGTAGCGGAACCGGTAGCGGGCGTGGAAATGGCCGCTCCGGTCGCTGCGGAGGAAGAGGACCGGGCGCCAGCGTCGGGCCGCGGTCTCGTAGAACTGGATCGCGATCAGCTTGCCGCGCCGGGGCAGCGGCGCTCCCCGCGTCCGGACCCGGCCGGAGAAGTGGACGACGCCGCCGGTCCCGACCACGCTCGGCGCCGCCCGCAGGCCGACCGCGCCGCGGACCCGCAGCGCGAGCCCGGGCCGGCGCGCGCCCTCGAGCCCGTCCTCGCCGGCGAAGCTGACCGTGACCCGCCGCGAGGGCCCGGGCGGCAGCGAGAGCCGGAAGCCCCCGTGCGCTCCGGTGCGCATCTCCTCGACACGAGGCTCCTCGAGGGCCCCGCGGGACGGCCGCGAGACGACGCGGACGGGGCGCGCCGCGAGGCCGGCGCCGGCGGCGGTGAGCAACCGGCCGCCGATGATCGCCGCGGCGCCGAACGGAACGGTGAGATCCGGACCGCTCCGGTGGTGCCAGATCAGCCGCGCGAACAGCCTTGTCTTCTGTCGCGCGGCGCTGGCGGCCCGCTCCCGCGCCGCGCTGGCGACCGCGACGGAGCGCCATCTCGGTCCCGTCGGCCCTTCGCGTGGTCGTCGCCGTGTTGCCGGCGGCGTCGGCCGCCTCGGCGCGGAACTGGTAGATGCCTGGGCCGAGGTCGCGGGGCAGCGCCGCGACGAGACGGGCCGAGTCCGGCGCTCCGCCCGGGACGAGTTTCGTCGGCAGTCCGATCCAACCGTCGGCTCCGAGCCGCCGGTAGGAGATCTCGCCGCTCCTGGGGCCGGAATGGGCGTCGGTGACGGCGGCGGCGACCGAGCTCGGGAGATCGTCGCCGGGATCGCGATCCGGCGTCGCCTCGAAGGCCACGCCTGGAGCGACGTTGTCGAGCCGAAGCGGCACGTCGACGGCGGTCGAGGCGGCATCGTTGCCCGCTTCGTCGCGCAGCCAGAGGTGGAGCACATAGGCGCCGGGGCCCGGGACCGAGCGGTCGGTCAGCGCGGCGACGTCTCGGCCCGGCGCCAGACCGACCCCCGTGTCGTAGCCACCGGGGCCGGTGATCCGCCAGTAGGCCCCCCAGATCGGGCTCGCTCTGCCCTGGTCGGGGTTGGCCCAGGAGAGGTCGAAGTCGTCGACGCGGCGCCAGTCCTCGCCGCCGGCGAGCGCCGGTGTCCGCGGATGGGCGGGCGGGTTGTTGTCGATCCCGATCGTGATCGGCGCCGCACAGCCGATGTTGCCGGCGAAATCGGTGGCGCAGTGCCCGAGGGTGTGGGGCCCGTCGCTGAATCTCGTGGTGTCGATCACCGTCGAGCCCGAGACCGCGGTCAGACAGGGCTGCATCCGGGTTCCACGCCACTCGCCCGAGACCATCACCTTCTGGCAGCTGTACTCGGCCAGGCCGACCCTGCCGCCGTCGATCGAGGTTTCCCCGAAGCGGACCCCGCTGCCACCGTCATTCCCCCAGAAACCGACGCTGCGCGAGCCGCGTTGCCAGCCACCGGCGGTGAGGTCACCACCGATCCCGGCCCCCGGCGCGCCGTTGTCTTCGATCGTGATCGTCAGCGCCCGAACGGCGGACCACGACCCCGGTTCGAGGCTGCACCACTTCGATTCGGCACGCGCGCAGAGCAGTCGGTCCTCGATCGCCGGCGCCGCCGGCGAAAACCCGGCGGCAAAGCTCCGCGGGGTCGCGTCGGTGAGCGTGGCAACCGCGAACGGCGAGAAGCCGGCCGGCGACATCGTCCCGATCCGCTGCTCGATCCCGTCGTGGAGGGCCTGCCACCAGGTTCCGGTGATCCGGGTGATCCCGGTCCCCGGCGGCGCGTCCCAGCGCCAGCGCGCGAAGCGGGTGCCCGACACGGTCCCCGAGGTCGCGGTGAAGCTCTTCACGTGCACGCCCGAGAACGGGTCGGCCCCGGGCGCGACCGCGCAGAACGCGTCGGGGCGGAACTTGCCGGCCCCCGCGGTGTCCGCCCAGCCGGCGTCGATTGCGACGTACCAGCCACACTGGGCGACCGAGTACTTGCCGGCCTCGGCATCGCGCGCGACGAGCAGAAGCAGGGCGAGCGCGAGCGCCACCCCGAGCCCGACGATCCTCACCACTCCGCTGCGTGCGCCCGACATCTGACCTCCTCCGAAGACATTCGTTCGGGGGCCAAGGGCAGGGCGCCGAGATCTCTCCCCCTCGCCGGGCCGCCGCGGCCCGAGGACCGCGGCGGCGGGGCCCGAAGGGCCCGGAAACCTAGGAGTGGAGCACGTAGCCGGCGAACATGCAGACGTCGCCCGACCCGTACGCTCCGGCTCCGGCCGGCAGCGTCCCGAACTTCACCGCGACCTGGAAGGGGCCGGTGATCGAGTAGCCGTCGGCGGCGGTGGCGGCGAAATCCTCGCTTTCCTGGATATTCGCGAATTCTTCGATGACGGTTTCCCGCTCGACTTCGCGAAATTCCTCCGGTGTGTTGGTGTCGAGGAAGCCTGCATCGGGGCTGCCGGAGACTTCATCTTCTTCGCCGTCGAAGATCGCGCCGTTTTGCTTGGTCGCGATGTAGAGGACTCCGTTCAGTTGCCCGCCGGCTTCGTCGATGAAGCATTTGGCGTAGAGGCTGAAGTGGCTGTCTTCATATAGCGGCACCGGTTGGGCGGCTTCGCTGGCCGCTTTGAAGTTGGCGCCTTTCGCGCTCGACATCACCCTGGTCGACTTGAACGCCGTCATCGCCGCGAGGCCGTCTGCGACATTGGCCGTTCCGGCCGTGGTCGCCGTGTCGGCGGCTTTCGCCGAAGGGACCTTGCCGAGCTTGTCCAGGTTCACCTCGGTTCCGGTGATCGTGTGCCTCTCCAGCTTCTTGCCGGTGACGCTGCGCTTCTTCAGCTTGCTGCCGTTGATCTTCGTGCCGCCGGCGACAGCGATCGCGCCGCCACTGAGAGCGAGGAAGAGGGCCAGGTAGGCGACCACCGTCGCGTGGCCCGACCTCTTCAGCCATTTGAACATGAGTCCCTTTCGTCGTGGAGGGTTCAGAAGCACCTACGCGGCCTCCCGGGCGACGGTTCATCCGGTGTGAACGAGGTCACGTTCGGTCCAGCAGACCGTCTTTGCGAGAATGGACCGATGGCACTTCCGACCAAGGACCAGGTCACCGAGAGCCTCAAGACGGTGATCGATCCCGAGCTGCGCCGCTCGATCGTCGAGCTCGGCATGGTGCGCTCGATCGAGATCGACGAGAGCGGCCGGGTCGAGGTCGTCGTCTCTCTGACAACCGCCGGCTGCCCGATCCGCGCCCACTTCGAACAGGCTGTCGCCAAGCAGGTGGGCGCGCTCGACGGGGTGACCGAGGTCGCGGTCGGCTTCGACGTCCTCTCCGACGAGGAGAAAGGGAGCCTGCAGAAAGCGCTCGGCCGCGGCAGCCTGCCCGAGGGCGCGCTGGCCCAGGTCAAGAACGTCGTCTGCGTCGCCTCGGGCAAGGGCGGGGTCGGCAAGTCGACGATGACCGCCAACCTCGCCGCGGCGCTGACCGCGGAAGGCCATTCCGCCGGGGCGCTCGACTGCGACGTCTACGGCTACTCGATCCCGCGCATGCTCGGCGTCAACCGCAAACCGGACGTCAACGCCGAGCGCAAGATCCTGCCGCTCGAATCCCCGGGCGGAGTCAAGGTGATGTCGATCGGCTTCTTCGTCGAGGAGAACTCGGCGGTCGTCTGGCGCGGCCCGATGCTCCACAAGGCGATACAGCAGTTCCTCGAGGACGTCGCCTGGGGAGACCTCGAGTACCTGCTGCTCGACCTGCCTCCCGGCACCGGCGACGTCTCGATGACGCTGGCGCAGCTGCTGCCGCAGGCCAAGTTCCTGATCGTGACCACGCCGCAGCCGGCGGCCCAGTCGGTGGCGCGTCGCGGCGCCGAGATGGCGTTGAAATTCGACCTCGAGCTGCTCGGGGTGATCGAGAATATGTCCGGCTTCACGACCCCGGACGGTGAGCGGTTCACGATCTTCGGCGAGGGGGGCGGCCAGGCGCTCGCCGACGAGCTCGACGTGCCCCTGCTCGGCAAGGTGCCGCTATCGGAGGCGCTTCGCGAGCACGCCGACTCGGGCTCGCCGCTGGTCACCGCCGAGCCCGACGCGCCCGCATCGCAGTCGATCCGCGACGCCGCCCGCGGGATCGTCGCCGCGACGCCTCAGGAGCTGCCGGTCCTGCAGGCGACGCCGGCCGTCGCCGAGCAGAAGCCGCTCAGCGGCACCCCGCTCCCGGTCGTCCAGTAGCTAGACCTTGCTCTTGTAGTACTCGGCGTTGATCTCGGCGTATTTCGCCCACTCGGCGGGGAGCTGGTCCTCGGCGAAGCAGGCGTCCACCGGGCAGGCCTCGACGCAGGCATCGCAGTCGATGCACTCGTCGGGGTCGATGTAGAGCATCTCGACCGAGTCGTAGTCGGGCTCATCCGGGGTCGGGTGAATGCAATCGACGGGACAGACCTCGACGCACGAGTTGTCCTTGGTGCCGATGCACGGCTCGGCGATGACGTAGGTCATTCGGGGTATTTCTCCTAGCTCGTCTTTTCGGTGCCCGGCGGGGCCACGGCCCCCACCAACGCGAGCGCACATTCTAAAGATTGAGGCCGCCAGTCGGCCCCCAGCGGTCCTCTAGGCTGGGACTCAGCGATGGGAGACGCCAACCGCAGCCACGGGATGCCGCAGTGCTGCTGCTGACGGGGGCGACCGGGAGCATCGGCTCGCGCCTGCTTCCGCTGCTGCTGGAGCATGGCGAGGACGTCCGCTGCCTGGTCAGGGAGCCGCGCCGGCTCGGCGATCGCCGGGTCGCGGTCCAGATCGCGCTCGGGGACCTCGGCGAGATGTCCGACCCCTATCTGGTGCGGCAGGCGCTGCGCGGGATCGACACCGTGGTCCACCTCGCGGCGACGATCCGCGACCAGCCGCCGCACCGGATCGAGGAGCTGAACGGGCTGGCGACGGTCCGCCTCCTGCGCGCCGCCGAGCGCAGTGGCGTCCGCCGTTTCGTCTTCTTCAGCGCGCTCAACGCCTCGGCGGCGCAGCGGACCCGGTTCTTCCGCGCCAAGTGGCTGGCGGAGCGGGCGATCTCCTCCTCCGGCCTCGAGACGACGATCTTCGCCCCGTCGATCGTCTACGACCACTCCGATCCCTGGATCACGCTGCTGCGCCGCTTCTCGTTCCTACCGGTGATGCCGGTGTCGGGGTCGGGCAAGGCCCGGTTCCAGCCGATCTGGGCGGCCGACGTCGCCCGCAGTGTCGCCGGCTGGTTGCAAGCGCCGCAGGCGGGCCGCTACGAGCTCGCCGGCCCGGACGTCCTCGACTACGACGAGATGTCCGACCTCGTCAGCCGTGCCGCGGGCCGGCCGCGGCCGCTCGTCCATTTGCCGCTGCCGCTCGTCCGTTACGGATTGCTTGCGGCCCGCTCCATCGCCGGGGAGTCCGTGTTTGCAACCTGGGAGGAGGCCGAGCTTATGGAGGTTCCGATGGTCAGCGAACGCGGCACCGCCGACGCGGAGGCGCTCGGAGTCGAGCCGAGGAGGATGCGAGATGTCCTGGAGGACACCTAGCTGGATCGCGGCGCTGGCGGTGGCGGCGCTCGGGCTTTTCGCGACGCCGGCGTCGGCGCTCACCCTCGTCCCGCCGAAGCCCGACGTGTTGTTCGGGGTCAGCGACCGCGGCACGACGACCGAGTTCAACGAATTCGGCAGCCTGATGGCGAAGCTTCTTCGCGAAACACGGGCTGCCGGCCTATATCCGGCCGCTCGGGGAGCCGAACCGCTGCCTCAACCCGTGGACCGCAGTCAACTGCAACGGGACCCAGCGCGGCGGCGAACACACGACCGGCTGGTACAAGCAGGCCTTCCGCCGGATCTCGCTGATCGTCAAAGGCGGGCTGACCCTCGAACAGGTGGACGCGACGCTGGGCGAAATCGGGCTGCCGCCGATCAACCGGACCAAAGGCCAACCGCCGACCGTCCTGCCCGCGGCCCCCGTCGCGCTGATCTGGAGCCCGCTGCCGGGGGGCTCGCCGAGGGTCAAGGGCAACTACCCGGGCAACTACTGGCCCGGCCGCCGCTGGGGTCGACTGGGTCGGGACCGACTTCTACTCGCAGTATCCGGTTTGGACGGACCTCAACCGCTTCTACGCCGGCAGGCAATGGAAGGGGATGCCGTTCGCGATCGCCGAGTGGGGCGTCTACGGCGAAGACGAACCCCGCTTCGCCAAACAGCTGGTCTCCTGGACGGCGAAGCGGCCGCGGGTGCGGATGTTCGTCTACTACACCGGATTCGGGACCCGGCCACCAACACCTACGACCTCAGCCACTACCCGCGGACGACGAACACCCTTCGGCTCAAGGTCCGTTGCCCCAACTTCCTCTCATATACCGAATACAACGCCGGCACCCTGCCGCCGCTCCCGCCGCCGCCGCCGAAGACGAAACCGGTCCCACCACCGGAACCGGTCCCCACCACCCAGTAGGGCAGCGGGCATGATTCGGGGATGCCCGCCCCTGAACGCAGCGAGAGGGTCTCCACCCTCGAGCTCTTCTTCGACCTCGTCTTCGTCTTCACGATCACCCAGCTGACCACGGTTCTCGTCGACGGGCACGACCTCTCGGCCGTCGTCCATGTGGTCGTGATGCTGCTCCTGATCTGGTGGATCTACGACGGCTACGCCTGGTTGACCAACGCGATCTCGACCGACGTGATCCGATTCCGGCTGCTTCTGCTCGGCGGGATGGGTGGCTTCCTGGTCATCGCCCTGGCCATCCCCGACGCCTACGAGAGCACCGGACTCGCGTTCGGGATCGGCTACCTGGTCGTGACCCTCCTCCACGCCGGGATGTACATCCGCGGCACCTCGGTGTCAGAGGTCCGGGGGATCCTGCGCATCGTTCCCTTCAACCTCCTCGCCGCGATCCTGGTCTTGGCCGGCGGCGCCGTCGGCGGCAACGCGCAATGGATCCTCTGGGCGCTCAGCGCGGCGATGGTCTGGTTCTCGCCAAACGTGACGACGGTCGAAGGGTTCGTCGTCTCGGTCTCGCACTTCGTCGAGCGCCACGGCCTCGTCGTGATCATCGCGCTCGGCGAGTCGGTGGTCGTCGTCGGGACCGGCGCTGCCGGGCTGCCGATCGATCGCGGGCTGGTGGTCGCCGCGCTGCTCTCGCTCGGCCTCAGCGCCACCCTCTGGTGGGCCTACTTCAGCGACGAGGGAGAGGTCGAGCGCGCCTTCGAGGCGGCCCCACCCGAGCGGCGGCCGCAGCTCGCCCTGTTCGGATTCGGCTACTGGCACTACGGGATCCTGCTCGCGATCGTCGCCGTGGCGGCGGGGCTGAAGAAGGCCGTCGGACACCCATATGACCCGCTCGAAACCTGGATCGCGGTCGGGCTCGCCGCCGGCACCGCTCTCTTCATCCTCTGCGACGTCGGCTTTCGCCGGACGTTCGGGATCGAGCGCAACGACGCCCGCCTGCTGGCGGCGCCACTGCTGCTGGCGACGATCCCACTCGGGACCGAGGCCGACGCCGTCGTCCAGATCGGGGCCCTCGCCGCGATCGTCGCGGCCGCCCTTGTCGCCGAGGCGCTACCCGAGCGAATGACAGAACGACGCGGCTGACGAGCCGACAGGGGGACTCGGCCCGAAACGCGAGAGGCCCGGCGCATGCCGGGCCTCTCGTAGGACAACTCGCCTGTTGAGACGAGCATACGCCTGCGGCGTGGCTACATCATCCCGCCCATGTCGGGCATGCCGCCGCCGGGCATGCCGCCGGCGCCGTCCTTCTCGGGCGGTTCGGCGATGATCGCCTCGGTGACGAGGATGTTCTTCGCGATCGAGGCCGCGTTCTGCAGCGCCGACCGGGTCACCATCGTCGGGTCGATGACGCCGTCTTTGATCAGGTCGCCATACTCGCCGGTGGCGGCGTTGAGACCTTCGCCGGCCTTCAGGTCGCGGACCTTGTTGACGACGACCGAGCCCTCCAGACCGGAGTTCTCGGCGATCTGACGGACCGGCTCCTCGAGCGCCCTATGCACGATCCGGGCCCCGGTCGCCTCGTCGGGGTCGTCGAGCGAGTCGGCGTCGAGATCGGCCTGCGCGTTCAGCAGCGCGACGCCGCCTCCCGGCACGACCCCCTCCTCGAGCGCCGCCCGGGTCGCCTGCAGGGCGTCCTCGACGCGGTGCTTTTTCTCCTTCATCTCGGTCTCGGTCGCAGCACCGACCTTGACCACAGCGACACCGCCGGCCAGCTTCGCGAGCCGCTCCTGGAGCTTCTCGCGATCGAAGTCGGAGTCGGTGTTCTCGACCTCCTGTTTGATCTGTTTGATCCGGCCTTTGATGTCGTCGCCCTCGCCGGCGCCGTCGATGATCGTCGTCGTGTCCTTGGAGACGACGACGCGGCGGGCCTTGCCGAGCTGGGAGAGCTGGGTGTTCTCGAGTTTGAGCCCCATCTCCTCGGTGATCACCTCACCGCCGCTGAGGATCGCGATGTCCTCGAGCATGCGCTTGCGGCGATCGCCGAAGCCCGGCGCTTTCACCGCGACGCCGGTGAAGGTGCCGCGGAGCTTGTTGACGACGAGGGTCGCGAGGCACTCGCCCTCGACGTCCTCGGCGACGATCAGCAGCGGCTTGCCGCCCTGCATCACCTGCTCCAGGACCGGCAGGATGTCCCGCACCGAGCCGATTTTCTGGTTGGCGATCAGGATGTAGGGGTCCTCGAGCACGGCCTCCATGCGGTCCTGGTCGGTGACCATGTAGGGCGAGATGTAGCCCTTGTCGAACTGCATGCCCTCGGTGAACTCGAGCTCCATCCCGAAGGTCTGGCCCTCCTCGACATTGACGACGCCGTCTTTGCCGACTTTCTCGATCGCGTCGGCGATGACGTTGCCGATCTCGTCGTCGGCGGCCGAGATCGCCGCGACCCGGGCGATCTGCTCCTTGCCGGCGACCTCTTTCGACTGCTTCTCGCGCAGGTTCTCGACGACCTGGTCGACGGCCTTCTCGATCCCGCGGCGCAGGGCCAGCGGGTTTGCGCCGGCCGCCACGTTCTTCAACCCCTGGCGGACGATGATCTGCGCCAGCAGCGTCGCGGTCGTCGTGCCGTCGCCGGCAACGTCGTTGGTCGCGGTCGCGACCTCGCGGACGAGCTGGGCGCCCTGGTTCTCGAAGACGTCCTCGACCTCGATCTCGCGGGCGATGGTGACGCCGTCGTTGGTGATCGTCGGGGCGCCGAACTTCTTGTCGAGCACGACGTAGCGCCCTTTCGGGCCGAGGGTGACCTTGACCGCGTCGGCAACAGCGTCGACGCCTGACTGCAGGGCCCCTCTGGCCTCCTCTTTGTACTTCAGCTCCTTATGAGCCATCTGATTTCAGTCCTCCTTCTCTTCTAAGTCCTTCTTGGCAGCGGCTAGCCGAGCTTGGCGAGCACGTCCGACTCGCGCAGCACGAGCAGGTCCTCGTCTTCGACGGTTACCTCGGTGCCGCCGTACTTCGAGTAGAGGACCTCGTCGCCATCGCTGACGTCGAGCGGCCGGCGGCTCCCGTCCTCGTTGATCGCGCCATCGCCGACGGCGACGACCCTGCCCTTCTGCGGCTTCTCTTTGGCCGTGTCGGGGAGGACGATCCCACTCGCGGTCGTCTCCTCCTCCTCGATCGGCTTGACGATCAGCCGGTCCCCGAGGGGCTTCAGCTTCATCCGTATACCTCCGTTTGTGCGGTCAGAAGTTTCAAACTGGTCTTGGCACTCAGTCGATGAGAGTGCCAACAGGTCAACGAGACAACGATAGCGAGTCTCCGCGCTTCAACCACCCGCAAGGAGGCGGCAGCCGAGCAGACGGGCGATTCCCTCGCCACCGCGGGCCATCACCCAGTCGTGGTTCCACGCGAAGACCGGCCGCGCGATCGGCGCCAGCAGGTTCATCCACGATCGCGTTGTCGCGACGTTCCACTCGTAGAGGACCGCGGTCGCGCCGTCCTCCTCGAACAGCCGCCAGCGGCCCACGCCGTGGAGCTCGCCGACCGAGTCGGCCTCGAGCAGCAGCGGCCGCTCGACCTTGGTCGTCGTCACCTCGAACTCGACCCGGTATGGCAGCCTGCTGCGCCAGACCATCCGCGACACCGACCCGAGCTTGTCGCCGTCGCCGGGTTTCAGCTCCTCGACCTCCTCGACTCCCTGCCACCACTCGGGCCAGCGCTCCTGCGCGTTGATCGCCTCCCAGACCGACTCCCGGGGCGCGTCGAGGAGCCAGGCGGTCAGGAACTCGTAGCCGGCCACTTCAGTTGTGGTGGGGCGTCTCGCCGTTGCCGAAGTGGGCACCCGGCGGCTCGACGATCTGCGAGAACCGGATCACGGTGACGAGGTCGTCGTTGGCAATCGGCACACCGTAGATCTGCTCGAGGAACTTGACCTCCTCCTCGAGCCGCCGGAACTCCGGGTTGTCGTGCTCGATGTCGCGCGGCGAGAGTTCGTCGACCTTCTTCACCTCGACGTCGTCGATCACCGCGGCGAAGATTTTCTCGCGCGGGCTGTGGCGGAAGCCGACCGTGATCCAGACCACCTGGCCGCGCTCGTACTTCGACGTCTTGTCTCCGAGCCTGATCGTCGCCGTCTTGCGCGCCCGCTTCAGCTGGTCGACGAACACCGCGGAATAGAAGTTCAGAACGTAGATGCCGCCGCGCATGGCGCAGCGAGCGTATCTGACGCCCCGACCCCGCGTGATCAGCGGGTGCCGATCGGGTTGCCAGGGCGAGGCTCTTGTCCTTATTCCGGCACTCCTATACTGCTTTTTGGGTAAACCAATGCGTGCAGGGCTGTAGGGCGAGCCGATTCCGGCCGATTGGGACTGTGGAATGGCTCATCAAATGAGCAAATCGATGCCGCGCAGAGTCGCGGGCCTGGTGTTCTTGGCGGCGATCGTCCTCCTGGTTCCCGCATGGGCACAGGCCGGGGCCGCGACATGCCACGGGCGCCACGCGACGATCGTCGGGACGGCGGGCAACGACGTGATCGTCGGCAAACGCGCAAGCGACGTCATCTACGGCGCTGGCGGGGACGACAGGATCAGCGGCGGGCCGAACGGCAATGACCGGATCTGCGGCGGCCCGGGCAACGACACGATCCGGGGCGGCCGCGGCTATGACTCGCTGTTCGGGGAAGGGGGCGACGACAAGTTGCTCGGCGAAACCGGTGCCGACCGGCTCGACGGGGGCTCGGGCAACGACGAAATCGAAGGCGCCGAGGGCAACGACGGCGTCGACGGCGGCCCCGGTGACGATCAGCTGCGCGGCGCCAAAGGCCCCGACAACGTCTTCGGCGGCTCCGGTGACGACTTCCTCAGCGGCGACAAAGGCAGCGACGACCTCGAAGGGGGCGGCGGCCAGGACCAGCTCGTCGGCGACAAGGGCAACGACCAGCTCGAAGGCGGCCCCGGCGATGACCGCGTCGACGGCGGCGCCGGCGACGACCCGTCGGTCGACGGCGGGCCCGGCACCGATGTGGTCTACGGCGGCACCGGAATCGACAATGCCAACGGCGGCAGCGGCGACGGTGACGTCGTCCGCGGCGATTCCGGCGTCGACACGCTGAACGGCGGCCCCGGGGTGCAGGACATCGTCTCCTACGCGAGCGCAACCCGCGGCGGCGTGATCGTCGACCTCGGCACCGGCAGGGCAAAAGGCGACGGCCACGACACGCTGGCCGGCTTCGAGGACGTCGTCGGCTCCCCGCAGGCCGACACGATCACCGGCGACGGGCGAAGGGAACCGCCTCGACGGCGGCGTCGGCGACGACAACCTGAGCGGCGGTGGCGGCGCCGACGAGGCGTTCGGCGGCTCCGGCACCGACAACTGCTCGGGGTTCGCGGTCGAGCAGTCCTGCGGCCCGGAAGCAAGCCCGCCGGCGAGCGGCGCGTTCGCGATCCTGAACGAAGGGCTCGACGGAACCAGCCTCGTCGTCCAGGGCGCCCCCGGCGCCGACAGCCTCCAGGTCAATTTCGGCCCGGGAGGCTGGACGATCACCGACAACGGCCCGATCTTCCCCGGCAGCGGCTGCGGCCCGGTCGGAGCCACCGCGGTCAGCTGCGCCTCCACCGCCGCGACCGGGCTGGTGGTGATCACCGGCGGGGCAGGCGACGACCAGATCAGCCTCGGCCCCGGCGTCCCGCCCGGCGTAAAGACCCGCGTCAACGGCAACGCCGGCTCCGACGTCCTCAGCGGCGGCCCCGGCGACGACGTGCTGGAAGCGGGCGAGAACTACAACAGCCCCGACAACGGCAACGACACCCTGATCGGCAACGGCGGCAGCGACGTCCTCTACGCCGACCCCGGGGCGGATGTCCTCCAGGGGGGAGCCGGCAACGACCTCCTCGTCTCCTCGGTCGCCACCTGCCAGGGCCACAGCTTCGACGGCGGTCCCGGCGATGACACCGTCTCCTACGGGCGCTCCGACGCGTCGATGAGGATCCAGCTTGGCGGGACCGGCGGCCCCCAGGGCTGCGGCAACGACGATCAGGTCCAGGGCAACAATGAGAGCCTCGAGGGGTCCGACGGGCCCGACGTCCTGATCGGGGACTCCGGCGAAAACAGCTTCCTCGGGCACAAGGGTTCGGACACCTTCCTCGGCAAGGGCGGAGCCGACTTCATCGACGCCCTCGACGGCAGCCACGACAAGGCGATCAACTGCGGCGGTGGGCCCGGCGACGACATCCTCAAGGACAAGGTCGACCCGACCCCCGTCTCCTGCCCGAACTAGCCGGGCGAGTACCCCTCCTCACCGACCAGCGGCACGAATCGGCAGGGGCCGATCTCCTCGCTCTCGAGGCCCTCCCCGCGGCGACGGAAGACGGTCAGAATGTCGGCCGAGCGCGCGGCGATCGGAACGACCAGCCTGCCGCCGTCGTCGAGCTGGCCGAGCAGCGTCGCAGGCGGCTCCGGCGCTGTCGCGTGCACCGCGATCGCGTCGAACGGAGCCAGCTCCGGGATGCCGCGACTTCCGTCACCGACCCGGACCTCGACCCCGCGGACGTCGAGCGAGTCGAGAGCGAGCTGCGCCGCGGAGGCCAGTGACGGGTGACGCTCGACGCTGATCACCTCGGCGGCCAGAAGGGCGAGGACCGCCGCCGAGTAGCCAGAGCCGGTCCCGACCTCCAGGACCCGCTCGGTCCCCTCGAGCTCGAGCGCCTGGCAGATCGCGGCGACGATCCACGGCTGCGAGATCGTCTGGCCCTCACCGATCGGCTGCGCGGCGTCGGCGTAGGCGCGCGAGCGGTAACGATCGGAGACGAACTCCTCACGCGGGACCGACGCCATCGCCGTCAGGACCCGCTCGTCGGATATCCCGCGCCGACGCAGCTGCCGCTCGACCATCGCCGCGCGCAGCTCGGCGAAATCGGCCATCTCAGTGGCCGTGGTCCCGGCCGCTGACGGTGAGCCATGAGTCCCAGGTGATCTTGAGGATCACGGCCGTGATGCCGAGGCCGATCAGCGGGTCGGCGACGGGGATGCCGACGGCGACGACGGCGGCGCTCGCCACCACGGCGAGACTGACATAGGAATCCGCCCGAGCGTGATTGCCGTCGGCGATCAGGGCCGGGCTCTCGAGCCTCCGTCCCGCCCGAGTCCGGATCCCGGCGGCGATCCGGTTGCCGGCGAACCCCAGCAGGCCGGCCAGGGCCAGGGTGTTGAGGTGGGTCGGCGCCTGCTGGTCGATCAGGCGGTGAATCGCCTCGACCCCGGCAACGCAGGCGGAGGCGAATATCGCGGCGACGACGAACAGGCCGGCCCACCTCTCCGCGCGTCCGGAGCGGAGCAGGAACGCAACCCCAAGTGGAATCGCGGTGGCGGCGTCGCCGAAGTTATGGATCAGGTCCGCGAGCAGGGCGACGCTGTCGCTGGCGAGGAATATCGCCAGCTGCGCGAGCGCGGTGAGCCCCAGCACGGCGAGCGACGCCCCGACCGCCCGGAGCCCCACCCGCGAGCGTTTGATGCTCGGGTCGACAAGCCCGTGGGAGTGGCCGTGGCCCCGATCCTCCCGATCGTGGGTGTGCGGCCCGTGATGGTGGTGTGAGTGAGTCAGGCCACCGTGGCGATGAAGATCGCCACCGAGCGATTCAAAGGTCTCGGCGCCCATTCCCATTGGGAACAGGATTGCAGCCCGACGCTGAGCAATTCGCCCCAGGTCGGATCGAGTCTTGGCTCAGGAGTCTTTGTCCGATCCTCCCCGCTGAGATCGTGTCGACGACTGGCAGTCGGAGGCCCCGCGTGCCGCGGCGAACCCCGGCTGGGCGCCGGAGAATGTGGTCCTAGCCAGCTCTCGTCGCCGGGGAGCCGACGGCATCCGTCTCGTCGCGTAGGTAGAGCAGAATGCTGACGACGACGATCCAGATACCGGCCAACCCAAAACCGATGAACCCGACCGGGGTGAAGCTGATGACGAAGATGATGATCCCGACCCAGCCGAGCCAGGTCGGCAGCAGCGACCTGTTCCTCACCAGCCACAGCGAAGCGGCGAGGACCAGTGTCGCGAGGCCCATCGCGAAGGGAAGGAAGAAGTCCGAGTCGAGCGCATTCAGCGCCTGGGCCGCGGAGGGGTCGATGTCGCCGGCATAGTCGGCGAGGGCGAAGTGCACGGTGGCGGCGGTGAGGAAGCCGCCGGAGGCGATGATCCCGGCGCCGAGCGCGACGGTCGGCAGGATGCCGCCGTCCGGCCCCGCCGCTTCGAGGCGCTGCTTCAAGGTCGCCGCGAAGAAGATCAGCGCGACCGCGGCGAGGGAGAGCACCACCGCAGCGATGATCTCTTTCGATTCGTGATCGGAGTAGAAGGAGACCACCTTCTGCGCCGAGTCATCGCCTTCCGGTGTGTTTCCGCCGATCGGGATAAAGGCGATAAGCGTCAGAACGACGAAGAGTGCGCCGGTCAGTGGGGCAAGATTGCGCTTCTGCTGCATCTCGGACCTCCGGTAGTGAACGGCGCAATCCTCTCAGGGACAACGGCGGAAAGTCCGCCGCGCTGGTTCTCGTCGGTCGGCAGGCCTAGAAGATGTAGTTGCGGAGCTTCGCCGGCTCGAGGACGGTGACCCGGCCGCGGCCGGGGCGGACGACGCCGGCGCGCTCGAGGTCGGCGAGGAAGCGGCTGACGCTCTCGCGCGAGGTGCCGGCGAGCTGGGCGAGGTCGGCCTGGTTCATCCGGATCGTGACCTCGCCGCCCTCGCCGCCCTCGCCCTCTTCGGCGACGAGCTGGGTGAGGACGCCGGCGACCCGGCTCGGGACGGTCTGGAAGGACTGGCGTGAGATCCGCTCGTTGGCGGTCCGTAGGCGCCTGACCAGCGCGGCGACGAGCTTGACCGTGATATCGGGATGGCGGGCGAGCAGGGCGCGCACCTCGTTCGCCGGCAGCGCCAGCAGCTCGCTGTCCTCGAGCGCCTCGACGCTCGCCGAGCGGACCTCGCCGTCGAGCATCGCCAGCTCGCCGAAGATGTCGCCGGGGCCGAGCGTCGCCAGGGTGATCGCCCGGCCGTCGGAGTGCTCGCGGGTGACGCGGAAGCTGCCGGTGCGGACGATGTAGCAGGCGTCGGAGTGGTCGCCCTCGTGGAAGACGCGCGTCGCGGCCGGAAAGGAGCGCGGCACGGCGACCAACGAGAAGCGCTCGAGCTCGCCCTGCTCGAGGTCGGAGAAGAGCGGGACGCTCCGCAGCAGCTCGACCGGGCTCGGACTCCCCGAATCCTCCATTAATACCTTTCGTGCTTCGCTCGCTGCGCATCGAACCAGAGATGCTTGCTTGCTCGCTCCGCACTCATGGGGTGATTATCGCCACATCGGGGCTCAGCTTGCGGCGGCGGTCAACCGCCGCGGCCCGCGGGCGAAGCCGGCCCGGAGCAGCGCCTCCTCGTGGCCGGACCCGATCACCGGCTCGCCGTCGAGTTTCTCGATCGAGAGCTTCGGCAGCCGGCCGGCCGACACGGCGTCGGCGAGGGCGCCCATCGCGTCCCCGAGCTCAGCTTCGTCGAGCTCGGCGAGACAGAGGATGCTGCGGCCGCCGCGCTCGACATAGATCAGCGGCTCGCCGTCGCGGAGGAGGAGGTGGGCGCCGGGGGCGCGGGCCGGGCGGCGGCCCGACTCGGGCTTCGGCCATGGCAGCGCGGCGCCGTAGGGGTTGGCGGGGTCGGTCGCGGCGAGCACCTGGAACTCGCCGCCGGCTTCGGGCAGCGAGCGCAGGCGCTCGACGGCGCCTGCGAGGGCGAACTGGGCGCCGCCGAGCCCCTCGACGAAGTAGCCGCGGCGGGCGGTCCCCAGCAGCTCGAGGTTGGCGAGCTCCGAGTAGAGGGTCGAGAAGCCGCCCGGCACCCCCTCGGCGAGGACCGTCTCGCGGGTGACGATCCCGTAGCGCTCGAGCATCAGCTCGGCCTGGGCGCGGAGCTTCGGCCCGGCGCCGGGCGCGTTCTCGAACAGGGGCGCGGTCAGCGACCAGCGGCCCTGGACCGCGGCGCCGCCGGCCGAGCGGCGGCGGGCGAAGCGGCGGCCCTGCCGCTCCTGGGCCGTGACCGAGCGCAGCCGCGGCGCCCGCAGCGGCGCGAAGGCGTCGTTGGTCACCTCACCCGACCAGGCGAGGTCCCAGAGCGCCGTGTGGAGCTCCTCGACTGGGAACTCGAGGTCGGCGAGAAGGTCGAGCCAGAACGACGGGCCGGCGAGGAGCCGCTCGCGAATCGCGTCGTGTGGCTCCCCTTCCACGGGCTCGATCTTCGCGTTGGCGGGCGGCGGCCCGGCGAGCCTGACGTCCTCGCGGAAGTAGAGGGCGACACGGCCGTCGTTGCGCCCCAGCGCCCCGGCGCCGATCCAGACCAGCTCCCCGCTCGTGCAGAGCTCGTCGAGCCAGGTCGGCGAGTAGGAGCCGAGCCGCCGCGGCAGGACGTCGCCCTCCCAGACCTTGGGAGTCAGGGCCACCCCCTGCAGCGGCAGCAGCGCGTCGCGGAGGCGGTCGGGCCCGGCCCCGGCCGGGCGGTGGGCGTCGACGTTCTGCCAGCTCGGCAGGAAACGGGCGAAGCGGTCGCGGGCGGCCGGCTCGACTTCGCGCCGCAGGTGGGCGAGGCTGGCGCGGCGGATCCTGCGCAGCACCTCCGAGTCGCACCACTCGCGCTCGGTCCCGCCGGGCAGGAGCTCGCCGCGGACCATCGCCCCCTCGCGGTCGAGCTCGCGAAGCGCAGGGGTCGGGTCGACCCCGTAGCGGTCGGCGAGCTGTGCGGTCGGGAACGGCCCGTGGGTCCGGGCATAGCGACGGACCAGTGCGCGCATCGCGTCCGGGTGGTCCTCGAGGAAGGCCTCGGGCAGGCCCGGCGGCGGCGGCACCCCGAGCGCGTCGCGGAAGAGGCCGGCGTCCTCGGCCGCGATGTAGCGCTCCTCGCCGGCGATCCGGACCAGCGCGGCGCGGCGCTCGGCGACCAGCTTCTCGAGCATCGTCTCCTCCGAGTAGCCCTCCTCGACCCGCTCGGCGCACTCCTCGGCCGTGAGGTCGCCGAGCCCGCGGAGGATCTGCTGCAGCGCGTCGCGGTCCCCGGCCCGGCCCGCCTCGGTCCGGTGCTGGAGCTGCTCCTCGACCTCCTCCAGCGCCGCCGGGTCGATCAGCTCGCGAAGCTCGTCCTGGCCGAGCAGCTCGCGCAGGAGGTCGCGGTCGAGGGCGAGCGCCGCGGCGCGGCGCTCGGCGTTCGGCGTGTCCCCCTCGTACATGTAGGTGGCGACGTAGTCGAAGAGAAGCGAGGAGGCGAACGGCGAGGCGGTCGGCGTCTCCACCTCGACCAGGCCGAGCTCGCGCGAGTGGAGCTTCCGCAGCAACTCGGTCAGCGAGGGCAGGTCGAGGACGTCCCGCATGCACTCGCGGTAGGTCTCGAGCACGACCGGGAAGCGGGGGAAGTCGCGAGCGACTTCGAGCAGGCTCTGCGACTTCAGCCGCTGCTGCCAGAGCGGTGTCCGTTTGCCCGGGTAGGCGCGGGGGATCAGCAGCGAGCGGGCGGCGCTCTCGCGGAAATGAGAGCCGAACAGCGCCGACCCCGAGAGCTCCTCGACGACCAGGTCCTCGATCTCGTCCGGCTCGACCAGCACCAGGTCCGCCGGCGGCGGGTCGTCGGCGTCGGGAAGGTGGATGACGATCCCGTCGTCGGACCAGATCGCGTCGGCCTCGAGCTCGCGCTCGGCGCGGATCTTCTGCGACAGCGCCAGCCCCCAGGCAGCGTGGACGCGGCCGCCGTAGGGCGAGAGGACGCAGAGTCGCCAGTCGCCGATCTCGTCGCGGAAGCGCTCGACGACGATCGTCTCGTCCGAGGGGACGACGCGGGTCGCCGCCTGCTGCTCACGCAGGTAGGCGACCAGGTTCTCGGCCGCGCGGCGGTCGAGGTCGTACTCGGACGCCAGCTCGGCCGGCTCGCGCGAGACCGCCTCGCGCGCGAAGGCCCCGATCGCCCGGCCGAGCTCGGCCGGGCGCCCGATTCCGTCCCCCTTCCAGAACGGCACCGCCCCCGGCAGGCCCGGCGCCGGGGTGACGATCACCCGGTCGCGAGTGATGTCCTCGATCCGCCAGGTCGTCGCCCCGAGCAGGAAGGTCTGGCCGGGGCGCGCCTCGTAGACCATCTCCTCGTCGAGCTCGCCGACCCTGCGGCCGTCGGGGAGGTGGACGCCGTAGAGGCCGCGGTCGGGGATCGTGCCGGCGTTGGTGACGACCAGCTGGCGAGCCCCTTTGCGGCCGTGGATCGTGCCCTTCGTCCGGTCCCAAACGATCCGCGGCCGCAGCTCGGCGAAGCGGTCGGAGGGGTAGCGGCCGTCGAGCATGTCGAGGACGTTCTCGAGCTGCTCGCGGGAGAGCTCCCGGAAGGACTCCGAGGCGGTCACGATGCGCTCTATCTCGTCGACCTCCCACTCGTCGAGGGCGGCCATCGAGACCAGGTGCTGGGCGAGGACGTCGAGCGGGTTCTGAGGGATCACCGTCTCCTCGATCTCCCCGGTCCGCATCCGCCTGGCGACGACGGCGCACTCGAGCAGGTCGGCGCGGAACTTGGGGAAGATGCGGCCACGCGAGACTTCGCCCAGCGAGTGGCCCGCCCGTCCGACCCGCTGCAGCCCACGGCTGACCGACTTCGGCGACTCGACCTGGATCACCAGATCCACCGCCCCCATATCGATTCCCAACTCCAGCGACGACGTCGCAACCAGACACGGCAGCTGCCCGCTCTTGAGCATCTCCTCGACGACCGTCCGCTCCTCGTGACTGAGGGAGCCGTGGTGCGCCCGGGCTATCTCGGGGGGCGCCTCCAACGCCTCTCCCGCGGGTGGTGCCGGAGGGGGGCCCGCCCCCGAGGAAGCTTTAGCTACCGCAGGGGGTGGGGGGTCCCCTGCGGCGACAGGACCCGCGGGCCGGGCGTTGCCGGCATGCTCGGTGGCGGGGAGCTCACCCGGAACCTCTTCAGCGGCGAGCTCGTTCAGACGCTTGGCGAGACGCTCGGCGGCGCGGCGGGCGTTGACGAAGATGATCGTCGAGTTGTGCGCCTGGACGAGTTTGAGTAGCTCCGGATATATCGCGGGCCAGATCGAGCGGACGTGGGCGTTCGGCTCGCCCTCGGCCGGGACCCCGTCGGAGTTGGGGAAGTTGGGGGCGCCGGGGTCGGACATGTCCTCGACCGGGACGACGATCTCGAGGTCGAGCTCCTTCTCGGCCCCCGCGTCGACGATCGTGCACTCCCTTTTCGGCCCGACGAGAAACTGCGCCACCCGCTCCAGCGGGCGCTGAGTCGCGCTGAGCCCGATCCGCTGGATACCGGGGCTGTCCGCTCCTGCGGCGGGTGGTGCCGTAGGGGGGCCCGCCCCCGAGGAAGCTTTAGCTACCGCAGGGGGTGGGGGGTCCCCTGCGGCGACAGGACCCGCCGCCTGGAGGGAATGGTCCCTGACCAGGTGATCTAGCCGCTCGAGACTCAGCGCCAGATGGGCGCCGCGCTTCGATTGCGCGACGGCGTGGATCTCGTCGACGATCACGGCCTCGACCCCGGTGAGGATCTCGCGGGCGCCCGAGGAGAGGATCAGGTACAGCGACTCGGGGGTGGTGATCAGGATGTCGGGCGGCGATTTGCGCATCGCCCGGCGCTCGGATTGGGGGGTGTCGCCGGTGCGGAGGCCGACCGAGAGGTCGGCGCCGATCCCCGCCAGCGGCGCACGCAGGTTGCGCTCGATGTCGTAGGAGAGCGCCTTCAGCGGCGAGACGTAGACGATGCGGACGCCCTCGCCGCGCTCGGGAGCGCGCGAGAGCTTGTCGATCCCCCAGAGGAAGGCCGCGAGCGTCTTGCCGGAGCCGGTCGGGGCGCAGATCAGGGCGTTGTCGCCGTCGGCGATCGCCCCCCAGCCGCCGGCCTGGGCCGGCGTCGGGCCCTCGAAGGAGGACTCGAACCAGTGCCTGACGGGGGCGCTGAACGGCGCCAGCGGGTCCGATCCCGCACTCGATTCACGCTTCGTGGCCAATCCTCCGATCTTACGCCGACCGGAGGCGCGGACTCAGGGGGTGCCGCCGGCGAAGCTGACGTAGGCGCGCCAGGCGGGCTTCGGTTTGAACCCCCTGGCGAACAGCCCGGAGCCGCCGCAGAAATTGCACGATCCCGGCTGGTCGTCGACCGAGAACCAGTAGACGCGCTGGATGTGCCACTTGCTCCTCTTCGCCTCGATCAGCCGGAAGGCGCCCTTGAGCTGACTCGCCTGGCCGCTCGGCCCCTTCGCGAACGAGTTCTTCTTGGTCGGCGCCTGCGAGCTCCAACCGAGCTCGGTGAGCCACAGGCCCTTGCCCGCGTCGCCGTTTTGCTTCAGCACGTCGCGGACTTCTTCGATGTACGGTTCGAGCCGCTTGAAGGTCGCCGTGTATGGGTGCAGGGCCACGCCCTGGAACTTGGTCTTGATGCCGGGAGTGCTGTCGTAGAGGCGTTCGAGGAATTCGGCAGCGAAGTAGGCGAGCGGTGGCTTGCGGCTCAATGTCGCCTCGGACGGCCGCGAGAAGAGCCCGCCGAGGATCAGCTTCGCGCTCGGGTCGACGCCCCTGATCGCGGCGAAGGAGAGGTTGACCAGCTTCCCGTACTCGACGGGTTCGGCCGGGCGACGAAATACATGAAGTTCGGCTCGTTCCAGATCTGCCAGGTGCGGATCGGGCGCTGCGGCAGGATCGGGTTCTCGGTCCAAAAGGTGCCGTTGGGGCCGTAGCGGCGGACGGCTTCGGTGACGAAGGTCGTCCAGCCGGACTTCTGGACCGCGGTGCGGACCGGCAGGTTTTCCGGGCTTCCGTAGCGACGGTTCACCGGCACCGCCCACTTCGGCGCGCCGGTGAGAAACGGGAGGACCTCGACGCCCGCATTGGAAGCCGAGGTCATCAGGCCGTCGACCCCGGTCCAGTCGAAGGGACCGCCCCGGACCGGCTGGACGGCGCTCCAGACGATCGGCACGCGGATGCTGTCCACCCCTCCCCGCTTCAGGCGCAGCACCTGTTCGGAGCTCGGCCCGGCCTGCGGGACGACGCCCCAGAACGTCGCCGGAACCGCGGCGGCGCTCGATGCGCTCGCCCCGGCACCCATTGCCGCCAGCGCCAGCGTGACCGCGAAGGCACGCACCCTGAGCCCCCTCGGGCGCTTCCCACCCTCCTGCATCGGGCTTAGCCCGCCTTCGGAGAGACGGGCGCGCTGGGCTCGCCGGAGGCGTCGGCGCCCTCGCCCTGGCGCCGCTGGCGAATCACCACCACGGCGAGGGAGATCGCCGCGAGGACTGCGATTGCGATCAGGATCGGGATCAGCGGAGAGGAGCCGCCGCCATCGCTTTCCTGGGGAGCCGGATTGCCGGCCTGAGCGGCCTGTTGCGGGTTGCCGCCCTTCTGGCCGGCGGTGCCGTTGCCTGGGCTACCCTGCTGGCCGGTGCCGCCACCGCTGCCGCCCTGCTGCTGGGCAGGAGAATTCGAGGATGGATTGTTCCCCCCCGAACCGGAGACCATGTTGTTCTTTCCGCCACCGCCGCCGGAGCCCTGCGGCGTGTTCGCCCCTCCGCCGGGGGAGGTCGACTTGCTCGCCGGGGGTTCCGAGTGGCCGCCGCCGCTAGTGCCGCTGGTGCCGCCGCCCCCCGAACCGCCGACGGCGGTGGGCGGCGAGTCGGTGTACTGCGGAGGCGTGTAGGCGTGAGCAAGCGCCGGGAGGCAGGCCAATGCCAGCAGAGCCAGCGTTGACGCCAGCGCGGCCGGAGCCGCGGTTCGGTGGAGGCGCATCCCGTACATCCGGCGCAAGGTTAGAGCAAACGGCGGCGCTCTTAGCGCCCCTTGCACTGATCGTGGCAGTTGCAACTGCCGGCGGCGGCTATGACGTGACCACGCGCCACATCGCCGCGCTCGCGGTCTGGCTCGTCGTGGTCGGGCTGCTGGTGTTCGGAGCAGGGGCCGCCGCGACGCTCGGGCGTCCGATCTACTGGAGTGCCGGCCTGCTTGGGGGCCTTGCGCTTGTGTCGGCAATTTCATCCCTCTGGTCGGGCTCTGTCGAGCTCAGCGTGATCGAGGCGGACCGGGTCCTTGCCTATCTCGGCATCTACCTAGCCGCTTTCCTAATCGCCCAAACCGACCAGAGGCGCCAACGTTTCGCTGAAGGACTCGGAATTGCCTTTCTCGTCGTCGCGTTAATGGCCCTGGGAAGCCGTCTCCTGCCCCACGTCATCGACATCGGCTCGCTCGGTGAAGGCGCCCGCCTCTACTACCCGCTCGAATACTGGAACGCCGACGGAACGATGTTCGGGATCGCCGTCGGGGCCCTCCTCTGGACCAGCCGCGGAGCCGCCCTGACAGCGCTGCGGTGGATCTCGGTCGCGGCGATGCCGGCGGTCCTGCTCGCCCTCTACTTCACCTTCTCGCGCGGCGGGCTGCTGGCGCTCCTGATCACCGCCGGGATCCTGATCGCGCTCTCGCGGGACCGCCTCTGGCTGACGGCGACGCTGGCGATCGGCGCGCTCGGCGCGCTGCCCGCCGTGCTCGCCGTCCAGGCTCGCGGCAGCCTCTCCGACAACCTCGCCAACCAGGCAGCCGTCGACCAGGGAGTGACGGTGCTGCTGATCCTGCTGGCGGGAATGGCGCTGGCGACGGCGCTCTTTGCCGGGCTACGGACCATCGAGCGGCGGGAAGGGGCGGTGACCGGGAGGGCGATCGAGCTCTCGCGCCATCCGACGGCGTTGAAGGCGGTGGCGGCGATCCTCGCCGTAATCGCGATCGGCGCCGCGATCGCGGTCGGCGGCAGGGCGTGGGACCAATTCAAGAGCTCTGACATCGCCTTCCCCGAACGGCCGTCCTCGCACTTCTCGAACCTCGGCGGCGGCGGTCGCAGCGACTTCTGGCGGGTTGCGATCGACAGCTTCGAAGAAGAGCCGCTGATCGGCACCGGCGCCGGCACCTACCGGTTCGACTGGGAGAAGAACCGCTCGATCGACCTCCCGCTGCACGATGCCCACTCGCTCTACCTCGAGAACTTCGCCGAGCTGGGCCTGATCGGCGGCATCCTCGTCCTGGCGCTGGTCGGTGGCGTCCTCTGGTGGGCATTCTGCGCCTGGCGCGACGCCCGCGAGGATCAGCGCGAACTGCACGCGATCGTCTTCGCGGCCCTCGTCGCGATGGCCGTGGCGTTCGGGATCGACTGGTTTTGGGAGATCCTCGCGATGGGGTCGATCTTCTTCATCTACGCCGCCGTTGCGATCTCGGCCCGCTGCGCCCAGCAGGCGCCGGCGGGCGCCCCGGCGTCACCGGAGGAGGGCCGCCGCTGGGCCCTGACGGCGGCGACCCTGGCCGTGGCCTGGGTCTCGGCGGTGGCGCTGGTCGCAGCCACTCCTGGTCGAACACGAAATCACCGCCAGCCGGGACGCGGCGGCGGCGGAAGATCTGCCAGGCGCCGTCGACCACGCCGAGCGGGCGCGCACGATCGAGCCGTTCGCCGCATCGCCCTACGTCCAGCTCGGGCTGCTCGCCCAGCTGCAGGGCGAATACGAAGCCGCGATCTCCCACTTCACGAACGCGATCGACCGCGAGGAAGAGAACTGGCAGTGGTACTACCTGCGCTCGAAGGTCGAGCGCGAAGCCGGCGATGACGCCGCGGCCGAAGCCGACCTCGAAAAGGCGCGAGAACTGGATCCCCTCGAGCCGTGCCTGAAGACGGGAACTGTGGGGACTGCGGGTGAGCCCGCTGGCTTCGCCAAGTCGCGGTTCCGAGGGCGTGGCCGGCCCGGGCCTGACCGGGCCGAGCGACTCGCGTCGCCGCGGCGCCCTGCTCCGACGCCTGCTCGCGGTCGGCGACTGGACGGCGCTGATCGCGGCGCTCTGCATCGCCACCGTTGCGACGGCCGAGACCGACCTCGCGGTGCTCTTCTGGGCGATCCTCGTCAGCCCGGTCTGGATCCTGGTCTCAAGCTCCACGGCCTCTACGACAACGACCACCGCCGGATCCGCCACAGCACGCTCGACGAGCTGCCGACGCTGATCTCGGCCAGCGCCCTGGGGACGATCGCGATCGACGGCCTGCTGGCGCTGAGCCCGGTCGGCCCGCTCTCGGCGACGAGCGCGATCATCGTCGGCATCGGGGCGCTGGCCGGCAGTTTCCTCCTGCGGGCGATCCTGCGCTTCCTCTGGCACCGGCTGACCGGGGTCGCCACCGGCCTGATGATCGGCTCGGCGGAGGCGGCCGACCTCGTCGCCAGGCGGCTTTCGACCCACCCCGAGACCCGCCTGCGCCTGATCGGGTACCTGGGGCCGGCCGACGGCGAGACGGCGAAGGAGCTCCCCCGCCTCGGGTCGGCCACCGACATCTCCCGAGTCGCGAGCGAATACGACGTCGAACGGGTCGTCGTCACCGAGCAGGGGATGAGCGAGCGGGCGGCCGAGGCGCTGATCGAGGAGTGCAAGGCCGAGGGCCTCGGGCTGACCTTCCTGCCGCGCCACTTCGGACTGCTCGGCCCCGGCATCGAGCTCAATCGCCTCGCCGAGCTGCCGGTTCTCGACTTCCGCTTCTCCGACCCGCCGCGCTCGACGATGGCGCTGAAGGGGGCGATGGACGCATTCGTCTCCGGGGTGCTGCTGATCCTGCTCTCGCCGCTGCTGGTGGCGATCGCGATCGCGATCCTGATCGACACCGGGCGCCCGGTCTTCTTCCGCCAGCGTCGCGCCGGGAAGGGAGGCAGGCCGTTCACGATGTTGAAGTTCCGGACCATGAGCGCCGACGCCGAGGAGCGGCTGGGCGAGCTCGTCGACCTCGAGCGGCTCGAGGAGCCCGCTTTCAAGATCGAGGCCGACCCGCGGGTGACGCGCTCCGGTCGGTTCCTGCGTCGCACCAGCCTCGACGAGCTGCCGCAGCTGATCAACGTCCTGCATCGGCGACATGTCGCTTGGTCGGCCCGCGGCCCGAGGAGGAGGCGGTCGTCGCCCTCTACGACGAGCGCCAGCGGGTCCGGCTGGCGATCCGGCCGGGGCTGACCGGGCCGATGCAGGTCTACGGCCGCGGCGACCTCACCTTCGAGGAGCGGCTGGCGATGGAGCGCGACTACCTCGACAACCTCTCGATCGCCGGCGACCTGGCGATCCTGCTGCGCACGCCGTGGGCGATCGTCCGCGGCGAGGGCGCCCACTGATGGACCTCGAGACGATCGTCGTCAGCCACGGCGCCGAGGACCTGCTCCGGCGCTGCCTGCGCTCGCTCGAGGAGCACCCGCCGAGCGGCGAGAGCCGGGTGACCGTCGTCGACAGCGGCAGCTTCGACTCGACCCCGGACATGGTCGAGCGCGAGTTCCCGCGGGTGCGGCTGCTCCGCTGCGAGAACATCGGCTTCTCAGCGGCCAACAACCTCGTCCTCCGCGAGGCCGGCGCCGACGCGGTCCTGCTGCTCAATCCCGACACCGAGGTCTACGCGGGGACCCTCGACACCGCCCTCGCCAGACTGCGCTCGGACCCGCGGGTCGGGATGGTCGGGTGCAGGCTGCTGACCGAGTCCGGGGAGCTCGACCACGCCGCGAAGCGCTCCTTCCCGACCCCGCTCGCCGCCCTCGCCCACTTCACCGGCGTCGGTCGGCGCGCCGACGCCCCCGCCGCGCTCAGCCAGTACCGCGCCACCCACCTCGGCGACGATGAGCCGGGCGAGGTCGACGCGGTCAACGGCGCCTTCATGCTCTGCCGCGGCGAGGCCTTGCGCGAGGTCGGGCTGCTCGACGAGGGCTACTGGCTCTACATGGAGGACCTCGACTGGTGCCGCCGGTTCTGGGAGGCGGGATGGAAGGTCTTCTACGAGCCCGCGGCCGTCGCGCTCCACGTCAAGGGGGGCTCGAGCGGCGGTCGGCGGGCCTTCCGCCAGGAGGTCGCCTTCCACCGCGGCATGGGCCGCTTCTACCGGCGCTTCGAGGCCCCCGAGCACAACCCGCTCCTGAACGCGCTCGTCTACGCCGGGATCGGCGCCAAACTACTCACCGGCCTCGCCGTCAGCGCGACGCGGTCGCGACGATGATGTCCTGGTAGCTGGCGGCGCCGGGCTCGTTCGCCCAGGCGCCGGGGCGGAGCGGCTCGCGGACCGTCAGCCCGGCCGCCGCGAGCATCGCCCGGACCTCGTCGACCTCGAAGGCGATCGCCTCCTCGGGCTGACCCGGGTCGGTCGTCGCGCCGCCCTCGACCGGATGGGTGAAGGCAAGCGCGGCCCGGCCGGCCGCGATCTCGGCCTCCGAGCGCGGCGTCAGCAGGAAGAAGGTCAGCAGGCAGGCGGCGCCCGGTTTCAGCATCCGGGCGGTCTCGGCGAGGTAGTGGCCGACCTCGTCGCGGACGAGGTGGGTGAAGAGCGATGTCGCGAAGGCGAAGTCGAACGACGAGTCCGGGTAGGGGAACCGGAACTCGGTCGCCGACATGGTTCCGAACGGGTTGTACTTGGCGTTGTGGATCGGCGCCCACTCGAACTCGAACTCGGGGTGGCGGGTGGTGATGTTGCGCCGGCACCACCGGATCATCGCCCGGCCGACGTCGAACCCCGCGTAGGAGCCCCCCTCGAAGTATCCGGTCAGCGGGATCGCCATCCGGCCGATCCCGCAGCCGATGTCGAGCACCCGGTCGGAGGGCCCAAGGCCGCCGAGCTCGGTGAAGTGGGCGAGGAACTCGCGCCCGGTGGCGAGGAAGTCGCCCTCGCCGACGAACGAGAGGCCGCGGGGAGGGATCGGCTCGCCGCCTCCGCGGCACAGACGGCGCAGCAGGTCGGCGGGCGCGAAGAGGAGGCGGCGGGCGAGCGCCTTCGCCAGGTAGAGGGCCTTCGCCCTCACGCCTGCTCGAAGGGCAGCTCGGCGGCGACCTCGGAGAGGCGCGGAGCCTCCTTGTCGCGCTCGGAGAGCAGCGGGTCCTCGACGCCCCACTCGACGCCGACGTCGGGGTCGTCCCAGGCGATGCCCGACTCGGTCTCCGGGTCGTAGAGGCTCGAGAGCAGATAGGCGACGTCGGCTACGTCGCTGAGGACGGCGAACCCGTGTCCGAACCCGATCGGGACGAAGAGCTGGCGGTGGCGCTCGTCATCGAGGACGTGCCCCTCCCACTGGCCGAAGGTCGGCGAGCCGCGACGGAGGTCGACCGCGACGTCGAGGATCGCGCCGCGCGCGCAGCGGACCAGCTTCGCCTGGCCGGGGTCGGTCTGGAAGTGGAGCCCGCGCAGCGTCCCCTTCGCTGAGCGCGAGTGGTTGTGCTGGACGAACTCGACGTCGACGCCCTGCTCGGCCCAGGCGTCGCGCCGGTAGGTCTCGACCATGAAGCCGCGCTCGTCGCCGTGGACCGCCGGCTCGAGCAGCACGACCCCCTCGAGCCTGGTCTCGAGGCGCTCGGGCATCAGCCCAGCGCCCTGCCGTACTGCTTCTCGTAGTAGGCGCGGTACTCGCCGGAGCGGATCGGGCCCCACCAATCCTCGTTCTCGCGGTACCAGGCGACGGTCTGCTCGATGCCCTCGTCGAAGTGGACCTGCGCCTGCCAGCCGAGCTCGTCGCGGAGCTTGTCGGAGGCCAGCGAGTAGCGGCGGTCGTGGCCGGGGCGGTCGGTGACGTGCTCGATCAGCGACTCGTCGGCGCCGGTCAGCTCGATCACCCGCCGCACCACCTCGATGTTCTCGCACTCGTCCGGGCCGCCGACGTTGTAGGCCTCGCCGGGGCGGCCGCTCATCAGCACGGTGTGGATCCCGCGGCAGAAGTCCTCGACGAAGAGCCAGTTGCGGACCTGGCGGCCGTCGCCATACACAGGCAAAGGGTCGCGATGCAACGCGTTCAAGGTAATCAAGGGAATCAACTTCTCTGGGTACTGGCGCGGCCCGTAGTTGTTCGAGCCGCGGACGATCGAGGCCTCGATGCCGTAGGTGTGGACGTGGGCGGAAACCAGCAGGTCGCCGGCCGCCTTCGTCGCCGAGTAGGGCGAGGAGGGATCGAGCGGCGAGGTCTCGGTGAACGAGCCCGACTCGATCGAGCCGTAGACCTCGTCGGTCGAGACCTGCAGGTAGCGCCCGATCCCGAGCTCGCGGGCGGCGTCGAGCAGGGTGCCGGTCCCGACAACGTGGGTGCGGGCGAAGGCGTCCTGGTCGTCGATCGAGCGGTCGACGTGGGACTCGGCGGCGAAGTTGACGACCGCGTCGCAGCCCTCCATCGCCTCGCGGACGATCTTCGGGTCCTCGATCGCGCCGACGAGGAGGTCGGTCCCCTCGGGCAGGTTCTCGCGGCGGCCGGCATAGGTGAGCTTGTCGAGCACCCTGACCTCGTGCTCGTCGCCGACCAGCCGCACGTAGGTCGAGCCGATGAAGCCGGCTGCTCCTGTCACCAGGATCCTCATGCTGCCTCCCTCCCGTCGCCGCGCTGGGCGATGTAGCCGGCGAGCCCATCCTGCCAGGGGGGGAGCCGGATCGCGTGCTGTCGCTGGCTGACCAGGGCAGAGAAGGCCGGGCGCGGGGCCGGGCGCCCGAGCATCTCGGTCGTCGCCGACATCACCTTGCACTCGACCTTCGCCTGCTCGAAGATCTCGCGCGCGAACTCGTACCAGGAGCACGAGCCCTCGGCGGCCATGTGGTGGATCCCGAACTCGACGCCCTCGATCAGGCGGACGAGTCCGTAGGCCAGATGCCAGGTGTAGGTCGGCGAGCCGACCTGGTCGCGGACGACGAGGACCTCGCCGTGGTCGGCGGCCAGGCGCAGCATCGTCTCGACGAAGTTGCCGCCGCCGACCCCGAACAGCCACGAGGAGCGGACGACGAAATGGCGTTTGTTGGCGGCGGTGGTCGCGTCCTCCCCGGCCAGCTTCGTCCTGCCGTAGGCGGAGAGCGGGGCCGGCTGGTCGGTCTCGACATAGGGCTCGCCCTTGGCGCCGTCGAAGACGTAGTCGCTGGAGACGTAGACGACGCTGGCGCCGTGGCGGGCGGCGGCGGCGGCGACGTTGCCCGCCCCATCGCAGTTGACGGCCATCGCCGCCTCCTCGGCCTCCTCGGCCCCGTCGACGTCGGTCCAGGCGGCGCAGTTGATGACGACGTCGGGCCGCTCGAACTCGAATTTCTTCGCGACCGCTGCGGCGTCGGCCACGTCGAGCTCGGCGCGGCCGAAGCCGACGACGTCGTGGCCGGCGTTGCCCGCGGCCAACATCACGTCACGGCCGAGCATCCCGGCGGCGCCTGTCACCAGGACCTTCATCTACTCGATTCCGATCGCCCCGAGAAGGTGCATGAGTCGGACAGGCTAACTTCAATCCCATCAAGTTCACCGCCCATATGGGGGAAACTTGATGACGAGGCGTGCAGAGGGGATCAGATGAGCTTGATCTCGCAGTTGTCGCCGACCAGGAGGCGGAGTGTCTTCGGCATCCCCTCACTCCGGGTCAGCTTCACGTTGCGGCCGAGCAGGCTTGCCTCCATCCGCGTCTCGAGGTCCTCGACCACCGAACCCGAGAGGACAATCGAGTGCTCGACCTCGGAGCGCCGGATGTGGACGTCCTCGCCGATCGACGTGTAGGGGCCGATGTAGGCGTCCTCGATGTTCGCCCCGGCGCCGATCACGGCCGGGCCGCGGACGACGGAGCGGCGCAGCGAGGCGCCCTCGGCGAGCGCCACCCGCCCCTCGACCCGCGAGTCCTCGTCCACGTCCCCGTCGATGCTGCCCTCGATCTCCTCGAGGACGAGGCGGTTGGCCTCGAGCATGTCGGCGAGCTGGCCGGTGTCCTTCCACCAGCCGGTGACGACCTCGGAGCGGACCTCGCGGCCGTCGTCGATCAGGCCCTGGATTGCCTCGGTGATCTCGAGCTCGCCGCGCCAGGAGGGCTCGAGCGCTTCGGCGGCGGCGAAGATCGCGGGCGAGAAAAGGTAGACGCCGACGAGCGCGAGGTTCGACGGCGGGTCCTTCGGCTTCTCGACCAGTCTCACCACCCGCTCGCCCTTGAGCTCGGCGACCCCGTAGGACTGGGGGTCGGAGACCGGCGTGAGCAGGATCAGTGCGTCCGGCTCCTCGGAGCGGAAGGTCTCGACCAGGCTGCCGAGGCCGTCGGCGAGGAGGTTGTCCCCGAGGTACATGACGAACGGCGAGTCGCCGAGGAACTCGCGCGCGGTCAGCACCGCGTGGGCGAGTCCCGCGGGCTCGTCCTGGAGGATGTAGGTGATCCGGGCGCCGAACCGCGAGCCGTCACCGGCCGCCTCCTGGATCTCGCCGCCGGTCTCGGGGGCGATGATGATCCCGATCTCCTCGATTCCGGCCTCGACCAGGGCCTCGATCCCGTAGAAGAGCACGGGTTTGTTGGCGACCGGCACGAGCTGCTTCGCCGAGGTATGGGTGATCGGCCGCAGCCGGGTGCCCGCGCCGCCCGAGAGAATCAGTCCCTTGAGGTCCTTCACGTTGCGGGAGGCTATCGTCGGTCGCGAATGACGGGCGGCGCCACGGCCACAGCAATCGACGTCGCGATCGTCAACTGGAACACGGCGGACGCCGCGCTCGAAGCCGCCAGGGCGTTCCTCGCCTCGACCGGGGTCGAGCCGGCGGTGACGATCGTCGACAACGACTCCGCCGCGGAAGACCGCCGGGCGCTGCGGGAGGGGCTTCCCGACGGCGTCGCCCTCGACCTCGCCGACTCGAACCTCGGCTACGGGAGGGCCGCGAACCGCGCGCTCGCCGGGGGAAGCGGGGAGATGGTCTGCGTCAGCAACGCCGACATCCGGGCCGAGCCATCGGCGCTTGCCGAGCTGGTAGCCGTCGCCCGCGCCGACCCCCAAGCCGGGATGGTCGGGCCGGCGCTCGAGGGCGACGACGACGTCTACCACGCCGAGCTGCCCGGACGGGTCGCTCTGCTGGGCCAGATCTTCGCCGGCTCGTTCCTGCGCAGGCCGGTCCCGAGCCCGCCTCCCGGCGTCGTCAGGGAGGCGGGCCAGCCCTCCGGCGCCTGCTTCCTGATGCGGCGCGCGACCTGGGAGCAGGTGGGAGGGTTCGACGACGGCTTCTTCCTCTGGTACGAGGACATCGACCTCGCCAAGCGCCTCGACGAGGACGGGTTCCGGAACCTGCTCGTCGGCTCGGCCCGCGTCGGGCACGCTGCGGCGCGCTCCTTCAACCAGCTCGACAGGCCGACGATGCAGTCGATCAGGAAGCCCTCGCTGCGCCGCTACATCGAGAAGCACCACCGCCGCCTCGCCCCGGTCGCGGCGCCGCTGTTCAGGATCTCGGGACATGGCTGAAGCCGCGAGACCGACCGTCTTCATCCCCAGCCTCGACGCCGAGGCGCTGCTGCCGCGCACGCTCGAGAGCCTTCGCCGCCAGACGCGTCCGGTCGACGTCGTCCTCGTCGACAACGGGTCGAGCGACCGCTCGGTCGCGCTGGCGCGGGAGCGGTTCGAGGAGGTCTCGGTCCTGGAGCTGGACGAGAACCTCGGGTTCGGGCCGGCGATCAACCGCGCCGTGGCAGGGCGGGCGGCGGACCCGGTGATCGTCCTCAACAACGACGTCGAGTGCGAGCCGAAGATGATCGAGGCGATGCTCGACGCCCAGGCCGGCGGGGCGGAGTCGGTCGCCGGCGTCCTCCTCCAGGAACGGGACCCCGGCCGGATCGACTCCGCCGGGGTCGTCGCCGACGAGACCCTGATGGGTTTCGACTACCTGCACGGGGAGCCGGCGGCGAGCGCCGAGACCGCTCCCGACCCGCTCGGCCCGACCGGGGGCGCGGCGCTCTACGCGCGGACCGCGTTCGACGCGGTCGGCGGCTTCGACGAGCGGATCTTCCTCTACTACGAGGACCTCGACCTGGCGCTGCGGATGGCGGCGGCGGGAGGACGCTGCAGGCTCGCCGCCGGGGCGCGCGCGATCCACGCCTACTCGGCGAGCCTCGGCGCCGGCAGCGGCGCGAAGTACGCCCGCACCGGATGGAGCCGCGCCTACATGCTGCGCCGCTACGGGGTGATGTCGAGCCCGGGGCGGGCGCTGCGGGCGCTGTTCTGCGAGGGGGCGCTCTGCGCCGGCCAGTTGCTGCTCGACCGAACCGGGCGCGGCGTCGCCGGCAGGGTCGAGGGGTGGCGGGCCGCGGCGGGGCTCGAGCGCCGCGACCCCGGCGGGGCGCCGCTGCTGCAGATCTCGGCCCGCGAGGCCCTGCGGCTCCGGCGCCGCCGCCACGAGTGAGCGCCGTGGCCGCCCAGGGCGTCGCCCCCGTCCCGCTCCCGGCCGGATGATGCGACAAGATTCCCCACAGCCTCGGGGGACGACCCTCGATGTGACGCTGGCCGTGACAGATCGATGCACGCCGAGGACCCGACAACGACCGACACCGCCACCCCCGCGCGCCCGCCGAGGATCGGGCCCGACGCGCCGCTCGCGATCGAGGCCCGCGGGCTGGAAAAGACGTTCAAGATCCCCACGCACCGGGTCGACTCCCTCAAAGAGCGGGTCGTGCGCCCGTTCGCGGCGCGCGACTACCGCGTCCTCCGCGCCCTCGACGACGTCTCCTTCGACATCCGGCAGGGCGAGTTCTTCGGGATCGTCGGACGCAACGGCTCCGGCAAGAGCACGCTGCTCAAGTGCCTCGCCAGCATCTACCGCGCCGACGCCGGGACGATCCGGATGGCAGGACGGCTGGCGCCCTTCATCGAGCTCGGCGTCGGCTTCAACGCCGAGCTGACGGCGCGCGAAAACGTCGTCCTCAACGGTGTGATGATGGGCCTGACCAAAGCCGAGACGAAGCGCCGCCTCGACTCGATCATCGAGTTCGCCGAGCTCGAGGAATTCGTCGACCTGCGGCTGAAGAACTACTCCTCGGGGATGCTCGTCCGCCTCGCCTTCTCGCTGATGCTCGAGGTCGACGCCGACGTCCTGCTGATCGACGAGGTCCTCGCCGTCGGCGACGCCGCCTTCCAGCAGAAGTGCGCCGACGCCTTTCACGAGATGAAAGCGAAGGGGAAGACGATCGTCCTCGTCACCCACTCGATGGACACGGTGCGGACCTACTGCGACCGGGCGATGCTGATCGACGACGGCAAACTGCGGATGATCGGTGACCCGACCGAGGTCGGCGACCAGTACCTGCGGCTGAACTTCGAGCGCAGCGGCGGCGCGGCCGGGGGCGAGACGATGGTCGAGACCGAGGAGGTCAGGCTGCGGGAGATCTGGACCGAAAGCCCCTCGGGCGCGCGCGGCGCCGCGATCGAGCAGGGCGAGGGCCTGGTGGTCGGCGTCGAGCTCGACGTCCTCAGCGACCTGCCGCAGGCGAGCGTCGGGTTCCTGCTGGCGAACGTCGACGGGCTCGGGATCTCCCAGTTCGGGACCCTGCTCGATAGCTCGCCGGGCCCCCAGATCGTCCCGGCCGGGAGCCGGGTCACCGTCAGGGCGAGGATGGACAGCCCGCTGGTCGCGGGGCGCTATTTCCTCCACCTCGGGGTCAGCCGCGGCGGCAAGGGGGCGGGCACCGCGCTCTACGTCCACAACGCCGTCGACTTCGTCGTCTTCGGCGGCAGGGAGCAATCGGGCGGGATGGTCGCGATCGAGAACGAGTTCGAGGTCGAGGTCGAGGAGGGCGGGGCCGGGTGAGTGCCGAGGCCGGCGCGGCCCAGCTCCGGGTGGTCAGGGGACCCTCCGCCCTCGGCGGCGGCTGGCGGCGTTTCGGGGCGCTGCTCTGGCTGATGTCGGTGACCGAATTCAGGCGCACCTACTTCGGCACCGTCCTCGGCTACCTCTGGTCCCTGGTCCGCCCGCTGCTCCTCTTCGCGGTCCTGCTGTTCGTCTTCACCAAGATCTTCCGGGTGGGCAGCGGCGTCCCCAACTACCCGGTGATGCTGCTGCTCGGGATCGTCCTCTTCTCCTTCTTCCAGGAAGCGACCACGAACTCGGTCACCTCGGTCGTCGCCCAGGAGGGAGTCGTCCGCAAGACCCAGTTCCCGCGGCTGGTGATCCCGACCACCGTCGTCCTCACCGGCCTCTTCAACCTCTGCCTCAACCTGATCGTCGTCTTCGCCTTCATCCTCGCCTACGGAGTCGACCCGACCTGGACCTGGCTGCTGTTCCCGGTCGCGCTGCTGGCGCTGTTCGTGCTGACGACGGCGACCAGCATGCTGCTCTCGGTCCTATACGTGCGGTTCCGCGACGTCGCGATCATCTGGGCCGTCGCCGCCCAGGTCCTCTTCTACGCGACCCCGGTGCTCTACCCGGTGAAAATCATCCCCGACCAATACAAGGACCTCCTCTTCATCAACCCGCTGGCGGTGATCTTCGAGCAGGTCCGGGTCTGGGTGATCGACCCGAACGCGCCGACCGCCTCCGACGTCGTCGGCGGCGCCGTCCACCTGCTGCCGGCGGCGGCTGTCTTCGTCGGCCTCTGCGTGCTCGGAGTCTGGATCTTCAACCGCGACGCGCCGCGGATAGCGGAGGAGCTGTAGGGCCGGAGCTCGGGGGCGCCCGAGGGCCACGGCGCGGCAGCGGGATCCCCTCGCCGAGCGCGACCAGCCCGTAGCCGAGCAGCCCGATCGCGGCGAGGATCGCCGCGATCGGCGAGTACGCCGTCCCGGGCAGCGGCGTCAGCGAGGGCGCATACGCAGCGAGGACCAGGAGGGAGTTGATCGCGACGACGGCGATCGCCAGCCGGCTCGAGACCGACGCCATCGCGGCGACGCAGGCCGCGATGGCGACCAGCGGGATCGCCGAGGTGCCGGCGTGGACGATCGCGCTCGAGTCGCCGGGCGTGCCCCACTGGAGGAGCGCCCAGAAGAAGCAGCCGATGCCGACGTAGGCGAAGCCGGTCAGCGCGAAGCGCCAGGCGGCCTCGTCCTCGCGGCCGCGGCGGCGGATCGCCATCGCGATCGGGCCGATCAGGAGCAGCCCCAGCAGCGGCAGGAGCTCGAAGAAGCGGTAGTTCCGGAACCATTCGACCGCCTTGCGGGCGTCGCCTTCCTCGATCCCGTCGACGACGTTGGTGACGTCTTCGTCGTAGTGCAGGCCGGTGATGTCTTCGACGTTGTTGAGCTTGTTGTCGAGGGCGCCGCCGAGCCCAGCTTCGCGATAGCTGTCGACGATCGCTTCGAGGCTGCCGCGTTCGTCGATTTCGGTCACGCCGGCAAGGTGCCACTTGATCAACCGGTTGCCAGGCGGGTCGTCGTAGCGCTGGTACGCGGACCAGGAGCCCATCATCACCGCCCCGACCAGGGCGGCGACCCCGAGCCAGCGCCAGGTGGGGATCCCGCGGAAGGCGGCGACGATCAGGAGCGGGATCACGCCGTAGATGCTGGCGCCGTGGGCGAGCATCGCGAGGGCCAGCAGCGCCCCCAGCAGGGCACCCATCCGCCAGTTCCGCCGCCACTCCTCCCAGCGGGGCGAGATCACGAGCGCGAGCGCCGCGAGCAGGAAGGTCGCGGCGATCAGCTTCGGCCAGACGTAGAACCCGTAGAGGATCACGATGTCGCTGGCGAGCGCCGCGAACATCGCCAGCCCCATCGTCAGCCGCCGGACGCCGGCGGCGAGCAGCAGCGCCCAGAGGCCGACGATCCAGAGCTGCTCGACGACGGCGCAGAGGATCTCGTAGTGCAGCGTCTGCGTGTCGGCGACGGTGATCGACTCCTGGGAGAGGACGTAGCCGACCTGGAGCGGGGGCCGGTCGCTCATCAGCCAGTCGGGCGGGTAGACCGGCGGCGTTCCGTGATGGCCCTTGGCCGCGAACCATTCGGCGAAATAGCGGGGGATGTCGTTGTCGGAGGGGAGGCCCCCGGCGTAGCGCGAGCCGGACATCCCGATCGCGTTTTCGGTGCCGCCGTGGAGGAACCCGAAGTAGACAACGAACAGCGAGCCGAGCACCCAGAGCAGCAGCGGGACCCGCAGCCGGCGCAGGAGCTCGCGGTCGAGGTTGCCGCGGTAGGCGGCGAGGAACGCGACCTGGACCGAGCCGAGGATCAGCACCCAGTTCCAGGCCTCGCCGATCGTCGGGTCGGCGAAGTAGGCCCAGAAGGCGAGGAAGGCGGCGGCGCCCGAGGCGACGAGCGCGATCGCGAGCAGGGCCGGGACGTCGCGGACGCCGAGCCGCATCGCCACCAGCGCCGCGGCGATGGCCGGCGCCCCGGTCAGGGCGAGGTGTAGCGCCAGCATCCAGAGGATTTCCCCGTTCGTGCTCAAGGTCGGGAACCGTATCGAGGCGCTGGGTAGACTCGGCGGCGATGCCGGAGCCAGGTCCCGAGGCCGTCAGCGAGCTCGAGGCCGCCGAAGCTGAGGTCGCGCGGCTGCGGGCGCTGTTGGTCGCCAAGGACGCCGAGCTCGGCGTCGCGAAGGGACAGCTCGAGGAGCTCGCCGGCCACTCGGCCCGACTCACCGTCCTCCTCCGCAGGGTCAACCTGAAGCTGCCCGGCCTCCTCGCGCGCCGGGCCACGCAGCGCCTTCGCGGCAAGGGCTGAGCGCTTGTCCGCACCCCGCTTCTCGATCGCCACGCCGGTCTTCGAAACCCCGGCGGCCGTCCTCCGGGCGATGCTGCGATCGGTCACCCGGCAGCGGTTCGCGGACTGGGAGCTCTGCGTCGTCGACGACTGCTCCGCCGACACGGAGGTGCTCGCGATCGTCGAGGACGCCGCCCGCGGGGACCGCCGCATCCGCGTCAGCCGCCGCGAGCAGAACGGCGGCATCGTCGCCGCCTCCAACGACGCCCTGGCGATGGCAACGGGCGAGTTCGTCGTCCTCCTCGACCACGACGACCGGCTCCACCCCGACGCGCTCGAGCTGGTCGAGGAGGCGCTCCGCGCCGACCCCGAGGTCGACTACCTCTACACCGACGAAGACAAGATCGACGAGGCGGGGCACCACTCGGGCCCGTTCTTCAAGCCCGACTGGTCGCCGGAGCGGTTCCGGACCCAGATGTACGCCTGCCACCTCAGCGTCCTGCGCCGATCGCTGGTCGAGGAGGTCGGCGGCTTCGACGCCGAGTTCGAGGGGTCTCAGGACTGGGACCTGATCCTCAGGGTCACCGAGCGGGCCCGGAGGGTCGCCCACGTGCCGCGCATCCTCTACCACTGGCGGATGCTCGCGACCTCGGCCGCCGGCGGCGGCGAAGCGGCCAAGCCGTGGGCGTTCGAAGCCGGGACGCGGGCCCTCCAGGCCCACTGCGAGCGGGTTGGGTTCCCGGCCCGGGTCGAGCGCGACCTCGACCATCCCGGCGTCTACAACCTGGTCCCGGAGCTCGGGCGGCGGCCGCCGGTCAGCATCGTGATCCCGACCGCGGGCAACACTCGCGAAGTGTGGTTCGAGGATGTCGTCCTCGTCACCCACTGCGTCCGCAGCATCGTCGAGACCTCGACCTATGAGGATTTCGAGATCGTCGTCGTCGCCGACGCCCCGATCTCGAGCGAGGTCGTCGAGGAGCTCGGGGAGATCGCCGGCGACCGGCTCCGGGTCGTTCCCTACGACCGGCCGTTCAGCTTCTCGGAGAAGATCAACGCCGGCGCGGCGGTCGCCGCGGGCGAGCACCTGCTGCTGCTCAACGATGACATCGAGGTGATCGCCCCCGACTGGATCGAGCGGATGGTGATGTATTCCTCCTATCCAGGGATCGGCGCCGTCGGCGGCCGCCTGATCATCGAAGACGGCCGCCTCCAGCACGTCGGCGTCCTGTTCGAGAACGGGGGGCTGCCGGGCCACCCCTACCACGGCTTCTCGCGTGAGTTCGGCGGCTACTCGAACAGCGTCCTCGTCGCCCAGGACCTGCAGGCGGTTACGGGCGCCTGCCTGATGACCCCGCGCGAGGTCTTCGAGCGGGTCGGCGGCCTCAGCGCCGACTTCCCCGTCAACTACAACGACATCGACTACTGCCTGAAGCTGCGCGCGCTCGGCCTGCGGGTGGTCTACGACCCGGGGACGCTGCTCTACCACTTCGAGTCCTCGAGCCGCTCGACCGAGGTCGCCGATTGGGAGAAGGAGAAGCTGATCGAGCGCTGGAGGCCGCTGATCGACCCCGATCCCTACTCCAACCCGAGCCTCAAGTACGGTACCCCGCGGCTCAGCTCCCCCTTCAAATGGGCGATCCGCCGCTTTCCGCGCCGGCGCGCCCGCAGAAAGACGACCGCCGCGACTTGAACTACGAGCGCCTCTACTCCTACCGCTTCCGCGACATCGACCAGGACGCGAGGATCGCCGTCTGGCGCGAGATCAGCCCCCATGTCCACGGGCTGATGGGCGCTCCACAGACGATGCTCGACCCGGCTGCCGGGCGCGGGGAGTTCATCGGCGCGGTGCCGGCGAAGGAGACCTGGGCGATCGACGAGGTCAGCTATCCCGAGGCCGCGCACAAGCCCGACACGAAGGTGATCACCTCGCCGATCATGGCCGCCGAGCTGCCCGCCGGCCACTTCGACGGCATCTTCGTCTCCAACTTCCTCGAGCACCTGCCGGACCAGGAGGGGATCGCCGCCTTCCTCGAAAAGATGAACGGAGCGATGCAGAGCGGGGGCCGGATCGCGATCATGGGCCCCAACTACCGCTACTGCGCCGGCGAGTACTGGGACTGCGCCGACCACTACGTCGCCCTGACCCACGTCGCGATCGCCGAGCATCTCTACGCCGCCGGCTTCGAGCCGGACCGGATCATCCCCCGTTACCTGCCGTACTCCTTCCGCGGGATCCTGCCGCCCTCGCCGGCGCTGACCAGGACCTACCTGCGGATGCCGATTGCCTGGAAGCTGCTCGGCAAGCAGTTCCTGGTGATCGGGCGCAAGCTAGACGGTTGATTCGACGTCGTCGCGGTCGGGCGAGCCGCTCGCCGTGACCCGGTAATCGCCGCGGCTCAGCGTGTGCTCGAGCCAGACGTAGAGGACGATGAAGAGGTAGCGGCTGCCCATCTCGCGCATCGCCAGCTTCGCCTCGCCGGTGGTCCGGTTCGTCCAGGAGATCGGGATCACGTGGTAGCTGTGGCCGCGGACGATCGCCTTCAGCGGCATCTCGACGGTGAGGTTGAAGTGCTTCGAGAGGAGCGGCTGGATCGTCTCGATCACCTCGCGGCGGTAGCCCTTGAAGGCGTTGGTCGTGTCGTTGTAGTGGTGGCGGAAGAGGACGCGGATGAACCAGTTTGCGAGGCGGTTGATCGCGAGCTTCAGCCGCGGGTAGTCGTGGACCCGGGCGCCGGGTGCGAAGCGCGAGCCGAAGGCGCAGTCCCAGCCCTCCTCGAGCAGCCGGTGGTAGCGGGCGATGTCCTCCGGGTCGTCGGAGGCGTCGGCCATCGTGATCACCACCGCGTCGCCCTCGAACAGGTCGAGGCCGGCGCGGATCGCCATCCCGAAGCCCTTTTCGTAGTGGGAGCGGCGGACCTTCACGCGCGGGTTGCCGGCGCCGATCTCCTCCACCACGGCGGCGGTTCGGTCCTCGCTGGCGTCATCGATCACCAGCACCTCGTAGTCGATCTTCTCCCGCTCCAGCACCGCGACGACGCCGTTCACCGTCGTCCCGACCGAGTCCTCCTCGTTCTGGGCGGGGATGACGACCGAGAGCCTCATGCCGCGGCCATCGTCCACCGCTCCGCGTTCTGCTCGTACATCTCCTGCAGGATGTCGTCGACGCCGTGGCGGGGCTTCCAGTCCGGGTAGTCGGCTTCGAACGGCCCGAGGTCGGAGATCCACCAGCGGTGGTCGCCGATCCGCGGCTCCTCGCCCATCTCCCAGCTGAGCTCGCGGCCGGCGACCCGCTCGCAGACCTCGATCGCCTCCAGCATCGAGCAGTTGCTGAACCGGCCGCCGCCGATGTTGTAGACGGCGGCGGCGCGCGGGGCCGCCTTGAAAGCGGCGAAGGCGGCGATCAGGTCGGCGCTGTGGATGTTGTCGCGCACCTGCTTGCCGGCGTAGCCGAAGACCGTGTAGGGAGTGCCGGTGACGGTGCACTTCATCAGGTAGGCGAGGAAGCCGTGGAGCTTGGCGCCGGCGTGCTGGGGCCCGGTCAGGCAGCCGCCGCGGAAGCAGACGGTCGGCATCTCGAAGTAGCGGCCGTACTCCTGGACCAGGAGGTCGGCGGCGGCCTTCGAGACCCCGAACAGGGAGTGGGTCGAGGAGTCGATCGACATCGAGGTGTCGATGCCGCGGAAGTAGCGATGCGAATCGGGCAGCTCGAGGCGCTTCTCGAGGTCCTCGAGCGGGAGGCGGTTGGGGGTATCGCCGTAGACCTTGTTGGTCGAGCAGAAGATGAACGGGGCGTCGGGGCAGTTGGCGCGCGCGGCCTCGAGCAGGTTGAGGGTGCCGTTGGCGTTGACGCCGAAGTCGGTCTGCGGGTCGCTCGCCGCCCAGTCGTGCGAGGGCTGGGCCGCGGCGTGGATGACGAGCTCGATCGCCCCCCCGTGCTCGGCGAAGGTCCGGTCGACCGCCTCGCGATCGCGGATGTCGGCGCTCTCGCTGCGGAACTCGGGGTGCTCGGAGAGGAGCCGCTCGGTGACGTGCGCGGTGGAGGCCTCGGGCCCGAAGAAGCTCGCCCGCATGTCGTTCTCGATCCCGACGACGTCGTAGCCCTGGCCGACGAAGTGCCCGACCGCCTCGGATCCGATCAAACCGCCTGAGCCCGTGATGATCGCTACCGGCATCTGCTCGCGATTACTCCCTCTCCCCCGCCGGGGTCTCGATTTCGAGCGCGGCGGCGATCCGATCGCCGTCTTCCGCGACCCACCGATGGATATCGGACAGCACCTGCTCGGCGCTGCGCCGCGGGCGCCAATCGTCCAGGCCGAAGAGTCTTGCGCAATCGGAGAGGTAGATGGGGACATCCCCCTCGCGGGTCTCGGCGACGGGCTCAATCGGAACCTCGTTCCCGGTCAGCTCGCGGCAGATCTCGGTCGTCTCGCGCAGCGAGAGGCTGCACCCGCGGCCGCCGCCGACGTTCACCGTGCGCCCGTCCCAGGACCCGGGATCGAGGAGCTGGCGCTCGACGAGGTCGACGAGGTCCTCGACGTGGAGCAGGTCGCGCACCTGCTTGCCCTCGCCGCCGAACCCGATGTAGGCGAGCGGGCGGCGGAAGCGGTGAGCCAGCACCCAGTGGGTGAAGACGCCCTGGTCGACCTTGCCCATCTGCCAGGGGCCGGCGATCACGCCGCAGCGGTCGATCACGGCCGGGACGCCCTGGCCCGCCCGGTACTCCTCGATCAGCAGCTCGGCCGCCAGCTTCGTCGCCCCGTAGAGGGTCCTGTGCCCGATCATCGGAAACTCCTCGGAGATGCCCGCGCCGGAGGCGCCGGGAACATCCTGCTCATCGGCGAGCTCGAACCTCGAGTCCGCCTCGACCAGGGCCAGCTCCAGCTGCGGCTCGACCGGGTAGACCCGGCTGGTCGAGAGGAAGACGAGGAAGGCGCCGTCGCGGCGGGCGAGCTCGAGGCAGTGGTAGGCCCCGGTCAGGTTGGTGTGGACGAGGTAGCCGGTGTCGCCGTCGGTGCCGCTCATCACCGAGGGCTCGGCCGAGCACTCGACGAGGGCCGAGATCGCGGGCAGGCGGTCGAGGTCGGCGGGCTCGCGGACGTCGCCCTTGACGAACTCGACCCCGGCCTGCTCGAGCCGGCCGAGGTTGAGCTCCGACCCGCGCCGGTAGAGGTTGTCGAAGGCGATCAGGTCCCACTCGGGGTGCCTTGAGGCGAGCGAGACGGCAAGGTTCGAGCCGACGAACCCGGCGCCGCCGGTGATCAGGATGCGGGTCATCCGAGGTCCTCGATGCTGCTGAGCGAGACCGCGCGGGTCTGGGAGAAGAGCATGAAGAGGGTGACGAAGTTACCCAGGGCGACGAGCGAGATGATCAGCGAGACGAGTGCCATCATGCTCGCCCAGCCCGGGATCGCCGAGTCGGTGAAGAGGCGGATGATGAGGATCGTCGCCGCGATCGCGACCCCGAGCACGAGGAAGAAGGTGAACGCGGCGAGCGCCCTGACCGCGATCCGATCGGTGAACGGCATCAGCATCCGCAGGCCGTGGGTCGAGAGCCGCCCGAACGTCATCTTCGACTCGCCCTCGTAACGGGCGCCCCGCGGGCAGGGCACGTAGGCGATCGGCAGGTCGAGCGCGAGCAGCGTCGAGGAGTAGGAGAGGTCGAACAGCGGGTGGCGGAGGGCGCGGCGGGCGACCCCGCCCCGCATCGCGGCGAAGTTGCCGCTGCGGACGGTGGTCCCGGTCAGGCCCCGGAAGAGGAGGCGGAACAGCCAGTACATCACCTTGAACTGGACCGACTCGGTGCGCGAGGTCCTCAGCGCGAGGGCGACCTTCTGGGCCTGGTCCTCCTCCTCCCGGAGGGGAGCGAGGAGGCGGGGGACATCCTCCGGCCGGTCCTCGCCGTCGGCGTCGAGGGTGATGACGAAGTCCTGGTCGCCGATCTCGGGCAGGACCTTCCTCAGGGCGAAGACGATCGCCCGCTGGTGCCCGAGGTTGAACGGCGCCTCGAGCACGGTCACGTCATCGAGCGAGCGCAGCGACTCGACCTCCGGGTCCTGGCCGGCGGTGTCGTCGACGAGCACGAAGCGCGCCCGGTCGATCCCCGCCTCGGGTGCGAGCTCGAGCAGGTGGCGCCGGAGGATGAGGAACGACTCCACGTCCCCGTAGGACGGTGTGACAAAACAGGCGTTCATCGTCAGCCCTGGCCGACGCCGTCCCGACGCAGCAGCCTGTAGGTGCCGACGGTGGCGATCGGCCTGAAGCCGTGATGGAGGTAGCTGACCAGCGGGCCTTCGGGTGGGGCGCCGGCGGTCCAGCCGAGGGCCAGGGGTTCGCTTTCGAGCAGGCAGAGGCCTTCGATCCCGCGGGTTTCGTCGATCACGTCCCGCTGGCGCGAATCGTCGAACAGCGTCGTCCAGGCGGTCGCGTTGTTACCGGTCGGCGGTTCCTGCCCGGTCCAGAAGTAGAAGCTGTTCATTCCCGGCAAGGTCAGAAAAGCGTTGCAGTACCTGTCGATCGCCGCCGTGACGTGCCGGTAGACCACGGCTTCTTCGGGGGTCCCGACCCGCACCCTTTCGGCGCCCGGCAGTTCGAGCGGCGTCGCCGCGTCGTAGGCGGCCCGGTTGTCGTGAAGCGGTTTGCGCAGGGTTTCGTCGGCGATGAAGAGGACGAAGATCGCCGCCACCACAGCTCCGGTCGCGACCACCGTCCCCCTCCACTCCGGCCCTGCCGCCGCGACGAGGCCGCGGGCGCCGTTGCCGACGCAGACCAGGCCGACCGGGATCAGGAGGAAGGTCGACCAGGCGACCTGGCTTCCCGCGACCGGATAGGCGTGAAGCGCCTCGAGGACCGCCAGCGGCGCCAGCAGCGTCTGCGCGAAGGCGCTCCTCCCATCGCCGTCACCCGCCGCCGGGAGCAGCACGACCCATGCGAAGGCCAGGAGCCCGAACTCGTAGCCGGGCGATGCCACCGAGTCGAAGGGCAGGGTCTTGCCGACCGCCGAGAGGGCGATCTGGGCTCCGAGGAGGATGCTGAAGACCGGCGCGACGTTGCGAAACCAGGGCTCCGAGGAGGGACGCCTGCGGGAGAGGAGCGCGTAGCCGACGACCGTAGCCAGCGCCAGCGCATCGAGGAAGAGCAGCCGGTCGGAGTAGGGGAACGGGATCGAGAACGCGTCGGCCTGCCGCAGGGGCTGGGTGATCACCCCTTCGAAGAGCGAGCCGGGTCCCGTCCCGGCGCCGATGATCGCGAGCAGGACAAGGACGGCGGTGACGGCGAAGCCGCCCGCGATCCAGAGCAGCTCCTGCGGCGCGCGGGAGGCGATGCTCCGCGCACGCAGCGCGATCACGACCGCGAGCGCCGCGGCCGCGACGTGGAACGCGTAGGCCCGCGCCCAGGGCTCGGAGAGCTTGCCGGCCATCAGCAGGATCGGGAAGGCGACGAAGAGGGCCTCGACGCCGTACCGGAGCCAACGGCGCGAGGAGAGGCTCGGATAGCAGGCGACGGCCACAAGGGCGACCGCAATCACCGCGAAGGCGCCGACGTTGATCTTGGTCAGGGTCAGCGCCGCGAGCAGCATCCCGAGCGCCGCCATCGAGTAGACGCTGAGGCGCTCCCTGACCAGGCAGGCGACGGCGACGATCAGGCTCAGCAGCAGCGAGATCAGGCCGCCGGGGTGCATCGGCTCGTTGGAGGCGATGTTGAGCGCCGTGAACGTCAGCATCTGGCCGATCACGCCGAGCACGATGCTGCCCGTCATCCGGTAGGTGGAGAGGCCGATGACGAGGCTGGCGAGGACCCAGACGATCAGGGTCACGACCCGGCCCGAGTCGAGGTCGACGGTGATCCCCAGTGCTCCGAAGACCGTGCCCCAGAGCTCGTAGAAGAACGGCCCGTACTGGGTGAAGACGTCCTTGTAGAGGGATCCGTGGTCGACGAAGGACCGCAGGGCGATCAGCATGTACCCCTCGTCGTCGTAGGAGGCGAACCCGGTGAACATCCGCGGCACCGCGATCAGGATGTTCAACACGGTCACCGCGGAGAAGGCGAGAGAGGCCGGCAGCCATCTCCACCTCAGCAGTCCCTTGGCCATCACCGAGCTCGCCGCAGGACGGCGAGCAGCGAGGTGCCCGCGGGCCAGAGCCGCCGCACCCTGGTCGATGCGGTGCCGACCCGGTAGAGGCTCTCGTTGACCCAACCCGGCAGGTCCGGGAACTCCGCCTCGGCCGGGTCCGCCTCGCTCGCGCCGCTCCCCCGCCTCATCCTCCGCACCCACCCGGCGGGCATCAGCTCGGGAAACAGATAGCTGAGCTCGACGACCTCGAGCCAGTCCCCGGGAAGCGCCGAGCGCAGCGAGTCCTTGCGGTAGCGGCGGAAGTGCCCGAGCGCGGCGTCCCACTCGGACCACAGCGACGGCATCGCGGGGACGGTGAGGATCAGGGTCGCGCCCGGCTCCATCTTCGCCGCAAGCTCGCGCAGGAAGAGGCGATCGTCCTCCTGGTGCTCGAGGACGTCGAGCAGGGTCACGAACCGGGCGCCGCCGAAGCTGTCGCTCTCGCGCAGGTTGGCGTCGGCGCCAAACCTCTCCGCGAGGCTTTGCTCGAGGCTCGGGATCGGCTCGACGTAGCGGTACTCGATCTGCGGGGAGCGGATCCGGAGGAGGTCGCCGAGGAAGCCGGTCCCGGCGCCGACGTCGACCAGCTCGACGGCCCTCGCGGGCGGCAGCATGCTGCAGACCAGATTCCACCTGATCCGGTTCCAGAAGAAATCCCGGGATCGTTCTGCCTGTCGGCTCAGATGTTGCTCGAGAGCGTCGGTCTCCATGTCCCTCCGGAACGGCGGGCGATCGTAGCGGGCAAACCGATACCCTCGCCTCGTGGCAGAAAGATTCGCCTTGAGTGGCCGCCGAAGGCGGGGGCGGCCCGGGGGCTCGGTTCTCGTGGTCGGGTGCGGGTTCATCGGATCGCATGTAGTCATCGAGTTGAGTGGGCGGGGTCGCCCGTTCTCGGTGCTGACCCGATCACACCCCTCCCAGGAAGTGGCCGCCGCGATCGAGCCCGACTCGCTGATGATCGGCGACGCTTCCGATCCCGCGACCCTGAAGACGGCGCTGGAAGGGGCTTCCCACGTCGTCTACTGCGCGGGAGGGAAGCTGCCGGCACAGACCGAGGAGAGCCCCGAGCTCAGCACCGAGCTGACCCTGGCGCCGATCGAGGCCCTGCTCACCGCGCTGCGGGACGCCCCGGAGGTCGGCCTCACCTACATCTCCTCGGGCGGGACCGTATACGGCGAGCCCGCCCGGGTCCCGGTACCCGAGGATGCGCCGACCGAGCCACGGGCTCTCTACGGAAAGCTCCACCTCGCCTGCGAGAAGGCGATCTCCAGAGCCGGCACTGAGTTTGGCCTTCGCGCCTGCCTCCTGCGCTGCTCGACGCTCTACGGCGAGCACCAGCAGCCCGGCCGCGGCCAGGGCGCCGTGGTCACCTTCCTCGATCTGGTCGAGCGCGGAGAGGAGATCGTCCTCTTCGGCGATGGCGCCGCCGTCCGTGACTACCTCTACGCCGGCGACGTCGCCAGGGTGATCGTCGACCTTCTGGCCGTGGAGGACCTCCCGACCATCCTCAACGTCGGGTCCGGCCGCGGGACCTCTCTCGCCGAGCTGGTCGCGCTGGTCGAGCGGGAGCTCGGGAAGCGGGCGCGGGTCGCCTCACGCCCCGAGCGCGGCTTCGAAATCGACCGGATCGTTCTCGACATCCAAAGGCTCCAGCGGCAGGTGACCTTCGAGCCACTCGAGCTGGAGCAGGGAATCGCGCGGACACACGGTTGGCTCGCGAGCAGGGCCGGGCAGGCGGCTTGAGCTTCTTCGACAGCGTGATCAGTGGCTTTCGCTGGCGGCTGCGCGCGACGAGGCGGATCTGGCGGCCCGATGCGACGCACGGGATGCAGCTGCTGCCGACCGAGCAGATTCCCGACGGCAGGATCGACACGCCGGGGGCCGGCGCGATCCTGCCCCGCGAGACCGCGTGGATCCGGGGCTGGGCCACCTTCCCGGCGGGGCCATGCACGCGGGTCGAGGTGTTCCTCGGCGAGCAATGGCTGGGCCTCGCCAGGCTCGGGGTGACCCGGGGGGACCTGGCGAGGCGGCTCGGCTCAACCGCGGGCCTGTCGGGATTCGAACTGAAACACGACCTCGCGACCTGGCCCGGCGCCGACGGCGACGTCGAGCTCCGCTGCGTCGCGCACGGCCCCGCCGGCGAACGGCATGAGCTGTCGACGATGGTCAGCGTCGTGCCTCCGCCGGAGCCGGTGGAGATGCCCGAGCACATGCCGAGGGCGCGGCACGCGCAGCCGGGCTCGGGCGCGGTCCGCACCCTCTTCTTCACCCATCAACTGACGCTCGGCGGCGCCCAGCTATACCTCCAGGACCTGCTGCGCGAGATGACGGCGCGCAACCTCGTCGACGCCACCGTCCTCAGCACCATGGACGGGCCGCTGCGCGACGAGCTCGACGAGCTCGGCATCCCCTCCCACATCACCACCATGAGCGTGGCCGGTGAAGCGAGCGCCCACGCGGGCCGGGTCGAGGAGCTCGTCGCCTGGGCCGAGGGGCGGGGCTTCGAGGCGGTGTTCGTCAACACCGCCACGATCACGACCTTCCACGGGATCGAGGTCGCGAAGAGGCTCAGGATCCCGGCGCTGTGGGCGATACACGAGAGCTTCTCGCCGGCGCTGATCTGGGAGGACCTCGACCCGCTGGTCCGGCGCACCGCCGAAGGCGCGCTTCGCGACGCCGCCGCTCTGATCTTCGAGGCCGATGCCACCCGCCACCTGTTCGAGCCGTTCGCTCCCGAGGGGAAGCTCCTGACAATCCCGTATGGGCTCGACATCGGCGAGATCGACGCCCGGCGGGCCGGTTTCGACCGAGCCGAGGCGAGGTCGGCGGCCGGTATCCCGGAGCATGCCGAGCTCGTCGTCTGCATCGGGACCGTCGAGCCGCGCAAGGCGCAGGTCTCGCTCACGCAGGCGTTCGAGACGGTTGCCGCGGGCCACGAGCGGGCCCATCTGGCAATCGTCGGCGGGCGGAAGGACGAGGAGACGAGCCTGCTTCGCGAGTACATCGAGGAGTCCCCGCTCCGGGACCGGATCCATCTGATCCCGGTCACCCCAGATGTCCCGCTCTGGTACGGAATCTCCGACCTCCTCGTCTGCGCATCCGACGTCGAGTCGCTGCCGCGCACCGTGCTCGAGGCGATGGCCTGGGAGCTGCCGGTCCTTGCCACCGCCGTCTACGGCCTGCCGGAGCTGATCGACGACGGCGAGACCGGCTGGCTCTGCGGACCGAGGGACGTCGACGCCCTCGCCGACGGCCTGCGCAGGGCGCTGGACGCTAGCCCGGCCGAACGGGGCGAGATCGCCGATCGGGCCCGCGAGTTGGTCGGGAAACGCCACGACCTCCCTGCGTATGCTGCCCGCATCGCGGGGCTGCTGAGCGAGGCGCGCGAAGCCGGCCCCTCCCCGATCGAGAAAGGCATCCCGGCAGGATGACGAGCGCTCCCGAGACGACCGACGCCGAGAAGGGCAACCCCTCGATCGTCGTCGTGATGCCCGCCTACAACGCCGCCGCGACGCTCGCCGAGACCCAGGCCTCGATCCCGCCGGACCTGATCGACAGGGTGATCCTGGTCGACGACCACTCGCGCGACGACACGGTCCCTGTCGCGCGGGAGCTCGGCGTCGACGTGATCGCCCACCCCCACAACGTCGGCTACGGCGGCAACCAGAAGACCTGTTACATGGAGGCGCTCCGCCAGGGCGCCGACATCGTCGTCATGCTCCACCCCGACGGCCAGTACGACCCCGGGCTGCTCCCCTCGATGGTCGAGCCGATTGCCGCCGGCGAAGCGGACATGACGCTCGGGTCGCGCTTCCTGCGACCGGGCGGCCCCACGGCGGGCGGGATGCCCCGCTACAAGATCATCGCCAACCGCTTCCTCACCACCGTCGAGAACTACATCCTCGGCACCCACTTCTCCGAGCTCCACACCGGCTACCGCGCCTACAGCAGGAAGTTCCTCGAAACGGTCCCCTTCCTGCGCAACTCCAACGACTTCGTCTTCGACTCCCAGATCATCGCCCAGTCGGTCGTGTTCGAGCAGCGGGTGAAGGAGATTCCGGTCGAAACGCGGTACTTCCCCGAGGCCTCCTCGACGAACCTCCGCCAGGGCATCGTCTACGGCCTGAAGACGCTGGCGGTGATGCTCCGCTACAGGCTGCATACCTCCGCCAAGCTGAAGGCCGCCATCTTCCTGCCGTGAGACGCAGTCCCTGGCTCGACCCCGCGGACGTGCGGTCGGCGGTCGCGCTCGCACTGATCGCCGCTGCCGCGAACGCGATCTGGATCTTCCTCGACAGCTCGACGCCCTCCTACGACCAGTCGAGTTACATGAACGTCGGGATCGCCTTCCGCGACGCGCTGCAGCACGGCGGCCCTGTCGACCTATATCGGGCGATCAGGGACACCGATCCGTCCCGCGGGCCGCTCTTCACGACCACGATCCTCCCCTTCCTCCTCATCTTCGGCGACGCGGCCCGGAGCGGGATGCTCGTCAACGTCGTCCTTGCCCCGATTCTCTACCTGGCGGCCGGCCAGATCGCCTGGATCGTCTTCCGCAACGGGACCGCCCGCCTGCTCGCCATTCTCTTCGTCGCGACGATGCCGCTCCTGGTCGGCCTCTACCACAACATCCTCCAGGACTTCCTCCTGGCGACGGTGGCGACGGTGGCCGTCCTCCTGCTCCTGATGAGCGAGGGCTTCAGCAGACGGGGGCTCTGCGTCGGCCTCGGGGTTGCGATGGGGCTCGGCACCCTGACCAAGGTCACGTTCCCGGCCTTCATGCTGGGGCCGGTGGCGGTCGTCATCGCGCAGATCGCCCACGCCCACCTGTCAGCGACGGGAGAGGACAGGCCCCGACCCGACCTCCGCGAGGCCGCCGTCAACGCCGGCATCGCCGTCCTCGTCTACGTGGCCGTCATCGCCCCCTGGTACGTGACGAACTTCCAGGAGACGGTCGACTATGTCCGCTCGACCACCTCCGGCCCGCTCTCGGAAGGCGCCGGGCCGGCACACCCCCTCACCTTCCACAATGTCGCCTCGTTCACGACCGGGATGATGAACGGACACGTCTCGTGGGCGATCGGGCTCGCCTTCCTCGTCGCGCTCGTCTTCGATCTCTCGGCCCTGGGGCGGCTGTTTCGCTCCCCGGCGCGGTTCGACGCCCTTTTTCGCCTCGCCTTCCTCGCGGCCTGGGCGGTCGTTCCGTACCTTTTCATCGTCACCGCTCACAACCAGGACGTCCGGCTGATGGCGCCGGCGATGCCGGCGATGGCCGTGATCGCCGCCGGCGCGGTGGCGGCGGTCCCGAGAAGGCCTGCACGGCTTGCCCTGATCGCGGCCGTCAGCGTCACCCTCGTCTACCAGACTGTCGCCCACGTTGTCCGGATCGATCCCTCGTTCGTGCCCAACGAACCGACGGTCCGGATCGGGGAATACTCGGGCGTGATCCAGCTCGCCGACCAGCCGATCGGCTACGAGAGCCTGCCCGAATCCGACCTCGGGAGCCCGGTCATGCGCTTTATCGAGGACACGGCGGCGGCCGAACCCGGCCGGCAGCCGGAACGCACGGTCTGCCTGCTGGAGTCGGAGCCGATCGTCAACAGCAACACCTATAACTTCCTCGCCGGCTCGCGAGGGGACCCCTACTCGATGTTCGACGTCCTCGTCGGCCCCGAAGGAAGAGCCGGGCTGGCGGCGACGCTGGGCGGGTGCGATTTCGCGCTCTACAAGCGGCCGCCCGGTCTGGCGCCGGGGGAAAACGAAAGGCTTCAAATCGTCAACGAAGAATTTGCCGCCAGGTTCATGACGCCGGCCCTGTTCCGGATCTTCCGCGGCCCGAGCCGCTCCTTCCCGGCGACCCCCCAGTACCTCGGGGGCATCGGCACGCCGGTCAGGGTTCTGAGCCTGCACCCGGCCCGATGACCGAGTGGGCACGTTCGCACCGCTGGGCCCTGCTGGTCCTCGGACTTGCAGCGATCCTCGCGCTCGCGACCCTGTGGTGGGCAGACGCGCGCCGCGTCGGCTACCCGCTCGACATCGACGAGGCCGGCTACCTCTCGATAGCCGAAAAGGACCGGATCGCCTTCCAGTCCGAAGGAGTGGGCGGTTGGGCGGAGGAAGTGCTGGACCAGGCACCGAACGCGCCACTGGCCCCCGCCATGACCTCGGTCCTGCTCGTGATCGACCAGGGGACGATGCCGGGATTCGTGGTGCTCGCCTTCTTCCTCGTCCTGCTCGCGATCGCCGTGTACGGGATCGGCGAGCGGCTGGCCGGACCCCGGTACGGCGCCCTGGCGGCAATCGTGGTCGCCTCGATGCCGGGAGTGTCCAATTTCTCCCGTATGTATGTCTTCTCGCTGCCGGCAGCAGCCCTGCTCGCCTGCGCCGTCTATGCCGTGCTGCGGGCTGAACGACTGCAGCGAAGCGGCTGGGCGATCGCCGCGGGGGCCGCGATCGGCGCGATGCTCCTGGCCCGGACGATGACCGTCGCCTTCGCGCCGGTCATTCTCGTCGCTGCGGTGCTGGCCTTCGCCTGCCGGCCGGGCGCGAAACGGCGCCGGGGGCTGCTCAACCTCGGCCTACTGGGACTTGCCGCGGTGGCGGTGGCCGGCCCCTGGTACTTCCCCAACCTCGACCTCATCGTCGAATACCTGACCGACTTCGGCTACGGGGAACGAAGCGCCGAGTTCGGCGCCTCTCACTCGATCATCTCCTGGGATCGCTGGACCGACGTCTTCGCCAGGCTCGCCGCCAAGGACCTGTATCTGGTGCTCGCAGCGCTCGTCGCCGCCGGCCTGGTCGTGCTCCTGATCGCCGCCATCCGCCGCGTCGCCGACGCGGCGGACCGCCGATCGGCGCTCCGGGATCTGCTCGCGAGCGACGCCGCGGTGGTCGCGATCGTCGTCCTGGCCGGCTACGTCGCGCTCTCTTCTTCGCGCAACGTCGGCCTCGGGTTCACGCTGCCGATGACCGTTCTTCTCGTTCCGCTGGCGTTGCTGGCCCTGCCCAGGAACCCGCGGGCGGTCGCGCCCGTGGTCGTGGTGGTGGCCGTGATGACCGTCATCAACCTCGCCGCCGCGTTCACGTTCTCGGAATCGCTATCTCGCGTTCGGGTCGTGGACGTGCCCGGCTTCGGCTCGATCCCGGTCGTCGACGGGGTCCCGGTGGCCGTCGAACATGTCCGTCTTCAGGTTGACGGGCCGGAAACCCGCTTCGACGAGAGCGAACGCGGCTACCTGACGGCCGACGGCGAACTGGCCGAAACCTTCGTCGTCAGACTCGGCACACCGGTGGTCGCGTTCGGATCGCGGAATCGCGTCGTCAACACCAACTCGGTGATGCTGGCCGGCCTGCGGCAGTACGACACCGCGATCCCGATGGCGCAGCTGTTGGCGACCGACGGGCCCACCGCCAAGGATTTCGCCGCCCGCCTCGCCGAACCGGCGTTCGGGCAACCGAAAGTCGTCGTGACCACGAGCACCTCGGCTCGAGACTTCGAACCGGTCGTTCGCCAACCGCCGGTCGAAGAAGCCGCCCGGAGCCTGGGGATGCGGAGGGTGCACGCTGTGCGGCTGCCCGACAACCGCAGCATGCGCGTCTGGACCGCAATTCCCTAGGCGCCGTTGCGCCGCAGTCGCATCATCGGGACGCGGACCGCGGCCTCGGCGACGATCCTGCAACCCATCTTCGACTCGCCGGCGGCGCGATCGCGAAAGACGATCGGGACCTCGACGACGGTGAAGCCGTGTTGGATCGCCCGGTAGGTCAGCTCGACCTGGAACGCGTAGCCACGAGATGCGACCGAGTCGAGATCGATCGCCTCCAGCACCTCACGCCGGAAGCACTTGAAGCCTCCGGTCAGGTCGCGCACCGGAACCCCGAGGGCGAGTCGGGCATAGGCGCTGCCGCCACGGCTGATCGCCCGGCGGGCGAGACCCCAATCGGAGGTGGCTCCGCCGGGCACGTATCTGGACCCGATCACCAGATCGGCTCGCCCGGCGGCCTCGATCAACCGCGGCAGGTAGGCCGGGTCGTGGGAGAAGTCGGCGTCCATCTCGAGCACCAGCCCCGCACCGCCCTCGAGCGCGCGCTTGAAGCCGGCAACGTAGGCGGGGCCGAGCCCTTCCTTGCGCGGCCTCCGCAGCACCTCGACCCGCTCGCTGCGGTCGGCGATCCGCCCGGCGATCTCACCGGTCCCGTCGGGGGAGTTGTCGTCGACGACCAGCACCCGGCCCGACGCCGGCAACTTGGCGAGAACAGCCTCGACGATCCCCTCGATGTTGGCCGCCTCGTCGTAGGTGGGCAGCACGAGCCAAGCCGGACCCATCGGCCGATGCTATTCGGGTTGGGCGATCATTCGGCGGGTGATCTGGCCCCCGGCCCCCTCGCGCGCGCCCGACCCCGCGGATGAGGTGCACGTATGGCGCGTCTGGCTCGACGGCGAAGCCCTGCCAGATGAGGCTGGGCTGCCCGCCGAGGAGCGCCGTCGCGCGGAGGCGATCCAGATCGAGGAGCGGCGACGGCGCTGGGTCGCAGCCCGCTGGGCACTGAGGCTGGTCCTCTCCCGCTACACCGGGGAGCAGCCCGCCGAGCTCCGAATCGAGGAAGGCGACGGGGGGAAGCCGAGGCTCGCCGGCGAGGCGGAAGTCAGCTTCAACCTCGCCCACTCATCGGAGCTGGCCCTGGTCGCGATCACCAAGGGACGCGAGATCGGGATCGATGTCGAGCGGGTCAAGCCCGGCCGCCCCGACGCCTACTACCGCGACTGGGTTCGGCGGGAGGCGCTGGCGAAGTGCTCGGGCTCCGGGCTCTGGGGACCGCCCCCAGACGGGCCGGTCGAGCTGACGGACCTCGACGCCGGGCAGGGCTGGGCGGCCGCCGTCGCGCTCGCGAGCACGGCGCCGGCGCCGATCCGGAGGTTCGAGCTCAGGGCGTGACCCGGCCGCCGGTGAGTTCGACGAAAGCGTGCCAGGCGGGCTTTGCCCGCAGCCGCTTCCCATCGTGGAAGAAGCCGACCGAGTCGCAGAAGTTGCAGACGTCGGGCAGGTCCTTCCACGAGAACCAGTATGTGCCCTTGAGGTTCAGTCGCTGCCGGTTTGCGATCAGGTATTCGTAGGCCTGCCGTAGCTCCAGCACCTGGCCACGGACCCCGCGCTCGAAGCTGACGATGTTGGGGTCGTTCTGGGACCCCCACCCCATCTCGGTGATGTAGAGGCGGGCGCCGGGGTCGTGGTTTTCGAGGATCACGCCGCGGACTTCTTCAACCAGTTCCTCGAGTCGGATCGCTTCGTCGGCATACGGGTGCAGGGCGACGCCGTCGAACTCCGACTTGATCCCGGGCACCCGGTAGAGCTGTTCGAGGAACTGGACCGCGGGCAGCCCGTTCGGCGGCTTCGCCGTCGGGTCGCCGAACAGGCCCGAGAGGATCACCCGCGCGCTCGGCTCGACTCGTTTGATCGCCGGGCTGGTCAGCTCCAACAGTTTGGCGTAGCGCTGGGGCGAGGCGGGGGTGGCGAAGTAGAAGAAGTTGGCCTCGTTCCAGACCTGCCAGTCGCGCACCGGGATCCGCGGCAGCGGTTCTTCGCTGCCGGGTTCGTGTTCGGCCCAGAAGACCCCGTGCGGACCGTAGCGCGCGACTGCCGCTTCGACGAACTCGACCCAATCGCGGCGTTTGCGGCCGCTGTCGATGGGCAGGACCGTGTAGCGGTGCGAGAGCCAGGACGGGGTCCCGTAGAGGAACGGCAGCACCCGTATCTGACCCTTCGCGGCCATCGCGACGACATCGTCGAAGTCGCTCCAGTCGTATTCGCTCTTCTCCGTCGGCTGGACCGTTTCCCAGACCAGCGGCCAGCGCATGCTCCCGATCCTGCCTGCACGCATGTGTTCGACGTCTTCCAACGTCGGGGCGCTCTGCGGCGCGATCCCGAAGAATTCCCGCGGAACGGCTTCGGCGCTTGACGGACGTGCGACACCGGCGGCGACCAGCGCGACGGCTGCGATCGCGAGGGCGAGGGCGATTGTCTTCAGAGGTCTCATCGGCTCAGTAGGTGCCGCCCAGCTTGCGGTGGTCCCAGGTCGCGGTCCGCACCGGCCGGAACTGGATCGCGACGCGTTTTGGGGCCTGGGCTTCGAGCGCCGCCCTGGCGTCGCCCTCGACCGAGGAGATTCCCTCCGCGTAGCGGACGGTCAGCTCCTCAGCGAACCCGATCACCGTTTCGAAGTCGCGGTGGACGGCGGCCTCGGCCTCGATCATCAAGCCGCGTAGCTCGCCGTACTCGCGCCCGGTCTCGACCAGCACCGTCGCCCGCGGATCGCGGTCGAGGTTGCGCACCTTCTGCGACTTGGCGTAGGTCCAGACCCAGACCTCGCCCTCCCGCGCCAGGAACCACATCGGCATCGAGTGCGGCCAGCCACGCGGTCCGAGGCTCGAGACGACCGCGACCCGCTCCTCGTCGAGGAGCTCGCGCACGTCCTCATCACTCAGCTTGATCTTGTCCCGGCGGCTCATTGCAGGTTTGCGGCCACGGGACTTTACGGGTACAGGCCGACAACCGGGCTCGCGCGACCGATCCGAATGGATACCTTCCCGTGTTCATTCCGAAGGAGGAGATTTGGGCATCCAGGGATTTCGCATTCGCCGCCCCTCGCCGTCGATGATCGTGGCGCTGATCGCGCTGGTCGTGGCGCTGGCCGGCACCGCGTACGCGGCGGTTCACCTGCCGAAGGGCAGCGTCGGAGCCAAGCAGCTGAAGAAGAACGCGGTGACGAAGGCGAAGCTCCGCAAGAACGCCGTCACGAGGGCGAAGATCCACAAGAACGCGGTCACCGGGATCAAGGTCAAGAACCGCTCGATCCTCGGCAGGGACATCCGCGTCAGGTCGCTCGGCAAAGTGCCGAGCGCCAGCGTCGCCGACACCGCGAACAGCCTCGCCCCGCTCGAACCGCTGCACCTGGTCGGCGCCGCGGGCGAGCCGCAGTTCGAAGAAGAAGCGGGCAACGTCGGCCTGGCCGCCGCCGAAGGCGCGCTTTCCCAGGCGGTCGGCTTCTACAAGGACCACGACGGGATCGTCCACCTCGAAGGGTTCGCCAAAGCGGGCAAAGACGAGTTCATCTTCACGCTCCCGCCTGGCTACCGCCCGGCGAGCGGGATCACCCAGGTCTTCGAACCGAATGAAACGCTGATCCTGATTTTCGGGTCGAACATTGTGATCAACGGCGTCGACGTATCGGGCAAAGTGCTGGCCAATCAACCAACCGCGGTGCTCAGCGGGCTCTCGTTCCGCCCGGGTAGCTAGGCCGGCGGCGCCGGCGCGAGCTCGAGCTCCCGCCACGGGCCCTCGCCCGCCATCGGCTGCGTGCGGCCATCCAGCCAGTCGGGCTGGAGGTCGTCGTAGTGGGAGCTGGCAGGGTGGCCCGACTGGCCGGTGAACATCTGCCAGCGTGAGCGCTCCGGCGCCGCCGGGTCGGCGACCATCCGCCAGCTCGGCGCCCAGACCGCGCGGTATGGGTCGTTCGGGTCGTAGGCGATCTGGCTGACGGTCTCCTGGGCGCCGCCGGCCCGCAGCCTGCGGTTCAGCAGCCGCCGCAGGATCGGGTTGGCCTCGCCAAGCGGATGAGGGAACTCCATCTCGTGAATCCGGCCCCACCGCCACCCCTCGGGGTCGGGGCCGAAGCGGTCGCTGAGGTCGTCGAGGGCGGCCGCGAGCGCCTCGAGCACGAGCTCGTCCCAGGGCCGCCCGATCAGCGCCTCGTCCCCCTCCGCCCAGAGCTTCATCAGGTGGGCGTGCCAGCGCCAGGAGGAGGTGACGTAGGTGAGGAAGCCGTTGTCGGCGCGATCGAGCCAGCGCTCCGAGAGGTCGCGGTCGCCGATCGCGGCCCGGGTGAACTCGCGCGCCAGCCGCAGCAGGAACGCCTGGTAGATCGACCCTGCGATCGAGTCCGGGTCGAGCACGCCGTCCCAGCTCCGCAGCCGCTCGATCGCGCTCAGCTCCCGCTGGCCGAGCGGGTTCAGCCGCCCCAGCCGGCGCGCCGCCTCCAGCCCCGGGATCGAGAAGTTGTCGGACTGCATCTCCTCGAAGCTCTCGACGTCGTGCTCGTCGCGCTCCCGCAGCAGGTCCTCGATCCGCCGCGCCCGGAACCCATCGAGCCAGTCGCTGGTGATGTGGTGCGGGAACTCGTCGCCGACGATCCGGTTGTTGGCGGTGACCAGGAACCCGCTCTCGGGGTCGACCACTTCCGGCATCTCCTCGAGCGGGACCGTCCCCTCCCACTCGAACTCGCCGCTCCAGCCCGGCTTCGGCAGGTCGGGGCAGGCGCCGCGGCGGACCGGGAGCCGGCCGATCAGCCGGTACCCGATCGACCCATGCCGGTCGGCCCAGACCAGGTTCTGGGCGGGGGCGACGAACTGCTCGAAACAGGCGACGAGCTCGGGGCCCGAGCGGGCGGCCGGCATCTCGAAGATCCCCGGGTAGGCGGCGGGCGCGTCGAACACGATCCAGCGCAGCGCGAGCGGCTCAGAGGCATCCGCCCCGAGCGCCTCGTTGACGATCGGGCCATGGTGGGTGGCGCGAACCTCGAGCAGATCGGGCGCGGCCCTGCCCTTGACCTCGATCTCCTCGCGGACGATCTCGAGCGGCAGCCACTCTCCTTCGAACTCGTACCGGTCGCCCTCGATCCGCTCGACGTAGAGGTCCTGGACGTCGGCCATCACGTTGGTGAAGCTCCAGGCGACGTCGTCGTTCTGGCCGAGCCAGATTCCCGGCAGGCCGGGGAGAGAGGCGCCGCGGATCGTGCGGCCGTCGTGGCTGAGTCCGACCTGGTACCAGAGCCCGGGCATGCTGGGGGTGAGGTGGGGGTCGCCGGCGAGCAGGGGCGAGCCGGTCGCGCTCCGCGCGCCGCTCACCGCCCAGTTGTTGGAGCCGCTCGCCTCCGGCGCCCAACCGATCGCGGCCCGCACCCTGCCGAGCTGCTCGGCCATCTCCAGGCCCTCCCCCGTCCATGGCTCCTGGGTGACTATCGGGTTGTCGGCGGGGTAGGTCGGGTCGAGCCGCGCCGCGAGCTCGGGCCCGAGGGCACGCGCCATGTCTGCGCGCAGCAGCTCCCGCTCCCAGTTGGTGGCGAAGCCGAGCGAGATCAGCTTGCCGAGGGTGAGGACGTCGAGCGGGCTCCAGGGCTCGAACGACAGCCGTAGCAGTTGCATCTCGAAGGGAAGCGCCCTGGCGGCGCCGGCCGCGGCGTTGACGCCAGCGCAGAAGCTCTCGAGCAGGGCGAGGACCTCGGGGTCGAGCCGGCCGACCTCGGCTTCGGCCGCGCGGCGGAACCCGAGGGTCCGCATCAACCGGTCGACCTTCAGCCCCTCCGGCCCGGCGAACTCCGAGACCCGCCCGCGGGCGACGCGACGGTAGAAGTCCATCTGCCAGAGCCGGTCCTGCGCGTGGCAGAACCCCTGGGCGAGCCAGAGGTCCGGGCGGCTTCCGGCCTCGACGTGTGGCACCCCCCAGCGGTCGCGCCGCACCCGCACCGGGCCCTCGATCCCCCCGACCTTGATCCTGCCGCTCGTCTGCGGCAGCGGCCGCCGCGCCAGCCGGTGCCAGAGCGCCGCAGTTGTCGCCGCTGCGGCCCCGACGCCGACCGCCCCGACGAAAAAGCCCGTCTTGATCAATCCCCTGCTCGAGAGCATCCCCACAAGTATTCATCAACTGGCCGGCTGGCCAGGAGGCGGGCGAAGGGAAGGCCTAACGCCCTAGCTCGTCGGGTAGGCGGCTTTCCGCTGCCAGCTTCTCCAGGTGGGCCTCCATCACCTGGCGCGCGGCGGGGATGAGCTCCTTGGGGACGTCGTCCCAGACCTCGGCGAGGAGGGCGTCGCGGGAGCGCTCGCCGCGGTCGAGGGCGGCGAGCAGGCCGCGCTCGCGCATCTCGCGGTGCTCGACGTACTCGGTGAGTTTCGCGGCGGGGTCGGTGATCCAGGGGCCGTGGCCGGGGCAGATCAGGTCCGGCTCCTCGGCCTGGAGCAGGTGCAGCGAATGCATGTAGGCGGTTAGCGAGCCGCCGTCGGGGGGGACGATCGTCGAGCCCGCTCCGAGGACGAGGTCGCCGCTGAAGCAGACGCCATCGGCGGTCATGAAGCAGACGTGGTCGGCGGCGTGACCGGGCGTCGCGAGGGCGCGGAGCCCCGCGTGCTCCTCGCCGTCACCGGGCAGGATCGCCTCGACCGGCAGCCGCTTCGCCCCGGCGGAGTGATCGCGGTGGCTGTGGGTGAGGAGGACAATCCCGATCCCGCCGCGCTCCTCGGCGGCGACGCTGACCGCGTCGAGGTGCTCGGCGATGTCGGGACCAGGGTCGATCACCGCGCAGGAATCGGATCCATAGAGATAGGTGTTAGTCCCCTCCCCCGTCATCGGCCCCGGATTTGGGGCGACGAGTCTCAGAATCTCTTCATGTCCGGGGGCGTGATCCACCTCAGAGCCCGTCCGGTTGGGGTGAAGCGTCTTGTACTTTTTTTGCGGCAGCGGCCGCGGACGGCCACCGACTGAATTCAAAAAAAGTTAAGCGGAACCCCTGCCGGACGGGCTGATGAATCACGTACTGGCCGCGACCTCTTTGGCGATCGCCTCGCGCGCGTCGTCGGGCTCGAGCACGACGAGGTCGCCGGCGCCGCGGAGGATCTCCCGCACCAACCACGATGTCCCGGCGTAGGGGAGCTCGACGACGACGGCGCCGTCGGCCAGCTCCTCGACGACGGTCCGCTCCTCGCGCAGCCAGCGGGCGCGGTCGGGCGAGACCCAGACCCGCGCGACCTGGGCGGTCGGGACCTCGCCGTCGGTCATCCAGCCCTCGACCCCGGCCAGCTCTTCGACCTCGGGCCGCGGCTCGAAGGTCTCCTTCGAGACCACCGCCTCCTTGATCCGGTCGAGCTTGAAGTGGCGGATGCCGTCCTTGGTCAGATCGAAGCACTCGACGTACCAGCCCTCGCGCCCGTTCTCGAGCCGGTAGGGCTCGACCGCGCGCTTGGTGAACTGGTCCTCGTTCTCCTTGTAGTACTGGATCTCGAGCACGCGCCGGGCGGCGATCGCCTCGTTGACGACCCTCGCGACCTCGGTGTCGCCGCCGCTGGCGCCGGCGATCTCGAGCCCCTCCTCGGAGGGGTCGTGGCCGAGCGCGGTGACGATCTTCTCGCGAGCGCTCTGCAGGCCGCCCTGCGGCAGGTGGTCGCCGAAGAGGTCGATCGCCGCGATCAGCGCCTTCGCCTCGAGCGGCAGCAACCGCGCCGGGCGGGCGAAGTTGTCGCCGTAGGGCTCGGAGTCGACCTCGATCTCATCGCCCTGGATTTCGGCGTAGAGGACGTAGGTGCCGCCGCCGAAGTTGACGACGTTGAGGAGGTCGATGTCCTCCTGGAGCTCCTCTTCGGTCAGCTCGAGGCGGTCGCGGAGGTCGGCGACCCCCAGCCGCTCGCCGCGCTTGGCGGAGTCGATCAGCATCCCGGCGAGGGTGACGAGGCGGGCAAAGCGCTCGGGCCTGATCGCCGCCTCGCCGCGGCCGTTGGCGCGGGTGCGGCGCGGCGCCTCGCGCAGCGGCCGGTCGACCGTCTTCGCCGGCTCGAACCCGTTCTCGTGGCGCTTGTGCAGGAGGCCCAGCCTGCTCTCGGCCTCTTCGCGGAGCTCGTCGGGACCGAGCACCGCGGCGTTCTGGCGCCAGCGCAGGACCCACGCGATCAGCTCGCGCGGCGAGGCGTAGTCGGTCTCGAAGACCCGCCCTTTGCCGGGGGCGCCGTCGGACTTCTTCGCCGGGCGCAGCTCCCCGTATTCGCTGAAATCGCGCTCGATAAGCCAGGCGATCCGGTCGCGGACGAAGATCCGCGCCGTCCCGGAGATCTCGCCGAGCTGCCAGTCGGCGCGCTGGCCGTAGTCGCGGCGGTCGAAGTCCTCGGGCGGGGAGAAATCGTGCTCGGCCTTCGAGGCGTACCCGACCTTGCCCTGGATTCGAGAGAGCCGGAAGACCCGGACCGCGTCGCGCTCGTGCGAGTGGCCGATCAGGTAGAACTGCCCGCCGCGGAAGACGAGGTGGAAGGGGTCGACCTTGCGCTTCTCGGTGTCGTCGCGCTCCATCGTGTAGTAGGTGAACTCGATCGTCTTGCGGCGTGAGATCGCGGTCTCGATCTTCGACAGCCGCTGCGAGAGGTCGCGGCCGCCGGCCGAGGCGGTCATCGCCATCTCGACCGGGGCCCGCTCGCCCTCGCTGAGCGGGTTGGGGTGGCCCCAGGCGACCTGCTGGAGCGCCAGCCGCAGCGGCTCGGCGTAGGCGAAGCCGCCGTCGGTCAGCAGCGAGAGCGCGGTGCTGAGCGACGCCAGCTCATCGCCGTCGAACTCGATCGGGTCGAGGTAGAAGTTCTCCGGCGGCAGCGAGTAGAGCTCGGCCTCGAAGAAGCCCTCGCCCGGTTTCTCGACCCCGAGCAGGATCCCGAGGCTCTCGAGCTCGGCGCGGTCGGCGTAGAAGCGGCGCGCGAACGCGTCGTCGTTCATATCGCTGTACCCCTCCACCTCGCGCTTGATCTCGAGGGCCGAAACCGGCCTTCCCTGGGCCATCAGGAATGAGATCAACGAGAGCTGGCGAATCAGCTTCTCGGTGTCCTTGGCCACGAGTCGCAGGATAGTCTGCAGGCGCCGCTATGGAACTTCTGCGCAATCTCTTCGGGAACGTAACTAGCGGGATTATCCGGCTCGCCGTCGCGGTCGGGGTCATCGCCGCGGTCGGGTTCTTCATCGTCAAGCCGGTCCTGAACACGACCGACAACGCCTTCGACTCCGTCAACTCAGCCCTGAAGGAATCGGGGATCAACGAAGTCTCGAAGACGATCGACGTCACCAGCCGCCACGTCCAGCGCCAGATCCAGCGCCAGATCAACCACTCGTTCAGGATCTCCCAGCAGAACGGGAACAGCGAGAAGCTGGTCCGCTGCATCAAGCGAGCGCAGCCGAACGTCAAGCGCATCGAGCGCTGCACCGAGAAGTACTGAGCCGGCGGCCCTAGGCCGCGCGCTGGCCGAAGTAGGCCGAGCCGGAGAGGGCGCGGTCGAAGCTCGACCATGACTCGCCGGCCGGGAGCTGGCGCTCGAGCCGGTCGAAGCTGCCGAGCCGCCCGCCGAGGTTGTCGATCATGTGGACCAGGACCGCCTCGCGGGTCGCGGGGACGACGGGCGAGCCGTGCTCGAGGCTGCCGTGGTGGCTGAGGATGATGTGGAGGACGGCCTGGGCCAGGGTGGGGTCGAAGCCGGGGATCTCCTCGATCTCGCGCCGAACCCGGTAGTAGCCGAGCGGGATCTCGCCCTGGAGGCGGCCGGCGTCGGTGAGGTCGATCGCCATCGGGTCGTCGTTGTAGGCCTCGATCTTGCCGATATCGTGCAGCAGCGCCCCGGTCACCGCCACCTCACGGTCGATTCCCGGAAAGAAGTTGGCGGCGGCCGAGACCGCGTGGGCGACCGAGACCGTGTGCTCGAGCAGCCCGTGGCGATAGGCCTGGTGATAGACCTTCGCCGCCGGCGCCTCGCGGAATCGGGCCCAGATCTCTGAGCCATCTCCGAAGAAGCGCTCGAGCAGGGTCCGCAGCTGCGGCTCCTGGACGGTCGCGAGCAGCTCGCGAAGGTCGTTCTCGAGGCGCTCGACCGGGACCTCGGAGCCGGCGACCAGGTCCTCCGACCGGTACTCGCCATCCTCGACCTCGCGCAGCGCCGTGAGCTTGATCTTCGGCCCCCACCGCTCGCTGACCTCGAAGCAGCCGCTGAGGTGGACGACGGTGCCGGGGGCGGCGAGCGCGTAGAGCGCCTCGGCCTCCTCCCAGCAGACGGCCTCGGCGCTGCCGCTCGCGTCGGCGACGGTGAGGCGGAGCCAGGGCTCGCCGTTGCGCTTGCGTCGCAGCTCGCGCTCGCGGACGGCGTAGGCGCCGGCGACGCGCTGGCCGTCCTCGAGCTCGCGCAGCGGGACCCTCTGCGGGGCCTGGGGCTCTTCCCGTTCGGGCGACGGGATCTCGGAAAATGCCTGCTGACTCATCTCGTTTTGAAAGTAGAGAAAGGGGCGGACGAATCACGCCGCCGGCTCAGAGGGCGGCGCCGAGCCAGTGGCCGAGGGCGACGGCGGCGAACCCGAGCACGAGCGAGGCCCCGGCATTGAGGCGGGCGATCCGGTCGAAGCCCTCATCGGCGAGCCGGCTGGTGTCGAGCATCCAGCCCGAGAAGGTCGTGAACGAGCCGATCACGCCGCCGGCGAAGATCGTCATCGCCTCCCCATCGAGCGCGGCCCCGGCCGCGATGCCGAGGACCAGGGTCCCGGCGAGGTTGATCGTCAGGACCCCGAGCGGGAACGGGCCGGGGGCGCGGGCGGTGATCAGCGCATCGACGCCGAAGCGGGCGACCGCGGCGGCCCCTCCGAGCGCGGCGACGGCGACCCAGGCGGCAGCGCTCACGCGGCCTCCGGGCGCCGGCCGAGGCCGAAGCCGAGGCGGAGGAGCGCGTAACCGGCAGCGACGGTGGCGCCGGCATAGAGCAGGGCGAGAGCGACGCGCCCCGCTTCGACCATCTCGAAGAGCTCGAGCTGGACCGTCGCGAAGGTCGTCAGGGTGCCGCAGAGGCCCGCGGTCAGGAACGGGTGGCCGAGGTCCTCCTCGCGGCGGTCGTGGAGCCGGGCCGCGAGATAGCCGAGGGCGAGCGCGCCGGCGAGGTTGACGGCGAGGGTCGCCCACGGCCAGGCCCCGGCGTCGTGCGGGACCAGCTCGGCGAGACCGACGCGCGCCGAGGCCCCCAGCACCCCACCGGCGTAAACCGCCCCGATGCGGCGGAGGGCGAATCCGTTTTCCCTCACGACCTTGCCTCCATTCCTCGATGGACAGGGACAGAGGCCATCAGCGACGGCGCCGCGGTTATGAAGGAGCGAGCCTCATCGCTCGAGCCCGGGAATGCTAGCGGCCCGCGAGGCTCCTTCTAACCACACTCGAGCTCTGCAGGAGCCCCGATTCAACGGTCTCGAGCAGCCGGACGCGGTAGGTGTGGCGGCCCGCGCCGATGCGTTTGCCCAGAGCCAGGACGGGTCGACGCATTGCCCCGCCGGTGAACCGGGCGGGCTTCGACCTGGCGACGACCCTGCCGCCGCGAAGAACCTCGACGACGGGCGAGATCGCCGCGCCCTTCGGCGGGTGCTTCAGCCCCAGCTTCAGGGCGACCCGGGAGCCGGAGGAGTCGACCTTCGCCCCCCGGATCGCGGCGAAGCTCCTGCCGAGCCGGCGTCCCTTCAGCAGGCGGGTCGAGGCGCGGCCGTGGACCCTGGTGACGACCCGGATCGGCGTCCGCCCGAGCCGGCCCCAGCTGACCGGCGCGGCGCTCAGCCGCTCCCCCCGCCCGAGGCGGAGCTTCGGCAGCCGCACCTCGACCGGCAATCCGTCGGCGCCAAGCCCGGAGAGGCCGAGGGAGACCGCTGCGGGCGCGCCTTCGTGGTCGATCGTGAACGCGCTGCCGTGGAGGAAGGAGACCGTGTCCCCGCCGCCCTTCGAGGACGTCGTCTGGAAATCGACCATCCGGTCGCTCCCGGACCCCTTCGCAGCCGCTGAGCTTCTCGCCCCTCCCCGTCCCGAGACGAGCGTCCCACCGAACGGCGTCGTCCTCCCGGGGTCGTACCCGATCGTGCCGCCGTGGTCGTCGACGGTCACCTGGTCGACCTGCCCGGGATCGACCTTGGCCTCGAGGCTCGCACGAGTGCCGGGCAGCGCCAGGTCCATCGACCCGCCCCCCTTTCCGCGCCGGACCGTCGCCTTGATCCTGCCGGCCCTGCGCGTGTCGGTCGCGAGCATCTGCAGTGGGGCCGGGGAGCCGGTGAAGGCGGCGACGGGGGCGACCGGCTCGTGACCGGAGTCGTCCGCGACGTGAGTCACGGCGTCACCGAAGGCGCCGAAGAAGTCGATCCCTGCGGCGACGAAGAGATTCGGCACGTGGGGGCTCTTGCCGTTGAGGATCGGCAGGTCGTCGTGCTTGAAGATGATCAGGTTGTTGTCGCCGCCTTCCCAGCTGAGCTCGGGGAAAGTCCAGTGGCTGTCCGTATTGCGAACTATCAGCACCGACTGTTCGAGCTCCCGCGCGGAGTGGGTGCCCCACTGGCTCTCCTCGCCGAGCGTGTAGGGCTTGTTCGGGTTGTAGACGTCGACGATCGTCGTGTCGTTCGGCCCCGGTTCCCAGTCGTAGGCGATCACCGAGTGGCCGCCGAACCCGCCCCCGCCCATGATCCCGAGCAGCAGCGGCGGCTTCCCCGGCCCCACCAGCGAACGGATTTCGCCGATGTCGGCGCTGGGGTCGTGGGCGTTGATCGACTGGCCGATGACCTGGCCGGTGATGACCGGGATCACCTCGTCCGAGAACTGGAGCGAAAACCGCTCGATCACGAAACGCAGCAGGGCCTGCGAGGGGCCCTGTGGACCGTCGAGCCCCCAGACCGAGTGGACGGAGTGCGGGAATTCGTCGACCCAGTTGGGGGAGTCGAACATCTGGGCCACCCCGAAGGCCATCCCGAAGCAGATGCCACCGTGGATGTACTTGTTCGTGACTTCGCCGAGCAGCCCGGCCTCGGGCTTGCGAACGAGCCAGCCGAAGACGTTGATGTTGGTCTCGTTGACACCGTAGAGCTCGTCCATCATTTCCCCGGTGAACTGCATTTTGAAGTTCTGCTGGTTTTCCCAGCTGTAGGCGCGGGTGTTGCGGAAGGTCGAGACCGGCAGCTGCGGCCCGAGGAGGGGCCCGCCTTTGAGCGGCAGGATCCGCAGCGCGCCGCTGACCGCGCCGCGCGGAACCCGGAAGGTGAGCGTGTTGCCGGGGGTCGAGATCGAGTCCGGGTTGGCCGTGTCCTCGACAGGCCCGATCGCGACCTTGTCGCCGGGACAGAAGCCGGCCCCCTTCAGGGTCACCTCGGTGCCCGGCTTGCCCAGTTGCGGCGCCTCGGCCGTCCCCGGGGTGACCGAGTCGATCCGGATCGGTTCGATCGCGATCGTCCCCGTCGATTCGCGCAACGCATAGCCGGCGGGCGCGGCGCTGACGATGATCGGGACGTCTTCGGCGAGGGCGTCGAGTTCGATCCCGACCGTCAGCGTCATCTTTGCTTCGTTGCCGGGCTGGCTCAGGGTCGCGGTCGCGAGCCGGGGATTGGCTAGGCTTATCGATCCGGCCGAGGTCGCGATGAATTTGGCCTTGGTGCCTTCGATCCGGGCGGAGACTTCGATCGGATCGGTGACCCCCGGGTCCTTCGGGATCCGGATCGGCACTTCGACAGGAGTGCAGCGCGAGACCGGGTATTTGCCGAGCTGGTCGAGAGTGAACGGTTCGGTGATTTCGATCGGGATCTGGACGCTCGCATGCTTTTCCGAGGGGCCGCCCTTGTCGACGTAGCCGTCGACGGTCACCGTGTATTTCCCCGGTTCGACCGACTTGTCCGCTTCGAGGACGAGTTTCGATTCACCGCTGCCGGTCGGGTTCGGCGTGAAGGTGCCCGTGACCCCGGGCGGCGCGCTGAGTTCCAGGGAGACCGGGCTGGCTTCAGGGTTCGGGTTGGCGGTCCAGGTGACCGGGATTCTTGATCTGCGGGGATTTGGTACCAGGGGCGAAGCGGGCGACGGGTGGAGAGGCTCCGAGCAGGAAGCTGCTTTCCGGAGGGGACGATGGCGGGTCGTAGGTGAGGTCGTCGACGACGAGGTAGCCGGCCCCCGGCGAAAGCGGAGAGAGCTGGACCCCGGTGGCCGAGTCTGATCGGAATCGCCTTGCGAGCCCCGCTCGATCGCGACGAAGGCGATGTCGTCGGATCCGGAGATCAACGGCACGCCCTTGAACTTCGTGTTCGGGCCCCAGCAGGGTCTGCTGCTGCATCACGATCGAACGGTCGGCGCGGAAAGCCGTGGTCCAGATTTCGGCGCAGATGAAGTTCACGCAGAAGGACGGTGTTTCCGGGGCCAGCCCGACCTGGAATTCGACCGAGTCGGTCGGCCAGTTGAGCTTGAAGAAACGCCGCGGAGCCGGTTCGATTCTCGGTACCGCGCACCCGATCAGGCTGATCGCCCGGTGCCAGAGAAGGCCTGATCGTTCGCGTCGAGGAAGGGAGGGTCGCAGATGAGGCCGCTGAGTGCCGCAGCTGGCTGCCGGGGTCGAACCCGGCCTAGGTGCCGGCGTTCAGGAAGGTCGGGCCCTTGTTTTCGCCACCGGGGCAGCAGTACTGGCTCGTGACCTGTTCGTTGGGCGCGGCGCCGGACTCGAAATCGACGGTGATCGGCGCCGCCGCGGCCGGCGCGGCGAGGAGCATGAAGAGCGCCGCGACCAGGGTCCCCGAGGCCATCCTCGTCGCCGACCGAGCCATCGCTCGAAGATATGCAGGGAGCGGTCGCCCGTCAGTACCGCGTGAGTCCCGATTCGGTCCCCCTGGACGGTTGGCCTAATCGATCGGGACGGGTGCCCCGAGCCGCTCCGCGACGCGCTCGACCCCGGCGCGGAGCCGCCTGAAGTAGGCGGTGCGGCTCATGTTGAGCTCGCGCGCCGCCTCCTCCTGCGAGGCGGCGGGCTCGAGGTAGCCCCGCTCCAGCACCGCTCGCATCAGCCGCTCTTCGGGCGAGTCCCCGAACGCCTCGCCGACCGCCTGGTCGATCAGGGCGCGGACGGCCTCGGCCCGCGCCGCGGGGCTGCCGGCCGCCGGCGCCAGGTCGCTCGCCGCGAGGCGGGCGGGCGAGGTGTAGTTGCGGAGCGCCTCGCGGACGGCCTCGAGGGTCGGCGGCCGCAGGCCGAGCTCGCGGTAGACGGCGGCGCGCTGGAAGGCGAGGAGGCCGCCGGGGCCGTAGTCGAGGACGTGGCACTGGACCGGAATCCCCGCCTCCTCGACCGCCAGCTCCTCGACCGGCTGCGCGCCGCAGGCCGAGCTGAACGCCATCGCCGCAGCATCGGCGGGGACGATCGGGAGGTAGGCGGCGGCCGGGTTGGCGAGCCCCGAGCCGGTCACCGCCGCCATCCCGATCAGGCCGACGACCGGCGAGGGCCGCTCGCGGGTGAGATCGACCGCCTGCCGGATCACGACCGCCGCCGCCCCCGGCACCCGCTCGGTCGCGTGGGCCAGACGCGGTCCGAGGACGGGGTCCTCCGCCGCGAACGGCGGCGCGTTGGCGGGAGTGACGGCGACGCCGTAGCCGGCGATCTCGCCATCCTGGTCGCGGACGATCGTCACCCGGTCCGGCGTCTCCTCGAGATAGCGCCGCGCGGCCTCCAGCCAGGAGCGGCCGACGGCCCCTCCACGGGTGGCGATCGCATCGGCGTCGCCCGCCCGCGGGGTATCGATGTGGAAGCGCCCCGACATGTCCCAGGAGAAGCCCCACCGTATCGCCGGGTCCTGCACGAGGTGCTGGAGGTCGAGGGTCAGCCGCAGCAGGCCCTCGCGGGCGCTGCGCGCGTAGAGGGCGTCGACGAGGCGGCGGCGCAGGTCCCGCTCGATCTCCGGCGAGCGGCGGCGGAGGTCGGCCCGCACCGCCCGGCCGACGAGGTCGTGGAGGGTGACGCCGTCCCCGAGCGGCTCGGCGCTCGGCTGGGCGCTCAGCCAGGAGAAGGCGCGCTCGGCGTCGCAATCCGGCAGGACCTCGGCGAGCAGCGACGGGCTCGTAACCCGCGCCAGCGCTGCGACCGCGAGCGCCCGTCGCGCATCGCCCTCGGGCTGGGCGTCGAGCAGCCGCCGCAGCAGGGCGTCGACCACCGCCGCGGGCGCCTCACCAGGTGCCTCCGCCGGCACACCGCCGGCGTCGACCGCGAGCACCAGGGCCAGTGGGGATCCCCCCGCCCAGGCCATCGTCTGCGATCGCAGGGCGGGGTCGTCGAGGCCGCGAGCGGCGAGCAGGGCCTCGGCGTCGGACCGGGCGAGTGGCCCGAGGTCGAGCTCGGCGACCAGGTTCTCCCAGCCGCCGGTGAACCAGCCGGGCCCGGGCGCGCGGCGCGAGGCGATCACGACCCGCGCCGAGGACGGCAGGCGCGGCAGCAGGTTCTGGCGGAGGTGGGCGTCGAGAGCCGAGAGCCGCTCCCAGGAGTCGAGCATCAACAGCGGGCGGGTTGACCGCAGCGCGGGCGCGATCGCCTCGTCGAGGGCCTCGGCCAGCGGCGCCAGGTCGCGGGCCTCGACCGTGATCGCCTCCATGCCCCGGGCCTCGCCATGGCGGGCGAGCTCCCGCAGCAGGGCGCTCTTGCCGACCCCGGCTGGGCCGTGGAGGAGGAAGACGCTCATTGGAGAGGTCTCCTCGAGCAGGCTCTCCAGGCGGGCCAGCTCCTCGCCGCGGCCCACGAAACGGGCCGCGTCGCGCGAGGCCATCTGTGTCGCCAGGGTCTCCTGCACGGCTTCCGCAGACTGTACGGAAGGCTAGGCTGGCGGGCAATGGAGCCGGGGCTCGCAAAGCTGACCGGGCGGGTCGAGCGCTGGTGGCGCGAGGGGGCGACCGAGGAGGTGCTCGGCCGCCGGCTCTTCGTCCGCCGCCGCGGCGGCTCGGAATCGCCTCTTCTCCTCTACCTCCACGGCTTCCCGTCGAGCTCCTACGACTGGCGGCCGCTGTTCGAGGCGCGCGACGGCGAGGAGGCGAGCATCGCCTTCGACTTCCTCGGGTTCGGCCTCTCCGAGAAGCCGGCCGATCACGTCTACACCCTCGCCTGGCAGGCCGACGCCGCCGAGGAGCTGGTGCGCCGGGCGGGGTCGCCGCCGGTCTTCATCGTCGCCCACGACATGGGGACCTCGGTCGCGACCGAGCTGATGGCTCGCGACCTGGCCGGTGACCTCGAGCTCGACCTCGCCGGGGCGATGCTCTTCAACGGCAGCATGCTCCTCCACCTGGCGCGGCCGACCTTCGGCCAGAAACTGCTGCGCAGCAGGCTCGGGGCGGTCTTCGCGCGGCTCACCTCGGAGCGGACGTTCACGGCCCAGTTCGCGCGCATCTTCTCCCCCGACCACCCGCTGAGCGCCGAGGAGGCAGCCGACCAGTGGTCGCTGATCTCCCACGACGGCGGCACCCGGATCGCCCATCGCACGATCAACTACATGGCCGAGCGCGAACGGTTCACGGAGCGCTGGCACGGGGCGATCCGCGACTGGCCGGGGCCGCTGACCCTCGCCTGGGGGCTGCGCGACCCCGTCGCCCGCACCGAGGTGCTGCGCGGTCTGCAGGAGCTGCGCCCGGGCGTCCCGACGATCGAGCTGCCCGACGTCGGCCACTACCCGCAGATCGAGGCCCCGGAGGCGATCGCCGACGCCCTCGACGCCGCCCTCGCCCACGCCGGGCCGGCTGGCGGATAACCGAACCGCCGGTTGGCGGCCCGCTCCATGGATCGCATTGCCCCCGGCTGAGAGCGTTCTCGACGCAAGATCGAGAAGCCCCGACACCGGAGGAAGACGATGGGATTGCTTGCGGATGTGGTTCACGGGCCGGACGCGATGAGGGCCCAGATCGAAGAGAAGACCGGCGAGGAGGTGCTCGCGGCCGGCGAGCTGCGACAGGGCAAGGAGCTCTCGGTCGCCTCGATGATCACCGGCACGGCGATGATCAGCCTGCTGCGGCCGCGCGGGTTCAAGGCGCTCCCGAAGCAGTTCGTGCTGGCGGTGACGCCGAGCCGCGTCGTCGCCTTCAAGGGAGTCGGCGTCGGCGACGAGTTCGGCGACGAATACGGGGTGATCGTCCGCGGCGAGGAGCAGGGGTCCTGGCCCCGCGATCAGGTCTGGATCGAGGGCTCCCCCGACGTGCTGATGCCCGACGGCGGAACCCTCGTCGTCGGCGGCGAGCGGATCCCGATCATCAGGCTCAACGTCCGCGGCGACCGTGAGACCGACGAGCTGATCGAACAGCTCTCGCGATGACCGGGTCGATCGAGGAGTGGGCGGCGGCCAGGGGGCTCGAGGTGTCCCCCGAGAGGAGCCTTCGTGAGCTGACGCCGGCGCTGATCCAGGGCAGCCGCGGCTCAGTCTCCCCGCTCGTACACGGCAGGCTCGAGGACGGCCTCGACGGCACCCTCTGCCACCACACGTTCGCCGACGGCGCCCGCCGCCGCGAGTCGACCGTGGTCGTGACGGCCGTCCCCGAGGGGGCGGCCTTCGCCCCGGCCCTCGTCTGCCGCGACCGCGGCCAGCTCGGAAGCGGCCTCCCGGCCCAGCTGCCCGCCGAGCGCTGGCACGGGACGGTGCTCGAGAGCACCGTCTTCAACCGCCGCTACCGACTCCTCACGCTGAGAGGCCAGGACCCGATCTACGTCCGCGAGCTGTTCTCGCCGTCGCTGATCGCCTGGCTCGCCCACGACGTCCCCGCCGGCTTCTCCTTCGAGCTCAACGAGCGCCACCTGGTCGTCGCCCTCCCCGGGAACCTCGACGCGGCCGAGGACCTCGACCGCCTCTGCGCGCTCGCGGCCGAGGTCACGCGGCGGATCCGCGCCGAGGCGCTCGAGGAGGGCGAGGGCACCGCCCGCTTCGACGAATCCGAGAAGCGGCGCGAGATTGAGGCGGCGATGGCGAAGGCGAGCTTCGACCGTCCGCCGGCGAGCGTCGCCGAGGCGATGACCGCGTACCGCCGCGCCGCCCACTGGCGGCCGACCGTCATCCTCAGCGCGCTGGTTGGGGCGGCGCTGATGGCGGTCGTCGGCGCCACCGCGGCCGCCCTCTTCTACGACCCGCTCCTGGCCCCCGTCGGGGCGCTGGTCGGCGCCCCCAACGGCTTCGGCATCGGCCGCCTCCTCGCCGCCTCCCGCTACAGGTGGGGCAACGTCTCGGTCAGCCGCCTCGGCCTCGAGGCGTTCGTAGCCGGCTACGCAGAGTCGCGATCGCTGCGGCCGTGCGACCGCTGGGAGTTCCACTCCCGCCACCGGACGCTGCCGCTGCCCGGCTTCGCCGGACACGTCCTCTCCGGGCCGGTCCCGGGGACCGATCTCGACGGCTATCTGGTGATGCTGGGCGACGCGGCCGAGCTCCGCAGCCGCGGCGTCGAGATCGCCTTCTCCTCCGACCATCCGCTCGCGGCGCTGGCGCTCGTCGCCGACCTGGCCGAGCCCGGCGATGCCGATCGGGTGGCGGAGCTCGAGCTCCCGGAGCCCTACCGGATCGAGACCGACGGCGCGGCCGTCGCGATCTGGAAGCCGATCGCGGGCAACCTCCTCCACACCGCCGCCGGGCTCGACGGGTTCCGGGCCCGGGCCGGCGGACTACTCGCGCAGGTAGGCGAGCACCGCGAGGACCCGGCGATGGCCACCGTCCTCGCCTGAGAGATCGAGCTTCTGGAAGATCGAGGTGACGTGGCGCTCGACCGCCCGTTCGCTGACGAACAGCTCCTCGGAGATCGCCCTGTTCGTCTGCCCTTCGGCCATCGCCTTCAGGACCTCGCGCTCGCGATCGGTGAGGGTGTCGAGCGGGCCGCCCTCGCGGCGGCGGCCGAGCATCTGGGCGACGACCTCGGGGTCGAGGACCGAGCCGCCGTCATCCACCCGCCGCACAGCGTCGATGAACCGGTCGACCTCGGCGACCCTGTCCTTGAGCAGGTAACCGACGCCCTCGCTGCCGGCGTCAAGGAGGTCGACCGCGTAGTGCTCCTCGACGTACTGGGAGAGGACCAGGATCCCGGTCTCGGGCAGCTCTTCGCGGATCGCCGCCGCCGCGCGCAGGCCGTCGTCGGTGTTGTCGGGCGGCATCCGGATGTCGACGATGGCGACGTCGGGCTTGTGAGCGCGCACCTTGCGCATCAGGTCCTCGGCGTCGGCCGCCTGGCCGACGACCTCGATCCCGGCCTCGTCCAGCAGCCGGGCGATCCCCTCCCGCAGCAGGACCGAGTCCTCCCCGATCACGACTCTGATGGGATCACCGCCCTCAGCCTGGTGCCGCCGCCGGGCGGGCTCGTCACCTCGAGCTCGCCGCCGAGGGCGGCGACGCGGTCGGAGAGCCCGCGCAGGCCACTGCCGTCGAGCGAGGCGCCGCCGGCGCCGTCGTCGCCGACCTCGACCACCAGCGCGCCGTCTCCCTCGGAGACCGCCACCTCGACCCGGCTCGCTCCCTCCGCGTGCCGGGCGACGTTCGTCAGGCCCTCGGCGACGACGAAGTAGGCGGCCGCCTCGACCGGCATCGGGTAGCGGCGCTCGGGGACGGCGGCGATCGTCGCCGCCACCTTGCTGCGGCTGGCGAGGCCGCGCAGCGCCGGGTCGAGGCCGCCCTCGGTCAGCACCGCGGGGTGGATGCCCCGCGCCAGCTCGCGCAGCTCGACCGTCGCCTGGCGCAATTCGGCAGAGGCCTCCTCGAGCAGCCCGCGGGCCTCGCCCGGGCTCTCCTCGATCTGGCGGGCCGCGGTCTCGAGGGTGATCGCGACGCTGATCAGCTGCTGCTGGGCCCCGTCGTGGAGGTCGCGCTCGATCCGCCGCCGGGCCTCGTCCGCGGCCTCGACAAGGCGGGCCCGGGATTCGCGCAGCTCGCGTTCGGCCTCGAGGCGGTCGGTGATGTCGCGGAGATGCCCGGTGAAGACCGCGGCGCCGGGGACATCGATCCGGGTGATCGTCAGCTCGACCGGGAAGCGGGTGCCGTCGCGATGCATCGCCTCGATCTCGATCCGCCGGTCGAGCAGGACCGGCTCGCTCGTCTCGAGGTAACGGCGCAGCCCGCGGCGGTGGCGATCGCGGAGCTCCTCGGGGACGATCAGCGCCGCCATCTCCTTCCCCACCGCCTCCTCGCTGGCGTAGCCGAAGGTCCGCTCGGCGGCGGGATTGAACTCGAGCACGTTGCCGCTGTGGTCCATCGTGATCACGCAGTCGATCGCCGCCTCGAGCGTGGCGCGGTGGCGGCGCTCGACGGCGACGCCGCTCTCCTCCGCGCGCCGGCGCTCGATCAACTGGCCGAGCTGGGCGCCGACGACCTCGAGCGTGCTGAGCAGCTCCTGATCGGGCTCGAGCTGGCGGTCGGCGAAGCCCTCGATAACGCCGACGACGCCGCGCTCGCTGCGAACCGGGAAGCCGACCGCGGCGTGCAACCCGGCCGCCCTCGCGGCCTCTCGCCGGGGCAGGCTGGCGTCGCTCGCGGCATCGGCGATCCAGACCGCCTGGCCCGACTCCCACACCGCACCCGGAAGGCCCTCGCCGGGGGCGAAGGTGGTCGACCGGGTCACAGCGGCGAATTCGTCCGCGTCGCCATTGCGCAACCAGAGCGCGGTGCAGCCGAGCGTCTCGCCGCCGGCCCTCGGCTCCCAGGCGGCAGCGAGGTTCCAGTCGAGGTCGGTGCCGATCGCCTCCAGCGCCCGGGTGTAGGCGTCGCCGACATCGGTGGCGGAGCTGACCGCTCGGGCCACCGTCTGCTCAATTCGCACCGCCATGCAGTTAGGACTCTACGAGTGCCTCCAGCGCCTGGCTGGACAGATCGAGCTTGGTCAGGAACCCGCGGGCGCCGCTGGCGAGCGCCAACTCCCCGTAGTCGGAGCGATCCTGGGTCGAGATCATCACCACGGCAACGTCGGGAACCCGCTCGTGGAGCTCGCGGGCGACCTCGATCCCGCTGACGTCGGGCAGCCCGACGTCGAGGAGGACGACGTCCGGCTCGCAGCGCTCGGCGGCCTCGAGCGCGGCCTCGCCGTCCTCCGCCTCGCCGACCACCTCCCACCCGGCCGTGGCGAGGCTGCGGGCGGCGCTGCGCCGGAAGCCGGCGTGGTCGTCGACGATCAGGATTCGGCGAGCCATGCTCATTCCATAGGTTCCCCGAGCGGCCCCGGCGCTAACAGGGGGAACGTCCGTCCAGAGGTTGGCGGAAAACCGAACCCCCGGCCGTGGTATGGGGCCGATGGAGCCCCATTTGCACACCCTCAGCCGATGCACGATTCGAGCTCCGAGCAGGCCTTGACCCTGCTCGTGAAGCCCCGAGCGTCGTGCAGGCTATTGAATACGGCCCAGCCAACAATTGAGAGGAGAGGAAATGTCCCGACTCTGGAAGATGGTGAGCTTCTCGAACGTCGTCGCGGTCATCGCGCTGTTCGTGGCGCTCGGCGGCAGCGTCTACGCCGCATCGAAGATCAACGGCAAGCAGATCAAGCCCAAGTCCATTCCCGCGAACCGGATCAAGCCGGGCAGCATCACGGGGACGCAGGTGAAGCAGCAGTCGCTGACCGGCAAGCAGGTCGTCGGCAGCAGCCTCACCGGTGTCAGCGCCAGCGCCCTCGCTTCGGTGCAGTACGTCGGCACGACGGTGACACTGCCAAACGGCTTCGGCTCGGCCGGCACGACCGCGACCGTGAGCTGCCCGGCGGGCACGAAGGCGATCGGCGGCGGTGCAAGTGTCAGCGACGAGAAAGAAGCGTTCGTCAACGACAGCGGGCCCTCCGCGGACAGGAACGGCTGGACGGCCACTGCTTTCTCCCAGGTCCCGACCGCGACCATGACGGTCACCGCCATCTGCACCGCAGTCTCCTCGGCCACGGGCTGAGCAGCCGGTCGACGCGGGCTACGGCCGGGTTGTCGACCGGGTGTAGCTCTGCGTCGGGCGGGCCCCCACAGACTCCTGCTGGACGCGGCTCCCGAGCGGGAGCCGCGTTCCGCTTGTCTATGCGATGGCGAGGGCCGGAATCGAACCGGCGACACCACGATTTTCAGTCGTGTCCTGCCTTTGCCGCTAGTTGCGGCTGTTAACCCTTTTCCCCGCTCTCAGGCCGTTTTCGCCATCCTGGCCGTCTTGCCGTTTGCGGCTGTCTCCGGGTGTCGTGTTGCCCAACCGTTGCCCCCGGCTGGACTAATCTGCCGTGAATGAAACGGCTCGCGGTCCCCTGCATCCTCAGACTCGCCTTCTTGCCGGGATGCGGCGGCGAGGAATCGGCCCACGAATCCGTCACCCGCTACCACTCGTTTATCCACCCTGCAAAGATGCCACACCGCGAATCAGCCGCCACGATGTACGTCAAGCGCTGCTACCGCTTGAACGGATGCTCCCGACAGTTCAATCACGCCATGGAACGCCTACAACGGCAAGGCGAACACTACGAACGGGCTAAGTAGCCGCCCCTGACTCGGACCCTGCCTGTATCGGGGAGACAGCATTTGAGCCTGCGACCGGTCGGCGGCCCAAGAGGCACCGCTCGAACAGACCGGGAATCCCGCTGGACGAGGTTCGGGTTTTCCCGGATGACATGCCTCGGGAACGGTGCCAAGCTTGTCGGGAGGACGACCAGTCAGACAACCACAAACCAGTCAGACAACCAGGAGGCCCAGATGCCCACCGCAGCCGAGAAACGCAAAGCTCCCCCGAAAAGAGTCACCCCAATGAAAGTCAAAGTCGCCAAAGGCGAGCAGTCCCCGGTTGAGAAAACCGCTGAGCTGTCCGAGCGGGTGCTTAAGCAGGTGGAGCACAGCCAGAAAAGTGCGATCGAGGCGGTGCGCCATTTCATGGAGTCCGTGGATAAAGCACTGCCACCGCACGGCAAAAACCGCTCCAGGCGGCAGGACGTCATCGACTCTGCGCTTGAGATGTCGGAGAAGCTGGTCCAGACGCAGTACGACTTCCTTCAAAGCGTCGTGCACAGCGCCGGCGAGACGCTCGGGGCGACGGGAGGCAGCAAGAAAAGGTAGTCGAAGCTCCCATTCCAATCCCTTCACGAACTTCGACGGCCCCGGCGGCCACTGGGTTGGGCTCGATGAGGTGAAGCAGCGCTTCGCCAGGCTGCGCCGTCCTGTCTAAGCTAAGCCGGACCAGCCAACGAACCACTTGGTGCTAAACCGGTACCAAGTTCGGGGCGTCCAAGCGGAAGGGGCTCCCCAACCGGCCGAAAGCGCTTCCGAAGCGGGCTTCCGGTGCGAAGCGGGCTTCCGGTGATCGGGGAAGCCGGTTTTGAACCGGCGACCGCTCGGCCCCCAGCCGGAGGACAGGTCTATTGCTCGCTCCAGGTCACCGAGCTGCCCGAGTCGTCGGCTTCGTTGATGAATCGTAGCCGAGGTGGCAGGAATAGAAGCGAAGCAGATAGCTAGGATCCGCATTTTTCAGCAGGGACTTCTTAGGGGTGGACGACCGGGGTGGACGACCGGATTCGAACCGGCGACCGCCTGGACCACAACTCCCGCATGTGCTGCGAAATGAGGCAATCCAGGCGGAGGTGGCCTTCGTCCAGTTCTTTTCGGTGCCCTGAGGTTCGCTCGGTCTAGTAGATCGGGTAGTAGCTCAGACCTGCTGCCTCAGAGTGGGAGTTGGGACCCGCCACGCTGGGCCGCAGTCTTGTATTGCTGGTTCCTATCGATTCGCATGCCACGACCGCGCCGGGCCTCCGGGGTGGGCAGGTCCTTAAGCAATTTCCACAGCGTGAGACACCCCGGGCTGCCCGTTGGATTGGGGCTCTAGCCGATTACCAGATCGTTTCCCCAGTTGTCTTCGTCGATTTCGTCGAGAATTGCAGCGAGATGCATCAGAGCCGCGTTCCGATCATCACCCTCGATGTCTACCCGCCAGATATGGCCATCCCCTTCGACCGGCATCTGTGCCCGAAGCTTTGTAATCAGCGCGGCCGCTCGATCTTTCCCAGAAGCGTCGGGGGATTGAATTGCCAACTCCAGTTTCCAGCTCTCAGCCACTCGCAAACCCTAGCGCAGGGTGGCGGAAGTACGGCTGGGTTCGATAGGGGGTCAGCATGCTGGTCGAAGATCTTCCAACGGGAGATCACCAGCGCAAGGGGAGCGGGGGTTGGATCGTGGCCGGTTGGAAGCTTGTTCACCCGGGCACCTCGACGCGGAGAGGATCGGGTGCAGGCTAGGCGACGCCCTCCGCCATCGGGGGCCGTAGCTATTGTCGCCGGCGTCACTCTTCTGTAGGTAGGAGATGAGCAGCACGATGAACCCGATGACCGGATTGGCCCGATGAGGATCCACCAGCCGCTGCGATCGGTGTCGTACAGCTGCCGGATCGCGAGCGAGAGGTTCGGCAGGATCAGCCCCCAGCGAGACTATGAAGGTCAGGACCGGGCTCCCAATGATGGCGTCAGGCCGAAGCCGGCGGTGCGGCCCCGCAAGCTGGGTAGTTGAACTCAACTGATTTCAGCGGAGGCTTCTCGTCCAATTGCCTACGCACGCCGTCGCAAACGGCCTCGACCTCAGCGTTGTAGCGCTCGGACGAAAGGACGCCCAGCAACACCTCTGCGTCGGACTTCGAAATCGTCCAGTCGACGGCGGCATGGTTGGTGCGCTGATCGGGTTCGACGTCGACGCCGGCTTGGGCGATCGTCGCCGTTCTCACCTATCGCCTGTTCGCGTTTTGGCTTCCGATCGGCCCGGGTGTTGTTGCCTACCTGCAGTTGCTCCGCGAGGAGCCCGTCCCAAGACGCTAGGCCGAATCGGCTTTGGCGGCTGTGTAGACCTCAATGAAGCGGAGGTAGTTGTCGGCAATCTGCGAAGCGGCATACTCGCGGGAGAGGGTGCTTTCGATCCAGCCCTTCAGCGGATCGCCCCAGATCGATCGACCGATTGCGAAGCCGACGTAGCCATCGACCGGAGCTCCGGCGCGGAGCCAATCATCGACCTTGTCGTCGTCGGCACCGCGACCAAGCACAACGCAGACGACGCCGTCGCGCCCCCCCTCGCGGCACTGGGCGGCGATTCGCTCGGAGTCGGCGCGCTCGTCGACACCCTCGATCTTCCAGACGTCGGCCTCGATCCCAGCGTCCTGTAGCTCGCGGATCGCGCGGATCATCAAGTCGGGACGCAACTCGGCGTCGTAGCGCTTGGAGTCGCCGTCCACAGAGGCGAGCTGGGCCTCCTCCGCAGGCACCAGTAACTCGAAGAGGAGCCTGCGATCGTTCGCATGTAGCCAGTCCGAGAGTCGTCGCAGCCGCTCGGCCTGGCGCTTGTTCATCTCCGTGTCCCCATCGGGGTTGTAGCGAACGAGGACCTTCGAGAAATCGGGGTCATAGCGCTCGATGTGATCGCCGAAGGCGTCGCCGTACTCGAAGTCGAACTCCTCCTGGCCGCTCTTCTCCACCGGCATAGCGAGCCTGATGCCACGGGCCTTCGCCTGTTGGGGAACCTCCGTCGGGCCTCCGAATTGCTCGTCCACAAGCGCCCCGGTTACCGAGGGATCGGCACCGCGCGCCAGCGCGGCCTCGATCCCCTCGAAGATCAGATGCTTGCCGTCGGCGAAGCGCTGGTTGTCCTCGGCCGTGGGATCACCCTTGACGCCAAAGCGCTTGGTGAACGAGCCGCGATGGTCGAAGGCGAGGATGTAGAGCTTGCCGCTGTAGCCCAGGTCCATGAGGTCACGCTATCCGTTCACAGCGGCTGGACGCCGATCGGGATTCCGGCGAGGCGGCCGATGCGGATGCTGCGCATGCTCACGGTTCGGCTCCGGGACGCCTCACAGCGCCGTTGGATAGGTCTCTGGAGGCTCGCCCAGCTCCCACCCTGCGGTGCGCTCCAACGGCTCGACCGCCCTGGTCTCGTCGATGTGGATCACGGCGTCGAACTGTCCTGGGAGCACAGCCGAGAAGTAGTGACTGGCACGCTCGGTCTCCGGCCGGTAGATCACCCCGATCGCCCGCTCCAGCCTCGGCTCGCGAAGCGGCTCTGCCTCCGCCAGGTCGAGGACGAAACGGGGCTTTCCCGTCTCGTGGAAGAGCGCCTCGTAACTGCCGACTAGGGCGGGGAGCACCTGCTTCCGCTCGGCAGGTGCGTCCCATGCCGAGGCGGCGGTCACGGTCCCGGTGTAAGTGGTGAAGCCGACCAGCGCGACGTCGTCGGGCCAGCGCTCGCGCGCCAGCTGACCGACGTTTAGCTCGCCGCGCCGGCTCATCTCCGTCATTCGCGCGTCTCCGACATGCGAATTGTGCTCCCAGACGACAATCCTGGCGGACTTGCCGTGGCGTGCCAGGTGCTTGACGAGACGCTGCAGCGTGTCGGCCATGTGGCGGTCGCGTAGATTCCAGGAGAGCGCCTGCCCAGCGAACATCGAGCGGTAGTACTCCTCGGCACTGGCCACCAGTCGCGCGTTTTGCTCCGCATAGAACTGCTCGTCCTCCGCGGCCAATCCGTCGCGGCGAAGGTAGGCGTCCGCGCGCCGTTGCAGGTCGGTGAGCTGCGCGACGACACCGCGCCGGCACGACTCGCTGATCCCGAGGCTTACCGCACGTCCATAGGTTTGCTCGCCGCCGAACTGCTCGAAGCAAGCGTAGCGCTCACGAGCCAGCTCTACGGCTGGAGGATCGACCCGCTCCAGGTATGCGATGACCTCGGCGACCGACGTGTAGAGGCTGTAGAGGTCGAGCCCGTAGAAGCCGACTTCCCGGCCCTCTCGTCGGCCATCGTTGTGCGATCGCAGCCAGCCGACGAAATCCAGCACCTCGGCATTTCTCCACATCCACGTCGGGAAGCGACGAAAGCCGCGCAGCGCCTCCTCGGCGTCGGCGTCCTCGGGCGCACCGCGTGCGTAGCGGTTCACCCTGTAGGCGTCGGGCCAGTCTGCCTCGACTGCGATCGCGCCGAACCCTCGCTCCTCGATCAGACGGCGAGTGATGCGAGCACGCTCACGATAGAACTCATGCGTGCCGTGTGAGGCCTCGCCGAGCAGGACGACGCTTGCATTACCGATCAGGTCGAGCAGGCCATCGTAGTCATCGGAAGCACCGTTGAGGGTTTGGGTTTCGAGCCGCAGCATCACACGTCCTTCGATCATCGACTGGATCAGTTGATTCTCCAGCCGGGTAGACGCGGGGTCATCGGGATAATCCACCCGACCAGCTTCGGCTTTCCACCGATGACAGTTGGGGCGACGACACCTAGGTTCGCCATCGTCGGGAGCAGGGTCCCATCTCAAGAGACGAAGAGAGAGCAATGAACGATTCCAAGAGTGGGTCGCCATCGAGGAGGAAGCTCCTGGTGGGCTTCGACGGGAGCGACGGGAGCCACGATGCGCTGGCTCTTGCGAAGGCTCTCGCTTCAGCATCAGGAGCGAGCGCGCTAGTCGTCACCGTCATTCCCTACGGTCCGTTTCCGGTCGGTTTCGAAGAACTTGAGGGCGACGCCGCCGCCAAGGCCAAGCCGTTGCTCGAGGAGGTGGGCGAGTCCCTCGCCGGCCTAAGCGTCGAGACGCGCGTCTACGGCGGCGGTTCGCCAGCTTGGGTGATGACTCACCTCGCCGAAGAGGAGGACATCGACACCATTTTGGTTGGTTCCCCCCACCGCGGCGCACTCGGCCGAGCGCTTATCGGCAGCACCGCAGAGAGCCTCCTCCACGGCGCCCCATGCGCTGTTGTGGCAGCCCCCCGCGGATATGTGGCGAAGACCGATGCCTCCTTCCGCCTCATCGCCGTCGGCTACGACGGCACGGCGGAATCCAAGGCTGCCCTGCACCGAGCCGAGGCAATCGCACAGGAGACCGGCGCGGCGATCCGGGTGCTGACCGTGGTCTCCCCTCCGGTAGCGCTTCCCGGCGTAGTCGGTTACACGCCTGCACTCCCGCCCGAGCCGGAGAAGATCCTCGAGGAGGCAACCAATGCTCTCCATTCAAATCTCACGATCGACGGGCGCGTTCTGAGCGGGCCGGTTGCCAAAACGTTGGCCGAAGCGTGCGAGGACGGCGTCGACCTGTTGCTCGCCGGCTCCCGCCGGTACGGCCCGGTCATGCGGGTCCTTCTGGGCTCAGCCTCAACTGAGCTGATCCATAAGGCGCCATGCCCGGTGATGGTCGTCCCGCGGCCCTAGCGCCGAGCTACCTTCCGATCGGGCGCGAATTCCATCGGGGGAATGCCGAACTTCGATGCGGGGGGATACCCCGATGGCAGCAGGACCGTGACCTCAGATGATGGCGGTAACGAAGCTAGTCGAAGGAGAGAGATGAGTCAGTCAGGCTGTTGTCCCCTCGCCACCGCGGTCCACGCTCACAAGAAGGCCGCGCCATGACGATCCGCGACGTAGTCGAGAAGCATGGCCATTTCGCCCACGGCGGCAACCCCGACGACACCGCTGAGACCTGGGCGGAATCCGGCTTCGAGGCGCACGAGGTCGACGAGTGGCTGGTGGCCCGCTGCTTCGATCCAAGCGCCGCCCGCGATTTGGCCGATGCCGGCGTGACTCCTGAAATGGCACGCATGAAGACCGCTGCGGGCGCCGCGGACTACGTCGACACGATCGGCTTCAAGGTCTCCGACGGCGATATCGAGGTCGAAGAGGCCCGCGACCTGGCCGGGGTCCACTAGCGACGGCGCTGCTGGAGACCAGGACGAGCTACGCCTGCTCGACCGCATGAACGGCGACGGTGGCTGGGTGCTGAGCGTCTACCTGCGCCTTGACCTACCCGAGGTGCCGACCCGCCGGGTGCGCGGGGTCGAACTCGACTCGCGCCTGACCGAGGTGGAGCGGCTGTGCGCCGAGGCCGGAGAGGACGCTCCGGTGGCGGCGCTGCAATCCTGCCTGGAGCGTGTCCGTGCCCACATCGGCGAAGCCGTGGTCGATGACGATGGCGTGCATGGCGTCGGCTTCATAATGCGGCGAGAGCGGCGATCCTCGCGCCTACGCGTTGCGCCGGGCGCTGGAGACGCTGCCCCCGTTCGAGGAGCGCCGGCGGGGCTTTGGGCTCATCATCTCGAGCATCAGCGACTCCGGAACGCGCGGCGGTTCTGAAGGCGGGGTGTCGCTGACGGCGAACTCTGCCCACAGCGGATAGTGGTCTGAAATCCGGAAAGTGACCTCAATAGGAAGAGGTTCTTTGCCCCCGAGTTGACGGTGCTGCTCGACCCTGACTTCGGCGGGAATCCCGTCGGTTTTCGGGAAGCAGCGACCCGGGGAGTCGGCGAACGAGACAGTCGCCTCGGCGACGTTCTTCGTTAAGAGCCCCAGGCCGCGCGCGATCCTATGGGTGCCACTCAGCGCCAGTCAAGAATCGCAACTCCGCGTAAGTCGAAAACGGTGCCCCGAACTACCCGATCAGAGGCCCCGGTAGTTGCTCGGCCTGCGCGCCTGACCAGAATCGGTACCAAAGCTGGTTACCACGGTGCACCCGACTAGAAGCTCCGCAACGTCACTCGCGCCCCAAGCCCGCTTCCGAGGCGGATCCTCCTCAGTCGGTGGGCCGGATTTGAACCGGCGACCGCTCGGCCCCCAGCCGGAGGACGTGGGTGCCATATGCATCACGCTGCGTCCCCTGCGTCCCCGGTTCGGGACGCATCGGGCACATCGGACGATGCGTCCGGTACCAAGTTGGTACCACGACCATCCTCCAGAACGAGGCGAACCGGCTGGGGCCAGGCAGCGGTTGACCAAGCCGCATCACTGCCTGTCGAGCTCGGCCCGCCACCTGCAGCGGACAGGGCTATGCTCGTACCTCTATCCCAGGATCCAGAGAAGGGACCCAGCCATGGGTGCTCAGGAGAACAAGCAAGCATCGGAAGATGCCTATAGGGCGTTTAGCAGCGGAGACGCCGAGGGCGCGATGCAAAACATTGACGATTCGGTCGAGTGGACGGTGCGCGGCGATAACGCGCTGACCGGGACCTACCACGGCAAGGAGGAGGTCGGCGAGCTCTGGGGGAAGTTCTTGAGCAAGAACTTCAGCACCAAGCCGCACGACTTCGTCGCCGACGGCGACAAGGTCGTCATCCTGACCACCGTCACTCTCGAAGGCGAGACAATCGAGAGTGCCGATGTCTCCACCTACAACACTGACGGCAAGCTCGTCGGCTTCGACACGCTCGGTGACCAGACGATTGTCAACCAGGTGTTTGCAAAGTAGAGGTCTCGCCGGCTCACAGCGGCAATCAGCGGCCCGGAATCGGCCGCGCCGACGTCTAGCCCACAAGCAAGGCGGCGGCCGACCAGGTTCCGGGGCCATTAGAGCAACAGAGCGTCGGCTGCCGATGCCCTTCGACGTCGCTACGTTCTGACCGTTACTCAGCAGTTTGATGGGCACCAGGTAGTGACGCAGAGCGTGCTGGGGCTGGCCTGACGGGGGGTCTGGCCTGGGGAGGCTAAGAGCGCCGAGACTCGGCGCGAGCGGGAGTCTCCGTGGGTCCAGCCGTCAATCCGACATTCCCCTGGGCCACTGTGCCCTACCCAGAGGAACCTAGCCGGGGTTAATCGCGAGCCACAGCCGATGTCTAACGTGGGGACATGAGCGGAGCCGAGGTCAGTCTGGCGATCTCTGTCTTCCTCGCCTCGGCGGTCGAGGCGACCGAGGCGTTCACGATCGTGCTCGCCGTAGGCGCCGCCCGCGACTGGAGATCGGCGCTGCTGGGGGTGGGCGCGGCGACCTTCGTCCTGGCGGCGCTGATCGCAGTCCTCGGCCCCGCCCTCACCGTGATCCCGATCGGCGTCCTGCGACTGGTGGTCGGCGGTCTGCTGCTGGTCTTCGGCCTGCAGTGGCTGCGCAAGGCGATCCTGCGCGCCGGGGGCGTGATCCCGATCCACGACGAGACCCTTGCCTTCGAGCGCGAGACGGAGGCCGCCCGCTCGGCCCCACGCGAGCTGGGCCTCGACCACTACGCCTTCCTCGTCTCCTTCAAAGGGGTGCTGCTTGAGGGACTCGAGGTCGCCTTCATCGTCCTCACCTTCGGTGCCAATCAGCACAATATCCCGCTGGCGGCGGCGGCCGGGGCGCTGGCCCTGGTCGCGGTGCTGGCGGCCGGCGCGGCGCTACGGGCGCCGCTTGGCCGGGTCCCAGAGAACGCGATGAAGCTCGTCGTCGGCCTCGCGCTCACCACCTTCGGTGTCTTCTGGGGCGCGGAGGGCGCCGGCGCCTCTTGGCCGGGTGGCGAGGCGGCGCTGCCGGCGGTCGCCCTGGCATTCTTCGCCGCCTCCTGGATGATGGTGCGCTCCCTGCGGCGCGCCGCCGCCGGCCTCGCCGCGGAGGCCGCTTGATGGTCCACCGCCTCGCGGCAGCCGTCTTCGAGTTCCTGGTCGGCGACGACTGGCGTACCGCTGTAGCAGTGGTCGGTCTGCTCGCCGCCACCGCCTTACTTGCCGCAGCAGACCTGCCTGCCTGGCCGCTGACCCTGATCGCGACCGTGGCCGTCCTCCTCGAGTCGGTCCACCGCGCATACGCGCGCCATCGCGGCGCCAGCTCTGGGTGAGCCGTCGCTCCCGATCCTTGACAATTTTCATTTAGGCTCCGACCGCATATCGGGGAACCGAGTGCGGCCTCCGGAGGACGCAGTGTCCGCTTGTGCTCGACGCGCGGACGGTAGGCAGGGTGGCAGTCATTTGCAGCCGAATGCGGAAGCCTCGCATGGTGCGAACAAACGTCGACGATCACGCCGTGGTCCGCCTTCGAGCCGATGGCCCAGGGAAAAGAGGGGGGCTGATAGGGGACATCCCCAATAGACCGAGGCGGGGAGCGCTGGGAGCCTGGAGATGCAATCAATCCATCTTGAAAGAAGGCATTTCCATGAACGACGACACTCCCAATATCGAACAGCCTAAGAAAGGCGAGCAAACAGGCGACGGCGAGTCGAGGGACCCACAGGCCGCCGGGCCGCGCCGGTTGCGCCGCTCCTCGAGCGACGGCATCCTCCTCGGCGTCGCCGGAGGGCTGGGCCGCTATTTCGGCATCGACCCGGTGATATTTCGGATCGGCTTTGGCCTCTCGATCTTCTTCGGCGGGCTTGGAGCTCTGGCGTATCTGCTGCTTGCGCTCTTCGTGCCCACCGACGGCGATCCCGACTGGGCTCAGCGCTTCGGGCGGCGCCTGCAGGCGATGGGCTTCTGGCGTGCGCTCGGGATGGTCGCGCTCGCGATGCTTGTTCTAGGTGGGCTGTTCGGATTGGCGGGCGCGTCGGCGTTCGCGGTCGCGCTTGGCTGGGGGGTGCCCGTCGCGATCGGAATCATCGTGGTCGGGGCGGTGCTGGCGTTGGCGGGCCTTCGGGGCGGCGCCCGCTGGCTGATTGCGCCAGCGGTGGCTCTCGCGATCGGAGCCGGCACCGCTTTGGCAGCCAACCTCGACTTCAGCGGCGGGATCGGAGACCGCGAATACCAGCCGCTGTCGGCCAGGACGATTCCGGCTGACGGGTATCGGCTCGGGGTCGGCCGGCTCGTCGTCGACCTCAGGCACCTTGACTGGAACAAGGAGAGTGTCGTGCGCCTCAAGGTCGATCTTGGGGCGGGTCAGGCCAACGTCTTCGCTCCTCAGCGCGTCTGCGTCGATGGCCCAACGCATGTGGGGGTCGGCGAGAGCGAGGTTGTCGGCGAGCGAAACTCCGGGTTGGGCGTCGACCAGAGCGCGGGCTCACCGTCGACCGCCGTCCCGCGGCTCCAAATCGACGCGCATGTGGACGTCGGTCAGCTGCGGGTGATCAACAGCGACACCGCAAGCGTTGACACGCCCGGCTACGGACCTGGCCCCTTCCACGAGGACACCGCGCCGCTGCGCGCGGCGGAGGCGAGGGCGTGCGCGACCAGGTGAATGGGGACCTCGTCTCGCTCGGGTCGGGAGCGGTGATCGCCGCCGTCGGTGCGCTTCTGCTGCTTGACTCCTCGGGCGCGCTTGACATTTCCCCCGGCTGGATGGCGGTCGCGCTCACGGGTGCGGTCGGGGTGATCCTGGTTCTCAGTGGCCTCCTCGACGGCGGCGCGAGGCGTCACGATTGAGGGATGAGCGCCGGGGCCGGACCCCCTCCCCTTCGCCGCGACACGCGACGCGGTTTGGTGGCCGGCGTGCTTGCGGGGGTTGGTGCACGTACCAGGATCGACCCCACGATCCTGCGGATCGCCTTCGTGATCGCCATCGTCGCGACCAGCGGACTCATGCTGCTGGCCTATGTTGTGGCCTGGGCCGCTCTTCCGGCGACGGGCCAGGAATCGCCGGTGGCCCGTTTTGCTCGCCTGCCGGTTCGGGGCGATTGGCGCGTCGCCGCCGGTGTCGGGCTGTTGACGCTGTCTGTTCTCTTGGCCTTCCGTCAACTTGGGATCTGGTGGAGCGATGCCCTGGTCTGGCCGCTGGTGCTGGCGGCCTTCGGGGCCGCGCTGCTCTGGGGACGCTCGCGTGCATCCTCCACCGATCGCGGCACCGCAGAAGGAGCCTGGGCGGGGCCCGAGCCTCCGGAAGAGCCGGCGGGAACCTCCGGCGGCAGTGCCCCGACCCCGCGCGCCACCCCGCTCGGCGACCTGTACCGCGGGGTGTTCGGAGTGCTGCTCGTGATCGGGGCTGGGCTGCTCTTCCTCTCCTCGAACCACATCCTCGGTGGCCTGCGCGAAGCCGCGCTCACATCTGTCGTCGTGGTTGTCGCCGTAGCGCTGATCCTGGCGCCGTTTCTCTGGCGGCTGGGGCGCAATCTGGCGGCCGAGCGGACGGGGCGGATCCGGTCCCAGGAGCGTGCCGAGCTGGCCGCCCACCTGCACGACTCCGTTCTTCAGACCCTGACCTTGATGCAGAAGCGCGCGGACGACCCTCGCGAGGTCGCGGCACTCGCCCGACGACAGGAGCGCGAGCTCCGCGATTGGCTTGGGGGCAACGGGCGGGGCTCGACGGAGAAGAGCTTTGCTGCTGCGCTGCGCGCGGCTGCGGAGGCGGTCGAGGACGACCGTCGGGTTGCGGTCGATGTGGTCGTTGTGGGCGATTGCGAAATGGACGAAGCTGCAGAAGCGATGCTGGGAGCAACCCGAGAGGCGCTGCTGAACGCCGCGAAGCACGCTGGCGAGCACGGTCCGATTCGCGTCTACGCCGAGGTCGAGGACGCCCGGATCGAGGCGTTCGTTCGCGACCGCGGCCCCGGTTTCGACCCAGCGGGCGTGCCCGCTGATCGCCGCGGCGTGCGCGAATCGATCGTCGGCAGGATGGAGCGAGTGGGCGGTCGCGCGGAGGTGCAGTCAGCTCCCGGGGGCGGAACGGAGGTGGGGCTAGAGATTGAACGCGCCCACGCGGGCCCGGAGGCCGAGCCTAGATGAGCGTGCATCTTCCAATCGTGGTGATCGTCGATGACCACGAGCTGTTTCGGGCTGGCGTGAGGGCTGAACTCCATGGTTTGGTCGAGGTTCGAGGCGAGGCTGAAACGGTCGAGCAGGCCGTGTCGGCGATCTTGCGCGAGAAGCCCGATGTGGTGCTGCTCGACGTCCACATGCCAGGCGGCGGCGGAGTCGAGGTGATCCGGCGGGTGACGCAAGATCGACCGACGCAGCGGTACCTTGCGTTGTCAGTCTCCGATGCCGCCGAGGACGTATTCGCAGTCATACGGGCGGGCGCTCGCGGCTACGTGACCAAGTCGATCTCCGGCGAGGAATTGGCCGACGCCATCAACCGGGTTTGCGAAGGTGATGCGGTCTTCTCGCCCCGACTAGCGGGCTTTGCGCTTGACGCATTTCAAGGGGAGATCCCGGAGGCCGAGATCGATCCCGAGCTCGACCAGCTGACCCTGCGCGAGCGCGAGGTCCTGCAGCTGATCGCCCGCGGCTATCTGTACAAGGAGATCGCAATGCGCCTCGGCATCTCTCCGAAGACCGTCGAGGCTCACGTCAGCGCCGTTCTCCGCAAGCTGCAGCTCTCGAGCCGGCACGAGCTGAGCCGTTGGGCAGTCGAACGGCGGCTGGTGGACTGACACCCGCCGAAATCAAGACCGCACGGTGATCAGTGCGCATTCTGGCCTGAAGCCAGCGCGCCCGACAGGATTCGAACCTGTGACCTTCGGTTTCGTAAACCAACGCTCGTTACGCCGTCCCGAATCTTGGGACGGAGGGACTCGGTTCCAAGTCCGGTACCACGCGGCACTTGGGGGTGTGGCTCAAATAAGCGCCGAAAGGCAGAAGCCCGCTTCCGAAGCGGGCTTCCGGGATATCGGGGAGGCCCATTACTTTCCCTTCTTTTTGGGGGAGATGTACCCCGCATCCCGCGCCGCCGTGCCTGAGTCGTGCCTGCGGGATAAGTGCCGGGATAACATTTCTATCCCGCGCATCCCGCGAACACTAACGGCACCCTTCACCGTGTCAATAGCGTAGGTGTTCGGAACCGGCAGTAGGATCGTCAGGCTACGAGTAGAGGCATTCCGGGGCGAGAACGGCGTTATTCCTTCTCAGCCCTGAACAGCAAGAGGGGGCCGCCCTGGACTCCCTCTCTGGTTCCGTATGCCGATCCTCAGGATTCGGCTCGGAAGGAAACGCCGTCGAATCTCACACTTTGAGCCGATGGGTCCTGAAGGTTGACCTGTCCATCCTGGAAAGTCAGCACATTCGGACCAGCAATGTCGAGCGGTTGCACTTCCGGATTGCACAGAGAACATATTGCCGGTAACACGAGGACCGCGCCACTGGCAGGTTTGACGGGTGACTGGGAGCTGGACCCCGATTTCCTCACCCTCGGGAAGTCGATCGCCGCCGGCGTCCCACTCGCGGCCTACGGGATGCGCGAGGAGGTCGCGGCGGCCATCGCCCCGCCCGAGGAGGCGCGCATGGTCTCGGGCGCCTTCGTCGACGAGGTTGCAACCGGCGGCACGTTGTTCGCGAACGCCTTGTCGATGGCGGCCGGCCGGGCGGCCCTTCTCGACGTCCTCACCGAGCGGGCGTTCGTGCAAACTGCCTCGCTGGGAGAAAGCATGGCCGCCGGATCGCGGAAGGCAATTGCCCATGCTGGCCTGCGCTGGAGCGTGGCGCAGTACGGCTCCCACGCGACCTACTTCTTCACTCCCGACCCACCCATCGACGGCGCCGGCTCGCGGGCGGCGGACGATCCAGCGTTGCGTGCGCTGATCCGCGTCTACATGGCGAACCGAGGGATCTGGGAGTCCGGGTGGTGGCTGGGACCTACAGTCTCTGTGGCCCACGAGGCGGCTGACGTCGATCGTTACCTCAGGCTGTTCGCGGAGTTCCTCGGCGAGGTGACCTGAGCAGACCGGAAGCCGGCTGTTGCAACCACGACGTCTTGGGGCCAGCTTCGAGGCGCCTGATGCCGCTTCCGAAGCGGGCTTCCGATCATCGGGGAGGCCGGATTTGAACCGGCGACCGCTGGGCCCCCAGCCGGAGGACACGACCGCCATATGCGTCCCATGCGTCCCATGCGTCCCCGGCTCGGGATGCATGGGACATATCGCACGATGCATCCGGTACCAAGGTGGTACCACGCCATGTCTGGGGACACGGATCGCGGCCGAGAGTTACTGGTCGAGATACGAAATGCGTGGACTAGGCAGCAGCTCGCATTAGCTGATCGAGGATCTCCCCGTAGGCGCTGACTGCAATTGAGAGGTGGCCCTCTCCGGCTCTCAGGAAGGGCTTCGCCCCAGAGACATTCTCTGCAAGCCACCTGCCGTGTGCAAAGGGAACGAAGCGGTCGTCGTCGCCCTGCCAGATTGCCACTGGGGCCTCGATCGAGTCGAGGTCGAAGCCCCAGTCCTCGACGAAGGCCATGTCGTCGTCGAACCAGCCCCAGATCCCGGTCCTCAGTGCGCCCCGTGTCGCCGCCGCGGCCCACTCGGCGAACTCGCCGCTGAGCACAGGACGGTCGGCCTCCGAAATGAGGTCGCCGAAGGCGGTGAGCACGTCATCGGCGGTAACCGCGCCGAACGTCTCCGCCTCTTTCTCCAAGTAGGCACGCAGAGCCTCCTCACCTGCCTCCGCCGCGGCGAACTCGACAAGATTCTCGTCCCCCATTCCCTCGAGCCAAGCGAGCCCCTCCGCCGCGTACGGAGCGACCCCCGCGATCGTCGCACTGGCGTGGACCCTATCGGGTAGTAGAGCGGCGCAGGCAAGGGCGTGCGGCCCACCCCCCGACCCGCCGACGGTGATCAAGCTGTCGATACCCAGGGCTTCGATAATCACCGTGACGTCCTCGACGCAATCAGCCACCCGCCTGCCGGGCAGCCGATCCGAATCTCCGTAGCCGGGGCGGGAGTAGCTCAGATGCCGCAGTCCGCGCTCGGCTCCTGCCTCTACGAATGAACGAAGCAGAGGGCCGTCGTCGGGGGTTCCCGTATGGAAGAGGACTACGTCGCCGCTATCAGGCCCGTCAAGGCGGGCAGCGAGCCGACGGCCGCCGGACGTCCGCACCTCGCGAGCTCTGCTTGTCACGGGCGAAGCCTAACGCCGCCTCTGGCACACGCAAGCGGACCTCTGACGAATCGGGGAGGCCGGACTTGAACCGGCGACCGCTCGGCCCCCAGCCGGAGGAGCGACTGCCATGTTGGTCCGGACGCGTCCCATGTGTCCGAGGCGTCCCCGGCTCGGGACGCATCGGACGGAACGGACGATGCATCCGGTACCAAAGCGGTACCGCGACGCCCCAGCAGGGGTTGGAGGGAAAGGGGACGCCCAAACCCGGACAGAGGCTCCCGCCGCACCCGACGTTCGGAAGAAACCGGCGCGACAGGGGTTGCTGGGAGTGCGGGTCGATGCGAGACTCGGTCACCGGCGCGTATCCCTAAAGGAGGCTTCGCTGAAACCAACGAGAAGCTCGCTCGCGGTCGCGGTCCTCGCGCTGGCGCTCCTCGCGCTGGCGTTCCCGGGGAGCGCGTCCGCCTATATCTACTGGCCAAACGTTTCCGGCACGATCGCCCAACCAGACGCGGTCGGCCGCGCGAACCTCGACGGCTCCTCGGCGAACCAGAGCTTCATCACCGGCCCCAGCCACCCCTTCGGTATCGCAGTCGACGACTCATATGTCTACTGGACGAACCCAGGCCTCGGCATGATCGGCCGCGCCAACCTCGACGGCACGTCCGTCAACCAGTACTTCATTGGCGCCGGTGAACCCTGGGGAGTCGCCGTCGACGGCTCGCACATCTACTGGACGAACAGTTACCTTTCCACCGACACGATCGGCCGCGCCAACCTCGACGGCACGTCCGCCGACCTGAGCTTCATCCCCGGCCTCGGCGCAGCCGCGGGAGTCGCCGTCGACGGCTCGCACATCTACTGGGCGAACACCGACCTCGGCACGATCGGCCGCGCGAACCTCGATGGCAACGCGATCGACGAAAGGTTCATCACCGGGGCAACGCTTCCCACCGCCGTTGCAGTCGACGGCTCGCACGTGTACTGGACGAACAATCACTTCTCCGCGGGCACGATCGGCCGCGCCAACCTCAACGGCACCTCTATAAACCAGAGCTTCATCACCGTCGAACATCCTTCCGGCATCTTCGGCGACTCCGATGAAGGCCTTGCCGTCGACGGCTCTCACATCTACTGGGCGAACTTCTCCGGCAGCGCGATCGGCCGCGCGAACCTCGACGGCACATCCGTGAACCAGAGCTTCATCACGACCGACCGTATCCCCACCGGCCTCGCTGTCGACCCCTTCCCCTATCCGACGACGACGAAGGTGAACTGCAAGCCGCTGATCCTCGCCAAGCTGTCTGAAAAGACGACGTGCACCGCGACGGTCACTGACCAGAGCGGGACTTTGGCCCCCGCCGGGACGGTCACTTTCTTTACGAACCGCCCCGGCTCATTCGGCGGCGGGTCGAGTTGCGGCTTGGCCACGACGAGCGGTGCGCAGGCGGCCTGCCACGTCATCTACGCGCCCGCGAAAACAGGCACCCATCTGATCACCGCCTCCTATGAAGGCGAGCTCAAGCACGCCTCGAGCGATGGCACCGTCCAGGTCAATGTCGCCCTCAACCTCTTCAAGATCGGGCGTTTCCTGCACCTGTTGCGAATCCCGGCCGACATACCCGTCAGCCTCCCCGGCCCGGGGGATCTGCGCCTTGCCGGCCGCGGCCTGAGGACGGAGTCGCTGGCGGTCGGCGGCCAGGCGAAGGGCAAGCTGGCGCAGACAGCGCAACCATCGATGAAGGTCAAGCTGCCGCTGAAGGTCGAGCTGCCGGTGAAGCCGACCGCCAAGACAAAGCGCGGGCTGAAACGCGGAAGCAGGGTGAAGGTAAAGGCCCACATCACCTACACGCCGACCGGCGGCAAGCCGAATACGAAGACGGTGAAGCTGACGCTGATCCGAAGGGGCGCCTAAGGGAAGCAACAGGGTCTGAAGTATCGGGGAGGCCGGATTTGAACCGGCGACCGCTCGGCCCCCAGCCGGGGGACGAAGCTGCCATATCCGTCCCTGCGCGTCCCATGCGTCCCTCCTGTCCCCCGATCTGGACTCATCGGACGTATCGGACGATGCATCCGGTACCAAAGTGGTACCACGCCGCGGTCTCGGGTGCAGATCGGGGGCGGGATTCGAACCCGCGACCTTCGGGTCACGGGTGGCACAGCCGGTCGGGCATCTCGCGCCGGGGCCCGTAGGAGGGCGGGGTGGCGGCGGCGGAGCTCCCCCAGCTGCGGCTCGGCCGGGTGCTCAGCCGGTATTGGAGGCGGGCACCGGCGGCGAGTTCACAGTAGCCGATCCACGGCCGGCCGTGCGGCTGCCCACCTATGGCGAGGGAGCTGACGTAGGTGCCGTGCCCGCTGGTCGAGAGCAGCGCCCGACGGCTGTGGGGAAACCGGATTTCGGCGCTTGGAAAGAGCGGGGTCGAGAGCGCGAGCATACCGACGCCAGGGATCTCCGGGTAGAGGCCGAGTGCGCCGAACACGTACCAGGCCGAGAGCGTCCCGAGGTCGTCGTTGCCGGGATAGCCGGCGGGGGTCGGGCTGTAGAGCCCGAGGGCGCGGCGCACCGCCTCCTGGGTGCGGTACGGACGGCCCATCCAGTCGTAGAGCCAGGGCGTCTGCAGTGTCGGCTCGTTGCCGAGCAGGGCGTGGGCGGAGCGGGTCCCACCTTGTCCGGCGTTGAGGTCCCGCAGGAAGTAGCCGAGCCTCGCCGCGGCCTTCGCTTTGCCGCCCATGCGGCGGATCAACCCGGCCGGGTCCTGGGGGACCATCCAGGTGTACTGCGCCGAGTCCCCCTCGACGAACCCGGGGCCCTTGAGGCTGCTGTAGGGGTTGGGGAAGGATCCGCCTGCGAAGCGCGGCTCGATCATGCCGCTCGCCGGGTCATAGAGATGGCGCCACCAGGAGGAGCGCTGCATGAACTGCGCGTATGTCGAGCCGTCGTGGAGCGAGCGGGCGGCGAACTGGGCGATCGAGAAGTCGTCGAGGTAGTACTCGAGCGAAGTCGCCGCCGAGCCCCACACCGATTCGGGGTCGCCGTAGATCGAGTTCGCGTTCTTGGTCTGGGTGTCGATGTCGAAGGGGACGTAGCCGTGGGCCAGGTATTCGGCCAGCCCCTGGCGCTCGAGGTATTCGCCGTTCGCGCTCTGGCACGGTTCGCTCGCTCCCCGGACCATCGTTTCCAACGCCGCCCCGCGGTCGAACCGCCCGGCGCCGAAGGCTGCCGCCGAGGCGATGATCGGGTCGGCGGAGTCGCCAACCATGGTCATGCTCTGGCCGTTGGCGTAGGGCCAGCGCGGCAGGCAACCGCTCTGGTTCGCGTCGGCGAGCAGCGAGCGGATCATGTCCCCGGTCCGGAGCGGCGTGAGCATCGCGAGCAGCGGAATCTCGCTGCGGTAGATGTCCCAGCCCGAGAAGTCGGCGTACTGGATGTGCCGCCCGGCGTTGTGGACCTGCCCGTCCATGCCGAGGTAGTCGCCGTTGACGTCGCTGAAGGTCCGCGGCGCCATGAACACGTGGTAGAGCGCCGTGTAGAAGCTCGCCTGCTGGGGGCTCGAGCCGCCGCTGACCCGGATCCTTCCCAGCGAGGCATTCCATAGCCGGTGCGCCGCGGCCGCGACCTTGCCGAACGGCTTGCCGGGGTTTTCGGCGGCGAGGTTGGCGCGCGCGTCTTCGGCGCTGACGAAGGAGACGCCGACGCGGGCCAGGACCACGCGGCTGCGGCGTGTGTCGAAGCTCGCGTAGGCGCCTGCCGCCGCCGTGGAGCGCGGGTGCACGGTCGGCGCCTGGGTCGCGCTCGCCGTGGTCGTGCTCGGATTCAGCCGGCTTCCTTCCCAGCTGCCGTACGCCTGGAACGGGCGGTTGAAGACGGCGGCGAAGTAGACCCGGTAGCGCGGCCGCTGGCCGCAGAAGAGCCCGCTGGACGCGGTCCCCGAGATTTCCCGGGCGCCGGGATCGAGGTTGACTTCGGCGAAGTCATCGGGCTGGGCGCTGCCGCCGGCGTCGATCAGGACGCTGGCGTGCGGGCTCGCCGGGAAGGTGAAGCGCGCCATCCCGGTTCGCGTTGTCGCGGTCAGCTCGGTGGTGATCGCGCCGCCGTGGACCGGATTGAGGCGGACCGAGTAGTAGCCCGGCCGCGCCGACTCGTTGGCGTGGGAGAAGCCGGGCTGGAGGTCGCCGTCCAGGCGTCCCCCCGTACCCTGCGGCGAGCTGCGGATCGGCTCGGTCGTGGGCAGAAAGGGGAAGTCGCCGTAGAGCGAGCAGCCAGCGCCGCTGAGGTGGGTGAGGCTTAAGCCCGTCAGGTGGTGATCGCGGTACCTGTAGCCGGCGAGGTGGCCCGGCACTGTGGTCGTGTCGGGGCTCCACTGGACCATCCCGAAGGGGACCGTCGCGCCCGGGAACGTATTGCCGCGGCCGAAGCTGTCAGGTCCGTCGACGGTGCCGGCGAATGGATCGACATGGCCGGCGAAGCCCGCCGCCGAGGCGGCCGGGACGACGACCGCGCAGCCGAGCAGGACGAATAGGGCGACTAGGCCAATGCGCGCAGGTGGGGTACGTCTCTCGCTCGTGGTTCGTCCCTTCGGAGATCGTGGGCTGAAAACCCGCGCGAGAGGCGTAGCTGCGGTTGCGCTCGCCTAAAGACTTGGGCCTGCGGCGCTTCGCCGTCGAGGGTGATCCCGCTTTCGTCGAACCCTGTCGGCAGGGCGTGCAGGATCGTGAAGGGAACCAGCACCGGCGCGGGCGAGACGTAGCGCCGGAGGACGAACTGGGGCAGCGTCAGCCGGCCCGCCGGGTGCAGGGGGGCAGGCAGCGCCACCGACTCGGAGCGCGCCTTCGGCCGCGCGAGTATGTCGACTTCGTCGAGCCATGCCGAACCGCGGTACATGCGCTTCGCCCCGTCCTCCAGGTACCACTTCAGTGGCGGCGGAGAGAGCCTCATGCTGACGATCGCGCGGCGCCCGTGCGGCGGCCCGAGCACCCGGGCGGCGCTGCGGAATTCCGGCCGTTGCAAGCTCGGCCTCTGGGTCACGTAGACGTCGAACGCGAGCCAATAGGCACAGAGCGCGACGCCGATCGCCACCCCGACCAACCCGGTGCGCTTGCCGGCGAACGCGAGAGCGACGATCAGCACCAGCGGCACCAGGGCGGGCAGGAGGTTGCGCTCGAGCACATAGTCCTTGCCGACCAGCGCCGCCGCCACCGCGAGCGCCAGCACGCCGAAGCCGACCACGGCGCCGATCGCGGCCGCCCGCCGCTCCCCTGCGCTCCCCCGCAACGCCACCAGCAGGGTGGCGAAGGCGACGAGGAACGCAGGCGCGACCGCATACCCGTAGCTCGTCGGCTGGCCGAGCACGCTCCCGGTTTCGCCGATCATGAAGCTTGCCCCGGTATGCAGCATCCGGGTCGGCAGCGGGGTGTTGGTGATCCAGCCGATGTGCACGGAGTTGGTCTGGGCGGTGAGCAGCGGCAGAAGGGCGAGGCCGGTGACCGCGACCGCGGCGATCGCCGGCACCAGCACCCACCAGCGCGAGCGCAGCGCGATCGCCAGCCAGATGGCCTCGATCCCGACCGCGAAGAAGGTGAAGTAGTGGCTGCAGAGCGCGAGCGCGGAGGCGAGCGCCCACCAGGCCAAGTCGGATCCCCTCCCCCACTTCAGCGCGCGCACGAAGAACCAGAGGCTGAGCGCGCACAAGAGGACCAGCAGCGAGTAGGAACGCGCCTCCTGGGAGTACCAGATCAGCATCGGGTTGAACGCCATCAGCGCCGCCAAGGCAAGGCCGACGCGGCGCGAGGCCAACTCCCGCCCGAGCAGGTAGCCGACGCCGACTGCGAGCACCCCGAACAGCGCCGACAGGAAGCGCAGTTCCACTTCGCCCAAGCCGAAGGCCCGCGTCCAACCCCAGGCGAGCACGTAGTAGAGCGGCGGGTTGGACTCGCTCACCTTCACCTCGTGAAGCATGTGGCCGAAGCTGCCGTCGAGCACCCGCATCGCCGTGATCACCTCGTCGTGCTGGTAGCTCTGCAGGCCGAGGGTCGAGAAGCGGATCGCCGCGCCGGCCGCGAGCACCATCCCGAGGAAGACGAGGACCCCGCCCCGCGCGCGGGCAGGTGCCCCGACCACGTCCTCGTCGAGCAGGACCGGCGCATGCACAGATGCAGCGCTCGCCATTCCTTCGCGAGCATCGGCAGCCGAGATGAGCCAAACCTGAAGGCGCCACTAAGGGAAGCTAAAAAGGCCTGGAGCGGGTTTTCGCGATGTCGATCACGAGTCCCTCCTCGACGTGACAGCGCGGGGGATCAGCGCCACCATCTTGACCTCACCCTCGAGACAACCGATACGCGCATGGCAGTTGAGACGACAGACGAAGTTATCTCAGATGAGAGATTCGTGAGACTCACATCCTCCGTTCAGGCGCTAGTGCTGTAGTCGGGGTGATGACCACCCACCGGCGAACACCCACACCGAATGAAGGGGTGCTGCCGTCCTCAATCCACGCAGGCCCAGCCGGGCGTCACCGCCTGCGCAGGTGGGTGCTGAGGAGCGTCGCCTGCCTTGCGGCGTCGATCGTGGCGCTCGGCGTTGCAGGCGCCGTCTACCTCTCCAGCCTCCCCGGTGTCGGCGATGCCGAAGCCCGCGTGCGGGCGATCCTCGCCGCCCACGGCGGGATTCCCGGCCCGGTGCAACCGCCCGCTCGTCTGGGCCGAGCAGTCGTCGCGGTCGAGGACGAGAACTTCTACTCCAACGTCGCCGTCGACATCGCCGACGGGGCCGGACGGGCGGCGCTGGCCCTCCTTCAGCGACGTGGGGACCCCGGCGGGAGCACAATCGGCCAGCAGCTCGCCAAGAGCCTCTACCCGCACGGCGGCGGCCTCGGCGGCACGCTCGAAGAGATCGGGCTGGCCGTCGAGCTCTCACTGCACTATTCGAAAGACCGCATTCTCAGCATGTACTTGAACTCGGTGTACTACGGGAATGGCTACTGGGGCGACGTCGCCGCCGCCCATGGCTACTTTGGCGTCTCTCCCCGCCGTCTCAGCTGGAGCCAGGCGAGCCTGCTTGCCGGCCTGCCGCAGGCGCCAACCGCCTATGACCCCAAGCGCCATCCGCAGCTTGCGCGCCGCCGTCAGCTCCACGTTCTCGATCAGCTGGTCGACAACGGCGACCTCTCGCGGGCACATTCCGTTGCGGCGTTGCGCGAGCCGTGGCGGCTACGACGCACGGCCCCCGGCGCCCAGCCGTCGCAATGAGGACGGGATCGTTTGAGCACACCTGGCTAGATAGGCTTCTCGACGATCACCTGCCAGCCAGGTCGCGACGGAGGAAGAACGACCGTGGCCACAAGCAACGCCGGCACGGCATTGCTCGCGGAGACAGCAGACCGCCAGCAGGATCGGCGCCCAGCCGACTCTCGAAGATCGGGGAGGCCGGATTTGAACCGGCGACCGCTCGGCCCCAGCCGGCGGACAGGTCTGTCAGATGCGTCCCTACGTGTCCCATGCGTCCCTCCTGTCCCCCGATCTGGACTCATCGGACGTATCGGACGATGCATCCGGTACCAAAGCGGTACCACTCGGTGGGTGCCAATTCGGGGGCGGGATTCGAACCCGCGACCTTCGGGTTATGAGGAGGCTAGAGGAAGTGCTGTCAGGAGCTTTGCCGCTCTGCAAAGCGGTTTGAGATGCACTCAGATCACCTGAGTTTCGCTCAGTTTGGTACCTCGGCTGGTACCACGGATCCGGGACACTTGGGCCGCTGAGAACCGAGTTGCTGCTAGCTAGCAGAGCCTGTCCGGCCTGGCCCGAAGTCGTGCCGGCCCGCAAGATGCTCGTCGGCTTGGGGGCGTGTCAGCTCGTAAAGGGCGAGGCGGTGCCCACCCGGGGAACGCACCGCAGCGCATGGTCCGTGGGGAATGCCGAATTGCCCCTCCAGCCCTAGACCGCGCCGCTCGAGCTCTGCGAGCGTTGAATCGAGGTCGCCCACTCGGTAGACGAGAATCGGCGCCTCCCCTTCAAGCTGATCGGCGAGCAGGATCCGTGGCGAGCCCTCGCTCAGGCGCAACTCGGGCGTCGACCGGACCGACTCGCATGGCGGCTGCGAGAGCACCGTCCGCCTGAAAAGGCTCGAAGTCTTCGGCGTCGTCCAGGCGCGGCGCCGGACGGCCGCGCACCTCTGGTATGAGGTACGAAGCCCGGGCGTCGTCCACATCTCGGCTCCCGGACTCAAGAGCGTGCGCATCCGCGACGACGCCCAGTACTTCGACTATCCCGGGCAGCTCCCTCTCCATCCGATAGGTCGGGCGAAGCGGGAACTGCGCCGTAGAGGCCATCTGAAATGACGCTGAAGATCGTCTTCCACCCCGCGAACGGCGGCAAGGTCACACGCTTGCTTCCCGTGCGGCTCCTCCAGCCGACCACAGGTCGATAGGCCGACTCGGGGCGGGGCCGCTCGGCGGTCAGCTATCAAGGTCCTGTCAGGTCCTCGACCAGGTCGAACGCGAGACCCGACGAACCCTCGCCTCGGCCCGACTTGACGCGTCTGGCCTCCCAGACGACGGTGTCGCCGTTGACCCATCGCGTGCGGCGGATGCTGCGCGAAGCCAGGACTCCGGCACGGGGAATCGCCTCCTGGTAGACGTAGTAGGGCGAGCGCTCGGGCTCGAGGAGCTGTCCGCGCGCGTAGACGGGGTCGAGGTTGCCGGCCGGGTCGGGGATCTCCATCGCCCCCCGCCGGAACAGGAACGACCGCGGGCCATTCGGCTCCGGCAGCAGCGGGATCCAGTTGTCCGGCACCGTCGTGCCCGCCACGTACCGGGCCGCCGGGCCGCCGGGCGTTCGCTGCCGTGGTGGAGGGGGAGGTTCGGCCTCGAGCCGAAGCCGCCAAGGCTCGTATCCGTCAAGCGGAGCGTCCATGGGACCCTGCAGCACGCGCTCGATCCCCCAACCGACCGCTGCCATCTCGTCACGGACGAACGCGACCTGCTCGAGCTCGGAACCGTCGAGGACGTCGGTGACGGTGGGCGGATGCAGGAGGACGTCTCCGGCGGTCCCCGACACCGTGAACATCTCCCAGGGGTTGGCACCGCTCGGCATCGGCAACTCGCCCGTCGGCCGAATCACAGTCCTCACCCCGAAGGTGTCCGTCACTACCAGCAGCCGGACACGGCTCAGCGATGCGCTCGCAAGCGGGAGCGGCAGCATGAACCACTCGTCGCCGGCCACGAGCGCGAACTGCATGACAACGAGCTTGGCCAGGTCCACGCTTTGCACGTCGGTGCGGCCGAAGTCGGTGCGCCCGTCCTCGAACTGCCACCAGCGGGGGTTCGGCATTCCCGGGAACGACACGTTGTTCGGCAGGAAGGACCACTCTGCGTCGGCGGCCTGGGCGGTCTGGCCGCCGCCGAGCGTCGCCTCGGTGGCGGAGAACGAGTACCAGTCCAGGTACCCGCCGCCGAAATCGGTCCCGTCCAGGCGCAAGTCGCCGGCGTCGCTCTCGGAGCCGACCGAGAACTCGTAGCCGAGCCGCTGCGCATCCCAGGCCGAGTCCCCATCGGGCTCGCTGTAGAGGGATCGGCGGTAGTCGCGGAAGGCTTCGAGCGCCGTCACCACGGCGCCCTCGTCGGTCTGCGAAAGCCCGAGCGCCGGAAGCGGGGGCACCTGCGTCAGATCGGTCGCGTTGTCGACGATCGCCTGATAGATGGCGTTGCCATCCACCGTCGAGCCCGCGACGAGATCCCGGAACCGCGCTGCCTCAATGCTCGGGAGCTCATCCGCCGGTGCGGTCGCGTCGATCGCGTACTCGTTCCGAAAGGCCCCTAGTTGGGCGGTCGGCAGCAGCACCTCGAAGCGCAGGCCGAGCTGCACGGCTCCACGCAGTCCGAGCTCCACCGGCTTGCGTTCCACATGCGCCTCCAGCGGCACCTCCGGGTCGAGCGGCCCGCCCGCCCCCGACAGCGAGGGCCGGTAGCTGGTCAGCGGCGCCGACTCGGTGCGGATCGTCGCCTGGACCAACGACCCGCCGTCCTCCCCGCGCAGCTCGCCGACCTGCCATTGCCGCGCGAGCATCCACAACGGATCCCGCACCCGTGCCTGGAGGGCGAGCGCGAACTGGTCGGGCTGTGGCTCACCTGGCGGCGCGGCAGCGACACCGGAGCGCGGCTCGAGCCTGGTCCAGATGGTTACCGACGCCACCTACATCATCCGCCCGAGGTAGTCGAACGACACCGTGTCCCCATCGGGGTTGAAGGCGAAGTAGGTCATCGGCAGCACCTGACCGCCCTCCACCAATGTGTCGAGGGTGACCGTGCGCGCCCGAGCGAGATCGAGGGTCTCGAGCAGTACCTCGAACAGCCCCTCCTCGCTCCAGGCCGTCGCCGGGTCGGGCGGCACCGCGACCAGCAGCGACTGCGGCGCCCGAGCGGTCGGCTGGTCGTAGTGGAAGGCGATCCCGGTGGACTCCTCGGTTCCGGGAATTCGCTCCGGCCACTCATCGATCATCAATCCCGTGTGGACCGCGGTCGGGTCGTACCCGGCGGCCGGGAGGATCGTCTCGAAGGCGACGAGGCCGTCGGCGGGCGCGCGCTCGCCGGCGGCGAACGGCAGTGCCACCCAGCGGTCGGCAGGTGCTCCCCCGCTCGTGTCCACCTCCGGCAGCTGCCCGATCGTCAACTCGAGCGGGTCGGAGCCCGCAGCCACCTGGGCGCAGGTATCGAGCGCGTCGAGGCGCGAGATCGCCGGGCGCACGTGTGTGAGCCGCTGCACCCAGCGAGCCCGCTCCTGGTCGTCGCCGCCGGAGAGGAGCGACGTCGACTCGCCCAACGCCGCCTCGAAGCCAGGGCCGTCGACCGGAACGAACTCGGGCAGGACCGGGAAGCCTTCTCCGAATATCGCCTGAAGCCCTCCCACGAGGCGGTCGCGCTGCTCCGCGCGGGTGGGAGCCGCGGGCAGCGCCGGAAGCGCGTCCACGGCGTCGATTCGCACCCTCAGCAACTCCGCTGCCCGCGTCGCCTGCTCGGCCAGCTCGACGCCCTCTTCGGAGCGCGGCAACGCGGCATCGACGCCATAGGCGCTCGCCTCCAGCAGATGCGTCCATGCGTCGGTGAGCGCGCCCACGTCGGCGGGGTTCGCAGCCAGTCGTTTCGCGTCGTCGACCAGCGAGCCGTTCACTTCGTCGGCGAGGTCGGAGATCGCGGTGAGCGCGTCCTGGAGCCGGGTCAGGTCGGCTCGCAGGTTCTCGTCGGCGCCCGCTCGGCGCTCCGGCTCCACCAGGTCGGCGGGCTCCAGTGGCCGCGCCCAGCCGATCAGGTCCCGCGCAGCGCGAACGCATGTGAGGAGCGACGCGAACGGAAGGTCTCCCGCCACGGGCTGCTCGAACCGCACCGTTAGCTCTCCGGGCGCGGCCACCCCGGCGGCGGCGAGCAGCTCTCCGGCGGCGATCAGGATCCGCTGCTCCAGCTCGGAGCCCACCGGATCCTCCGCGAGCTCCGCCAGTGGCACCAGGTCGAGCGGGCCCAGGTCGATGTCGGACAAGGCGACGGACACGCTGCCTCCGGTGTAATCCACCGTGCAGGAGGCATTCGAGGGAAGCCGCGTGGTGAGCCAGGCGTCCAGCCGCGGCTCGGCCAGCGCCCTGGGACGAGTGCCGCCGGGCCAGGAAGCATCTCGCGCCGGTGGGTCGGTCAGCAGGAGGAGCACCCGGTGGACCACCGTCGTGCTCCGTCGTGGGGTGCGCACCACCTGCGGCTCCGGCGGCCGGTCGCCGCGTGAGACGGCATCGAGGATCGCTCCGCCGCGACCGTAATTCCCCTGCACGAGCTGGAACACACTCTCGGCCATCGATAGGTCGGCGATCGAGTCGAAGGCCTGTGTCAGGTCGTCGATCGCATCGCTCACATCCTGCGGCAGCACGTCGGGCCAGTCGAGACCGCCCTCCGAGGACGCGGCGCGCTGCAGTGCCAGCCCGTCGACGACGTTTTCCGCCGCGACCTCCTCGGTTGCGGCGCCGGGCTGGGTCAGCTTGTTCGCCACGATCGGGAATCGGTCGCGGAAGTCCTGGATGTATCCGTCCTGGCCACTCTCGTGGAGCGCCCGCTCGAATCGGTATCCGAGCAGCGCGCCGATCGGCTGCCCCTCCCGCACGCCATCGAGGAGATACATCGCGGTGCGGACCCTGTCCGACGACAGGTCGATCGCGAGCTGCGCGCCATCCGTCGAGTCGAGGTTCTCCAGGTACCCGCTGCGAAGCACCGCCGCGGCGGCGGCCTGCGACGCCGACGGGGCGTGGATGAAGCCGCCGCTCTCTCCCCGTGGCTCGAGTGGCGAGGAGGGGGCCTGCTCGCCGGGATGGCGCGCCTGCCAGGCGGCGTCGAGGTCGGTGACGGCCGCGAGCTCGTCGCCGGTCACGGGCGTCCCCAGTGGTGAGGGTGCGATCGGCCCGACGCAGCCGTAGGCACCAAGCCTGATCTCACCGACACCGGAGCCGCGAATGTCGCGGAGGAGGTCGGTCGCAAACGAGGTGACCCATGGGTCGAGCCTGTGACTGAATGTGTCCATCGTCTCCACGAAAAGCCGCTCGAGCTCCGCGGTGGGAACCCCCGCGAGCGCTCCGAGCGCCGCGTAGAGCTCGTTGAGGCGGTCGAAGCGGACGTCGTCCGCCTCGGAAGGGCCGGGCTGGCCGCGATGCGCATCCAGGTATTCGGCGATCGTTTCGGCGCCGTTAGTGAGTCCCGCGACCGGCCGTTCGAGCGCCTCCCACGGCGTCATCCTCTCGTCGGCCGAGTCGAATCCGATGAATTCCTCCTCGCTCAGGTAGTAGCTGACCTCCCCGGCCCAGCGAAGCGCCTCGAACGCGCGGGCCGCATTCTCGAGCAAGACGGACTGGCGCAGCACGTTGAACAGCAGCGACTTCGGCGGGGCTCCACCCGGATAGGCCGTCATGTCGCGCACGCCGAGCACCGGGGCGGCGGCGAGCCAGGAGATGTAGTTGGTCGCCCCGGCGAGGCCGTCATCCTCCGAGAGCGGCTCGTCCTGCACGGTGGGCATCTTCACCTGCCCGTCCTTGGAGGAGAGCGAGATGTAGTCGGCGCGCACGTCCTCGGAGATTCCGAACCCCGCGAGGAGCTGGGTCACCCAGGAGTACTCGGCAGCAAGCTCTTCTTCGACGCCGTCCACCCGTACGAACGCGCCGAAATAGTCGAGGAAGTCGCTGCCGAGCGCGTGCCTCCCTCGAAAGCTCTGCGAGGCGGCGTCCATCCGGAGCAGCCCCGCGAGGTGTTCGGTCTCCTCTCCGCCCGGCTTGCCCACGAATGGTCCCTGCTCGGCGCTCGTGATCCAGCTCGGGAGCGCCCGATCGAGAAAGTCCGCGAGGTGCGACCGCAGCCGGGTCGATCGCTTTTCGCTCCGGTGCGCGAGCGAAGTGACGGGCAGGATGCCGTACGGCTGCGCACCCACACGCAGTGCCGGCAGAGGGCCCCGCGGCCGGACCAGGTCGCGGAACCAGCGGCGCGCCGCCTCCTCGTCCGCGCGCGTGACCGCCGGTCCCAGCATCTCGCGCAGGAAGTAGCCGGCGGTGGAGGGCCAGAGCGCCACGCCCATTGCCTGCGCATCTGACTGCTCGCTGGCGTCGGCGCGTTCCACACGCTCGAGCTTCGACCCGGAGATGCCGAGCGCGTAGGCCACCGCCGCGCCGTCGTCGAGGTCGGGGGCGATCGCCCGCTCGACCCGGAAGCTGCGCTCATACCCGGGGTCCTGCCGGCTCCAGCCCGAGGGCGCGTCGCCGCTGTTGTTGGTGGGTGTGCCCTGACGCACGAAGGCGATGCCGTCGGTGTAGCGGTGCGCATCGATCAGCGCCTCGAGCTCGAGGCGGTCCGTCGTCGGCGGCGGGGCGGTTGCGTGTGTCGTCACCACCGGCCCGCCAGCCGGGTGAGGGTCCGGCATGCCGATCACGAGCAGCTCCCGCACGAGCTGGGACTCCGCGACGGTCAACGGGATCCGCTGCGCCATCCCGCGGGCGACGGCGGTGTCGAAGTCGGTCATCCAGCGCAACTCCTCGGTTGCCTGGAGGTCGCGCGGGTCGAGCCCTTCCGGCTGCGCCTGCGGGTCGGGGCCTACGGCGAGCGGCTTGTCGATCGGATTGTCGAAGGCCACGAGCCGCGCGCTGCCGTCGGGCGCCCGCACCAGCGCGGTCCATCTTGCGGGCAGCCCCGCCGCGTAGGGCGCCCGCGACCAGGAGGACTCGCGGAGCGCGGCGGCCGCAGGCTGGTCGAATGCCGGCTCCGATGGAAGCGGCTGGTCCGCGTCCGTGGGTTCGTCGGGTCGGTCACCGGGATTGGTCGGCGCATGTGCCTGGACGATCCACGCGGCGCGGGTCGCCCCGAACTTGGCCGCCAGCGTGCGCCATGGAGGTCGCTCGTCGGCGTCGTCCGCCGTTCCCACTCGCCAGAGGTCCTGCCAGTAGCGCTCGACCTCCTTGACCTCCGCCTCGGACAGCTCCGGCTCGTGGGTGTCGATCGAGATCTGGTCTGGGAACACGCGCAACCACAGCTCGCGACCCCCGGCGCCGTCGGCGAAGCGCGTCTCGAGGCGAACGGGCAGCAACAGGACCGGGACGCCGGGGAGCGCCACGCCGCTGCCGCCGCTGGTGTCGATCCCGTCAGGCATCGGCCGGCAACATCACGCTTGCGTGTATGCCCACCCGCACGGGGCGGCGCATCGTCGCCGAGGCGATTCCCGCCGAGTGCGTCGGCCAGGTGAGCCCCGCTTCCAGACCGGTGGGCGCGGTCACCGGGGCATTGACGAGTGTGGTCGGGTCTGCGGCGAAGTTGGACCAGCTCAGATCGTTCCAATCACTCACAGACGGCGCTTCTGCCGCAGCCGGCTCGAACCCGAAGCGAGGCTCCGACGGCGGCGGCTCGAAGACGAAGAACCAGCCCTCACCGCCGCCGTCGCCGGACGCCGTGGGGGCGTCGAGGTCGAAGCCGAAGAACGTGACGTCTGGTGTCAGCGTGCCGCGGAACAGGGGCTGCTTCTGCGCGGCCCCGAGCGCGCGCCTGCCCTGCGCGTCGAGCACCGCCTCGGTGGCGTAGATCACGGCGTTCGGATAGCGCCGCAGCAGCTCACCGCGTATCAGCAGCACGAGGTTGCCGGGCACGATGTCCGTGCGATTCGGATGCTCGCCGAGCAGCGGCCCGTGCGACCAGCGGTGGATCGGCGGGATGTCGCGGAGCTGCTCACGCAGCGCGTCGTCGTCATTCGGGTCGCTCGGCCGGCGCACGTAGCCGGCCACGTCCCAGAACTGGCGGAAGTAGCTGCCGCGCTGGTCGGTGGGGTACTCGGCCCAGAGCAGCTGCTTCGCCATCTCGTGGTTGAGGCCGACCATGTACGCCTCGATGAATGCCTCGTTCGTTTCGAGGACGGCGACGGTGTTCGGTTCGACCAGCTCCATGCCCGGCAGGAGCAGGTCCTGGGAGATATCGCGGAGCGCGGCGTACATCGGCTGCCGAAATTCCGGCGCTGCCATGATCGGCTCGAGCGGGTCGTCGGGGTCCCAGAGCTCGCTGTCGACGCTCACGATTGCGCCGATTCGCGCCGGGACCGTGAGGTCGGGGTCGAGTGCGCCGAGAACGGTCCCGGCCATCCCCTCGAGGTCGAGCGGATCAGGATCGTCGGGGTCCTCGGGCACCGCCTGGAGCACTTCGGCGATCTTGCCGGCGGCTTCGCGGAAGCCGGCGGCGTCTGACGAGTCGGTGCCTTGCGGGTCGGGTTGGTCGGCGCCGGGGCGCTGCCCCGGGACCACCTGGAAACCGGGCCGGGGAGACGCGTCGGCGACGCCCCCGGGGGTCATCTCGTCGATCGTCAAACCGGGCCCCGACACCACGCCGGGGATGCGCCGAAGTCGCCACAGCAGCGCCAGCAGCAAGAGGATGATCAGGACCACCACCAACAGCGCGACGATCCACGAGACGAGCAGCGCCAGTGCCACGAACAAGGCCAGCAGTCCGACCGCGACAGCGATGACCAGCCACCGCGGCAGGTGGGTGAGGCGCTGGAGGAAACCCTCGAGCGTCGACGTGCCGACTTCCTCGGCGGCGTCGTCGAGCGTCCGAAGTCCACCGGGGCGGGGGTTCCGCCGCGGCCGCAGGTCACCTCGAGCGAGGCGCTCCACGAGGGCCAGCGCGTCGCGGCTGGTCGCCCCCTGCCGACGCCGCAGGGCGCCCCCTGCGCGCACGAGCCGGCGGAACGCCGGGGACAGCGACGACGGCGGCAACGCGCTGCGCGCGACCTCGGCCGCCACCGTTCGCGGACTGGCCCGCAGCCGATACTGCACTGGCCCCGTGATTGACATCACCATCGATGCCCCGGCATCGGCCAGATGCTTCGCCATCACCTGTTTCGACGAGCCGCGGGCGAGCTGCGCCTGGCGCAAGGTCTCGTTGGCTGCATCGATGCCCGCCACCTGGTCCCAGGCCGATGCCATCAGGTTCGAACGCTGGTCGAGCACCACCCGCGAGCCGAAGCCGGCAATCGCCCGGTTGCGCGGGTCGAGATTGAGCTGATGAACCCAGCCATGCAGGGTCGTGCTGACTCGCGAGCGTGCCGCATGCCAGCGCCCGTAGAGCGGCGGCACCAGCTTGGGATCCCCCGCCTGCGTGGTGTCGCCTTCGTTGATCGCATTCGCCAGCGCGGTGCGGAAGGTGTCGCGCTGCTGGCCCGACCAATTGGTGTCCTGCGATGAGACCGAGCGCAGCGCGCCGCTGAGGCCTAGCGGCCCGCCGGCGCCGGGAAGTCCCCAGCCGGGCTGGTCCACATCCATGTCCCTGATCCCGACCTCCGCCGCCAGTTCGCGTGGCACGAGCTCGCGGACCAGGGACTCGAAGTCGCCCGACTCGCTGGTCCGGAATGCGAAGCGGTGATACACGGGCAGTTCGAGCGGCGAGGTCTCGTCGCCATGCCAGGCCACGTCGGTGGTGGCGCCGGGGGCCACGGCGATTTTCTGGCCGAGGCCGGCCAGGCGCCCGTGCTCGAAGGCGGGAACGACGAAGGCCGTGTAGTGGGTGCTCGGGTCGAGTCGGCGCGGGCACAGCAGCCGCGACGTGGCGCGCCCCGGGTCGACCTCGAGGATCTGGTCGAGGGTGCCTGCCCCGACGCCACCGGCCACCTGCGCGTGCGCCCACGCCCACGAGTCCGCGAGGTCCGGCAGCTTGGCGATCGCCGGCACGTTGACGCTGATCACGGGCAGCGGCCCGGGTGGTTCCTTCGCTTCGTCGTACTCCCCATCGGCGAGGGCGATCAGTGCAACCCACGGTCGCAGTCTGTCGCCGTTCTCCTTCACCGGCGTGAACAGCCAGGGGAAATCGGGGTGGTCGAACTCGATCCCGGCCAGGTAGTTCGGCTCGAAGCCCGGTGTCGCGTCCCACGGCTCGGTGCGGATCACGTGCCGCGGATCGATGCCGACAACGTCGATCGGGCCGTGAACGCGAACATTCGCGCTCGCTTTGTCGGTCTGCGTCTGCCCGCCGCCGCTCGACTCCACGTAGACGTCGACGTCGAGTTTGCCCCTGTATGGGACGGGTTGCGTCGGGTCGTCGGCGACGTCGAGATCCGCCGCCGCCCCGCGCCGAACGTAGGAGATGAAGTCGTACTTTGCCGGTACGTCGCTCATGCGGCCTCGTGCGCCGGGAGCACTTGGAGCACCCCTTCGTCCTCGGGGTGGTCCAGCAGGTGCTGGGCGAGCGCCACGTCGGCGGCCACCTGCGTGCTGGAGGAGGTGAGCACGTCGGTGCGCACCGCAAGGTCGTCGCGCTGGGCAACCACGTACGACAGTTCGTCCACCGACACGGCGCTCCCCGCGCCCGCCACCGAGAACTTCTCCCGGCCCGAGTTGAGCACCGGCGATCGTTCTCCGGCGCCGTGCCGGATCGCCGCGGTGAAGGCGGCCGGGTTCGGCTTGTACAGGCCGCGCTTCTGGGCCGGGAGAACGCGGTTGGTCACGAGCTTGGTCTCGTACTCCGCGTCGAGACTGCTCGACGCGCCGCCCTTGATCTGATCAGATCCGGCAGCCATGCCCGAGTCGTGGCGTTCATAGGAGTCTTTCGACAGCTTCTCGTCGTCGGTCATCGCAAAGAACTGGCCGCGCGCGAATTGGTCCTGCACGGCGTCACGCGGCTGACCCGCAGTCCCGTTCAGCGCGACGTCGGAGATCCTGAATGTGTCCCAGCCGGCCGGCGCCGCGCTGCCGAAAAGCGAGATCTGGATCTCCAGCGGGACCACTTTCTGACGCACCGTCAGCCGGCCCAGCGGGTGGACCATGACCGTTCCGTCCTCGAGGGGGCTCGAGCCGAGCGTGGCGCAGCGCTCGGCCTCGCTCGGAGCAATTGCGCTCCAGTTTCCGGGATCGCCAAGGGCGTCGATCAGTGGTTTGAGCGCATCGAGCTGGGCGAGCAGGGCCTGCACCGGGTCGCCCCACTGCGCGTCGAACGCGACCGACACGTCGAAGAAGAGGATGTGCGCCGTGGCGGTCCCGCACGCGTGCCAGGGAGATGGGCCGGTGAGCGTGAACGACAGACTGATCGTCATCAACACGGAGTTGCCCTGGAGCAGGTCGACGCCCGCGTTCATGTCCGCCCTCATCGAGAACGGCGAGAAGATGAAGAGGACGTCGAAGCCGAGGTAGCCATGCACCCCGTAGCCACCCGCGGACACTTTCGCCTCAAGGTGGGCGCCGAACTGGGCGGAGTTGGCGGTGATCGCAATGTAGGTTTCGCAGGCGAGCCGTGGGTTTTCGCCATCGCCCATCGTCAGGCTCAGCCGGCGCAGCGAGGGGAAGCCGGGCGGCGGTTTCTTGAACGACGGGTGAAGCCCGCCCACGGACAGGGCGAAGGTCGGCTGCTGGCCCCAATTGAGGCGCAGGGCCATGTCGCCCGCGAGCGCGTAGGCCACGATCTGTGAGTCGTAGAGCGAAGCGTCGACCGACAGGCTCGATTTCTCGAACTCGATGATCCCGACGGAGTCGAGGTGGATCTTCACGACCGCCGCGTCCTCGTCGGGCAGCACCGCTTTGATCCTCCCGAGGATCGCGAGCTTGATCGGCATCGGCAGCTCGAGCACGATGCCGATCTGGGCGGTGATGATCGGCGGTGAGCCCCACCCGATCTCGGCCATCGGGCCGAACACGTAGCGGTCCTGCTGTGGCGGGAAGACCGCCTTCACGTCGGCGATCAGCTTGGTCGCGTTCTTGACCGGGTCTTCGGGGAACATGATCGACCCGACCGTCCCGTTGCGCACACCTGAGCGCAGCGCCTCCGCGTTCAGCGTCCGGTTCACGCCCGCCAGCCCGCCGAGGCCGGTGAGCGCGAACCCGTAACCGAGCTGGATCGGCGGGAACTGGGCGGTCACGATGAGCAGCAGCGAGAACCCCTCCTGCCCGCCGGGCAGCCTTGTCGTGAGGAGGCCGACCACCTTGATCTGGATCAGTTCCTGGATCGACAACTCGAGGACGCCGGCGTACTGCTCCTCTTCGAAGTCGAAGTCGAGGTAGCCGCCGCCCTTAACCGCCGTCGCATCGAGCACCATCCCGAGCCCGTGCGGCGGCTTGAAGCCCGCGCCGATGTCGAACGGGCCGGCGTTGCCGTCCTTGAAGGCGATCGAAAGCCGCATGCCGATCCCGTTCACCACCATCGCGAACGGCCCGAACGTGCCGCTCAGCCCCAGCCCGACATCCACGTTGAGGGTAGGAATCGCCGGGTCGTGGCCCGGCTTCAGCCCGATCTCGAGCTGCTCGATCCCGATCGGGCCGAGTTCGATGTGAGGGCTGAAGGTGACCTCGAACTCGGAGCCGCCGGCGAGCGCGATCCCCGTGCGGCTTGACCAGTTCAGCCCGATCGGGATCTCGACTTCGATGTCAAGCGCGGAGAGGATCGTGGATAGGAAGCCGTCCTGGTCGCCACCGGTCACGACGGCCTTCATCCCCCGTGGCTGAATTTCGAGTTTGAACTCGAATTGACCGGCGTCGGTCTCCACGAAGGTTCCGACCGATCCGCCCGCGAGCTCGAGCCGCGTTCCTTCCGATTGCCCGATCAGCGTCTTGGGCTCGGGCGGTGCATAGTCGAGCGAGGCTCCAAAGCCTGCCGACGGCAATGTCGTGCCGGGCTGAAACGGATAGGCCACCGACAACTCGCCCGGACGGATGAGGATGCCCATCGTCTCGGCCAAGTTGGTCCCCGCACGGACGACCAGTTTCAGGTTGTCGGTGAGCTGGACGTCGACGCCGATTTCCTCCGGCACGTCCGGCTGGATGGCGATCCCCGGCGGCTTGGCGCCCTCGGCCGGCAGCTCCACGACCTGGACGCCGAGCTCGTAGGTGTCCGTCCCAGCCTCCACGAACTTGATCGGCACCGACAGCTTCCACTCCGGCGCCGTCTGGCCCGCAACCGCAGCCTTATACGCATCCGCCTGGTCGTCGTCGATCGGGTCGATCGAGATCGGCAGGCGGAACGCGCGGGCGAATTCGGCAGTGTTGTCGAGCAGGCGCAGGAAGTCGAAGTCCTGTGTGCCCCAGCCGTAGATCCACTCCGGGAGGCCCGCCGGGTCCTCGAGGATCTTGCTGAGTTGTTTGAGCCGGAGCCGCTGGACCGCGTATTCCGGCCGGCCGCCGGTCGTGTCCCCAGGTTCGACGCGGAGCACGTCCAGGACCAGGAGCACCGCGCAAAGGCGAGGCGTCCGCGCGCGGAGATACTCGATCAAGAGGTACTCGAAGAGCCGCTCCGGGATCTCGGCCAGGTAATCGGCCGCATTCACGCCGGCCGGGGCCTGCTGGATCTGGGTGATCGCGTTGTAGACGCCACTCACGTCATCCAGCACCTGCTTGACCTTTTCGGGGTCGGGCGCCGCCTGGAGCGCGACCACATCGGTCTCAGCTTTCTCGACGGCGTTCGCCAGAGCGGTGAACTCCGGCGGCACCGAGGTGGCGCCAAACCCGAGCCGCTCCATGAACGCCGCGAACTGGTCGAGGTCAGCCGCCGCATACTGCAGCGGCCGGAGAGCCAACGTCAGCTCCTCTGCGACGGCCTGGAGGGTGCCCTCGTCAGCCATCCCCGATGCCTAATCGCTTCGACGCGCCAAGTCAAGCGATGCGGACGCGCGATTGCGCTGCCGCGCGAGCCGTCCTAGGATCGTGCCGGAGCACGAATCCCCTTGGACCCCGAGCACCCGCCGCAGACTCTCGCCAATCCCCCTCTGCCGAAGAAGCGGCGGGTCCCGCCGTCGACGTCGACGAGCCCGGCATCCACGGAGCGTTTCGAGTCGACAATCGAAGAGGTGGAGTACGCGCCGGCGTGGAGCAAGAAGGATGGCGCCGACTACGAACCGCTCTTGGACGTCGACTTCAACTTCACCGCCGAGGGGTCGAACATGACCTCACACACTCCTCTGTTCAAGTCCTTCTACGAAGTCAGCCCATTCATCGCCCGCGACAAACAGGTCAAGCCGAAGCAGGTAGTCCTCCACGCGAACAACAAGGTCACCCTCTTGGAACATGGGACCGGCGCCGATCTCAGCGATACCCGCAATATCCACCGGGTCTGGAGACACTGGATCGGAAAGCTCGACCCGGCCAACCCCGACCAGCTGGTGGCGGGCACCGGCTATGAGGGCGGCCGCAAGGAGTACGAGCTCGATGGGATCTCGGGACCGACGGACGGCGGCTGGTACGACGTCCCCGGTTTCCGGCTCAAGCAGCGCAGTCAGGTAACCGCTCTGTACATGCGGCACGTGATCGACTTCCTTGTCGGTATCAACCGCCACCCGGAGCTCGGCGCTTACGCGTTCGTCGTCGTGCTCGACATCACACCGACCGAATTCCGAATCCGGCACTCGGAAGCCGTGAAGCTCACGGAGCAGGAATGGAAGGACCGCACCCGGGACCCGGACACGATCGCAACGCTCCGGAAGGACACCGGGCCCAAACCGGACCCTGACGACACCACCGTCACCTGGGCGATCGACAGCAATTGGGTGAACTACTCGGCGGAGCTCGCACTGCTGCCGCCGTAGGCTGCAAGATCGAACCCGCGACCTTCGGGTTATGAGATGCCCCGCGAGGGTCCCGTCAGCACCTCTGTCGCTCTGCCAAGCGGTCTGAGGTTCTCTCAGATCACCTGAGTTTCGCTCTGTTTGGTACCACGGCTGGTACCTCGACCCCTGCGCAGAGGCCATCAAGTGGCCCTAGATATGTACAAGATTCGTTATGGCTACCGCGAAGATCGACGTCCGCCTCCGTCCGCGTGGCCGCCGCGATGAGTTGCTCGGGATCCGAGAAGGTGTCCTGCAGGCCCGCGTGGCGGCCCCCCCGGTGGACGGCCAGGCGAATCGGGCGTTGTGCAGGCTGATCGCCAGGCGGCTTAGGGTGGCTCAGTCCAAGGTAGCCATCGTCCGGGGAGAGAAGTCAAGGAACAAGGTCGTGGCCGTGGAGGGCGTCAGCTCGTTAGCGCTGCGGCAGGCGCTGCATGAGCCGGACCGCTGATGCATGTGGATCGCGCTGGTGTCAGTCGTCGCTTCCTTCGCCTGCGGCCCCGAAGGCGAGATGGCGAAGCTCGAACGGTGCCCCATTCGCGAGAGATGGGCTAGGGGACACCTCATCGATGCACGAATGAAGTCCCTGCCTATCGCGCCGTGCCTCTAGGGTCTCGAGCCGTGAGCGAAAGCGCATCCGCCGACCCCTCCTCGGCAGCGGTTGAGGCGACACTCGACCTGCTGCGGCCCGGTGCCACTCACAGGCTGCCAAACGCCATGGCCGGCTACATCGACGTGCTCGAGGAGCGCGACGCGATTGGCCCCCACCCCGGTCAGCAACTGATGCGGAGCAGGGCACTGCCGCTCATCTACGAGCGGCTCTGGCGTCCGGTGGGCGGGCGCCTCCTGCTCGGAGTCATCGGGCCAGGAACGGCCGAGGAGCAGCGGATCGCTCGGGAAATGCTCGGGATCTCGACCGGCGACCGCGTCCTCGACGTCGGCTGCGGCCCAGGGAACTTCAGCCGGAACTTCGCCCGCGAAGCAGGCGATGGCGGCCTAGTGGTCGGCGTCGACGCCTCGGCGACGATGCTCGCCGCGGCAGTGAAGGCGGGCGGGGCCGCCAACCTGGCCTACGTGCGAGGCGACGCCTGCGCGCTGCCTTTCGCCGATGCCGTCTTCAACGCCGTCTGCTGCTTCGCCGCCCTCTACCTGATCGAACAGCCGATGATCGCGCTCGACGAGATCGTCCGTGTCCTTGCGCCGGGCGGGCGAGTGGGCCTGCTGGCGAGCTGCGCTCGCGGCCCCCTGTCTCCTGGCAGGACCGGGGCAGCCGTGCGCGCGCTGACCGGAATCCGCCTCTTCGGTCGTGACGAGCTGACATCCGCGCTGGCGGCTCAAGGCCTGACCAGCGTCAGTCAGCGCCTGGCAGGCCTCGGGCAGTTCGTCTCGGCCCGCAAGCCGATGCTGAGTTGAGACTCGGAGCCGAACCGCGGCACGGGGCAGGGCCTCGTTGGGTGGGTCGACGCCCCGGGCCGGCACGGACGGCGCTCATCCTCGCCCTCACTTCCGCTAGCTCCTCTCAAGCGCCTTTGGCTTCTTCTCAGCCCGTGGGCATTGGCGTCGCAGGCCTCCCATACCGGGCCCGATTCGTCTCTCGCTACCACCCACGGATCCTCGAGCGAAGTCATCTCGCCGATTGACGGCCCAGGCTGTTGCTTCGACGCGTTAGCGGAAGTCCGCCGCAGGCTGCCAGGGACTCTTGGTGAGCATTGGGGAGCAGCGCACGCCCTACCCGGCCACCACCCAGCCGCCATCCACGTGGATCACCTGACCGGTGATGTACCCGGCCCCGTCCGAAGCCAAGAACAGGACGGTCTCGGCGATCTCCTCCGGCTTGCCGAAACGCTTCAGCGGGTTCATGGCGATTGCCTCGTCGATGTGCTCGGGCGAGACTCCCCACTCTGTCTCCCATTCGCCCGAGATTGGCCCGGGGGCAAGAGCATTCACGCGGATCTCTGGGGCCAGGTCCCTGGCTAGCGTGGCGGTGAAGCCGCGGATCGCTCCCTTCGCCGTGGAGTAGGTGACGGGAACGAAGTTGATCGCGTTGTCGGGGTTTATCCCGTTCCCGTAGGTGCTCGAGAAGTTGACGATGGCACCGGCGCCACCTTCGAGCATCATCGGCCTCACCGCGTGACACATCCGCATTGCTCCGATGACGTCAACCTGTAAGAGGGCGCTCGCCGCTGCTGTGTCCAGCTCGCTGAATCTCACCGTGTCCGCCTCGTCGAGGCGGCCGGCGGCGTTGACGAGGACATCCAACCGACCGTAGCGCTCCACGACATCGGCGACGAACGCGTCTACTGAATCCTGATCCGTTACGTCGAGGTGGCCGGAGTGAGCCTGCCCGCCCCGGCCCTCCACCTCCGCCACGACCTCCGCGGCCTGGGAGCGAGAGGAGCGATAACCGATCGCCACCGAGGCGCCCTCCGAACCGAAGCCTCTGGCAACAGCTCCACCAAGCGTCCCCCCACCCCCGGTAACCACCGCCACCCTTCCCTCGAAGCGCCGCCCATCATTCCATTGAGCATCCATGCTCATCCCTCGGTCAGTGGTCTCTGTGGCCAGGCGATTAGACCACAGGCCGGCTGGGCCTGACGCGCAGGCCATCTGAACCGCTCAGCGGCTCCGTGGGAGCCGCTGCTCCTAAGCGCGAGATGCGTCGCCTCGTGACTGGGGGCGTGCAGGCGTGCATCCACAGGCGCACATCCAGATCCGGAAAGGTCTTCATTTGCAGCGATTCTGGCGGTGGTAGCGACGACCGATACCGGGCCCGATTTTGGCTCTCGCTACCACCCCCGGATAGTCGAGAGGTACGGCAACGGCTACCCGGACGGGCTCAGTGGCCAGGAGATCCCAATCGAGGCCCGGATCGTCAGCGCCTGCGACGCCTTCAATGCTATGACGACGACGCGCTCCTACCGCAGGGCTATGCCGACAGAGTTGGCGATCACCGAGATGGAGGCCTGTGCCGGCACCCAGTTCGACCCCGACGTCGTCGCGGCTCTGCTGCGGGTGGTCTCACCGGTTGAGGCGGCCGAGGAGCGATCCGAACCGATCGCAAGTACCAGTGATCTAGTGGCGCCCGAGCTGGCTATATAGGGGCCGGCAGCACTCGAGGAGAAGAAGGAGCTAGACCCCGATAGGGGAACTGCAGGACGCTCCCGAGAAAACTCGCCTGGACGCAGCGGCGCTCTCCAGTCACCCGTCCGTGAGTGCCGCCAGCGTATCGCTGATCGGGGAGGCCGGATTTGAACCGGCGACCGCTCGGCCCCTGACCGGCAAACATTTCCTGTCGATACAGGAGGGTGGGCTGTAGCCTCAGAGCGTGGATGGAAATCTCGCGATGCGCGAGCCGATTGCCATCACAGGCGCCTCGGGACAGGTTGGAATGCTCCTTCAAGAGCGACTCGCCGAGTCACAAAGCTCGATCATTCCGCTCAACCGAGGAGCTGACTGGGCTCCGTCGATAGGTGAGGCGGAGGTCGTCGTACACCTCGCCGGAACCTTGCAGCCCAAAGGCAAGGACACCTATGAGTCCGCGAACGTCGTCACGACGGAAGCGGTCGCCGCAGCCGCGCAGAACTCCGGCGTCAGACGGATTGTCTTCCTCAGTTACGTCGGCGCAGCGCTGGACTCCGCCAACGCCTACCTTCGCGCCAAGGCTCAAGCGGAGAAGGCGCTGGTCGATTCGGGCGTGCCGATCACCATCTTCCGCTGCCTGCACATCTACGGGCCTCCTGAGCGACCTGGGCCCACCGCGGACGCCTTCCTGGCAAACGGGCGCCGTCGGGTGCCGGTGCCGGGAACGGGGGAGCAGCGGATCGCGCCGCTCTACATCGGCGACGTGGTCAGCGCCGTGCTGTGTGCGGCGACCCGTCCCGACGCGCCAACCGGCGTCTTTGAGCTCGGCGGGCCTGAGGAGATGACGATGGATCTGTTCGTCCGGAGCCTGAACGGCGGCCAGGTGCGAATCCGCCACATCCCAGCCTCGCTGGCACGAGTCCTCGCACGGCTCTCGCCGTCTCTGACTCCCGCACTCATGGACCTGCTGCTTTGCGACAACGTCACCTCGTCCGATCCGAATCAGGTCGCGGCAGAATTCGGTTTTTCGCTGCGTCGTTTCGGGGATGTCTGGCCGATCGCAGGCACTGAAGCTGAATCCGGCGCAGGTCTGGGTGGATCGTAGGCGCGACGGCTTGGACCGCCCACGACGATGAGTTTTCGTCTCGCGATCGGTCCTAGCTGGCAGAGCATCCTGCAGAAGGAAGGAGAGCCCGATGTCAAGCTCAATGGTGAACTTCATCACGATCATCATCGTCCGTCGCTCCGGTGCGATGAGCTTTAAGCCATGCTGATCTACTCGATGAACGTCTCGGTGGACGGCTTTATCGCCGACCGCGAGGGCGCGTTCGGGTGGACGGCCCCCAGCGAGGAGCAATTTCGTTTCCACCTCGAACAGGTACGCGAACTCGGCGGCTATCTGTTGGGCCGCAGGCTTTACGAGACGATGCTGGTGTGGGAGACGGATTCGTCCCTGCGCGACAACGAGATCCGGGCCGCGTTCGCCGACGTCTGGTGCGCTATCCCGAAGGTCGTCTTCAGCCGTACGCTCGACAGCGTTCAGGGCAACGCCCGGCTCGCCGAGGCGTCGGTGGCCGAGGAGGCCGCCGCGGCGCTCGACGCGACCGACAAGAATGTGTCGATCGGCGGCGCCGGCTTGGCCGCGGCGGCTGTCGAGCTCGGCCTCGTCGACGAGTTGCGCATGTTCCGCCATCCCGTCGTCATCGGTGGCGGCACGCCGTTCCTGCCGCCGGTCACCGAAGACGTCCCGCTAGAGCTGATCGAGACCAGGACGATCGGCTCGCGCCTGATCTATGAGCGCTACGGGCGCGCCCGGCGATGCGTCGGACTGACACCGCCGTCCGATCCGGGAACGAAGGATGCCATATAGGCCGGAACTTATTGTCTGCATCGGGGCGACTGGATTTGAACCGGCGACCGCTCGGCCCCCAGCCGCAGGACACGACTGTCAGATGCGTCCCTGGGCGTCCCTCCTGTCCCGGGCCGCGGACAATCTGGACGCATTGGACGTAGCAGTCGGTACCAAAGCGGAATCATTTGTACAGGTGGGGAGCCCCATTCGTCTCTCGCTACCACCCGCGGATCGTCGAGGACGCATATCTCGAACTCTGATAGAGCCCGTCCTCGAGCGGGAGTCACTGAACCGTCAAGCCAGAGGCTCTGCTGAAGCCCGCGGTGAGGCAGGGCGAACCGCGTCGATGACCGCCTCGATCAGCGGGCGCCGATCGACATCGCGGCGATTATGGGTGCCGACGAGGACGATGTCGCTCTTCGGCCACCACCAGATGAACGATCCGATGAAACCGGTGTGGCCTACCAAGTCGGCGGCGGCGAAGGTCTCCTCGCCGAGTCCTAGACCGTACCTTTCGTAATGGGGGAGACTGGCGGGAGGGAAGGTGGCGCCGGGGGTCCATGCACGCATCTCCGCGAGCGGTCCCCCGGACCGGCATTCGCCGCGGATGACCTCGCGCGTGTAGCGGGCCAAATCGACTAGCGTCGAAACCAGCCCTCCGCCGGCCCAGTCCCATGTCGGGGTGATCTCACTTAGATCGATCGCGCCGTCATAGTGGTGCGCCACTGCTGGGCCAAGAGGCTCCTCGTGTCCCTCAAGCCAGGTGCCGTCCATCCCGATGGGGTCGAAGATGTATCGCCGCATGGCCACGTGAAGCGGCTGGCCCACTGCGCGCTGAATGATGAGTCCGGCGACAAGGTAGCCACTGTCGCTGTAGGAGAAGCCCTCCCCAGGGGCGCCGACGGCGCCGAGGCGGCGTATCTCGGCGAACAGCTCATCCGCGGTCCATGGTCGCTGGGGATCACTCATCAACCGCCGCCTAAAGTCGTCGTCAAAGGAGTAGTTCACCAGCCCGCTGGTGTGAGCGAGCAGGTGCCGCAGCGTCAGTTGCTCGCCGTGCGGAAGCTGGCGCACAATCTCACCTGCATCCGAGGCTGCCAACGGCGTGTCGAGCTGGAGGACGCCGTCGGCGACGAGACGGAGCGCGAGCGCGGCGGTGACACTCTTGGTGATCGAGGCGATCCGAAATGGGGTGTTGTCGGAGACTGCCTGGCCCCCGTCCTGGGCCAGCGTGCCGGCAGCGCCGGACCAGCTCCAGCCCGCGCGGCAGTCCTCGACCCGGAGCAGAGCACTCGGGGCACCGGCGTTGCGCGTAGCCTTGACAGCGGCAGAGAGGCGGGCGGCGACGGGCTCCGGCGCAACGCCTGCCAAAGCCTAGACCGTCCGACCCGGGGCTTCCCCTTCACCTTCGGCAGCGGGAGCAACCTCGAAGGTGAACATCATCCCGCTCTCATGGTGCTCGGCGATATGGCAGTGCGCCATCCAGCGTCCGGGGTTGCTGATGTCCAGCAGGGTGTCCACCGTCTCCCCGGTCCGGATGAGAACCGTGTCCTTCCAGGCCAGGTTGGGCTCGACGACTCCGTCACGACTCAGGATCAGAAAGCGACCCGCCCCGTGGATGTGGAATGGGTGGTGCATTGGGTGGTCTCCCGCCATCTCGTTGAGGAGGCGGATCCTGACCTGGTCTCCGACCCGGAAGCACCAATCGATCTCCGTGTTCTCTGCGCCGGTCTCGCGATCGATCAGCTTCCATCGCATATTCGCCGGGGTCGTCATCCGGTTGACATCGACCATGTCGTCCTCCCACTCGATGCCGCCCGCCGAGCCATGTCCGTGGTCGTGGTGGGGCCCATGCTCATGGGCCTCTCCCGCTTCGGCGACGAGCTTCACCGGCAATAGCTTCATGCCGCACTCCGGGCAGTGGCCGGGCTCCTGCGTCTGGACTTGTGGGTGCATCGGACAGGTGTAGGTGACCGGGCCTTCACCCTCCGCCGCCTCCATATCCATCTCGGCGAGGAAAGCAAGCGTCTTGTCGGGCTCGGCCTCCAGGTAGGGGGCAATCCTCTCCCGCTCTATTGCCAAGTCAGGATTGGCGCGAAGGGCGGAGAATTGCTCCTCAAGTGCCGGTGTCGCCCGATCTTCGCTAACCCGGATCGTGGCCAGCGGATAGACCCGGTCCGGCGTCTGATGCTCCAGCGTCAGCTCGCCGGCCGTGTCAAATAGGACATCGACGATTGCTCGCTCCGATGGGGCCAGGATCACCGCGTCGACGAGCTCCTCCTGCTCGACCCGGCCACTGTCGGCCCCGACCACCTTCATCCGGGCGTCGGGCAGTGCGACCTTGAACACCCGGGTGTTGGCGGTATTGGTCAGGTAGAGGCGAACGACCTCGCCTCGCTGGGCGGTCAACGAAAGATCCGTCTCGCCACCCACCAGCATTACTTCGCCGAAGCGACCCATCGCTGAGTGCGTCGTCTCCTCGCGGCTGAAGGGCGCGACCCTGCCGTCCTCCAGCAGGATGTCGTCGAGCGTGATGACGATCTCGCGATTGACCCGAGACCAGTAGTCGGCCTCGGCGGGCTCGACCAGGACGTTCCCATAGAGGCCCATCTCCTTGCCGTAATCCTCGCGGATGTGGGGGTGGTACCAGTACAGGCCAGGGTCGGGAAACGCGACACGCGCCGTGAAACGCTCGCCAACCTGCATCGGCGGCTGGGTTTCGTGCGTCCGTCGTAGCGGTTGTCGAGCCGCAGGCCGTGCCAGTGGACGGTGGCCTCGGTGTCGCCCTGGTTCTCGATGTCGACGACGATCTCCGACCCCTCGAGCACTTTCAGCGTCGGCCCAGGGACTGAGCCGTTGTATCCGAGCATCCTCACTCGGGCGTCGCCGAATTGCTTGGCAATCGGGGCTATTCGCAGCTCGAAATGCTCGCCGTCCGCGACCTCGACCACCTCGGATGGCACCGCCTCGGCAAGGCCATTCAAATCAGTCGGAAAGTGGTCGGCAGTCAAGGCTAGCTGCCGGTCAGATCTGGGCGACACCGTGGACGTTGCCGTCGGGGTCCTTGAACCAGGCCACCCGGTCGTCGCCCAGCTCGGCAATCCCTTTCTCGTTTGTCTTGATCGGATCACTGTCGACTTGCTCGAAGCTGACGCCGTTGGCGCTGAGCTCGTCCACCGTATTCTCGAGGTCATCCACCTCCCAGCCGGCGATCGTGCCGCCCGACCTGCCCGCGTTGGCGGGCGAGGGGTAGATGTGAATCTCGCGGCCCCCGCCGCACGGGTACGTGACCCCGCCGTCGCCGATATCCCTGCCTCCCGAGAGGCCGAGTTTGCCCTCATAGAACTCCTTCGCCTTCGCCATGTCAGACACCGGTACTGCCGGCTCAACCTTTGCGTCACTCAGACCCATCTCGATCCCTTCTGTCGCAGTGACGAAATCCTAGTCACCCAGCCGGGCCCACGCGGTATCTCGCTCTGGCCCTGACGTAGCCGACCAGCTGGTTGAGGGCCAGAGCAAGGTACTTGCGCGGGCGATGTCGGCTCGGGCCACGGGAGCGCTTCCCCGAATTCCTCGATATCTCTGAATATCGAGGTAGCTGGACGTGGGTCAAGGCCCTCGGAGAGCCTCCTTTTCAGGAGGGTTGTGCGGATGAGGGGCGGTAGAAGCGGCGGGGACGCGCACCGCCCCCCCGGTCCAAATCGGCCGAAAGAAATGCCCCATTACTCCTACCAAGGCTTCAGACGCCGTACGGCCGATCACCGAGTGGGGGATTCTGCAAAATGGGGTGAGAAAGGCCAAGTATTGAAGATCAGAGCGCCTCAAGCCGAGCGCGGAAGGCCGCGGAAGGTTCGACCGCGGCGCCGTGGGAGCGCGCTCGTTCGGCGAGGTCGCGGTCGGAGGTGACCAGCGTCACGTCGCCCTCGGCGAGCCAGCCACCGAGCCGGCGCAGGATCTCCGCGTCTGCGGAGTTGGGACCGGGGCGCGGAGCCCAGGCGATCCCGATCCTCTCGGCGCGGATTCGCGGCGAGGGAGGCTGCTCAAGGACGACGGTGACTTGCTCGTCGGCCTCGGTCGCCCAGCGATCGAGCTGGCCGACCAGCCGCTCGATTGCGGCGCGGCGATCCCGCCACCAGCCGTCGGGCTGGGCGCCGATCACGTTCATCGCGTCAATGACGCGGTGCATAGCCGGCGGTCATCGGCGTCGAAAGGATCTGCAAGCACCCAGAAGAGCTCGTTCTTGTGGAAGTCCTCGGGTCAGACGCCCGCACGACTAGTCCTTCTTGCCGCGCTCCCCCTCGCGAAATTTCCCGTGGCGATTCTGGACCCGAACCTCCCCGCCACCAAGGTTGCCAGTGATCTGCTTTGCGCGGTCAATTGCCTCGTGCTGCGTGCGTCTAATGGCACTAGCACGCTCGTGATCCTCCTTCACGACGGCCCAGCCCTGACCCGGTCGCGGAACCACATACCGGTCGTTGTCATTTCCCTTCCCCAAGCTGCTCCTTCCTAAGACCGTGTCGGTCTCCTGCAGCTTAGCCTTGCTCTCGGCATCCGGGTCAGTGAGACAGTGGGACCCAACGACGCAAAGGAGGGGGCCCATGCCCAAGTTCCTGCTCGAAGCCTCGTACGCGGCGGAGGGCATCAGGGGAATCCAGAGCGCGGGCGGAAGCAGCAGGCTCTTCCCCCGGGCCAAGGTCTTGACCAGATCTCGGGGCCGCAGCGCCGCCGCGGAGACGCGGTCGCTATTTCCCATCATGCCCTCCGGCGGACCGTCGGCGATCCGCTGCAGGAGGTCGAGCTGGGCCTGGGTCAGCGTCTTGCGGTGCGCCACGGCCAAGCCCTACCGCGAGCGGCGCGTCGGCGCAACCTCGAACCCGAGCGCCTGATAGGCCCGGACTACATACCCTCTCCGAGGCCACGGGAGGCCTTCCCGCGGATGCCTCGATATCTCCGAATATTCAAGTAGCTACACGGGGGTCGAGGGGCTGGGAGAGGCTTCCGTGGCTTCGGGGTTGTGCGGGTGTGCGTGCACAGGTGCACATGGAGATCCGAGGGGTCCTGATCTTCTAGGGCCGTTGGCGGTGGTAGCGAGACCGATACCCGGCAGGATTCGAACCCGCGACCTTCAGGTTATGAGGGTGCTTCAAGGGTTCCTGTCAGGGGCTCTGAGGCTCTGCCAAGCGATTGGGCTGCGCTCAGGTCACCTGAGTTTCGCTCTGCTTGGTACCACCGCTGGTACCTCGACCTGTCCGCTCGGCTGCAGCGAAGGTGGGGGGACCAGTGATCATCACCAGCACCTCCACACGAGCGAATCTCGGCGCCAGGTCTTCGACGCCTAACGGACGAAGACCAGCTTGGTGAAGTGCTCCAACAAGGCGTCGGCGGCGTCGTCGAACGCCACGGTAGTTATCACCGCCTCGACGTCCAAGGTCCCGCGGGCAAGCATGTCCAATACCGCGGGTGCGTCATTGCGCGCATGGACGCGTCCTGTGTGGAATGTCGCACCCAGGACGTAGAGGCCAAGCAGTGGGAACGGCGGCACCATCTCCGAATCGAAATAGATACCGGTGCTCGTGCAGACTCCGTCGCGGTCCAGGCTGGCCAGGGCGAGCGCCAGGCCCTCGCGCCTGGAGGATGCGTCGACGGTGATCGGGTAGCGGCGATCTAGCTGTTCGGGAACGTGGTCGAGCGTTTCCGCTCCGTAGCCCTCGGCGATCGCGCGACGACCAGGGTCTTCGTCCACATAGAGAACCTCCTCGGCGCCCAGCGCAAGGGCTTGCGCGACGGCCAGCAGCCCGATGGATCCCGGCCCCGCCCCGCCGCAAACCAGGACCGGCGCCCCAGGGCGCGCACTTAGATGGGGTGCAACGGTTCGATAGGCGTCAGTGATGTTGTCCGAGGCCGAGGCCGCCACCTCGGAGGTCAGGCCCTCGGGGATGGAGACGAGCATCGCGTCGGCGAATGGCACCCGAACCTTGTCGGAGAGGAACCCACCCCATTGCGTGCCCTCTTCCCCAAACCCGAACCCGTAGGTCTGCCCGAGCGGAAGCGTTTCGCAATTGCCGGTTCGCCCCTGCCGGCAGGCTCCGCAAGTCCCGCAATTGATCTGAAACGGCACCAGCACGCGGTCACCGGGCCGCACGCTATGCACACCGTCGCCGACCTCGAGCACCTCGGCGACGCCCTCGTGGCCGAGCTGGAAGGGCGGCGGAAAGGGCGACGCGCCCGAAACGATGAGCGCGTCCAGGTCGCAGGTGGCCACGGCCAGGTGGCGGACGATCGCCTCGCTCTCTCCGGCCAGCTTCGGCTCGTCCACATCCCGCCACTCCAATTGCCTGGGACCGGTGTAGACAAGGGCTCGCATGAGGTCACACTAGCCAAGGTCGGCTAGCGGGGGCCCGATTCGTCTCTCGCTACCACCCGCGGATAGTCGAGCGAGGTCGTCTCGCCGATTGACTGGGGCCCAGCGCATTCACGCGAAAGCAGGTGCTAGTAGATTCTCAGGTGCGTGGCCGATGTGCCTAGACCCATCACAGGCCGCTGCCTCTGCGGTGGCGTGACCTATAGCGTCGACGCGGAGCCAGTGTGGCAGGGGGTTTGCTACTGCTCGAACTGCCAGCGCCAGACCGCTACAGCGTTCTCGGTGATCGTAGGCGTGCCGAGTAAGGCACTGACGGTTGAGGGCAACACACTCGCCTCGTTTAGGACTGCCAGCGAGGGCTACGAGAGCACAACGGAGCGGCGGTTCTGCTCAGCCTGCGGGTCGCCGATATTCAGCACGATCGAGTCAATGCCGGAAGTGGCCTTCCTGAAGGCAGGGACGATCGACGATACATCATGGTTCGAACCGACGGCCGAGATCTGGACGCGCTCGGCGCAGCCGTGGGCACCACATTTTGAGAACGCCACGCGATATGAGCGTACCCCGGGCTAGCTGACACCGTTGCCTCCGCGTCGAAGGAGGCGTCTACGGACGTACCATCGTCACTGCCGTCTACGACGAGGTCCATCGCGTCGATCGGTGCTCGGCGAGTTTCTGCTCTCGGAGCACCACGGTACGCACGCCGATGCTGCGGAGTTTGAGGACTTGCAGCAGATGCCGGCGAGGGCTGGCGCCCTTCTGGTTTGCGCGAGGACGGGGAGTGAGCGGCGGTCCATTGAGACCGTCGGTCACCGCCCGCGACACACGAAACGGTGGCTAACACGAGGCGAAGCCGCTTAGCGTCAGCCAGAGAGCCGCCGGATGGAGCGATGCACAGCATCGCGCAGTGCTTTCTCGCGCGGATCGTCGACCATGTAGTAGTCCATGTTGTTCATCACGTAGGCGAAGCCGAGACGCGAGTCGGGGTCGGCGAAGCCGAACGAGCCACCGGCGCCGGGCGTGCCGAACGCGCGCTGGCTCGTGCCGAAGCCGAGCTGCGGACCGGGCCTGAGGAAGCCGAGCGACATCCAGCTCGGCACGCCCATCACCTCGTCCCGCGGACGCTCGGCCTCCTGGACGGCCGTGATAGCCGTGAGCGTCGCCGGGGTGATGCCGAGCTCCGCTCCTCCCTCCGCGAAGGCCGAGTATGCGCGCGCGATCGCGCGCGCCGTCCCCACGCCGTTGCCCGCCGGGATCTCGACCTCGAGGAAGCGGCGATCGTTGAAGTCGAGGTCCGCGAAGAGCATCGACTTTCGCAGCAGCGACCACGGCCACAGGATCCGGATGACGAACCCCTTCGGGGTGCGAGGCAGCGCCCGGATGCTGCGCATCGGGGTGAAGATCCTCAGCTTCGCGAGCCGCTCGTCGGGGATCTCCGGCGGCAGCCCGATGTAGAAATCGATTCCGAGCGGCGTCGCGATCTCCTCGTGGAAGAAGCGGCCGAGCGTGCGGTGCTCGGGGTCGACGTGGCGGATCAGCTCCTGCATGTAGAGCCCGATCGTCATCGCGTGGTAGCCGTGTCGCGTCCCCGGCTCCCAGGCCGGCTTCTGCCGCGCGAGCGCGCGCGAGACCTTGTCGAGGTCGTGCAGGTCTTCGACCTGCAGTGGCTCGTCGATCCAGACCAGCCCCGCCTCGTGGCTGAGGAGCTGGCGCACCGTGACCGCGGCCTTCCCATTCTCCGCGAACTCCGGCCAGTACTCGGCCACAGGCGCCTCGTAGTCGATCCAGCCGCGCGAGCTCGCCACGGCGATGGTCATCGCGGCCAGGCCCTTGGTCGTCGAGTTGACGACGACCATCGTCTTCTCGTTCCAGGGCGCGTCGCCGTCGGGTACGCGGCGACCACCCCAGAGGTCGACCACCTTCTCCCCACGCCAATACGCGGCGACGGCGGCGCCGATCTCGCCGCGCTCGAAGAAATTGCGATCGAATTCGGCTCGCACCTCCTCGAAGCCCGAAGCGACCGAACCCCCCGGGTGCGGCGCGCCGTCCGCCACCTTATGCATGGCCCGGCCCAGGGGGCGCTTTGAGTAGGAGCACTGGCCAGACGACAGATCGCCTCGTTTCAGCAACAACCGCCGCCTCCCGACCGCCGGAGCCGAGTTCACTCAGTCGCTCATCTGCCATGCCCTGACTTCTTCTTGAGCGTTCCGGCTCACTGAGCGGTACCACGGAAACCTTTCGGCGAAACCGCCCCCCATCTTCCCACGAGCGAGAACCCGCCTCCGAAGCGGGCTTCCGGCTAGTCGGGGAGGCCGGATTTGAACCGGCGACCGCTCGGCCCCCAGCTGGTGGACACTTGCGTCCATTCATTTGGGGGGCGGTCCGTGGCGTCCCTCCCTCTCCTGGGCCGTGAACAGTCTGGACGCATTGGACGTAGCAGCCGGTACCAAGTCATGGATTTCCCGCAGGCGATCTTGTGGTCTGTCACCGATGGCCGCTCGCCCGAGGCTGCCTAACGTGGATTGAAATCGAATCAGCGACCGACCGTCTCGTTCCGCCGGCGGCCGGATCCACGCTAGGAGGCAGGATGAACAACGGACCGGCCAAGCCGCAAAGAGAATCGATTACCGGGTGGATTCGCGGAAAGGGCATCTTCCTGCTCGTCGCCCTCCTATTGCTTGGCACCACCACCTACGCCGCTGCCGCCTTACCCAAGAACTCGGTCGGCACCAAGCAGCTGAAGAAGGGAGCGGTGACCGCGAAGAAGGTGAAGAAGAACAGCCTCACCGGGAACCAGATCAACGAGTCGACCCTTGGCACCGTGCCGAGTGCCGTCAACGCCGACAAGCTGGAAGGCCTCCATGCGAGCGCCTTCGCCCTCGCCGGATCCAGTGCCGCTCCATCCGGCCCTGCCGGGGGTGCCCTCGCGGGCAGCTACCCCAATCCGAGCCTGAACGTGAGCGGAGGGCCCTGCAGCGACAGGCAGGCGCTCAGGGATATCTCGAGCCAGGCAGCAATGACCTGCGGCCCGGGCGTCTACGCGGCGGGCTCGTCGACGGCGGTCCCGGGGGACACTGCGCTCACGAGCAACCTGGAGAAGACAACTCGGCGTTCGGCCATAACGCCCTGGAGTTCAACACCGAAGGCTCTTTCAATACCGCCGTCGGCGCATACTCGCTCCAGGACAACACGACGAGCTCAGGTAACACCGCGACGGGTTGGTCGGCGCTGACCGACAACGGTACCGGCGGCGGTAACTCGGCGTTTGGAAGCGGTGCGCTTCTCTCCAACACGAGCGGTAATGCCAACACGGCGGTCGGCGGAGGCGCGCTGCGCGAAAACGCTGGGGGCAAACTCAACTCGGCGTTCGGAGGCGCTGCGCTGGAACAGAACAGCGGCGGCGAAAAAAACACCGCGCTGGGCATGAAAGCGCTTTTCGAAAGCACCGGCTCCAACAACATCGCGATTGGCTGGAACGCTGGGGGAGTGCTGACCACCGGCAACAACAACATTTACCTCGGCAGCGGCGGTCAGGCCAGCGAAGAATCAAACGCGATCCGCATCGGCAGCAATCAAACGAAAGCCTTCCTGGCGGGCGTCGCCACGTCGGCGGTCACGGGCAGCACCGTCGTGGTCAACGGCGAAGGGCAACTGGGCACCACGCCATCATCGCGGCATTTCAAGAAGGACATCCGCCCGGTGGGAGCTCAGGTCAAGGGTCTGATGGAGCTGCGGCCGGTCTCGTTCCGCTATCGAGATTCCGTCGCGCAGGGCCCGAATCCGCTGCAATTCGGATTGATCGCCGAGCAGGTCGAAAAGGTCTATCCCAATCTCGTGATCCACGGGCGTGACGGCAGGCCCAGCGCGGTCGCCTACCAGGAGTTGCCGTCGCTGCTATTGGCGCAGGTCCAGAAACAACAGCGGCAGAACAACGCCCTGAGGGCACAGAACCGTAGTCAGCAGCAGCAGCTCAGCCACCAGCAAACACAGAACCACCACCTGCAGGCCGAGATTGACTGGCTGATTCGACAGGTGCGAAGGCGTTAAGGGAACTGGCGCCGACCGCTGTCACCATCCGACGCCCGATACCCCCGCCTCACGGATACCTCTCCGAGGCCACGGGAGCGCTTCCCGCGGATTGCTGAAGATCTCTGAAGACCGACATAGCTGACGGCACAAGGGGACGCGGGGACGCGAGGGGACGCATCCGCACTGCTCCAGCGAGCGTCAAGTCAATCGGGGAGGCCGAATTTGAACCCTGCGACCGCTCGGCCTCAGCCGGTAGACCTTCTCTGGCCTATGCCCGGCCGTCACCAGCGGCTTGCTGGGTCCTTTACGAGATCCCCGACCGTGGCGCTGCTGACACGGACCATCTCATTCGGGTCGATCCTGACCGAGTGACGGTGGTCTCCGCCGCTACAGAGGACCCGCTCGTGGTCGAGGAGGCGGCGGTCGACGATCTCCTCGACGTTGAGGAGCGGCCCGAAGGGCGGCAGCGCCCCCAGCTCGAACTCCGGGAACCTCCGAGCGATCTCGGCCTCGTTCGCCAGCCGCAGCTCGCCTCCGTCACCGAGCAGGTCGGCGGCCTTCCGCAGGTCGAGCTGAGCCGATGCCGGAATCACCGCAAGGACGTACTCGTCGCCCTTGCGCAGCACCACGTCCTTTGCGGCGTCATCAGGGTCGGTCCCCGCCGCCTGCGCTTCCGAGGCAGCCGTGAACCGCTCAGGGTGCTCGACCACCTCATAGGCGACGCCGTGCTCGTCGAAATATCCGGTAAGGATGTCGATCTTGGCGGCCATGGGTCGGTGATGCTCTTCGCCCGCACCGTCGGCTGAGCTTCGCGCGGGGCGCGGGGCCGGATCTTAGCCCCGTCATCCCCCGCCGGGCAAATTCGCGTCCGTCCCCCCCGGTCACGCACGAGGCGATCCAGAGCGCGCCCGGGCGCGCTCCCAGCCCTCTCCGGCGTCGGGCCTCCCGCGACTCCGGCTCGACCCCGAGAAGGCCGTGCCGCGCAGGGCGCGATCGGGATCGTCGGCCGGGAACTCGATCAGAGGGGTCGACATGGCAATTCGGCCCCGCGCCTGACCGGTTTCGGTACCAAAACTGGTACCACGCTACCCACGGGAAGGTTCAGGGCCGGCTCCCCTCAAAGCGGAAACCCGCTCCCGAAGCGGGCTTCCGGTGATCGGGGAGGCCGGATTTGAACCGGCGACCGCTCGGCCCCAGCCGCCATGACGGCCCGGAAGGTCATAGCGCCCTGCACAGCGAACACCATCAACGGCATCGCTCCCTCCCCGGCGCGCCTGCGGCAAGCCTAGGACGCGTCCTCGACTGGGCGCATGGTCTGCAGGGGACGGCGCTGCGCCCTCGTGCGGCGCGCGGAGGCCCGCTCGTGGGACGCATGCAGGTGGCGGACTGGGGCCAGCATGACCCCGGCGAGGATCGCGGAGAGGACGCCGGCGGCGGCGATGTTGATGATCATGATGGTCGCTATCGACATTGGGGATTCACCTTCCTTGAGGGATCGGGAATTGCCTTTGCGAGCTCCCGAGCGAGCCCGGGAGTGGCCTGAGCTTCGTCCCACAGGTTGGCGAGAGGGCGGTAATGCGCCCTCCAGTCGAGCGCAAAACCTTGGTAAAGGCGGTCGCCCGCGGTCAGCTCGTCGGTCGTGGCCCGCTTCCGAAGCGGCTTCCGGCTTATCGGGGAGGCCCGATTCGTCTCTCGCTACCACCCGCGGATAATCGAGCGAGGGCATCTCGCCGATTGACCGAGCTCCCAGCTGTCGCATTCACGCGAAGGGCAGCAACAGCCCGCACGGAGCAGAGCCGAGGTCGGCGATACTTGCCGGCGAACGCTGACCCTCGATGCACGCGACGGAGGTGCTCGCATGACGTTCGTCTGGCTTGTCATCTGGTTCATCGCCAACCTGATCGGCGGCAGCGAGCCGCTGAAGCTCGATCCCGTCAACGCTTGGACAGCAACCCTGATCCTCGCCGTCGCCATCGACCTCAATCGCCCCCGGCCGGAGCTGCGGCAGAGCAAGGGCTGAACGATATGGGCAGGACCAGTTCCTGGCAACCTGGCGCGCTCCCACCGCGAGCACGAGAAGTTCTATGCATGGGGCCCCGCTGGAGGAAGCGGCGGCGCTACAGCGGACGTCGGGAGCACTGCGGGCCCTGGCCGAGCGCTGGTCCACGGTCGATCCGCGCAAGACGGGCGATTACCGAGTTCGAGTTCCACATCTCGCCGGTGCCGAGCTCGTCTCGTCCCCAGACCGGGGTCGGGATTCGAGGAAGCGACCGAGTAGCCGGCTGCCGACGGGGCCAACGGCCACGACTCCGCGGTTCTCGCCACTCGGGTCGGGAACAGGCGTCTGCTCGATGACCCAGGTATCCGACTCCACGTGCACTTGAAGCGCTGAGTGGTAGATGTCGCAGGCGGGGCGGTGCTGCATGCGGGCCGAGACCGCCTCGAAGACTCGCCCGTTCGGGCTGACGAAATGCCCGCCGGCGCCGAGCGGGGCCAGTAGAGCTCAACCGCCCCCTTCGCGGCTCTCGGCGTCGTCACGAACGACCTCGAGCAAGCCGCTGACAAGCAGGTGGGCGCCGGTGCCCACGCCGAAGGTCCAGTAGCGCCGGAACCAGCGCCGTGCCTGCTCATCTGTGGTCGCGGTTCGCATCGAACCGCTCAGCATCGTTGTTCCCGGATCGAGTTCGTGGGTCGCGAGCGAGTAGATCGTCTTCGCAAATCCCGGCTCATCGAAGTCCGTGAAGTCCTCGGCAGCAACGTCGACGAACTCAATCACGGGCCGCCAGAACTTGCCGATGAGACCGAGGGCGATCTCCTCCTGCGGGCGCTCCCCTAGCCGCACCCAGCCGCCCTCACCCGCGGGCATCTGGGCGAGTTCGTCAAGCCGCAGCGTCTCGGGGGCGGAGGGCGGGCTCTCGCCATGCAGAAGGTGGGCAGCGAGATCTGGCAGTGCGCGGACACCCCCGAGGAGGCCGACGAGCGGTTTCTTTCGCCCAACATCGATCAGGTCCGCCCTCTTCAGGGCGCCCCAAGTCACCTCGACGGGCGCCTGGACGAGGCAGCCAACCGCATCGGAGACGTCGTAGGTCGGAAGGAATTCGTCTAGAAGGCTCACCACGGTTGCATTAATTGTTCTACTTGCCGCGCGATCCCTGCCTAGGAGTGAACGGATTCGAGCTTGCGCTCACTGCGCATGAATGCCGCCTTCGAACCGCCTCTCCCGAGGCCACGGGAGCGCTTCCGTCGGATTCCTCGATTTCCGTGAATGCCGAGGTAGCTGGACACCAGGGGACGGGGGCGACGAAGGGGCGGTAGCACCACCGCCGGCTGGGCGGGCTTCAATTGATCCGGGGACAGGAATAGAACCGGCGCCCGGCCAGCAGACGTTTCGTTCAGATGCGCGGCCCGCCTCCTGACTAACCGACCACCCGCGCGATGGCAATCACGATCAGCACAAGCGCAACTGCGCCGAGCGACCTGCGAAAACCATTGACGCCCTTCGCGAGCTCCTCGTAAGCCCAAACGGTGAGGGCGACGTAGAAGACTGCCCGGGCGAGATCATTGATCGTGCTCCCCTCGTTGGTGAGCAGCGCAATGAGGAACGCCGCGAGCGCGATCCAGAGAGGCGGGTTGGGGAACTGGCCGACGGTGTAGTCGCGAATCTTCAGCTCGCGTGGCACCACGGGAGCCTAGAGCGCTGAACGACACGACCCCTGCGAGCGTCTCGTAACCGGGGGCGTGCAGGCGTGCAGGCGTGCATGCACAGGCGCACATCAAGATCCCGAAAGGTTCTCATTTGCAGCGATTCTGGCAGTGGTAGCGACGACAGATACCGGGCCCGATTCGTCTCTCGCTACCACGCCCGGATCATCGAGCGGGGTGCGCCAGGGTTTTGGTCGGCTCATCTCCGCGCAACGAGATCCACCACCGACTCCGCCGCATCGGGAAGCAGGCCAGCCGATCCGGCCGACAGCAAGGCAACAGCCCTCAGGGCGCGAAGCAGTCGTCCCGCTCACCTGGAGTTGTAGCCGAGAGGGTTTCGGTCAGGTTCCCGAGATCGGACGCTTCAGAGCACCACTGGCCACGCGACAAGATCGCCGCGTTTCAGGGTGAGGCCAATCGCCTCCCAGCCCTCCTTGCCCAGCTCGTTCAGTCGGTCGTGACTGAGCCCAGAGGACTTCTTCTTCTTCAGCTTGCCGGCCTCCTCCAGGGGGATGACCATGTACTCAGCGCTCCATTGCTATCACCCTTCGAGTCGTGTGTCGGAGCTGGCAGCGTAGTTCCGATCCTTTCCTGTCAGATGGCGGTTGGTCCACCTGTGGGAAAGGGACGATCTAGGATGCCCCTCCCAGCACCAGACAACGATGTGGCTATGAAGGACAGGCATACGTTCGATGCTTTGGCCAATGTCACGGATTTGCAGCACGATCCTCTGATCGAGCTGAGTGGTGTTGCCCGCCGCTATGACATGGGCGAGGTGACGGTGACGGCGTTGGAGAACGTCGACCTGCGGATCGATCGTGGCGAGTTCCTCGTCGTCCTCGGGCCCTCCGGCAGCGGCAAGACGACGCTTCTGAACACGATCGGCGCCCTCGACTCGCCCACGGAGGGAACCGTCCGCATCGACGGCGAGGACATCACCGATGCCTCTCGCGCCGAGCTGTTCGAGTTCCGCCGCCGTACGGTGAGCTTCATCTTCCAGACCTTCAACCTCTTCCCGGCGCTCACGGCGCTGGAGAATGTCGAGTTCGGCGCCGACATCAGCGCGCGTGGCGAAGCCCGCGCGATCGCAGCCGAGACGCTCGATCGGGTCGGCCTGGGCGGCAGGGGCGAACACTTCCCACACGAGCTCTCCGGCGGCGAGCAGCAGCGGGTTGCGATCGCCCGGGCGCTGGCAACCCGAAATCCGATCCTACTCGCCGACGAGCCGACCGGGGAGCTCGACTTCCGCACTGGTGTGCAGATTCTCGAGCTGCTGCACGAGCAGACGCACAGCGAGGACACCGCGGTATTGGTCGTCACCCACAACCGCGAGATCGCCCGCGTCGCCCACCGGGTGATCGAGCTCTCGAGCGGCCGCATCGTGGCCGACGGGCCCAACCCTGGCGGCCCGGCCGACATCTCGGAACTGCACTGGTGAGCGCGGGACGCCTCGGGCTCTGGCTACGCTGGTCGCTTCGCGACCTGCGCAGCCGCTGGGCCCTCGTGCTTGCGATCGGCCTGGTGCTGGCGATCGGGACTGGCGTCTACGCGGGCCTCGGCAGCATGGAGGACTGGCGCATCGCCTCCAACGATGCCAGCTACTCAGCGCTGCATGCTCACGATCTCGAGATCTCTTTGACGGGGGGGACGAGCGCGCCCGCCGGAACGCTGGGCAGACTCGCGCGCGGCATCCCGAGCGCCGGCCGGGTGGAGCGGGTCGAGGAGCGGCTGCTGCTGCCGACGCAAGTCGAGGTGGTGCGGCCCGGAAGGGAATCCCTGCTGACGCCGGCCGAACTGGTCGGGTCACCGCTCGGCCCGGAGGGGCCGCGGGTCGACGGCGTCTACGCCTCCTCCGGCCGGAGCCTGCACGCTTCCGACGAAGGGCAGCCGGTGGCCCTGCTTGAGCGCGGGTTCGCCGCCTACCACGACCTGCCCCAGCGCGGGAAGGTGCGGCTCCAGGGCGGCGGCAGGCTGCGCTACGTCGGCGTTGGCGGCTCACCCGAGTACTTCATGGTGACCAGGCCGGGCGGCGGCGAATTCGGTGGCGCCGAGGCCCAGTTCGCGGTCCTCTTCACGTCGCTGCGAGCGGCGCAGCGCATCGCCGGCGGCCGGCCGCGGGTGAACGACATCGTCATTAGGCTGCGGGGCGGCGTCGAGCCCCGCGTGGTCCGCGGGCAGCTGGAGCACGCGCTGGCGGCGGCGGGGCTCAGCGGCGAAGTCACAACGCTGGCCGAAGACACCGCCCATCGCGTGCTCTACAAGGACGCCAGCGGCGACCAGCAGATGTTCGACGTCTTCGCGATCCTGATCCTGGCCGGCGCTGCGCTGGCGGCCTTCAACCTGGCGACCAGGATCGTAGAGGCGCAGCGCCGCGAGATCGGCATCGGAATGGCGCTCGGCGTGCCGCCCCGTCTGCTGGCGATCCGGCCGCTGCTGCTGGGCCTGCAAATCGCCCTCGCCGGGACGGTCCTCGGGCTCGCTCTGGGGCTGATGATGGGGGAGATCTTCCGCGGCGTCCTCGAAGACCTGCTGCCCCTGCCGGAGATGCGGACGCCGTTCGAGCCGGCGGTCTTCGTCCGCGCCGCCATCGTCAGTCTGGTGCTGCCCGTCGTCGCCACAGCAATCCCGGTCTGGCGCGGCCTGCGGCAGACGCCGGTGGACGCGATTCGGGTCGGCATCAGGGCCGCGCGGGGCAGCGGCATCGCCGGCCTGGCGAAGCGCCTGCGGCTGCCGGGCTCCAGCCTCGCTCAGCTGCCACTCCGCAACACCCTGCGCGCCCCGCGCCGCACGCTGCTCACGGTGCTCGGGATCGGCGCCGTGCTCAGCGTGCTGGTCTCCTTCATGGGACTGATCGACTCCTTCAACGCCACCATCGATCGCAGCGAAGCGGAGATCGCCAAGGGCAACCCGAACCGCATCGTGGTCGCGATGGACGGCTTCCGCAGCGCCGCCGCAGCGAGAGGTGCGGTCGAATCGGCTCCCGGCGTCGCCGCCGCAGAACCGCAGCTGACGCTGCCGGTGACGATCTCGGCGCCGGGCGCCGATGCATTCAAAGGATCGGTGACGCTGCTCCGCTTCTCCAGCCCGATCTGGGCGCCGACCGTCAGCTCCGGCCGGCCGCCGGCGCCGGGCCGACGCGAAGTGCTGATCTCCGAAAAGGCGGCTGCCGACCTCGGGGTCGGGGTCGGCGACACGATCACGATCGCCTACCCGCGAAGGCAGGGCTTGGGCTACACGGAGGCGCGGACGCCCGTCCGCGTCAGCGGCCTGCACCCCGATCCCTTCCGCACCTTTGCCTACATGGACCCCTCGGTTGCCATACTGGCCGGCCTTCCCGCCATCGCCAACCAGGTCTCTGCCACGCCGACGCCGGGTGTGAGCGAGAACCGGATCGCGCGCGCACTGTTCCGCAACCCGTCGGTAAGCTCGGTGGAGCAGGCGACCGCGACAACCAAGTTCGTCCGCAACCGCCTGGGTGACTTCGTCGGGGTGCTGCGGCTGATCGAGGGCTTCGCCCTAGTGCTGGCGCTGCTGATCGCCTTCAACTCCTCGGCAATCGGGATCGACGAGCACCGCCGGGAGAACGCCACCATGCTTGCTTTCGGAGTGACCGGCCGCCGGGCGATCTCCCTGGCGGTCGGAGAGAGCCTGATCGCAGGCGTCCTGGGGACTATGGCCGGCCTCGGCGGCGGCTACCTCGTCACCAGCTGGGTCGTCGACCAGACGCTTCCAGAAACCCTTCCCGACCTGGGGCTGGTGATCGAGATCGCGCCGACGTCGCTGCTGATCGCCGCTGCGGTCGGGGTCGCCTCCGTGGCGCTGGCGCCGTTGCTGAGCGCCCGCCGCTTCCGCCGCATGGACATCTCATCGACGCTGCGCGTCATGGAATGAGATCGCGCTTGCGCCGATCGGCTCCCCGCTGAGTCAGGCCCCGAGCCGCATCCAAACGAAGCCTCAACCCGAGCGTTGCGGTTGGGACCGCAGCTCTCCGTGACCCTCGGCGCGTGTGGCGGAGATGCGCTGCGCCAGCCGTCTGCGCGACGCGATCGGGCCATCGCCTCGGCGCGACGGGCGATGCCGTGAAGCATCCGACGCTCCATCAGGAACCGCGGCAGGTCTATCACCGGAGCCCTGATCAGCCCCGCAGCGCCCGCAGGGCGTTGAGGATCACCGCGAGATCGATGCCCTCCTGCAGCAGGGCACCGGCAACCGGGGGGAGGTAGCCAAAGGCGGCGACGCCCATCGCCGTCAGGCTGAGGCCCATGCCGACGAGGACGCTCTGCCGCGCGATTGCCAGGGCCCTGCGGCCGGCGTGTACGGCGTCCAGGACCCGATCGACGCGGTCGACCGTGATCACCGCGTCCGCGGTCTCCGACGACACGGTCGCCCCAGCCACTCCCATCGCAATCCCGAGATCCGCCAGGGCGAGGGCGGGCGCGTCGTTGACGCCGTCGCCGACCATCATCACCGGGCCGAGCCCGGGATCGTCGTGGAGTCGCCGCACGACCTCGAGCTTGTCTTCGGGCGACTGCTCGGAGTAGACCCGATCGATCCCGATTTCGCGGCCGATTCTCTCGGCCACGGAACGGCGGTCGCCCGAGACCATCGCGACCTGCCTGATTCCTTCCGAGCGCAGCCGCTCGACGATCCCGCGGGCATCGGGACGAAGCTCATCCGCCATCGCGATCACACCTGCCACCCTGCCGTCGATCGCCACGTGCACGCGCGCCTCCCCCGACCCGCGCCCGCTGATGATCGCCGCTGAGGCGATCTGCTTTGCGGGCACCCCCTCCCCCTCCAGGAACGAGCGACTGCCGACGGCGACGCGATGACCGTCGATCGACGCCGCGATTCCCTGGCCGGGATCCTCCTGGATCCCGGTCGGAATCGTGAGCTCGAGTTCGGCCTCTTCGGCGGATCGGACCAGCGCCTCCCCCAGCACGTGGGCCGACATCCGGTCCACCGACGCGGCAAGGCGGAGCAGCTCGACCTCGTCGACGCCGGGCCTGGTGGCGATCTCGCGCACCTCCGGACTGCCGACCGTCAGCGTCCCGGTCTTGTCGAAGAGGATCGTGCGCACCTGGCCGAGGGTCTCTATCGCCCCGGTGCCCTTGACGACGACGCCCGCCCGGGCGGCGCGCGAGAGGCCCGAGATCAGGGCGATCGGAGCCGCCAGGATCAGGGGGCACGGCGTCGCGACGACGACGACCGCGAGGCCGCGGACCGGATCGCCGCTGAGCGCCCAGGCGAGGCCGGCGACGAGCATCGTCGCCGGCAGGAAGAAGCCGGCGTAGCGGTCGGCGATGCGAACCAGCGGCGCGCGCTCGGTCTCAGCCTCCTCGACCAGCCTGACGAGGGCGGTGTAGGCACTCTCGGCGGCGGGGCGATCCGCCCGCACCTCGAACGGCGATCCGGCGTTGGCCGTGCCGCTCAGCACCGCCCTGCCCTGCTTGACCGTGACGGGCAGCGGCTCGCCGCTGAGCGCGCTGGTGTCGACGACCGCCTCCAGGCTGAGGATCGTCCCGTCGACCGGGATCACCTCGCCGGTGCGGACCAGGGCGACGTCCCCGGTGCGCACTCGCTCCACCGGCACGTCGCGGAAGCCGTCCGCCACTCGCAGCCGGGCTATCTTCGGCGCCCGCTCGACCAATGCGGTCAGCTCGTGGCGGGCGCGGGTCGAGGCGAATTCCTCGAGTGCCAGGCCGCCGGAGAACATCAGGCCGATGACGACGCCCGCCAGCAGTTCACCCAAAGCCAGCGCACCGACCATCGCGACCAGCGCAATCGTGTCGACTCCCATGTGGTGTTCGACCAGCACCGTGCGGCCGACCTCGACCGTGAGCTCCGCGGCGAGCAGCGCCAAGACCACCCGCCAGACGGCGTCGCCCGCAGTCGGGTCGCCGGCGATGTGGAGTCCGCCGCCGACCACGATCGCGGCCAGGGCAAGGGCGGCGAGAAGGCGGGCGCGGTGGCCGATCAGCCAGCTGCCAGCGCGGAGATCGCGATCCATCACGCGACTATTCGGACTATCGAGCGCGCGCACATCCGTAGAACCCAACACCACTGAGGCAATGGCCACCGGGGGACCCCTCCTTAGAGGATCCGCAGGGAGACCGCGTTGACCTCCGGGCTCAGCCGCCACCGCTTCCCAAGCCGGCTCTGAGATATCGGGGAGGCCGGATTTGAACCTGCGACCGCTCGGCCCCAGCCGGAGGACGCGACTGCCATATGCGTCCGGATGCGTCCCGTGCGTCCCCTGCGCCCCCGGCTCGGGACGCATCGGACACATCGGACGATGCAGTCCGGTACCAAGTTGGCACCACGATGCCCCAGCATGTTGGGGGGATAGGAGATAAGGCCATTCAAAACTGCACCCCCCGGCCAAACCCGGCCATAGAAAGCTGAATCGGGCCTGCTTCGGAGGGCCCCAACCCACCCGTCGGTCCCGTCAAGCCGCGCCTTGCCTTTCCTGCCCTGGCAACTCAGGGGCAACTCGGGACCAGCCCTCAACAACCCACGCCAATCCGCAGCAACCCTCCCCACGCGATCCGGCATGGGCAGGCGGGGGCGGGGCTCGGGCTGGGCACCCAGAGATGTGGCCCACATCCGTAGGGTTCCCCAATCGCCCTAGGTAGCGGGTCCGGCCGTAAACCCGTTCAGAACCTTCACCTTCTCTTGGCGTTCGCTTGGGCACCGCCTTGTCCGCCCGGGCGCAGAATGGGTCGACCGATATCGAAAAAGTGATCCAGTGACCAACCGAAAGTGACTTACGGTCGCTTCGAGGTTTTGGCGTTCCTTTACCCGGGCTTTACCCGGGCTTGGAGCGTGCTTGGACGTTCCCTCCCGAGACTGCTGAGTGAAATCCAACCAGGGGGTGAGCACTCGTGGGGAACAAGGTGAGGACTCGAGTCGCGGCGGGAGCCGCGATCGTCGGCTTGGGCGGGCTCACGGGCCTTGCCCTCAGCAACAGCCAGAAGTCCGCACCGGTCGCCGCCAAGCCTCTGATCCACACAAAGGTGATCAGACGGACGATCCACGTCACCAAACACGTCAAGCCGAAACACCCGGTTGGTGCTGGCGCGGCCGCGGCTGGAACCGCGGCTGCATACGGAAGCGCGAGCGGCGCCGGGTCGAGCGGCGGCGTCTCCACCGGCGCCTCGTCGGCTGGCTCCTCCCCTTCGTATTCCTCTTCCTCCGCCCCTGTGACGACTTCCTCCAGCGGCGCGGCGGCCGCGACCCCGGGCTCCAGCCCGGCGCCTGTCGTCACCCACGCCAGCGGTTCCGGGGGCGGCTCCGGCGGCGCCGCTCCGGTTGTGACCCACACCAGCGGCGGTGGTGCTGGCGAGGGCGGCGACGGCGGCGACGGCGGCGACGGCGGCGGTGACTGAACTTCCTCCCGACAACCCGGTCCGGACGGCTCCTGGGGGCGGCCCTGCGCCCCACGGCCGCCGGCCCGGGCCCGAGGAAGGCCGCACGATCCTCAATGAGCGCGGCGGACTGCCCGTCCACGACAACGGCTGGGTCCAGCCGGTTGGCCCGCTAAGCGCCCGGCTCGGTTGGACGGTCAAAGACGAGGCCGCGTCGTGAACACGACTGCCTCCACCGTGCTGCAGGCCCACGGCTGGTGGCTCGCGGGCCGGGCCTCGGGCCTCGTCGCCCTCGTCCTGGTCACGATTTCCGTCGGCCTCGGGTTGGCGATGGCTGGCAAGGTGATGCGCCGCCCCGGACTCTCACGCAAGCTGCGGGCGGTCCACGAGCAGACGGCCCTAGCAGGGATCGTGGCGATCGCCGTCCACGGCATCACCCTGCTCGGCGACCCCTGGCTACACCCGGGCATCTCCGGCATCACCATGCCCTTCGCGATGGGCTTTCGGCCGCTGTGGACGGGCCTCGGCATCGTGGCCGGCTACCTCACGGCGCTCGTCGGTCTCAGCTTCTACGCCCGCAGGCGGATCGGGGCGCGCCTCTGGCGCAAGGTCCACCGGGCGATGGTCCTGGTCTATCTGCTCGGCCTGGTCCATGCGATCGGTGCCGGCACAGACGCCTCGACCGTGTGGTTCCGCTGGTGGGTGCTGATGACATCGCCTCTGATCGGGGGGCTCTTTGTCTACCGGGTTCTTTCAGGCGGCGACAAAGGCAGTGGCTCGCGAGGGCGGCGGGACGATCGTTTGCACAAGGGCGCCCGCGACCGCCGCCTCGGCTTTCCCGCGCCCTACCCGCGCGGCGGAGCGATCTCTCGAATCCCAGTCGCCAAGGAGACGTGATCGGGAGGTGATGCAAATATCCAACCAAGGAGGTTCCACAATGCACGGTCTTCTACGGAAGAGCGCGGTATTGGCGACCACGGCGGCGTTTGCCTTCAGCGTCGGGGCTGCCCCCGTCGCAGCGAGCGCTGACCATGGTCACCATAAGGACTGGACTGACAAGCACTGCAAGAACCAACGCGCCCAGTGGCAGAAGGCTCATAAGCACCCTACGGCCAATCAAAGCAAGCAGGAGAACAACCTGCTGAAGAAGCACGGCTGCACAGAGCGAGTCTAATTATTTAGCTCCGAGCAGGTTCCAAGAACCGAATAGCGCGGCCCGGCTGAGTACTGCACTAGCGGCCGGGTCGCGCCCAGGCCCGCAGCGAGCGCATGAACGGCAAGCTCGCGGGCACCAAGCTGCGCAAACAGATCGCCGAGATCGACCGCAAGATCAAGGCCCAGGTGCAGGCCCTGGAGAAGGGCGTCGAGCCGGAGCTGGTCTCCGAGCGGATCGCCGAGCTTTGCGGGGACAAGGAAGCCATCGAGGAGGCGCTGGCGGAGGTCGGGGCCGAGCGCGAGAATATGGAAGATGAGGAGCTGGTCAAGCAGCTCGCCCGCGTGCCCGACCTGAGCAAGGCGCTGGCCGAGGCGACCCCGGAGGTGCAGCGGCAGGTCTTCCAGGCCTTCGATCTGCAGATCGCCTACGACAAAGTCGGCCGGCGGATCGAGATCTCGGCCACCGTGTCAGAGGCCGTCGCCAACGCCTTCGAGAACGCGAAAGCCCTCCAAATGGAGGGCTCAGCGGTGGTCGTGAGAGACATAGCGGGGGCCCGATCTGTCTCTCGCTACCACCGGCGGATAGTCGCACGAACCCGGCTTACTGATTGACCCACCCGGCCCAGGGCTGTCGCTTCCACGCGCAGCAGTCGAAAGCAGTAGCGCGGCCGCTCCTCCTCTCAAGCGGTAGCGTGGGCTCTGCCTGCGGGCCCTCGCGCTCAGCGCGCTGTGACCCGGTTGTCAAGCCCGCACTCGGTCGTGCCATCCAGCACGGAGAGTGGGGAGTCCTGACGTTGAGAGAACTGAGGATCACGTAAGCCGCACGCAATCGCTCTCAGGGCGGCAGCGCCAGGGCGGTGACTGTTTCAGCCGCCGCGCGAATCTCGTGAGGGCGATCAGTGCAGATCGCATCGGGCGCGAACTCGAGCACCCGGCTGAGGAGCGCCGGATGGTTCACAGTACCGGCGTTGACGCTCAGTCCGGCGTCCCGAAGCACCCCGACCAGCCGCTCGGAGAGCAGGAAGTGCTCGACCGAGATCCCGTCCACTCCGCTCCGGAGAGCCCAGGAAGCGAGCGCTTCGAGCGCGTAGTCGGCCCAGATCACGAGGCGGGACGGGATCCCGCTTGCGGAGGCGACAGCGCATGCCTCGCGATGAAAGCTGATCACCTCGACTCGGTCGCGGATCGGCTCCCCCCGAAGCCGCTCGCAGAGCGCCTCGGAGGTGCGGCAGGCGAGAGCCGGGTCGGCGTGCGCCTTGACCTCGAGCTGGAGGCCGACCCCCTCCGGCACCAGGTCGATCAGCTCCTCGAGCAGGAGCGGGTGCTCCGTCGTCGGCTCTCCCGCAGAATCACGGATGAGCGCCGATCGAATCTCTTCAGCGGTCCTTTGGCGCGCCCAGCCATCAAGCGTGGTGCCGAGCGTGAGCAGCGGATCGTGCAACAGGACCAGTCGATCGTCGGCGGTCAGGCATACATCGGTCTCGAGGCCCTCGACCGGGCCGGTCAGGGTGTGGCGAAGTGCGGCCGCCGAGGAGTCCGGACCATAGTGGCGGCCGAGCCGGTGTGCATATAGCGGGGGCAATGCCGAGGCCATCTCTGATTCACTCGAATCGGACCACGAAACGCCTCCGAAGTTGTTAAAACCCTGGAAAACGGTTGTTTTCTCGCGTGACTTAGACCGCCGCTCGCCCCCGTGGGACCGCGATCAGTCGAGTGGGCCGGAGCGGAGCGCCCCGAGTACACGCGGATGGCTGTCGATCACCGGCGTGTCGATGAGCTCGAAGCCGTCGAAACCTGCATGGCGAGCCATTGCGTCCAAGCCTGCGGGGGTGAAGCCCCAGTACACGAAATCATCACGGGCATAGACCTCTCCCGGCGCGGGGATGTGAACCGCCGCGGAATCGAAAGTCCGATCCGCTGCCCCGTGGGTCTCGAGCAGCACCCGTCCGCCGGTTGCGAGGCGCCGTCGAATGATCTTCATCAGCCCCAGCGGGTTCTCCACCCGGTGCAGGATTCCGAAGCAGAGGATGAAGTCGAACGTCTCCCCGAGCTCGTCCAGATCGAATGCGTCGATGGGTTGGTACTCGACCTCGGAGTCGAGTAGCTCCCGGATCGCGGCGAACCCCTCGCCTCCCTGCAATTCGACCCCCCAGCGCGAGCTGACCCACTCCCTGTACTGCTCGTTGTCGACTGCAACGACCCGCCCCGCCCCCCGCGCCTCGGCGAGGAACGCGTAGAAACCGTCGAAGGTGCCGATGTCAAGCACGCTCATGCCGCCAAAATCCTCAGGCAAGGCGGGAACCCGGTAGCGATGATCACGGGCGACGCCGTGGGTGTAGAGCTCCCTGGAGCGATCGAGCGAGAACGTGTGAAACCAGAGTGGCACCCGATCCAGGACGGCTCTGGCCGCGACGGGATCGGCCTCGATCGGTAGCAGATCAGCCACCTCGCGCTCGGCGGTAGTTGGCTTCGGAGGAGCTTCCCTCGGCAATATCACCACCCCCTTCGGTTCAGCAGGAGGCCGGCTCCTGGTGCCCCTAGATACATCGAATGTTGAGAAGGGCCACTTGCGCCTCGCGTCCTTGTGATTACGAACTGCGGCGACCGAGGACGCGCCACGCGCGCCCGAACGACGAAGCCCGTCGGGGGGATGGCTTCGTCAAACTGCTAAGAGCGGTGCGCGACTACGAGGTCTCCTGGACGCTCGCCGCGGCCGGGCCTTTGGGCCCTTCCTCGGTCTCGTAGGTCACCTTGGCGCCCTCGGCCAGGGACTTGAAGCCCTCGCCGGTGATCGAGCTGTGGTGGACGAAGACGTCCTTAGAGCCGTCGTCGGGTGTGATGAACCCGTAACCTTTGTCGTCGCTGAACCATTTGACAGTTCCAGTGGGCATGCATTGCCTCCACTTGATGTGCTGCGAACGCGGAGGATGCGATGAAGCAACGACGCGAGCGCTAGACACGACTTTGCCGGACATGACGTCCGACCGAACGCCCGGACCGTAGCAGCCCGGGGACCAGCCCGGGGACAATGAGGGCAATTCCGCGCTTGTACGGGATGGCCGGAGGTCAAACGGGCGACAGCGGTGGCAGGTGCATTCTGCGACCTTCCGTTCGGACGCCAGTTCGGCCATCCAAATGTGGGGCCGAGGTGCCGGCAGTTCACTGATTCGATCCGCTCCACTGCGCTGTTGAGATACGCGCGGCTGAGTTTGGTCGATGATCATCGCCGACTGGGACTGGGCTGCGCTAGCAAGATGCCCTCTGGAAGGGTTGGCTCGTGTAGCACTCACGTGATGAATCTGCGCCGGTAGATCCTCGATGCGGATGTCTCTTGCGTGCCAAAGGTCGGGCGTTCCAAACCACGGTTGGACTTTGCGTCAAAACGACAGTTCGAGACCGGCCAACAACATCAGGGGACTACGTTAGCTCAGCTCTGGGGCGGGGGTTGGGCGGCGACGCAGCCGGTCGCTGAGACGCTCCGCCACCATGCCTGCCACCGCCCACAAGGGGGCGTAGTCCAGGCGCGTCGCGCCTCCGCCACGCACGAATTGCCCATGCCCGGTGTAGTCCCACGGGATGACACCCACCGTTCGCTTGAGCAGCCGTCCCGACGCATACTCCAACGTGATGGTGCCGGCGGCGTAGGCGGCAGCCCGGACAGGAACCGGCCGGTTCCGCAGGCTGTCACGGACCGGCTCGTAAGCGTAGGCGGTCAGTGCGCCGTACAACGGCAGCATCCAGAGGTAGCTGTGACCCTGCAGTTTCCAGTCTGCACGGTCGCGGTGGAACGCCTGCGCCACACCGGTGAACACAACCTCCATGGCGACACCGACGGTGCCGTACACGAGCGCGCGTTGGGCACGACTCAATGACCGACCCTGATCGGACTGCGGCGCGGAAGAGTCGTTGCCCGAGTCCATGCCGCGAACACTACGCCCGACTCGCGAGCCTTCGACGGGCAGTCGTGTTTGACCTCCTTCGCGTGCAGCTCGCTCAGATTGTGATCCAGACCCCATCGCTCAAGGCCGTCTGTGGTCCAGTCGTTGATCTCAGCGAAGGCACTCGCATTCCAACGCGAAGTCGCGCAACTCCATCCTCACATTTGAATCGCCCGTGGCGGCGCCCGTCCGTGACGCGTACTAATAGCGTCACGCGGCGTGCACGACTGCGGGTCTTTCGGGCAGGCTGTAGGAGCTCAACTACGTCTGGGGACAGCTTTGAGCTTCGCTCGAATTCACCGAAATCACCGTTGAACAGCCAGTCCAGAATTCGGAGTATCGAGGTCTTCCCCGAGTTGTTCGGACCAACTAGGACAGTGATAGGGCGAGTGAGTTGCAGGCTCGCTTGCTCAGTCGGTTTGCGCGAGACGCCCGTCACGGCGACTCGTCGATTGTCTAGAAACGCCGCTGCAGCCTCCTTGATGCTGGGCATGTCAGTTCCCTCCAGTAGCCGAGAAGCTTCTCTGACTCTGTTTCGAACATAGCGGCAGTCGCTATCCCCCGCAATAACGCCTCTGATCACGAAGTCTTGGCCGGCTTCCGCAGCGGGCCTCCGGCTTAGCGGGGAGACAGGATTTCAACCTGCGACCGGACGCGCTAACTGTTCTTACGCTTCAGCTTGACCTTGAGCTTCGCCAATCCTTGGTTGCCAGCAGCATCGGTGGCGCTCACCGTGATCGTGACCTTGGCAATCTTGCCCCTGGCCTGAGCTTGCTTGGTCAGCTGCTTGGCGCGCTTGGTGAGCCGCAGGGTGAGGGTCATCGTCTCGCCGGCGGCGATCGGCTTCGTCTGTGCTTGGAGCTTGAAGCTCTTCTTGGTGGCGCCCGCCGATGAGTCTGCGGGCTTCACCGCCGGGATCGTGACCTTTCCGCCCCCCTGCAGCTCGGCGGCCTCGTCGCTTGTCACCTTCACCTTCACCAGCTTTGCGCCCGTCTGGACCTTCTTGCCCTTCAGGGTGATCCTGGGCCCGGTCGTGTCGAGAATCGGCATCTGGTGCGGCGGTTCGGGCTGGAACTCGAACGCCCCGATGTCCGCCCGCGCGATGCCGTCTCCGTTGCCGTCGACCCTTCGCGGTAGACCATCGAAGTCAACGGTCGAGTCTGGCGGGAAGCCACTGGTGTCCGGGGACGCGGGATCCCCCGCGTCGATTAGCGGCGAGCCGGGTGAGAGGTGGAGGTCGTTGGCCGAACGGAAGCCAGGGTTGGCCGAGATGTTGCCGGTCGTGTCGTCGAGCGTGCCGGGGCCGTCGCCGCTGTCTTCCTCCGGCAGGGACTTGTCGTAGTCCGAGTAGGCAACGGTGAGGTTCGCTGTTCCGGTTTTGCCTCCCGAGCCGTTATCGGCGCGGCGCTTGAAGTTCATCGCGAACCCGCGCAGGATCGAGCTCCGGATGTCAACTTCGGCGGAGTTGTCCGACGTCGAGCCTTCCGCTTCTGCGAGCACGGCCAGCGAGGTCGGATCGGAGTCGCCGATCACCGTCAGGTGACGCGCCTTGATCCGACTGAACACGTTGAAGCCGATCCCGACCGCGCTCAACGCAACCCCGTTCGGGCCTGAGATGTGCATCACACAGTCCTCGAGCTTGAATTCTTCCGACTGCACGCCGATGTTGGCGTCGATGGTCGACCCGTAGACCGTCCCGTCGCCCACGAGGCCGGTGCTCGCCTTCACCGAGGAGTTTTCGAGTTTCGCGAGGCGCATTAGAACGCCGAACCCGGTCCCGGGGAGGTCGACATTGGCGTTGCGGATGGGGGTCTGACCGTTGCCGTTCATATAGATCCCCACGCTGTTGGTGGGTGGCGACGGGCTCGTCGCCGCGGTGATATCCACGTTCTTCACTTCCCCAGCGATCGCCAAGCCGGTGTTGTCGGCGCCGGAAGCCACCTGAATCGTGACGTCCTTGATCGTGCTCGCCCGGCCGCCCAGGGCGACGCCCAACAAGACGGTGCGCACGCTGTTGCCGGGGTCCCGCTCTATGAGAGTGCCGCTGGTTTCCGTTCGTGGGCCGGAACCGACGATGTCCACGGGGTTGTCGCCGCCTTCGGTGACCGCTTCGTGAAATACGCCGTCGCCGACGAGGATGAGATCGGGGGAGGCCGGTGGCGAAGCGGGATTGTTCGCTTCCGCGGCGCTGATCGCCTGCTGGACCGTCGTGAAGTTGTGACCCGGATCGGAACAACCGGAACGGTTCACGCAGAACGTGTCCGCACCAGCCCTCGGTGCCACAGCCAGTGCGATCACCAGGGCGCTCGCCCACCAGAGCATGACCCGGGTCCCCATTGCCCGGCATGGTACCGAGGACCGCCGCCCCGCCGCCAGGGCACTCCAGACTTCTCGAATCAGTCGGGGAGGCCGGATTTGAACCGGCGACCGCTCGGCCCCCAGCCGGAGGACAGGTCTGTCAGATGCGTCCCTATGCGTCCCGTGCGTCCCTCCTGTCCCCCGATCGGGACTCATCGGACATATCGGACGATGCATCCGGTACCAAAAGCGGTACCACGCCAGGGTCGTGGAAGCAGAGCGGCGACCGAATCGAACTCGCGTCAAAAAATGTGCTTCGTCATGAAGGCGCTCATCATCGGCGCCGACGACGGTCAGCATGGGCGCAATTCTCCCCCAAAGGGCGAGGAGCCCGCCGACTCAGCCGAGAACGCTGAACGCCCTCTTTGCCGGGCTCTGGTCGACGTTGCCGGCGGCATCCACCGCCCGCACCTTGAAGACGTGTTTGCCGGGCTTCAGGGCGCCGTACTTCTTCGGCGAGCGGCATGGCTTGAACGGCTTGCGGTCGAGCTTGCACTGGAAGGTCGAGCCCACCTCACTGGAGTCGAACTTGAATTTCGCGGTCGTGCTGTGGGTCTTGCCCTTTGTCCCCTTGCGGATCGTCGTCTGCGGGGGAGTCGTGTCCGTGGACGTGCCGCCTTTTCCACCGCCACCGTTGCTGCCCCCGCCACCATTTCCACCGCCTTGTTCTTCACCATCGCCCGCTTTTTCCGCTTCGGTGGTGGCAACGGCGAGCTCCGAGGTGCCTTCGACGCCGGTCTGGGTGACGCCAACGTTGGTACCGACCGGGATTTTCGCGCCGTACGCGAGTTCCCAACTGCCGCCGCCGTCAGCTTTGACTTTGCCGAGGAAGCCTTTGATCTCGCCGTTGGCGGCGGTTGCCTTTTCGAAGACGCGGATGTCGGCGCCGCCCAGAGCGCCGTTGCCGCTTACCCCCGCTGTCGTCGCTTTCGCGATGACCGGGGCCTGGATGCCTTCGTTGGGCCCCGTCGCTTGGTTGCCCGGGCCGTCGGCGCCGAGGTCGATGAAGAGGCCGGCATTGCCGTTACCGAAGTTGCGCCTGATGATGATTGCGTCGTCTTCTTCGTCGGCGACCTCGATCGCGGCCCCGCCGCTCCCCGAGATCTCGTTTTCTTCGTCTTCGGAGTCGTTGCCGATCAGGTTGTCGACCGAAGGCAGGGTGAGGAAGTTCTGGATCCGGATGCCGGCAAGGCCGGCGCCTTCGACTACGTTGCCGACCACCGCGTTGTGGCTGTTTTCGATCAGGATCCCGTTGCCGGCCGCCTCTTCGATCAGGTTCGATTTGATCGTGCTGCCGCCGATCGAGCCCCAGACCTTGATGCCAGTGGTGCCAGCGGAGAGGATCTCCCCGTTTAACCCCCGGCCGAGGACGTTGCCGGCGATCAATGCGCCGGAGCTGTGCTGCTCGATCGCGATGCCGCCTATCATCGCGATCCGGTTGTCGGTGATTTGTGCGAAATGGTCAAAGCTGGTGATCCCTTCCGAGCTGTCGAAGATCCCGTCGGCGCTTGGGGGCGAGAGGGTTGCGGTGCCGGCAGGATTGAGGCCGATGAGGTTGCCGTCGACGACCAGGTCGTCGGCCCCGGTGCCGGCGAGGATGGCGTATGTGCCCAGGATGATGTGGTTGGCGTCACCGACGCCGCTGCCGCCGATCAGGGCTTTGTCGGAACCGCCGACGAGGATTCCTTTGTCGGCACCCTGAGCCGCCGCCGCCCCCGTGGCGTCGATTCCGACGTAGTTGCCGTGGATCGTCGTCGGCCCCGAGGCGGGGACCTCTTCTCCGCCATTCCCCCTCAGGTCGATCGCGGCTTCGGATATGGCTGAGCTTACGAGCACGTTGCAGCCGTGGTCGCATGCCGGCGTCGCGGCCCCTTCGGCGCCGACTTCGGCGCCGATTTCGTCTCCGGCCGCTTTGATGCCACCGCCGGCGGTCGAGTCGGTGATCTCGATGTCCTTGCCGTTCGCGGCTGGCGTGACACCGTCGGGTTTGACCCCGAAGTAGTTGCCCTGGACCTTGGCGACGCTGGCGCCCTTGAGGTCGAGCCCATCGCCGCTGCTGTTGGCGATCACGTTGCGATCGGTGGCGTTGACCCCGCCGATCGTCGCACCGTTCGAGTTCGGGTCGACGAAGATCCCTTCGCCGCTGCCGCCGTTTTCACCTTTGAGCGTCACCCCAAGCCAGTCGTCGCGCGCGGTGAAGTTTTCAGTGGCGTTGATCACGCGGATTCCGGCGAGCCCTTCGGTAATCGCCAGCCCCTCGATCGTGACGCCGTCGCCCTGGACCGTGAACGGGAACGTCCCGCCCGCGGCCTTCACCCCCACGCACGGGCCCTTGACGCTCGCCGCTTCAGTGGTGCACTGGCCCCCTTTGTCGCCGTCGATGTGAACGGACTCGATGATCGAGGGAAGACTGCTGCCTAGGTTGATCGTGTCGGCGAGCTGGCCGTTGAAGGCTGCGGCGAATTCGATTTCGTCAGGCCCTGCCGAGAGGTTCGATTCTTCGATCGCGGCGCGCAGGGTGCAATGTGCGCCCGCGGTCTTGCAGCCTTCCGCCCCGGGATTCGCGTCAGCTTCGTCCGCGGTGCTATCGACTGTGTAAATGGTCGCCGAGGCCGCTGCCGGAGCGCCGAGTGACAGCAGGGCACACGCCGCTATCGCCAGGACCGGGGTGAGCCCGCGCAATCGCGAGCGACGGCTTACGCGGACGATCACTCCAACATCGTAGAGCGGTCAGGGCTGGTGTGGCAAACCCGGGCCGCTGCGCTGCCGCTCCACCTGGCCCTCGCCCTCGGAGCGCGGGCGTCCCTCGACGCCGCAGGCACCTAACGGAACGTTCAACCCGACTCCTCTCCAAAGTGGGAACCCGCTTCCGAAGCGGGCTTCCGGCGATCGGGGAGGCCGGATTTGAACCGGCGACCGCTCGGCCCCCAGCGGGCAGACAGGTCTGTCGGACGCGTCCCTATGCGTCCCCCGCGTCCCTTCTGTCCCTCGATCTGGACTCATCGGACATATAGGACGATGCATCCGGTACCAAAAGTGGTACCAGGCCCGGTGGTGACGAGACGCTCACCTGAGCTGAGCCAGCGTGCCTGGTCATCGATGGTTCTAACGCCGCCAGCCTTCAGGCGCACAAAGATCGAGGCGTGGCCGCGGCCCGGCACGGGAGTGGGCACAGCCTTATCGAGCTCGACCGAAAGGCTGGCAGCGCCCTCTTCGAGAGGACCTCTAGAGCTGGAACCGAAGCGTTCTTACCGCCAACGCCAGCGCCTCGAAGACACCGCCGAGGGGGCCCGTTGCGCGAATCACATCCGGGTACCGACGAAGAGCATCGCCGCGTAGTGGGTCGCCCGGGCCGGCCGACCTCCCACGCATGCTTATCCTCTGCTATTCGTGCTTCTTGCGCTGTGGGAACTCGACCAATCGTTTAGCCGGAGGAGCGGGGTAGGCTCAACGCAGGCCACTCGCCGCCTCAGCGCGGCAAACGATCCCCCACCGAAAGGCCGGTCCACGATGAGTCAAGCCGGATTCTCCCCAGCGCCCCTCGCCCGCCTCGCCCTCGTCGCCCTGTTGGCGATCGCGGCCCTCCCCCTGGCCTCTCCCGCGGCGAGCGCCGTCGCGGCTGGCCCACCGCACTGCAAGACGTCCGGATTGGTGATCTGGTCCAACAACGGGGCCGGCGGCGGCACCGCAGGGAGCGTCTTCTACAAGGTCAAGTTCACCAACCTCTCCGGCCACGCCTGCACCCTGAGGGGCTTCCCGCGGGTCGCCGCGGTCAACCTCGCCGGCAAACGGATCGGCGCCCCGGCGCAGCACGAAGCCGGCCAGAAACCGAAAACGGTGAAACTGGCGAACGGCGCGACGGCGAGCGCCTCGCTGCGGATCGTCGACGCCGGCAACTTCTCGCCCTCGGCCTGCCACCCGGTGACCGCTGCCGGCCTGCGGGTCACGCCCCCTGGACAGAGCAAATCGAAGCTGGTGCCGCTGCCATTCGGCACCTGCTCTCGCGCCGCGCAGCACACGCTCTCGGTAGCTGTCGTGCGCTAGGAGGGGCCGGGTCGCGCTTCCGAAGCGGGCTTCCGGTTATCGGGGAGGCCGGATTTGAACCGGCGACCGCTCGGCCCCCAGCCG
>CAWADG010000010.1:0-222989 GCA_963780815.1 uncultured Solirubrobacterales bacterium | reverse complement strand
CCGGGCTAGTAGGTCCCGCCGCCGCCTCAGCGCAGCGGCTGCCAGGTCGGGTCGAGGGCAGCAGCGCCGGAGGCGCACTCGGGTTCGAATTCAGCCGTGAAGATCTGCCGGGGCGGACGGTGCCGGTGGGCGGGGCGCAGCCAAAGGCCCGCGTTGTTGGAGTAGACGATCTGGCGGCCGTCGGGGAGAAAGCGGGGCCATTGCCGCTGTTAGCGAGGAGCCGCAGCGGCCCACCGGACACCGGCCAGGTCCAACTGCCGTACGAGCGTTCCCCGTTAGGCAGTTCGCGGACCGATTCGAAGGCGAGCAGGCGCCCGTCCGGCGAGATGTCGAGGTTGCTCGCCCCGTTCTGATAGCCGAGCCTATGCAAGCCGCGGCCGTTCGGGCGGATCGATAAGAGGGTGGTTTTAAGCCCTTCGCGCTCGCGCGCGAAGATGATCCGCCGCCCGTTCGGGGTGAAGACGGGGAAGCGGTCGTTGCCAGCGCCGTTGGTGAGAGGGTGCAGCTGGCCGTCGGCGGTGCGAAGCACGAGGTGGGTGGTGCCGCTGATGGTGCCGCTGATGGGTTCGTAGCGCGAGAAGACGATCATCCCGCCCGGCCCGAACGAGGGATAGAGATCGTCGTAGCCGGAGGTGAGTTGCCTGACGGCACCGGTGCGCAGGTCCAGCGTTGAGATGCTCGTCGTCTCGTACGGTGCCCGGGGGCTCGCCCGTCCCGCCGCACGAAGACGAGCTTCTTCCCCGACGGGGCGAAGCTCGGTTCGACGTCCCGGGGATTGTCGGTCATCTGGCGGGCGCTGCCCTTGCCCGGGCGAGAGCGTAGAGCCTGCCCGTTGTTTCGGTGCCCCCGGCCCCGCCTTCCCCGCATTCCGGCCTTGGTGGAAGGTAAGGCTGAAGACGATCACCCCGGGTCGCCCCGGGTAGGCGGCCTCGGCGCCCGGCGCGGCCGCCAGCAGGAAGAGCATCGCGGACGCGAGCAGCGCCGCTGAGACTGAGTCGCCGGAGGCGCCTCTGATCCCCATCAGAAACACCGTTTCCGTCACAGTCGCTACCGCGACGCAGGGCGACGGGGCTTGCGGAGCCGCGGAAGGTAGAAGGGGACGGCCCGCTGCGGTTCTTTGAGGTAGCCAGGATTTTTTCCGCCGGGTTGCACTGGGAGTAGCTTCGCCCTTGGGTGGTGGTCAGCGCATCGGTTGTTTCCCCCACAAACCGCGGCGGGAAAACCGCGTAGGTGCCGCCATGGACGCGACCGCATCCACGGCCCCGCCCCCGGCAGTCGCCAAACGGTGCCGGGGAACGGGGGCAGGAGGCGCGGGGCAAGCCACGCCCCTCCGGCGGCAGGGGTATGCCGCCGAAGATCAGCTATTCGTTTTTGACCGCCAGGACCTGGACGGCTTCGGGATCTGCACTTTCGCGCCGACCCGGAAGTAGGCGAACAGGCCACGCTGGCCGGTCGGCCTCAGATTGGTTTTTCCGAAGACGGTCGGCACGACCTCGATCGCCATCCCGATCCGGTCGACGATCCGATACGCGGAGGCGATGTCGCCGAAGGCGAGGACGCGCTCGGTTTTGGTCGTGATTTTGGTGCTCATCGTCGAGACTTCGCGATAGGGCTTGCCGAGGATCGAGTCGCGGGCTTCGCCCATGATCGGCGCGTTGGTGGCGTCGGCCTGGGCGACCATTTTGTGGATCGCGTTCGCCATTTTGTTCGTCCCCAACCAGGTCGCCCGCGGCATCCAGCGCGCCGCCAATGCTTCCTGCAGGCTGTAGACGTCGGCGATTTTGATCAGTTCTTTGGTCGTCCCTTCGACGATTTTGGTCGCCCCGGTTATCAGGCCCTGGGGGATGTTTTCGGCGCCTTTGCCGGTCGCGAAGACTTCGCCCTCTTTCACCGATTTGGCATCGCCGAGCAGCCGCGACAGCTCCGCTTCGAGCTCCGAAGTAGTCTTCGCCGACCTCGATCGAGTAGGGGATCCAGCATTGGGCCTTCTCGGTCGTGATTTCCGGCTGGCCGAGTTCGGGCGCCCCGTCTTCGGCTTCGGTCGCCTCCGCTTTGAATTCGAAGGCCACGCCTTTGCTCGATACCCCTTGCCAAACGTGCGAGGAGATCGTCGTCACCGTCGCCAGCTCCCTGATCGGGTTGACCGCGCCGTCATTGGTCAAGAGGATCGTCGGGTCGAGGACGAGAGGTACTCCAGAAGGATCCTAGTTCGCCTTCTTTCAGCGCCATCGCCCGCTCGGCCATCGAGCGTCCGGCCATCTGCATCGCCGCGACCTCGTCGGCCTCCAGCGCGGCTTCGCCGCCGGCGGCGCCGAGCACCTTCTTGCCGAACGCTCTGCGATAGGCGTCGGAGCCGTGGGACTCGATGTAGCGGCAGTCGACGCCGAAGGCATCGCGGCGGATCACGTCGTCGAGCCGGTCGAGCGCCGGTGGGCTGAACTCGGCCTCGCGCTCCTCGACCGTCCGCAGCGCGGCGTCGCGGGACTGCCACCGGGGGCGGTGTCGGCGCGGCGCCGACGTTTCAGTTCGCGGCGCTGCTCGGCCTCGACCGCGGGGCCTTCCCTCCTGGTAGCGGCCGTCCTTCAGGCCCGCGTGGATCTCCTCTTCCCACTCCTGCTTTGCCGCGGACGATCCCCGTCTTGAGGTTGTTCATCCGCTCGAGGATCTTCTCGTCGCGGGTCTCCTCGTAACGGGGCTTCAAGCTCGTCGAGCTCGGCCTGCATGCGCTGCTTTCGCGCTTCGATCTCGCTGGGCGTGCGGACGTGCCAATGGACTCACCTCATGAGGTTGACGCTGCGGTTTGTGTCTGCGGCTCCGTCTCCGGTGGTGAGTCCCAGCACCGGGCGCGGTTGGCCCTGACGAGTCCTCGCGGGGTCCGCGTGTGGAGTGCGGCTGGCAGTCGCACAGGCGGCGCGGTGCTCGCGTTTGCCTATGCGATCCGAAGGCTAGCGAGGCGGGCGCCATCGCTGTGCACTGCCGAAGCGGTGGTCGGCGATGACGGTGCCGTCGGGGCCGGTGGTGCGGACCTCGGCGCGGCCGGCAGCCGCCCGGCGACTCGACTGAGAAGTCCTCCTCATAGAACTCGCGCGAGCTCGGGCCGTTCGCTTCAAACACCGACGGCGCGATCCGGCTCACACCGGCCTCGACCTCGCAGAGGCCGCGGTATGGGTCGTCGTGAAAGCCGGAGCGGATCGCAAGGAGCATTCGGGCCATGGCTCCGACGGTACCGAGGAGACCCCTATTGGCTGCGCACTAGGCGCTGGCGGCAGGGGGGGTTTTGGACCGAATCCCAATCGAAGACGTTTCCAAGCCTGGGAAACGCGGTTGACAATACCGACCCCCGGACCAACGTCGTTGACAGTCTGGGGGCGGTCAGTTCTGATTCGGCAAGGTGGCGGTCATCGGCCAGCTTCCGACGTAGATCCGCGTCGGGACGTCGGGATTGACCGCCTTCATCCGGGCGACCTCCTCCTCGGTGGTGCAGACGTAGAAGTCCATCCACGGCCCGCCCTCGCGCTCGGAGTTGATCACCAGCGTCCGGAACATGTCGTCACGCTTCAGCAGCGTCTTGATCTCGGCCGCTTCGGGGTTCTTCTCGATCGCCACAGCGGCCAGGGAGTCGACCATCTGCGGGTCGATCGGCATCACCTCGCCCTCGCCCTCGTCGCCGCGGTCGATCTCGTACTCGTCAGCCATCGGTGTCCACATCCTTTCCAGTTTCCTTCAGTTCGCGGATTGCCTGCGCAGAGATGTCCAACGCCTGAACGCATCTATCGAAGAGGATCGAATCGCCGGGTGGCAACGGCCGCGGAATCCCGTCGCGGCCGGTGTTCTCGGCGTCGAGTTCGGCCAAGAGCTTTCGGACGCGCGTCTGCAGCCGGCGGTAGCCGTCGACGGTGGTCGGTTGGCGGTGGCGGATCATGCGGCCTCCTTCGCGGGCGCCGACGGCGGCAGGTTGCCCGCGGCCTTTTTTTCCACCGCCGCCGGTCATCACGGCAGTCGGCGCAGAGCTTCCCCGGCTCGACCAGGGACCTCGGACCGGCAGTCTCCGCCGTCGCGGCCCGGACAGCGGACGAGCGGTTGAAACTTGCCTTTCACCGCGCCGCTCTCCTCGCGCTCTCGGCCCGGAGCCTGGACGTCAGACGCTCGGCCAGTTCGCGGCTCTCCTCGCCTTTGCGCTCGGTGACCCATCTATGAAGCAGGCCGATCGACGGCGGGTTGCCGATCTCCTCGGCGAGCCTCGCCCGGACCGCTTCCAGCGGCGGGCTGTAGGGGCCGGGATCGCATCTCGGCGATGATCGCCAGCTCCTCGGGCGTCGGTTCACGCTTAGGCCGGCTCATGCCTCACCTCCGGGTATTTGAATGAAAGTTCTCCGCGCCGAGGTGAGACGGGGTGTCCTGATCCACCGCTGGACGCGTTATGCATGTGTCCCCCCTGGGGGGGTGCGGGGTTAGACGCGACTTCCCGGTGGTGCTGTCACCGCGTATCCCCGACTCGCGAGAAAATGTCCTGGCCTCATGCCTCCATGGTCCCGCCGGTGCGGGACAGAATTGATGCCCGCTTGATGCCCGCCGAGCGGACGGGTTTGGCCCCTGACAGCACAAAACCCCCGCGTTAGCAGGGGCTTCGTGAATAGCGGGGGCGGGATTCGAACCCGCGACCTTCGGGTTATGAGCCCGACGAGCTACCTGACTGCTCCACCCCGCGGCGGACTGCCAATCTTAGCGGAGCTCTGATGAGGCGTCGACCGCAGCTGGAGGTCCGGGACAACCCGGACAGAAGCCGTTTTGAAGCGACCGTGGACGGGCGGCGGGTCGGCTATCTGAGGTACCGCCGGTTCGGGGACCGGATCGACCTGATCCACACCGAGATCCTGCCCCAACACGAGGGAAAGGGGTACGGCGGGGCGCTGATCGCGGCCGTTCTCGGCCAGGCCCGAGAGGAGGGGCTTGCCGTCATCCCCCACTGCCCCTTCGTCCGCGAGTACATCGAGGGCCATCCCGACGCGCTCGACCTCGTTCCCCCAGAGCGCCGGGCCGAGTTCGGGCTGCCGGATTAGACCGCGCCACATCTCTAGAGTGCCGCAACCATGCCCGGGAGCCCCGACAGGGTCGCCGTGATCGACATCGGCACCAACTCGACCCGCCTCTTCATCGCCGACGTCGCCGAGGGCCGCGTCGATCGGGTTGAGCGAAAGAGCCGGGTGACCAGGCTCGGGCGGGGCGTCGACCTCTCGGGCCAGCTGTCCTCGGAGGCGATCGAGGTGACCTGCGAGGTGATCGCCGGGTACGTCGCGACCTGTCGCGAGGCCGAAGTCGAGAAGACCGATGCGATCGCGACCAGCGCCGTCCGCGATGCCGGGAACGGCGACGCCTTCGTCGCCGAGCTGCGCGAGCGGTTCGCGCTCTCGGCGCGGGTCCTCGACGGTGAGGAGGAGGCGCGCCTCACCTATCTCGGGGCAACGGCAGAACGGGCCACGGTCGACTCGGCACTGGTGATCGACATCGGCGGCGGCTCGACCGAGCTAATCGTCGGCCACGGCCAGCGAATCGACTTCCACGCCTCGCTCCAGGCCGGAGTCGTCCGCCACACCGAGCGCCACATCGCCGCCGACCCTCCGACCACCGTCGAGCTCGAGGGGCTCGCCGCGGACGTCCGCTCGCTGATCGACGCCGCGATCGCCGACCGGCCGGTGCCGCGGGCGTCGAAGGGGATCGCCGTCGCCGGCACGCCGACCTCGCTGGCCGCCGTCGAGCTCGCGCTCGACCCCTACGACCCCGAGCGGGTGCACGGGCACGTCCTCTCGCTGCCGGCGATACAGCGCCAGCTCTCGAAGCTGGCGGCGGCCCCGCTCGCCGAGCGGGCCGGGGTCGTCGGCCTTCACCCCGACCGGGCGCCGACGATCATCGCCGGCATCGTGATCCTGATCGAGGCGATGCGCGCGTTCGGGCTCGACGCGATCGAGGTTTCCGAGCACGACATCCTCTACGGGGCCGCAATCGCCGCCGCGTCCGCCTGAGCGGCTTGGGACCCGCTGTACAGGCTGCTACAGAGCACCCCTACATATGGGTAAACGCTTTGGTTGAACCCATAAAACTTGGTATTTCAACTCTACTCATAAATAAGTAGACAGATAATGCATGACTGGACAGATCGGATAGGTAGGCAGATAATCCCGACAGTGGGACAGGCGATGGGCGCATGCCCGTTTCCAGTCCCGTTCGAAGGATCCGGACGATTGCCGCATCATGGCGCCTCCCGCCGTCTGGGTCTGGAGAGCACATAATGGTCCCTGAAGACGTACCCCTGCCCGTCCTGAGGGGCCAATCTGAATCGGCCGCCAGCAATGGCGGTCGATTCTCGTAAAGGGGCGGAAGCGGGCGATCCCGCTCGTCAAGCCAAATTCGACTTGCGGGGGTAGACGACCTCTGGGTCGGTGATGACGTTGACCAGGGTCGGTCTGCCGGACTCGAAGGCCCGCTCGAGCGCCGGCCGCAGCTGCTCGGGATCGCGGACGACGACACCGTCACAGCCGAGCGCCTCGACCATCTCCTCGTAGGGCGTCTCCGGCCTCAGCTCAGCCGCGACCGAGTACCCGTAGAGGTATTTCATCGGGTGGTGCTCGAGCGCCCAGATCCCGTTGTTGCCCATCACACCCACGACACCGAGACGATGACGCGCCATTGTGTCGAACTCGATGCCGGCGAACCCGAATGCGCCGTCGCCGAGCAACAGGCAGACCTGACGCTCCGGATGAGCCAGCTTGGCGCCGATCGCCTGCCCGGGCCCGGCGCCGAGGCAGCCGAACGGCCCGGGGTCCATCCAGCAACCCGGCTCGAAGGTCTCGACGAAACGGCCCGCGTAGGAGACGAAGTCGCCGCCGTCGCCGATCACGATCGCGTCGCGGTCGAGGACCTCACCCAGCTCCCTGTAGACGCGGACCGGATGGAGCGGGGAGCGGCCATCCTCCAGCTCCTCCCGCTCGGCTGCCCGCTTCTCGCCCTCGACCTCGCGCAGCCCCTCGAGCCAGGACGTGGTCCGCGGCGCGCCGTCGCCGACCGCGTCGAGGAGCGCGGCGAGGGTCACGCGGACGTCACCGACGAGGTCGACCTCGGGTCTCCGGTTCGCGGTCAGCTGGTTTGGTGCGGCGTCGAGCCTGACCAGCTTCGTCTCCTCTCCGAAGCTGCCGCCGAAGCCGAGGCGGAAGTCGATCGGGGCCCCGATCAGGAGCGCGACGTCGGCGCCGCCGAGGCCGGCACCGCGGGCGCGGCTGAAGGCGAGGTCGTGATCGGCGGGCAGGCAACCGCGGCCGAGGCCGTTGAGGAAGACGGGGGCGCCGAGCCGCTCGGCGAGGGTGCGCAGTTGCTCCTCCCCGCGCCCCCAGTAGAGGCCGGTCCCGGCCATGATCGCCGGCCGCTCGGCGCCGGCGAGGAGGGCGGCCGCCTCCTCGACGCCCTCCGCCGCGACGGCCGAGGCAACCGGGGGATCCGGGACCTCGGGCTCGGCCTCGCTGAAGACGACGTCAAGGGGGTAGTCGACGAAGGTCGGCCCGCTCGGCGCGACGATGGCGAGGTCGAGCGACGCCGCGGTCACCGGCCCGATCAGCGCCGGGTCCTTGACCGTCCGCGCCTCTTTGACGAGCGGCGAGACGAAGGGCAGGTGGTCGATCTCCTGCAACGAGCCGGCGCCCCAGCGCAGCTCCGGGGCCCTGCCGCCGAGCACGCAGACCGGTGAGCCGTTCGCCTGGGCGCCGGCGATCGCGCTGACCCCATTGGTCACACCGGGCCCGGCGGTCAGGGCGGCGACCCCGACCCCGCGTGTGGCCTTCGCGAAGCCCTCGGCGGCGAACACGGCCGACTGCTCGTGACGGACGTCGATGATCTCGATGCCCTCGGCCCGGCAGCCGTCGTAGATCGAGAAGAGGTGCCCGCCGGAGAGCGTGAAGAGGTGGCTCACGCCGCGCGACGCCAAGGCCCTTGCGACCACTCGTCCTCCGTGCTCCACGGGCCGAAGCCTATGGATAATCAGGGAGCCCGGGTGGCGAAACTGGCAAATGCGGCGCCCTTAAAAGGCGCTGCCCCCTAGGGGGCTTGCGGGTTCGAGTCCCGCCCCGGGCACTCGAGCGGCCTAAAGCGACCCTAAAAATGCCCTGGGACCGCAACTAGCGCGCTGGTACGGTGTCTCTACGGGCAGAGATCAAACGCCTTCCCTGGGAGATTTGCACGCTTGGAGGCATCAGCTCTTACACACGCCAGTCAGCGCGGACTTCTTGCCCGCCGCTCCCCACTGCTGAAACTGCAGGGGGATCCCCGCCTGATCTCGATGGCGCGGAACGGCAACGCCGGCGCCTTCGAGACCATCGTCGACCGCTACCAGGGCCGCCTGCTCGGCTTCTGCCGGCAGATGCTCGGCTCGACCGAGGACGCCGAAGACGTCCTCCAGGAGGTCTTCGTCAACTCCTATCGGGCGATGCTCGCCGACGATCGCGAGATCAACCTTCGGCCGTGGCTCTACCGGATCGCCCGCAACCGCTGCCTCAACCACCTTCGCAAGCCGACCGCCGACGCCCAGGAGTCGATGGACATGGTCCCGATGGTCGAGGCCGCCTCGACCGCTGAGAAGGTCCACAACCGCGAGGAGTTCCGGCAGCTGCTCACCGACGTCGGAAAGCTTCCCGAGACCCAGCGCTCGGCCCTGATGCTGCGTGAGATGGACGCGATGTCCTACGAGGAAATCGCCCAGGCGATGGAGACCAGCGTCCCGTCGGTCAAGTCGCTCCTGGTCCGGGCCCGGATCTCCCTCGCCGAGGCGAGCCAGGCCCGCCAGCTGACCTGCGGCGAGGTCCGGATCGAGCTGGCCGAGGCCACCGAGGGCCTGCGCAAGGTCTCCGGCCCGGTCCGCCGCCATGTGCGCGACTGCGAGGAGTGCTCCGACTTCCGCTCCCAGGTCCGCTCGAACGACAAGGCGCTCGCGGCCCTGTTCCCGGCCGGGCCGCTGCTCGCGCTGAAGGGCTTCATCCTCTCCAAGCTCGGCTTCGGCGGCAGCGGCGCGGGCGCAGGCGCAGGCGCTGGTGCGACCGCCGGCGCTGGTGCCGGCGCGAGCGCGACCGGCGCCGTCGGCACGGTCGGCGCAGCGCTCGGCAGCAGCGGTGCGGCCGGTGGCATCGGCGCCGTCGGCGGAGCGATCGGAACCAAGGCAGTGGCCGGAGTCGTGACCGCCGCCGTCCTCACCGCGGGAGCGGTCCAGGTCGAGCAGCAGGTGACCTCGCCCGCGCCCAATCCACGCCCGGCGGCGACGGCCTCGAGGAGCCCGCACGTGGCACCGGTCCCGGCGGTCGCCGCGAGCAAACCGGCGAAGCCGGCCCCCGAACCGACGAGCACCGCGATCGCCCCCGTCCCGGCCCCCGAACCGACGGTCGCCCACGATCCGGCCTCGACCCCACCGCCCGAAATGGACACCACGGCCGACCCGGCAACCGGGTCGCACGCATCCGGTGACCCCCAGACGGGTGGCGACGGTGACGGTGCCCCCGCGGTGACCGAAGCGAAACAGCCGGCCGGCTCCGCCGGCGCTCCGGAAAGCGGCGAAACGGTCGTCGTCACCGTCGGCAGCGCTCCCACACCCCCGCCCGCGGAAGCCGCTCCCCCGCCGCCGGCCGAAGCGCCGCCACCACCGGCCGACCCGGCGACCGAAGCCCCCTCGGGCACCGACGCCGAAGGCTCCGGCGCCGCCCCCTCCGAATAGCCGGACGCGACTAGCTCAGGCCGATGACCTTGAGCCTGCGCGCAAGGCAGGTTCCCGCGAACTGCCGGGTTTCATCGAGCGAGTAGCCGAACAGCTCCCAGTCCTCGACGTCTTCGGCCCAGGGCGGCGAGAGCACGCCGTCGGCGACCGGTAGCGACTCCTGCAACGCCCGCTGGATCGCCTCCTTGTAGCGATCGTCCTCGCGCGCCTTCTCGCGGAGGAAGACCGACCCGAAGGCAACGTGGCGGTGCTCGTCGCGGGCGACGTTCTGAAACCCCTCAACGAAGGCGGGGAGCGTTCCTTCGCGTTCGTTGAAGTCCATGATGAAGTGCTGGCCGGTGAGCGCCAGCATTCCCTCGATCACCATGTGGTAGAGGGTGACCGCCTCGACCAGAGCCTCGGTGTCCTCGGGCTCGACCGAGAGGCGGTCGGTGCGCTGCTTCAGCATCTCGTCGAACAGCCGGCCAAAATTGTCGTTGAGGTGCTCCGAGGTCTGCTCGAGCATCTGCGACAGCTGATCCGACTCGAGGACGCCGACCTCGCGGTAGAAGCGCTCGAAGAAGCGGACGTGGCGGGCCTCGTCGGCGATCTGGGTGCAGAGGAAGAGTTTCTGGTCCTCGGTCGGCGCCGCCCTCATGATCGGGCCCAGCTCCTCGGCGACCTTCTGCTCGCCGATGAAGAACGAGGAGAGCCCGTACATCCGCTGGAAACGCTCTTCCTCGGGGATCCGCTCGTGCCAGTCCTCGCGGTCGCGGCTGAAGTCGAGGTCCTGGGTGAGCCACTGCTGGCGCTCCCACAGCAGGTAGAGCTCGCGGTAGGTGAGCAGCTTCACCTCCGAGGTACGGTCCGCCTCCTTCATCAGCGCCGGGTCGGCGGTGGCCTGGTAGTCCTCCCGCTCGGTCCTCGACTGGGTCCCCGCTGCCTCCTTGGCCTCCATCTGTTCTCTCCTCGGTCGCTGCTGGCTGCAGTCGAGACTACCGCAGGACTGGCTGGCCAGCCAAAGTCGGGATCAGGGGGAGAAGGTGTCCTCCGGCCCCATCACCTCGACCTTCGAGGAGGTCGAGGACTCGACCTCGGCCTTGAACGCCTCGGCGTCGGTCTCGATCGGGGGGAAGGTGTCGTAGTGCATCGGGATCACGGTCCCGGCGCCGATCAGGCCGGCGGCGTAGGCGGCGTCATGGCGATCCATCGTGTAGTGGCCGCCGATCGGCAGCATCGCGATGTCGATCGGGTTGCGCTCGGCGATCAGCTTCATATCGCTGAAGAGGCAGGTGTCGCCGGCGTGGTAGACGGTCACGCCGCCGATCGAGATCACGAGGCCCGCCGGAGTCCCGGTGACCGTGCCGGGCGTCGGGCTGAACGGAGCCTCCTCGGAGCCCGCGATCGTGCTCGTGTGCCAGGCCGGCACGAGCTTCACCCAGCCCCAGTCGAACCTGACGGTGCCACCGAGATTGGGGTCGTGGATCGCGTCGACGCCCTGCTCTTTGAGCCAGTTGACGATCTCGACGATCGCCACGCACTCGGCGCCGGTCCGCGTCGCGACGGCGACGGCGTCCGCCATGTGGTCGATGTGCCCGTGGGATATCGCAATATGGGTGGGATCGACCTCCTCCGCGGTCACGATCGCGGCGGGGTTGTTCGGTTTGAGGAACGGGTCGACCAGGAGCCTGGCCTTCCCCTCGGTGAGTTCGAAGCACGAGTGCCCGTGGTAGCGGATCTCCATCTATCCCTCTCCCTTCGTCTGGTCGTCGTCCATGAGTTCCTCCTTCAGTGCCCAGCCAACGGCCACCCCAACCATCATCCCCATCCTCGCCTCCTCGGCGAGCAGCGATCTGATCGCGGTGATCCGCTCATCGGGGTCGGGGACGGTGGCCGCCCGCAGCGCCTCGGCCTCGTGCGACTCGCCGAACCAGCCGCCCGCGGCCATCGCCGAGGCAAGGACGCGCTGCAGGTCGGGCGCAGCCCTCAAGACGACCTTCTCGGCCTCCGCGAAGCGCTCGGCGTCGGTCAGCCGCTCGATCGCGGCGCTCAGCCGCTGGGCGTCGTCATCGGCCATCGGCTCAATCTATTCGGATGGGCGCAGCGCAGAGGCCGCGAGGCCGGCCAGGCCGCCGACCGCGCCTCCTGCGAGCCCGGCGAAGACGTCGGCGCTCGACTCGAAGAGGGGCAGCAGCAGCACCACAGCGGTGGCGACCGCGACCCCGATGACGTCGTAGTCCTGGTCGATCGCGCGCCGCGAATCGGCGCGGCGGATCGCGAACCAGGCGGCGATCGCGCCAAGTGCCATCCCGTTGCCGCCGGCGATCATCGTGACCCGGCTTTCTGCTTCGGCGACGCCGGTGGCGGCGAGCATCCCGAGCGCGCCGCAGGCGGGAAGCAGGACGGCGACCGCGATGGTGCCGAGGCGCCGCTCGAGCCCGCCGGCGAAGATCGCCAGCGCGATCGCGATCACGAACAGGTAGCCGACGTCGACGTAGGCAAACGGCGCGGTGAGAAGGCGCCACCACTGATTGTTGAACGGGACCACGAGCCCGCCGACCTCCGAGAGGGTCGCACCGGTCGCCTTCTGGACGATCAGCAGGAGCGCCGAGGCCGCAATCAGGGCCCAGGTCGCATAGGGGCGCTCGGCGACGGCGCCGGCAGCACGGCGACGCAGCCTTCCTCGCAGCCTCGCCCCCCGTCGCCGCGGGCGCGCCTCGAGCGCGTCGCCGCGCCGCTCGAGCTTCGGTGCCCGCTTCCGCAGCCGCGCCCCGCAGTAGGGACACTCGGTGACGTAGGGACTGACCTCCGAACCGCAGTTCTTGCAGATGACGCTGAGCTCAGTCTCACTCATGTTTGCCAGCCTGCTCGCTCGCCACCCAACGAGGATAACCGCCCGCCGCCCGCCTGCCCTACGCCCGGGGTCCGGTGCCATACTGCGGAGGCAAACGACTTCGGAGAATCGAGGAGGAATCAGCGTGGAGTTGAAGAGCCTGACCGAGCAGAAATCGCTGCTGGCGGAGCTGGCCCCCGGCAAACGGACACGGCTGCGGAGGCTGCTCTTCGAGTTCGGACCGGGCAACGGCACCCTGATGCTGCTCCCGATCGACCAGGGCATCGAGCACGGCCCGCGCGACTTCTTTCCCAACCCCGCCTCGAAGGACCCGGACTACCAGTTCCGGCTCGCGGCCGAGGCCGGCTACTCCGCGCTCGCCTGCCAGATCGGGATGGCGACCAAGTACTACCCCGACTACGCCGGCCAGGTGCCGCTGATCCTCAAGGTCAACGGCAAGACCGATCTCCCGTCCTCGGCGAAGGCGTTTTCGAGCTGCAACGCGAGCGTCGAGGACGCGGTCCGGCTCGGCGCCGACGCCGTCGGCTACACGCTCTACGTCGGCTCGCCGCGCCAGGACGAGGACCTCGCCCAGCTGCGGGGCGTCCGCCAGGACTGCGACCGCTATGGGATGCCGCTGGTCGTCTGGTCCTATCCGCGAGGCGAAGCCGTCGACGCCAAGGGCGGCGCCACCTCCTTCTACGCGATCGACTACGCGGCGCGGATGGCGATGGAGATGGGCGCCGACGTGGTCAAGCTCAACATGCCGAAGATCGACGCGGCCAAGGACAAGGACGCGCAGGCGCCCTACAACGAGATGGAGGTCGACGAGGCCGAGGCGATCCGCGAGTGCGTCGAGTCCGCGGGCCGCTCGCTGGTCGTCCTGTCGGGTGGCTCGAGGGTGGACGACGAGACCGTCCTCAACCACACGCGCGAGATCATGGAGGCCGGCGGCAGCGGTGTGATCTTCGGCCGCAACGTCTGGCAGCGCGAGTGGAGCGAGGCGCTCGAGATCATCGCCCAGATCAAGGAGACGCTGCTCTCGAGCGTTCGCCGCATCCCGTAGCGCCCGGGCAGAATCCGGGCGGCCAGGTGCTTGGACCCGGATGAGGCGTGACTCGATCGGCAGCCTGGTCCTGCTTGCGGTGCTGGCGCTGCTGATCCTGCGCCCCTGGGAGCGGGCCGCGAGCGATGAACCGGCAGCGGTGACGGCGCCGGTGACCCGGGTCGTCGACGGCGACACGTTCGAAGCCCGGATCGGCAGCGAGGCCGAGGACGTCCGGCTGATCGGGATCGACACTCCGGAGACGGTCAAGCCCGACACTCCGGTCCAGTGCTGGGGGCCGCAGGCCTCAGACTTCACCCACAATCTGCTCGAAGGCCGAACGGTGAGGCTCGTGTTCGGGGTCGAGCGGCGCGACGTCTACGGCCGCCTGCTCGCCTACGTCCATCTCGGCGATCGCTTCGTCAACGCGACCCTCGTGCGGCGTGGCCTTGCCCGGACGCTGACGATCCCGCCGAACGACCGTTACGCGCCCGTCCTTCGCCGCCTCGAGATCGGAGCCGCGCGGGCCGGACGCGGGCTCTGGGGCGCCTGCCGGCCCTAACGTGCCCGCCGCACGAGTTCGTGCGAATCGCAACTTCGGCCTGCTGCAACGACGCATGCAGCTTTGGTACGGTCAGCCTCAGGCTGGGTTCCCACGCCCGGCCGGCCACCTATGCGAATGCGTCAGAGCATCTCCCAGTTCGAGGTCGCCTTCGAACAGGAGACATCATTGGAGCGCCGCCGCCGCGAGCAACTCCGCCGCCGCGCGGCGAATCGCTCGCGCGAGCGCCGCATCGTCCGCGACGAACAGTCCGGCAAGGTGCGCTTCAGCGTCCTCGCGGTGTGCCTCACGGTCACCGTCGTCGTCGTCATCGTCGCGATGTTCGAGGCGCTCTCGTTCCTGATGGCCTAGGCGTTGACCGGCTGTCGGCGGCCCAGACCCACGGTTGAATAGACTCGCGCGCCATGAGCGCCGAGCGAGCACGCGTCCATCTCCGTCACCTCGCGCCGCGAGCGGCGCGCGAAACCTTGTCATGCCCCGACGCTCACTGAAGCCACAGCTGAACCAGATCCGCGCCTGGGTGCGCCAGGGAAGGACCGACGCCTGGATCGCCCACCAGCTCGAAGTCACGGCGACCGAGCTGCGTGATTTCCGCAAACAGCACGACCTGACCCCCGACGACGAGAACGCCGGGGGCGGCGAGGTCGATCTCCGCGACGAGATCGAGGCGGAGGTCGAGGCCGCGACCGCCGAGGCGGAGGCCGAGGAGCCCGAGGAGCCCCACGCGGAGGAGGAGCCAGAGGACGAGGTCGGCGAGGAGACCGAGGGCGGCGAGAGTGAGGCCCGCCCGCGCCGGCGGCGGCGCCGCGGACGGCGCGGCGGACGCGGCAGGCGCAAAGAGCTCGAGGGAACCTTCGACCACGGCGAGACCGACGGCTACGGGCTCTGGCTCGACGCCTCGGTCAAGGACAATCCCGTCTACGTCGAGAACTGGGCGGGGAAGCGCGAGGTGACGGTCCGGATCGACCCCGACCAGATCGTGATCCGCCGCGCCGGCGGCGACGACGCCGAAGACGGCGACGCCGACGAGTCCGACGACGGCGAGTAGCGAGAAAGCCGTCCCCCGACGACGACGAGTAGAGAAGCCGCCCCCGGACGCGGAAGCGGGGGCGCGAGATTACCGGTTGTGATGAGCGCGCCCCCGCGAGAGCGGAGGAGGCGGCGCCTTAAACCGCGAGGTTGCGGCCGCCGGCGAAGTCGCCGGCCTTCCTCAGGTAGAGCCAGAAGGCGGCGTCGACCAGCGACTGCGGGTCGGTGGTCAGCCCCGGCGCCGATTCCTGGGCGATCCCGACGTAGGGATCGGTGCCCTGCGCGTAGAGCTCGGCGAGCTCGTTGGCATTGAAGGTCGGCCCGATCCGGCGCCGCAGCTCTTCGTGGACGGCGGCGATGACGCGGTCGGCGCGGCGGCGCTCGGCGGGGTCGTCGCTGAGGCCATCGAGCGTCCGCCTGCCGTCCTCCCACTGGAATAGCCCGTTTTCGAGCGAGTAGCTCACCCGGGTCAGGTTACCCAGGCGGGCGGGTCAGGAAGTCGGCTGCTGCGGGATCCGCCGCAGCGGCTCGTTCTCGGGCCCGCAGCCGCTCGGGTCGAGTCGCCCGTCGACACGCCAGACGGTCACTTCCTGGTTGCGCAGGACCGGCTCGACCGCCGGCTCGCCGCGGAGCCATCCGGCCTCGGGCGAGAGCACCGGGTTGGTCGGATGGATGTAGTTGAGGAACGGCGCCGTGACGAGGTAGTCGAGGTCGGCGTCGTTGACCGCGGCGCGGAACTCGCTGCAGGTGGGGATCGCGTTGAAGGCGCCGTGCGGCCCGGGAGCACCGATGTAGCTGACGTCGTTCGAGAGGTCGGTTCCGTAGAAGCCATAGCCGAGGAAACCGGCCGTGGTCCCCACCAGGCCGATCCTGGCGTCCGCCTTGCCCTGCGCCCAGACGTAGGCGGAGTTCAGATCCATCCCAGGGATTTCGGAGCCGGGGCCGAAGCGGTCGCCGAGGTAGTGGCGCTGGACCGGGTATCCGATTGCGATCGCGACCAGGGCGAGCCCGGCGAAGGCGGCGGAGAGTGCGGCGGGCCCAGCCTGGCGCCGCGCGAAGAAGTGGATCAGCGCGGCGGGGACGAGGACCGCCAGGGCGGCGACCAACAGACCGAACAGGCGAGACGGGTCGCGGAGGACGGCGTCGGCGCGATCGGTGAGCAGAAGCACCCCGAGCAGGATGGCGAGGGCGATCCACTGGCTGCGCTCGCGGTCGAGGCCGGGCGCGAGCGGGAGCAGCGCCGCCCCCGCCAACATCGCCGGCAGGACGAAGCGGATGTTGATCGCGAAGCCGACCGGCGCTCCCTCGGCGCCGGCGGCGCCGAGCGGGGTGACGAGGTAGGCGAGCATCCCGACCACGACCACCGCCCCGATCGAGCGCAGGACGCGGTCCCTGCCCCAGACGAGGGCGATGAGGGGGCCGGCGATCGCGCCGAGGACGACCAGCGGCCATAGCGCGCCGAACGCGTTGTGAAGGCCCGGGACGAAGTATTCGTGCCAGACGCCGGTGTCGGTCGCGTAGTGGAGGATGCTGTGGTCAGGCCGCCCGGTCTGGAGCCGTTCGGGGTGCGGCAGGCCGATCGGACCCAGGTGCTCGGCCTGCGGCAGCGGGTTGCCGGCGGCGATCAGGTTGCGCAGGTACCAGTAGCCGCCGCCCGCCAGCGCCGCCCCGAACCACCAACCGGTCGCGGCCAGGCGCCTTCCCGCCGGCGCCAGCGCGATCACCGCCACGGTAAGCGCCGCCGCGATCGCCACCGCGGTCAGCTTGGTGCCGACCGCGAGGCCGACAACCAGGCCGGCCGCCGCCAGCGGCCATCCGACCGGCAGCTTCTTCCCCCCGCCCGACCGCGACGTGGCGTTGAGGAGGATCGCGATCGCGGCCAGTATCAGCGCCGCGGCGGCGACGTCGTTCTTGCCGGCGCCGGGCTCGCGGACGACCAGCGTGTGGCACTCGAGGACGACGGCGGTCGAGGCCACGCAGAGCGGGCCGCGCCCGTAGGGCCGGCCGACGCACCAGGCGGCGAGGAACGCGATCGCGAGCCAGCCGAAATTGAGAAAGAGCGAGAGCGTGTCGCGCCCGGTCAGCAGGATTCCGATCCCGTGCAGGAGCTCGGCGTTCTGCGGGTAGAACCAGTTGGTGAGGACCGTCTCCGTCGGATGGAACCCGGTGACCGAGTGGCTCTTGGCGAACTCGACCGCGTACGGCATGTGGTACCAGAGCGAGTCGAAATTGAAGATGCCCCTGTCGAGGGCATCCTTCGCTGTCAGGCCCCAGTGGGCGAACACGACTGCGATCACGCCGACTGTGACGAGGGACATCAGGAGCCCCGACCCGCGGGTCCTGTCACCGGTGGAGGGGGGGATTGCGGGCGAGGGCGTCCTCACCCCCCCTCCACCGGCGCCACCCGCGGGAGGGGACTCTCTGCTGATCCTCGGCGAACCGACAAACAGCGCAACCGCAGTGGCGAGGCCGAGCGAACAGACGACAAGGGTCCAGTCGTAGAGGATCTGGAGGACTCCGAGGAGCTCTGAGAGCCAGATCAGGAGGGCGACGCCGAGCAGGGCGTCGATCAGGTGGGCGGGGGCGCCCTCCCATTCGGGCAGGAGACGGCAGCGGAGGCGGACCGCGCTGAACCCGACCGGGATGGCGACGGCGGCCAGCAGCGCCGCGGTGAGGATGTAGGTGCCGGCGCCGATCAACGGGCCGCCCCTCCGGTGAGGGGCCTCAGGGCTTCAGGTCGCGGACGACCATTGGCTTCTCGCCTTCGGCGAGCAGGCCCTGGGCCCGTGCCCGGCGGGCGATCGAGACCGGATCGTCCGCGGACTGGACCCGGTGGTGAAGGCGCTTGTTTTCGGTGAGTATTTCGTGGAATTCGGCTTTCGCCGCGGTCGTTGCCGTGTAGGTCCTGACCAGATCGATCGCCGGGTTCAGGTAGGAGTAGAGGACGGCGGCGAGGACGAGGGTGAGCGCGATTCGTCCGACCCGGTCCCACTTGATCCTGCTCGCGCCGCGGCGGGCGGCTGGTTTGCGGCGGGCGGCTGGTTTGCGGCGGGCCCGACGGGCAGTCGTCCTCCCCGCGTGGGCGCGCGCTGCCATACCCGGTGCTACGCGGCCGGGCCCCGCATTCCTTCAAGAGCCCGAAGCTTGGGCGAACGCCTGCAGGCCGGGGAACTCGGCCGCCGGGCCGAGCTCCTCCTCGATCCGCAGCAGCCGGTTGTACTTCGCGACCCGGTCCGAGCGCGAGGGCGCCCCGGTCTTGATCTGGCCGGCGCCCGTCCCGACCGCGAGGTCGGCGATCGTCGTGTCCTCGGTCTCACCCGACCGGTGCGAGATGACCGCCGCGTATCCGGCCTCGCGGGCGACGCGGATCGCCTCCAGGGTCTCGGTCAGGGTCCCGATCTGGTTGAGCTTGACCAGGATCGAGTTGCCGACGCCCTCCTCGATCCCGCGGCGCAGGCGCACCGGATTGGTGACGAAGAGGTCGTCGCCGACCAGCTGCACGCGCTCGCCGATCCTCTCGGTGAGGTGCTTCCAGCCCGCCCAGTCCTCCTCGTCCATCCCGTCCTCGATCGAGACGATCGGGTAGCGCGAGCAGGCGTCCTCCCAGTAGGCCGCCAGCTCCTCGGAGTCGAGCGCGCGGCCCTCGTGCTCGAGCTCGTACACCCCGCCCTCATAAAGCTCGCTGGTGGCGGGGTCGAGGGCGATGTAGACGTCGGAGCCGGGCTCATAGCCTGCGGCCTCGACCCCGGCGAGCACCGCCTGCAGCGCGGCCTCGTTGGACTCGAGATCCGGCGCGAAGCCTCCCTCGTCGCCGACCGCGGTCGAGAGCCCGCTCGCGGCGAGGCTCTTCTTCAGGGCGTGGAAGACCTCGGTCCCGACCCGCAGGCATTCGGAGAAGGTCGAGGCGCCCGCCGGGACGATCATGAACTCCTGGAAGTCGACCGAGTTGTCGGCGTGGGCGCCGCCGTTGAGGACGTTCATCATCGGCACCGGGAGCAGCTTCGGCTCGCCACCGCCGTAGAGCTCGGCGACGTAGCGGTAGAGCGGCTGGCCGGAGTCGGCGGCGGCCGCCTTCGCCGCCGCCAGTGAGACACCCAGGATCGCGTTCGCCCCGAGCCTGCCCTTGTTCGGGGTGCCGTCGAGCTCGATCATCGTCTCGTCGAGGGCGCCCTGCTCGGCGGCATGGGCGCCGTCGAGCGCCTTGGCGATCTCCCCGTTGACGTTCGCGACCGCCCGCGCGACGCCCTTCCCGGCCCAGGCCTCGCCGCCGTCGCGGAGCTCGACCGCCTCGAACTCGCCGGTCGATGCCCCCGAGGGGACAGCGGCCAGGCCACGCGCCCCCGAGTCCAGCACGACCTCCACCTCGACGGTCGGGTTGCCGCGCGAGTCGAGGATCTGGCGCGCGTGAATCGAGGAGATTGCGCTCACGGACGGAGCAGTCTATTTGCCGTGCGGCGCTACGGGCTGGTCGGCGGCAGCGTCGTCGGAACCGCCGGCGTTTCTTCTTCGCCCGCGGGAGGGATCGGGCGCTGGGCGAGCGGCGTCCCGCGCGGTTCGACCGGCGTTATCGTGCCCGGCAGGGCCGGGATCAGCTGGAAGACCGGGGCGGGGCAGGCTTTCGCCGGAGTTTTCGGGTTCGCTTCGTAGCAGGCCGGTTCCGCCGTCGACGGGTGCGCTTCTGGCTCGAAGTTGGCGCAGCGTTCGATCACGAAGCCGTCGGCGCAGAAGGTCCGGCTCTTCCACTTGCTCGTGTAGTTGGAGACGAACGAGGTGAACGCTTCCTGTTCGTTCTGCTGTTCGAGCTGCTGTTTGATCTGTTCTTCGACCGCCTTCAGTTCCTGGGTCGTTTCCGGGGTCGAGCTTTCGACTTCGAAGAGGTTGTAGCCGCGTTCGGTCTTGACCAGGCCTTCGACGTTCCCCTTGACGGCGCTGAACACCGCTTCGTTCAGCGGTTCTTCGAGCACCCCTTCGGCAATGCCCTGCTGGAAGCCGCCTTTGGACTTGCTCAGTTCGTCTTCGGAGTACTTGCTAGCGACTTTCTTCCAGTTTTTCGGGGAGTTGTCCGATTTCAGGTCCGCCAGAGCAGATTCGGCCTTGGACTTGTCTTTGTTGACGACGAGGCGAAGGTTGCGGGTTTCGGGTTTGGTGAATTGGGTCGCCAGGGCGGCGTCGTAATAGTTTTCGATTTCGCTCTTGCTCGGTTCAGAGGCGCCTTCGGTGATCCCTTTCTGGATTTTGGTGCTGAGAATCTGGAGTTCGACCCGTTCGTCGACATCGGCTTGGGTGAAGCCCGATTCGTTGAGGAATTTCTGGTATTCGGCTTCCGTTTTGAAGTTTTCGTCTTTCAGTTTCTTGAATTCTTTTTCGATTTCGGCCTTGGTCACCGAGAATCCCTCTTCGGCGGCCTCGCCCCGCAGCCAGGTCGAGTCGAGCAGGCTTCCGAGCGCCGCTTCTGTCAATTCCTTGTATTCGGGGTCGCCCGGTTTCGGCACCTTTTTTTTGTTCTGAGCCGCGGCCTGTTCGAGCGAGCGGTCGAATTCCGTTTTGCTGATGTGGCCGGTGTCTTCGGGCGCGTTCTCGACCAGGGCCACGTCGCCGGAGGGGATGCTGGGATCGCCGAGGCCCTCGGCGATGGCGACGACCACGAACAGAACGACGAACACGGCGCCGAAGGCGAGGAAGGCCAGCCGCCGCAGGGCAGCAGGGTCCTTGGCACGCCGAGGCGCGCCGCCTTTTTTCCCGCCTTTCCCCGAGGCGGGTCTCCTGCCCTGGTTCGGACTCACGAGGCGGGGAGCATATCTTTTCCGGCTAAATTTGCGCTCAACGCGTCGCGCAGCCCGGCCGCCATCGCCAGCACCGAGTCGAGTCGCTCGCGCGGGCTCGTCCGGCACCCGGACCGACGCCGTTTTCTCGCGCCACTCATAGAGCGATCCCTCGACCTTCTCGCCGAGGGCGGTCGCCTGCTCGGAGTCGAGCTCGACTCCGACGATGCTGAGCCGGCCTCCGCGCAGCTCGACATTCCTGGCGCCGGCAAGGCGCAGTTCGATCCGCGCCCGTTGCAGCGCCAGCAGGTTCTCGGCCTCGGGCGGCAGTGGCCCGAAGCGGTCGCCGAGCTCGTCGCGGATCGCCCGCAGCTGGCCCGGCTCGCGGGCGGCGACGACACGGCGGTGGACGTCGATCTTCGCCGCCTCGAACGGGATGTAGGAGGCCGGCAGGTAGGCGTCGACCGGGACGTCGAAGCGCAGCGGCTCGGCCTCCTCCTCCCCGGCCCGGTCGCCTGCGGCTGCGACGGCCTCGTCGATCATCTGGCAGTAGAGCTCGAACCCGACCGCGGCGACGTGGCCCGATTGCTCCTCGCCGAGGAGGTCGCCGGCGCCGCGGATGTCGAGGTCGCGCATCGCGATCTTGAACCCGGAGCCGAGCTCGGTGTGGTCGGCGAGGGTCGAGAGACGGGCCGCGGCCTCCTCGGTCAGCATCTCCGCCGATGGATAGAGCAGGTAGGCGAACGCGCGCTCCCGCGACCGCCCGACCCGGCCGCGGATCTGGTATGCCTGGGCCAGGCCGAGCCGGTCGGCGCGCTCGACGATCAGCGTGTTGGCGGTGGGGATGTCGAGGCCGGACTCGATGATCGTCGTCGTCACCAGGCAGTCCGCGTCCCCGCGCAGGAACCCGAGCATCGTCTGCTCCAGCTGGGACTCCTCCATCTGGCCGTGGGCTTCGGCAACGCGAGCCTTCGGGACCAGCCCCCGCAGCCGCTCGGCGACCTCGGGCAGGCTGTCGATCCGGTTGTGGAGGAAGAAGGCCTGGCCGCCGCGCTCCAGCTCGCGCTCGATCGCCCGGCGGACGAGGTCCTCGTCGTAGGGGCCGACGTACGTCCGCACCGGCCGCCGACCCTCGGGCGGTGTCTCGATCACCGAGATGTCGCGGAGCCCGGCGAGGCTCATCTGGAGGGTGCGCGGGATCGGGGTCGCCGATAGCGAGAGGACGTCGACCTTGAGCTTGAGCTGGCGCAGCAGCTCCTTCTGCTTGACACCGAACCGCTGCTCCTCGTCGACGACCAGCAGGCCGAGGTCCTCGGCGCGGACGTCGCGGGAGAGCAGCCGGTGGGTGCCGATCAGGATGTCGACCTTGCCCTCCTTGTAGGCCGCGAGGACCGCTTTGACGTCGGCCGGCTTGCGCAGGCGCGAGACCCAGTCGAGCATGAACGGAAGGTCGGCGAGGCGCTCGCGGAAGGTGCCGAAGTGCTGCTGGGCGAGGATCGTCGTCGGCGCCAGCACCATCACCTGCTTGCCGTCGGCAGCGGCCTTGACGGCGGCGCGCAGCGCCACCTCGGTCTTGCCGAAGCCGACGTCGCCGCAGACCAGTCGGTCCATCGGCTGCTCGGACTCCATATCGCCCTTGACCGCCTCGATCGCCTCGACCTGATCGGCGGTCTCCCGGTAGGGGAACGCGGCCTCCATCGTCATCTGCCACTCGCCGTCGGGCGAGAACGCGTGGCCCTTCCGCGTCCGCCGCTCGGCGTAGAGGTTGAGCAGCTCGCCGGCCAGGGCTCCGGCCGCGCGGCGGGCGCGCGCCTTCATGTTCTGCCACCGTTTGCCGCCGAGCGCCGAGAGCGCCGGCTCGCCGCCGGCCCCGACGTAGCGGCTCAGCTTCGCCAGCTGGTCGGTGGGGACGTAGACCCGGTCCTCGCCCTTGTATTCGAGGTAGAGGTAGTCGCGGGTGATGCCGCCGACGTCGCGTGTCTCGAAGCCCGCGAACCGGGCGACGCCGTGATCCTCGTGGACGACGTGGCCTCCGACCCGGAGGTCGCTGAACGCGAGCCTGCCGCGACCGGCGCCAGGGGCCCGCTCGGCCGCTCGTTTGCGGCGGTGGACGAGGCGTCGGAACGGGAAGACGGCGAGCTGAAGCTCGGGGCTGACGAAGCCCTCGCGAAGCCGAGCCTCGGCGAAGGCGAGGCCGGGGTCGGGCGAGAGCGGGCCGCCGTCGAGGATCGTTGCGTCGAGGCGGTCGAGGCCGTAGCGAGCGCGCTCCGCCTCACCGCGGGCGTCGAAAGCGACGACCGTGCGGTAGCCGGAGCGGACCAGTTTCTGCAGCTCGCCCTCGGCCTCCTTGATGCTGCGCGCGGGCGACTCGGCCCGCGATGCGCGGAACGCGTCCTCGCCGTCGTCGCCGGCCCCTCTCACGGCGAGGACGGCGCGGGAGGCGAGCGGCGCGGCGACGTCGACGTAGAGGTGGCGGGCGTCATCGGCGTGCATCGCGGTCGTCACGTCGTCCCAGTGGTCGGCCAGCGCCGGCTCGATCTCCTCGGCCGCGGCGAGGATGACTGCGGTCCGGTCAGGGACGAGATCGAGGGGCGCCCCGAACTGCTCGAGCGGCAGGACCTCGGCGAGGCTTGGCGCCTCGCCCCCCTCCTCGGCGGCCTCCATCGCCGCCAGCTCGGCCAGCTCGCGGTGCTCGACGTCGAGCTCGGCCGCGGGGGCGAGCTCGACCCGCTCGGCCTCGCCGAGTGAGCGCTGGGTGAAGGTCGAGAACCAGCGCATCGAGTCGACCTCGTCGCCGAACAGCTCGACCCTCACCGCCCGCTCCTCGGTGGCTCCGAAGACGTCGAGGATGCCGCCGCGGATCGCGAACTGGCCCCGCTCCTCGACCTGCTCGACCCGCTCGTAGCCGGCGGTGACCAGGTCCTCGGCGACCGCGCCGAGGTCGATCTCGTCACCCCTGGAGACGGCGAAGCCGGCGGGCCGTAGCGAGGCGTCGGGCACCGCCTCGGCAAGAGCGACGGCGCTGGCGACGACCACCGCGTCCCCGCCCTCGCGGAGGGCATCGAGGGCGTCGATCCGGAGGCCGACCAGGTGCGGCGGCGGCGTCACGTGCGAGGCGTATCCGGTCCCCCGCGAGGGATAGAGGCGGACGCGACGGGGCGCCAGGTAGGCGGAGAGGTCGGCCGCGAGGTCGCGGGCGGAGCGATCGTCGGCACTGACCAGGAGCGCCGGGCGGCCGGCGAGGCCGCGGTCGTCCGCGAGAAGGGTTGCCAGCAGCAGCGGCCGCAGCGTCGCCGACGCGCGGATGCTCACCGCGTCGCCTGTGGCCGCGGCGTCGGCAAGATCGGCCGCGAGCGCGCTCAGGCGCTCGTTCTCGGCGGCGATCTCGACAAGTGGGCGAAGGCTCATGGCGCGCGAAAAGCCCGAACCGCTCGATTCGGGCAACTCACCGCCGATTCTAGATAGACGGGCTAGGGTGCCGATCTAGATGCGACTGCGACGCCCCTTCGCCGCCGGCTCGACCATCGGCCTCCTCGCCCACAACGCGTTCGAGACCAGGGCCGGGGTCGGGCTGGTGTTCGAGCCGGAGCTCGGCCGCGGAGGCGCGACCGCACTCTGGGCCTTCCTGATCCCGCTCGGGCTGGTCGCGGCCGCGCGCGGCGGGCGGACCGCCGAGCGGATCACCGCGTTCAACGCCGGGATCGGCGTCGCCGGCGTCGCCGTCCACTTCAAGGCCTGGCCGTGGTCACTCCACAACGGCCTGCCAATGCTCGACGAGGCAGAGGGCCTGAGCGACGAACAGCTTCCCGCCTACAACGCGGTGCTCTGGGGCTGGGGGGTCGCCAGCGTCCTCAGCGTCCTGACCGAGACCGCGCCCGGGTCGCGCCGCTTTGCGCTGGCCGGGCTGCTCAACTTCCCGGTACTGCTGGCCTCGGCCCGCCACCACTTCCGCTGGGCGCGCGAGCAGGCTCGGCGCGAACCGGAGCGCTGGAGCCCGGCCCTGCTCGCGTGAGCGCATCGGCCTGGCCCGGCGGCGCCCGCGCCGCCCTCAGCCTCACCTTCGACAACCTCGGCGAGGCGGCGGAAATCGAGCGGGGCGCGATCCCTCCCGACGCCCACCTCGGCGACCACCCGACCGCGACCCGTGTCCTCCCTTCCCTGCTCGGCGAGCTCGGATCCCGAGGCCTCGGCGCGACCTTCTTCGTCGAGGGGCTCAACGCCGAGGTCTATCCCGACCTCCTCACCGAGGTCGACGCGGCCGGGCACGAGGTCGCCTACCACGCCTGGCGCCACGAGCACTGGGCCGGGCTGAGCGCCGCCGAGCAGGCGGAGAACCTGGCCCGCGGCAGCGCGGCGTTCGGCGCCCTCGGCCTCGACCTGGCGGGCGTCCGGCCGCCGGGCGGCGGCCTCGGGCCGGGCGGTCTCGGCGTCCTTCGCGAGGCCGGGATCCGCTACTGCTCCCCGGCCGGCGTCGGAGCGGGCGAGGAGGGCGGGATCGCGCTGCTGCCGTTCCGCTGGCGCGACGTCGACGCCAGCAGCCTCCTGCCTGGCCTCGAGACGGTGCGCGAAGAGATAGCGGGAGCGGCCGGGCCGCTCGATCCCGGCGCCTTCCTCGCCGGCCTCGAGGCGGAGCTCGAGCGGCTCGCGACCGACGGCGGCTACCTCGCCGTCGTCCTCCACCTCGCGATGCTCGATTGGCTCGGTGGCGAGCGCCTCGGTGCCCTCCTCGACCGCGCCGCGGCTGTATCGGCCGCGGCAGAGGTCTGGGTTGCGCCCTGCGCCGCCGTCGCCGACCACGTCCTCGCCGACCCCGAGCCGTTCCGGGGCCGCGCCGAGCTCGACCCGAGGACCTGGGCGGGCTGACGTGCCGTGACTTACCCGCCCATATGGGCGGATAAGTCACGGCACGTCTAGGGGCTCATCCGCGCGCGCGGACGGCCGCGATCGTCTGTCGCAGGGTCTCGCGCGCATCGTGGTGCGGCATCCAGCGCAGCTCGCGGCGCGCCCGGGTCGTGTCCATCAGCATCGGCCGCCGGGCCGCCTCGATCCAGGTCGCCTCCTGCGGCATGTACGGGACGTGGGAGAGCGCCTCGGCGGCGGCCCCGATCGCGATGTCCGGCGCGGTCGGGACGCCGATTGCGTGCCAGCCGAGCTCGTGGGCGAGGTCGGAGATCGTCAGCTCCCCCGGCCCCGCGAGGTTGTAGGGGCCGGGCTCGCCGATGCCGATCGTCGCGGCGGTGAGCGCGGCGGCGACGTCGTCGTGGTGGACGAGCTGGAACCGGACGCCGGGATCGGGCAGGACCGGGCGCAGGCTGGGTGTCCGCCTCAGCGCCCAGCGCACCGGCCCCGGCAGCCTCTGGCCTAGCGCAAGCAGGGGGACGAGGTCGAGCAGGAGGGTCGCTTCGGGCCCGGCGACGATGCAGGGGCGGAAGACGTAGGCATCGATCTCGGCCCCATCGAGCACCTCGGCGAGCTCGGCCTCGACCTCGGCCTTGTCGGCCGAGTAGGGGTGGCGGTCGGACCCCAGCGCGGGCTCCTCCTCGGTGATCAGGTCCGGCAGCCCGGGGTGGAAGCCGTAGGCGGCGACCGAGGAGGTGTAGACGAGGCGCTCGGCGCCGGCGGCGACCGCCGCCTCGAAGACGTTGCGCGACCCGATCCGGTTGATCTCCGGCCCCTCGTCGCTGTCGTCGACGATGATGAAGGCGAGGTGGACGACGACGTCGGCGCCGTCGACCAGCGCCGCGACCGCCCCGGCGTCGCGGATGTCACCCGGCCGGTACTCGGCCTTGTCCCAGCCGTTGGCGACCGGGTCGAAGGGCCTGCGCGCCATGCCGACGATGCGGCCGACCTCGGGCGCGCGCTGGAGCGCCGCCATGAACGGCTTGCCGATCTCTCCTGTCGGTCCGGTGACGGCTACGGTCAGCACGGGCCCATTCTCCCCGACATGCGCCGTGGGGTGGCTACTTCAGCACGGTGAACTTCTTCACCGCCGGGGTCGGGTCGACATTTCGTCCTTGGTCGCGGCGGTGGCGTTCGACTCTTCGACCGCGGCGCGCAGCGTGCACTGTTCCGACCCGCCGGCGACCGTGTCGCAGACTCCGTCGGTGGCCGCATCGGCGGCGTCGGTTGTTTCCTTGACTTCGAAGACTTCCGCCGCCGCCGCCGCGGGGAGCGCCAGGGCGATGCTCGCGCAGGCGATCGCCAGTAGTTCAAACAGCCGGCTCACGCGGACGAACACCCGCCCATCGTAGTCTCGGTCAGGGCCTGTGTGGCAGGCCCGGGCCGGAGCGCTGCCACTCGACCTGGCCCTCGCCCTCGGCCGCCGAGCGGCCCTCGACGTCGTCCCAGGCGTGGAGCATCTGCTTGAGGCGGGCGACCGCCTCGGGTGGGTGGGACGCGACCCCCGTCGCCAGCTCGACCGCGGCCTCCTCGGTCGCGGCCGCCGGCGCGACATGGTTGACGAGGCCGAGCCGCAGCGCCTCGTTGGCGCCGACCGTGCGCGAGGTGAGCAGCAGGTACTTGGCGGTCGCGAGGCCGCAAAGGGTGACGAGGCGCGCCGGGCCGACCGGGACGCCGAGGGCGGCGCCGGGGAACCGCATCCGCAGGTTCGATCCGCCGACCCGGATGTCGCAGCAGATCGCGATCTCCGCCCCGCCTCCGACCACATCACCGTGGCAGGCGGCGACCGTCGGCTTCGGGAAGGAGACGAGCGCGTCGTAGAGATCGGCGAAGAGCTGCATCCGCGCGACCTTCGCCTCCCCATCGAGCTCCTCGCGGACGTCGGCGCCGGCCGAGAGGCCCATGTGGTCCCCGGAGCTGATCACGAGGACCCGGACGGCCTCATCCTCGCGCGCTTCCGCCAGCCGCGCGAGCATCTCGTTCAGCATCAGGGTGTCGATCGCGTTCCGCGCCTCGGGGCGCTCGAGGCGGAGGACGGCGACGCCGGTCTCGTCAACCTCGTACGCGGTCCGCTCAGCACTCGTCGTCATCGCCCGCGGAACCTAGCCGCTCGACCAATCTCTCGGTCTCCTCAGCGCCGGCGAGGACCAGCGCCTCGACCTCCTCGCGCGACTCGCGGAAGCCGCCCAGGACGTGGGCGGAGACGATCTCGGGGTCGGTCGAGTCGGGCCTGCCGACCCCGACCCTGACCCGCCAGAACTCGGGGTCGCCGAACCCGGCGCGGAGGCTCTTCAGGCCGTTGTGGCCGGCGAGCCCGCCGCCGAGCCGGGCCTGGACCTCGCCGAAGGGAAGGTCGATCTCGTCGTGGAGGACGATGACCCTGTCGAGCGGGATCTTGAGCGAGCCGCGCGCGGGCCCGGCTGAGTTGCCCGAGTCGTTCATGAAGGTCTGCGGCAGCAGGATCGCGACCCGCGGGCCCCCGGGCCCGGCGCGCCCTTCCGTGAACTCGCCGCCGAAGCGGCTCTTGGCGCGGGGCAGGTCCCAGCGACGGGACAGCGCGGCGGCGACGTCGAAGCCGACGTTGTGGCGGGTCCCGGCGTAGCTCTTGCCGGGGTTTCCGAGGCCGACGATCAGGATCCGCTCGCCGGAGGGGTCCTCCCGGCGGCGAAACAGGCCGATTGCGGCTACTCCTCGCCGGAGTCGCCCGAGTCGCCCTCGCCCTCGGCGGCCTCGCCCTCCTCCTCGGCCGGGGCCTCGCCCTCCTCGCCAACGAGCTCGGCCTCCTCCTCTACGGCGGGCTCGGGCTCTTCCTCGACGCGCGGCGGCGAGAGGGTCGCGATCGTGACCTCCTCGGGGTCGTCGGCGACCAGTTTGACGTCGCCGGGGATCGTCAGCGCGGAGAGCTGCAGGGTGTCGTTGATCTCCATCGCCGAGACGTCGGCGACTATCCGCTCCGGGATCTCGGTCGGCAGCGCTTCGACGGTGATCTCACGGGTGACGTGCTCGAGCACGCCGCCCTCTTTGACGCCGGGCGCCACCTCGGAGCCCTCGAGCTCGATCGCGACCTCGGCCTGAATCTCCTCGTCGAGCTTGACCTCCTGGAGGTCGATGTGCTCGAGGTTGCCGCGGACGGGGTGAAGTTGCTGTTCCTTGACGACGACCGGGACCGCCGAGGCCCCCTCGACCTCGAGGTCGAACAGGGCCTGGCCGCCGGCGAGGACGGCGCGAATCTCACGTTCCCCCGCCTGGAAGGCGCGGGCCTCGCTGCCGCCGGCGTAGACGACGCCGGGCACCAGGCCCTCACGCCTCAGGCGTCGCGAGCTGCGCGAGCCGTACTCCGCGCGGGGAGCCGCTTTCAGGGTTTCGCGTCCGCTGGCCATCGGATCGAAGAGGATAGAGAAACGACGGCGCCGGGAGCCTGTGGCACCCTTCAGAATTCACCCATGGCCGATCAATCGAAGATTCCGAAGGGCCGGATACGCCGCTCCGCCAAGCTCGGCTCGGTCGTCGGGGTCCAGGGCGCGCGCTACGCGGGGACCAAGGCGACAAACGTCGCCCGCTCCGAGGAGGGCGGCCGCGAGAAGCTCGAGCAGCGCCACCTCGAAACCGCGATGAAGATGGTCGGCGCGCTCGGCCAGATGAAGGGCGCGGCGATGAAGCTCGGCCAGTTCGCATCGTTCATCGACACCGAGTTCATTCCCGAGGAATACCGCGAGATCTACCAGGAGCAGCTGGCGAAGCTCCGGACCGACGCCCCGTCGATGCCGTGGGAGAAGGTCGAAGGGATCCTCGTGGAGGAGTGGGACGACGAACCGCTCGAGGAGCTGTTCGCCGAGTTCGAGCGCGAGGCGTTCGCCGCCGCCTCGATCGGCCAGGTGCACCGGGCAAAGCTGCTCGACGGCCGCGCGGTCGCGGTCAAGATCCAGTACCCGGGGATCGCGGAGGCTCTCGACGCCGACCTCCGCAACGCCGGGACGGTGGTCCGACTCGCCCGCGCGCTCGCCCCGGGGCTCGACGCGAAGGCGATCGCGGACGAGATCCGCGAACGGGTTATGGAGGAGCTTGACTACGAGTACGAGGCCCAGAACCAGCGCAGCTTCTCGCGCGCCTACCGCGACCACCCGTTCATCTACGTGCCGGAAGTGATCACGCGGCTCTCACGGCGGCGGGTGCTGGTCACCGAGTACGTCGAGGGCAAGGGGTTTGAGGAGATCAAGCAACTGCCACATGAGGAGCGCAGCCGGTTCGGCGAGATCGTCTTCCGCGGCAGCCTCGGCTCGATCTTCCACCTCCAGCACTTCAATGCCGACCCCCACCCCGGCAACTACCTGCTGATGGACGACGGCCGGGTCGCCTTCCTCGACTTCGGGATGACGAAGAAGCTCGACAACGAGCAGATCGTGCTCCAGCAGCGTGCCTTCGACGCCGCCTCGCGCGACGACCCGGAGGCGTTCAGGTCCGCGCTCCACGACCTCGGCTTCATCAAGAGCCCCTCGAAGCTCGACGCCGAACGGCTGATGGAGCACATGATGGCCGTCGGCGGCTGGTACGTCGAGGATCGCGAGATCGAGATCAGCGCCAGGCGGGTGATGAAGATCATCGAGTCGACCAACGACCCGCGCTCGGAGTACTACGACCTGATGCGCCGAGAGTCGCTGCCCGCCGACGAGCTGATGGGGCGGCGGATGGAAATCGGCGTCGTCGCCGTGCTCGGGCAGCTGCGCGCGAAGCGCAACTGGCACCGGATCATGCGCGAGTGGGTCTACGGCGACCGGCCCGCGACCGAGCTCGGCGAGGAGGAGTGGGAGTACTTCGAGGGAAGAGGAGTGTCGCGAACACCCGGACTGGCCGGAGCCGGCTGAGAGGAGCGAGAGTGGGACGGATACGCCGCGGTTGGGAGCTGAGCAAGAAGAGCTGGGCGCTGCTGCGAGGGCACCCCGCGCTGGCGAAGTTCCCGCTCTACGGCGGGATCGCGGTGATCATCTGCGCCGCGATCGTGGTCGGCCCCGGCCTCTATCTGATCGACAGCGGCAGCGCCGCGATCGGGGGGCCGCTGGCGGTGATCGGGTACTACCTGCTCGCCCTGATCGGCTACTACTTCAGCGTCGGCCTCGCCGCCGCCGCTGACATGGTCTTCCGCGGCGAGGAGGCGACGGTCGGGGACGGCCTCGCGGTCTCACGGGAGCGTTTCTCCCAGATCGCGGGCTGGGCGGCGCTCTCGGCCTTCGTCGGCCTGATCCTCAGCGCGCTCCAGAACCAGGGCGGGATCTTCGGCGAGGTCCTCAGCCGGGTCCTCGCGATCGGCTGGACCCTGATCACCTTCCTCGCGGCGCCGGTGATCGCGTTCGAGGGCACCGGCCCGGTCGAGACCCTGAAACGCTCCTCGTCGATCTTCCGCGGTAAATGGGGGCAGCAGATCACCGGGAACATCGCGATCGGCGGCGCCGTCTTCCTGTTCGGGATGCTGCCGAGCATCATCCTCGTCGTGGCCGGCGTCCTGATCTGGGCCTCGGCCGGATTCGTCGGCGCACTGCTGGTGATCCTGGGCGTGATCGGGTTCGCGATCTCGGCGGTAATCAGCAGCGCCCTGAGCGGGATCTTCGGCGTCGCTCTCTACCGCTATGCGACCGACAACGAGGCCCTCGGCGGCTTCACCGTCGAGGACCTCGAGTCCGCGGTCCGGACGAAAGGCGGCCGCAACGCGCCGCCGACGGCCTCGCCCGGAACGATCTGAGCGAATACCCGGTCGGCTGATGGAGGCCGGCCGGGGGAACCGCATGCCCATTCGGTGACCGTCAGCGTCCCGTACATCCCCGCGGCGTAGTGGCCGGGGCCGTTGCAAAACATCACCTACCTGCCAGGTGTCAGCTTGAATCCTTCAACCCTTCTGAGCAGGGTGACCGACCGGGTGAGAGGGGTCTATGCTCGAATCTTCCATCCCAAGGATCCACAGAAGGGACCCCGGCTATGGGTGCGCAGGAGAACAAGCAGACAGCAGAAGAGGCGTATCGCGCGTTCAGCAACGGCGATGCAGAGGGCGCGATGAAGAACATGGACGACTCAATCGAGTGGACCGTGCGAGGCGACAATGCGCTGACCGGGACCTACAACGGCAAGCAGGCGGTCGGCGAGCTCTGGGGAGAGTTCGTGAGCAAGCAGTTCAGCACGGCGCCGCACGACTTCGTCGCCGACGGCGACAAGGTCGTTGTCCTGACCAAGGTCTCGCTCGATGGCGAGTCGTGGGAGGACGCCGACATCCTCACCTACAACGGCGAGGGAAGGCTCGTCGCCTTCGACACGCTCGGCGATCCGAAGGTGGGCGACCGGGTCTTCTCGAAATAGGCGCGCGAACGATCAACTGATCGAGGCGAACAGGCGAGGGTCGTTGGAGCACAGGCCGCCGACCCCCGCCGCCACCAGCTTCCGCATCCGGTCGAGGTCGTCGACCGTCCAGGCGATCAGCTCGACGCCAGCGGAGCGGGCGACCTCGGCAAGCCGCGGCGTGACGATCGGGTGGTAGACCCAGAGCGCGGAGACCCCCATCTGCGGGAGCTCGCGGGCGGCGATCGCCGGGAAGCGCCGCCGCATCGAGACCAGCGCCGCCAGCATCGGCAGCCGCGCCCACCGCTTCGAGGCCCAGTCCCTGGTCACCTTCGGGTAGGTCCAGCCGCGGCGGAGCCGGGGCTCGAGCTCGCGGACCCGGTCCAGCGTCGAGAGCTCCATCGTCGAGATCATCGCCCGGGCGAGGAGGTCGCGCTCGCGGACCGCGTCGACGACCTCCTCCTCGCGGCCCGGGAGCTTGATGTCGAGGTCGACTTCGACCCGGTCGAGCGGAGGTTCGAGGAAGGCGTCGAGCCCCTCGGCCAGGGTCAGCGGGCGGCGGCGCTCGGCGTCGTGCCAGTCGTGGGCGATCAGGAGCGGCGTCCGGTCCTTGGCGGCGATCCTGGGATGGCCGTCGTGAGTCCAGAGGACGTCGATCTCGATCGTGTCGACGCCGGCCTCGACCGCGGCGGCAAAGCTCTCCGGCGTGTTGCCGGGGGCGATCCGGTCGGCGCCCTTGTGGCCGACCAGCCGCAGGCCATCCGGCATCAGCGCGGTGCTCTGCGGCCGCTCATCGAGGCGGCATTATCGCGGTTCCGGCCTCAGCCCTCCTCGGCGAGGATCGAGTAGATCCGGCGCCGCGTCTCGTCGAGCAGCTCGCGGACCCGACGCTGCTGGTCCTCGTCGGCGGCGTGAAAGACCTGGCCGATCGAGTGGTGCAGCTTGTGGACCGAGTCGCGCAGCTGGAACTGCTCGGGGTCGGTTCCCGCTCGGACCGCGTCCCAGGGCGTCTGCTCCCCCGCCCGCGACTCCTGCTCCGCGCGTCCGGAGTCGGTCAGGGTGAAGCGGCGCTTCCCCTCGATCTCCTGGCCGCTGATCAGGCCCTCGTCCTCGAGCATCTGGAGAGTCGGGTAGATCGAGCCGGCGCTCGGGGTCCATGCCCCCTCCGTGCGCTCCTCGATCTCGCGGATCATCTCGTAGCCGTGCATCGGCCGCTCGCCAAGTAGGGCGAGGGCAGCGGCGCGAACGTCACCGCGCCGTGCCCGGGGCCCACCGCGGCCGCGGCCGTACCGATATCCGCGGCTGCGCGCGAACTCGCGCCTGCCGGGACCGTGTCTTGGATGTCTGTGGTGCATCAAAATGCCTTTCTATCGTGAACTAACGCGATATATCGTAATGCATCGCGTGTGTCGGGTCCGCCGGCGCGCCGCTTGGCGCTCACAGCACCTTGGGCGCAAACGGGACCGCGGGCTAGAAGAGCTGGATCTTTCGGCGCCTTGTTGGCCCGTGGCGGCCAATCCGCAATAGTCCGGGTTAGCAGGGGTTTCGTCCCTCGCCCCCTGTTGGCCTGTCCGGTGAAATCCGGCCCTATTTGACGGCGTTCGTTAGCAAAATGTTTGCAAGCCGGGCCGGTTGGCTCAGCGCCCGACAGTCCGCATATCGTCGGCCAGCGCTTCGCTCACAGCAGCCACGTCGACCAGGGGACTGACGTAGGGCGGGCACCGCGCCAGCCTCGCGGCAACTGTGCGCCCGCACCGCCATCAGCGTATTGCGCATCCACCCGAGGAGAAGATCCTGCGTGACGCCGAAGTCGGCGTCGTGGTGCTTGACCCGCTCAATGTCCGCTCGAGTCCGCGTGGCGGTCGGCATGGGGAGAAAGGTAGCCGCCGTCGGCGACAGTCTGCGGGAAGAAGTCAGCCCAGCCCGATGTCCGAGGAGGACAAGCTGGCCCCGGGCGAGTGGGTAGTGACGTTTATCGGTCCTTCGGGACCGAACTCCAAGAAGGGCCGGAAAGGCAAGGGGCGGTAGTTCGAGTTCCTGGTGGCCCTCAGTGGCGCTGCTCGAACCAGGCGACGACGGGCGGGCCAAAAGCGAAGCAGCAGGATGACGGCGATCATGACCGCGGTCACCACCCAGTTCCGGGTGTGGTTTTCCCCCGATGTGCTCCCGGGGAGGACTTGGAACCATCGCGTTGGAATGGCTCTGAAGATTGAGCAAGAGAAGGGCGCGCTCACAGGTGGCTTCGCCGCTTTGCTGGCTCTTCTGGCCGTGCTGCTCGTTTCGGCTCTGCCGCTCGCCGCGCGTGCCGACGTCCGTGCCGGCGGCCATATGTACTGGGGCACCAACTCCGGCGACATCGGCCGCGCCAACCTCGACGGCACGGGCGTCAACCGCCATTTCATCCGCGGTGCCGCCGTCTCTCTGGGTGGAATCGCGATATACCGCCACCACATCTACTGGGCGGACACCAACAGAGACACGATCGGCCGCGCCAACCTCGACGGCACGGGCGTGACCCCGAACTTCCTCAGCTTTCCCGGTTCGCCCGGGACCCATTCGCCCGAATTCAGCCCTCACGACATCGCGGTCGGCGCGGGTTACATCTACTGGACGAACTGGAGCTCCTTCATCGGCCGCGCCAAGCTCAATCGCACCCACGTCGACGGCAGCTTCATCCCCGTGCGGTACGGCTCTCCGGGATCCCTCGCGATGGACGCCCATCACGTCTACTGGACCGAGATGGCGTTTGAAGAACCAAACACCATCGGCCGCGCCAACCTCAACGGCACGGGCGTGAAGAACGGCTTCATCCGCAGCGAGACCAGCCCATTCCACATCGCGGTCGGAGGCAGCCACATCTACTGGACGACCCCTACGAGCGCGATCGTCCGCGCCAACTTGGATGGCACCGGGGTGCGCCCGAAGTTCATAACTTCGAACAGGGGCCAGCCCGGCGGCATCACGGCCAAAGGCGGCCATGTCTATTGGACGGCCTTGACGTACTCCTCGGCGAATCCCGCCGAAGCGACGCTATTGGGATGGATCGGCTGCGCCAAGGTCGACGGCACGGGCGTGCGTTGGATGTTCGTCGGCTCTGGCGAAGAAGCTCCAACGGACGTCGCGGTGGTCCCCGGCGCCTAGCGCCACGGACGCGGGTGGGACAAGGAATGAAGAAGCAAATCGTCAGTGTCGTCAAGAGCCGGGGCACGCTGTTGCTTGTCGCGGTCTGCGTCAGCATCGGCCTTGGCGCCTTCGCCGTCGGGGCGCTCGGCTCCTTCGGCAAGGCGCGCCACTTCGCGGTCGGCCCCGGTCCGGATTCCCTGGCGATCGGCGATTTCAACGGGGACCACAAGCCCGACCTCGCCGTCGCCAACCTCCATGGCCACAATGTCTCGGTACTGCTCGGACGCGGCAATGGAACCTTCGGACCGAGGAAAGCCTTCCCCGCGGAAACCGCTCCCTCCTCGCTTGCGATCGGCGACTTCAACGGTGACCACAAGCAGGACATCGCGGTCGCCAACTCCGCCTCCGGAAACGTCTCGATTTTGCTCGGACACGGCGATGGCACCTTCGGGCCGATGGCAGCCTACGCCGCCGACTTCGGTGCCGACTCGCTGGCGATCGGCGACTTCAACCGCGACGGCAATTCGGACCTCGCCGTCGTCACCACCTTCTCCAACAGCGTCTCGATATTGCTTGGACACGGCGACGGAACCTTCGGAGAGTCGATGGAGCTGGCGACGCACTACGCCGCTGGCCTCCGTCCTACGTCGGTAGCGGTCGGCGACTTCAACCGCGACGGCAAGCCCGACCTCGCCGTCGCCAACCTCTTTGAACACACCGTCTCGATCCTGCTCGGAAACGGCGACGGAACCTTCGGGGCGAGGGAGAACTTCGCCGTAGGCACCAGCCCCACGTCGGTGGCGATCGGCGACCTGAACGGGGACGGCAAGCCCGATTTGGCGGTCGCCGACCCGATCGCTCCCAACGGCCCCACGAACCAGATGCCGTCAGGACACGTGTCGGTCCTGCTCGGGAAGGGTGACGGGACCTTCGGAGCGCAGACCGAATTCCCCGTCAGCCGGGGGAAAGTCCCACCCCGGCACCGGTTCCTCAGCGGTGGCGATCGGCGACCTGAACGGTGACCACAAGCCCGATCTCGTTGTCACTCTCGCCCGCCCCACGAGCTCCGGACAGGTAGCGATTCTCCGCGGAAAGGGAAACGGCACCTTCGCCGCGCCGGTGAGCCTCGGAACCGGCACGCAGCCCGTCTGCACGGTTGCCGAACGCCGAACCGGTCAGTGCCCACGGGCGTCGGTGGCGATCGGCAAGCTCAATCCCGGCTCGAGTCCCGACCTCGTGGTTACCAACTTCGGCACCAATAAGGTTTCCGTGCTGCTGAACGGCGGCCCAGCTCGCGCACGCTGACGCTCTCCTACCGAGCGAGCAGCGCATCCGCACGATGATCGCCGGGATCGTCCGAATGCGGCCCGGACGGACGCTCGAAGACGTCCGCGCGGCGCTGGCCGGGGACGGGCCCAGCGCGTTGGCGATGATCCACTCCCAGGCTTCTTAACCCCGAGGAACTGAGTGAATTTTCTTCGCGACGAGCGGACACGGGGTGGCAGAACGAAAATCGCCGTTCGAGGACCATGCCGCCCCCTTCCCGGAAGCCGCTCCACGTTCCGCTCGATGCGTCTTCCGGTTCTGCAGGACTGCGGCGGATAGAGTCCTCCCCACCACCGACAAAGGAGGACTCCGATGCATGCAGTCGTCGTCAGGGTCACGGTCAATGACCCCGAGGCCGCTACGAGCCACCTGCGAGAGGAGGTTGTGCCCGGGGTGAGGCAGGCCCCAGGGCTTGTGGCCGGATACTGGACACGAGAGGGAGACTCGGGAATTGGGATGGTCGTCTTCGAGTCCGAGGATGCCGCCAAGGCGGTGAGCGAGCGGGTCCCGACGATGGTCACGGATGCGGTCACGCTCGACAGCGTCGAGGTGCGCGAGGTCGTAGCGCACACCTGATTCACGGTCCCCCCCACCGCGCAGCCGGCCTCCGTTTGCTGGAACAACCCTGCGTCCATCACTCGCGAGAAAAGCTGACCGCGTCGACCACCGAGAACCGGCAGTACCAGCAGAACCGGCACTTTCGGTAAACCCTCACGCGCGGGAGGGTGAAGCTCAGAGTTACAGGAAGTACCGGTACTGCCGGTACTCTCGTCCCGTCCAGTCCGCGCTCGTCCATGCTGTCTCGTTCTGTCCAAGCTCACAGAATCCGAACTCCTCGGTAAACCCGCGACTTGCTGGCGCCGCCGCGGCTGATTCCACGTCTCGACAGCTCCCGGCCGAGTACCGATGGCGCCAGCGGACGCTCGCCCAAGTCCTCGCAGAATGCGTCGTAGGCCTCGCGGAACTCCCGCGTCGAGACCTCGCCGTCTCGGCTGAGATCGCACCGCTCAGCGAGGAAGGCGCCGAGCACGTCCTCGTCCTCGCGGTATTCGCGGGTCGCCCGGTCGACCGCCTCGGCGTGGCCGAGACCGTCGCGCTGCCACTCGAGACAACCCTCGACCGCCCAGGCCAGGATCCCCGGCAACTCGTCGCGCAGGGTCTCGACGAGCTCGGTGTCCTCGCGGCCCTGGAAGGACTCCTCGAACGGCACCAGCCGCAGCCGGCGCCAGATCGCATCGTCGCCGCCGGCGACCCTGGCCGGACTCGGCGGCGATCACCAGGCGCGAGCGGTGCAGGCGGGCGAGATCGTTGCGCGGACCGCGGTCACCGCGGACCGGACGAAGCTCTCGAAGCTGGCGGTCGCGGCGAGTTCGCCGAGCAGCGCCTTCAGTGTCTCGATCAGCGTCGTCTTGCCGTTGGCGCCGGTGCCGTGGCAGACGACCAGGACGTGCTCGCGGGTGTCGCCGCAGAGCGCGTAGCCGATCAGCCGCCGGACGAAGCCGACCAGGTCGGCGTCGCCGCGGAAGATCTCCTCGAGGAACCGCAGCCAGCGCGGGCAGCCACAGTCGGGGTCGAAGGCGACGTCGGTCCCGGTCGCGAGGAGCTCGGCCGGGTCGCTCTCGCGCAGCTCGCCGGTTCGGAGGTCGAGGGTGCCGTTGGCGCAGCCGAGCAGCCAGGGGTCGGCGTCGAGCTGCTCGGCGGCGAGGACGACGTCGGGCTCGGTCGCCGCCAGCGAGATCATCGACCGCAGCCGGCTCTCGGACTGGCTCGCCAGCGCCCACTTGACGGCGCGCCGCTGTTCGTCGCCCTCGAGCCCGGCGGCCGCGATCAGAAGCTCGCGCGCGGTCGCCTTGGCGGCGCGCTGCGCCTCGCCGGTCCGATCGGCGCGCCAGCGACGCTCGCGCCAGTGAAGCCAACGGCGCTCCTCGCGGACGTGGCGCAGTCGCTCACCGTGAAGCGCCGCGAACAGTTCGGCGTTACCGAGGTCGGTGCGCTCGGGCAGCTCGTTCGGTTTGTTGCGGCCGACACTGGCCGCGATCGCCGCGACCTCGTCCTCGGCGAGCGGCGGACGGCAGCGGGCCCGGTTGGTCTCGCGCAGCGCCGCCAAGATCGCCGCGTCATCCATCCCGCGGCGGCGCATCGTCCCGGCCAGGGAGGCGAGCTCGGCGTTACGGCGGCCGTCAGGGATCGGGTCGGATCCGTTGCTCGACGTCCTCGGCGCCGTCGACGTCGCCAGCAGCTCGAGCAGCCAGGCGGGTGCCGGGGCCGGCGCGGTCTCATCGGGGCCGACGTCCCACTCGTAGCGGCGCCCGGACGGGTGCGGGCTCGGTGGCGCGACGACGTAGCCACCGTCGGCGCGGGTGTCGAGCCCTCGCCGAGCTTCCCGGCGGTGTTGCGAAGGCCGCCGTTGGCGGCGAAGTAATAGTGCTCGCCGCCGCCGCCGGTCTCGGCGCGGACGGTCTCGGGCAGCTCGCCGTGTTCATGCTCGAGCTCGGCCAGTGCATCGCCGCCGCCATGATCGGGGTCGACGTCGAGCACCAGCAGCCCGTCGCCGGTCGCGATCGCGACACCGGCGTCCGGCCAGCGTCCCCACCAGGTGCGGATCTGCTCGGGGTCGGCGCTGGCTTCGGTCAGTCCGTGGGGCAGCCGCGGCCGCTTGCCGGCCAGCGGGAAGACCCGCCAGCCGCGCTCGGCGTAAGAGAAAGCGGCGGCAGCCAGCTCGGCCACCGCCGCCTCGCTCTCAGAGGGTGAGTGCGGTCTGCTCACCGACGGGCTCCTTCTCGTCGGTGGGGTCGAGATTCTCGAGCCGCTCGAGCGCCCAGGCTAGGTCGACCTTGAGGTTCTCGACCTCCGCGTGCAGCGACTCGATCCTTCCGACCTGGCCGATGAGCCACTTGATGATCTTGTCGTCGTGGTCGTTCACCGGACCTAGAACGGCGCGATCGCGCCGCCGTCGTCGTCGTCGTCCGTCGCGATGTACGGCGACTGGCCCTCGTCCGGCTCCGGCTCCTCGTCGGCGCCCTGGTAACCGAACTCCTTCCAGTTGAAGGCCGGCTCGCTGTCGCTGGTGATCCGGTACTGGCCGTAGCCCTTCTCCGGGTGCTTGCCGTCGAACCGAATCCCGATCCGATCGCTGAGACGTGGCGCGATCTTGGACAGCTCCCGTTGCGCGACTTCATGGAGCCGTGGAACGTCCTGCGCCCGTCGGCCTCGATCGGCTCGCCCTTTTCGGTTGATCCGGTCTCGCTGACGATCGTCACGGTGGGGTAGGCGCCGTGTCCGGCGTCGAACCTGCCGAGTTCGTCGATGATCCCGATCAGCCGGTCGCCGGGGTCGGGTCTCCAGGCCTCGGCAAACTCAGCGTCGAGCCGGTCCTCTAATGTCTTGTTCCTCGGATGCACTCTGCTCCTCCTTGGTTTGGTTTTCGCGATGGCCCGGTTCTTCCGCCGGGCCGTCGCCGTTCTTGAGCCCTAGTAGGGCCTCAAGCTGATGTCGGGGAATGCGCCAGGCGCGCCCGACTCGCACCGCCGGGATCTCGCCCCGGCGTACCGCCTCGTAAGCTGCGGAGCGGCCGATCCGCAGCTCGGCAGCGACCTCCTCGACGGTGTAGACGAGCGGCTCACCCATGAATTGCCAGTCCCTCGGTGATCTCCCGCAGCGCCCGGCCATAAGCCAGCGCCGCATCGCCGGCGGGCCGACGGTGGCCCGACTCCCACCGGCTGACGGTCGCCGGCCTAACGCCGACTCGTCGCGCCAGCTCCGACATCGAGAGGCCGGACAGCTCTCTCACCCGCTTCGCCCTGCCGGTGGCGATCGCCTGGCGGACCTCGATCAGTAGCTGCATCTCCTGCTCGGTCATACCAAGAATGATAAGCCGCTATACCGACCTTACTGTCTCGATTTCCTGCAAGCTGGCGGGTCGGCTTACCGATGCTGTACCGTATTGTCCGTGAATGAGCCGAAGGACTCGACCGGGATCCAGATCGCGCCGCAGGGCGACATCTTCGTCCTGTTTGGCGAGCGGTACGTGGTCCCGCAACGGTTCCGAGCCCTTATCTCGCGCGAGAACGCCGAGGTCGTCGTCGACATCGTGATGGAGCAGGGCAAGCCGCTATGCCGAGAGCTCACGATCCTCCCCGGTGAGCCCGGCGGCGAGGTCACGAGCGCCGCTGTGCACTCCGTGGCGCTCAACCGGATGTTGCGCGACGCCGTGATGGCGGCCGGCCGGAAGTTCGAGTCGCCGGCCTGGGAAGATCCGCAGGCGCCGGGCAGGGGCTCTTACTCCGGGCTCCTGGTTCCCCGCCGATCCAGAGGCCTCGAGGACGCGGTGCCGCGCGGCGGTCGACCGCAACCGGTGGCGCTGACCACGGCGGACCGCGCCGAGTTCTACGAGCAGTTCGCAGCAGGCGCGCGCCTACCGCGCCAGGGCTCACCGTTGACTGACGAGAACCTTCACCAGGTGGCCGAGCTCTATCGGGCCGCGGTCGAGCACGGCGACCCACCGACTCAGACCGTGGCCGACGCGATGCATGCGGCAAGGTCGACCGCCGCTCGTTGGGTTGCCGCTGCGCGCGAGCGCGGCTTCCTCGGTCCGGCGGTCCGCGGCCGCGGCGGCGAGGCGAAGCCATGAGAGGCCACATCAGAAAGCGCGGCGAGACCTGGACCACCATGTGGGACGAGCCACGGGGCGAGTCGCAGAAACGCGCTCAGCGCACCAGGGGCGGCTTCAAGACCAAGCGCGAGGCCGAACGGTTCCTGACCGACACGCTCTCCCGTCTTGGCGACGGCTCCTACGCGGCGCCCTCGAAGCTGACGCTCGGCCGGTTCCTCGAGCAGGAATGGTTGCCGGCGATCGAGGGGACGCTGCGCCCGCTCAGCTTCACCAAGTACCGCTCGACGATCCGCAGCTACATCGTCCCCGAGCTCGGCCAGCGGCGGTTGCAGACGTTGAGCGGCGGCGACCTGAACGCGCTCTATCGAAAGCTCGAGCAGCGCGGCCTCTCGGTCTCGACCCGCCGCGTCGTCCATGCCGTCTTGCACCGCAGTCCTGCGCGACGCGGTCAGGTGGTCGAAGTTGGTCCGCAACCCGGCCGATCTGGCCGACCCGCCGTCGCCGACGACGACCCGTGCCCAGGCTTGGACCGCCGCCGAGCTGCGCCGCTTCCTCGAGGTGCGTCGACGACGACCGCGCTGTATCCGTTGTGGCGGCTGGCGGCGACGACCGGGATGCGCCGCGGCGAGCTGGCCGGGCTCCCCTGGCGCCACCTCGACCTCGAGGCCGCGCAAGCTGGCGGTCGAGCAGCAGCTCGTCCCGACCCGAGGCGGCGCCACGCTCGGCCCGCCGAAGTCGGCACGGTCACGCCGGACGATCGCGCTCGACCCCGAGACCGTCGAGACCCTGCGCCGCCACCGCGACGCGCAACTGCTCGAGCGCGACTTCGCCGGCGAGGCCTACGTCGACCGCGACCTCGTCTTCGCCGATCGCGCTCGGCGGGCCGATCCATCCGCAGCGGCTCACCGAGCAGTTCGCCAAGCACCGCAAGGCCGCCGGGATCCCGAGCGGGACGATGCACGTCCTGCGCCACACGGCCGCTACCCTGGCGCTGACCGACGGGTGTCCCGGTCCATATCGTCGCGGCTCGGCTCGGCGATGACCCGAAGATCGTCCTCTCGACTTATGCCCACCTGTTGCCGCAGTCCGACGAGTTGGCGGCTGAGCGGGTGGCGGCGCTGCTCGGCTGATGGGCGCCCGGCTGCATCCTTGGGAAACCCACCGGCTCGATTGTGCCCCGCCGTCGCCCCGCCGCTGAGTGGGTGCGGGGCGAGGGCAGGGTTGGCTCAGACCGTCTCGGTGCAGTCGTGCTTTTTCAGGACTTTGTTCTCCTGTTTCGTCTGCTTTTCGGTGGGGTGCTTATGTGCCTTTTTCCACCGTTTAGATTGATTCGCGCACTGCTTTGCGGTCCAGTGCTCGTGATGGCCATTGCTGGAATCCGCGCCAGCAGTGGCTGCCACTCCACTGAATGCAAGTGCCGCGGTGGTCGCTAACAACGCGCTCTTGCGCAATAAACCGGACATTTGGGCCTCCTTGATGGCGAATCCGGTCCGCAGAGCTTAGATCCGCAAACTAAAGCGCTCCCCAGCTTGGACGCCTTTCCGAAGGAAGGTTCGGGCACTCCCCTGGCCGTCCGTGAGCCGCATTGCGTCCTCGCTCGTTAGCACGTCGTTAGCAAATCGGCTGCAAACCGCGCTGGAATGCGGGTGACGCTAGAAGAGCTGGTTCTCGCCGGCGAAGATCTCCGAGACGGAGTCGTCGGTGAAGATCCGCCGAATCGAGTCGGCGAAGGTGCTGGCGGTTGTCAGGACCGTGATGTTGTCGGGGGCGTCGGGCCGCAGCGGGATCGTGTCGGTGACGACGATCCGCTCGATCCCGGAGTTCTCATAGGCGAGCCGCTCGTAGGCGGGACCGGAGAAGACACCGTGGGTCGCGCAGGCGATGACCCGCGCCGCGCCCTCGTCGCGCACGGTCTGGGCCGCGGCGCAGAGTGTGCCCGCGGTGTCGATCATGTCGTCGACGAGAACCGCCGTCTTGCCCTTGACGTCGCCGACCACATAGCCGATCTCGGCGACCTGCTGGGCGGGGCGCTCCTTCTCCATCACCGCCCAGTGGGTGCCGACCCGGCGGGCGAAGTTGCGGGCCGTCTTCACCCGGCCGGCGTCCGGGGAGACGATCACGAGGTCGTCGGTCATGTTCTGGTCGACGAACCACTGGGTCAGCATCGGCATCGCGGTCATGTGGTCGACCGGGATGTGGAAGAAGCCCTGAACCTGTCCGGCGTGGAGGTCCATCGTCAGGACGCGGTCGGTCCCGACCCCCTCGAGGCACTTGGCGACGATCCGGGCCGAGATCGGCTCACGCGGGGCCGACTTCTTGTCCTGGCGGGCATAGCCGTACCAGGGCATGACGGCGATTATCCGGTGGGCCGAGGCGCCCTGGGCGGCGTCGATCATGGTCAGCAGCTCGATCAGCGCGTCGTTTGGGGTCATCCCGCTCTGCTCGTTGGCGCTGGTCGACTGGACGATGAAGACGTCGGCGCCGCGGATCGACTCCTCGTAGCGGCAGTAGACCTCGCCGTTGGCAAAGGTCTTCAGCGTCACCTGCCCGAGGTCGATGTCGAGCTTGTTCGCGACCCGGGCGGCGAGCTCCATCGAGCTGCGGCCGCCGAAGACCATCATCCGCTTCGAGTAGTCGTGCCCGATGGCGGTCGCCGCCGCCGTCTCCGGGCGCTCCTCGATCGCGCTCACTCGTCCTCCTCCTCACGAATCTCGCCCGCCTTCTTCTCGGCGTAGCCCTCGATGTTCCGCTGATCGTTGTCGCTCACCGCAAGTGCCCCTTCGGGAACGTCGTCCTTCAGCACCGCTCCGGCGCCAGTGTAGGCCTTGTCCCCGACTTGTACCGGGGCGATCAGCATCGTGTCAACGCCGATCCGCACCTGGTCGCCGATCACCGTCCGGTGCTTGCGGAAACCGTCGTAGTTGGCGGTCACGGTGCCGGCGCCGAGGTTGCTGCCGGCGCCGACCTCGGCGTCGCCGACGTAGGAGAGGTGGGGAACCTTGGCGCCCTCGCCGATCATCGAGTTCTTGATCTCGACGAAGGACCCGGCCTTGGCGCCGGGGGCGAGCTCGGTTCCGGGCCGCAGGTAAGCGTAGGGGCCGACCTGACAGCCGTCGAGGACGTCGCACTCGACCAGATAGGAGTGCGGGACGACGACGCCCTCGCCGAGGCGCACGTCGATCAGGGTGGTGAGTGGGCCGACGGTCGAGTTCGCACCGACCGCGGAGCCGCCCCTGAGGCTGGTGCCTGGCTCGATCCGCGCGTCGGCGGCGATCTCGACGTCTGCCTCGATCCAGGTCGAGGCGGGGTCGACGATCGTCACCCCGGCAAGCATGTGGGCCTCGAGGATCCGGCGGCGGGACTCGACCTCGGCGATCGCCAGCTCGGCCCGGGTGTTGACGCCCATCATCACGCCCTCGTCATCGGTGACGGCGGCGAGGACGCGGCGGCCCGCCTCGCGGATCAGCGGCAGGGCGTCACCGATGTAGTACTCGCCCTGGGAGTTGTCGTTGCCGATCCGGCCGAGCGCCTCGGCGAGCGGGGCGGCGGCGAAGGCGTAGGCGCCGGTGTTGACCTCGCGGATCTCGAGCTGCTCGGGGGTCGCGTCGCCCTCCCCCTTCGCCTCGACGATCCGGGCGAGGTCGCCCGAGTCGGGGTCACGGATGATCCGGCCGTAGCTGCCGGGCTCCTCGAGCACGGCGGTCATCACCGTCGCACCGGCGTCAACCTCGCGGTGGGCCTCGAGCAGCTCGGCGATCGCCGCCGGGGAGACGACCGGGTGGTCGCCCGAAAGGACGACGACGGTGTCCGCTTCGCCGATCAGGTCTACGGCCGCGCGAAGAGCGCCCCCGGTCCCGTCTGGCTCGGGCTGGACGACGGTCTCGGTTCCCTCGGGCAGGCCGGGGGCGAGGTCGTGCTTCGGCGAGACGATGACCGCGACGCGGCCGGCCCCGGCCTCGCGGGCGGCGAGGATCGGCCAGGCGACCATCGGGCGCCCGCAGACGGGATGCAGCATCTTCGGCAGCGAGGAGCGCATGCGGGTCCCCTCGCCCGCCGCCAGGACCAGGACCAGAGGCGAACTCACCCCGGAATCGTAGTCTGACGCGCCCTGCGCTGCGCAGCTCGGCGTCCTCGGTCGCTCACGTGCAGAGCACGCTTCGCTCCCTGCGTCCTTGTCCTGCTTGCGCGGACCGCGTCAGGCGCGGGAGAGTTCTTTGCCGACCAGGGCGATCGAGACCAGCATCCAGCCGGCGAAGATCAGGTCGATCCCGACCAGGAGGCCGATCGCCCAGTCGGCGGAGCTCGGCAGCTTGGCGAGGACGAGGATCCCGATCAGGAGGCCGGCGATCCCGCTGAGGCCGACGAGGCCGGCGCCCTGCTGGCCGCGGCTCGCGAACGCGACCGCGATCCGGGTCACGCCCATGAACAGGAAATAGATGCCGAGGACGAAGGTCAGAGTCAGGGTGCCGTTGTGAGGTTCGATCACCAGCCAGAACCCGACGATGACCGTCAGGAATGCCCAGACCAGCCTCAGGAGAACGCTGCCGAGTGTCGGCGCGTTGAACGCCGCTGCGACCAGGAAGGCGCCGACGATGATCAGGATCCAGCCGACGAAGATCGCGGTTCCGACCGAGAAGGCGGCCGGGATGATGATCGCGATGCAGCCGATCACGATCGCGGCGATCCCAATCGCCATCAGCGCCCTCCAGGTGCGGCGCAGCTCCCTCTGGGCCTCGGGATCGGCCGCCAAGCCACCCATCTCCATGTGCCAACCATAGGAGCGCCGCCAGACGGGATCAACCGCCGTCAACGGGCGCCGAATTCTCGCCGACCTCGCGCTCGATCTGCCTCTCGTAGAAGCGAACCCACTTCCGCACCGCGTTGTCGGAGACCCCGTACTTGCGACCCACCGCCAAGTAGCCGACGGCCTCGATCTCCTCCAACAGTTGCTCGTAGGGTGGGCGCGTCACCTTTCGACGATCGGGTGTCGGCCTCCCCCGAAGCTCGGTTGAACGATCCCGGCTAATTGCGCACTCGCGGGAGCAATATGCGTGTCGCCGATATTTCGCCGTGAACCTTCGGCCGCACCTCTTGCAGGCACGAATGGGGGGCGGCATCCGGTTTTTCCGCCCGCAGTGGGTCTCTAGGGTCGCCGCGCAGTTCGGGCAGACCAGTCGGAGGTTCTCCAAGCGATTGTCGTCGGGAACTCCGTTGATGTGGTCAAGGATCAGCGACATTCGGTTCCCACGCCAGATTTCACCCTGGCCGCAGAGCTCGCACTTCCGCTCCCTGAGATTCTCATCGAACAAGCGGCGCTTGAGGTTCCGACGCGAATAGGTTGAGCCTTGGACCAGAATCTCATCCAGTGGCATCGGCGGGTTCTTGGGGGACGCGTTCGAGGCAGCGTTGGGATCGAAATGATCGGTCGAGATGCGCCATACGTGATCGACGTACTTCCGGAGAACCGCGTGATTGCCGCCGGCAGGTCTCATTCCAAGACGGCGAAGCACTTCGCTGTAGGACATCGATGCAGCGACAGCCAGGCGTGCTTCCTCCTCGGAGTACCTGGGCATGATCGAACACTAGTTCGAGTCCCGGACGACGCGATGCGGATCGATCGCCCGCTAAGGTCGAACCACAATCCGGGGTGGTGTAATCGGTAGCACGCCAGGTTTTGGTCCTGGAAGAGAGGGGTTCAAATCCTCCCCCCGGAGCTACTCCTCGGCGCCGCGCGAAACCTTCCCGCCTTCGGCGCCGGGCTCCATCGCCGGGCCGCGCGGCGAAGCGATGCCGAGGACGCGCATCGCCTTCAGCCCGAGGCCGAGCTTCTCGCGGCCCTCGGTGGCGGAGACGTCGTGGCCGCAGAGCTCGCGGACCCGCTCGAGGCGGTAGCGGATCGTGTGGCGGTGGGTGAAGAGCTGTTTCGCGGTCGCGGCGACGTTGCCGTCGTTGTCGAGATAGGCCTCGACGGTGGCGACCAGCTCGGTCTCGTACTGCTCGTCGTAGGCGGAGAGGGGCTCGACCGTCTCGCCGTAGAAGCGTTCGAGCTCGCCCGGGTCCTCGCTCATCGCCGGAAGCAGCAGGCGGTAGGCGCCGGTGTCCTCGAACGCGAGCAGCGGCCGCCCGTCGGCCTCGCCGACGTTGACCGCGAGCCGGGCCTCGCTGCCCGCCCGGTGCAGGTCGACAGGGTCGGTGGCCCGGCGGCTGCACCCGATCGTCACGTGGAAGCCGGCGAGCGCGTCCTCGAGCTCGCGCGAGAGCCCGTTGGCCGCCCGCAGGAGGCGCTCGTCGTCCTCGGCCGGGACGATCACCGCGATCTCGGCGGTCGACTCGCCGCCGTCGGGGTTGGCCAGGGCGCCGGGGGCGAAGGAGCGCAGGGTCCTCATCGCCAGGTTCAGCACCCGATCGCGCCACTCGCCGGTCTGCGCAGTCCGAGGCGCGGTGCGGACGACGATCACGCCCGCCCCCTTCTCGAGATCGGCTCCGAGCTCGGCGGCGCGGGCGACGATGTCGCCGCGGTCGGTCACCTTGCGGCCGAGCACCGCGTCGACGAACGCGCTCGCCACCTCCTCGCTCTCCCACTCCGGCGAGCGCGAGCGCTCGAGCTCGAGCGCCAGCAGCGTCGTCACCATCCGCGCGATCGTCGGGTCGGGCTCGGCCCTGCCGCGATGGCGGAGCTCGCCGACGACGCTGTCGGCGACCCGCAGCTCTGTCGTCGTCACCCCCTCCCCCGCCGCCAGCAGCTTCCGCTCCTGGTCGGGGGAGGCGCCGGCGACCGCGAGAACGGCGCCGGAGCGGTCGATGAGGGCGACGCTGGCGTCGAGCACACGGGCCGCGGCGCGGGCTACGGCGGGCAGCCCGGCACCGGCCTCGACCGCCTCAGAGAGCGCGGCAAGATCCCCCGCATCTGCGGGATTTGCAGCCTTTTTCTGACCTCTTGCGGGCGCCGACATGGCGCGCATTATCCCTGGCGGAGGGCTCCGGCCCGGGCTCAGCTGAAGAATTCGGAGATCGCGTCGTAGTAGTAGACGAACGCGAGGCCGGCGACGACGCCGGTCAGGACCAGGGCGCAGAGAACGATCAGCGAGAGGACGCCGGCGGCGGCCTTCTCCCAAATCCGGCCGTAGGAGCTGATCGCCGGGACGAGGATCAGGCCGATGAAGGCGGCGAGGCTGACGAGCCCGGCGGCGCCGAACAGCAGGTACTCATTCTCGATCTTCTGGACCGCCAGCAACATCACGGTGCCCATTCTGGCGCAACGTGGTGATGGTGAGGGCGAACGCTGCGCAGAGCGAGAAGGCGGCGGCGCCGAGCGCCCAGCCGCCGTTGATGTCGCTGAGGTAGTGGGCACCGAGGTAGACGCGGGTGAGGCCGACGATCGCAGTCAGCACGAGCCCCGCCGTGAAGATCGCCGCGCCGCGACTTATCCCCGGCCGCAACCTCATCACGACCATCACCGCCAGCCAGACGTAGAAGGTCGAGTAGGCGGCGTGGCCGCTCGGGAACGAGGACCCGGACGTGTCGACGAGCGAGCCCTCGGGCCGCGGCCGGTCGACCGCCGCCTTGATCTCGTGCACCCCGACGAAGACGATCGCGATCCCGATCAGCAGGACCGCGAACTCGGCCCAGCGCCTCCGCACCGCGAGCACGGCGGCGGAGATCGCCACCAGCGGGAAGACGACGGCCGAGGAGCCGAGCACGGTGACCACCTTGGCGACGTCGACGAGCCACCCGGTGCGCAGCGCTTCGACGACTTCGGCCGCGACTTCGTCGCCCGGGGTCGGCCCGGGATCGCCGTTGATGATCGAGATGTACCCGATCAGGACGAAGCCGCCGACGGCGAGCACCGCCATCAACGACGTGAACTCGAGCCCGAAGGTCCCTCCCGGCGTCACCCGCGCCCAGAGGAATTCGAGCTGGGGCTGGAAGCGGCGGACGAGGAGGACGATCCAGCGGGTCGCCGCGTGGGACTCCATCCAGTGCACGGCCGCGCGCCGGTTCTCGGCAACCCTGAAGTGGCGTCGGAGGGAGAACGCGCCGACGACGATCACGATGAAGGCGCCGAGGACGAAGGCGCCTTTGCCCGCGTAGTTGAGGACCGAGTCGATGCTGCGCGAGAACAGGTAGCCGAGGACGATCGCGCTGCTGACCCAGATCCCGGTGCCGAGGACGCTGTAGGGGACGAACAGCCGGTAGCGCATCCCCGAGCTGCCGGCGATGAACGGGGCGAAGGCGCGCACGAAGCCGACGAAGCGGCCGATGAAGATCGTCTTGCCGCCGTGCCGCTCGAAGTGGTCGTCGATCTGTTCGAGCCGCTCCTCGCTAACCCCGAAGCGCGGGCCGTTGCGCATCAGGAATTCGCGACCCAGCCTGCGGCCGATGAAGAAGCTGGTGGAGTCGCCGGCGAACGCACAGGCCCAGCCGATCGCGATCATGATGTAGACGTTGGTCGCTCCCTGGCCGGCGGTGGCGCCGCCGAGGATCATCACCGTCTCCCCCGGCACCAGCAGCCCCACGAAGGCCCCGGTCTCGGCGAAGGCGAAGAAGCCGACCAGGAGGTAGGTCCAGGCCCCGAGCGCGCGAGAGACGTCCTCGAGGACCTTCTCGAGATCGACCAGCTGGGTGAAGGCGATGTAGGCGGCGAGGGCCGCTACACCGATCGCCCCCCGCAGCGCCCACTTCCTCCACCCCTTCGCTTTGCTGCCCGGCAGCCTCATGGCGCTGCGCCAGCCTCGCAGACGATCGCGTCGTCACGGTCGAGCCGCTCGGCGAGCCGCTCGGCGGCCGCCAGGCCCTCGCAGAGGCCGACCGCGGTCGGGCCGGTGCCGGTCAGCATCGCGTGGCCCGCCCCGGCGCGGCGCAGGGCGTCGAGCGCGTCGCCGATTTCCGGGCGGAGGGCGCGTGCCGCCGGCTCGAGGTCGTTGACGAGCAGGTCCGCGTAGGAGAGCGGCGAGGCGCCGGCGCCCGCCGCGACCCGTAGGCGGCCCGCGATCCTGGCCAGCTCGCCGGCGCCGCGCCCGAGGCCGAGCCGGTCGGCCTCTTCGAAGACCTCGGCGGTGCCGAGCCCACCGCCCCCCGGCAGGAGGACGACCGCGTGGGGCGCAGGGGCGGGGAGCCGCTCGACGTGCTCGCCGGCGCCCTGGACGAGCGAGAGCGCCGGGACCAGCTGTGAGGGGACGTCGGCTCCGAGCGCCGCCGCGAGCTCCGGCAGATCGGCGACCTCGCCGGCGGCGAGCCGCAGGACCGCGGCCGCATCTGCGCTCCCGCCGCCGAGTCCGGCGGCGATCGGGATCCGCTTCTCGATCTCGATCCGGAGCGGGGGATGGCCCCAGCCGCTGGCGCGGAGCGCGGCCAGCGCCAGCTCGGCGAGGTTCCCGCCGCCCCCCAGCGCCTCGCAGAGGACCGAGTCGGCCTCCGAGCTTTCGACCTCGATCAGGTCGGCGAGCGCCAGCGGCTCGAACAGCGAGCAGAGCTCGTGCAGCCCGTCGGCGCGGCGCGGCCCGAGGTAGAGGCAGAGGTTGATCTTGGCGGGGGCGAGGATCCTCATCGCGCCAGCTTCGCCGCCAGCGCCGCGAAATCCTCGGGGGACAGCGCCTCGGCGCGCGCATCGGCGGGCAGGCCGAGCTCGGTGAGCGCCTCGCGCGCCGCCTCGCGCATCCCCGGCCGGACGTGCTCGAGCGAGCGCGGAAGGGCCTTGCGCCGGTGGGCGAAGGCAGCCCGCACGAGCTCGCGCGTGCCGGGCTCGGCGCCGGGCCCGGTCCGTCGCAGCCCGAGGATCGCCGACTCGACCCGCGGCCGGGGGCGGAACACGGCGGGGTCGACGGTGCGAACCAGCCGCACCTCGCAGGCGAGCTGGACCAGAACGCTCGGCGATCCATACACGCGGCCACCCGGCTCGGCGCGCAGGCGGTCGGCGATCTCGCGCTGGACCATCGCCGTCCACCGGGTCAGCGAGGGAAGGTCCTCGATCGTGCGCAGGATCAGCGGCGTCGCGATCGAGTAGGGCAGGTTGGCGACGAGCGCTGTCGGCGCCGGGTCGAGGGCCCCGAGGTCGATCCTCATCGCATCCCCCCAGTGGAGCTCGACGTTCGGGCGGGCGGCCAGCTTCGCGAGCTCCGGCTCGAGCTCGCGGTCGAGCTCGATCGAGTGGACGTGGGCGACGGCCCCGGCGAGGCGCTCGGTCAGCACCCCCTCGCCGGCGCCTACCTCGAGGACGACGTCGCCCGGCTCCAGCTCGGCGTCGCGGACGATCGCGTCGAGCAGGTTCGGGTCGGCGAGGAAGTTCTGGCCGAGCCTAGCGCCCATCCGGAAACTCCGCGTGTGCGGCTGGCGAGCGCCGGACCAAGCAGGGCCAGGACGCAAGGAGGCACGAATGGCAGCGCCATTCGGCCGACTGAGGACGCCGCCCTGCGCTGTGTCCGCCGCCGCCAGACGTGCGCGAGGGGTTTCCGGACGGGCGCTGAACCACAGCCGCCTACCAGCCGAAGAGGGTGCGCGCGTTTGCCTCGACGACCCGCTCCAGCTCCTCGTAGGCCTGGCCCCTGGTCTGCGCCACGACCTCCGCCGTGGCGACGACGTTCGCCGGCTCGTTGGGCTTGCCCCGCACCGGCTGCGGCGCCAGGTAAGGGGCGTCGGTCTCGACCAGGAGCAGCTCGTCGGGCAGCGCCGCGGCCGCCTCGCGGAGCTCATCGGCCTTCGGATAGGTGACGATCCCCGAGAACGAGCAGTACCAGCCACGCTCGATCGCGTCCTGAACGCGCCACGGCGCGAGGAAGCAGTGGAGGATCACCGGGGCCTCGGTCGGGTGCTGGTCGAGGATGCTGAAGACGTCGTCGACCGCCCCGCTCTCCCCGTCGGGATCTCTGGCGTGGATCACGATCGGCAGGCCGAAGCGGTCGGCGATCTCGATCTGGGCGACGAACGCGACCTGCTGAGCCCCCCGGCTCGCCGTCTCCCGGTAGTAGTCGAGGCCGGTCTCGCCGATCGCCCGCACCTTCTCGTGTTGGGCCAGCTCCCAGACTTCGGCCGCGAGGTCGTCGTCGAATTCTTCGGCCGTAGTCGGGTGGCAGCCCGCGGTGGCGAACACCCCCTCGTGGCGCTCGGCGGCGGCGAGCGCGACTCGGTTCGTCTCGGAACCGAGCCCGACGTTGAGCATCCGCCGCACGCCGGCCACCTCGGCCGCGGCCACCAGTTCGTCCTCCTCGCCCTCGCAGAGGAAGAGATGGGTGTGCGAGTCGATCACCGGAGTGAGTCTATGAATAGCCTTCCCCCATGAGCGCGGAGCGAGCAAGCGTCGAAATCTGGCTCTCTGCGCCGCGAGCGAAGCGCGAGTATTTGTAGATGCCGGATCCGGCCGACTATTACCGCGAGATCTACGCCCGCGGGCTCGGCGGCGAGACGCCCTCGATCCCGGTCGCGATCGCCGAACTCGAGCACCGCGCCGCCGAGGAGATGGATCCCAACGCCGCCGCCTACGTCTTCGCCGGCGCCGGGACCGAGGAGACGATCGATGCCAACCGCTCCGCCTTCGCGCGGCGCCGCCTCGTCCCGCGAATGCTGCGCGATGTCGCCGCGCGCGACCTCTCGACCCACGTCCTCGGGACCGAGATGCCGGCGCCGCTGCTGCTGGCCCCGATCGGCGTTCAGAGGATCGTCCACGAGGACGGCGAGCTGGCGACGGCCCGCGCCGCCGGCGCGCTCGGGGTGCCGATGATCGCCAGCACCGCATCGCACTTCACGCTCGAGGAGATCGCCGAGGCCGGCGGGGACTCGCCCCGCTGGTTCCAGCTCTACTGGACCGCCGACCGCCGCCACGTCGAGAGCTTCGTCCGCCGGGCCGAGGCGGCCGGATACGGGGCGATCGTCCTCACCGTCGACACCTTCATCCCCGGCTGGAAGCCGCGCGACCTGCAGCAGGCCTGGCTCCCGTTCCTGCAGGGCGCGGGGGTCGCCAACTTCTTCCAGGACCCGGTCTTCCGCGCCGACCTCGAGAAGCCCCCGGAGGAGGACCTCGGCGCCGCGACCGGCCACTACCTCGGCGTCTACGTCAACCCCTCGCTGACCTGGGACGACCTCGGGTGGCTGCGCGAGCTCACCTCGCTACCGATCCTGCTCAAGGGCATCCAGCACGTCGACGACGCCCGCGAGGCGGCCGCCCGCGGCATCGACGGGATCGTCGTCTCCAACCACGGTGGCCGCCAGGTCGACGGCGCGATCGCCTCACTCGATGCCTTACCGCCGATCGCCGAGGCGGTCGGCGACAAGCTCACGATCCTCTTCGACAGCGGCATCCGCGGCGGCAGCGACATCATCAAGGCTCTCGCCCTCGGCGCCGACGCCGTCCTCCTCGGCCGCCCCTACATCTGGGGCCTCGCCCTCGAGGGCCAGCAGGGCGTCGAAACCGTCCTCAAGATGATCCTCGGCGACCTCGACCTGACGATGGCCCTCTGCGGCTACACCGAGCCGAGTCAGCTCGGCCCCGACGCGCTGGCCTAGTTCTCCGAAACCTCGGACTCGATCTTCGGGAACAGCGGCGGCACCCGCTCGACGGCCTGGCCGCCCTCCCGCGAGCCGAGCTCCGCGAGGGCGCGTGAGTCCTCGGCGAGGGCGGCGAGCAGCTTCTCGGCGGTCTGCGGCAGGTAGGGGGCGAGCAGGAGGGTCGTGACCCGCAGGCCCTCGGCGAGGTTGTAGAGGACTTCGTCGAGGCGCTCGGGGTCGGCCTCGTCCTTGGCGAGCTCCCACGGCCGCGTCTCCTCGACGTAGCGGTTGAGGCGCCGGACCAACGCCCAGGCCTGCTCCAGCGCCTGGCTCAGCTCGGCGCGGTCGAGGAGGTCGCTGAAGCGCCCGACGACGCCTTCGAAGTCCTCCTCGAGGACGGCGTCGACGGCGGCGACCGGGACGGTCCCATCGCGGTAGCGCTCGATCATCGCCAGCACCCGGCTGGCGAGGTTGCCGAAGTCGTTTGCGAGCTCGGTCTCGTAGCGGGCCTCGAAGCCGGCGGTCGAGATCGAGCCGTCCTGGCCGAAGCTGACCTCGCGGAAGCAGTAGAACCGCAGCGCGTCGGCGCCGAAGCGATCGATCACCGCGAACGGGTCGAGGACGTTGCCAAGCGACTTCGACATCTTCCGCTCGCCCATCAGCAGGAAGCCGTGGATCGCCATCCGCCGCGGCGGCTCGAGGTCGGCCGCCCAGAGCAGCGCCGGCCAGATCACCGCGTGGAATTTGAGGATGTCCTTCGCCATCACGTGCAGGCTCGCCGGCCAGTAGCGATCGCTCAGGTCCTCGCCCTCGCGCGCGAAGGCCAGCGCCGTCACGTAGTTGAGGAGCGCGTCGAACCAGACGTACATCCGCTGGTCGGGGTCCCACGGCAGCCGCATCCCCCACTTCAGCTTCGGCCGTGAGAGCGAGACGTCTTCCAGCCCCTGCTTGATAAACGCCACCGCCTCGTTGCGGCGGAAGTCGGGGACGACGAAGTCGGGGCGCTCCTCGTAGAGGCCTTCGAGCTGGCCCTGAAAAGCGGAGAGGCGGAAGAACCAGTTCTCCTCGCGCTGGCGCTCGAGCTTGATCTCGTGGATCGGGCAGGTCTCGCCCGGCCCCAGTTCGCGCTCGGTTTTGAAGTCGGCGCAGCGCGGGCAGTACCAGCCTTCGTAGACCCCTTTGTCGACCCAGCCGTTGTCATAGACGCGCTGGATGATCTCGGCGACGCGCTCGGTGTGGCGGGGGTCCGAGGTGCGGATGAAGAAGTCGTTGGTCGCGTCGATGATCGGCATCAGCTCTTCGAACTTGGCCGCGTTGCGGTCGACCAGCTCCTGCGGCGTCACGCCCTCGCGCTCGGCCGCGGTCTCGATCGGCTCGCCATGCTCGTCTGTCCCGGTGAGGAAGAAGACGTCGCGCCCTCGCTGGCGCATGTGCCGGGCGAGGACGTCTGCCGCCATCGTCGAGTACGCGTGCCCGAGGTGGGGCTCGGCGTTGACGTAATAGATCGGGGTCGTGACGTAGTAGGTCTCGTTCTCGCTCACTGTCTGGGCTCCCTGCCGGTCAACGCACGGTAGAGGTCGTTTGCCCTGGTTCCGGTCAGCGCCGCGACGACGCTCGCCGCCGCCCGCGGCCGCGCCCCCGACTGGACCAGGTGGCGCAGCGCGTCGACCGCGAAGCCGACGTCGCGGTCGTGGTCCTCGGAGGAGGCCGGCCCGATCACCAGCACGATCTCGCCTTTGACATCGCCGCGGAACCGCCGCGCAAGTTCGGCCAGCGAGCCGCGCGCGATCTCCTCGTGCATCTTGGTCAGCTCGCGGCAGACCGCGGCCGGGCGGTCGGGCGCGATCGCCGCCAGCGCCGCCAGGGACTCGCCGACCCGGCGCGGGGACTCGAACGCGATCACGGTCTCGGCCGAGCGCAGGACGCGCTCCATCTCCCCCGAGCGCTTCGGCAGGAAGCCCTCGAAGCGCCAGCGGTCGGTCGGCAGGCCGGAGGCGACGAGCGCCACCGGCACCACCGAGGGGCCGGGCAGGACGATGACCTCGAGACTGCGTTCGATGCAGCGCCGGACGAGCCGGAAGCCGGGGTCGGAGATCGCCGGCATCCCGGCGTCGGAGACGAGGACGACGGTATCGCCACGCTCGATCCGCTGCGCCAGCTCGGTCGCCCGCGAGGCTTCGTTTCCCTCGTGATTGGAGACCAGCGGCGGCGCCGGCCGGATCCCGAGCTTGTCGAGCAGCGCCCCGGTGCGGCGGGTGTCCTCGCAGGCGATGTAGTCGGCGGTGACGAGCGCGTCACGCGCCCGGAGCGTGATGTCGTCGAGGTTTCCGATCGGCGTCGGGCAGACGATCAGCGAGCCCGGCATCAGTTACCGCGCCGCTCCAATTCGATCCGGGCCATCGCCGCCGCCCCGATCATCCCCGCGTCCTCGCCGAGCTCCGCGGCGACCACGGGCGTCCCGTTCATCGGCCGCAGTGCCCGCGCGGCCAGCTCGCGGCGGGCCGGCTCGAGCAGCAGGTCCCCGGCGGCGATCGCGCCGCCGCCGATCACGATCACTTCCGGCTCGAAGATGTTGGCGAGGCCGGCGAGGCCGATTCCGAGCCGGCTCCCGATCAGTTCGAGGACGCCGATCGCGGTCGGATCGCCGGAGTGCGCCGCCTCGGTCACCAGTCTGCCGTCGATCGCGTGACCCTCGGCGAGCAGGGCACCGAGGGCGGAGTCGGGCTCGCGTTCCGCCGCCGCCCGACCCTCGCGGCCGATCGCCGTCCCCGACGCCATCGTCTCCAGGCAGCCGTGGTTCGGGCAGTTGCCCTGGCAGCGGGGGCCGTCGATATCGATCGTGAAGTGGCCGAGCTCGGCGCCCGCCCCGGTCGCGCCGCGGTAGGGCTCGCCGTTGAGGATCAGGCCGCCGCCGATCCCGGTGCCGATCGTCAGCATGACGACGTTCTGGGCGCCCTTCGCGGCTCCATAGAGGAACTCGGCCAGGGCGGCGACGTTGGCATCGTTGTCGAGGTAAGCCGGGAGGCCGGTCCGCTTCGCGACCAGGTCGCGCAGCGGCAGGTCCTCGATCGGGAGGTTGACCGCGGAGACCGCGACGCCGCGCTCGCGATCGATCGTCGCCGGGATCCCCATCCCGATCGCGCCGACGCCGGCGCGCTCCGCCCGCGCCTGGCCGACCTCGCGCACGAGAAGCTCGACCAGCTCCTCTTCGGTCTGGCCGGTCGAGGCCTCGCGGCTCTCCCAGAGCACCTCGGAGCCGCTGTCGAGGACCCCGATCAGCATCTTCGTTCCGCCGAGGTCGACGCCTATCGATTCGGCCGGGCTCATCTCGTGTTTTCGCAGTCAACCGCGCGCATCGGCATCATTCCTAACCCTTTCATGCCCGAGAGCGATCAGCAGCGGCCGTCCAAGCCGCCCGACTACAAGGTTTACAAGTCCCGCAGGGGGCTCCTGTCGAGGTTCCGCAAACCGGACCTCTCGAGCCTGCGCGAGCGTAAGGGCAGGGGCCCCCGGCTGCCCGGTCGCGGTCGCGGAAGCGACCGCGAGAAGGGCGCCGGCGGTTCGCGGATCACCGGCAAGCGGGTCCTCAAATGGGTCGGCCTGGCGGCGCTCGGCTGGATCTTCATCAGCTTCCTCGCGTTCGCGGTCTCGGCCCAGCTCCAGGCCTTCCAGCTCTCCGGCGAAGCGAAGTCGGCGCTGCACGGCAACCCCTTCCTGCTGTTCAAGCCGCAGACGATCCTCGTCCTCGGGACCGATGCCCGATCGCCGGAAACCGCCGAGCCCGGCGCGGCGCCCACCCAGGAGTGCTTCGAACAGCAGGCGCACGGCGACGCGCCGCACGGCTCCTGTTCGGTCGGCCAGTTCCGCGCCGACACCCTGATGCTGATCCGCGCCGGCGGCGGCAAGTTCAACAAACTCTCGATCCCCCGCGACTCCTACGCGGAGATCCCAGGGCAGAACCCGCAGAAGATCAACGCCGCCTATGCCTACGGCGGCGCCAAGGCGGAGATCCAGGCGGTCGAGAGCTTCCTCAACATCAAGGTCGACCACGTCGCGATCGTCGATTTCTCCGGGTTCGAAGACCTGATCGACGCCGTCGGCGGGGTCAAGGTCGACGTGCCGGTCAAGATCTGCGCCGACATCGCCGGCGGCGCCGGCGGCGGCCAGGGCGGCTACACCCTGCGGCTCGGCAAGGGCGAGCACACCCTCGACGGGCAGCAGGCACTCACCTACGCCCGGATCCGCGAGCCGAGCGAATGCCCGGGGCCGGGGCCGAGCGCCTTCACCCTCGGATACAACGACTTCGACCGCGAGCGCGCCCAGCAGGAAGTGATCAGCGGCATCAAGGGCCGGCTCACCGACCCCCTGCGCCTCCCCTACAACTTCATCAAGGGCCCGATCATCGGCTGGGAGGCGCCGAAAGCGTTCGTCAGCGACATGGGCTTCTTCACGATGCCGCAGCTGGTCCTCGCCGCGGCGATCGGCGGTGATTCCGAAGCCGATGTCCTCTGCTCGGGCCAGAATTCGGGCTGCGACCTCGAAGGCCCCGAATCGAGCATCGAAGTGCCCGAGTCCGAGCGGCGCCGGGCCGTGAAGCAGCTGATGGGTTAGTCGGCGGTCGAGGCCTTCGCCTTGTCGCCCGACTTCGAGTCGGACTTGCCTGAGTCCGATGAGCCCGAGTCCGAGGATTTCGACTCGCCCGAGCTCTCCGACCCGGACCCGTCCTTGCCGCCGCCCTTCTTGCGCCCGTAGTCGGTGTTGTAGAAGCCCGACCCCTTGAAGTGGACGGCGACCGGGTGGAGGACGCGCTCGGCCGGCGCGCCGCACTCCTGGCACTCGGTAAGCGGCTCGTCGCTCATCTTCTGGATCACGTCGAAGACGTGCCCGTTCTCGCACTTGTACTCGTAGATCGGCATCGGGGACGGGCGATTATCGCAGCCGCTCTATACCGTTCCCGGAATGGCGGCTACCCCCGAGACCAGACCCGACACGGTGACGATGGAGGAGATCGTCGCGCTTTGCAAACGGCGCGGCTTCGTCTTTCCCTCCTCCGAGATCTACGGCGGCCTCGGCTCGACCTACGACTACGGCCACTACGGGGTGCTGCTGAAGAACAACGTCAAGGGCGAGTGGTGGCGGGCGATGCTGCAGGACCGCGACGACATCGTCGCCCTCGACTCGGCGATCCTCCAGCACCCGCGGGTCTGGGAGGCCTCGGGCCACCTCGAGGGCTTCACCGACCCGCTCGTCCAGTGCCTGGGCGAGTGCAAGAAACGCTGGCGCGAGGACCACCTGCGAGAGGCGGTCGAGGCCGAAGGCGGCGATCCCAACGCCGAGCTGCGCTGCCCCGAGTGCGGCGGCGAGCTCTCCGAGCCGCGCCAGTTCAACCTCATGTTCGAGACCCACGTCGGGCCGGTCGCGGACCAGGGCTCGACCGTCTACCTGCGGCCGGAGACGGCGCAGGGGATCTTCATCAACTTCAAGAACGTCCTCGGCTTCGCCCGTAAGAAGCCGCCGTTCGGGATCGCCCAGATCGGCAAGTCGTTCCGCAACGAGATCACCCCCGGCAACTTCATCTTCCGCACCCGCGAGTTCGAGCAGATGGAGATGGAGTTCTTCGTCCCGCCGGCCGACGCCGAAAAGTGGCACCGGGCCTGGATCGAGGAGCGCGAGCGCTGGTACACCGAGCTCGGCATCCGACCCGATCTGCTGCGTGTCCGGCCGCACGGCGCCGACGAGCTCTCCCACTACTCCTCGGCGACGAGCGACATCGAGTACCTGTTCCCGATCGGGTGGTCGGAGCTCGAGGGGATCGCCAACCGCGGCGACTTCGACCTGACCCAGCACGCCAGGCTCAGCGGCGAGAAGCTCGAGTACTTCGACCAGGGGACGAAGGAGCGCTACGTCCCCTACGTGATCGAGCCGGCCGCGGGCGCGGATCGGGCCGCACTCGCCTTCCTCGTCGACGCCTACGACGTCGAGGAGGTCGAGGGCCGCAAGCGCACGGTGCTGCGCCTGCACCCGAAGCTGGCGCCGGTCAAGGTCGCGGTAATGCCCCTCGTCTCGAAGGAGGGCATGCCGGAGAGGGCCCGCGAGGTCTTCGCGAGCCTGCGCCGGCGGGTCCCGGCCGAGTTCGACGAGGGCGGCTCGATCGGCAAGCGCTACCGCCGCCAGGACGAGATCGGCACCCCCTGGGGGATCACAGTCGACGGCCAGACGATGGAGGACGACACCGTCACCCTCCGCGACCGCGACTCGCTCGAGCAGGTGCGGGTGCCGATCGAGGGCCTCGCCGACGAGCTCTCCGGCCGCCTCGAGCAGCCCTGGCAGAGCCCGAAGCTGGGCTAGCTGCCCTGGATCAGGCCGATCATGTTCCCGGCCGGGTCCTTGAACTGGCCGAGGACCATCCGGCCCATGATCGTCTCCGGGCCCATCACCCGGCTGCCGCCGAGCTCCTCTGCCTTCGACAGCGCCGCCTCGACGTCCGGCACTTCGACGTAGAAGGTGACATGGCCCTCGTAGCCGTCGGGCCCCTGGCCGACTCCGCCGCCGAGGCCGATGCCTTCGCTGTTGGAGTTCACCGCGCGATCGACGAGGCCGTATTTCATCTCGTTGTTGGCGTCGATGTCCCACTCGAACAGCTCTGAGTAGTAGCTCTGGAGCCGCTCGCCGTCGGTGCCGATCACCTCGAAGTGCACAACTGGACGTCCCATCATTCTCCTTTCTTCGCTTCGATCAGAACTGCCCTCGCCGCCGCCAGCACCTCGCCGGTGGCGGTGAGCAGTGCCACTCCCGATTCGGCCTTGCGACCGTTGATGCCGAGCGGCCACGACATCAGCACATGCTCCTCGCCGATCGCGGGGAGGGAATCGATCCGCGCCGTGATCCGGCCGAGGAAGCTGAGCGGCAGCTCCTCGACGTCGATGAAGGCGCCGAAGAAGGTCGGGCAGTCGAGGACGGACCAGACGAACTCGGGGCGGGCGCGGCCGTCCTCGCCGGCGGTCCAATCGGGCGGCGTCCAGGTCGAGGCGACGACCTCGCGGCCCTCGACCCGGCCGGAGAAGACTCCAAGGCTGTCCTCGCGGGCGAGGCCGCAGACGAAGCAGCGGCTGAACGGTCCCTCCTCTTCCCCCGGGTAGCGGCCCATGGCCTCGCGGGCCTGCTCCGGCGAGACCGGGGCCGGGACCTCGATCTCGAAAGCGGGCACCCGCCGCGCCTCGACGATCACCCGGTCGCGGTCGAGGAGCCGCGCGGTTCCGTCCTCGACGATCGGCGCCAGCGGCGTGTCGAGGGGCACCGGGCTCCGCAGTGTCGCCTCGACGGGGCCCTCGAGCAGCGCCGCGGCGATCCCCGCCGAGTAGCCGCCGTTGCCGTTCTCGAGCGGGCCGTTGAAACGCTCCGGGACTGTCAACGACGCGGCCATCGCGCCCTATCCAAGCAGGTGCGTCCCGGCGGCAAGCCGGTGCGCCTCGGCGGACGATGGTCAGGGCAGCGGGGTCTGCTGGTGGAAGGCGAGTTCCCACTCGCCGCCGTGCCCGCGCACGTAGGTGCTCGAGAGGACCGCGTCGTAGCGTTCGTAGCCGCGGCGGCCCTCGAAGCGGTAGGTGAGGATCGCCGTGTCCTCGCCGAGCACGTGAAGGCGGCCGTTACGGAACTCGAGCCCATCCCATGCCGGCGACCCGCCCATCACCGCGACGGTCGTGGACTTGTCGAGGACCCTGCCGGGAAGGACGACGATGGCGTCGTCGCTGAGGCGATCCTGGTAGGTCGTGCCGTCTCCCTCGGCGAGCTGACGCTCGATCTCCATCAGCGTCTCGATCACGGTGGGGGCATCCACGGTGCTCATCGTTGCCTCCATATCGACCGGATACCCCTCCGACTGGAGCCCAATCGTCAAGATCCGCTCAGGATGCAAGAAACCGGGCGAGATCGGCGGCCTCCCGTACGAGCGCCCGGGAGGCGCGGCCCGAGATCTCGGCGAACGGCTCGAGCGCGACCTCGCCGCCGGCCCATTTCCAGACCGCGGCGGCGCGACCGCCGACCAGCCCATAGGGCCTGAAGATCCCGCCGCTGACGATCCGCGACTCTCCGTCGCCTGTGATCTCCTCGCGCGAGGCCCAGCCCAGGAGCGTCGGGTCGAAGGCGCCGAGCAGCCGCGGCTGCGGCATCCGGGTCGAGCCTGGGGCCCCGCCGTGCAGCCGCACCGCTCCCCGCCCCGCGTCCTCGAGCTCGGAGGCGATCGAGGCGAGTGCGGCGCGGGCATCCCGCAGCGGCAGCCCCGCCCACTTGGCAAGGTCGCGGTCCGACGCCGGTGCGTGCCCGGCGAGGTAGCGCCGGGCGAGCTCGGCGAGCGCCGCGTCGCGATCGACTGGCGGCTGCTCCCCGAGCCAGTCGCGGACGAGGACATAGGCATGCTGCTTCCCCACCATCGGCCCCCGCACCACCAGCCCCCGCAGGCAGGCGAGCATCACCAGGTGGACGAAAGCCTGGCCGGCGGTCCGGATGCCGGCGGCGTCGAGGTGGTCGCGGAGCTGGAACCTGGTCATCGGCCCCTCGGCGGCGAGCGTCCGCTCGATCGTCGCCACCGCCCGCCCGGCCTCGCGGTCGTCGACGCCCTCCTGGCGCAGCCGGGCTGCGTTGCCGGTCAGCAGGGGCGGGGTCGTCAGCGCCTGCAGCCAGGGGTAGTCCTCACTCCGCACCAGGTGCAGGGTCCCCCGGTTGAGCCAGGTGACCAGCAGGGTCCGGTCCTCGGTTAGCGCCCGGTCGATGTCGGCCGCTGTAAGCCCCTCGGCCCGCGCCCGCACCGCGAGCCGCGCCCCGCGCGGGTCCTGACCCTGGATCGCGAGCAGGCGCTCGGCGACCGCGACCGGGCCGGGCAGTGGGGCCGTCAGGCCCTGGGAGGAGAGGCGCTCGGCGAGGGCCGCGCGGCTCAGTTGACTTCGCGTAGGTCGATCACGAAGACCAGCGTTTCGTTCGGCGGGATCACCGGCGGGCTTCCGGTCTTGCCGTAGGCGAGTTCCGGCGGAATGATCAGCTCGCGCCGGCCGCCGACCTTCATGCCTTCGACGCCCGCGTCCCACCCCGGGATCACTTCATGGGCGCCGAGGGTGAAGGTGAACGGTTCGTTCCGGCTCCAGGACGAGTCGAATTCCTTGCCGCTCTTGTAGTTGACCCCGACGTAGTCGACGCTGACTTCGTCGCCGGATTTGGCTTCTTCGCCACTGCCTTCGACCAGGTCCTTGCTCTCGAGCTGCTTCGGGGGCGCGCCCTTCGGCGGCTTGACGACCGGCTTGGTGGTGGTCGCCGACGATTCGGGCGATTCCGCTTCGGACCCGGTGGTCGAGTCGCCGCCGCCGCAGCCGGCGATCGCGATCGCGGCGCAGGCCGCCACTGTCGATATGAGCACTCTCACGGCGGCGCATCCTAGAGAAATCGCGCCGGCGGCGTCAGTAGTTGCCGGAGATCAGGTCCCAGGCGCGGCGCAGCTTGTCGCTGAGGCCGCCGGGTGCCAGGTCGTCGGGGCCTGCCTCGATGGAACCGGGATTGGCGCTCGGCTCCGGCAGGCCCTCGGCCTCCTTCGCGCTCACCGTGAGGACGACTCCGCGCTCGTAGACCTCCTCGACCTGGGGCGCATCGGCGAACCGGTGGCCGCCCGGAAGGACGCTGGTGTCGAGGACGATCCCGTCGAAGACGTCGACCTCGGGGTCGGCGAGGACGTGCTCGACCGAGCCCAGCCTCTCGCCGTCGCTCGAGTAGACGGGCGCGCCGGGCTGCAGCGTCAGGTAGGAGCTCGGCTCGCCCAGATCGTCCATCGGAGCCGACCCTATAGGAAGCACCCGTAGACTCCCCGTGGGCCGATGGGGACGAACCTGGCATCGATCGCGACGACCGGCGCCGAGCGGGCGGCGGAGGACGCGGCGATCCGCCTCGGCGAGGTCGAGCTCAGTTACGGGAGCCTCGACGACCGCAGCGCGCGACTGGCGACGCTGCTCCGGGAGCGCGGTGTCGAGCCCGGCGACCGGGTCGGGTTGATGCTGCCGAACGTGCCCGAGTTCCCGGTCGCCTACTACGGCATGCTGCGGGCAGGGGGAATCGTCGTCCCGATGAACGTTCTCCTCAAGCGGCGCGAGATCGCCTATTACCTCGAGGACTCCGGAGCGAAGCTGCTGCTCGCCTGGCAGGGCTTCTGCGGCGAGGCCGGCGACGGTTGCGGCGACGCGGGCGCCGAGCTGATCGAGGTCGAGCCCACCTCGTTCGCGGCGACGCTGGAGGGCCTCGCACCCACCGACGGGCTCGCCGATGTCGCCGGCGACGACACCGCGGTGATCCTCTACACCTCCGGCACGACCGGCAGCCCCAAGGGCGCCGAGCTCACCCACGACAACCTCTGGCGCAACGCCGACGTCTCAGCGCGGACGACCTGCGAGATCGGCGCCGGCAACGTCGTCCTCGGGTCGCTGCCGCTGTTCCACTCCTTCGGCCAGACGGTCGCGATGAACGCCTCGCTGAGCGTCGGCGCGTGTCTCACCCTCGTGCCCAAATTCGAGCCCGGCGATGCACTGGCGACGATGGAGCGCGATCGCGTCACCCACTTCTACGGCGTCCCGACGATGTACGGGGCGCTGCTCCATCACCCCGACCGCGAGAGCTACGACACCTCGGCGCTCTGCACCTGCATCACCGGCGGCGCCTCGATGCCGGTCGAGGTCCTGCGCGGCTTCGAGGAGGCTTTCGGCGCGATCATCCTCGAGGGCTACGGGCTCTCGGAGACCTCGCCCGTCTCCTGCTCCAACCACCCCGGCCGCGAGCGCAAGCCGGGATCGATCGGGACCCCGATCGAGGGGGTCGAGATGCGGGTCGTCGACGAGGACGACAACCCGGTCGAGCAGGGCGAGGTCGGCGAGATCGTGATCCGCGGCCACAACATCATGAAGGGCTACTGGCAGAAGCCCGAGGCAACCGCGGAGGCGATGCGCGGCGGCTGGTTCCACAGCGGCGACATGGCCCGCACCGACGAGGACGGCTACTTCTACATCGTCGACCGCAAGAAGGACCTGATCATCCGCGGCGGCTACAACGTCTACCCGCGTGAGGTCGAGGAGGTGCTCTACGAGCACCCGAAGATCCGCGAAGCGGCGGTCGTCGGCATCCCCCACGACGAGTGGGGCGAGGAGATCGGCGCCGCGATCGTCCTCCACGAGGGCGAGGAGCTGAGCGCCGAGGAGGTCAGCGCCTTCGTCAAGGAGCAGATCGCCGCCTACAAGTACCCGCGCGTGGTCTGGTTCATCGACGAGCTTCCCAAAGGCCCGACCGGCAAGATCCTCAAGCGCGAGATCGACAAGCCGGCCTCGGTCGAGGCCTGACTCATCCCGCCGCGAAGGCTGCGAGCGCGTCGGCAACCGCGCGCGGCTGGTCCTCGGGGGTGAAGCTGTAACTGTCCTCGATCTCGACGAGCTCGGCGTTCGGAAGCTCCTCGGCATAGCGCCGGGCGTGATCGAGCGGGAAGACCGGGTCCTCGCTCGACCAGATCAGCAGCGTCGGTTTCGTCCAGGTTTCGATCAGGGACGCGCCGGCCCGGTGCACGACCTCGGTCGAGGCGCCGGCCATCACCTTCGCGGTGTCGCCGAGGATCCCCCCATCTCGCACGCAGGGAAGCGCGTAGGAGTCCGAGGCCTCCTGTTCCAGCGGGTGCTTGACGAGGAGGCCGAAGGCGACCGGCAGCTTGCGAACCTCGGGGTCCTCGAGAGCGGAGAGGAGCTGGCCCAGGGTCTCCGGGTCGCGGGCGGCGGCGGGCAGCCCGTCGAAGGGCTCCGGCGGAAACTCGTCGTAGGGCGTCTCGCAGGAGGTCAGCACGAGCCGCTCGACCCCGTCAACGCCGGCGGCGAGGGTGATCTGCGAGTAGGCGCCGCCGGAGTCGTTGCCGACCAGCGTCACATCCTCGAGGTCGAGGGCGTGGAGGCTGTCCGCGATCAGCGCTCCGCAGCCAGCGGCGGTGACATCGGCATCGGGGTCGAGGCGGATGCGATGCGCCCCGAACGGAAGGTCGAGGACCACGCAGTCGAAGCTGTCGGCGAGGCGATCGACGACGTGGCGCCAGAGGTTCGCGTTCGCGAGCCAGCCGTGGGCGAAGACCAGCGGCCTGCCCGAGCCGCGGCGGAAATACTCAACCGTGCCCTGCGGCAGGCTGAGCAGCCGAGAGTCCCCAAGCAGTGGGGAACGCCAGCGGTGCGAGTCGCTCATGCGCCCCGATCCTCTCCTATCGTCGCGGTCGAGGCGGAGTCAGGGGCTCGGGCCGCTTCGCGCCAGCGTGATCGACATCACTCATGGGATAAGCGTGATCGCTCACGCAAGAAATCCCTGGCTGGCCAGCCAGGATCGCGGTACCCTGCCCTCGCGCGGGAATGCAACACCAAAAGGAGAAGAGATGAGCGTCGCAGCGCAGAGCCTGATGGACAGCGTCACCTATGAGGACCTGTACCACCGTTGGGAGCAGGGGAACTGGAGCGCCTACGACATCGACTTCTCGGCCGACAAGGAGGGATGGGACTCCCTCAGCGACCTCCAACGACGCTCGGCGATGTGGATCTACTCGATGTTCTTCTACGGCGAGGACCGGGTCGCCGACACCCTCGCCCCCTACGTCACCGCCGCCCCGACCGAGGAGCAGCAGTACTTCCTCGCCACCCAGCAGGTCGACGAGGTCCGCCACTCGGTCTTCTTCCACCGCTTCTTCAAGGAGATCATCGGGGTCGGCGGCGAGACGATCCAGCAGACCCTCTCCTCCACCCTGCCGCAGCTGAACTGGGGCTACCGCGGGATCTTCGACCGCCTCGACGTGATGGCCGACGAACTGCGCAAGGACCGCTCGCTGCCCAAGTACGCGCAGGCAATCACCCTCTACCACCTGATCGTCGAGGGCAGCCTCGCCCAGCCGGGCCAGCACTTCATCGAGGACTTCTTCTCCTCCGAAGAAACCCTCCCCGGGTTCAGCTCCGGGATCGCCAACGTCTCCCGCGACGAGCAGCGCCACATCGGCTTCGGGGTCAAGGTCCTCTCCGAACTGCTCGGCGAAGGCAGGCCGGGCTGGGAGGAGAACCGGGCGGCGGTCGTCGACCTGCTGCGCGAAGTCCTCCCCTACGGCCCTGCCGTCTTCACGCCGCCGGGAATGGACCGCGAGTACACCGAGTGCTACGGCTTCTCGCTCGAGGACATCTTCGCGTTCGGGCTGAAGCTGATCCGCCAGCGCTGGCGGACGATCGGGTACCCGACCGAGGAGATGCCCCCGGGCGTCTTCCCGTTCGACCCCGAGCTCGACGAGGAGGAGGTCGCCAAGCGCCAGGTGAAGCTGATGCTCGGCGGAATCCTCGGCCCGCCTGACAGCCATCCCGAGACCTCGCCGGAGCTCCAGCGGCTCTGGTTCGACGTCACCGCCCGCTCCGCCGACCCGAAGGCCGTCAACGGCTCGCGCGTCGTCTACCAATGGCGGTTCAGCGACGCCGATCCCTGGCACCTGATCCTCGACAACGGCTCGACTCGGGTAGAGCCGGGCGAGGACCCGAACCCGAACCTCATCCTCGAGACGAGCTGGAACGACTGGATCTCGTTCACCAAGCCGGGCGAGAATCCGGCGAAGTACTTCCTCCGGCGCAAGGTCCGGCCGCGCGGCAAGATCCGCGAGCTGGCGCGGATGCGCAGGGTCTTCCGCTAGCGTCTCGCCTCAGCGGATCGGCGGGCGGGCCTCGGCCCAGGGCCGCTCGGCCTCGAGCTGGGCGGCAAGCGAGAGCAGCGTCGCCTCGTCGCCGGGGCGGCCGATGACCTGGACCGCGAGCGGCATCCCCTCGACGTCGAACCCGGCCGGCACCGACATCGCCGGGTTGCCGAGGTGGTTCCAGGGGACGGTGTAGGGAACCAGGAAGCTCTGCATGCCGAGCGCGGTGCGCAACGCTCCCCGGCCCTCCCATCGCCGCACAGGGAGCGCGGTTCCGCACATCACTGGCATCAACAGGACGTCGCAATGATCGAAGATCGCATTGACCCTGGCCGCGTCGACCACGCGGCCGCGCAGAGCCCGCTCGAGGAGACCCTCCGGGATCGCCGAGCCGAGCCGGCCGAAGCCGCGGGTCCTCCGTTCGAGCCGCTCCGGGTGCGGGACTCTGTCGACCTCATCGGAGACGCCGCGGAGGAAGCGGGTCGAGAAGTTGTTCCCGATCCAGCCCCACTCGGGATCGCGCTGTGAGATCTCATGACCGAGCGAGCCGAGCAACTCTGCCGTCTCGGAAACCGCATTCTTGACGACATCGGATACCGATGGCGGCGCTACCGAGCGCGGAGGGGTGGTCGACCAGGCGACCCGAAGCTTTCCGGGCGGAACTTTGGCCGCCTCGACGAAGGAACGCTCGGGCGGCGGCGGCGCCCCTGGCTCCTCCGAGCCGCCGCTCGTGACGTCGAGCCAGAGCGCGCTGTCGAGGACGGTACGGCTGAGCGACCCGAGGACGGCGAGGCCGTTCCAACCTTCGCGCTCCGGCGCCATTGAGATCCGGCCGCGCTGCGGCTTGAGCCCGAACAGGCCGCAGCTCGCCGCCGGAATCCGGATCGAGCCGCCACCGTCTCCGGCTGATGCGATCGAGACCATCCCTGCCGCGACCGCGGCGCCCGATCCCCCGCTCGAGCCCCCGGGAGTGCGCTGTGGGTTCCAGGGATTGCGGGTGACGCCGTAGGTTGCCGACTCGGTGAAGCCGCAGATCGCCATCTCGGGGAGCAGCGTCAGGCCGACGACGATCGCGCCCGCCTCGCGCAGCCGCCGCACCATCTCCGAGTCCGCGATCGCCGGCTCGGTGAAGGCGTCGGTCCCGTGCAGGTTGATCTCGCCGGCGATGTCGACTTCGTCCTTGATCGCGATCGGCACCCCCAGCAGCGGCCGCTCCTCCCCCGCCCCCAGCCGCGCCTCGGCCTGCTCGGCCTCAAGCAGGGCGCGCTCGGCGAAGACCTTCCGGAACGCGTTCAGCTGCGGGTCGAGGCGGTCGATCCGGTCGAGGCTGAGGCCGACCAGCTCAGTTGGCGAGACCTCACCCGCCCTGACCATCTCCGCCTGTCGCGCCGCACCGGCGAAGGCGACGTCCTCATCGGCAATCGTTGCGCTCCCGTCCGCCACGGTCGGATCGTATCGCTGCGCGTGTGCGCTTACGCCGACCTTCGTCGCCGCGGCTACGCAGTCCACCGCTTCAGCGAAGGTCAGATTCGCGAGGAGGAGGCGGTCGTCGCGGCGACCCGCCACTGCTCCAGACCGCCGCAAGGCCTAACCGGCTGAGGCGATCAGGCTTAGGCCGGTTTCGGCTCCGAGCGATCGTGCTCGAAGCTCAGCTCCGGTAGGGCGCGGTCGAGCCAAGAGGGGAACCACCAGTTCCAGTCGCCGAGCAGCTTCATCGCCGCCGGGACGAGGATCAGCCGCACGAGCGTCGCGTCGAGCGCGATCGCGACTGCGGAGCCGAGGCCAAGCTCCTTGATTGAGGGGACCCCGGTGAGGACAAAGACGGCGAAGACCGAGCTCATGATCAAAGCCGCCGATGAGATCGTTCTCGCGCTGGTCGAGAGGCCCTCGGCGACGGCCCGCTCGTTGTCGTGGTGCTCCATGTAGCGCTCGCGGATCCGCGACATCAGGAACACCTCGTAGTCCATCGAGAGCCCGAAGACGATCGCGAAGATCAGCGGCACGTTGATCGTGTCGAGCGCGCCCTGGCTTTCGAACCCGAGCAGGCCGTCGAACCAGCCCCACTGGAAGATCACGACGAGGATCCCGAACGCGGCCCCGATCGAGAGCAGGTTCATCAGCACGGCCTTCAGCGGCAGCAGAAGCGAGCGCAGCATCACCATCAGGACGATGAAGCTGAGGCTGAGGACGAAGAGGACGATCTTCCACATCGAGCCGCCGATCTGGGCCCGGACGTCATTGCTGCGCGCGGTTTCGCCGCCGACGTCCACGGTCGCGACCTTGGCCAGCCGGGTCGAGGGGACGACCGTGTCCCGGAGGCGGTCGACGAGGGCGCGGGCGGGGTCGGACTCGCTCGGGGCCGCCGGCGTCGCCTGGAAGAAGACGCTGTGGCCGGAGAAGGCCGGGGGTGAGACCGAGCTGACTCCCGCCGTCACTTCGAGCCTGCGGGCGAAGGCTGCTGTCGCGGCGCGGTCGGGGGCGCCTTCGAAGCCGGCGACGATCTGGACCGGGTCGGCGCCGCCGCCGAGCGCCTGCGAGGCGAGCTCGTTGCCGACGCGGACGTCGTTGCCCTTCGGGAACTGGCCGATCGCCTCGGTGCCGGTCGTGACCGAGAGCAACGGCGCCGCCAGTAGCAACAGGACGGACGTCACCCCGATCACCGCGACCCACGGGTGGGCCATGACGTTACGGGTCCACCTCACCCAGAAGCCTTCGTGTCCAGGGTTTGACCCGCCGCCCCCATGAATTCCGCCGCCTCCTCTGCTCTCGCTCGGGCCAGAAGAAACAGATATGGACTGGCCCTCGCTCCCGCGTCCGGGGGCGGCGAGCGAACCATCGGCCGCTACTGCCTCAACCTTCTTGCGTCGCAAGGGATGTCTGACAAACCTCAGGCCCGCGGCAATCACTCCGCCCGGCATCACCCGGTCGCCGAGGAAGGCGATCAGGGTGGGGAGCAGGGTCGTCGCGGTGAGGATCGAGACCGCGACGACGGTCATCGCCCCGAGGGCCATCGAGCGCAGGGCCTGGTTGTCGACCATCCAGAGGCCGGCGAGGGAGACGATCACGGCGAGGCCGGAGAACGTGACAGCCAGGCCCGAGGTCGAGAGGGCCTGGGAGAGGGCCTCCTCGTCGTCGCGGCCGGCGCGCCGCTCCTCGCGGTAGCGGGCGAGGATGAACAGCGAGTAGTCGATCGCGACGCCGATCCCGATCATCGAGGCCATGTTGGTGACGAACACCGAGGTCGACATCTGCAGCGAGATGAAGTAGATGAGCGCACCGGTGACGATGACGCTGACGAAGCCGAGCGCCAGCGGCAGCGCTGCCGCGGCGAGCGAGCCGAAGACGACGAGGAGGATGATCGCGACGATCGGGAAGCCGGTGAACTCGGCCTGGGCCAGGTCTTCCTTCGAGAGTTCCTGCAGCCCCGCCCAGATCGTCGGCTGGCCGGCGAGGTAGGTCGTCACCCCCGCCTCGGGCGTCCCCGGGTCGAGGTCGGAGCGGAGATCTCCGGCGGCGTCGATCTGGTCGTCGGAGTTGAGGGTGCTGCGGAGCGGCAGCATCGCGGTCCCGGTCCGCTCGAGCTGCGCCCGTCCGCGGGCGGCTACAGCCGGCGGCAGCGAGACCCGGTCGATTTCGGCAACCGCCTCCCGGACTCTCGCGACCGCGGCGGCCCGCGCCGCGACGCCGGCATTTGGGTCGGCCCGCAGCAGGACCGTGATCCCGTTCGCGTCCTTGCCGAATTCGCGTTCGAGCGAGTCGCTGACCGCCTTCGACTGGCTACCGGGGACGTCGAAGCCGCCGCCGGTGAGGTGTTCTGTCTGGCGCGAGGCGAACGGAAGCGCGAGAAGGAGGACGAGGGCCCAGGCGATCACGACCGCGAGGCGATGGCGCCTCAGGAACATCGAGAGTCGGGTCATCAGCTCGCGCATTGGCCGTCTGGCCAGAGTCCCGCAGGGGCGCGGGCGAGTCTGTGAGGAGGGTCACTTCCTCGAGGCTCGTCCGAGGACGCCCTCTTACTTGCTGAGGAGGAAGCGGGCCGACGCGGTGCCGGCCTCGAGCGCCCCGTCGATGTCCTGATCGGGGTCGGAGAGAGCCTGGAGGGCGAAGCCGTCGCCGAGCGCGAAGAGGTAGGAGACGATCGCCTGGGCGTCATAGCGGAGGCTGAGGACGCCCTCCTTCTGCTTCGCCTCGAGGACCTCGGCGACGAGCGAGCGGGTCCGCTCGAAGAGCTGACCGACCTCGTGCTGGATCTCCGGGTTGCGGCGGCCGGCGCTGAACAGCTCGAAGAGGAGGAGGAAGAAGGCCGGCTCGTTCTCGATCAGGTCGGTGAGGCTGGAGACGAGGGCATCGAGGACGTCATCGACCGTCTGGGCGCCGGCGAGCGCCTCGTCGAGGCGCGCGACCCTGATCTCGGCGTCGCGGCGGACGACCTCGACCAGGAGGCGCTCCTTGGTCCCGAAGTAGTAGTGCAGGAGCCCCCTGCTGACGCCCGCCTCGCGCGCCACCTGCTCGAAGGTCGACGCCGCGGCGCCGCGCTTGGCGACGCTCTCGCGCATCGCGTCGACGATCCGCTGGGCCTTCTCGCCGCTGAGCTCCCGCTCTTTTGTCGCCGCCTCCATCGCTTTTCCAGTCTACGAGCAGGCCCGGAGACTCCGGGCGGGACCTAGGCGCCGTTGATGCTGCTCGCGCTCGTGTACTCGAACTCCTCTTCGGCGCCGAAAAGCGCGTCGAGGACCGTCTTGCGGGCGTCCTCGCTGACGACCAGGGCGATGACCCCGGCGACGATCCCGAACAGGATCAGCCGGCCGAGGCGGCTCTTCTTGCGCTTCTTCGGCGCACGCAGGTGCTCGGATGCCTCGCGCAGGTTCTCAGCGGCGGAGCGCAGGTCCTTCTGGACCTTCTTGTCGTTGGTCACGGCCTTGACCGGGCTGTGGCCGTTGCCGGTCGCGCGGCTGTAGGCGCCGCGGGCGGCTTCGAACGCGTTCTTCAGGCTGTCGCGCAGTTCTTCGTCCTCGATCAGCCGCTGTACATACGGGTTCTCGCGCGCTGTCGAGTAGAGCTCGGTGGCGCGATCCGCGGTCTGGGTCGCCCTCGATGATGTCTTGGCCATGCCTTCTCCTCGCTGGGGAAACTTGCAGGCTCAGAATACCCCCGTAGCGGGAGATTCGGGCATCACCCCGGGCCGATCCCATCGAGGAGGACCGTGTTGGAGCCGAAATTGAGCGAGGCATCGTCGACCCGGCGCAGCCGCAGGCGGGCGACGTCGGGGCCGGGGAGCGCGTAACGCCGGATCCGCAACGGGCCGACGGACTCGTACCCGGCCGCGGCGAATCCGGGCCCGAGGAGGCGCCGCGGGACGGGGGGCGTGTCGCCGTCGGAGATGAAATCGATTTCGTGCACGTACCAGGGGAATTCTTCCGAGGCCCTGACCTGGAACGAGCCGGTCGAGAGGTAGTGGCGGAGCGATGCCTGGCCGAGGGTCCAGCTCACCATCGCCCGCGGAGCCCGCGGTTCGCCGAGCCGGGCAGCGACCGACTTCCAATCGACGCGCTGCAGCGAGGGCGAGGAGTCGGCGAGGACCGTGAACCCGAGCGAGTAGGCGAAGAGCACCGCGGCGACCGCGATTCCCGTTCGACGCGCCCGGTCGAGGGTGGTGGAGATCGCGACAGCGACAAGGAGCGGGACCAGCGCCGGGATCAGGTTGCGGGCGAGGACGAAGTCGGCCGCCGGGTGGACGACCGCGACGGCCAGCGGCACCGTGACGGTGAAGGCGGCGATCGAGAGCATCAGCCCGGCGGCGCGGCGCTCGCCGCGCTCGCCGCGTGCGGCGAGGAGCACGAGAGCCGCGAACATCGCCACCAGCGGCACGATCGCGGGGGTGAGGCGCTCGGGCTGGGCGATCACTTCGCCGGTCTCGCCGACGGCGAAGGTGGCCGCCGCCTCCCAGAGCCGGTGGCCGAGGCTGTGGCCGCCGATCCAATCGGCGTGGCCCTGGAGCGTCTGGTGGACCGCGAGCGGTGCCAGGGCGACGCCGGTCGCGACGACGATGCCGATCCCGGCCGCCGTCGCCCGCCCGCGCCGACGCAGCAGCCAGAAGGCCTCGATCGCGATCGGGAAGATCGCGAAGTAATGGGTCGCGAGGGCCAGCGCCGACGCCGCGCCCCAGCCGAGCAGGTCGCGGCGGCGGCCTCGCTCCAGCGCCCGCACGAAGTAGAGAGCGGCTACCGACCCGAACAGGACGAGCAGCGAATAGCCACGCGCCTCCTGTGAGTACCACACCAGCATCGGGTTCACCGCGACCAGCCCGGCGGCGAGGATCCCGGCCCGCCTGTCGCGCAGCTCGAGGCCGATCAGATAGACGACCGGCACCGTCGCGATCCCGGCCAGCGCCGAAAGCGATCGCAGCCCGAACTCCCCGGTCCCGACGAGCTGCACCCAGAGCCAGGCGAGTACGTAGAAGAGCGGCGGCGCCGACTCGCTGAAGCTGACTACGTCCATCGCGTGCCCGAAGCTGCCGCGCAGGACGCGACTGGCGGTGACGATCTCGTCGTGGTGGTACGACTGGACGCCGAGGGTCGTGAGCCGCAGTCCCGCCGCGAGGACGGTCAGCCCGGCGACTATCCAGAACGCCCTCGAGCGGGCCCGGACAGCCTCACGGGCCTGATCGAGGAAGCCCGCAGGCCTCCACCTGTCGAGGGCTCCGGTGGCCTCCATCTCGGCCCTACTGAAGCGCGGCCTCGATCGCCGCCGAGACCTCGTCGACGAAGACGAACTCGAGATCGGAGCGCTCGTGCTCGGGGATCTCATCGACATCGCCCTCGTTGCGGGCGGGGACGATCACCCGCTTGATCCCGGCGCGCTGCGCGGCGAGCGACTTCTCCTTGAGCCCGCCGATCGGCAGCACCTGTCCCGTCAGCGTCACCTCACCGGTCATCGCGACCTCGTTCGACACCGGCCGGCCCGAGGCCAGCGAGGCGAGCGCGACGGTCATCGCGACCCCGGCCGAGGGCCCGTCCTTGGGGACGGCGCCGGCCGGGACGTGGATGTGGATGTCGTTGTCCGCGAACCAGTCGGAGTCGAGGTCCGGTGCGATCTCCTGCCAGTGGCCGCGGATGTAGGAGAGCGCTGCCTGCGCCGACTCGCGCATGACGTCGCCGAGCTGCCCGGTGATCGTCAGCTTCCCGCCACCGGGGATCGCCGTCGCCTCGATGAAGAGGACGTCACCCCCGGTCGGTGTCCAGGCGAGGCCGGTCGAGACTCCCGGGTCCTTGGTCCGCCGCCGCTGCTCGGCGAAGAAGCGGCGGCGGCCGAGCAGCTCGCGGGCCCGTTTGGCCGAGACCCTCACCTTGGTGTCGACCTTCCCCTCGGCGACTTCGCGCGCGACTTTGCGGCAGACGGTGCCGATCTGGCGCTCGAGGTTCCGCACCCCGGCCTCGCGGGTGTACTCCTCGATCACGGCGACCAGCGCCGGGTCGGCGAACTCGATCTGCGAGGTCTTCAGGCCGTTGGCCTCGATCTGGCGCGGAACGAGGTAGCGACGGGCGATGTGCTTCTTCTCGTCGAGTGTGTAGCCGGCGAGCTCGATCGTCTCCATCCGGTCGAGAAGCGGGCCCGGGATCGTGTCGAGGATGTTCGCGGTCGTGATGAAGACGACGTCGGAGAGGTCGAACTCGAGGTCCAGGTAGTGGTCGCGGAAGGAGTCGTTCTGGGCCGGGTCGAGGACCTCGAGCATCGCCGAGGCGGGGTCGCCGCGGAAGTCGGCCCCCATCTTGTCGATCTCGTCGATCATGAACACAGGGTTGCGGGTGCCGGCGTCGCGGAGCGCCCGGATGATCGTCCCCGGCAGCGCCCCGATGTAGGTGCGGCGGTGGCCGCGGATCTCGGCCTCGTCGCGGACGCCGCCGACGGAGATCCGCTCGAACTCCCGCCCGAGGGCGCGGGCGATCGATTTGCCGAGGCTGGTCTTGCCGACCCCGGGCGGCCCGACGAAACAGAGGATCGGGCCCGGCGACTCGGGGTTCAGCTTGCGGACCGCGAGGTACTCGAGGATCCGGTCCTTCACTTTCTCGAGGTCGTAATGGTCGGCGTCGAGGACCTCGCGGGCGTGCGCGATGTCGAGGTTGTCCTCGGTCTCGCTCGACCACGGCAGCTCGACCAGCCACTCGAGATAGGTGCGGATTACGCCGTGCTCGGCCGCCGCCGGCGGCAGTTTCTCGAGCCGCGACAGCTCGCGGTCGGCGGCTTTGCGGGCGTGCTCGGGCAGTTCTGCCTCCTCGATCCGCTGCCGGAGCTCGTTCACCTCGGCCTGCTGCTCGTCCCCCTCCCCCAGCTCATCCTGGATCGCTTTCATCTGCTGGCGGAGGAAGAACTCACGCTGGCCTTTGTCGATCTCGGACTCGACCTGGGACTGGATCTGGCTGCCGAGCTGAACCACCTCGAGCTCGCGGGTGAGGATCTGGGAGAGGTGGCGGAGGCGGGCGACGACGTCGACCTCCTCCAACAGCTGCTGCTTCTCCTCGATCGAGATCCGCAGCGCGCCGGCGATCAGGTGACCGAGCGCGGCCGGGTCGTCGATGTTCGCGACCGCCAGCTGCAGCTCCTCGGGCAGGTACGGGATCTGCTCAACGATCTGCGAGAAGGTGCGCTGGACGTTGCGGGTCAGCGCCTGCAGCTCGGGCCCGTCGGTCGTCTGGTCCGGGAGCTCGGCGATCCTGGCGACGAGGTAGGGCTCCTCGGCGACGTAGGGGCCGAGGCGGACCCGCTGGGTGCCCTGGACGAGGATCCGGATCGTCCCGTCCGGGACTTTGATCATCCGCGCGACGACGCCGACGACGCCGACCTCGTGGAGGTCGGCCGGCCCCGGTTCCTCGTTCTCGGGGTCGCGGGAGGCGACCATCACCAGCATCCGGTTGGCGCCGAGGACGTCGTCGACCAGCTTGATCGAGCGCTCCTGGCCGACCGCGAGCGGGGTCAGCGTTTCGGGGAAGGTGACCGTCTCGCGCAGCGGCAGGACCGGGAGCGCGTCGGGCAGCGGTTGGCTGGCGCGGATCGCGTCCTCGGGATCAAGGGGCGACTCGACGACTTCGAGGGCCGGGCTCCCCTCCATTTCACTCCCGTCCGATCGGCACCCGGCGGGTCGTCTCCGCCGGGTCGCGGAGCTGCAGGTCGATCTGCAGGACGCCGTCCTCGTAGGTGGCCTTGGCCCGGTCGGGGTCGACCTCGGCCTGGAGCTCGACGACGCGCCGGAACGGGCCCGACGGGATCTCGACCTGTTGATAGACGCGGCCCTCGGTCTCCTGGACGGCGCGCTCGCCGACGATCGCCAGAGCCCGGCCGCTGACCTCGATCCCGACGGCGTCGAGCTCGACCCCGGCGAGGTCGACCTTGACGACGGCCCGCTGCGGGTCGCCGCAGTAGTAGACGTCGACGTTGGGCGAGAAGCCGGAGCTGCGGCGGCTGACGTAGGCGGTACGGCCCCAGCCGCCGCCGAGCATCTCGTCCATCTCCCGCCGCATGCGGGCGAAGTTCACGAACACGTCGCGCTCGGGCATGGGGGAAACATAGCCAGAGGTAACCGCGGGCGGGTCCTGCCCGAGTTGCCGCTGAGTCGACCCCTATGCCGCGACGCGAGAGTGGGCCTGGTTCGCCCAGCGCGGGGGGCGCATCAGGAGGACCGGCTGTCGCGGAGGGACAAGGCCCTCGGGCCGGTCGGGCCGGAATGTCGTGCAGGGCCGGTCGAGGTCGAGGGCGCAGAGAAGGTTCCTGTGGAAGTAGCAGTCCTCACAGCTCGGCGGCTTCGGCTTGCGCGGCATCGCGGCGCATCGTGGCACTCTCGGCTCGACCCCGCCAGGCGCATTTCCGCAAAGCGCAACGTCTTTGAAACAGGCGTGTCACATCTTCCCCGCGTGTTGCGGGCGGCGGAATCCGCCGGCGTTACCATTGGACCCGATGGAGGCCCATGACCGGACCGACAAGCTGGCGGCGTCGCCGCAGCTGTTCGAGAGCGAATTCCTCAATTTCTTCTCGCGCGTGCACCCGGCGATCCCGGCGCTGATCTTCATCCCGGTGATCGTGGCGATGGAGTGGCTGGGGGCCGATCGTGGCCTTCCGGTCTGGGAGCTGGCGCTGCTGACCGTCGGTGGCGTCGGGATCTGGACCCTGACCGAGTACTGGCTGCACCGGCTGATCTTCCACTGGGAGCCCGACAACGGGTTCGGTCGGCGGATGCACTTCATCATCCACGGCATCCACCACGACCATCCCAACGACAAGCTCCGGCTGGTGATGCCGCCCGCGGTCTCGATCCCGCTCGCGGCGCTCTTCTTCTTCGGCTTCACGGCGCTGTTCGGCACCCCGGAGGCCTTTCCGCTGTTCGGCGGCTTCATCGCGGGCTACCTCGCCTACGACTACATGCACTACTACGTCCATCACTTCGTGCCGAAGTCGAAGCTGGGCAAGAAGCTGCGTGAGCAGCACATGCGCCACCACTTCCAGGACCACCGCTTCGGGTTCGGCGTCTCCTCGCCGCTCTGGGACGCCGTCTTCCGCACGATGCCGCGCCGGCGCCGCGGCTAGCTGACCCGCCCACACACCTTGTGAACGCGCTGAAGGCATCCGGTCCCTCCAACAAGCTCGGGGTTGTTGACGCCCTAAGCAAGGAGGACCCGGATGAAGGTTCACGGTAACGCTGCTCTCGGACCAGCGGGCAGGCTGGCCCTGGCAGAGGCGATCGAGTCGCGGATGACGCAGAAGGCGGCAGCTGCCGCCTTCTGCGTGGCGCCGGCGACGGCCCACCGCTGGTGGCATCGCTATCGGCGAGCAAGCGCAGAGGAGCTGGCAACGGGCAGCTGGCTCCTCGATCGCCCCTCGCGACCCCATCGCCAGCCGCGGCGGCTCACGGCGGCCGAAGAGGAGCCGATCCTGCGCGCCAGGCGGGAGACCGGCCTCGGCCCCGGCCGCTTGGCGGGGATCTGCCGCCGCGCCCGCTCGACGATCTGGAAGGTCCTGAAGCGCCATGGCCTATCCCGGCGCCGCGGTCCGGGACGAGAGACCTACCGTCGCTATGAGTGGTCGCGGCCAGGCGCCCTCCTTCACGTCGACGTCGCCCGCCTGGCGCGCTTTGAGCGCCCCGGGCACGCGGTCACCGGCATCGGCGGGCGCCGCCGAGCGCAGGGCGACCTCGAGCTCGAACCGGGCGCCCGGATCGTCGAGCTGCTCGCCGAGCAGCTCCCGCAGCCGGTGGACGCGGTAGCGGACCGTCTGCGGGTGAAGATGAAGGGCCTTCGCCATCGCGACCGAGTTGCCCCCGTGGTCGACGTAGGCGAGCGCCGTCTCCCGCATCCGCTCCGCCGCCCTTTCGGTGAGGCCCTCGAGCGGGGCGAGCCGGCGCACCGCCATCCGCCGCGCCAGCACCCGGCCCTCGAACAGCATCAGCGCCCCCAGGTGCTCGTCGGCGACCAGCGCTCCCCGGCCGGGGAGCGCGCCGGCCGCGGCGGCCCGCAGCGTCGCCCGCGCCAGCGACCAGGAGGTGGCGAGCTCGGCCAGCGGGGCCGGCGGGCCGATCGCCAGCACGGCGGCGTCGGCCGCTCGCTCGACGGCGGCCGCCCGCCCCGGGCCATCGGGGTCGGGCACGAGGACGCAGCCGAGATCCTCGAGCGCGACGCCGAGGCAGTCGGCGGGCAGGCGGCGCGAGAGCGGGCCGAGGTCCTCCTCCGCGCAGGCCGCGGCGGCGGCGCGGCGTGGAAGCGACCAACCCGCGGCCTGGGCAGCGGCGCGGGCATCGGCCTCGGTCGCGGCCGGCTCGGCGATCAGGAGCGATGCCAGCTCGCGGCGGCGGCGGCGGCGGACGTCGTCGAGCTCGGACTGGGCGAGCGCGTAGCCCTCGACCGAGTCGGCCGAGAGTTCGTCGATGTAGGCGAAGATCGCCTCGGCGAGGAGGCTCAGGGCCTCGGGGTCGAGCCCGGCCTCGCGGCCGCTCGCCGAGAGGTGGCGCCAGGCGACACGCGCCCCGACCCGGTAGGCAGCCTGCAGCGAGTCGAGGGTGCGGCCCTGGCCCAGCTCCCCGCGGCCGAGGGCCAGGTAGACCTCGCGTCCCGGCTCGCGACCGGCATCGGGGTCGCGGACGAGCGCGACGAACTGGGAGAGCGCCTCGCCGACGCCGGTCCGCACCCCGCGCCCGAAGCTGCCCTCGAGCGGGCGGGCGTACTCGGGCACCTCGCGCGCGATCGAGGCCAGGATCTCCTCGGTCACAGCGTCGAGCTCGGGCTCGATCACGCCGGCGACCTGCGGCGAAAGCCCGCGCCAGGGCTCGGAGTGGGTGCTTTTTGTCATATCAGTGACAAGAATCGCCAATCAGGAATTGACCTGGAGCGTAGTTCTTGTTGATATTGACAGGTAACTTTCTCGGCGATGGAGCCGATGGGCAGAGTCGAGAAGGCCGTGAACCTTGGTGCGGTGGTCGTCCCCTTCGCGGCGACCGTCGCCGCAATCGCCCTGCTCTGGAACAGCGTCGTCAGCGGCGCCGACGTCGCGATCGCCGCCGCGATGTACCTGCTGACCGCGGTCGGCATCACGGTCGGATACCACCGTCTGCTGACGCATCGCTCGTTCCAGACGTCGAAGGCGGTCGAGTACGCCTTCGCCGTCCTCGGCTCGATGGCGGTGCAGGGCCCGGTCATCTCCTGGGTGGCGGATCATCGCAAGCACCACGCCCACACCGACCGCGAGGGAGACCCCCACAGCCCACACGTGGGACACGGCGGAGGCGTCGTCGGCGTCCTCGGCGGCCTCTGGCATGCGCACTCAGGCTGGCTGCTCTCGAGCCAGGGCAGGGCGGACTGGCGAAGGCACGCGCCCGACCTCTACGAGGACCGCGGAATGCGAATCATCTCGCGCAACTTCGGCTGGCTCACCCTCGCCGGCCTCGCGATCCCGGCCCTCGCCGGGTACCTGGCAAGCGGCTCCGCCGCCGGAGCGCTGACCGGGCTGCTCTGGGGCGGCCTGGTCCGGATCTTCTTCGTCCACCACGTGACCTGGAGCGTCAACTCCGTCTGTCATTTCCTCGGCAGCAGGCGTTTCGACACCGACGATCACTCGACCAACGTCTTCTGGCTCGCGGTCCCCTCCCTCGGGGAGTCATGGCACCACAATCACCACGCGTTCCCGCGCTCGGCGGTACACGGGCTGCGGAGATGGGAGATCGACCCCTCCGCACTGATCATCGGGGCGATGGAGAAATTGGGGATCGCCTGGAACGTCGTCCGGATCACACCCGACCGCCAGCGCCAGCGAACTGTTTGAATTACCCAAACCCGGGGATTCCAAAACCGTTTGATGTGACGTGGCCACACCGTCCAGTGTGCAGTCACACCGCACTGTGACTGTGACAGACTGCTGGCGAGGCGAACCGCTGACAACTCGTGCCTCCTCACGTGCACGAGGCGAAAGGACACAAATGCCAAGCACTACACACGTCCTAGACGAGGCCAGGGACCTGGTCAAGAAACGCCTGGCCGAGCTCGATGACGAGCGCAGGCGCCTCGAGCGTGCGCTCGTCGAGTTGGGTGAGAAAGCGACAAGAGGAGCACGTCGGGCGGCCCGCCGCGGCCGCCCCAAAGGCTCAGGGAAAGGCTCAGGGGCGAAAAAAGGGAAAAGGGGCGGCACCCGTCGCCGCAAACGATCGGGCACGCGCGCCGATCAGGCGGTGAAACTGGTGCAGGACAAACCCGGCATCTCCGCCTCGGAAATCGCCAAAACATTGAAAATCAAACCCAACTACCTCTACAGGGTGCTGGGCGAGCTGGAGAAGGAAGGCCGGGTCAAGAAGAAAGGGCGCTCCTACAGCGCCAAATAGCGCTCGACCCGAACCGGTGTACTTCGAGGAGGCCGGCCCACCTGGGCCGGCCTCTCTCGTTCAGGTCAGACCAGGCCGAGGTCGCTGACCGCGTCGCGCTCCTCGCGAAGCTCGGCCGCGCTGGCGTCGATCCGCCCGCGTGAGAACTCCGGCACCTCGAGGCCGTCGACGATCCTCCACTCGCCGCCGGAGCAGGCGCAGGGAAAGCCCGCGACGATCCCCTCCTCGACCCCGTAGGAGCCGTCGGCGGGAACCCCCATAGAGACCCAGTCGCCCTCCGGTGTGCCGAGCACCCAGTCGCGGACGTGGTCGATCGCGGCGTTCGCCGCCGAGGCGGCGCTCGACGCGCCGCGGGCCTCGATGATCGCCGCCCCGCGTTTGGCGACGCGGGGGATGAACTCATCGGCGATCCATGCCTCGTCGTCGACCTCCTCCCAGGCGCCGAGGCCGCCGACCCGGGCGTTGACCAGATCGGGGTACTGGGTGGTCGAGTGGTTGCCCCACACGGTCATGTTCGAGACGTCGGAGACCTGACGCCCGAGCTTGTTCGCGACCTGGGCGATCGCCCGGTTGTGGTCGAGCCGCATCATCGCCGTGAAGCGCTCGCGCGGGACGCCGTCGGCGTTCGAGAGCGCGATCAGGCAGTTGGTGTTGGCGGGGTTGCCGACGACCAGGACGCGGATGTCGTCGGCGGCGCCGGCGCCGATCGCTTCGCCCTGAGGCTTGAAGATCCCACCGTTCGCCTCGAGCAGGTCGGCGCGCTCCATGCCGGGACCGCGGGGCCGGGCGCCGACCAGGAGCCCGACGTTGCAGCCGTCGAACGCCTGATTCGGGTCGTCGAAGATGTCGATCCTGCGCAGCAGCGGGAAGGCGCAGTCGTCGAGCTCCATCGCCGTCCCCTCGGCGGCCTTCACCGCGTCGGGGATCTCGAGCAGGCTGAGCTCGACGGGCGTGTCGGGGCCGAGCATCTGGCCGCTCGCTATACGGAACAGCAGGGCGTAACCGATCTGCCCGGCGGCGCCGGTGACGGTGACTTTGACGGGGGTGCTCACTGGAGGTCCTCCTGGGTGGTGATTGTCAGCTCTTCTTTGCCATCGCGGCCTGGAGTCGCTCGTCGATCGCGGCGAGGAACTCCTGGGTCGTGAGGTACTCCTGGTCGGGGCCGACCAGGAGCGCGAGGTCTTTGGTCATGCTGCCCGCCTCGACCGTCTCGATGCAGACCCGCTCGAGCGTCTTGGCGAACTCCGAGACCTCGGGAGTGTCGTCGAGGCGGCCGCGGGCGGCGAGGCCGCGGGTCCAGGCGAAGATCGAGGCGATCGGGTTGGTCGAGGTCGGCTTGCCTTCTTGGTGCAGGCGGTAGTGCCTTGTCACCGTGCCGTGCGCCGCCTCGGCCTCCACCGTCCTCCCGTCGGGGCCCATCAGGACGCTGGTCATCAGACCGAGCGAGCCGAACCCCTGGGCAACCGTGTCCGACTGGACGTCGCCGTCGTAGTTTTTGCAGGCCCAGACGTAGCCGCCCTCCCACTTCAGCGCGGCAGCGACCATGTCGTCGATCAACCTGTGTTCGTAGGTGAGGCCGGCGGCCTCGAAATCGTCCCTGAACTCGCGCTCGTAGACCTCGGCGAAGAGGTCCTTGAAGCGGCCGTCGTAGCGCTTCATGATCGTGTTCTTGGTCGAGAGGTAGACCGGGTAGCCGCGGTCCAGCCCGTAGCGCATCGAGGCGCGGGCGAAGTCACGGATCGAGTCGTCGAGGTTGTACATCGCCATCGTCACTCCGGCGCTGGGGAAGTCATAGACATCGAGCTCGATCGGGTCATCGCCGTTTGTCGGGGTGTATGTGAGTGTCAGCTTCCCCTCGCCGGGGACGACGAGATCGGTCGCCCGGTACTGGTCGCCGAAGGCGTGGCGGCCGATCACGATCGGCTTCGTCCAGCCCGGCACCAACCTCGGGATGTTCGAGATCACGATCGGTTCGCGGAAGATCACACCGCCGAGGATGTTCCGGATCGTCCCGTTCGGCGAGCGGTACATCTCCTTCAGGCCGAACTCCTCGACCCGCGCCTCGTCGGGGGTGATCGTCGCGCACTTGATGCCGACGCCGTGCTGCTTGATCGCTTCAGCCGCTTCGACGGTGATCCGGTCCTCACTCGCGTCGCGGCTCTCGATCCCGAGGTCGAAGTAGACGAGGTCGACATCGAGGTAGGGCTGGATCAGCTGCTCCTTGATGAACTCCCAGATGATCCGGGTCATCTCGTCGCCGTCGAGCTCGACGACAGGGTTCTTTACAGCGATTTTCGACTGGGCCTCCACCGCGAGCGGATGCTATCGACGCAGCCCCTCCAGGAGGTCGACGATCACCGCCTCCGACCGCTCCCGCGCTGCGGCCCGGTCCTCGGCGACGGCGATCAGCAGCGCCACCTCGATCAACGCCGCCAGCAGGGTGTGGGCAAGGACCTCGGGGGCGCGCGGCGGCAGTTCGCCGGCCTCGATTGCGGCGCTCACCGCGTTCAGCACAACGCCGATCCCGAGCTCAGTCGCGGCCGCGCGCCAGCCCTCCCAGCCCAGTACGGCTCGACTCTGGAGGAGACCGATCCGGCGCAGGGCCTCGTCCGTCTCCGCCGCCCGGAGATAGGCGCGGGCGGCCTCGACCAGGAACTCGAACGGGCTCGCGTCAACCGGGACCTCTTCGGCGATCCCCTCGATCAACCGCCGCTCGTCCGCTTCCCAAACTGCCCTGAACAGATCGAGCTTGGTCGGGAAGTGGTGGTAGAGGGCGCCGCGGCTGACCCCCGAGCGCTCGAGGATCTCCTCGGTCGAGACGAGGTCGTATTCGCGCTCGACGAAGAGGTCGTGGGCGGCCGCGAGCAGCGCCTCCCGCGCCCCCTGACTGGGCCGCCCCCGCCTTGACTGAACCATCTCCACGTTCCTCGCGTATATTACCGACTTACCGTCTGTAATCCCATCAGGAGGACCAATGAACACATATGTGATCCGTCGGGAAAAGGCATGGCAGGGGCCGGATGAGCTTGGGGAAGCGGCCGAGCGCTCCAAACAGGTGGCCGCCGACGATTTTCCGCAGGACATCCGCTGGATCCGCAGCTACGTGATCAAGGAGGACGGCGGCACGCTCGGGACCGTCTGCATCTACCAGGCGACCAGCATCGAGGCGGTCAAAGAGCACGCCAAGAGGGTCGGGATGCCCGCCGACGAGGTCCTCGAGGTCGCCGACACCGTGATCATCCGGCCCGACCCGCAGCCGGAGGAGGCGACCGCCTAGCCGCCGGGCGGGTCTCCTGCGAGAATGCGCGCGTGGCAACCGCCGAGCGCCCAGCCTCGCAGGAGACCCACCGGGTCTTCAACCAGCCGCCGCCGCTGGAGGACTACAACCCTTTCGACGCCGACCGGCCGCTGGTCGAGGCGCTGAGGCGGGAGGGTGCCGAGTGGGCCGAGGGCCGCGCCCGCGAGCTCGCCGCGATCACCGGCTCCCACCAGACGATCCGCTGGGGCTTCGAGGCGAACGAGAAGAAGCCGGCCCTCCGCACTCACGACCGCTACGGCAACCGGATCGACGAGGTCGAGTTCGACAGCTCCTGGCACGAACTGATGCGGATCGGGGTCGACCAGGGGCTCCACGCCTCCCCGTGGCGCGACCCCGGGCCCGGCGCCCACGTCGCCCGTGCCGCGATGTTCATGCTCCTGATGCAGGCCGAGAGCGGCGTCGGCTGCCCGATCTCGATGACCTACTCGGCCATCCCGGCGATCCGCAAGCAGCCCGACGTCGCCGAGGAGTGGGAACCGCGCTTCCTCTCGCTCGACTACGACGAACGCTCGCTGCCGGCCGAACGCAAGAGCGGGTCGCTCTGCGGAATGGCGATGACCGAGAAGCAGGGCGGCTCCGACGTCCGCGCCAACACGACGACGGCGACGCCGCTGAACGGGGGCGGCGCCGGCGCCGAGTACGCGATCGTCGGCCACAAGTGGTTCTGCTCGGCGCCGATGTGTGACGCCTTTCTCGTCCTCGCCCAGACCGACTCCGGCATCTCCTGCTTCCTGATGCCGCGCTGGACGCCGGACGGCGAGCGCAACGCATTCCACATCCAGCGCCTCAAGGACAAGCTCGGCAACCGCTCCAACGCCTCTAGCGAGGTCGAGTTCCGCGGCGCCTGGGCGCGGATGATCGGCGAGGAGGGTCGCGGGGTGCCGACGATCATCGAGATGGTCAACCACACCCGGCTCGACTGCGTGATCGGCGCCGCCAGCGGCTATCGCGCCGGGGTCGCCCAGGCCCTCCACCACACAGCCCACCGGTCGGCGTTCGGGGCCGACCTGATCGACCAGCCGCTGATGCAGAACGTCCTCGCCGACCTCTGCGTCGAGTCCGAGGCGGCGACGATCTCGGCGCTGCGGCTCGCCCGCTCCTACGACGAGGTCGCGGCCGGCGACGAGCGGGCCTTCGAGTTCCGCCGCCTCTCCAACGCGGTCCTCAAGTACTGGATGTGCAAGCGGGCGCCGTCGCACGCGGTCGAGTGCCTCGAGTGCCTCGGCGGCAACGGCTACGTCGAGGAATCGGGGATGCCGCGGCTGTTCCGTGAGAGCCCGCTCGCCTCGATCTGGGAGGGCTCGGGCAATGTCCAGTGTCTGGATGTGCTGAGGGCGATGGTCAAGAGCCCGGGCTCGATCGAGGCGTTCTTCGACGAGGTGATGGACGCCGGCGGGGCCGAGCCGCGCCTCGACGCCTACGTGTCGAAGCTGCGAGATGAGGTCCCCGGCGACATCGAGACGATCCAGTCCCGCGCCCGCCGCGTCGTCGAGCGGATGGCGATCGCGCTCCAGGCCTCGCTGCTGCTGCGCCACGGCGACCCCGCCGTCGCCGACGCGTTCTGCGCCTCGCGGCTCGCCGGCGACTGGGGCCAGGCGTTCGGCACCCTCCCCGCCGGTCTCGACTTCTCCGCCATCGTCGAGCGCCACCGCCCCACCGCCTGACACCCCGCCCGCCCGGGGTCCAGCTGTGCGACCCGCCAGCAGCGCTTTCGTGGGGTGACCGGGGGTTCCTGTGAAGGAACTCCCGCGAAGCGGCCTGAACAGGAACCCCCGGGCGGCCCCGGGCGATCGGACTATGGCGCGTCGCGCAGCGCTCGCCCGACCTGCTCGACCGTGATCACGCCGGAGAGGCGCCCATCGGCGTCGACGGCCATCAGCGCCCCGAAGCGGCGCAGGGCGCGATTCGAGAGCAGCGAGTCGAGCGGGGCGTCGTCGCGGACCTGAAAGGTGCCGCCGTCGGTCTCGAGCAAATCCGAGACGAGTGAGGTCGACCGCGAGGTCTCGGGGACCTCGTCGGCGCGGTCGCGGACGACCAGGCCCTGGAACCGGTGTGCCGCGTCGACGACCGGGAACCAGCCCCAGCGGTAGCGGAGGAAGTACTCGTCGAGGGCACGCTCGACGCTGATCTCGCCCGGAATCGCGACCGGTTCGGGGTCCATCACGTCGGCGACCCTGACCCCCTCGATCCGCCCCGAGACCCGCGTCTGCATCGCCGCCCCGCGGGCCGAGCCGTTGATCACGAACCCGATCAGCGCCAGCCAGACGCCGGTGAAGACCCGGCCCGAGATCGCGAGCGCCCCGCCGCCGGCGATGAAGATGTAGGCGAAGACCCGGCCCAGGTTTGCGGCGAAGCGGGTCGCAGCGGTGCGGTCGCCGGTCCGCCACCAGGCGATCGAGCGGACGATCCGGCCGCCGTCCATCGGGAATGCCGGGAGCAGGTTGAAGACCAGGACCAGGGCGTTGATCGAGAACAGCCACGCGATTGCCGCCAGCGCTCCGGAGGTCTCGGCGTCGCGTTCGAGCACCATCGCCTTTCCGAACTCGTCGGCGCCGCCGACCGCAAGGCCGACGAGGCCGAGGACGACGACGATCGCAAGCGTCACGACCGGGCCGCCGATCGCCACCTTGAACTCGGTCGAGGGCCGGTCTGACTCGCGGTCCAGCTGGGCGACTCCGCCGAAGATCCAGAGCTGGATGTTGGTGATCCCGATCCCGTGCCGCATCGCGACGAACGCGTGGCCGAGCTCGTGGAGGACGATCGAGGCGAAGAACCCGAAGGCGCTGATGAGGGCGAGCAGGAAGGGCGCCGTCGCCGAGCTGTCTTCACCGAGGACGTCGCCGAACAGCCGCGAGAGCCAGAAGATGACAAGGAAAAGGACGAGAAACCACGACCAGTCGACCGAGATCGGGATTCCACGGACCCGGAAAAGGGTTATCGGGCTGCCACCGAGCATGAACCAATGGTAGGTGCCCGGTAGGGTCGCGCACGATGTCAGTGGACCAGGACTGGCTGCGGGGGCTGGTCGAGGAGTTCGAGCGGATCGAGCGCCCATCGGCCTCCGACGGCGAACGACGGGCCGCCGAGTGGGTCCTCGGGCAGCTCCGTGCGCTCGGAGCCGAGCCTCGGATCGAGGCCGAGCCCGCCCACGGCACCTACTGGTGGCCGCTCGGGATCGGGGCGGCCCTCGGAGCGCTCGGGGGCCTCGCCGCCCTCAGCGGACGCCGCCTGCTGGGAACCCTCCTCGGCGCCGCGGGGGCGGCCGGGATCGCAGCCGATTTCCCGCCCGGGAAAAGGCCATTGCGACGGCTGCTGCCGCGGCGCACCGCCTACAACGTGCTCTGCGAATTCGGCCCGGCCCGCGCCGAGCGGACGATGGTGATCCTCGCCCACCACGACGCCGCCCATCCCGGCCTCGTCTTCCACCCCGCGTTGCCGCGAATCGCCGACCGCATCGGCATGATCGAGTCGAAGGACACCAGCCCGCCGCTGATGGCGCCGGTTGTCGGCGGGCCCGCCCTCGCCGCGCTCGGCGCGCTGACCGGCTGGAGATGGCTGTTGAAGCTCGGCTTCCTCCTCGGAGCCGGGTCGGCGGCGGCGATGGTCGACATCGGCTTGCGGCGGGTGGTGCCGGGCGCCAACGACAACGGCAGCGGCGTCGTCACCCTCCTCGCGCTCGCCCGGCGCCTGGTAGCCGAGCCGCCCCGCGAGATCCGCGTGATCCTCCTCTCGGTGGGCGCCGAGGAGTCCTTCAGTGAGGGGATCAAGGCGTTCGGCGAGCGCCACTTCGGCGAGCTTCCGCGCGAGAGCACGTTCTTCCTCTCGATCGACCAGGTCGGGTCCGGCCCCCACCTGCTCGTCCTCCGCGGAGAGGGGTTCCTGAAGATGCACGAGTACCCGCGCCGTGCGCTCGGGTTGATCGACGGCCTCGCCGAAGAGCTCGGCATCCCCCTCTACCCCAACCTCCGCATCCACAACGGCACCGACGGACTCGAGCCGCTCGCGGCCGGCTACGAGACCGCCTCGCTCTGCGGCTGCAACGACCTCAAGCAGCCGGGCAACTATCACTGGCCCAACGACGTCTCCGACCACGTCGAGTTCGGCTCGGTCGCCGACGCCGCCCGCCTCACCGAGGCCGCGGTCCGCCGCCTCGACGAGGCGTGGCTCTGAGCGCGGAAATCCGACCGCGGCCTCGGATTTACGCTCTATAGAGTCCGGTTTCGTGCCTACACACGACGTCCTGGTCATCGGTGCCGGCCTCGCCGGCCAGCGCGCCGCCCTCGCCGCCGCCGAGCAGGGCGTATCGGTAGGCATCCTCAGCAAGGTCCACCCGGTCCGCTCCCACTCGAACGCGGCCCAGGGCGGGATCAACGCGGCGCTCAACCCGGGCGACTCCTGGGAGTCGCACGCTTTCGACACCGTCAAGGGGTCCGACTACCTCGGCGACCAGGACGCGATCGAAGTGATGTGCCGCGAGGCCCCGGAGGAGATCCTCCACCTCGAGCACCTCGGCGTCACCTTCCACCGCAACGAGGAGGGCAGACTCGGGACCCGCGCCTTCGGCGGCGCCTCGGCGGCCCGGACCTACTACGTCGCCGACATCACCGGCCAGGCCATCATGCACGTCCTCTACGAGCAGCTGATGAAGCACGCTGACTCGGTCGCCCGCTACGAGGAGTGGTTCTGCACCGCGCTCGCGATGGACGACGAGGGCGAGTGCTGCGGCGTCGTCACCCGCAACATCGCCGACGGCTCGATGGAGCTGTTCCGCGCCAAGGCCGTGATCCTCGCCAGCGGCGGCAACGGTCAGGCGTGGAAGCCGACGACGAACGCCCTGATCTGCACCGGCGACGGGATCGCGATGGCCTACCGCGTCGGGGCGAAGCTGATGGACATGGAGATGATCCAGTACCACCCGACTACGCTCGCGGGCAAGGGCTTCCTGATCACCGAGGGCGCCCGCGGCGAGGGCGCCCACCTGCTCAACGCCGACGGCGAGCGATTCATGGAGCGCTACGCGCCGAACAAGATGGAGCTGGCATCGCGCGACGTCGTCTCGCGCGCCGAGCAGACCGAGATCAATGAGGGCCGCGGCTTCCCCGACGGCACCGTCGCTCTCGACATCACGGTGGTGCCGAAAAAGCGGATCCACGAGGCGCTGCGCGAGATCGTCCTCGTCGGCCGCGACTTCGCCGGCGTCGACATCACCCGCGAACCGATCAGGATCAAGCCCGGCAACCACTACACGATGGGCGGCGTCAAGACCGACATCGACGGCCGCACCGACATCCCCGGCCTCTACGCCGCGGGCGAGGTCGCCTGTGTCTCGGTCCACGGCGGCAACCGGCTCGGCGCCAACTCGCTGCTGGACACGCTGATCTTCGGGCGCCGGTCGGGCGTCGACGCCGCCGCCCGCGCGAAGCGGACCGAGGGCACGCGGCCCTCGCGCGGGGCGCTAGAGGCCGAGGAGGAGTCGATCGCCGCGATCTCGGCCCGCGAGAAGGGCTCGGGCCGGCGCGTTTCGGAGATCAAGCAGGAGCTCGGCACGACGATGGACGCCAAGGTCGCGGTCTTCCGCGACGAGGCGGGGATCCAGGAGGCGCTGGAGACCATCCGCCGCCTCAAGGAGGAGGCCGAGACCGCCTACATCGACGACAAGGGCAGCGTCTTCAACCAGGACCTGCTCGGGGCGATCGAGCTCGGCTACATGCTCGACAACGCCGAGTGCACCTGCATCGGCGCGATCGAGCGCAGGGAGAGCCGCGGCGCCCAGTACCGAACCGACTTCCCGGAGCGCAACGACGAGGAGTGGCTGAAGCACATCGACCTGCAGCTGGGCGACGACGGGCCCGAGATCTCATACTCAGAGGTGACGATCACCCAGTGGGAACCCGAAGAGAGGACGTACTAGGAACATGGCTGCCTACACCCTGAAGGTCCGCCGATTCCAGCCGGAGAGCGGCGAGGGCCCCTACTGGGAGGAGTTCGACGTCGAGCTCGACCCCTCGCTCTCGGTCCTCGACGGGCTGCTCCAGGCCAAGGACCGAGACGACGGCTCGCTCGCGGTCCGCTGCTCCTGCCGGGCCGCGATCTGCGGCTCCTGCGGGATGAAGGTCAACGGCCAGTCCGGCCTCGGCTGCAAGACCCAGATCGGCGAGGCCCAGGAGCAGGCAAACAAGTTCGGCAATGCGGCCAATGGAGCGGAGAGCGGCCCCCAGACGCGGGAGGCCGGTCGCGAGGTCTCGCTCGGCACGCCCGGACGCCAGGCAGGCGGCGCCACTCCCGGACGCGGGAGCGAGGGTGGATCCATATCTGATTCCTCCGCCCTCGCGAGAGCAGAGGAGGTGGCGCCAATAATCATCGAGCCGATGGGGAACATGCCGGTGATCAAGGACCTGATCACGGACATGGAGTCGACGCACTGGACCAAGATCCGCCGCGTCACGCCATGGCTCCTGCCGCACGGCGCCCCGCCCGAGCGCGAGTACGTGGTCGAGCCGGAGTCGATGATCGACATCACCCAGTCGATGGCCTGCATCCAGTGCGGCGCCTGCGTCTCCTCTTGCCTCTCGATGGAAGCCGACCCCGACTTCATCGGCCCGGCCGCGCTGGCCAAGGCCTACCGGTTCGTCGGCGACCCGCGCGACGCGGAGACCAAGGAGCGGCTCCACGACCTCGCCCAGGACCCGCACGGGATCTACGACTGCACCCACTGCTTCAGCTGCGTCGACGCCTGCCCGAAGGGCGTGGCGCCGATGGACCAGATCATGCGCCTGCGCCGCAGGGCCGACGAGGAGGGGATCGAGGACCCGAACAACGGCGCCAACCACGTCCACGCCTTCGTCAAGATGATCGAAAAGAAGGGGACCAACGACGAGGCGCTGCTGATCCAGGAGTCCTACGCGCCGGGGATCAAGGGCAAGCTGAAACCGTCGAAGGGCGCGATCAAAGGCCTGCTCAACTCACTGCCAACGGTGCTGCGGGCGATCAGGACCGGCAAGGCGCGCTCACTGCCGAAGCTGATCCCGGGGGTCCACCCGAAGCTCCCCGACGGGGCCCAGGACGAGGTCAAGGCGATCTACGCGCACGCCGAGGACCACCGCACCGAATTCAACATCTACATAACGGGCGAGGAGGACGTCGAGCCGGAGCCCGACGAGCCGACCGAGGCGACGCTGGAGGCCGAGGCTGCGGCCGCGAAAGGGGCGGACGATGAGTGACGGACAGATCAAGGTGGCCTACTGGCCCGGCTGCGTCTCGCGCGGCTTCACGACCGAGCTGCACGGCTCGATGGCGCTGGTCGCCGACCGGCTCGGGATCGAGATGGTCGAACTCGACCGCGCCAACTGCTGCGGGGCCGGGATCATCGCCGAGCACAACCAGGAGCTCGCCGACACCCTCAATGCCCGCACCTTCGCGCTCGCCCAGCAGACCGGACTGGCGATGATGAACATCTGCTCGACCTGCCAGGGCGCCCAGTCCGAGTGCCAGCAGAGGCTCGACGCCGACTCCTCCTACCGCGCCCACATCAACGAGGTGCTGAGCGGCCAGGGCCTCTCCTACGAGAAGGACAAGAACGGCTTCACCAACAAGAACTTCCTCTGGCTGCTGGTCGAGGACTACGGGCTCGAGAGGCTGCGCGAGCAGGTCGTGCGGCCGCTCTCAGGCCTCCGGGTCGGCCCCTTCTACGGCTGCTACGTGGTCCGGCCCAAGGAGCGGCTCGGCTACGACGAGTTCCCCGACCGCGACATCTACCTCGAGCAGGTGATCGAGGTCCTCGGCGGCGAGGTTGTCGAGTACGACGGGGCGCGCAGGTGCTGCGGGTTCCCGGTGATCACGATGAACCGCGAGACCTCGCTGCGCCAGTCGGGCACCCACGTCGGCGACGCGCTCGACGCCGGCGCCGACTGCCTCGTCACCCCCTGCCCGCTCTGCCATCTGAACCTCGACATGCAGCAGCCGGAGGCGGCCAAGATCGTCAACCGCGACCTCGGCCTCGCCGTCCTCCACCTGCCGCAGCTGGTCGGGCTCGCGCTCGGCGCCGAGCCGAAGGAGCTCGGGATGAACCGCCACATCGCCTCGACCAAGTGGGTCGAGGAGCGGCTCGCGGCGCCCGTCGCCGGCTAGATGATTGATTCCTAATTCGGGTGTGACCGGGGGCGCGCGTGGCCGAGCAGGTCAAGGACGCAGGGCGAAGCCTTTGGTGGTCGCCAAAGGCGAGCCCGAGGACGCCGAGATGCGAAGTGCCATGCGCGCCATCCCGGGTGTGCGGGAATTAGGAATCCATCATCTGGAGCTCAGTCGAGGCCGGCGGTGCCGAGGTGGCCGCCCTCGGCCTCCTCGAGGCCGACCCTTCGCGCCAGCCAGCGAGCCCCGACGGTGTCGGTGAGGCCGTGGGCGACGATCGAGGAGAGGATCACGATCGCCGCGATGTCGAAGATCAGTTCGCCCTCGCCGACGTTCGACTTCAGCACGAACAGCGCGAAGAGCATCGACGCCACGCCCTTCGGCCCGAACCAGGCCATGAACGCCTTCTGGGAACGGGGAAGGCCGGTGCGGATGAGTGAGAGCTGGACCGCGACCGGGCGCGCCACGAGCAGCGCGAAGGCGACGAAGACGACGAGCGGCGGGATGCTGTGGTCGAACCCGGTCGCGACGATCAGCGCGCCGAAGACGAAGAAGGTGAGGACCTGGCTGATCGCGCTGGTGTTCTCGGCGAACTCGACGAAGCCCTCGGGGACGTCGTGCTCGGCGGCCCCCATCGCGATCCCGCAGACGAAGGCGGCGATCAGCCCGTTGCCGATCGTCACATCGGCGAGGCCGAAGGCCGCCAGCGCGAACCCGATCGCGTAGATCCCCTCGTAGCGCTGGGTGATGCCGCCGCCGGGAAGGTGGTGGTGGAGGCGCCCGCCGAGCGCCCCGAGGCCGATCCCGACCGCGGCGCCGAACAGCGCCTCGCCGAACAGCTTCGCCGCTTCGGTGCCGGGGTCGCCGCCGGGGGTGGCGAGGACGAGGAAGAAGAGGACGAAGGGAAGCGCCAGACCGTCGTTGAGGCCGGACTCGAGGTTGAGCGTGTGGCGGACGGCGCTCGGCACGATTCGCGAGGTCACGACCGCCGAGGTGACGACCGGGTCGGTGGGGGCCAGGACCGCCCCGAGCAGGAAGGCCTCGGCCCAGCCGAGCGAGGGGAAGAGGACCTTGGCGGCGAGGGCGAGCAGCGCCATCGTGATCGGCATCGCGATCACCAGCGATCGTGCCACCGGGCTCCAGTGGCGGCGGAGCAGCTCGCGCTCGACGAACATCCCGTCGGAGAAGAGGGTCAGGATCAGCGCCAGCTCGACCAGCTCGACGATCGCCCCGTCGCGGGGATCGACGTGGACGACGTCGGTCGCCGCAAGGATGATCCCGAGCACGACCGAGAGGACGGACGCGGAGAGGACCGTTCCGCGCATCACCCCGGACAGAGCGGCGACGACCGCGAGCAGGCCGCCGAACAGCAGCACCGCCTCGCCGAAGCCGATGTCCATCGGGGCTAGCCCACCGGGACGCCGACCAGACCGCGCTCGACGAGCAGCTCCGCGACCTGGACGGCGTTGGTCGCGGCGCCCTTGCGGAGGTTGTCGGAGACGATCCAGAGGTCGATCGCGCGCTCGTTGCCCGGGTCGCGGCGGATGCGGCCGACGAAGACGTCGTCTTGCCCCTCGGCCTCGGTCGCGAGCGGGTAGGCGGCGGCGGCGGGGTCGTCGACGACGGTCACCCCGGGCGCGGCGGCGAGCAGCTCGCGGGCCCGCTCGACGGAGAGCGGCTCGCGGGTCTCGACGTTGACCGCCTCCGAGTGCCCGGTGACGACCGGGACCCTGACGCAGGTCGCGCTGACCCGGATCGAGGGGTCGTCGAGGATCTTCCGCGTCTCGTTGACCAGCTTGCGCTCCTCGTCGGTGTGGTCGTCGCCGGCGGCGAAGCTGCCCGCCTGGGGCAGGACGCTGAACGCGATCTGGTGCGGATAGACGCTGCTCTCGGCGCGGCGGCCGTCGAGGACCGCCCGCGACTGCTCGAGCAGCTCGTCGACCGCGGCCTTGCCGGTCCCGGAGACCGCCTGGTAGGTGGAGATCACCAGCCGCTCGATCCCGGCCTCCTCGTGGAGGGGCTTGAGGGCGACGACCATCTGCATCGTCGAGCAGTTCGGGTTGGCGATGATCCCGCCGTGGCCCTCGAGCGCGTCGGGGTTGACCTCGGCGACGACGAGCGGGACATCGTCGTTCATCCGGAAGTAGCTGGTGTTGTCGACGACGACCGCGCCCGCCGCGACGAACCGCGGCGCCCACTCGGCGCTGACCGACCCCCCCGCCGAGGAGAGCACGATGTCGAGGCCCTGGATCGAGTCCTCGCTCAGGGCGCGGCACTCGAGCGTGGTCCCGTTCCACTCGATCTCGCGACCGGCCGAGCGCTCCGAGGCGAACGGCACGACCGCGGCCGCGGGGAAATCGCGGTCCGCGAGCAGCTCGAGGATCGTCGTCCCGACCAGCCCGGTCGCGCCCAGCACTCCCACCCTGTATCGGTCGCCGGCGCTCATCGGGTGGCGATTTCCTCGCCCTCCGGCTTGATCGCGCCCTCGCCGAGCTCGAACGCGTCGTGGAGGGCGCGGACGGCGTCGGGGACGCGGTCGGCGGAGATGACGCAGGAGATCTTGATCGGCGAGGTCGAGATCATCTCGATGTTGATGCCCTCCCTGCCCAGCACCTCGAACACCCGCGCCGCGACGCCGGGGTGCGAGCGCATCCCGGCGCCGACGATCGAGACCTTGCCGATCCGCTCGTCGGTCCGGACCCCATGGCTGAGGTCGCCGAGGGCCGCGATCGAGTCGGTCGCAGACCTCAGGTCGGAGCGATCGACGGTGAAGGAGAGGTCGGCGAGCGCATCGCCGCCGACCGGCTCGTTCTGGATGATCACGTCGACGTTCACCCCGGCGTCGGCGAGCGCGGTGAAGATGCGCCCGGCGACCCCGGGCTCGTCGCGTACCCCGGTCAGGGTCACCCTCGCCTCACCGTCGGAGTGGGTCACCGCTGTGACGAATGGCTGCTCCATGCTCTCCTTCTCGGACTCTTCCTCGGAGACGACGAGGGTACCGGGGCCGTCCTCGAAGCTGCTGCGGCAGTGGATCCGGACACCGTGGTTGCGGGCGTACTCGACCGAGCGCAGCTGCAGGACCTTTGCCCCCGAGGCCGACATCTCGAGCATCTCCTCGTAGGACGCGGTCGCGAGCTTGCGGGCGTCGGGGACGATCCGCGGGTCGGCGCTGAAGACGCCGGAGACGTCGGTGTAGATCTCGCAGACCGAGGCGCCGAGCGCCGCCGCGAGAGCGACCGCGGTCGTGTCGGAGCCGCCGCGTCCCAGGGTCGTGACGTCGCGGCTTTCGGTCGAGACCCCCTGGAACCCGGCGACGAGGACGATCCGGTCGTCCTCGAGGGCCTCGCGGATCCGCTCGGCGCGGACGTCGATGATCTTCGCCCTGGTGTGGGAGGAGTCGGTGACGATTCCCGCCTGCGAGCCGGTCAGCGAGATCGCCTTGTGGCCCATGTCGTGGATCGCCATCGCGCAGAGCGCGCACGAGATCCGCTCCCCGGTCGAGAGCAGCATGTCCATCTCACGCGAGTCGGGCCGCTCCGAGATCTCCATCGCCTGCGCGACGAGCTCGTCGGTCGTCTTGCCGCGGGCCGAGAGGACGGCAACGACCCTGCTGCCGGCCTCGCGCGCGGTGACGATCCGCCGCGCGGCGCGCTTGATCTCCTCGGCGCCGGCGACGGACGTGCCGCCGAACTTCATTACCACGGTCTCGGTTCCGGTCCTGCTGCTCATCACCTGCCTGAGGATAGTGACGCCAACCACCTCCATTCGCCGCCGGGATGTCGCACTTCCCTCCAGCCCTAGGAGCGAAGTGCGACATCCCGGGCGTGTGAGCGGAATCACACATCGCGATATATCATGGCGATATATATACGCCATGGAGCTGAACCCGACCGCCTACGTGATCCTTGGGATGGTGAGCGTTCGTCCCCGCTCCGGCTACGAGATCAAAGCCGCGGTCGACGAGTCGACCCGCCGCTTCTGGGCCGCCAGCTACGGCCAGATCTACCCGGAGCTGAAGCGACTCTCGGAGGAGGGGCTCGTCAGCGGGGTCGACTCTCCGCGCGGCGAGCGAAAGCGAACCGTCTACACGATCACCGACGCCGGCATGGAGCGTCTGAGGGAATGGCTCCGGCGCCCTCCGGAGACGTCCGAGGTGCGCGACGAAGGCATGCTGAAACTCTTCTTCTCGGGCGTGCTCGAGCGGGGCGAGGCCGCAGAGACGCTGCGCAGGATGCGTGAGCGCCGCGTCGCTCTCGCCGACAGTCTCGCTGCGATCGAGCCCGAGGTGATCGAGAAGAGCGACGAGTTCGCCTTGATGGTCCTCAGAGGAGGCATCGAGTACAACCGCTGGTTCGCCGACTGGTGCGGGCGGATGGAGACCGACCTGCTCGCCCCGGCGCAGAAAGAAGGGAGCACCTGATGTTCGACGCACTCGCCCGCCTCGCCGACCGCCGCGCCCGCCGGATCGGGCTGATCGCGATCGGGTTCTTCCTCGTCGCCGGCGCCCTCGGCGGCTCGGTCGCCAGCCGGCTCGACCCCTACGGGGCCGACGACCCCGCGACCGAGTCGGTGCAGGCGAAGAATCAGCTCGAGGACGCGGGACTGCGCGTCCCCGGCGTGATCGTCGTGCTGAAGGACGCCCCGTTCCGAAGCCCGGCGACCCGGGTCAGGGTCGCGAAGCTCGAACGCGAAATCGGCAGCCGCGGTGACGTCCAGTCGATCTCCAGCTACTACACGACGGGTTCCACCGACTTCGTCTCCAAGGATCGCCGCTCCACCTACCTCTCGGTCGCGCTGAGCCCGACCGGGGACAAGGAATGGCAGGAAAGCGGCGCTGACGTCGCCGAAGCGCTCGAAGGCAGGCCCGACGTTGTCGTCGGCGGCGCCGCCGTCGCCCAGGAGCAGGTCAACAAGCAGGTCGAGAAGGACCTGAAGAGGGCCGAGATGCTGGCCTTCCCGCTTCTCTTCCTGCTCTCGTTCGTCTTCTTCCGCAGCCTCGTCGCGGCGCTGCTGCCGGTGATGATCGGCGGGCTCGCGATCGTCGGCGCCTTCCTTGTCCTCAGGATCGCCAGCGATATCGGGTCGATCTCGATCTTCGCCCTCAACCTCACCACCGGGTTGGGGCTCGGGCTCTCGATCGACTACAGCCTGTTCATCGTCTCCCGCTATCGCGAGGAGATCGCCAAGGACGGGCCGGGCCTGGCGGCGATGCGCCGGGTGATGTCCACCGCCGGGAGGACGGTGTTCTTCTCCTCGCTGACGGTCGCGGTGGCGCTCGCCTCGCTGCTCGTCTTCCCCCAGCGCTTCCTCTACTCGATGGGCCTCGGCGGGTCGCTGGTCGTGCTGCTCGCGGCGTCGATCTCGCTGACGGTGCTGCCGGCGGTGCTGACCCTGCTCGGAACCCGGGTCAACAGCCTCGCGCCGCGATTCCTGCAGCGGCGCGCCGAGGCCGACGCCCGCCCCGAAGCCCAGGGGTTCTGGTACCGCCTCTCGCGGCTCGTCATGCGACGTCCGATCCCGATCGCGACCGCAAGCGCCGCATTCCTGATCCTGCTCGGGCTGCCGTTCTTCGGGATCAAGTTCAACACCGTCGACCCGACGGTGCTGCCGAAGAGCGCCGGCGCGCGCCAGGCCTATGACACGGTCAGCGCCGAATTCCCGCCCTACCGCGAGACCCCGATCTGGATCTCCGTCAAGGGGATCCCGGCGCGGGCCACGGCGCCGCTGGCGGCGCGGATTCGTCACACCGAGGGCGTCGCCGCGGTGTATCCGCCCCAGCAGCTGCGCGAAGGCGTGACCGTGATCCGCGCGATCTCGAGGAACCCGTTCAACTCCGGGCCGAGCAAGGCGACGGTGAAGCGCATTCGCGAGATCGCCGCGCCCCCCGGCGCGACCGTGCTCGTCGGCGGCGCGACGGCGGACTTCGTCGACTTCCAGTCGAGCCTCGCCCGCCATCTCCCGATTGCCTTCGGGATCATCGTCCTCGCGACCTTCGTGATCCTCTTCTTGATGACCGGGTCGGTGATCCTTCCAATCAAGTCGCTGATCATGAACGTGCTCAACCTCAGCGCCGTCTTCGGGCTGCTGGTCCTGATCTTCCAGGACGGCCGGTTCGAAGGCCTGCTCGGCTACTCGAGCACGGGGGCGATCGAGCAATCGATGCCGATCCTCCTGTTCGCGGTCGCCTTCGGGCTCTCGACCGACTATGCGGTGTTCCTGCTCTCGCGGATCAAGGAGGCCCGCGATAACGGCGCCTCCGACTCCGAGGCGGTCGCGATCGGCCTCGAGCGGACGGGTCGGATCGTCACCGCCGCCGCGCTCCTGTTCGCGGTCGCGATCGGCGCCTTCGCGACCTCGGAGATCATCTTCATCAAGCAGAACGGCGTCGGCACCGCGCTCGCCGTCCTGATCGATGCCAGCATCATCCGCGCCCTCCTGGTCCCTTCGCTGATGGAGCTGCTCGGAAAGTGGAACTGGTGGGCGCCAGCGCCGCTGCGCCGCGTCTACGAACGATTCGGGATCAGCGAGACAGGGACGACCTCGATCCAGGCCCACTGAACTTCAGGGCAATCGAACGTCGCCCAGCCCGCGACCGTATCCTCGGTCATCGCTTCGAAGGGATTCCCCACACTGATCGCCGCCGCGTCCGCCGCCCTCGCCCTGGGCCTGCTTCTCCCCGCGAGCGCGCTCGCGGCCCCCGCCAACGACAACTTTGCCAACGCGCAGGAAGTCGGCCCAACGCTGCCGGTCTCGGTTCCGGGGACGACCGTCGGCGCGACCGTCGAGACAGGAGAGGGCGCTCCCGAAGAAGGCCACACGGTCTGGTTCAAGTGGACGGCGCCCGCCAACATCCCGGTCCGGGTCGAAACCTGCGACTACCACGTCGTCAGCGGGCCGGGAAACGCCGGCGTCTTCGTTTACACCGGCGCCTCGATCCCGACAGTGGTCGAAGTCGCATCGAGTTTCAGCGGCTGCAAGGCCAGCTTCCAAGCTGTCGAAGGGACCACCTACAGGATCAAATTCGACACCTACTTCGGGGGCGAAGGCGATTTCACCCTGACGATGCTCGAGGAGACTCCGCCGGCCAACGACGACTTCGCGACCGCTCCCGCGATCGGGCCCGGGCTGCCGATTTCGGTCGGGGGCTCGACCGTCTTCTCGACCGTCGAGACCGGCGAGCCGCACCACGGCAGCGACGACGAAAGCAATTTTCCCTCCCGTGACTCGGTCTGGTACCGCTGGACGGCCGAAACCGCCGGCGAGGTCAGGGTCAGGGACTGTGAGGCCGATTTCGCCACCCGGCTCGGCGTCTACACCGGCACCGCCGTCAACGGCCTGACGCGGGTGACTCCCAGCGTCGCGCTGACCAGCTTCCCCTACTGCTCATTGCGGTTCGACCCCGAACCGGGAGTCACGTACCGGATCGCGGTCAGCGGCGGCGGCGCCGAGGAAGAGGGTCACTTCACGCTCGAAATTCACCCGTTTGCGCGGCCGGCGAACGACGATTTCGCCGACGCGACACCGATCGGCCCCGGACTGCCGATCTCGGTTGAAGGGAGCAACGTCGACGCCGGCGCCGAGTCGCAGGAGCCGGACCACTCGCGGTTCGGCGACGGCATACCCTCCGCGTCGGTCTGGTACTCGTGGACCCCGGCGGAGGCGAGGATGGTCCGGATAAGCACCTGCGGCACCGGGTTCAGCAGCCTGCTCTCCGTCTACACCGGCTCGCTGCTCGACTCGCTTCAGAAGGTCGCCGCCGGAGAAGGCGGATGCGGCCCCGCCGGCGGGAACAGCATCGACCTCTCGGCAAGCGCCGGCGTCCGCTACCTGATCGCGGTCGACGGCAGCTTCCCCGAGCAGGAGGGCTCGTTCACGCTGCGGATCTTCGACCCGCTCGCCGGGCCACGGGCGCCAGGAACGCTGACGGGGACACCCGCCACGAGCTCCAAACCGAGCTTCTCGCTGAAACGGGCGCTGAAGAAGTGCCGGAAGCTCAAGAAGAAGCCGGCGCGCCGGCGCTGCATCCAGAGGGCGCGGCGGAAGGCGAAGCGACTCAGGACCTGAGGTCGCCCCTGGGCAGCATTCGCATCGAGCTCAGGATTCGGTGTTGTTGTAGACCGTCTCGTCGAATGACTGGACGACCGGTTCGGCCGCGTAACCGAGCGGAGTCAGCCCGAAGAGTTCCTCGACGCTGCGCAGGAACGAGAAGTGGTTGAAATAGCCTTCGGCGACGCTGCCGGCGAGGACATATGGGGAGAGCAGGAGCATCCCGACGCGCCCACCCCCGCCGGACGGCTTCACGCCCCGGGAGTCGGGCTGCGCGGCCGCCGCGGGCGGTAGGTTCGGATATTCCGGCGTCGCGCAGCAGCTGCTGAAATCTGGCGCCGGGCCGGCCGGGGGCGCTTGCGCGAACGTGATCGCGATCATCCCCCCGGCCTTATAAGCGTCGGATTCTTCAATCTCCGGAACGACCGAGCGCAGAAAGGCTTCCGCACCGGCGAGCCCCGCCGGCTGGCCCGGTGCGCAGGGAGCTTCGGAGCCGTTGTGACAGGCGTTGGGGAGAATGTAGGAGAGGGCTGGGATTTCCGTCGAGGTCTTCTTCAGATCCGTAGTGAGCTGGTCGAGGCCGACCGTCGATTCGACGCATTCGCCGTTGTCGAGGAGGGAGTGGAAGTCGGCGAGCGAGTTGGGACCCGGGCCGCATGGGAGTTGTGTGGCCGCCGGCGAGCTTTCGACATAGGCCTTCCAGCTCTGCCCCGCGGCCTTCAGCTGGCCGAGCAGAGTCGAGGTCGTCGCCGGATAGACACAGCCCGCGCCTTCAACCTGTTCCGTCGAGCCAACCGTCGCGGGATCCACGGTCCCGGGGGATATGTCGGCGTATTCCGGACACCCGGCCGCTGTTTGCGGCGTCGGGCCCTGGCCGCTCAGCAGCGCGATTTCGTTGGCCAGGACTCCTTGCGTGACCGCGTAGTAATTCTCGAGGACCTCGCCTCTCCCGGCGAGCGTCTCGGCGAGGTAGGGGGCGGTCGAGCCCTTGCCGAAGGCGGCTTCGTAGCTGCCTTCGCCGAGCACGATCATGTACAGATGGGTCACCGGGGGCAGGGTCGCTTCCGGCAATTCGAATTTCGGCGATTCTTTTGGCGGCGGGGCCTCATTGCCGGCTTCTTCGATGATTTCTTCGGGCGCCGTGACGGGCACCGGTGCGGGTGCCGTTTCGGCTACCGGCGCTTCTTCTTCCGAAATCTCTGCTGTCGGTTTCGGTTCGGCGTCTTCCTCTTCCTGCTGCGGGCTCGGGGCGCTGACCAGGACCGTCGACCGGCCCGCGCTCTGCGCCAACGGGTCGGTCACCGCGCCGATGATCACCCCGGCCGCGAGCAGCGCCATCACCGCGACGGCGGCCGCCTGCGGCGTCGGCATGTACCGGTCGAGCAGCGACTTCTCCTCGTCGGCGCTCTCCTTCTCGCTGCTCACCTTCTCGGCGGCGTCAGCTTGCGAGGACGGGTCCTTGTCGGCATCGCGTGCCTTGAGCCAAGCGGAGACGACCGCCCCTTTGGCGGCCTCGACGCTACGGCGGGCCTGGCTGGCCGGGTCGTTCAATCCGGGCACCTCCGCTGGAGTCTCACCCGCGCCTCGCCAGCGGTTGTGAAAATCCTGGTGCGCATTTCTCTGGCGCGCCCTTCACGACTCGGCAACATCTGCCCGACGCTCGCGGGTGACCATTGCGCCCAGTTCCCCGAACCTGGAGCGTGATCTTGGAGTGGACAACTGAGAGCGGGGAGGCGTGGGCGCCGACACCGGCCAATGGCAAAGCCGCCGAGCCGACGCCGGCGCAGGAGGCGCCGGTGACGGCACCGCCGCCACCGAAGCCCGGCGCGTCGGCGCCCGCTACGCCCCCGCACACCTCGACGGGTTACGAGCGCTGCCCCTCCTGCGACTCCCTGGTGGCTATCGACCAGCGCTACTGCATCGAGTGCGGCCGCCGCCGCGGCGAGCCTCGATTGCCGTTCATGGACGCCGTCGTGTTCATGGACGCGATGAATCGCCCGACCGAGCCCCCCGCCCGGACGAAGGAAAAGAATCGAAAGCTGTCGCCCAACACAGCCCTGATCGCGGGCGTCGGCACGCTGCTGCTGGCGCTGGGCATCGGTGTCCTGATCGGCCGCTCCGGCGACCACGGCGGCACCCAGGCAGCGGCCCCGCCGCAGATCGTGACCGTCGGCGGTGGCGGAGAAGCGACGGCACAGACGAGCTCCAAGGGCGGCGAAACGGTCGGAGGCGCGACCACCAAGGGCAAATCGAAGAAGCAGGTCGTCGAAGCGAAAAAGAAGGCGGCCGAAACGGGCGAAGGGGCGAAGAACGTCCTCCACGCCGTTCCGGGCGCGAACCTCCCACCGCCGACCGTCAAGATCGGCGGGAAGTGCAAGCAGAAGGTCGCGGGCTGCAACGAAAGCGGAGAATTCGACGGAAGCTTCTTCGGAGGCGAAGAATGAGCGCCGCCGGGCGCCTCAAGGGAAAGATCCCCGGAGTCCGCAACGGCCGCGCGGAGGAGACGGCGCCAGCGCCCTCGGCGCCGCCGCCGGCCAATGGCGCTTCCCGTCCCCAATACTCGACCAGCTTGGTCGTCGATCTGACCCGCCGCCGGGATCAGATGGTGGCGAGGGTCGCAGAGCTGCAGTGGGACCTCGGCGGCCTCGCCTACGAGATGGCGATCCGCAACCACGTCAAGGTTGAGGTGCTGGTGCAGCGGGCGGCGGCGCTGCAGGAGGCCGACGCCGAACTGAACGAGGTCGAACGGCTGGTGCGGATGGAGGAGACGGCGACCGCCGGTTCCTGCTCGGCCTGCGGCGCCCCCCACAGCATGGGCGCCACGTTCTGCTGGCAATGCGGACAACCCCTCCTCCAGCAGGTCTCGAGCGACGCGATCCTTCGTCGTTGAGCGCCTGGGATCCGGCCGGCGCGTCGCGCTTTCCTAGCCGAAGCGCCCGGAGACGTAGTCGCGCGTTCGCGGATCGGCCGGGTTGGAGAAGATCACCTCGGTGTCGGCGAACTCGATCAGAGTGCCGACCGGCTCGGCTGCTCGCGAGTCAAGGCTGAAGAAGGCCGTCTTGTCGGCAACGCGGGCCGCCTGCTGCATGTTGTGCGTGACGATCACGATCGTGAATCGGCCTTTCAGGCTGTGCATCAGGTCCTCGATCGAGGCGGTCGCGATCGGGTCGAGGGCCGAGGCGGGCTCGTCGAGCAGCAGCACGTCCGGTTCGATCGCGATCGCCCGCGCGATGCAGAGCCGCTGTTGCTGACCGCCGGATAGGCCGATGGCGCTGTCCTTGAGGCGGTCCTTGACCTCGTCCCAGAGCGCCGCTCCGCGCAGGGCCCCCTCGACCCTGTCGTCGAGCGCGTGCTTCATGCCTAGGTTGCGTGGCGCCCAGGCGATGTTGTCGTAGATCGACTTCGGAAACGGGTTCGGTTTCTGGAAGACCATGCCGATCCGCCGCCGCACCTCGACTCGATCGACCTCGCCGGCGTAGAGATCCTGCCCGTGGTAGAGGATTCGGCCGCCGAGATCGAAACCCGCCACGCGGTCATTCATCCGGTTCAGGCAGCGGATGAAGGTCGACTTTCCGCAGCCCGAGGGACCAATCAGCGCCGTGATTCGGCTGCGTGGGATCTGGAGGTCGACCTCGGTCAGCGCCCGATTGCTGCCGTAGGCGACGGAGACGCTCTGCGCCTCAAAGACGGCTTCGACCGGCATCTCCGCCGGCCGGCCGGCGAGCGGGCCCGCCTGAGCGAGGGGACGAGTTTGGATCCGCACTCGCGGCGGGACGTAAGCGCTCATCCTCCCCCCAGCTTCCGGTTGCTGCGCGCCAGGAGGTAACGCGCGCCGAGGCTGGTGAACATGATGAAGGACAGCAGCGCGAGCCCCGCGCCCCAGGCCCGGGTGAACCCTTCGGGGTTTGCTTCTTCGGAGAGCCTGTAGATGGTCACCGGGATGTTCGGCACCGCTTCCAGCGGGTTGAAGTTGACCGAGTCGCCGCGGAAAACCGAGTCGATCAGAAGCAGGGGCGCCGTCTCGCCGGCGGCGCGAGCCAGCGCGAGGATCGTCGAGGTGACGATCCCGCCCATCGCACTGGGCAGGACCACGGTCAGCACCGAGCGCCAGCGGCTTACCCCGAGCGCGTCAGACGCTTCCCGCAGGCTGTTCGGAACGAGCCTGAGAACCTCCTGGCTTCCCCTTGCGATCAGCGGCAGCATGATTATCGCCAGGGCGATCGAGGCTGCATATGCCGACTGGGCGTGGCCGTACACGAGCAGGCCGAAGACGAAGAGGCCGATGATGATCGAGGGCAGGCCGTTCACCAAGTCCAGCGTCACCTGAATCGCCTTCGCCATGGGTCCCTTGGCGAACTCGTTCATGTAGACGGCGATCAGCACTCCGAGCGGCGCCGCGATCAGCGTGGCGCCGAGCGAGATCTCAGCCGTTCCGAGGATCGCCGGGCCGATTCCCTCTGGTTCGCCCTCGAGGAAGAAGTCGAGGCTGATCGCCCTGGCTCCGTGCGAGACGACCGACCAGACAACGATCGCCAGCACCGCGACGGCGGCGACGGCTGCCGCTGTCGCGCCCCCGACGGCGATACGGCTGACGATCTGCCGGCGGCGAAGGTTGCCGGTGGCCGTGAGCGGCGCCGCTGGGTCGACGGCGGGCTCGCCGATCCCGTCCTGGACGCCACTCATCGCCCGATCCCGCTCTGGCCGACGCCGAAGCGGCGGCCGATGAACTCGGCGCCGAGGTTAGCGAGCAGGCCGATCACCAGCAGGATCACGCCGAGGTAGTAGAGCGAGGCCTCGTGCATCTGCGTGATCGCCCCGGGGAACTGATTCGCAATCCGGGCGGCGAGCGTGTCGCCCGTGCGGAACAGCGAGGTGTGGATTTCGGTACCGGCGCCGATCACCTGAGCGACGGCAATCGCCTCTCCCAGCGCCCGGCCGAGCCCGAGCAGCGAGGCGGCGGCGACCCCCGACGCGGTGCTCGGCAGCACTACTCCACGGACGACCTCCCAGCGAGTGGCGCCGAGCGCTTCCGCGCCGTCCTGCAGCTCGCGCGGGACCGAGAGGAAGAGGTCCCGCGAGATCGAGGCGATGATAGGCACCACCATGATCGTCAGGATGAGGCTCGCGGTGAAGAGGCTTGCTCCGGTGGTCTGGGGCGGACCGAAGAGCGGGATGAAGCCAAGCGTGTCGTGGAGGAAGGGCTCGATGTGCGCATGGACGAAGGGGGCGAGGATCAGCAGCCCCCAGAACCCGAGGATCACGCTCGGGATCGCAGCCAGCATCTCGACCAGAGGCGAGATCACCCCGCTGACCGCTTTCGGTGCCAGCAGGCTGAGGAACAGCCCGATCGCGATCGCGATCGGAGCGCCGAGCAGGAGCGCGATGAAGGAGCTCACCAGCGTCCCGAAGAGCACGACGCCGGCGCCGAATTGTTCGAACGGGGGGTTCGGCTTCCAAATCGTGTCGAAAATGAAGCCGGCCCCGTATCTGGAGATCGCCGGGCTCGCGCCGTGGAGGATTTCGTAGCCAATCAGCACCAGCACCGCAATCCCAACAAGGCCAGCGAGGCCGCAGATGCCGGCCAGAAGCCCGTCTCCCAACCGGTCGAGGCTCCGGCGCAGTTCGTGTCGACGCGGCGGGCGGCGAGGGGCCTCGCCCTGGGGCAGCGGAGCGGTCGCGGTACTCATCGCCGCGCAGAGTAGAGGAGCGTCGCCTCCATTTCACACTCCGTCGGTCAATTTTCACAGAATTGACACAAGTGCGTACTGACGTTCACAACTTGTCAACAAGTACCAATGCGGGTGAGTGTTGTTGCGTTTTTGTAACTACGTCGCAGTTTCACACAATTGACACAACTCTGAATGATCGCGACGCGATCCTGCGGGCGCCAAGGCGTACCAGCAATGCCTGTGGCGCCAAAAACAATAACGAGCCGAAAGGAATCGCTTTTGATTCGCAACAGGTTGCTAGGTATCTCACTCGCCGTGGTGGGAGCGCTGGGCAGCATGGCGTCGATCTCGACGGCTGCCGCTTCCGCTGAAATCAAAGGGGCCGGATCGACTCTGGTCGCCCCGCTGCTCGCCAACTGGGTAAACGGCTTCGAAGCGCACACCGCCGGTGCCGTCAAAGTCACCTACGGGGCGGTGGGCTCCGGCGCCGGCATCGCTCAGATCACGGCTCGCACCGTCGACTTTGGCGCCTCGGACGCGCCGCTGACCCCGGAACAGGCGACCGCCTGCGCCGGCTGCGTGCAGATTCCCTGGGCCCTGAGCGCCACGGGACTCGGTTACAACATCCCGGGGGTGAAGAAACTGAACCTAAACGGGAGCGTGATCGCCGGCATCTACCTCGGCAGTATCACGCGGTGGAACGACGCGAAGATCAAGAAACTCAACCCGGACGTTCACCTGCCGGGGACGGCGATCACTCCGATCTACCGCAGCGACGGCTCAGGAGACACGTACGCCTTCACCAACTACCTCTCGAAGGTGAGCAAATACTGGAAGGGCAACATCGGCTACTCGACGACGGTCAGCTTCCCAGCAGGACTGGGCGCCAAAGGCAACCTCGGCGTCACGCAGTCCGTCCAAGCGACTCCGGGTTCGATTGGCTACATCTCGGCGTCGTACCTGGTCGCCGCCAAGCTTCGTGCCGCCGCGGTTGAGAACGAAGCCAAGAAGTTCACCTTCCCGAACCTGAAAAACATCTCTGCCGCAGCGGAAATGGTGAAGACGGTGCCGGCGACTAACGAACTCCACATCGTCAATCCGCCGAAAAAGTACACACTCGCGTATCCGATCTCGACGTTCACCTACTGCATCGTTCCGCACGGTGCGCCGAAGAAGGGCGAACTCGAACCGTTCATCAAATACGCGATGACCACGGGACAGAAATACGGCCCGGCGCTCGACTTCGCGCCACTGCCGAAAGTCGTCCTCGAAGCGGCGAAGAAGTCCCTCGCCGGCCTCTAGCCGCCCCTCAAGCGGAAGGGAGCCCCCGGAGAGATATCCCGGGGGCTCTTCCCTTCCTCGGCTCCGGGATTGACCGGAGACTCAGGCGAAGGCCTGGGCGGCGCGACGGCGGAGGTCCGCGTTCAGCATCCCAGTCACTTCGCTCGGCCGCTCGCCGGCGGAGGGGACGGCGTCCCCGATCAGGCCGGTGGCGCGGAAGCCGAACAACGGTGCGTCGAACCCCGCATCGCGGACCCGCCGGACGAGCTTCACCGCCGCCGGGGTGTCGGTGCCGGGGCCGCAGATCATTATCGCCGTCGGGTCGAGGGCGCGGAGCGCACGCTCCAGGCGCTCCTCCCCGAGCTCGTCGGAGAGCATCAGGACCCTGAACCCGGCCCGTCGAAGTGTCAGGTCCAGCGCCTGGGCGTGGACCTCCTCGGCATCCTGGCCCTGGCTCGAGTCGAGAAGGAGGATCCCCGCCGGCCGTGAGGCGGCGGCGGCGAGGCGGCGTGCGCCGTGCAGCCAGCCCATCGACCAGCGCGCGGCGAACTCGAGCTCGGCGCCACGGTCGGGGTCGGCCGCCAGGCGGTCGACCCCGGGCAGCAGAAGCTCCTCGACGGTGCGCTCGAGCGGGCGGATCGCGAGGCTCTCCTCCATCGAGCGGTCGGCGGCGTTCTCGTCGAAGCTCTCGAACGCCGCCACCAGGCCATCGCCGTTGGCCGGCTCGTCCTGGCGCTGGCGGGCGAGCGCGACGGCGGAGGAGATATTGCCGGTCTGGGCGAGAGCATCGCGCAGCGTCTGGAGCTCGAGCAGCTCGTAATGGCGGTGATTGCCCGCGGTCCGCTTTGGCGTCGGGAAGCCGTAGCGGCGCTCCCAACTGCGAAGCGTGTTGGGACTCACGCCGAGAACTTCGGCTGCGGCATTGGTTCGAATTCCCGCCATGCACAGGATTTTGGCACCCAAAGTCCAGGTTTACCCTGGTTATGGACGAATTTACGGGTTCTGTCAGTGATCTTGCAGAGCCCGCAGCGGGCCGACTCCGACCGGCTGGCCGACCGCCCTGGCCCGCCACATCGCCTCGTCGGCCTCCTTCAGAAGCGAGTCGGCGTCGGCGCCGTGATCCGGGCAGGCGACGACCCCGGCCGAGATCCCGATGCTGGCGCCGCCGAGATCCTCGAGCTGGTCGAGCAGGGCGAGCAGGCGCTCGGCCATCTGCACCCCGCCGATCGTTTCCTGGTTGGGTGCAAGCACGCAGATCCCGTCGTCCTCGATCCGGAAGGACTCGTCGACGAGGCGGATGCTGTCCCGAAGCGCCGCGGCGACGACGGTCAGGGCGGTTTCTCGCGCGGCACCCGCGCCGTTGTCCCGGGTGCCCGGCCCCTCGACGTCGATCACCAGCATCCCGAAGGGGTGCCCGTAGCGCCGGTGCATCTCGAGCAGCTGGTCGAGCCGGCGCCGCATCTGCGGCGGCGGCTCGGCGGCCGGCTCCCGCTCGTCGGCGACGTCGGCGACGGCGCCGACGGCGGTCGCCGAGACCGATCCGAACGCCTCGGCGAGCTCTCGGGCCGCCGCGGCGTAGGTCTCGACGTCGCCCTGCTCGAGTTCCTGCTCGAGCTTGGCGAGCAGCCTGACCTGCATCGACGAAACCTCGCGCGCGAGCTGGCGGACCGGTTCCCCGCTCCTGCTGGATTTTCCGGCCTCCACGGCAGGAACTGTTCCGGAACCGCCGGACGCAAGCAAGGGCTGGGCCTGCGAATTTTGGGTTGATACACGTCCACGGACGTTCGTCCACGCAGGCAGGTGGACCGCGCTCAGAGGCTGCGGCGGCCCGCCAGGGCCTTGCCGAGCGTCACCTCGTCGGCGTGCTCGAGGTCGGCCCCGACCGGGAGGCCGCTGGCGAGCCGGGTGACCCGCGTCGAGCCGCGCAGCAGCTCCGCGATGTGGAGGGCGGTGGCCTCACCCGTCGTCGTCGGGTTCGTCGCGACCAGCACCTCCTCGACACCGCCGGCCTCGACCCTTCGCACGAGCTCGGCGATCTTGAGGTCGTCGGCGTCGACCCCGTCGATCGGCGAGAGGGCCCCGCCGAGGACGTGGTAGAGGCCGCGGTACTCGTGGGTCCGCTCGATCGGGATCACGTCGGCGGGCTCCTCGACAACGCAGATGACCGTCTGGTCGCGCGAGGAGTCGGCGCAGATCCGGCAGAGCGGACCCTCGGCGAGGTTGAAGCAGCGCTCGCATAGGCCGACCTTCTCCTTCAGCTCGCGGATCGCCGCCGCCAGCGCCGTCGTCTCCTCATCGGGGGCACGGAGGATGTGGAAGGCGAGACGCTGCGCGGTGCGCTGGCCGATCCCGGGCAGCCGCGAGAGCTCGGCCACCAGCCGGGAAAGGGGCGCCGGCCCCTCGCCGTTCAAGGCAATACCTCGCGCTTCGCTCCCTCGCGAAGAACCAGAGTTGCACGCATCGGCCGCTCCGCGCTCAGGGTCCCGGCAGGCCCATGCCGCCGCCGAGCCCGCCCGTGATCCCGCCCATCTTCGAGCCGGCCAGGTCCTGGGCGGCTCGCAGCGCCTCATTGACCGCGGCCTGGACCATGTCGGCGAGCATCTCCGACTCCTCCGGGTCGATTGCCTCCGGGTCGATCTGGATCTCTCGCAGGGTGAGGTCGCCGCCCATCTTGACCTTGACCATCCCGCCCCCGGCGCTGGCCTCGACGACCTCGTCCTTGAGCTGCTCCTGCGCCTCGAGCATCTGTTGCTGCATCTGCTGAGCCTGTTTCATCAGGGCGTTCACGTCGAAGCCGCCCGGACCTCCTCGCGCCATCAGCCGACCTCCTCCGCGTCGAACTCGCTCTTCAGCCTCTCGACCAGGGCCTCGTGATCGACCGCCTCCTCGGCGGCCGGCTCGGCCGCCTCCTCGCCCTCCGCTCCGTCGAGGAGGACGTAATGGAGCTGCAGCCGCCGGCCCGTCACCGAGTCCAACGCCTCGACCAGCTGGTCGCGCTTGTCCGGAGCCTCGGCCTTTCGTTTGTTGAAGGTGGCGTTCGCGGGAAAGCCGATCCGCAGTCCCTCGCCGTCCAATCCCACCGGCCTCGCCCCCTCGAAGGTCGCCGCCAGCGCCGGCGCCGACTTCAGCAGGTGGTCGAGCACCGCCGGCCAGACCCGCTGAATCTCCTCCAAGGACAAACCGGGCGCCTCAGAGCCGCGGGTCCTGTCGCCGGAGGAGGGGGGGCTTGCGGGCGAGGGCGTCCTCACCCCCCCTCCTCCGCCACCACCCGCGGCAGAGACGCCCGCGTCGGACGCAGAAGCTTTCGGGTCGGACGACGCGGCTCGAGCGGATGTCGTCCTCCGGCGGCGCCCCTCCCGCGGGTGGCGTGGCGGTGGGCTCCTTGCCCGCAGCCTGCGAGGACGAGGGCCCCTCCGGCACGACAGGACCCGCGGGCCGGGGCTCGCCGGACCGCTGTCATCTCTTCAAGCCGCTCGATCCGCCTCAGGAGCCCCTCCGTCGACGGGTCGAGGTCGGGACGGGCGGCTTTCAAGAGCGCGATCTCCACCGCCATCCGCGCGTCGTCCCCCTCGCGAACGGCGGTCAGCGCCGCGGCCAGCTCGTCGATCGTCCGGACCAGCGTCGCGGCGCCGACCGCGGCCGATTGGGCCGCGAGTCGGTTTGCGTCGGTGGCGGTGACGACGAAGGTGTTGGGGACCTCGCCGACGGTCTGGGTGACGAGGAGGTGGCGGAGGTGGCCGAGCAGGTCGCGGGCGAACTGGGCCGGGTCGCGGCCCGAGCGCGCCATCTTCTCGACCTCGATCAGGACGCCCCGGGGGTCCTCGGCGGCGACCGCGTCGACGGCGGCGAACAGGAGCTCGGCGTCGGCGGCGCCGAGCAGCTCGAGGACCTCGTCGAGCCCAACCTTCTCGCCACCGAAGGCGACGAGCTGGTCGAGCGTGCCGAGCGCCTCGCGGAAGCTGCCGGAGGCGGAGCGGGCGATCATCGCCACGGCGCCCTCCTCGATCTCGATTCCCTCCGCGGCGGCGACCCGTTCGAGCACCTCGGAGATCTGCTCCAGCGAGGGCCGCTGGAAGTCGAACCGCTGGCAGCGGTCGGCGATCGTCGGCATCACGCGGTGGGCCTCGGTCGTGGCGAGGACGAAGACGGTGTTCGGGGGCGGCTCCTCGAGCGTCTTGAGGAAGGCGTTCCAGGCCTCCTTGGTCAGCATGTGGGCCTCGTCGAGGATGTAGACCTTGTGGTGTCCGCCCGCCGGCGCGTAGGCGACCCGCTCGCGGAGGTCGCGGATGTCGTCGACCGAGCGGTTCGAGGCGGCGTCCATCTCGATCACGTCGATCGAGGTTCCGGCCGCGATCGTCACGCACGATTCGCATTCGCCGCAGGGGGTGACGGTCGGGCCGCCCCGCTCGCAGTTGAGCGAGCGGGCGAGGATCTTCGCCATCGAGGTCTTGCCGGTCCCGCGCGAGCCGACGAAGAGGTAGGCGTGGTGGACCTTGCCCTGCTCGACCGCGTTGCGCAGGGTGCGGACGACGTGCCGCTGGCCGACCACCTCGTCGAAGGAGCCGGGGCGATGGCGGCGGTAGAGGGAGGTCGAGTCGCCGGGGGAGGCCATCGGGTCCAAGTGTATCTGCGGCCCCACCGGTCCCTGTACGGTGCGCCGGTGAAATCGCGGGCGAAAGGATGGCTCGCGCCGGCCGGCTGGGTCGCCGGCGTCGGGGCGCTGCTGCTGCTGCTCTTCCCGCTCGGGTTCCCCAACTACGACACGATCTACGCCCTCCTCTGGGGCCGGGAAATGGCCGAAGGGATGAGCCCCGACACCGGCGCCGCTCTGCCCCCCACCCCGCACCCCCTGGCCGAGCTGTTCGGGCTCCTCACCACCCCGCTCGGCGATGGCTCAATCGACCTGACGATGGTGATCGCCTACGTCTCCCTCGGCCTCGTCGGCTACCTCGTCTACCGCCTCGGCTCGCTCTGGTTCGACCGCCCGATCGGCGCCGTCGCCGCCCTGATCGTCCTCACCCGCGCGCCCTACCTCTCGAACGGGCTCCGCGCCTACGTCGACCTTCCCTACATCGCGCTGGTCCTCGGCGCGCTCGTGATCGAGACCCGGCGGCCGCGGGCGGGCTGGCCGGTCCTCTCGCTCCTCGCCCTCGCCGGCCTGCTCCGCCCCGAGGCCTGGCTCTTCTCCCTCGCCTACCTCGCATATCTGCTGCTAACGACCGACCCGCCGGGCTCGGGCGAGCGGGCTGGCGGGGATGGGGCGGCGACGGCGACGCCCGCGGAGGAGGGGAGGTTGTCCCTCGAACGGGCGGATACTCAAAGTGCCGGTCTGATTAGACCGGCACTTGTCCGGGCGAGGGACAACCTCCTCTCCCCCAGCGGCCTGGGACTCCTCGCCCTCGCCCTGGCGGCGCCGGTCGGATGGGCGCTGTTCGATTGGATTACCGCCGGCAGCCCGACCTACTCGTTCACCGGCACCCGCGACACGGTCGAAACCCTCGAACGCCAGACAGGCCCGGTCGATCTCGTCCTCTACGGGCCACGCCGGCTCGGCGAGGTCCTGCAGTGGCCCGGGATGGTCGGCGCCGCGGGTGGGATCGTGCTCGGCTGGGCCCTGCTGCGGCGCCGCTCCGGGATCGGGGTGGCCACCGCTGTCCTCGCCCTCGGCGCCTTCGCGGTGCTCGCCGTGTCGGGGCTCGCGATCATCCCCCGCTACACGATGCTCGCCGCCGCGGTCCTGGCGGTGTTCGCCGCGCTCGGCCTGCTCGGCTGGCGGCTGCTCGAGCACGGCCACCGCTGGCGCCGGCCCTGGCAGGCCTTCGCCGCGTTCGTCGCGCTGATGTTCGTCGTCTGGGGGCCCAACCAGTACGACCTGCTGCACCAGGTCAATACCGATCTCACCAACCAGGGCGAGATCGAGTCGGACCTCAACGACCTCGCCGAGTCGAGCGCCTTCGAACCGCTCTGCCTGCCGATCTCGGTCCCCAACCACCGTGCGGTTCCCCGCCTCGCCTTCGACCTGAAGGTCCGGCCGAGCCGGATCGTCAGCTCCTCCGAGCAGCGCCAGCCGCGACACGGCTACTTCCTCAAACCGGCCTCGCCGTTCGTGATCCACAACTTCATCCTCGACCCGAACGACCCGTCGCGGTTCACCTCGACGGTACCCCCCGGTTTCCAGCGGGTCCCCGTCGGCAACGACTCCTGGATCCTCTACCGACGCTGCTGAGGATCAGCCCCGCTCTACCAGCTCGATCGCGGCATGCGTCCCGGCGGCGAGCTCCGGGCTCGCAAGGTCGATCGCCGGCGGCAGCTCGATGTGGAGGTCGTTCGAGGGGTCGAGGCGGGCCCGGGCGTGGCCGACCCGCGAGTCGAGGACGTGGCCGCCGCGGCGCCGATCGGCGTCGATGAAATGAAGGTGGAACCCGCTCACCTCGATCCCCTCGGCGTAGCTCGGGAACCGGAACCCGAGCATCGTGCCGACGACATCGTCGAGGTCGAACACGCGCTGCTCGGCGACGACTTCCGTCAACGGTCGGTACGGCGGAACCTGGCGGGGTACCGAGCGGGCGCGAACCGACTCGAACCGCCCGTCGAGACGGATCGCGCACGACGCAGCCCCGTCCGGGATCAGGGCGTCGAGGGCGGCGAGGAGGCCGTCGTGGGAGATCGGCCCGGCGATCTCGGCCTCGATCGTCGGCGTGAACCCGGTTACGACCGCGAACGGGGTCCGCTCCCCGGGCGCCACCTCGGCTATCGCGCCGTCGACGGCGGCCCGGTAGAAGCGGCCGTCGAGGGCGATCATCTCCCCGTCGAGCCCGTTCAGCGTGCCGAGGCCGAGGTCGCCATGTTGGGCCAGCTCGGCGAAGGTGAGGTCGCCGTCATAGGCACCATCGAGCAGGGCGGCGATCGTCGAGGCCTGGAAGAGGACGTGCGGCTCGCGCTCCTCGTGCAGTTCATGCTCCCGCATCGTCTCCACGTGGAGGGCCCTGATCCATCGCTCGTCGAGCACGGCGCGCAGTCTCCCACGGTGTAGCCTGCGCGCGGGATGGCCGGAGGGTTCAAGCGCTCGTCCAGGTTCGGCATCGTCGGCGTCATCCTCGTGATGGTCGTGGTCGTCGTGATCGCGTTGACCATGGGAAGCGGCCAGGCCAACCCGAAGGGCGCGATCGCGCTGATCTTCGGCGTCATCGCCGTCTTCTTTGTGATCCTCTTCATCCTTCAGCGCTCCGACCTCGAGCGCGCCGCCGGGGTCAGCGCGAGAGGCACCGAGCGCGCCGCGGCCGAGGGCGGCCATGAGATCGACGACCCGACGACGCTTGCCGAGCCCGAGCTGTGGGCGGCGCTGGCTGTGCGGCCGATCGACCGCAAGGCGGTCGAAGCACGCAGCGAGCTCTGGAATGCGGGCCGGCGCAGCCTCAACCTCGGCGTCGTGATCGTCGGGCTGATCTTCCTCACCGTTCCGGCGATCTACCTGCTCGAAAGCTTCGTGCCTCTGCTGATCGGCGGCCCGCTGATCGTGGCGGCCGCGCTATACGGCGCCCGCCGGGCCCTGGGTCCCGGCGGCGAGCTCGACAGCGGCTACGAACGCGTCGGCGAGGCGATGGCGCCGCTCGGCCTCGAGGTCACCGAGCGGCCGACGGTCCGGGTAGAGATGAGGGAACCGGTGACGCCCCGGATGGGTCCGCGGATCCGCGGCGCCCTGGTGCTGAAGGGCGAGCGCCACGGCCGCCAGGTCACGGTCCGCCTCGGCGGCGAGGAACGGAGCGGCGCCAGCGAAATCCGCCTCGCCGCCGCGGCCCCGCCGGACATCGACGCGGTGACGAAGAGGCTCGCGGACTCGCCCCGCTGGAAGAAGGTCAAGGTCAGCGGGAGCCCGGACAGCATCGTCGTCAGCCGTACCGGAGGCGACCAGTCGGACTGGCTCTGCGACCTCTGGCTCGCCGAGCGCCTCGCCTCTGCCTGAGGCGCGTCGAGGCGACCTGACAGCATCAGTTGCATGGCGGCGATAGAGCTTCGCGGCGTCGTGAAGAAGTTCGGGCCGATCATCGCGGTGGACGGCCTCGACCTCGAGGTGCCGGAGGGAATCTGCCTCGGCCTGCTCGGGCCGAACGGCGCCGGCAAGTCGACGACTATGCGGTTGCTGACCGGCCAGGCGCTGCCCGACGCCGGCGTCCTCCGGGTACTCGGCCACGAGCTCCCGGCCGAGGCGAAGGTCGCGCGCGCCGAAATGGGCGTCGTCCCGCAGCTCGACAACCTCGACGTCGACGTCACGGTCGAAGATAACCTCGCCGTGTTCGCCCGCCTCTACCGGGTTCCCGATGTCGGCGCCGCGGTCGAGGGCGCGCTCGAGCTTGCCCGGCTCAGCGCCCGCCGCCGCGATGCCGTCGACGAGCTCTCGGGCGGGATGCGCCGCCGGCTGCTGCTGGCCAGGGGCCTCGTCCACGACCCCAGGCTCCTCCTCCTTGACGAGCCGACGGTCGGGCTCGACCCCCAGATCCGGACCGAGCTCTGGACGCTGATCGACAATCTGCGCTCGCAGGGGACGACGATCCTGATGTCGACCCACTACATCGAGGAGGCCGAGCGACTCGCCGACGAGGTCGCGGTGATGGCGCACGGGAAGATCATCAGCCGCGGCCGCCCGGCGGAGCTGATCGTCGAGCACGCCGGCCGCGAGACGGCCGAAATCTACGCGCCACCCGAGCGGCTCGCCGAGGCACGGTCCAGAGCGGAGGCGGCCGGGCTGAGGGTCCGCCCGGCCGGGCCCGCGATCGCGATCGTCGGCTCCGAGCGTGCCACCGACGGCGCTGTTCCCGACGACGCCGTCCGCCGCGCCGCCTCGCTCGAGGACGTCTTCGTCCTGCTGACCGGGGAGGAGGCGGAGTGAGCCGCCGACGAGTGGGAATGCGGCGGCTCGAACCGGCTGCGATCAGCGGCGTGATGAGCCGCGAGGCCGCCAACTTCCGCACCTACTGGAAGGGGACGACGTTCTCGAGCCTGCTCGAACCGCTGGTCTACCTGCTCGCCTTCGGCCTCGGCCTCTCGGCGACGCTCGTCGACGAAGTCAACGGCATCCCCTATGTCCAATTCGTCGGCACCGGGATGGTCGCCACCGCGGTGATCTTCTCCAGCGCCCTCCCGGCGATGTTCGGCACCTTCGTCAAGCACCGCTTCCAGAACACTTACGAAGCGATCCTCGCCGCACCGGTCGACGTCGAAGAGCTCGTCAGCGCCGAGATGCTCTGGATCGGGGCCCGGTCGAGCATCTACGGCTGCTTCCCGCTGCTGGTGACGATGGTGTTCGGGCTCGACCCCGCACCGGGGATGCTGCTGGTGCCGCTGTTCTGCCTCGTCACCGCGCTCGGCTTCGCCGGCTTCGGCGTCGCGACGGCGGCGATCGTCGCCAAGATCGACCAGTTCAACTACGTGACGGCGCTGTTCGTCACCCCTCTATTCCTCGTCTCCGGCGCCTTCTTCCCGATCGACGAACTGCCCCAGGGGGTCCAGATCCTCGCCCAGCTCAACCCACTTCTGCAGCTGGTCGAACTCGTCCGTGGCGGCGCCTTCGGGTACGAGCCGGTCGACCTGATCCGGTTCGCATCCCTGGTCGGATTCGCCCTCGTGATGTGGCGGATCGCGGTCAACCGCATGGAGGCGCGGCTGATCGAATGAAATGGACCGTGCGCCCCGCCTCTGAGACGAAGTCACCGGGCGTGTCCACCTGGTTTGGCTCGAGCCGGGCTTTCCTGCGGCACCCGCGGCATCCGCTTAAGGCTGCTTCCTTCCGGACCTGACCTGATTCACGTGCCCACGTCGCGCAGGACCCGGCCGTCAACGCCGCCCCCGGCGCACTGACCCCGACGGCCAGCCCCTCGGAACGGGATTCGGCCCCGCTAGAGCGGATTGCGGGTTACAGGGCACCGCTGATTCCCCGCCTAGCACGGTCCGCCGCCAATCCTAGCGGCGGCTGAGAGAAACCAGTTCCTCGCGATCCGATTCGCCCGAGACGTCCATCGCCATCGCCGGCCCGATGTTCGGCGCGTAGAGCTTGTACTCGACCACGTCCGGCTCGAGCGGCGTCGTCTCCTTGGTCAGGACCGCTTCGCCGAAATGGCCGAAGGGGGCCTGGACCTGCTCGTCGGTGCTGAGGACCCTTGCGCTGTCTTCGGCTTCGCCGGCGTAGTACTCCTGGCGGTAGGCCTGTCCGGTCTGCGGCCGGGCTGGCATGATCACGCCCGGCTGGGCGCCGTCGACGCCCGCCTCCCAGGATCCTTCGGTCGAGGCCACCTTGCCGTTCTCATACTCGGCGGTCTTCTCCCCCAGGTACCAGAGATTGCCTTCCGAGTCCTGGGCATACCAGTCGTCGGTCACCTCTGCCGGCCTCCCGTTCGCTGTCGCGACATCGTGGACCACCCGCGCCTCGATCCCGTCGGCGATCCGCCTTGTCTTGTCGGTGACGGTGACGACGACCCGCTTCACCACTCCGTGTCCTTCCGTCTCCCGATAGACCCAGCGGGTGCCGGGCGCCATCGGCCAGTAGCGGTTGTCGATCGCGACCGTGAAGTCCGTCGGGCTGAGGTCGACGGGTTCGGCTCCCTCCGGGAGCCGGCCATCCGCGTGCGCAGCGCTCCCATCGTTTTCCCCACTCTTCCCACAGGCAACCTGGATTGAGGAGAGGAGCGCGATGCAGAGGATCACAGCGGTCACCTTGATCGAGCGGGACGATGGCACTGGTCTCCTTTCGTTGGGGACACCCTTATCCCCGACGACGATGAATGCCGGGTGAAAGCTGTATTCATCTGGCTTTCATCTTTTCGAAGGAACCTTGGTGCAGCCGTGCGTGTACTGATCGTCGAGGATGAAGCGAAGATGGCCGGGCTGATCCGGCGCGGCCTCCAGCGCGAGGGCATGTCGGTCGACATCGCCGGGACCGGCGAGGAGGCGCTGTGGAAGGGCGAGGCGGTCGAGTACGACGCGATCGTCCTCGATCTGATGCTGCCGGGCATCGACGGGCTCGAGGTCTGCCGGCACCTCCGCGAGGCGGGCGTCTGGTCCCCGATCCTGATGCTGACCGCGCGCGATGGCGTCGCCGACCGTGTCGCGGGGCTCGATCGCGGGGCCGACGACTACCTCACCAAGCCCTTCTCCTACGCCGAGCTGTTGGCCAGGCTGAGAGCGCTGGCCCGCCGGGGCCGGCCACGCCGCCCGACCGTCCTAGAGGCCGGCGATCTCCGGCTCGACCCGGCGACGCGGCGGGCATGGCGCGGTGAGGAGGAGATCGCGCTCTCGACCAAGGAGCTTGCCGTCCTCGAGGCGTTCATGCGGCAACCCGGCGAGGTCCTGTCGAGGTTTCAGCTGCTCGAGCACGCCTGGGACTACGAGTACGAGAACCGCTCCAACGTCGTCGACGCCTACGTCCGCCTCCTGCGGGAGAAGATCGACCGGCCCTTCGGGGCGGAGGCAATCGAAACGGTCCGGGGCGCCGGCTACCGGCTGCGCGAGGATGGCGGCCGAGCGGCAGGCGACTCATGAGTCGCCTGCCGATCCGCTTGAAGGTGACCCTTGCCTTCGCGGTCGCGATGGCACTCGTCCTCGCCGCGCTCGGGCTGTTCCTCTACCTCCGCCAGGAAGCGCAGCTCGATCACTCGATCGACAACGGGCTGCGATCGCGCGCCGGGGAGGTGGCCGCCCTTGCCGAAGCCGCCGAGCCGGGCCTTGAGTCGACGCGAGCCACCGGCCTGATCGAGAGCGATGAGAGCTTCGCGCAGATCCTTTCGCTGCGAGGCCGCGTGATCGACTCCACCCCTCAACTGCGGGGTCAGCCGGTGCTGGAGCCCTCGGAAATTGCACGGACCGCCACCCAACCCGAGTTCTTCGAGCGGTCGGGCCTGCCCGGGGTGGACGCGACCGCCCGGCTGCTGGCCACGCCGACCCAGACGCGCGAGGGTAGAGCCATCCTCGTGGTCGGCTCCTCTCTCAGCGATCGAAACGACGCCCTGAGCAGCCTCGCGGATCAGCTTCTGCTGGGCGGCTCCGTCGCCTTGCTGCTTGCCACGCTGGCCGGATACCTCGCAACGGGCGCCGCGCTGCGACCGGTCGAGGCAATCCGGCGGCGGGCGGCGGAGATTTCGGCGGCGGGGCCCGCCGAGCGCCTGCCGGTGCCACCGGCCAATGACGAGCTGCGGCGCCTGGGGCAGACGCTGAATCAGATGCTGGACCGGATCGAGGCCACCCTGGAGCGTGAGAGCCGCTTCGTCGACGACGCCAGCCACGAGCTTCGCACCCCACTCGCGCTGCACAAGACCGGCCTCGAGCTCGCGCTCCGGCACGGAGCATCGGCCGAGGACCTGCGGGCGGCGCTCGCATCCGCGCTCGAAGAGACCGACCGCCTCGTCCAGCTGGCGGAGGACCTTCTGGTCGTCGCCAGATCCGAGGAAGGTGTTCTCCCGCTGTCGACCCAGGCGCTCCCGGTCGCCGAGCTGGTGGCGACGGCAGTCGAGCGCTTCGAGGCTCGCGCCTCGGAGTCCGGGAGGCAACTGGTCGTCGACGGCGATCTGGATCTTGTCGTTGACGGCGACCGGCTCCGCCTCGAGCAGGCGCTCACGAACATGGTCGACAACGCGATGCGGCACGGCGGCGGTGAGGTCCATGTCTGGGCGAAGGCCACGGACACCGGAGTGAGGATCCACGTCAGCGACCAGGGCGCCGGATTCCCGCCGGGCTTTCTTCCCCACGCCTTCGAGCGCTTCAGCCGCGCCGACCCGGCGCGGAGCCGCGACGGCACCGGCCTGGGCCTGGCGATCGTCGAGACCATTGCGCTTGGACATGGGGGTGACGCAGGGGCCGAAAACCTCCCAGCCGGGGGTGCCGACATCTGGATTGAGACCCCGGCGGCCTGACAACCCCGAGGTCATTTCACACTCATTTCATCGGCCTCGCGTAGAACGGCACGCCCACAAGGTCAACCAAACGGAGGAGCGATGAGAAAACGGAAACAGATCGTGATCGTCGGGGCGTCAGCGCTTGCGCTCGCGGCAGGGGGAGCGGGCATAGCGGGCGCGACCAGCGGCAGCGATCCAGAGACCCCGATCACCGGCGGGGCACTGCAGAGGGCGAGCGCTGCCGCGCTGCATGCGACCGGAGGCGGAAAAGTCACCGGGACCGAGGTCGGCGATGAGGAGAGCTACTACCAGGTCGAGGTCACGAAGGCAGACGGCACCCAGACCGACGTCCAGCTCGATCGGGACTTAACGGTGGTCGACCGGTCGTCCGATCAGGAGGCAGCCGGCGACACGTCTGCTAACCCGCCAGATCGAAATTGAACAAGGAGGGGGCCGGGCCGCGGCCCCCTCCTTGTTCCCGCATAGGATCGGCCGCGATGAAGATCGAAGTCGACTCCGGCTCGTTCTTTGCGATCGTCGTCGTCGCCGCTCTGGCAGCGGTCACGGTGGCGATCGTGCCGCGCCGGTTTGCGCCGCCGGTGGTGGTCGTCGAGCTCCTGCTGGGGATCGTCATCGGGCCCGAAGTCCTCGATCTTGCGAAAACCGACCCCTTCATCGACTTCTTCTCCAACCTCGGACTCGGGATGCTCTTCTTCTTCGCCGGCTACGAGATCGACTTCGATCGGATCAAGGGGAAACCGCTCGAGCTCGGCGCGCTGGGCTGGCTGCTCTCGATCGCGCTCGCGTACACCCTCGCGGGACTGCTGGCGGCGGCAGGCGTCGTGCTCTCGACCCTCTACACCGGGTCCGCCATGGCGACGACCGCGATCGGCACCCTGATCCCGATCCTGCGCGACAACGGCGAACTGAAGACCCGCTTCGGGACCTACCTGCTGGGGGCCGGCGGGGTCGGAGAGTTCGGCCCGATCCTGCTCGTGACCCTGGTGCTGTCGACCAACCAGCCGCTGCACGAGGCGGGGATCCTGCTCGCCTTCGTCGCCCTCGCGATCGCGCTCGCCCTGACCTCGGTCCGGCTCGCCTGGCGCGGCTGGTCCGCGCTCGAACGCACCTTTGAGGCGAGCAGCCAGCTCGCGGTGCGGGTCACCGTCGTCCTCGTCTTCGGCCTCGTCCTGCTCGCCGGCCAGCTCGGGCTCGACATCCTGCTCGGCGGGTTCGTGGCGGGGATGATCGTCAGGACAGCCCTCAAGGGCCATGAGCTCTCGATCTTCGAGTCGAAGCTGACCGCCGTCGGGTTCGGCTTCTTCGTCCCGTTCTTCTTCATCACCAGCGGGATCAACTTCGACCTCGCGGCCCTCGGCTCGGTTACCGCTCTGAGCAAAATGGTGATGTTCTTCGGCCTCTTCGTCGTCGTCCGGGGAACTCCGGCGATGCTGTTCTACCGGGGGGTGCTTCAGACCCGTCAGCGCGCGGCGCTCGCCTTCTACTGCGCCACCGAGTTGCCGCTGGTGGTCGCGATCACGACGATCGCGATCGACGACGGCGACATGAAGAGCTCGACCGCGGCCGGCCTGGTCGGCGCCGCGATGCTCTCAACCCTGGTCTTCCCGTTCGTCGCTGCGGCGCTCCAGAAAAGGGCGGTGGCCGCCGGCGAGACGGGCGCGCCTGAGGCCGAGCCCGTCGCCGTATGATCGAGTTCAGCGGGCGCGTAGCTCAGTGGGAGAGCGCTCCCCTCACACGGGAGAGGTCGCTGGTTCGAACCCAGCCGCGCCCATTTCTCCGGGCCGGCTGACCGGCGATGCCCGAACAGCGATTCGATACCACGACCTACACGACCTTTCGGTTCAGGGGTCGGTCGATCGACCGGGATGGCCTGGTCACGCTCGGCTACGCCCTCGACGATGGGCTCGAATTCGTCGAGCAATTCGAGGTTCCGGTGCCGGCAGGAGAAATGGTCGACACCGAGCGAGTCCGAAGCCTCGTCGCGCTCCTCCATTGGGTCGCGGGAGTCAGCTACTACAAGACCTGCCTGCCCTCAAGGGTCGCGTTCGAGGGAGAGGCGCCGGGGCCGGCGACGGCGCGCCTGCTCGAGGCCCTCTACTCGGAGGGCCTGGCCGAGCTGGCGATGCTGAACGACCTGCCCTCCCTCCCGAGGCCCGCCTTCGCAAGCCGGGCGACCTCCCGACCGACTCCTGAACAGAGGCCCGTGGACCGTGTCCTCGTTCCCGTCGGGGGTGGCAAGGATTCGATCGTCGCACTCGAGATCATGCGGAAGGCAGGGGTGGATGTCTCCCTGTTCACAGTGGGAGACAGCCCGGCAATCCAGCGCACCGTTGCCGTCTCCGGGCTGCCCCGGCTCCTCACGCGGCGCCGGATCGATCCCCAAATCCACGAGCTCAACCGGCGCGGGGCGATCAACGGCCATGTCCCGATCACGTCGATCGTCTCGGCCGTGGCCCTGCTGACGGCTGAGCTCAACGGCTTCGATGCCGTCGCCCTGGCGAATGAGCGATCGGCCTCAGCGCCGAACCTGACCTGGCGCGGCGTGGCGGTGAATCATCAGTTCAGCAAGGGCTCGAGGGCCGAAGAGCTCCTGAGCGAGGCTGTCGGCGAACTGGACGGGCCGAGGATCTTCTCGGTTCTTCGCCCTGTCTCAGAGATGGCGGTGGCTCGGGCCTTCGCCCGCATGCGCCGCTATCACGACGCCTTCACGAGCTGCAATCGCCAATTCCGGCTCGACCCCGCCCGGCGAGCCTCCTCCTGGTGCGGCGAATGTGACAAGTGTCGTTTCGTGTTCCTCATCCTCTCTCCGTTTCTATCGCCATCCGACCTCGACCGGATCTTCGGCGCGGAAATGCTCAACGACCCCGATCAGTACGAGGGCTTCGCGCAGCTCACGGGGATCGGTGGGCACAAGCCGTTTGAGTGCGTCGGCGAGATAGAGGAGAGCGTGGCGGCGATCCGGCTCCTCGCCGAGGAGCCTCGCTGGCGAGACCAATCGGTGGTGAAACGGCTCTCGCGAGAGGTGCTTCCGCTGTTCGAGACGGACGGCACCGAGATTGACCGCATTCTCGAGCTCGGGGACGGCGGCGCGATGCCCCCGCGGGTGATGGGCCTCGTCGAGGAGGTGCTGGGTGCCTAGGGCTTGAACACCATCAGGGCGAGGATCGCGAGGACGAGGAGGGCCGACCCGTAGTTCGCCGCCCGCGAGACCGGGTCCTCGAGTAGGCCGCGCAGTTCCGGGCCGGCGGGCTCGCCGCGATCGGCGAGCTCGGTCGCCAGCAGCCGCGCCCGCTTCGGGCGCCGACCCCCGAGCGAGCCGAGGGCGACGACGAGGAGGAAGAGGACGATCGCAGCGTCGACCCAGCCGGTGCCGAAGCCGACGTCATCCTCGAGGCCGACCAGCCAGAGCCCGCAGGCGAACAGGAGCAGTGCGCCGGCGGCGACCAGCGCGACGCCGTAGCGGGTGAGGCCGAGGAGCAGAGCGATCTCGCCCGGGTTCTGCCTGCGGCGGGCGGCCTCGAACGGGACCCCGGCGACGACGATGCCGGAGACGAACAGCAGGGCACCCAGGAGGTGGAGGAACAGTGCGAGGTCCTCCATCGCCAGAGCGTCAGTAGCCGGTGCCGGTCTTCACCTGTCGGCGCTCGGACTCCTCGAGGCCGCCCTTTTTCTCGAGTGTCGCGCAGGCATCCTTCATGTCGGAGGCCAGATGGTCGATCTGGGCATGGCTCAGCGTCTCCTTCACCAGCGCCCGCATCACTTTCACATCCTGCGCATCTGGCGGCAGCGTGTAGGCGGGGAGCATCCAGCCGCGCTCGGCCGAGAGCTGCCAGGCGACGTCGAACTCGTCGTAGGACTTCCCGTCGACGAGCTGGAACGCGACCAGCGGCAGCTGCTCCGCGTCAGGATCGATCAGCACGAAGTCCCCCTGGGCGGAGAGCTGCTCGGCCAGGTAGCGAGCGTTTTTTTCCATGATCCCGATGATGTACTCATAGCCCTCGCGGCCGAGGCGGACGAAGTTGTAGTACTGCGCCAGGACCATCGCCGAGCCGGTCGAGAAGTTGAGGGTGAAGGTGGCGTCGGTCTTTCCCAGGTAGTTCTCCTCGAAGACGAGGTCCTGAGCGAGATCGTCTTTCTCGCGGAAGATCAGCCACCCGATCCCCGGGTAGACGAGACCGAACTTGTGGCCGGAGACGTTGATCGAGCGGACCTGCTCGAGCCGGAAGTCCCACTCGGAGTCGGGGTAGAGGAAGGGCCAGACGAAGCCGCCGCTTGCGGCGTCGACGTGCATCGGGATGTCAATGCCCTTCTCGTCGCGAGTGCTGATGAGGAGGTTGTTGATCCCGACGATGTCGTCGCGATGTCCTGTGAAGGTGGTGCCGAGGACCGCGGCGACGCCGATCGTGTTCTCATCGATGTGCTGCTCGACGTCCTCCGGCCCAATCGTGTACTTGCCCTTCTGCAGCGGCACGATCCTCGGCTCGACGTCGAAGTAGCGGCAGAACTTGTCCCAGACGACGTGGACGTCGCCGCCGAAGACGAGATTCGGCGAATCGGTCGGCCTGCCCGCCGCTTCCTGGCGCTTGCGCCACTTCCACTTCAGCGAGAGGGCGCCGAGCATGATCGCCTCAGAGGAACCCTGGGTACGGGTCCCCGTCGTCTCGCCAGGCGCGTTGAAGAGGTTGGCGAGCATCCGCACGCAGCGCTGCTCGATTTCAGCCGAGATCGGGTACTCGGCGTGGTCGATGAAGTTGCGATGGAGGTTGGCGGCGATCAGGCGCTGGGCCTCGGGCTCCATCCAGGTGGTGACGAACGTCGCCAGGTTGCGGGCCGGTTCCCCCTCGAGTTCAAGTTCCTCGCCGACGAGCCGCATCGCGTCGGTCGCCGACATCCCGCTCGCCGGGAAATCCCGATCGGGGGCCTCCTCCGTCAGCCACCTGGCCCCGTAGAACCTCTCGCCTTCGGTCGGCTTGTCGTCACCCGGTCGCACCGGGCGAGACTACTGGGCCGGAATCGTGATCTCCACTATGGGCGCGAGAGCACCGAGAGGATGTTCCCGGCCGGGTCCTTGAACCAGGCGATCTCGGGGCCGTTGCCACGGGAGATCCCCTTCTCGTCCTGGTCGAACCCCTCGTAGCGCTCGACCTCGACGCCGCGCTCGGCGAGGCCGTCGACGACGGCATCGATGTCGTCGACCTGAAAGCCGAGGACCGTGTAGGTGGCGGGGACGTAATCGGGTTTCAGGTAGACCAGGGTGTCGCGGCCGCCGGGGTGTTTCAGCGCCAACAGACCGTGCTCCTCGTCGATGACCTCGGCCCCGAGTCCCAGGGTTTCCCCGTAGAACTCCCGGGCGCGGTCGAGATCGTCGACGGCAAAGCTGTTCGTCGGTTCTGCGTCGGTGAACATTGAGGCTCCTTTCCTTGCCGGCTGGCCTAGTCTGGCAGCCGATGGATGACCTTGTACTGATCGGGGTTCCCGTCGACTCGGTCGGCCGTTCCGGCGGGACCGAGCTCGGGCCGCGGGCGCTGCGGGAGCTGGGGCTCGCCACGGCGGCCGGCGCCGAGGACCGCGGCGACCTCGACCTCGCGATCCGCGGCGATGAGCGCGACCAGGAGACCGGGATCATCGCCGCCGGCGACGTGCTCGCCGCGACCGAGGAGATCCGCTCGGTGATCGCGGCCGCGATATCCGAACGGCGGCGGCCGCTGCTCGCCGGAGGCTGCTGCTCCGAGCTCCCGGGCGCGCTCGGCGGTGCCCGCGACGCGCTCGGCGCGGTCGGGCTCGCCTACCTCGACGGCCACACCGACCTCTATGACGGCGAGACCTCGACCACCGGCGAGGCCGCCGACATGCCGATCTCGGTGATCCTCGGGCTCGGCCCGGAGCGGTGGGTCGAGGCCGCGGGCGGCCCCGGCTCCGTCGCCGAGCGGACCTTCCTTGTCGGGTACCGCGACCGCGAGGAATCGATCGAGGACGGGATGCGACAGCCGGAGACGCTCGACCCCGCCCCGCATCTCCGACCGATCGCGGCCGTGCGCTCCGAGGGCCCGAGCGAGACCGGCGAGCGAGTCGCGGAGGCCCTTGCCGCCGCCAGCCCCTTCTGGCTCCACCTCGACGTCGATGTCCTCGACGAGGAGGCCTTCCCGGCCACCGACTACCTGATGGGCGGCGGTCTGAGCTGGGAGGAGCTTGACGAGCTCCTGCCGCCGCTGCTCACCTCCGAGGCACTGATCGGCGCCTCGATCGCCTGCTACAACCCGGAGAAGGACCCCGACCGCGCCTGCGGGCGGGCACTGATCCGCTCGCTCGCGCCCCTACTCGCCCGGGCGTGATCGCCATTTCACCCGCATAGCGCCTGAAATGGCGATCACACCTAGCCGGCGAGCTCGGGGATGTGGCGCTCGAGGTGTGTCGCGATCGTTTCCCGCACCCAGCGCTGGGTCGCGGAGTCGGCCATCCGATAGCGCCCGAGCAGCATCTTCTGGTCGGTGAGCGGGAGCCCGGCGATCTCCCAGCTGACCGCCAGCCGCTCGAACAGCAGCTCGAAGCGCCGCCGCCAGGCATCGTCGACCGACGCCGCCTCGCTCGACGGGCCGTGGCCGATCTTCCTGATCGTCCCCGCGCTCAGCGATTCGCGCAGGACGAGCGTGTTGCCCTCCTCGTCGCGGTAGGAGACCGTCGCCGCCTTCTCGGCGGGTCGCCTTCTTCTGCGCTTCGCCATCGGTGCCGAGTCTGGCATCCCGGACGCGCCGCCGCGGTCACTCGCCGCCGTCGGGCGGCCTCCGTCGGGCCGCCTTCCGCTGCGAGGTTCGCCGCTTCTGCTCGAGCCGGCGCTCGCGCGAGGCGCCGGTCGGCCTCGTCGGGCGCCTGCGGCGTGGGACCCGCAGGCCGGCGGCGATCTTCGCCGCGAGGCGCTGCAGGGCGAGCTCCCGGTTCCGCGCCTGTCCCCGCGCCTCCTGGGCGACCGCCGTGACCATCGGTCCCACCCGCTCCAGCAGCCTCGCCCGCTGGCCGTCGTCGAGCGCCCGCGATGCCTTGACGTCGAAGACCGCTTCCACCCGTGAGGCGGTGACGTTCGCGTGCTGGCCACCCGGGCCGGAGGAGCGGCTCGCGCGAAGCTCGACCTCGGCCAGCGGGATCGCAAGGCCGGCGTCGATCTTCAGCTCCTCGGCCACCGCACCCAGGTAACCGCGTCTCAGTCGAGGGCGTCGATCTTCGCCGCCAGCTCGAAGTCGTTGGCGGTGACGCCGCCCTCGGAATGGGTCGAGAGCCTGACTGTGACGGTGTCCCAGGAGATCTCGATGTCCGGATGGTGGTTCATCCCCTCGGCCGGCTCGACGATGCTGTTGACGAAATTGACCGAGCCGACGAAGTCGGCCCGCTTGAACGATTTGGCGATCGCCCGACCCTCCCGCTCCCAGCCCGGGTGCTCACTCAGCCTCGCCTCGATCGCCTGTTCGCTCAGCGGCATCGCGGACTATGCTGGCAGGGCGGCCTGGAATTGCAAATGAGCGAGCGCCCGACCCTCTGGCAGATCCCCGTCTCCCACTACAGCGAGAAGGCCCGCTGGGCACTCGCGTGGAAGGGAGTCGAGCACGAGCGGCGCTCGCCGCCGGCGGGAATGCACATCGCCGTCGCCCTCTGGCTGACCCGGGGGTCTGAGGTGACTTTCCCGATCCTCACCCTCGACGGGCGCAACGTCGGCGACTCGACGGCGATCATCGCCGCGCTCGAGGAGCGCCATCCCGAGCCCGCGCTCTACCCGGAGGACCCGGACCAGCGCCGGCGCGCGCTCGCCCTGGAGGACTTCTTCGACGAGGAGCTCGGGCCTCACTCCCGGCTGCTGGCCTGGCACGAACTGCGCAACGACCGCGAGCGCTTTCAGAAGGTGGTCGAAGGGACGGTGCCCGGCCCACTGCAGCGGGCCGGCGGCCTGGTCACGTCCTATGCCGGCGTCTACACGAGACTGCGCTTCGGGGTCGCCGACCCGCGGGCGGCGGAGCTGGCCCGGACGAAGATCGTCGCCGCATTCGACCGCCTCGACGAGGAGCTCGCCGCGAATGGCGGCGAGTACCTCGTCGGCGACGGGTTCACGGTCGCCGACCTGACCGCGGCCTCGCTCCTCTACCCGGTGGTGCTGCCGCCGGAGGGACCGGCGGCGACCGAGGCGGGGGCGCCGGCCGGGCTCGAGGCCTTCCGCGAGACGTTGAAGAAGCGGCCCGGCTACGTCTGGGTCGAGGAGATGTTCCGCCGCCACCGCAAGCCGGCGCCGGCCGCGGTCGCTACGGCGTGAGGACGATCTTCAGCGCCTCGCGGTTGTCGTAGAGCCGGTAGGCCTCGGCGGCCTCCTCAAGCTTCATCCGGTGGGTGACGAGCGGCGCCGGGTCGAGGAGGCCCGCCTCGATCAGGGCCAGGACCCTGTCGACGTGGGCGATGACGTTGGCGAGGCCCAGCCGCAGGGTCAGCCCCTTGAGCCAGGCGAGGCCGATCGGCACCTCGCCCTTGCCTGCGTAGGCGCCGATCCCCGACACGGTGCCGGCGTCGCGGACGAGGCTGATCGCCATCGCCAGCGGCCCCGGGTCCCCCACCGCGTCGACGACGACGTCGACGCCGCGGCCGTCGGTCGCGCCGCGCACCGCCCGTTTCGGGTCGTCATCCGTGAGGTGCAGGGGCACGGCGCCGAAGCCGGCCGCCATCTCGAGCCGCGCCGCCACCGAGTCGATCGCGAACACCCGGGTGGCGCCGGCCGCGCGTGCGGCCTGGACGGCGCAGAGCCCGACCGGCCCGAGCCCGAGCACGGCGACGGTGTCGCCGGTCCGCGTCCCGGCATGCTCGATCGAGTGAAATCCGGTACCCATCACGTCGCCGGCGAACAGCGCGACCTCATCGGAGACACCCTCCGGGACGCGCCGCAGCGTCAGGTCGGCCCGCGGCACCAAGAGCAGCTCGGCCTGGGCGCCCTGAAGGTCGCCGAGCTTCGACCCGTGGCCGAAGATCCGGCCCCGCTCACAGCGGTGATAGTCACCCCGCAGGCAGGCGGCGCAGGTGCCGCAGGCGGTGTGGAAGCAGCCGAGCACACGATCGCCCTCCGCGACCCGCTCGACGTCGTCGCCGGTTGCGAGCACGGTGCCGACGAACTCGTGCCCGATCGTGAACCCGACCTCGACCGGTACCCTGCCGTGGAAGATGTGGAGGTCGGAGCCGCAGATCCCGCTCGCCTCGACCCTGACAAGGGCCTCGTCGGGGGAGCCGACCTCAGGGTCGGGCTTCTCGTCGATCCGGATCTCACCCGGCGCCTGGAAGGTGACGGCTTTCATTGGCGGCGCGAACCGTATCGCTCGGCCGGAAGCTCAGCCGACAGGCACGCGCGGGACCTGGAACCGCCCGAGCTCGTCGTCCGGGCTGGCGGTCTCGGCGATCCGCGCTTCGAGCGCGAGCTCCTTCTCGAAGTCGGCCTCCTCGCCGTGGCGGAAGGAGACGTCCTTGCCCTCGAGCAGCTCGATGAAGATCTCGACGAAGCGCTCGTCGAGCTGCTCTCCGGCCACCCGCCGCAGCTCCTGGATCGCGTCGTAGCTGGAGACCGGCGCCCGGTAGGAATCGCGGGCGGTCATCACGTCGTAGGTGTCGGCGACCGAGATGATCCGAGCCAGCTCGGGAATGTCGTCGCCCTTCAGGCCCCGTGGATAGCCCTTACCGTCGATCCGCTCGTGGTGGGCGATGATGATCTCGGCGACCGGCCCGTAGCCGTCGAGCGAGGAGACCACCCTGGCGCCCTGCTGGGGGTGGCGGCGGATCAGCATCCAGTCTTCGTCGGTGAGCGGGACGTTCGCCTTCAGGATCCGGTCGGGGAGGATGAACTTGCCGATGTCGTGAAGAAGCGCCGCGATGTGGACGAGCTCCTCCTCGCGGCGCGAGAAGCCGGCGCGCTGGGCGATCGCCCGCGAGTAGCGGGCCACCGCAGCAGAGTGGCGCGCGGTCATCTGGTCCCGCAGGTCGAGTGTCCGCAGCAGCGCGCTCAACATCCCGACCTGGAAGCTGGCCAGCTGCTTGGTCCGGACCTCGAGCTCCTGCGCCCGCTCCTGGGACTTGAGCAGCGCGCCGAGCAGGTACTGGAAGATGACGAGGACGATTCCGAACAGCGCGACCCCCGCAAGGCCGATCTGCCCGTAGATGAAGGCGACGCCGACCGCCATCAGCGCCGCGGCCAGCTCGGAGGGGAGGAGCGGGACCAGCGAGGTCCGCGACCTTTTCGAGGAAAGAGCTGCGGTCGAGGTAGCACGTGTAGGCGGCGATCATCGAAAAGTTGAGCGCCAGCGCGACCAGGAAGACGCCGAAGACCAGGCAGTAGTAGATCGGGTCGGAAGGCGTGATCCCGGTCGCATTCGACGATTTCGTGGAACGCCGTGCCGACGATCACCGGGAACGTGATGTAGGTCAGGAGGTTGAAGAAGAAGTCGTTCCACTTTTCGCGAAACCGGATCGAGCCGGCGACGATCGAGATGACCCCGATCAACGCCGCCGGGGTGCAGCCGAGGAACACCATCGCGAGGACGATGGCGAGGAAACTTCCCGAGATCTTCAGCCGGGATTCCATCTCGATCGACGTCACGTCGCTGAAAATCGAGAACCCGAGCAGGATCGCGAACAAGCCGATGTCCCAGTCGGCGTTGGGGTCCGCCAAATCGCGGCCAGGACCGCAGCGACCAAGGCGATCGCCAAGATCGCGTTGCTGAGACGTGTCGGCCGCTCGGTTTGCATGGATAGCGCGCTGATCTTGGTATCGCCAGGCCAACGCCTGCCCTGAAGCATTTCGCTGGTCGCCAACTGCTTCCTCCGACTGGCTTCCGGCTTGCGACGATCGCAACCTTCGATTTGGAAGGTAGAGCCTGGGCGCCGAATCGGCAACCCTGCGTAGATCAACTGGCCAATACCTTGCATTTGAGGCAAATGCGGCCGATTTGCCCCTAGAAAGCGCAAAGGACTCCACGGGGGAGTCCTCCATGCCTAGACGGCGAACCCCGGTGGAGCTAACGCCTGTCTATGAAGTCTTACCTCTTGTAGCCCATGACCAGCTCCTTTTCTCGAAACCAGCGAAAGCGTCTTCTGCACAGGATCCGGCGAAGATCGATTCGCTTGCTGGCAGGTTTGTAGCACATATAGGCGGAAACTTGTGCAAATGCACCAGAACTTGTGCAAAGAAATGAAGATTTAGTGGGGGCCTCACGCCTGACAGACCCGCTGCGGCGCCCGGCCTTCCGCCGCCTGGTCCTCTCCTACGCCGTCAACGAGCTCGGGGACTGGCTCGGGATCGTCGCCCTCTCGGTGCTCGTCTTCGAGCAGACGGGAAGCGCGATGGCGACGACGCTGCTGTTCATCGGGACCGGATTCGTCCCCGCGCTGCTGACCCCGGTCGTCGTCGCCCGGCTCGAGCGGCCTCCACCGCGCCTCGTCCTGCCGGCGCTGTACGCGACGGAGGCGGCGGCGTTCGGTGCACTGGCGCTGCTCGCCGACCACTTCTCACTCGCGGCCGTGGTCGCGGTGGCGACGGTCGACGGCGCCCTGGCGCTGACCGCGAAGTCGCTGACTCGCTCGGTCAGCGCGGCGATGCTCGAGCCCGAGGGCGAGCTGCGGGCGGGAAACGCCGTCCTGAACGTCGCCTTCACCGGCGGCGCCGCGATCGGTCCCGTGATCGCCGGCGGCGTGATCGCCGCCTTCGGGATCCAGTCGGCGCTGCTGCTCGACGCCGTCTCCTTCTACGCGATCGGTTGGATCCTGCTCACCGCCCGCCCGCTCCCGCACGCGGAATCCGAACCCGGAGGGTTGCGCGAACGGGTGCAAGCTGGAGCGGGCTACATCCGGCACAACCCGACGTTGAGGCGGCTGCTCGCGGCCCAGGCCGTGGCCTTCGTCTTCTTCTCGGCGGTGATCCCGATCGAGGTCGTCTTCGCCAAGGACACCCTCGGCGCCGGTGACACGGGCTATGGCTTGCTGCTCGGGAGCTGGGGTGTCGGGATGGTGATCGGGAGCATCGTCTTCGCCGCCCTGCGTCGAGCGCCGCTGCCGGTGCTGCTGTTCTTCAGCACGGTCGCGGTCGGGGCCGGCTACCTGGGCACCGGCGCCGCGCAGACGCTCGCCATCGCCTGCGTCGCCTCGGCGGTCGGGGGCGCCGGTAACGGGGTCCAGTGGGTCGGGGTGATCAGCGCCGTGCAGGAGCTGACCGTGCCGGCGATGCAGGCGCGGGTGATCGGCGTACTCGAATCGATCGGGTCGGCGACGCCCGGAGTCGGCTACCTACTCGGGGGGCTGATCGCCACCGGTCTGAGCCCGCGGGCTACCTTCCTGGCCGCCGGCGCAGGGGTCGTTGTCACAGCCCTCGTCGCGGCGCCGCTGCTCGGTACCAGGTGGCCGGTCACTCGTGAATTGGGCGAAAACGGTGCCTCTGAGGCGATCCAAGCCCCCGGCGAGACTATGCTGGAGTTGATCCCTGGGGGAAGGGCAACCCCTTCCGAGGGCGAAAAATCGACTCAACCCAATCCGGAGGTCTAGGCGTTGAGAAAGCTTGCGGCACTACTGGCGATTTCAGTCCTCTTCATCGCGGCAGGGGTGGGTCTCGCCTCGTGCGGCAGCAGCAGCGGCGAATCCGGAGGCAAGGAAGGCGGCACTCTGATCGGCACCTTCGCCGGATTCCCGGACTATCTCGACCCCGCACTCTCCTACACCCAGGAAGGCTGGACGGCGATGTGGAACACCTACATCCCGCTCCTGACCTATGCCCACGAAAGCAACGCGGCGGGCAGCAAGGTCGTCCCCGGCCTCGCCACGGGCATGCCGAAGATCACGAACGGCGGAAAGACCTACACCCTGATGCTGACCCAGGGCCTCAAATACTCGGATGGGACCCCGATCAAGGCCTCCGACTTCAGGTTCGCGGTCGAACGGATGATTCAGCTCAACTCGGGCGGCTCGCCCTTCTACACGTCGATAGTCGGGGCCGAACAGTTCCAGAAGACGAAGAAGGGCCCGATTCCCGGGATCAAGACGAACGACAAGACCGGCGAAATCGTCATCGACCTGACCGAACCGCGGGGAACCTTCAACAACGAGCTCGGGCTGATGTTCGTCGCCCCGCTTCCTCCCAACACTGCGATCAAGAACCTCTCCGCCGACCCGCCCCCGGCGAGCGGGCCCTACGAGATCGTCAGCTCCGACCCCAGCAGCGGCTGGAAATACGAACGCAACCCCGAGTGGGCGAAGAACAACTCGAAGCTGTTGCCGGACCTGCCGAGCGGCCACGTCGACAAGATCGACATCAAGATCGTCCGCAACACGTCTTCCCAGGTCAGCGAAGTCGAACGGGGCACGACGCAATGGATGCAGGCCCTGATCCCGCCCGGGCTCTATCAGCAGACGGTGAGCAAGTTCGACGGCACCCAGCTGCGCGAAGAGCCGGGGATCCCGAACGTCTACTACTTCTGGATGAACATGACGAGGGCGCCGTTCAACGACCTCAAGGTGCGCCAAGCGGTCAACTACGCGGTCTCAAGCGAAGCGCTGGAACGGATCTACGCCGGCTCGATCAAACAGCTGCGGCAGATCCTCCCGGAAGGCATCCCGGGCCATAAGACCTACGACCTCTATCCCTACAACATGGCGAAGGCGAAGGAACTGATCGCCGAAGCCAAGCCCTCCGACACCAACATCACCGTCTGGACCGACAGCGAACCGACCCAGGAAGAAGCGGGCGCCTACTACCAGGACCAGCTGAAGAAGCTCGGCTTCAACTCGAAGCTGAAAATCATCAATCCCGACGACTACTTCACGATCATCGGCAACAAAACGACGCCCGACCTCGACACCGGTTGGGTCGACTGGTACCAGGACTACCCGCACCCGAACGACTTCTTCCAGCCGCTGTTGGCGGGCGAAAGCATCCTGCCGACAAACAACAACAACCTCGCCTACATCAACGACCCGAAGCTGAACGCGAAAATCGCCAGGCTCCGGACGGAACAGCTTGGGCCCAAACAGGAAGCCGAATATGCCGAAATGGACAAGGAATACATGGAACAGGCGCCCTGGGCCCCCTATGGGCAGCGGACTTTGACGACCTTCGTCTCGAGCGAAATCGACCTCGACAAGATCATCTTCAACCCGACGTTCGGCCAGGACCTGACGAGCTTCCAGTTCAAGTAACAGTTACGGCTGGTTCACAATAGGAGCGTGGCCACCGAGCTCCAACCCGCCCCGGTGGACGGGGCCGCCCCGATCGACGGAGCGCCGCCCGGCCGCAGTCCCTGGCGCCTCGCCCTCGGGCGGCTGCTCCAGAATCGCTTCGCGCTCGCCTCGCTCGGCCTCTTCATCTTGATCGTCCTGTTTGTCCTCGCCGCCCCGCTCTGGGCCAATCACGTCGCCGAAACCGGCCCCAACGACACCCACACCCTCGAAAAGATCACCGTCGTCGGGCAAAAGCGAGACGTCGTCAGCCCCGACGGGCAGCCGATCGGCCCGGTCTGGCTCAAGGCCGGGGGCAAGTTCTTCCTCGGCGCCGACGGCCGGCTCGGTCGCGACGAGATGGTCCGCTTGATGTACGGAGGCAGGACCTCGATCCTCATCAGCCTCGCCGCGGCGCTGATCACCACGCTGCTCTCGATAGTGCTGGGACTGGTGGCCGGCTACTACCGCGGCTGGATCGACGCCGTCATCGCCCGCCTCCTCGACATCATCTGGGCCTTCCCCGTGCTCCTGCTCGGGATCGCGCTCGGGACCGCGCTGGCGGTCGGCGGGCTCCAGATCGGGCCGATCTCGATCTCCGGGACCTCGATCTGGATTCCGACGCTGATCATCGGCGTCGTCTACGTCCCCTACATGGCCCGACCCCTGCGCGGCGAAGTGCTTTCCCTGCGCGAAAAAGAGTTTGTCGAGGCCGCGGTCGCCCAGGGCGCCGGCCCGCTGCGGGTGATGTTCGGCGAGCTGCTGCCGAACCTGTGGTCGACGATCATCGTCCTCTTCGCCCTCAGCATCGCCAACAACATGCTGCTCGAGTCGGCGCTCTCGTTCCTCGGCGCCGGGGTCCAGGCGCCAAACTCCTCCTGGGGAACGATGATCTCGACCGGCTTCGAGCTGATCCAGACCGCGCCGCTACTCACGTTCCTACCCGGCGCGATGATCGCACTCACGGTCCTCTCACTCAACGTCTTCGGCGACGGGCTCCGCGACGCCCTCGACCCGAAATCGAGGGTCCGGCTCGAGGTCGAGGCGCACTCGGGTCTCGCCGAGCCGGAGGGGACGGCCGTCTGATGGGCCGCTTCATCATCCGTCGGCTGGCGGGGATGATCTTCGTTCTGTTCGCGATCTCGGTGATCGTCTTCCTGATCTTCAACGTGATCCCGAACTCCGACCCCGCGCAGCGAATGGCGGGAAAGAACGCGACACCTGCGCTCGTCGCGAGCATCAACAAGGACTGGGGGTTCGAAGACCCCTTGCCCCAGCAGTACCTGACGATGATGAAGAAGGTCTTCTCGGGCGAACTGATCTCCTACAGCAACCAGCTCAACGTCAACGAACAGATCAAGAAGGGTCTGCCGGCGACCTTTTCGGTCGCCATCGGCGCCGCCGTAATCTGGATGTTCTTCGGGATCGTCTTCGGCTACATATCCGCGGTGCGCGCGGGCGGGGCGACGGACCGCCTGCTTACCGTGGCTGCGCTCGTGGGCATCTCGCTGCCCGTATTCGTGCTGGCGGCTCTCTTCCTCAAGTACTTCGCCTACGACACGGGGTGGTTTCCATCCAGCGGCTACGTCGAACTGACCGAAGAACCGATCGAATGGGCCTATCACCTGATCCTCCCCTGGACGACGCTGGCGATTATCTACGTCGGCTTCTACAGCCGCGTGCTCCGCTCCAACATGCTCGACGCGATGGACGGCGACTACGTCCGCACCGCGCGGGCGAAGGGGCTGACGGAGGCACAGGTGATGCGCCGCCACGTGCTGCGCAACTCGCTGATCCCGATCATCACCCTGTTCGGCCTCGACTTCGGCGCCGTCGTCTTCGGCGGCGCGATCCTCACCGAAGCGATCTTCAGCCTCAACGGGGTCGGGGATTACGCCTACCAGGCGACGATCAACCTCGACCTGCCGCCGATCATGGCGGTCACCCTGTTCGGCGCCTTCTTCGTCGTCCTCTTCAACGCCCTCGTCGACATCGCCTACGCGTATCTCGATCCACGGGTGAGGCTCGGGGAGTCGGCGCAATGAGCGCAGGCCCCGTGCTCACCGTCGACGACCTCCACGTCGGGTTCGTCACCGAAGGGGGGCGCCTGCAGGCGGTCGACGGCGTCTCGTTCGACCTCTCCGCGGGCGAGGTGCTGGCGATCGTCGGCGAGTCCGGCTCCGGAAAGAGCGTCACCGCCCAGTCGATCATCGGCCTGACGAGATCGCCGAACTCGCGAATCGAGGGCTCGGTGAAGCTCCTCGATCAGGAGCTGCTCGATGTCAGCGAGTCCGAGCTGCAGAAGGTGCGGGGCGCCAGGATCGCGATGGTCTTCCAGGATCCGATGACCTCCCTCAACCCCGTCTACAGGGTCGGCGACCAGATCGTCGAGGCGATCCGCGCCCACCGCCGTACGAGCGACGGGGACGCGCGCAGGCTGACGGTCGAGATGCTCGACTCGGTCGGGATCCCGAATCCGGAGCTGAGGGTGAGCTCCTACCCCCATGAGCTCTCAGGGGGGCAGCGGCAGCGGGCGATGATCGCGATGGCGCTGGCACTCGAGCCCGAGGTTCTGATCGCCGACGAGCCGACGACTGCGCTCGACGTCACGATCCAGGCCCAGATCCTCGACCTCCTGAAGCGCCTCAACCGCGAACGGAACCTCGCGACACTGCTGATAACCCACGACCTCGGAGTCGTCGCCGAAGTCGCCGACCGTGTCCTGGTGATGTACGCCGGCCGGGTGGTCGAGAGGGGCGGCCTCGACGACATCTTCTACGACCCGCAACACCCCTACACCTGGGGCCTGCTGGGATCGCTGGCCCGGATCGACGAGCCTCGTCCGCACCGGCTGCCACAGATCAGGGGAGTGCCGCCCTCGCTGGTCGGCCTCCCCCCGGGCTGCTCCTTCAGGCCCCGCTGTCCGCATGTGTTCGACCGCTGCACTCAGATGCCGGACCTGAGCTCGAGGGTCGAGGGGGAGGCCGCCCACCTCGATCGCTGCTGGCTCGAGCCCGAGCGCAAGCGGGCGCTGCGCGAGGTCGAGGGCACGATCGGGCTCGAGGACCCGGTATGAACGGGAACGGCGAGTCGCTGCTCGAGGTCGAAGACCTCGTCAAACACTTCCCGATCAAGCGCGGCCTCGTGATCGACCGCCACGTCGGCGAGGTGAAGGCGGTCGACGGCGTCAGCCTCTCGATCGCGCGGGGCGAGACCCTCGGCTTGGTCGGCGAGTCCGGCAGCGGCAAGTCGACGCTCTGCCGCGTCGCGCTGCAGCTGCTGAAGCCGACATCGGGCTCGGTCCGATTCGAAGGCCGCGAGATCGCCGGGCTGGGCCGACGTGCGATGCGGCCGCTGCGCCGCCAGATGCAGATGGTCTTCCAGGACCCCTACGCGTCTCTCAATCCCCGCAAACGGGTCAGCCAGATCATCGGCGACCCGCTGCGCCGCCAGGGCGTCGGATCCTCGGCCGAGCGGCGCCGGCGGGTCCATGAGCTGCTCGAGCGCGTCGGCCTCTCGGCGGAGCACTACGACCGCTACCCGCACGAGTTCTCGGGCGGCCAGCGACAGCGGATCGGGATCGCCCGCGCCCTCGCCCTGCGACCGACGCTGATCGTCGCCGACGAGCCGGTCTCGGCGCTCGACGTCTCGATTCGCGCCCAGATCGTCAATCTCCTCGCCGACCTCCAGGAGGAGTTCGGGTTGAGCTACCTCTTCGTCGCCCACGACATCGCGATCGTCCGCCACGTCTCCGACCGGATCGCGGTGATGCACGACGGCAAGATCGTCGAGCAGGGCACCGCCGACCAGGTCTGCGACCACCCCAGCCACCCGTACACCCAGTCCCTGCTGGACGCGGTCCCGATCCCGGACCCCGGCGAGGCGCGGGCCCGCAAGCGGCAGACTGCACTCGGTGACGCTCCCGCTTAGCCCCCCGATCAAGCCGCAGCTGGCGAAGACGCGCAAGGAGCTGCCGCGGGGCGAGGAGTGGGCCTACGAGCAGAAGATGGACGGCTTCCGGGCGATTGTCTTCGTCGACGGCGATGATGTCTACATCCAGTCGCGGGGAGCGAAATCGCTCGGCCGCTACTTCCCTGAGCTGAGCTTCGCCCCCGGCCGCTACGTACTCGACGGCGAGCTGGTGATCCGCGACGCCGACGGGGGGCTCGAATTCGACGCGCTCCAGAGCCGGATCCACCCGGCCGAGTCGCGGATCAACCTGCTGGCGAAGGAGATTCCCGCAACCTTCGTCGCCTTCGACCTCCTCGCCGAGGAGGACCAGTCGCTGCTCGACACGCCCCTGCGCGAACGCCGCTCCCGACTCGAGGCGCTCGCCGGCCGCAACGGAATCGAGGTCAGCGAGCTCAGCCCCGACCCCGCCCGGGCCGAGGAGTGGATGGAGACGACCGAGGGGGCGATGGCGAAGGAGCTCGATGCCCCCTATGAGCCCGGCAAACGGCGCGGGATGGCGAAGGTGAAGCGCGAGCGCGAGATCGACTGCGTCGTGCTCGGCTGGCGGCCCGGCAAGGAGGAGGGTACGGTCGGGTCCCTGATCCTCGGCCTCTACGACGGCGACGAACTGCGCCCTGTGGGCCACATCTCCGGCTTCACCGCGGCCGAAAAACGGGGTCTCCGCGAGCTGCTGGCACCGCTCGAGACCGGCGAACAGGGGACGGCAGAGCCGAGCCGCTGGACCGGCGCCCGCGACCTCGAGTGGGTCGCCCTGCGGCCCGAGCTGGTGATCGAAGTCGGGTACGACCACGCATCGGCCGGCCGGATCCGTCACGGCGCGAGGTTCCTTCGGTTCCGGTCCGACAAAGACCCGCGGGAGTGCCTGTTCGAACACCTGGATGAAGGGTGATGGAGGGGCGTGGGTGGCCCCTCTCCTGACGGTTTGCCGGGATAGAGCAAAGAAGCCCGGTTTGGCCCCTAACCATGCCCCAGCATCCTTGGGGGGATAGGGGATAGCGGGCAGGGAGCTTCCGGGCGATTCTCCCTCCGAGGTCCACCCCCTGGAGGTTTGCGAGCGAGCAGTTGAGGTGGGGCCCCCTCAGATGGCGCTGGCGAGTTGCGGGGGCTTTTACCCGATGACTCTCACGCCCCGACCTAGGTTTCCTGGGCTCACGCTCCCGTTCTGACGAGTCGATAATCAAGCTACATGGCTGATGATCCATCGGCGAGCCAAGCGACGGAGACATTCGTCGGCGGGTTCAAATGGGGAATACGCGGCGCAAGCCAAAACCTTGCGCAGCTCACTGTTTCTCCCGAGGGCATCAGCCTGCGACCAAGGCCGGCGTGGCGAATTTGGCAAATCGTCGGCTTTCCCTGGCTCGACGCTTCCTGGGAGGAAATCGGCCGGGTTGGGGTCGTCGTCCAGCAGCTCCTCAATGCGCCGATGGTGGGAATCGAGGTCCAGGGCAAGACCCTTTGTTGGATGGCACCAGGAGATCACCAGCGGCTGCTCGACACGATTGCAGAGTACGCGCCGGAGAAAATCCATACCGAAGTCCGGTCCGGATACGTTGCTCCTTGGTTCATACCGTGAACCAGCAGGCCTGCCGCTAACCCGCCCTCCGCTTTCAGCCGATGAAGTTAGCCATGAAGTCGAATCGATTCGTCGCCGCTTGGCGGGGTGCACCATGGACGCTTCGCATTTTTGCCGTGGCAGGCGTCCTCGGGCTCTTGACGGCCGTGCTGTATGACCCCAGGGAGCGGGTCTACTGGCTGGTGTGGCTCGCGATAACCCTAGTAGCCGTGTACTTCATGTTCCGAGGCGTTCGCTGGGTGTGGTTCGCCGTGATCGGAGTCATGGCCTTCTTTGTCCTAACCTTCCTCGTGCTTTCGCATCCCAACAAGGCACTCTGGGATCTGATCTACATTACCCTGCTGCTGGCACCACCCACTCGCCGGCACTTCGCGACGCCACGGGGCTGAATGACATTCAGAGAATTGCTCAACCGTCGCCTGGCGACCTATGAGGCAATAAGGGCACTTGATAAACGCCTACCGCTCAAGGTGCTCATTGGAATCTTTGCGGTCAGCATGCTCCTCAACGCACTTGGAGTGGCAATGCTCGCATCACCGATAGGCGGTTACATTCTGCTTGTTGGGTTTGTTGGCACAGTGCTGATCTGCCTGCTCGTGGTAATTGGCCTATGGAGTGCGAAGTAGGTCTCAGCTCGATCCAGAAATCGCTCTAGCGCTTTCCAACCTTCGACCCCTGGCGATACACTTTGCCCGTCGTGAAGACCTGGATGTTCTACTGGTTCATCGCCTTCGGCTTGTCTGCCATTGGCCTCGGGATACAAGAGCTTCTTCGGGGCGAATCTCCCCTTGGCTGGATTCAAATTGCTACCGGCATCGCGTGGGTTGTGGTCACAACCCTGAGGCGCAAGGGCGTCTTGCCTGAGGGCCGCGACAGGCCGCCGCCGCCGAACCCTTACGCGGAAAACTTGCCCGACTAACCCCCCCGGATTGACTCGGCCTCGAAGCAGGCCGTAGAGTCGAAGCGTCTCGTCCAGAGATCGCCGGCTATCTGGAGGAAGACTGCATGCGCCCGAGATTATCCTTCGCCAACGTGGTATCCGTCCTCGCCTTGTTTGTCGCACTCGGAGGAAGTGCCTACGCATTCCATCTCGGCAAGAACTCAGTCGGCCCGAAGCAACTGAAGAAGAATGCGGTCACTACCGCGAAAATCAAGAATCGCGCTGTGACCGCGGCAAAACTCAGTGCAGCGGTTCCGAGTGCTGTGAACGCTCAAACTCTCGGCGGCCTGAGCGCCGATCAGATCACGCAAAGCTCGAAGCTGCGGTGCCCGACCGGAACCGAACTTGTCGCAAGTGTCTGCTTCGAGAGTACCGCTAGGTCGCCGGAGACTTTCTATGAAGCCGTAGAAACATGCGCGGCGGTCGGCCGTACCCTGGCCTCCACGGGGGAGATGGCTGCATACCTAGACGCCAAAGGGGGGCCAAATAACGTCTATTACTGGACCGACACCTTCTTCTCCAACGAAGGCGAATTTCATGGAGGGGCCATCCAGGGCCTCGGAAAAACAAAGCTCTTGCTCAATGCCGCGCCGGTCTCACTTTCGATCAAATTTCTGTGCGTCACCCCACCAACGAATTAGTGCGCTCCGGCGCGACACAGAATTTCTCCGGTAACCACGTGGTGCCCGCGTTGCCATAGTCGTCGCAGACGACGCTCAGTTGACGGAGCGACTCGTTGCCGAGAGTCCGGTGTGGGCGGCGAGGACATCGCGTTCGAAGGCCCTGGCCGAGCGCCTCGGGGCCGAGGAGGGCGGGGACGACTCAGCGGGGTTCACGATCTTCGATTTCGACGGAGATGGAGATATCGAGGATCAGCTGCTCGATGTCATCCATGAAGTCGAGCTCCATCACGGCTCGCCAGGCGGACATCCGCCGCTCGTTCAGCTGGATGTCTACGGCACGGGCCTGACCGAATCCCTGACCTCGACGCTCGAACGATTCGGGCTCGCTTCGGTGCAGGTAACCCCTTTCGGGTTCAGCGCGCTTGCGGAGGCGTCGTGAACGTCACCCGGCGGTCTGGGGCCTCAATCCAATCCTTGGATTAGCTGCGTATTTCTGACGGGATCAGTCCGATCGACGTACTGCTCTCCCCAATCGCACCACGCCCGTATGGGGTCTGCCTCAGCATCGGGAAGATCGGACAGCCGGGTCCGTAGGGCGCTGAGGTAGGAGCGGGTCGCATCGGCTCTGCGACACCTCCGAGGCCTGTCCAATAGTGAGCTGGCTCAGGTAGGGGACATCTCAGAAAGAGCAGCTCGGGATCTCCGCTCGGGACGGTCGATCCCGAGGCGTGATGTGAGGGAGCGGATTAAGCACTCTAACCCCAACGGAGGGTCATGCCATTGATCCGACGACGTCGCCTCGGTCGAGCGCATTTTTTAGCCGCTTCCAAGTTGGAGGGTTGGGCGAATCGCAACTCCAACCAAGGCGAGCAGTGCGTTGGAGACATGTCCTTCGTTGAGTAATGCTGCAATCAATGCGACGAATACCGCCCATAGGCGGAGCCTAACTCTTCACTGCGGGTGCAGCATGGGAAGCAGCACGAGGCGCACCAGCCGGAGAACCGAGTCCGGATCGTCAAGAGTGATGTCCCCGTCTCGCGTGAGCAGCAACGAGATTGCGAGGCGAGCGATCACTTCAGCGACGCCATCTACGTCTGATGTCACAGCACGACCGGCATCGACTTCAACCTGAAGTCGATTCGCGATCAGTGATCGATAAAGACCAAGCACGGGTCCCCCGTCGATCGTGAGCGGCGGCAGCAGGACCTCGGGTTCACGACGCAAGATCCCGTCGAACAGCGGGTGGTCGCGTACGTAGCGCCCGGCGAAGGCGAAGCCTTCAACGAGCCGAACCTCCAACGTTTCCGCGCCTTCCCACAACAGGTCGAGTTCTTCCATGCCGCGGCGTACCTCGCGTGCGATGACGACCTCGACGAGGCCCTGCTTGCTCTCAAAGCGGCGAAAGACGGTCATCCGGGAGACGCCAGCGCGGCGCGCGACATCTTCCATCGACGTGCGACGGATGCCGTGCTCAGCAAACTCCTCCAGCGCCGCAGTGGCAACCCGGTCGAAGACTGCGTCCTCGCCCAAAGGGGGGGTCGCTGCGAGGGCTTCGGCTATTGGCGGCATCAGATACTATGATACTCCATTCTCACAAAGTAACAAAGAGAGAGGTCATGGATAAAGCACTCGTCGACCTGCCCCGACTGAAACACCCCGCAGTCGTCAACGCCGCTCAGTACTGGCTCGCTCCGGAGCGGTTTGCGCGCAGCTGCCAGCGCCTCGGCGACCGCTTCGTGGTCCCGATGCCGGCGGCGACAGGACCGTGGCTATGTCTCACCGACCCCGAGGACATCAAGCGCGTCTTCACTGCCGACACCGACGTGCTTCGCCTCGGGGCGGCGCTTGCCAAGGCTTCCGCGCACCATCTCGTCCTCGGCCCGACGGGACTCACGAACCTCGACGGGCCCGAGCACATGCGGATGCGGCGAAGGCAGCTCCCGCCATTCCAAGGACGCGCGCTCCCCCGCTATCAGGAGACCATCGAGCGCAAGACCGAGGAGGCTCTTGCACACTGGCCCTTTGGTCGCCCTACTCCCTCTCAGCCACATATTGAGGCGATCACTCTTGAGGTGATGATGGCTACGGTGTTCGGGGTCACCGACCCCGCACGCGTCGAGCGGCTGCGCTCAGCGACGCTCACGCTGCTTCGCGAGGGCCACTCGCGGCGCTTCTTTATTCAGACGATGATCGCGACCAGTCGTGAGAACGGATGGGACAGGCCGTTCCCGCGAATGAGCCGCGCAATTGCCGCGGTCGACGCGGTCGTGATGGAAGAGGTTGCCCAGCGCCGCAGCGAGGAGAGGCTCGATGGCGAGGACGTCCTCGGAATGTTCCTGCGCACACCCGATGAGCAAGGTCGCCTGATGAGCGACAGCGAGATCTGCGACGCGATGCGCACTCTTCTGCTTGGTGGCCACGACACCACCGCCTCCACCCTGACCTGGGTGCTCGAGCGCGTCGGTCAGTTCCCTGAGGCGCTCGCCCGCCTTGAAAGCGCCGCGCTCAAAGGAGACGACGACTACCTCGACGCGGTCATCAAGGAGACAATGCGATTGCGCCCGGCTTTCCCACTCACCGCACGCTTAGCAGCTGAGCCGTTCGAGCTACCGGGTCTCACCATCCCAAGAGGCACCATGGTCGTCCCTTACATCACGCTTGTGCACCGCCGTCCCGAGCTCTATCCCGATCCGCTCACCTTCCGACCGGAGCGTTTCCTCAACACCCGCGCTGGGACCTACACCTGGATCCCCTTCGGCGGCGGACCGAGACGATGCATTGGCGCCGCCTTCTCAATGGCCGAGGCCCGAATCGTGCTCAGGACAATCCTGCGCCACGCCCGCATCGAACCTTGTCGGCGGCGCTCGGAGCGGGTCGCGCACCGCAACGTCTTCATCGTGCCGGCCCGCGGCGGGCGGGTCACGCTCCAACTCCGCACCCGGGACTCCGATCGCCGCCCCCATTCTCTCCCGCGTGACCACGCGGTAATCACCTAGCCAGGCTCATTGCTCAGTACAACAAGGGGCCTCACGGGGCGGAAGTTCTCTGCCCGCTATCCCCTATCCCGGTCAACTGCTGGGGGGAATCTGGGAGAGCACCGACACAGAGTCGGCTAGCCGAGACCCGCCGGCCGGTCAGTCCGGCATCCTCGCGGTCAGACGGCCCCCCCTGAAGTTGCTGCGGGCTGGGAGAACGCACCGAATATCCAAACCAAGGAAAGAAAGTCCGAAGAAGAACAGCCACCCGTGCCCGTTTCGGAGGGTCGCTAGACCCAACCAGATGAACAACACGACATATGCGACGGCCCCAAATCCCTCACCTCTCTGCGAGAAAAGTACGGATGATCTGCCTTGTCGGGCAGCCGTAGGTTCCAGAGGGGCCCCCAGCTATGGCCCACCGACTCCCAGCCGTTTGGGGGAGAAGGTCGGCGGAGATTTCGCGGGCCGGTGCGCTGCCGACCTGAGCCGACAGCGCACCGCGCTTCCGTATCTGTCAGGCCGTGGCGAAAGCCGCTAGCCGCGGGGAGCGCCGGCGCCGGGGTCCCTGCTGCCGGGCAGCTGACTTTCTTCTTCGAGCGGCTCGCCGTACACGACCAGGCCGTGAATGCACCACAGGCAGATCGCGAAGACGCCGAGCGCCCAGAACGGGTATGCGCCACCGACCGCCAGCAGCGCGACCAGCGCGCCGAGGCTTGCGGCGATGATCCCGATCACGCGCCCGTAGGTTCCGCCGGTGAACAGCGAGAACCCGGCGAAGAGCTGAATGACGCCGATGATCAGGGTGACCCATCCCCAGGTGTGCAGGTTCCCGAGGACGAAGTGGTTTTCTCCGACCCAGAAGTTGGCGTCGGCTATCGCGCCGATCCCGTAGATGATGTTGAGTGTTCCCGCGATCAACAGCAGGATCGCGACGAACACAGCGCGGCCAAGACCTCTCATGTAGTTCCTTTCGTAGCCAGCCGCCCCCGGCGCTCGATTTCAGGTGCCAGAGGCGAGGTGTGTGGTGCTTGTGACAACCTAGATCCGCCATCCGCGCACCGCATCCGTGGTAACCCGTCCGAATTCGTGGCCCTCCTACGGACGCCAACTGCGGGAGTGGCTTGTCTGGGAGAGGAGCGTGTACGGCACGGGTCGGGCTGCCGCGGCGCGGTCCGGTGAGCCGCGCTAGGTCAGCAGCTCGATCAAGCCGCGTACGATCAGGAGGATTCCCAGCACGAGGGCGCCGATGAAGAGGATCCGGCCACCGTTACGGCTGAGTGATTCCTTGAACCGCTGCACCGCGCCAGGGGTCCAGTCGGGCGCGAAAGTGTAACCGAGCAGGGGGACCTCCAGCAGGGCCAGCATGATCACGTTGAAGACGAGGACGTAGAGGACTGTTTCCGTCGTGCTCAGTTCCTGCTTGCTCATCTCCGCAAGCCCAGCGAGGTAGGAGCCGCCGGGAAGAGTCAGCAGGGCACCGACGACGAATGTCCACCGGGCTGAGCCTTTGTTGAGGAATTTTTTCCAGGCCGGGTCCTTCTTCGGCTTGTCGGCGCGCTTTGCATGGCGGCGTTCGACGAGCCCCTTGTGGCGTTCGGTGCCGATCACGTAGGCGATCACCAAGAGGAGCAGTCCCAGCACGAAGTCCTGCGCTGAGCTGAGCGAGTTTTCCGCCGTGCTGACCGTGCTCGAACCCTCGAAGGAGAAGACGATCAGCAGGCCCAGGGTGATGCTGGTCATCGCCGCCCCGAGCAGGTAGCCGAGCAGGAGTCGCTTCGGGCTCGGCATCAGCAGCATCACGGTCGAGGCCGCGAGCAGGGTCGGGTTGAGCGCGGCCGTGAAGGCGAAGAGGAAGACTTCGCTCATGCGGGCGAGCCTACTTTCCGGCGGGCAGAGCCTGTGAGCCCCGCACGGTGGTTCTCAGCCGTAGTCATCCGGCGCCGTCGGCGACTGCCTCGCCTGGTGTGGCGGGGCCGGCCGCCCCCTGATCCTTCTCCCCGGAGCCCGGGCCGAAAGTTCTATCCAGCGCCACCGTCGCCAGATAGGCGACGACAACGCCGACGATGATCAGCGGCCCCGTTCCTGCGCCGCCCGCGCTCACCAGCAGCGTTGGCAGCACAACCGCCGCCAGCGGCAGCCTCAGCACGGAGACGATCCCCGCACCCATGCCGACTCCGATCGCCCCGGTCTCGGCGAACCCGGGCAGGTGCGACGCGAGCAGGCCCGCGGCGGCGCCGATGAACAGAGCCGGGAAGGTGGGACCGCCACGGAAGCTGCCGAGCGAGACACTCCAGGCCAGACCCTTGAAGGCGAGCAGCAGCAGCAGCGCCGAGATCGACCAGGAGCCGGCTTCGGTGACCAATTCCGGGAGTGCCTCCTGCCCTGAGAAGAGGACCTGGTCGACGCTCTTGCCGCTGACCCCGTGAAAGGCGATTGCCAGGCCGGCGACGAGCACCCCGGCGGCGGCGACGAGCAATAGAGGGCGCCGAATCACCAGACGGTGGACCTGGAGCCCGATTCGCAGGACGATGAAGCTCAGTCCCGCGACCGCGACAGCGACGGGGATCGTCCAGGCGAACTCGACCACAGTCGGCTGGGCGAGTTCCGGAACCGAGAGCGGTTCGAGCGTGTAGGCGCTGGTGTCCAGTCCGGTGACAAAGCCCATCCCGATCGAGGTCAGAGAGCCGATCCCGGCGGCCAGCAGGCCCGGCACCAGCACTTTCGGCAGTTTCTCTCGATCCAACCCGAGTGCCTCGATCAGGATCACGGCAGCGATGATCGGCGAGCTGAAGATCATCGCCATCGCGGCGAAGCTGCCGGAGGCGGCGATGACGGCCTGCACCTGAGCCGGCGTATCGCGCCGGACATATCGAATCGCAAACAGTCCCAACCCCATACCCAATGCGATCAGAGGCGCCTCCGGGCCCAGCACCAACCCCAGGCCGATCGTCGCCAGACCCGCGAGGATCACCCCCGGCAATTCGATCGGCTCGGTGGGTGCGCCGCCGACCTTCAGACCCTCCGCCGCCACGTGGCCACCGTTCCCCGGCAGCCGTGTGATCGCCAGGGCGATCAACAGTCCGGCTAATCCAAGGACGACGATGTACCACCACGATGGAGGCCCGTGGTCGTAGCCGAGATCGTTCGGGAGATCGGTGAAGACGAAGACCTGCATCTGGTGAATCAGCTCGAGAAAGCACCACGCAGCAAGCGAGACGACAAACCCGACGGTCGCCGCCAAGGCGAGCAGAACGAGCAGTGCTCGGGGTCGAGGCGGCGGGGGGGCCTCTGAGTCTGGTGGCGGTGACTCAGCCATCGGCAGGATCCTGAACCTTTGTCATCGCCGGCTCACCCGCCAATGATGTTCACCTGGCGGCACCCCGTTCGGAGGACTCGCGGAGTATCTGACGACAGAGGAACTCGGTGCCGAGCGCGAACAGCACCGCGAAGAAGATGATTCCGAGCGGCGTGCTGAAAGCGTGGATCGGCGCCCAGGCGATCAGCGCCAGAAAGACGAGTCCGGCAACGAGGTAGGCGCCGCCCCGATGCTCGTCGACATACGGGGCGCTCTCGCGGCGGAACCGCACGGCGAGCCGAGTGGGCCCGACCAGCCAGGCCGCGACCACGAGCAGGATCCCAAATGCGATCACCGACGTCGCCACGGTGACCAGCAAGGAGGTGCCGATGCTCCACACTGCTTCCGCCGCCGGCTTGACGGACTCCGACTTGGCCAGCGCGTCCACGACTTCGTTTCCGATGAAGCCGCGAAGGATCAGGGTCACCACCCCGGCGATGAAGAAACAGATGCCGACCGACCTCAGGGCCTCGCGCCGGCGGGGACCCGCGAGGTAGATCGCCAACCCGTAGAGCAGGATTATCAGCAGCGCCAGCACGATCGGTAGGCGCCTGATCAGCTTGGCGATGCTCTGTGCGCTCGAGAGCTGGCTCGACTTGAGTACGGTGATCTGACCGGCTTCGGGCGGGACTTTTTCGGCGATCTTGCCGCCGACCCCGAGTTTTTCCCCGATCTGTTCGAGCAGCGTGCCGAGGTTCAAGGTCACTTCACCGCCGCCAGTGGACACGGCGGGACCGCCGCCATCGATGACCTTCAGCAGGGCTTCATGCGCGGCGCGGTTCGCTCTTGCCCAGAGTTCCTGAACCTTCGGCCTCTGCAACGCCTTTTCCGCGGCCTGTGGCGCCAGTTGCTCCAAGGCTCCCGCGGCAGGGCCGGCGAGCGGCGTCAGTTTCGGCGGCAGCGCCTTCTGCAGTTCTTCTTCGACGTTGACGTTGGCGAAGAGCTGATCGGACATGTAGATCGCCAGCTGCCCTTGAACTTCTTCATCCTCCAGCAGCTTTTCGCTGGTGTTGACCCAGTTGTCGGTGTTGAGCGCCTGGCGATTGATCCAGACGGAGAAGGTCCCGATCACGGTCAGCAGCGTGGCGACTATCAGCAGGGCGACGACCACTCGTGGGTGGCCGGGCTTCGGGGTCGGAGGAGTGGACTCGGCCTCCTTGTCCGGGCTCGGTGATGTGCTCTCATCCTCCATCAGAAGATCGCTGAACTCGAGAACGGTGCATTCATCTCAGGCATGCTGCTGCTCCTCTCGGCGGGTTCGCTGGCGTTGCTGGTGATACTCCCATGCCCAGGCGCGGACCCGCCATCCGTATTCAGCCACATGCGGCGCGTTCGTAATGCAGCTCGCCGGCCTGGAGGGAGGCTCTGGCGCAACGACTCTTTGGGCATACGAGATTGGCTTCACGCTCGCCGCGCTCCTTTTCGCCGGCGGTCTAGCTGTTTGGGCTCTTTCTCCTAGGGTCGTCTGAGCCGCGACGGCGACAGACTAGAAAAGGGCCTCCTGCGGTAGCGGGCTCTGTGGCTCTGATCGAGGCGACGGGCTCTGCCCTCTCCGCCGATGCGGTGTCGGCGTCGCTCGATCGGGGGCTGTTCTCTGCATTCGGGTGCGGCCCCAGCCGCGGACGGCGCGGGTGGCTCGTTTGCGCTGCTCGGGGCGCATGTAGGCCCGGTCCGAGTAGAGCTGCTCGTATTTCGGGATCAGGTCGGGCCGTTTCGCCTCGAGCCATGCGAAGAAGACATCGCGCACCTCGTCGCGTAGGTGCAGGGCCACGCCGCCGAGGAAGGTCGCCCCGGCCTCGCGGGCACGGTCGACGATCGGCTGGACCTGCTCGGGGCTGTCGTTGATGCCGGGCATCAGCGGCGCGATCAGGACGCCGGAGTCGATCCCCCGACGCCGCAGCTCCGCCACCGCCTCGAGCCTCGCCTCCGGGCTCGGCGTGTGCGGCTCGGTCGCCCGCCATACCTTCGGGTCGAGGGTCGGGATCGAGAGGTTGACCGAGACCGGCAGCCGCTTCGACATCCGCTCGTAGAGCTCGACGTCCCGCATCACCAGCGGTGACTTGGTCAGGACCGAGATCGGCGTCTCCCCCTCTTCGAGCGCCGCGATGATCTCGGGCATCATCCGGTAGCGGCTCTCGGCCCACTGGTAGGGATCGGTATTGGTGCCCAGCGCGACCAGCTGCCGGCTCCAGCTCGGCCGCGCCAGCTCGGCCCGCACGAGCTCCGGCACGTTGACCTTGACGACGATCTCGCGCTCGAAGTCGCGGCCGGCGTTCATGTCGAGGTAGGTGTGGGTGCGGCGGGCGAAGCAGAAGACACAGGCATGGGTGCATCCCCGGTAGGGGTTGATCGTGTAGTTGAAGCCGTAGCGGCCGCCGGGCACGTGGTTGATCGCGGAGTGGGCGCGGACCTCGTGGAAGTTGATCCCCATCGCCTCCGGCGCGTCGAAGGTGCGGACGATGGAGCCGTCACCGACCCCCGGGAGCCTCATGTCGTTCTCGGTCTTGAGCTCATCCCACCTCATACGAACGTATGTTCGCATGGCTGCAGGACGGAACGAAGAGCTACGGTCCCCTGGCGTTCTCGGCCTGCATGAACTCGTCGAGTTGGGCGCGGGCTTTGCGGCGGGCCGCGTTGCGGAGCGGCGGCAGCAGCCCGACCGCGATCCCGGAAGGGCCGAGGGCCTGGCGCGCCCAGCGCCGGAAGTCGAACTCGTCGACGTGGTCGGCGATCAGGCCGTCGGCGAAGCGGAAGGTCGCCCGGATGTCGTTGACCACCGGGCGGCCGGTGGAGAACGTGTAGCGGGCGATCCACTGGGCGCTGCCCCGGTCCTCGGCGGCGTCGTGCTCGTGGAGCTCGATCTCGAGGTCGGTCGCGCGGCCGGTCAGCATCCGCCACATCGCACCGACCTCGTCGCCCTGAAGATCGCCGAAGGCCGGGTCGCGGAAGTGGGCGTCGTCGGCGTAGCAGTCCGTCATCGCGGCGCCGTCGCAGCGCCCGAACGCCTCGTAGAAGCGCTCGATCAGTGCCAGATTGGCGTCGGCGGCCACGGCGCCTACGGCAGCTCGCCGCGGATCGCGTAGCGGAGGACGTCGACGACCTGCCCGGCGCTCCGGGCGGTCCCCTGGGCGGCCCGGTCGACCTCCTTCAGCGCATGGTCGAGCTCGGAGTCGTGGAGCGTGACGTAGGGCTTGCCGAGGGCGGCGGCGTAGCCGGCGTCGAACGCCGCGTTCCACTGCCGGTATTTGTCGCCGAAGCGGACGATGACGATGTCGGCGGCGCGGATCAGGGTCTGGGTCCGGATCGCGTTGACGCCCGCCCCCATGTGGTCGCGCCAGAACGGCTCGGCCTCCTTGCCCAGGGTGCCGACCCCGGCGTCGTCGGAGGCGGCGTGGTCGGTGACCGGCGCCGAGAACTCGACCGGAAGGCCCGCCTCGCGGACGCCGGCCTCGATCTGCTCGCGCCAATCGGAGTGGATCTCCCCCGAAAGATAGACCTGCCAGGTGCGATCGGCCATCGCTCCCATCCTATGCCGCCCAACCCGGTTGCAAGAGCCGTCGATCCTCGATATGGTAATTGACGTGAACGTAAGAAAGAGATTCCAGCGGCGGGGATCGAGCCTCGGTGTCGACGCCGACCACGAGCACTACCGCTGGTGGGCTCTCTCCTGCACCAGCCTCGGAATGCTCCTCGTCGCCACCAACTCCGGGACGCTGATCATCGCCCTCCCCGATCTCGAGCGCTCGCTCGGGACCTCGCTCCTCCAGCTCGTCTGGGTGATCCTCGCCTACCTGATCTCCTCGACGGTGCTGGTACTCACCGCCGGCCGCCTCTCCGACCTCTTCGGCCGCAAATCGGCATTCGTCGGCGCCTTCGTCGTCTTCGCCCTCGCCTCGCTCGGCGCCGGGTTCTCCTCCTCGGGAACCGAGCTGATCCTTTGGAGGATCGTCCAGGGGATCGGCGGCGCGTTCATCTTCGCCAATGGGCCGGCCATGGTCACCGACGCGTTCCCGAAGGAGCAGCTCGGGGTCGCGATGGGGACCAACACGATGGTCGCGGCGATCGGGCTTGTGATCGGCCCGGTCCTCGGCGGCGCCCTCGTCTCGATCTCCTGGCACTGGGTCTTCTGGTTCAACGTCCCGCTGGCCCTCGCCGGGGCGCTCTGGGCGGCCCTGGTCCTGCGCGAGCTGTCCTCACGCGACCCGGTCCGCGGCCTCGACCTCGCCGGGACGACCACCTTTGTCCTCGGCCTCACCGGCCTCGTCTACGGGATCTCGCGCGGCGGCATCTCCGGCTGGAACGACACGCTCGTGATCGGCTCGCTGATCGCCAGCGTCATCCTGCTTCCGCTGTTTGTGTTGATCGAGCACCGCGGCAGCGCCCCGATGCTCGACCTCAGCATCTTCCGCAACCGGATGTTCGCCGCGGCGACCGGCGCCGCGTTCATCAACGGGCTCTCGCGCTTCGCCCTCCTCTTCATCTTCGTCTTCTACTTCCAGGGCGCACAGGGCGACGACCCGATCACCGCTGGGATCAAGCTCGCCCCGATGGCGATCGGGATGCTCATCGCCTCGCCGCTCGCCGGGATCTGGGCCGACCGCCACGGCTCCCGAACCCTGGCGGCGCTCGGGATGCTGGTCGGCGCCATCGCCCTGGCGGGGATGACGACGCTCCAGGCCGACAGCCCCTACTGGGAGAGCATGCTCTGGCTCGGGCTGGTCGGGATCGGCTCGGGGATGTTCAACTCGCCGAACACCGCGGCGATGATGGGCACGGTCCCCGCCGAGCGCCGCGGGATCGCCGCCGGGGCGCGGACGATGCTCCAGAACACCGGCGCCGTGATCTCGATCGCCTTCGTCCTCGCGATCGTCACCTCGGCGGTGCCGCAGGAAGTCCTGTTCGCGATCTTCTCCGGCCTCGCCTCCGGGCTCACGGAAGCCCAGCTCGCGCCGTTCATCCACAACATGCACACCGCCCTCTGGGTTCTGGCCGCGACCTCGGCCCTCGGCGCCGGCGTCTCGCTGCTGCGACCTCGCCACGTAGCCCCCCGCCAGGCCGACGATGCCCTGCTTGAAAAGGCTGCGGCACAGTGAGCGCGGAGCGAGCAAGCGTCACGATCTTGTTCTTCGTGCAGCGAGCGGAGCGGGAACATTGGCGATGAGCGCGGCGGGCGGCAACAGGTCGGGCGCCGAGCAGCTGCGGATCGGCGAGGTCGCGAAACTCACCGGGACGACGCCGCGGACGATCCGCTACTACGAGGAGATCGGCCTCCTCCCCGCCGCCGGCGACCGCGAGCCGGGCGCCCACCGGACCTACCAGAGCGGCGACGTCGAGCGCCTGACCGAGCTGCTCCGCCTCAAGGACCTGCTCGGCGTCTCGCTAGAGGAGCTGAAGGAGCTCGTGACCGCCGAGGACGCCCGTGCGGCGCTGCGCCGCGAGTGGCAGGCCGGGGTCGAGGATCCGGTCCGGCGTCGCCAGATCCTCGACGAGTCGCTCAGCCACATCGCCAAGCAGCTCGAGCTGGTGCGGCGGCGGCGGCAGGAGATCGAGAAGCTGGAAGAGGAGTTGGTCGCACGCCGGCGGCGGGTGCGGTCGCTTATCCGCTCTGCTCCTCGAAGTGCTTACTGAGCATCGTCACCTGGCCCTGATAGTTCGAGCCGAGGTCCGCCCCGTAGAGGCGCTCGGCCGGCGCCGTGGTCCGCTCCAGCGCCAGCTTGCAGACCGGCTGGCGGTGCTCGACCATGAACGAGACGTCGCGTGCCCGCACCTCGAGCGCGGCGCGGCTCCCGTGGCGGTCGCCCGCCTGGTCGTAGCCAAAGCCGGGGTCGAAGAAGCCCGCGTAGTGGGTGCGGAGCTCACCGGCGGTCGGGTCGTAGGCCATCATCTCGGCCGCGATCTGAGGCGGGATGCAGACACCCTCTGCCGAGAGCAGCAGGTAGAAGATCTCGGGCTCGAGCACGATCCTCCCGCCCGACTCCGGGAACACCGGGTCCCAGTAGTCGGTCCAGCGGTAGGCCCGGACCCGCGAGAGGTCGATCGGCAGGCTGTTCTTCTTCGCTCGGTAGCCGACGATCCTGTCGCTCGGCCCGGAGAGGTCAACGCTGAGGAAGAGGCCGTCGGCGAGCGCCAGCTCCGACTCCCGCAGCGCGTGGGAGTCGAGGTAGAGCAGCGGGAACTCGGCTTGGAGGCTGCGGATCTCCTCGTCGCCGAGCCGGACCTCGCCGCGGGCGAGGCGGAGTTGGTTGAGCGAGAGCCCGGTCTGGACCTGGATCGCGTACGAGCGCGGCACCACCTCCAGGTAGAGGCGCCCGTGGTAGCCGGGCCGGATCTCGTCGAAGCGGTGGTGGCGGTCGGTGAGGACGCGGGTGAAGACGTCGAGCCGGCCGGTCGAGCTCTTCGGGTTGGCCTTGGCGCGGATGTCGTCGGGCAGCGCGAGCTCCTCGATCAGCGGCACCAGGTAGGGCCGGTCGCGCTCGAGGACGGCGCCGTCGCGCAGGTCGATTTTCTGGAACGCGAGGCCCTCGGTCTTCTCCTCCACGGTCGAGTCGATGTCGGGGAGGAAGCTGCAGCGCAGCGCCCAGGCGAAGTCGCCGAGCCGGAGGTCGATGCTCGCCGGCTGGATCGCCTCGGGGCGGATCCGGTAGTCGCCCGAGTTGACCCATTCGGCCTCGACCGCCCGGGTCAGCTCCTGCGAGGGAAGGACACCGGCATGGACATCCTGCGCCGGCCCCCCGGCGACACCGGCGGCAGCGGTCTCAAGGTCGCTCATCGACGGAAATTATCCGTTCGCACTCGGCGGCGAGTGCGAAGCCGCCGTTCGCAAATTCCGGCCTCCTCGCCGCACTACTTGGTCTTGCGGGCGGCGCGGCGCAAGGTGCGTTGGCTCTCCTTCTCGACCGCCTCGCCCATCGCGATCTTGAACATCGCCAACACGGTGCCCGCCGCGAGCGGGCGCAGCCGTTCGAGCGCCTCGCTCATCCGCTGCCAGTCCTGCTCGGGGTGGCCTGCCTTCTCGAACGGGCCCCAGAGCTCGGTCGAGAAAAGCTGGACGAAGGCGCGGGCGGAGCCGTCGGCGTGGCGTTTCAGCTTTTCGGCGACGGTGAGCGCCGCCTCGGGGCCGATCCCGAGACCGGCAAGCTCGGCGGCCGCTTTGAGCATGCTGGGGCTGATGACCTCGATCCGGCCGTCGGGGAGGGTGCGGATTATTCCCAGCCTTTCGGCCCGCTCGCGGCGCTCCGGATTCGCCCCTTCGCCCCAGAGCCCGGCGATCTCGCCGGACTCGACGATCTCCGGCGCCTCGTCTTCGAACGGCGCCCGCAGCTGGCGGGTGAAGTCGGAGATCGCGGTGGCCGAGCCGTCGCCGCTTTCGAGGACGCGCCGAATCGCCTCCAGGTTGAGGCCGTCGGCCTGCATTTCGCGGGTCAGCTCGATCCTGACGACGTGCTCCTCGTTGTAATAGCCGGTGCGGCCGCGGACCACCGGCGGCGGCAGCAGGCCGCGCGTCTGGTGGGCGCGGATGTTGCGGACGGTCATCCCGGTCCGCTCCGCCAGCTCCCTGATCGTCATCTCCCCGTTCTCGGCAGCCTTCCCCATCTATCTCATAGTTAGCAGCATTCGTTGCCCGTTCATCTCCCCGGCCGCGTCCGAACAGAGAAATGCGATCGCGTCGGCGATGTGCTCGGCGGGGGTGAAGGTCGGGAACTCCTCCCCCGGGCTCTCTTCCCGCATCCGCTGGGTCAGGATCGCCTCGACGACGACGATGTTCGCGGTTGCCCCGGTTCCGGGGAAGCCGTCGGCGAGCGCCAGGGTCCAGGCCTCGGCGGCGGCCTTGGCCGCGGCGTAGGCGGCGTTCGTGTTCGAGGGTGCCTGCGCCTGCTTGGCCGAGACCAGCACGAAGCGGCCGGATCCGCTCGCGACGAGGGCGTCGTGGAAGGCCCGGCTGGTGTGCTGGACGGTGCGGATCAGGAGGTCGTGGAGCAGGTCCCAGTCCTCGAGCGGCGCCGTGTGCAGCGGCTCGCCGCCGCGCCAGCCGCCGACGAGGTGCATCAGGCCGTCGACCCGGCCGAAGCGCTCGACGAGCGCTGCGCACCATCCGGCGGCGCCGTCCTCGTCGAGGAGGTCGACGGCGCGCGCGTCCCAGCGATCCTCCGGCAGGCCCAGGCCCTCGCCGACCTCGGTCGCCACCACCTGGTCGCGATCGCAACCGCAGACCGTCGCCCCCGCCGCTGCAAGGCGCGCCGCGACGGGTGGCCCGAGGGCGCCGCCGACACCGGCGATGGCGATCACGCGGCCGTCGAGTGAGTCCAAGCGCACGACCGCATCATCCCAATCGCCGCCAGCGGACCTGGGCTTGCGTCGTGATTCGCGGCATCTGCCTCTCAATCCCGGTGACGCTGCCCTGCGCTCTGCTCGCGGCCGGCTGCGAGGCGTCCGGTCTGATTCCGCCGACCAACCGATCTGCAGCCTTCTCCATCCTGATATTTCGCCGGGAACCCCACGCTCAAATGGGCCGGTTGAGTCCGCTCGTGGAACTTGCAGGCGAACGCGTGGTCAGCCTCTTTCCTGTGGGACTTTCGCGCCTATCGCCATCGGGCGGATGGGGGAGACAGGATTCGAACCTGTGTAGGCAGAGCCAATTGGTTTACAGCCAATCCCCTTTAACCACTCGGGCACTCCCCCAGGGACGCAGCGATTCTAGAGACTGCGCCCGGGTCTGAGATACTCGCCGCCGTGCCCAGCGACCGCTTCTACTCGCGCCTCTCGATGTCGCTCGGAGCGACCGGGCTGCGCTGGGCGGGGAAGCTCAACACCCCCCTCTACCGGCTCTCGGGCGGGCGCCTCGGGGGCAAGGTAGGCAGGGCGCCGGTGCTGCTGCTGACGACCACCGGCCGCAAATCGGGCCAGCTCCGCACCTGCCCGGTCGTCTATCTCGAGGACGAGGGCAGGTTCGTCGTCATCAATACCAATGCCGGCAACGCGGCGCCGCCGGCCTGGTCGCTGAACCTGAAGGCGAACCCCGACGCCGAGGTCGAGATCGGCAGCAGAAAGCGGCAGGTGCGGGCCAGGGTCGCCGAGGGCGAGGAGCGCGCCGACCTCTGGCGCAAGCACAACGTCCAGTACTCGGGCTTCGACGAATACGCCGAGAAGCTCGATCGCGACATCGCGGTCTTCGTCCTCGACCCGGGCTAGGCCGGGTCAGCCGGCCTGCGCCAGGTACGCGACTTCGAGGTGGGCGCTGTAGGTGGTCTGGAAGGTGCACCCGCGACGGGAGACTCGCCGCACCACCCGCGGCAGCCCGGTGTTGGGGTCGGCTCGGATGATCGGGTGGTGGTAGACGCCGCAGAACCGACCGGGGCCGAACGACCCGAGCGCGGAGTCATAGAACGTCCCTGAGGGCCCGTAGTAGGGGGCGGGCGCTTCCGCGACCGACACGACCCCAGCGAGCCGGAGCCCTGCGGAGCGGGCCGCCGCGCCGGCGTTGCGGCGCGCGACCGCCGCGGCCTCGGGGGTCACCTCTCGGCGGGCGGCGAGCACCGCCCGCTTGATCGAGCGGCTGCGATCGGCGTCCCTCGGCCTCACCGGGGCGAACGCGGCCCCGTTGGCCTCGACATTGCGCGAGGACCCGGCGTCCGATGCCCCGCCGAGGATCGCGAACCGCACCGTCGCCGCCGCGGCAGCGATGCTCGATGGGCGGCGTTCCCCGAACTGGCCGGGCCCGCGGAGCTCGACTTCCTCGACCTCGCCGACGCCGATGCCAAGGGCCCCGGCGACGGCCCCGGCGCGGGCGCGGGCGTTGCGGACGGCGCGGGCGACGGCGACGGGGTTCGAGGCAACAGTCGCGGCCGATCTCGACCTGGCGAACCCGACGCCGGTGACGCTTATCCCCGGCTCGGCTTCGGCTTCGCGAGTCGGGGGCAACCCGTCCGCGAGCGCCCCGGCGGGCGCAGTCACCGCGCCCAGCGCCGCGATCGCCACGGCAAGCGTCCATGCCCTCGCTGTGTTCACACCCCCTATACGAGGGCGCAGTGCCAAGAGGTCCCTGCGGTGGTCAGCCCGTCTCGCGCAGCATCTGCGCCTCGGGCAGGCGCTGCAGCTTTTTCAGGGTGCTGTTCTCGATCTGGCGCACCCGCTCGCGGGTGACGCCGAAGGTCCGGCCGACCTCCTCGAGGGTCAGCGGTTCGAGCCCGGAGAGCCCGTAGCGGAGCTCGATCACCTGGCGCTCGCGCTCGGGCAGCGCGTCGAGCGCCTTCCGCACCCCCTCCTTCTGGAGGTGTTCGCTCGCCTCCTCGAACGGCTCGGCGACCGCTTCGTCGGCGACGAAGTCGCCGAGCTCGGACTCGTCCTCGTCGCCGACCGGTTTCTCGAGCGAGACCGGTAGCTGGGCGACGCGCAGGATCTCGCGAACGTCGCCGATCGGCCAGCGCAGCTCGGCGGCGATCTCGGCCGCCTCCGGCTCGCGCCCGAGCCGCTGGACGAGCTGGCGCTCGACATGGGCGACGCGGTTCAGCTTCTCGACCATGTGGACCGGGATCCTGATCGTCCGCGCCTTGTCGGCGATCGCCCGCGTCACCGCCTGGCGGATCCACCAGGTCGCGTAGGTCGAGAACTTGTAGCCGCGGCGATAGTCGAACTTCTCGACCGCCCGGATCAGCCCCAGCGAGCCCTCCTGGATCAGGTCGAGAAAGCTCAACCCACGGCCGAGGTAGCCTTTCGCGATCGAGACGACGAGGCGCAGGTTGGCCTCGACCATCTGCCGCTTGGCGAGCATGTCGCCGCGCTCGATCCGCTTCGCCAGCTCGACCTCCTGCGCCGCGGTCAGGAGGTCGACTTTTCCGATCGAGCGCAGGTAGAGCCGGAGCGAATCGAGGCTCGGTTCGATCGTCAGATCGAGCTCCGGTTTCTTCGGCTGCCCGTTCGCCGCCTCTTCGCGCTGCTCTTTGTAGGCGCTGACGCCGTCTTCGGAGATCACCTCGACCCCGTTCTCGACGAGGTGGGCATGGAGGCCGCTGACCTGCTCCTTTGTGACCTCGACCTCCTCGAGGGTCGAGGCGATCTGCTCGAAGGTGAGATATCCGCGTTCCCGGCCGAGGACGATCAGGCCCCGCAGCTCCTCCTGGTCTGCGAACGGCAGCGCACCCGAATCCTGCTCCAGTCCCTCCGGGACGGGTTCCAACGACTCGATCTCAATGCCTCCGGTGCAACATCTCCCTCTCCGGGAGCCGGCCCCAACGCTCCGGCCAGACCGAAGTATAGGGAGAAACGCCCCGACCACCGGCCTCCCCCGCCCTCTAACCTTGAGGTCGATGAGTGCGGAGCGAGCAAGCGTCCATCTCTGGAACTTCGCGCAGCGAGCGAAGCGCGAAAGGTTGTGATGGCAAGCCGCCCGACCACCGTCACGCCCACCGCCACCGACGTCCAGGCCGGGACCCCGGAGACGATGGTCAGCCTCTCGCGGGTCGGCGTCACCGGCGTCGAGAAGGTGATCCGGGTCCAGACCGACGGCGCCGAGAACCTCTACCACGCCGACTTCGAGTGCTTCGTCGACCTCAACCCGTGCCAGGCCGGCGTGCACATGTCCCGGTTCGAGGAAATCGTCGCCGAGGCGATCGACGAGGTCGTGCTCGGCGAGGCGTTCCGCGCCGAGGTCCTCGCGGCCCACATCGCCCATAACGTGCGCGAGCGCCAGGGCGGGCTGCGGGCAGAGGTGTCGGTCATGGCGCGCTACCCGCAGACGGTGACCACCCCGAAGAGCGGGATCCAGACCCAGGAGATCTACTCGCTGTTCGGGACCGCGGTGGCGTCGCTGCGGGGGACGCGGACGCTGACCGGGGTCCAGGCCCAGGGCATGACCGCGTGCCCGTGCGCGCAGGAGATGGTCGCCGGTGTCGCCCGCGAACGGCTCGCAGAGAGCGGCTTCGACCCCGATCAGATCGAGGCCGCGATCGACGCGGTACCGATCGCCACCCACAACCAGCGCGGGATCGGCACGCTCCACATCGGCTGCCCCGAGGGCGGGCCGAGCTGGATCGACGCCCCGGAGCTGCTGCGGATCGTCGAGACGTCGATGAGCTCGGAGATCTACGAGCTGATGAAGCGACCCGACGAGCTCTCGGTCGTGGAGAAGGCCCACGCCAATCCTCGCTTCGTCGAGGACTGCGTGCGGGAGATGCTGCGCCAGGTCGTCGAGGGCTACCCGGACCTACCCGGCGAGGCATTCGTGATGGCGCGCCAGGAGAACCTCGAGACGATCCACCGCCACAACGTGGTCGCCGAGCGCTACGGCAAGCTGGGCGACCTGCGGGACGAGCTGGAGGGCGGCGAGCACCAGCGCCGCCACCTGACTAGGCGCGAGTGGCTGGAGGCGCCGGCGACCTGAGCCGCCGGCGCAGGTCGAAGAAGTAGTCGGCGCCGCTGATCAGGGTTGCCGCGACCGCCAGATAGACGAGGACGTCGACCCAGGCCGGCGCCGGGTTGGAGGCGATCAGGGCGAAGACGGCGGCGATCTGGAGCACGGTCTTGAGCTTGCCGAGCCAGCTTGCGGAGATGACGATGCCGCGCTCGACCGCGATCGCGCGCATCACCGTCACCGCGAACTCGCGGGCGATGATCACCATCGCGACCCAGGCGGCGAGGCGGTCGAGCGAGACCAGTGAGACCAGCGCGGCTGCGATCAGGAGCTTGTCGGCGATCGGGTCCATCAGCTTGCCGAAGGTCGTGACCGCGTCGCGCGAGCGGGCGAAGTAGCCGTCGAGCCCGTCGGTCAGGGCGGCGAGCGCGAAGACCCCGGCGGCGAGCGCGTCGCCGTTCGGGGTCTCGCCCAGAAGCGCGACCACCACCACCGGCACGGCGAGGATCCGCAGCAGGGTCAGCGCGTTGGGAAGGTTGAGCGGGAACATCGGTCAGGGGTCAGTCGGCCGGCGCGGCCTCGGCGGCTTCGCGCTCGGCGAAGTATTCCTCCCCCTCGATGCTGACATGGGGGATCAGCCGGTCCATCCAGGCCGGCAGCCACCAGGCCCGCCGGCCCATCAGCACCATCACCGCCGGGACGAGCAGGCAACGCACGATCGTCGCGTCGATCGCGATCGCGACCGCGAGGCCGACCCCGAACTCCTTCACCAGCGGATTGCCGTTGAGGACGAAGCTTGTGAACACGCAGACCATGATCGCCGCCGCAGAGGTGATCACCCGGCCGGTATTGGCAAGCCCTTCGACCACGGCCCGCTTGGCGTCGTTGGTCGCCTTGTAGTGCTCACGTATCTGGGTCAGGAGGAACACCTCGTAGTCCATCGAGAGCCCGAAGAGGATCGCGAACATGAGCAGCGGCACGAAGCTGACGATCGGTATCGCGTGATCGAGGCCGATCAGCGAGGCGCCCCAGCCCTTCTGGAAGACCGCCGTCAGGACGCCGTAGGAGGCGGCGACCGAGAGCAGGTTCATGATCGCCGCCTTCGCCGGAACCAGCAGCGACCGGAATGCGATCAGCAGGACTATGAAGCTGAGCGCGACGACGATCGCGATCATCAGGGGCAGCTTGTCCGAGATTTGGGTCGCGAGGTCGATGAAGCCGGCGGTCTGCCCGCCGACGAAGGCGTTGGCCTTGCTGCCGGCCAGCGCGGCGGGAATCGTGGTCGAGCGCAGTTCGCCGACGAGATCGACGGTCTCGTTCTCCCAGGGCGCCGATTTCGCGATCGCCGAGAAGACCGAGACGGTCCCCTGCTTGTCGAAGCTCGCTTCGCTGACCGCGGCGATGTCGCCGGTCCCGTCGACCGCTTCCTGCAGGGCCGGGGTGAGTTTCTTGGCTTCGGCGGGAGAGCTGAATTCGGAGGCGATCAGAAGCGGGCCGTAGTAGCCGGGGCCGAAACCCTCCGTCAGGTGTTCGTAGGCCTGGCGGGAGGTCGTTTCCTTCGGCAGGGCGCTGATGTCGTTCTGGCCGAGGTTGAGGCTGAGGAGCGGGATCGCAAGGACCAGCAGGACCGTGGTCGCGGCGATCGCCGCCGGCCATGGCCGCTCCGAGACCCGTTCTGCCCAGCGCCGCCAGCCATGCGGTTTGCGGTCGTCGGGGTGAGTCCGCCCGAAGCTGACCCGCAGCGAGTTGATCCGAGGGCCGAGCGCGCCGAGCATCGCCGGCAGCAGCGTGGTCGCCGCCGCCACCGCGGTGAGGACCGCGATCGCCGCCGTAAACCCGAGCGTGCTGACCAGCGGGATGCCGGCGAACGCGAGCGAGCAGAGGGCGATCACCACCGTGAAGCCGGCGAAGACAACCGCCCCCCCGGCGGTCGCTGTCGCCCGTGCGATCGACTCGCGAAGCTCCATCCCGTCGCGCAGCTGGAGTTTGTGGCGGGTGACGATGAAGAGCGCGTAGTCGATCCCGACACCGAGGCCGATCATCGTCGCCAGGGTCGCGGCGACGCTCGGCATCTGGACGACGCTCTCGAGCAGTCGCATGATCGAGAGGGCGCAGGCGAGGCCGATGACGGCCGAGAAGATCGGCAACATCATCGCCGTCGCGGTGCCGAAGGCGAGCAGGAGGATGATCACCGCTGCCGTCAGCCCGATCGCCTCGCTGACCTCGGTCGACGGTTTCGAGAGCTGCTGGCCGACGTAGCCGCCGACCGAGACCTCGAGCCCGGCCGCTTCTGCCGGCTCGCCGGCGTCGAGGACGCCTTCGGCCTGGGCCGCGGTCAGTTCGCCGGGACCGACTCTGAGGACGACCGGGATGTACCCGATCTGTTTGTCCTTGCTGAGGAACGGGGCGCCCTGCGGGCTCAGCGGATCGATCGCCGAGATGACGTCGTGCATCCCTTCCAGCCGCTTCACGGTCTGCTCGACCGCGGCGCTGTTTGCCGGCTCGGTCAGCTTCCCTTCGGTCGACTTGATCACCAGCGGGTTGTTGCCGTAGGCCTGCTGGGGAAGGTTGTCTTCGAGCAGTTCGGTCGCCGCGGTCGAGTCGGTTCCGGGCAGGGTGAGGTTTTCGTTTGTCCTGGTTTCGGACTGCTGGCCGATCACGACGAGGGCGATCGCGAGCACGAGCCAGACTGCGATGGTCGGCCAGTGGTGGCGAGAGCAGAATCGCCCGATCGCATAGAGGGGCCCGGTCACGGCGAGATCATCCTTCACCGGGCGGCGTTTCGCCACCCGGTGGCGGCACTTGGCCGCCGTCGAAGGCCCTGGGGAAGGATTCCGCGACCGACTGGCCGAGGCCCTGGCGGAGGACGACCAAGTGCTGGGAGTGGCCGGCGGCGAGCGAGGCGGCGAGGGTCCGCGGCGCATCGGAATAGAGACGCGGCGCCGCTTCGATGTCCGACGCGAGCGCCGCGCTCTCGAGTTCGTAGGCCAGTGTCAGCACATCGCCCTGGTTGTGGAGTTCGTCGAGGTCGAGTTCGGATGCGGTGGCGGTCGCCTTCCCGCCGAGGCCGCGAATGGCCTTCGCGATCGCGCTCACGTATTCCTGCTCCTGGGCGCGCAGGCGGCGAGCGGCGGGCACGAACGGCGGCTCGATCCTCGGCATCCCTTCGGTGTAGACCTCGAGCGCGGTCAGCTCCTGGCCGAGCGCGGCGTTGACGATTTCGGCGTCCGACCCTTTCTCGGAGTCGGTTTCCGCGCCGTGCCCCGGCTTGCCACAGCCCGCTGCGGCAACGAGAACGACGAGGAGCAGTGCGACGGCGGCCCGGCCCATGCGAGCCGCAAGCCTAAGCTGTCGCATGCTCGACGAGGCCCTCGAGGCGAAGATTCACGCCTGCCGCCGCTGCCCGCGGCTGGTCGCCTGGCGCGAGGAGGCTGCCGCCGACCCGCCGCGCCGGTTCCGCGGCGAGGCATATTGGGGGCGACCGGTGGCGGGCTTCGGCGACCCGCGGGCCCGGCTCGCGATCGTCGGCCTCGCCCCGGCCGCGCACGGCGCCAACCGCACCGGTCGGATGTTCACCGGGGATCGCTCGGGAGACTGGCTCTACGCAGCGCTGCACCGGGCCGGGTACGCCAACCAGCCCACCTCGGCCGGTCGCGGCGACGGGCTCCGCCTCGAAGGCGCCTACATCACCGCCGTCGTCCGCTGCGCGCCGCCCGCCAACCGCCCGACCCCGGCCGAGCGGGACAGATGCCTGCCCTACCTCGCGCGTGAGCTCGAGCTGCTCGATCGCTGCCAAACGATCGTCGCGCTCGGCTCCTTCGCCTGGGACGGGGTGCTGCGGGCGCTGCGCGAGCTGGGCGCCGAGGTCCCGCGGCCGAAGCCCCGGTTCGGCCACGCGGCGGAGGCGCTGGTCGCCGACTGGTCCCTCCTCGGCTGCTACCACCCGAGCCAGCAGAACACCTTCACCGGGAAGCTGACCGAGCCGATGCTCGACGCCGTCTTCGCCCGCGCCGGTAAGTTGGTCGGCTCCGGATGAGACCGATCGCCCGAATTCTGCCGCTGGCGCTCCTCGCCGTCCTGCTTGTCGCGGGGTGCGGCTCGGGCGGGTCGAGCGGGACGACCTCCGGAGCCGAAACGGCCCCGGCGGGCACGAGCACCGCGCCCGAAGCCCCGACCGGGGTGACCTCGCGCGCCTGCCGCAACGCGGGCCAGGAAATCCTGCTGCTGCGGGTGACCAACGTCGCCTGCGCGAAGGGCGCGAGCATCGCCGCCGTCTGGCGCTCGAACCCCAAGTGCCGGCCGGCGGCCGGTCAGTCGAGGTCGGCATGCTCGGTTGAAGGGTTCCGGTGCCTGACCACCACCGCGGGCCGCGGGCTGGCGGTCACCTGCGCCCAGCCGGCGCGGTCGATCGCCTTCGTCGTCGAACGAGGTTGAGTTAGCAGATCGTTCCCAGGCGATCGCGGTACTCGACCATCGTGCGGTGGGAGAAGTCCGTGTGGAATTCGTAGCCGGTTTCCTCAATCCATCGCCAGCCTGCCGGAGTGAAGGTGAAAAGCTGGTTTGAGGTCACCTCGCCATGACCGATCACGCCCTGCAGGGGGATCTGCAGGCGGTGCCGGAGCCAGCACGTCAACCGGTAGGAAGCGCGTCGCATCCGAGAATCGCGCATCACTTCGGAGTCGGTCCGACCGACGTGCTCAACCCCGATTGCCCACGGCGAGACGCCGAATGCCTGCTTGGCGAGATCGTCGAGGGGGGCGAGCTGCGTGATGCGCCCCTGCGGATCGATGATGAAGTGGACCCAGGTGGCTTCGGGGCCGGTGTTCCAATAGGCGACCGCCGCAGCCTGCGTCGTGCTGCCCGTCCAGTGCTCGACGATCAGTCGGGGTCGAAATTCGGCAGTGCCGTACATGAACCGCGACCAGGCGCGCGTATCGGCGACACGCTGGGGCCAGAAGGCGAGCCGTTCCGTTTTCATCGGCGGTCGAGTGGACGCTGCCGCCGGCATGCTGAGAAGCGCGAAGAGAGCTACGGCGCTGAAGCAGATTCGGAGTCGCATTGGCACGCGTCGAGGTTGGCCCAATGACCCTAGTGGCCCAGGCGGCCAACCCCGACAAGAGCTAGCTCGCGGCGCGAGCCGCCAGGCGCGACGCCGGGTCCAGGAAAAGCGTGAGCCAGAGGAGCGGCGCGATGCTGGGCGCGACGAACGCGAGCGGGATCGAGAGCAGGAACACCGACGCGATGAAGAGGGCGCGGAACGAGTTCTCGCGGTGGGTCGTGTCGTCGATTGTCGTCAACCCGGCGCCACGCGCGTAGACGTTCATCCGGAACCCGACCAGGACGCAGGCGGCAAGGTTGACCGCATAGACGACGACGGCCGCCGCCTCCCCTCCGTACTCGCCCAGCAGCTGGCTGCTGAACGGGATCAGGACGATGAAGGCCAGATAGAGGATGTTGAGGGCGATCAGGCGCGCGTCGAACGCCCTGACCTCGCCGAAGAAGCGATGGTGGATGACCCAGAAACGCCCGATCACCGCGAAGCTGATCGCGAAGGCGATGAAGTTTTCGCGCTGGTCCCAGATCGCATGCCATAGCCGGTCACCCGGCAATCCCGATTTGACCCTGAGGTTCAGCACCAGCAGGGTGATCGCGATCGCGAAGACGCCGTCGCTGAAGGCGACGATCCGCGAGAACTCGACCTCGTTGTCCTCCCTGCGCATCGGCTGACGCGTGCGGCTCACACCGCGCATGCTCGCGTCCGGCCGCGACGGAACCGCGGCCCGATCGCTCATAGAATGTGCCATCCCGCCGGCGTAGCTCAGTTGGTAGAGCACTTCACTCGTAATGAAGGGGTCCCCGGTTCAAGTCCGGGCGTCGGCTCTGGATAAAGCCCCGCATATGGCCAAGTTTTCCCCAGCGTGGGATTGGTGGGCGGGGTCGATGGGCAACCTACTGGGCAATCACAGAGGTTCTACGGGCACAACCATGGTCGTCATGGACGCACTCTCCGGCACCGAATGGAACCGGCGCGAGAGCCCCTGTAGATGCATTTCCCTGCCCGCCTCCCGGGCGAGCGGCGCTCGCCTAGAGGATCAAGTCTCCAAATGCAACCAATACGTCCAATTTGAGGTCGCAGAACGAAACTTCCCTGCAATCTGGCCTAAATGAGGAGTACGAAAGCGTGTCTCCAACAGGGCCGACGGGTGTCCCGGAGCGCTATTGTCACTCCCGGTCGGGGTCAGGGCGTCGGCTTTCAGCGGCGTGGGGCGACCGCCGGGTCGAATAGTCTTCTACATAGTTCTTGGTATGGGCTTGTCGGGGACCAAAAACCGAGTGCGGGCGGGCGCCGGGGCATCGGCGTGCGCGCTGGCGGTCGTCCTGGCCTTCGGCGCCGGCACCGCGACGCCGGAGGGCCAGATCGTCATCCACGGCGCCCACGCCGGCTCGACCCTCGAACTCCAGGCGAAGGGCAAGAGGCTCGTGGTCGAGGGGCTGATGTCGCGCTCCCATCCCCGCGGCTGCCACTTCACCCGCTACCGGATGGCCGCCTCCTGTCCGCTCCGGAACGTCGGCTCGATCGTCGTCCGGATGGGCCCCTCCGGTGACCTCGTCCGGGTCCTGAACCGGCTCCCGGTCCCGCTGACCGCCCATCTCGGCGCCGGCTCGGACAAGTTCATCGGCAACGGCGAGCCCGACACCTGTTACTCGGAAGGGACGCGACGCAACCGCTGCGTCGGCGGGCCGTCGCGGGACATCTGCATCACCGGCAATCAGAACAGCGACTGCGTCGGCGGGCCCGGCAACGACTACTGCCAGACCGGTGCCGGCAGCGACGGCTGCTGGGGAGGTCCGGGACGCGACGTCTGCAGGATGGGCGCCGGCGAAGATGGCTGCCACGGCGAAGGCGGAGACGACCGCCTCTTCGGCGGGCCGAGCCCGGACCGGCTGTACGGCGGCGAGGGCTACGACCACTGCGACGGGATGCCGGGCTGGGGGCGCTCAGAGACCTGCGAGGCCGGCATCCGCCACTGACACCCCGAGCGGATCGGCGCGCTCAGGGGGCCGCGACCGAGAGCGTCGCCTTCATCCCGAGTTCTTCGTGTCCGGGCAGGCTGCACCAGAGCCGGTAGGTGCCGGCCGGCAGGGTGAACCGGGCGGTGGACCGTTTCTGCGAGCCGACTTCGCCGAGGTGCAGTTCCGGCCCCTGCCCGTCGGCGAGCTGGAGGTTGAGGTTGTGGGGGTCTTCGCCCTGGTTGTCAAGCTCGACGACCAGTTCCCCGGCGCTGACGCTGGGGCGGGAGAGGACGAATTTGTACTCGGAGGCCTTGACCTCGAGGCGGGCTGCGGTCGGCCCTTCTTCGGTCGTCTGCTGCCCGGACCCCGGCGCCGTCTGGTCGCCACCCGCCACCTGCCCGGGGGTCGGGGTGCGGCGGCATGACCACCAGTGCCTGAACCGCACGACCCGCCGCACCTTCCCGTGGCGCCGCACGTGCCTGACGACGCGCTTGGTGTGCCGCTTCCAGTCGCAGCCGGAGGATGTCGAGGCAGCGTCGCGACCGGCGGCGCCGAGGGCCGGCGCGACGAGGAGGGCGGCCAGCGCCAGCGCGCAGACGGCGGCCGCAGCCCTCCTCACGGCTTCACCAGCGCCGGCCGAGCGAACCCGGAGGCGCCGGGGATGATCGGCCCGGCGTCCTGGCCGAGCCACTGCTCCAGCAGCGAGCAGTACATCGCACGGAAGTCGCTCGTCGACCTCAGGTTTTCCTGCGGGTCGAGCGTTGCCAGGCCCGGGAATTCGCCGACCATCTCGCCCTTCGCTTTCGACCCGATGACGAAGGCGCAGCCGGCGGCGCCGTGGTCCGTGCCCGCCGAGCCGTTCTCCTCGGGCCGCCGTCCGAACTCGCTCCACATCTCGACCAGGACGCGATCGGCGAGTCCGCGGGCCTCGAGGTCGCGCTGGAACGCGAGCAGCCCTTCGCTGGTCTCGCGCAGGTTGCGGTCGAGGTCGGTGGCCTGGTCGGCGTGGGTGTCGTAGCCGCCGGGGGCGCTGATCGTCACCACCTGGAGCGGCAGCCCGAACCCGATGTAGGCGGCGAGGCCGGCGAGCATGTGGGCGAAGCCGGTTTCCGGGTAGCTCACGGGGCTGGTGAATTCGCCGACCCCGCCGAGGTCCTGGCGCAGCTTCTCGGTCTGGGTCGTCGCCCGCCGCACCTGGCCGAGTCCGGGCGAGTCGACCGGCAGCGATCCGAACCTGGCGAAGCTCTTGAACATCTCGTCGGAGACCGGCTGGCTGACCGGCGACCAGAGGTCGTAGCCGTCGACGCTGTCGATCGCGGCGACCGGCTTGTCGGAGGTCGCGAGCATCGGCGAGAGGCGGCCGTCCATCGAGAGGCCCTGGAGGGGATTGTCGTCGGCGCCGACGAGGTCGAGGTAACGCCCGAGCCAACCGGTGTGGTAGCCGACGTCGAGCTCGCCGATCTCGTAGTAGTGGCGCGAGGTGAAGTGAGACTGGTCGGGGTGTTCGTACCCGATCGCCGGGAAGACGCTGACCTTGCCCTCGCCGTGGAGGGTCGCGAGCCCATCCGCCGCGGGGTGCCAGCGGAGCCGGTTGTCCTCGGTGAATTCGGTACCCGCTTCGGGTGAGAGCGCGAGGTTCGGCCGCAGCTGCGCGTAGCGCGGGTCGCCGACGGGGGCGAGGACGCTGAGCGCGTCGATGCCGCCGTCGAAGAAGACCGAGACGAGGATCTTGTCGCTCTGGGCCGCCTGCGCGATCCCCTCTTCGAAGGCCGCGATCGGGATCTTCGAGGCGCCGTAGACGGAGAGGGCGAGCCCGGCGCTCCAGGAGAGGAAGCTCCGCCGCGAGAGCCCGGTCCCGGCCGGCGCCGGCATCCCCGGCTCGATCGCCGGCAGGCCCTTCCCCGCCTCGGCGGCAGCCGAGCGCAGGACCTGGGATCGGGTGTAGTTGTTGCAGCAGTTGTGCATCTCAGCGGCTCCTCATTGCAGGATCAGGTCGGGGCTGATGCCGATCAGCTGCAGCAGGGCGTTCTGGCGCATCGCCCGGTAGGGGCCCTGCTGCCACGGGGCGGCCACCGACGACTCGACTCGCCGGCCGAAGTCGAGGAGCTCGGCGCGGTGTTCGTCGCGGAGGCTCGGCCCGCCCCAGGACGCCAGCGCCCTCGCCAGCGCTTCGTCGGGGGTCTCGGTTTCGCTGTAGTCGCTGCCCCAGGCGTCGACCGAGGTGCCGTCGAGGGCGTAGTCGACGATGTTCCAGCGCGCGCGCAAGCGCGAGGTGTCGAGCCAGCGCGTGTCGTCCCAGCCGGAGACGTTCGGCGGCCAGAACAGGAGCTGCCCGGCCTGGTCACAGAGCCATGTCCAGGCCTCGGTGTCGATTCCGCGGTGCAGCGAGCGGAGCATTCCGGCGAGGTGGACGACGGGCGGTTTCACCATCGGGCCCCCCTCGTAGAGGTCGGGGCTCACCAGGATTTCCTCGAGCACCGGGCGAATCCCCCAATCCGAGCCGCGGTAGGTGTTGATCAGGCTGTCCCTGACCGAGTCGGAGGGCGGCTGCGGGACGAAGTAGCTCCAGAGCTTCTCGACGAAGAACGAGGGGTGGAGCGGGTGCTCGACGCAGAGGCGGCAGGCGTCGCGCCATTCCCAGTTGCCGCTGCGGTTGAAGACCGTCTTCGTGCCTTCGTCGTGGCGTTTCGGGTCGAAGCGGAAGTTGTAGGCGCCGAGTTCCCCGTAGTCGTTTCGCCAACCGGTCAGCGCCCGCGCCTGTTCGCGGATGTCGTTCTCGGTGTAGGCGCCGCGGTCGGCGCCGAGTGAGAACAGCTCCATCATCTCGCGGCCGTAGTTCTCGTTCGGGGCCTGCTTGTGGTTTTCGTTGCCGTTCAGCCACTGCAGCATCGCCGGGTCGACCGTGACGCCCATGAAGAGGTCGAGGAACGACCCGAAGCAGGCCGAGCGGAAGAGGTTCGACTGGTCGATCATCTGCTGGGCGGTCGAGACGTTCGCGTTGGAGGTCGCGAACCAGTCGTGGAGGACGAGGGCCATCCGCTCGACCAGCGGCTGGTTCGTCCGGACCATCCGGTCGAGCCACCAGAGGTGGTCGTGCCCCCAGGCGTCGGCCGGGGCGATCGGTTCGCCCTGGTCGTCGACCGGGGCCGGCCCGCTCAACGTCGCCGAGCCGCTCGGTCGGGTCAGCGACTGGACAGCGCCGACGAGGCCCAGCGATGCCAGCTGCTCCGCCTGGCCGGGCACGGCGCCGAAGCCGGCCCGGTTGAGCAGGCGGACGGCCTGATCGCGGCCGAACGGGCCCTGATAGGCGCCGGCCGGGCGCGGATCGGCGTTGACCGCGATCGGGGCGACGTTGCGGGACCGTTTCGGCGGTTTCCTGCCCGGCCCGCGGTAGTGGTTGCGTGGGGGCTTGTGTTTGTGGCGGACGATGTAGCCCTGGACCCGCCAGTCGCCATCCGGGGTTTCGACCCAGCGGTAGTGCTTGTCCTTCCAGACGTGCCGCCGATGCTTGCGGTGCCGTCCTTTCGGCTTCTTCGCGCTCGCTGTCGACTGGGGGATGGCCATGGGTTTTGGGCGGGCGTGACGGTACTGATTTTTCGGCAGGCGTCCAAATCCCTTTAATGATTTGGACGCAAGGCCCAGGGGCGGGCGTCGGCGCCACTCTGGCTTGACCTCGCGTCCAGTCCTGCGAGAGGATGGGTGCGCTGACGATGGCGAACGTGCTCTGTGTCCTCTATGACGATCCGGTCGACGGGTACCCGCCCGCCTACGCCCGCGACGGCGTGCCGACGATCGAGCGCTACCACGACGGGCAGACCACGCCGACCCCCGAGGCGATCGGGTTCACCCCGGGGGAGCTGTTGGGGAGCGTCTCGGGCGAGCTCGGCCTGCGCGAGTTCCTCGAGGCCGGAGGCCACACGCTCACGGTCACCTCGGACAAGGACGGCCCGGATTCCGTATTCGAGCGCGCGCTGCCCGACGCGGACGTCGTCATCTCGCAGCCCTTCTGGCCGGCCTATCTGACCGCCGAGCGGATCGCCAAGGCGCCGAACCTGAAGCTGGCGCTCACGGCGGGAATCGGCTCCGACCACGTCGACCTCCAGGCCGCGATCGAGCACGGTGTGACGGTTGCCGAGGTCACCTACTCGAACAGCATCAGCGTCGCCGAGCACGTCGTGATGATGATCCTGGCCCTGGTCCGCAACTACATCCCCTCCTACGGCTGGGTGATCGAGGGCGGCTGGAACATCGCCGACTGCGCGTCGCGGTCCTACGACCTCGAGGGGATGCAGGTCGGGACCGTCGCCGCCGGCCGGATCGGCTCGGCCGTCCTGCGGCGATTGGCGCCGTTCGAGGTCGGCCTCCACTACACCGAGCGCCACCGACTCCCCGAGGACGTCGAGGCCGAGCTAGGGGCGACCTTCCACCCCACCGTCGAGGCCCTGGTCGAAGCCTGCGACGTGGTGACGATCAACGCGCCGCTCCACCCCGAAACGGAGAACCTGTTCGACGCCGAGATGCTCGGGCGGATGAAACGCGGCGCCTATCTGATTAACACCGCCCGCGGCAAGATCTGCGACCGCGACGCGGTCGCCGCCGCCTGCGAGAGCGGCCAGCTGGCGGGATACGCGGGCGACGTCTGGTTCCCTCAGCCGCCCCCGCGCGACCATCCCTGGCGTTCGATGCCCCACCACGGGATGACCCCGCACATCTCCGGGACCAGCCTCTCCGCCCAGGCGCGCTATGCGGCGGGGACGCGCGAGATCCTCGAGTGCTTCCTCGACGGGCGCCCGATCCGCGAGGAATATCTGATCGTCGAAGGCGGCAAGCTCGCCGGGGCCGGGGCGCACTCCTACAGCGAGGGCGACGCGACCGGCGGCTCCGAGGAAGCCGCGAAGTTCACCAGCGAGTGATCCGGGTGGGCGGCCGACGATGAAGATGCGCGCCGCCGTCCTCGAGGAGTTCGGGGAGCCCCTCGCGGTCCAGGAGGTCGACATCGCCGAGCCGCAGGCGGGCGAGGTGCTGGTCCGGCTCGCGGCCTGCGGCGTCTGCCACACCGACCTCTACACGGCCTCGGGAGCCGACCCCTCGGGGTACGCCCCGACCGTGCTCGGCCACGAGGGGGCAGGGGTCGTCGAGCAGGTAGGCCCCGACGTCTCCTCGCTCGCACCCGGCGACCACGTCGTCACCCTCTTCTCGCCGCAGTGCCGGGAGTGCATCCACTGCCTCGACCCCCGCACGAACCTATGCCTGGCGATCCGCGAGGAGCAGAACAAGGGTCACCTCCCCGACGGGACGACGCGGATTTCCCGCGACGGCGAGGACATCCGGCACTTCATGGGCTGCTCGACCTTCGCCGAGTGCACGGTGATGCCGGAGATCGCCCTGGCGAAGGTGAGCCCGGAGGCGCCCTTCGAGCACGCCTGCCTCTTCGCCTGCGGCCTCTCGACCGGCCTCGGGGCGGCGATCAACACCGCCAAGGTGCAGGAGGGGACCACCTGCGTCGTCTTCGGCGCCGGCATGGTCGGCCTCGGCGCGGTCGCCGGATGCCGCCTCCAGGGCGCCGAGCGGGTCGTCTGCGTCGATCTCTCCGACGACCGACTCGAGCTCGCCCGCGGCCAGGGAGCGACCGATCTGATCGTCGGCGGCGACGGCGCCGTCGAGGAGATCCTCGAGATGACCGACGGGTTCGGCGCCGATTACACCTTCGAGGCGACCGGGAACGTCGCGGTGATGCGCCAGGCGGTCGAGGCGGCGCGGATGGCCTGGGGCCAGTGCACCGTCGCCGGCGTCGCCGGCAAAGGCGAGACCCTCGACATAGTGCCCCGCTTCCTGATCACCGGCCGGCGGGTCGCCGGCTCCTCGTTCGGCGGGGTCAAGGGGCGCGACCAGGTCCCGGCCCTGATCGACCGCTACCTGGCCGGCGAGATCGACGTCGAGCCGTTCATCTCACACCGGATCTCGCTCGACGAGGTCAACCGAGGCTTCGAGCTGATGGAGGCCCAGGATGGCATCCGCAGCGTGATCGAGTTCGGCCAGCCGGCCTAGCCGGCTTCCTGAAGATGGCCGAGCTCGAGCCGAAGCGCGGGTAGGAACGCCGAGCCGGGTCGCACCGAGGCGATCATCTCGACCGAGTCGCGGTAGTGGGACGCCATGCTGGTGACGGTCGTCCCCATCCGCTCCTCGATCCGGTCGCCCGATGCCTCGATTCCCCTTCGAAGGCCGAGAATGTCGGAGAGCTTGTCGGCGGCGAAGACCGTGATCGCCCGCCCGCCCGCGGCCGCCACCTGCGCCCGCAGTGCCTCCTTTCGCCGCTCGAATGGCTCGACCTCCGGGTCCTCGCTGAGCGTCATCACCAGCGACCCGATCTGATCCGGCATCCGGCTCCGCAGCTCCGCCTCGCTGATCCTGCCGCGCTCGACCGAGTCGTGGAGGAGGCCGACCGCGACCAGCTCGTCGTCGAAGCCAGCCTCCTGCAGGAGGCCTGCAACCTCGGTCACGTGTTCGAGAAAGAGGCGGCCGTCGGTGGGGCGCCGCTGGGCTCCGTGCGCTTCCTCTGCCAGCGAGTAGGCCTCGGTGAGGAGCGCCGAGCCGGAGACCCAGGGCGGCGGATCGAGCGGGGAATGGGGCTGGGACTCCGAGGCTTCCCCGCCCATCCCCTGAGCGGGTGCCCGATGGCGTTCCCTGAGCGACACGGTCACGAGTATCGCAATTTGCGTCCGAATCATCCAGTCCACGTTGAGGCGCGGGCGGGCGGCTAACCGAGGAGGCGAGCGCCGATCCGGTCGGCGAGCGAGATCGCGATCTTCAGCGTCGCGCCGAAGATCGCCATCACCCCGATCCGCAGGGCGCCGTGGCCGCGGGCGCGGGCCAGCTCCGGAGCGAGTCCGGCGGCGACGCCGGCGAGGCCCGGGAACGGGCGGATGAAGAATGTGACCTCGCGAATCCTGCCGTCGGGCGCGAGGCGCATCAGCTGCGTCTCTTCGATCTCGGAGCCGGCAAGACGGCCGCGGTAGAAGAGGACCCGCGAGCTCTCGTCGCCGAGCTCGTCGAAGTAGTTGACCTCTTCCAGCTTGGCGAAGACCATCCGGAACAGCTCGCGCGCCTGATCGATCCCCTCGAACCGGAGCCTGGCGCTGACCGGCGAGCGGATGATGACATCCGGGCTGAGGGCCGCGAGCAGAGCCTCGAGGTCGTGGCGCTCGGCCGCGGTGCGGAAGGCGCTGACCTGGGGCAGGTCATCCGGCATCGGCCGGCCAGTCTATTCGCGTCCGGGCCCGCCGCCGCAGCTGGACACGGGTCGCGGCGCCCGCCATCCGCGACCTTATGATCCGCGCCGTGGTCCGCGAGTTGCAGCCGCCCGAGACCGGCCTCGCGTTCGAGGCGATGCGGGCGCTGCGCGCAGACCTCCCCGACGAGGCCGCCTTCGTGCGGATCGTAGATGAGGACCAGCGGCCCCAGGGCTACCGCCTCGCCGCGGCCTTCGAGGACGGTGAGGAGCGCGCGGTGGCGGCGGCCGGATTCCGCAGCGGCCACAGCATCGCCTGGGGCCACCACCTCTACGTCGACGACCTCTCGACCCTGCCCGAGGCCCGGCGCCGAGGCCACGGGAGGGCGCTTCTCGAGTGGCTCCTCGAGGAGGCCCGGCGGCTGGGGTGCGACCAGCTTCACCTCGACTCCGGGGTGGGCCTCGATCGCGCCGACGCGCATCGGCTCTATCTGAACGCCGGGATGGTCATCTCCGCGCACCACTTCGCGCGCCTGGTCCGATGACCGGGCGCGAGTGGCTGGAGACCGGCCGCGTCGAGGAATGGCCCTCGCGCCGGGAGCGGCTGCCCCACGCGTCGGAGGCGGAGAGGCTGCTCGTCGAGCACCTCGTCCTCGATCCGGCACAGCGAGTGCTCGATCTGGGCACCGGCGAAGGCCATCTCCTCGCGGCGATCGCCACCGCGCGCCCGGGCGTCGAGGCGGTCGGCCTCGACCTCTCGCCGGCGATGGTCGCGGCGGCGCAGCAGCGATTCGACGGGGACGAGCGCATCGAGTTCGCGGTGCACGACCTGATGGAGCCGCTCCCCGATCGGCTGGGCCGGTTCGGCCTCGTGGTCTCAGGCCTGGCGATCCACCACCTGCCCGACGGGCGGAAGCGCTCGCTGTGCCGCGAGGTCTTCGACCTGCTCGGTCCCGGGGGAGCGTTCTACAACCTCGACTGCGTAGCATCCCCCTCCGATGAGCTCCACGAGCTGAGCCAGCGCGCGTTCGGGTTCGACATCCGCCGGCAGGACCCCTCCGACCAGCTCGCGCCGCTGAGCGACCAGCTCGAGTGGCTGAGGGATGCCGGCTTCGAGCGGGTCGATTGCCACTGGAAGTGGCTCGAGCTGGCGCTCTTCGGCGGCGTGCGGCCTGGCTAGCTCGGAACCTTCCGCTGCGGCCCTCGGGGGTCCGGGGTGATGCTAGTTTGGGCCGATGCCGGGTCTCGCCTTCCTCGTTGCCGGTGCGAGGCGACTCGCCCTCCCGGTCGCGCTCGCCGTGGCGGCCACGGCACCCTCGTCGTCCCTCGCCGCCGGCGGAGTCCCGGACTCCTCATTCGGCACCGGCGGGATCGCCAGCGTCAGCGCCGCGGTGCCGGGAGCGCGCGAGTTCGGCAACGCGATGGTCGTCGACTCGCAGGACCGGGTCCTCGTCGGCGGCGGCGTCCTCGCCAAAGAACCGACCGAACCAAGTGGGGGCTGGGTCCTCACCCGTTTCCGCAGCGACGGCAGCGTCGACAGGTCGTTCGGTCAGGACGGCGTCGCGAAAGAAGCGCCGGGGCTGTTTGGGCCGGGCCTGGCCGAATTCGGACAGGAGATACGGGCGTTGGCGATCGAACCTGGGACCGGCAAGATCATCGCCGGCGGGATGACCGTCAACCCGGCGCACTTCGCGCTGTTCACGATCGCCCGCTACGACACCGACGGGTCACTCGACACAAGCTTCGGCCCGGCCGACACCGGATTCGTCACCGCCGAAATCACAGCGTCAGGCGCCAACCTCGAGGACATCGCCGTCGGCGCCGACGGCTCGATAACCGCGGTCGGCTCCTCCGGGCTCAGCGTCGCCCTCGCGCGCTGGGACTCCGACGGGAACCCGGACCCGAGCTTCGACGGCCCCGGCGGCACCGGCAACGGCGCCTTCACCGACCTGATCGCGGGAACGTTCGACGACCTTCGCGACGTCGCGGTCGAACCGTCCGGGGCGGTGCGCGCCGTCGGCGTCGCCTCGGGCGCCAATGGGGAATGGCTGATCGTCCGCTACTCGCCGACCGGCGCACGCGAAACGACCTTCAACGGAACCGGTGCAGTCGTCAAAGGCTTCGGCAACGGCTCCGACCTCGGCGGCGGCCAGGTGCTCGTCGGCGACACGCTTTACGTGTTCGGCAGCATCGACGTCGTGCCCGGAAACAAAACCGAACGCGACTTCGGGGTCGACGCCTTCGACGCGACGACCGGCGCTGAGATCCCGGGGACGGCCACACGGGTTCGGCTTCCCAAAACACAGAACCTCCTCGGTGCGGGCCTGCAGCGGATCGGCGGTTCCCCCGACCCTGCCGCACAGCGCTTCCTGCTGGTCGGGACCGGAGCCACCCTGGCCGGGATGCGACGAGTGGGGGGCGGCCCCGCACTCGAGCCCGACCCGGAATTCGGCAACGACGGGGTCGTGGCGCCGCCGGGCGAAACCGGCAACTGGGCCGACGTCGCCGCCGACAGCCGGAACCGGATCGTGGTCGGGGGCGAGCTCGGCCTGTTCGAAACAGCCGACCTCTCGGCTGCGCGCTACGTCGACGTGGCGCCTCCCGCGCCCGACACGACGGCGCCGGTGATAACGAATGCCCGGATCGCGCCCCAGGCCTGGGCCGTGAAGAGCCGCGGGCCGGCCGAGACCCCCGTCGCCAGCAGGGTCAAGCGCGGGACGAGTTTCATTTACACGCTGTCCGAGACGGCCAGGGTGACGATCCGGATTGAACGGCGCAGGCCGAAGGGCAGGGGCGCCAAGAAGTTCGCGGGGGTCGGGACCTTTGCGACCGCGGGGAGCGCCGGGCCCAACCGCAAGCGGTTCTCGGGCCGGATCGGGAAGAGGCGGCTGAAACCCGGCCGCTATCGCGCAACGCTGATCGCAACCGACCCCGCCGGCAACACGTCAGAGCCGAAGCGGCTCTCGTTCACGGTCCTGCGGCGCCGGGGCTGAGCCCCGAAGCGCAGCGGGCCCGGCAATCTGCCGGGCCCGCTGGTCACCGCTCGCCTTGAAGGAGAGCTGCGCGCTACTTGACTCTCACTTCGTAGGTGTAATTGTCACCGTGCTGCTGGGTGTAGAACCAGCGCCAGTCGCCGCCGACCAACTGCGGGTCCTTGGCCCCGAGGATGCCTTCGGTGCTCGTGTCCCCATCGGAGGCGTAGACGCCGGTGAGCTCGTTGTCACCCTCGTTCGAGCCGAAGCCGCCGTTGTCGGCGTCCAGCGTCGCCGAGGCATCGCGTCCCTCGGCGATCCACCTGATCGGCTGGTTTTTCGCGTTCGAGTAGTCCCTCTCGACGTTCCAGACCCAGCCGGAGTCAAGCGCATTACGCTGCGAGTGAAGGGTGTCCCCAGCGTCTTCCACAAACGTGATCTGCGTCTTCGAGAGGAAGGTCACGTTGTCGAACGAGGCGTGGGATTCATCTCCTTTGTAGAAGATGCTCAGGTGGCCGCTGTTGGCGCTCGGCGAGCTCTGGGTCAACGCGAAGATCGACCCCCAGCCGCCTGAGTTTTCATTCTCCACGCTTTCATTGCTGGTGTCACCGGTCTCGTCGAAGAAGTACTTCCTGAAACCGGTTCCCGGCTGGAAGACCCCGTTCTCGGGACGCTTGAACGGTGTCGCCTGGGCCGCCTTCGCCAGCGGGCCGGCGACGAACGGCGCGTTGCCTTCTTTGGCCGTGTCGTGGACAGTGATCCAGCGGGTTTCGAACGAGCTCCCGTAGGTGTGGAGCGCCAGCTGGTCGGGGCTGTTGATCGCTTCCTGGCTGGCGAACGTGATCGGTTCGCCCGATTCGTTCAGGACCTGGAGCGCCTGCAGCTTGCCGTGTGCGAGGTCGCCCGGTTTCGCCGGCACGTAACGGAATATGTAGCTGTTCGGCTGGCGGGCCTTGGTCCCGGTCTTGTTCGAACCGCCGATGTCCTCGTCGATCCAGAGGTTGCCCTTCGAGTCGTCCTGGATTCCCTCGTAACCGCCGCGGCCGATCGCGCCCGAGATGTCGGTGACCTGCGAGGGGTAGCCCGGGGTGGCGGCATAGGTCGGCGCACCCGCGCTCTCCGTCGTGAACAGCAGCCGCTTGGCGAACGGGTCCCAGGTGGAGCCGTCGATTGTCGCGATCTGGTTGCCCATCGAATCCTGCGTCGCGAGGATGGTCACCCGGTGTGCCGCATCGGCGTCGAGGTTGACCCGGGTGATGTACCCGGCTCCGCCGGCGCCGCCCTCGTGTCCCTGGAAGAGGAAATGGGTCCCGTAGTAGTAGTGGGGATCCGCGCCGCTGAGGCCGTTCTTGAACACGAGGTAGGTGTTCTTGTCGGGCTCGGTCTTATGAGCCTCTTTCGGATTGGCGGGAGTCGGCACCATCTGGGGCTGCCCGGCCACGTTGAGGACGTCGTTGTCGTAGCCGTAGTAGGAGGTGAGGGTCGTCGGGTTCTCCACCGGCGTCGATCCCTGAGCGACGACCACCTGCTCGAGCTCCGGAGAGAGCTTCGAGGATGGCGCGTAGCCCGCGGACCTGGTGCTCGCAGACTGAACGCTCGTCAGGCTCAGTGTCGCGGGCAGCGTGGCGCCCGCGGTCGCGATCATCGCTGTCGCGACGGCGAGAACCGCTGCGCCGAGCAACGAGAGCAGCTTTGCCCTTCGTCTCATCGTTTTGCTTCCTTTCGGTTCGTTTTCCCCAACGTCGAACCGAACCTAGGCAGGCGCCGTGCGCCCTCAGTTAACGAGGAGACACCACGCCGTTTCTATCCGGTGAACGGTGAAACAGCGATGTCTCAGCGATGTGAAGCGGACGGCCGGAGACGCACCGGGAGGGTCTTGAGCTGGTTCGCGAACGGCGACTCGACGTAGCGCGGCGTGTCGGCGATCTCGATCTCCGGGAACCTCGCCAGGGTCTCCTCGATCATGATCCGCAGCTCGAGCCGGGCGAGCGCGGTGCCGAGGCAGAAGTGGCGGCCGCCGGCCCCGAACGCCTGGTGCTCGGGGTTGCGGGTCGCGTCGAACCGGTCGGGGTCCTCGTAGCGGGTCTCGTCCCGGTTCGATGACGGGTACCACATCACCAACTTCTCCCCGTGCTTGATCGTCTGCCCATTGAGCTCGGTATCGGTCGTCGCGGTTCGAGCGAAGTGGGCGAACGCGGGGAACATCCGCAGCGCCTCCTCGACCGCCGCCGGCACCAGCGAGGGGTCCGCGAGGACCATCTCCATCTGCTCGCGGTCCTCCATCAGCGCCCGCATGCCACTGCAATAGGTCGCCTTGGTGCTGTCGTTGCCCGCCGCCATCAGCAGCACGAAACCCATCACGATCTCGTGTTCCTCGAGCCGCTCGCCCTCGATCTCGGCGTGGACGAGGACGCTGGTCAGGTCGTCGGTAGGCTCCTCGCGGCGTTCGGCGATCAGCTTCCCGCAGCGCCGGAAGATGTCGGGGACGTCGCGTTCCATCGCCGTCTCCACCCCCTCGGGCGTCGCGTCCGGATCGCCGGCCTGCAGCAACGTGTTCATCAGCCGCGCCCAGACCTCGTCGTCCTCGGGCGGCAGCCCCATGAAGCTCCCGATCACCCGCGCGACCACCCGCTGCGCGACGTCGGTGACCAGGTCGCAGGAGTCGCGGGCCTCGAGCGGCTCGAGGACGTCGACGGCGATCTCGCGGATCGCGTCCTCGTGTTCGGCGATCCGCTTCGGCGTGAAGCCCTGCTGGAAGAGCGCCTTGATCCGATCGTGCTTCGGCGGGTCCATGCCGATGAACATCGCCTGCTGGAGCTCGAGCGGCAGGATCGAGTTCTTCAGCGCCGTGAAGCCCCCGAGTTCGGAGGAGTAGGTCTGCCAGTCGCGGCTGACCGCGTGGACGTCGTCGGCAGTCGTTATCGACCAGAAGCCGTCCTCTTTGGGGAACTCGGTGATCCGCGGAGACCAATGCACCGGGCACTCGCCGCGAAGCCGCTTGAACAGCTCGTGAGGAGGGCCGTCCTCGAAGTTCTCCCGATCGGCGACGAGCACCTCCTCGAGCGGCTTCTGGTCCTGGCCGGTGACGCTCATGTGATCCTCCGATCGGGTGGTTCAGCGCTGTGCGGCCAGCCTATCCGACGCCGATCAGAACCCGGGCGGGTGGCGGGCGACGAAGCCTTCGGGGTAGGGGGCGGCGGCGTGCCAGCGCGGGCCGGTCCCGTTTTCGTCGCCGACCGTGTCCCAGCGGAGGCCGGCGATCACCGCGTAGGCGTGGCCGGCGTTCGCGTAGACGGTCACCCACTTTCCCGGCCCGGGAGCGCCCCAGGACTCGAGCCGGGTCGAGTCGAGCGGCGCTTCGAGGAAGCCGCCGCCTCCGAGCATGAAGCTGACCGCGCCCGAGCAGTCGTAGCCCGCGGAGTACCAGGAAGCGTGCCCCCCGCCCCAGATGTAGGGGCGGCCGACGATCGTGTTCGCGGCGCTGATCGCCGCCTTGATCCTTTCCGGGGCACCCGGCGGCGCCAGGGCGATGCCGCTGAGCAGTACCGCCCTCCCCTCCGCTTCCTGGCGCTCGAGCCGTTCGATCACCCGCGGAGTGATCTCTTTCCGCTGCGAGGGAGGCGGCGGCGTGTAGGAGCCGTTGGTCCCGGCCGATGCCGGTGGCAGCGACCCCGGCGGTGGCGGCGAGCTCGGTTCGGGGGCCGGTTCGGGCTCGGCTTCCCGTGCTTCGCGTTCCTTCTTCGCGGCGGCCGCCGCTTCGCGCCTCGCGGTAGCCTGCGCCGCTTCGCGCCTCACGGCCGCCTCCTGCGTCGGCGTGGCGACGTCGAGATGGCTGGGGTGGGGCGGTTGCTCTTCGGCTATGCGGCTATGTGGCTGGGGCTTTGCCGGTGCTTCGACGACCGCGGTCGAGCCCTGCCCGCAGGCGCTCAATGCGCCCACCAGGAACAGGGCGGCGATTCCGAGCCCTGCCCGCGTTCCGAGTGTTGCCGTCCCCCGCATCGAGTTCGAATTGTGCAGGAACCTCATGTCGAGGGTCTATCGACCGGCCGGCCCGGTTATCTGAGGTCAGCTGTCCTCCGCGGCCGGCCGGCCCGGGGGGCGGCTCGTTTTCGGCTCGCACCGTAGGCGTGACAACGGTGCCCCGCATTCGTATAAACCACCCAAGCGGGCGATGCGAGCTACGGACTTGACACTTCCCCCCACGGGGCGAGCACTGCGTGGGCTGGGCTGCGGGGCACTCGGTGAATAGCGCCGAGGCCGGCGCCCGCGAGCCGTCCCTGACCGAGATCGCGCGCGAGTGGACGCGCATCGGCGTGACCGGGTTCGGAGGCCCCCCGGCCCACATAGCGCTGCTGCGCGGTCTCGTCGTGCGCCGCAGAAGCTGGATGGACAACCGCGCCTTCGAGGACGCGAATGCGGCCTGCTCGCTGCTGCCCGGCCCGGCCTCGACCCAACTTGCGATCTTCTGCGCGTACCGGGTCGGCGGCTGGCCCGGGGCGATCGTCGGCGGGCTCGGGTTCGTCCTCCCCGCGGTGGTGATCGTCCTCGCTCTCTCGGTCGTCTTTCTCGGCCAGGCGCCGCCGCTGTGGGTGCGCGGCGCCGGCGCCGGGGCGGGCGCGGCCGTCGCTGCGGTCGCCGCGCGCGCCGGAATCGACCTCGTCGGGCCAAGCTTCGCCCGGGCGCGCGAAGACGGGCGCGAGGAGCGTCTCTGGTTCCTCTACCTCCTGGCCGGGGGCGTCGCTGCGGCACTGGTCGGTCCCTATCTGGTGTTGGTGCTGCTCGCCTGCGGCGGGATCGAGGTCGCGCTGCGGCGCGGGCGAGGCACCGGCGCTCTGGGGGTGAGCGCGGCGCCGGCGTTGCTGCCGGTCGCCGCGGCCAGCGGCGGGCTCGGCGCCCTCGCCTGGACGGCGTTCAAGGTCGGCGCCCTCTCCTTCGGCGGCGGCTTCGTGATCATCCCCCTGATGCAGGGAGACGCGGTCCACGTCTACCACTGGATGACGGACTCCGAATTCCTCAACGCCGTCGCCCTCGGTCAGGTGACGCCGGGCCCTATTGTCGCCACCGTCGCCGCCGTCGGCTACGCGGCACATGGGATCGGCGGCGGCCTGCTCGCCGCCACCATCGCCTTCATCCCCTCCTTCTCGTTCATCCTCCTCGGCGGCGGCCGGTTCGAGCGACTGCGCGGCAACACCACCTCGCGCGCCTTCCTCGACGGCGCCGGCCCGGCCGCGATCGGCGCGATCCTCGGCGCCGCGATCCCGCTCGCCTCGGCGCTGACCGACTCTTGGCAGTTCGCCCTCCTCGCCGCCGCCGCGGTCAGCCTGCTGGCGCTCCGTCGGGGGGTCGTCCTGACCCTGCTGGCCGCCGGCGCCGTCGGGGTCGCCGCCGCGCTCGCCGGCGCGCCGGTCCCCTGACGCCTCCCCTTCGCGGCCGCCTATTCTCGGCTCAGATGAAGAATTACGCTCGGCTGATCGCGGCAACGCTCGCCTGTTCCTGCGCTGCCGTCGGCCCCGTCCCGGTGAGCGGCGGCCATTCTCCTGCCTCCGCCAGGAAGCCCCCGATTCGGAAATGGCTGATCCCTTTCGGCCCGAAACGCAAGCGCGAGATGGCCGCCTACTCGGAGCGCCATTACGGCGAACACACCTGGAGACTCCGCCACCCACGGGTGATCGTCGAGCACATCGCATTGGCCGCGAGCGCGCGAGCCGTCCACAACACCTTCGCCCCGGACGTTCGGGACCCCGAGCTCGGCGAGTTGCCAAACGTCTGCTCCCACTTCGTCATCTCCTCCTCGGGGCACATCTTCAGGCTGGTCAACCTGAGAACCCGCTGCCGCCACACGGTCGGCCTCAACTGGACGGCGATCGGAATCGAGCACACCGGATTCAGCGACGGCGACGTGCTCGACGACCGGCGCCAGATGCACGCCTCGCTGCGCCTCACCCAGTACCTGCGCTGCCATTTCCAGATCCGGGTTCGCGACGTCATCGGGCACAGCGAGAGCCTGCGCTCCCCCTACCATCGCGAGCTGGTCCCAGGCCTGCGTCACCAGACCCACGGTGACTGGAGGCACCACTCGATGCGGGTCTACCGACGGCGCCTCCGGCGCCTGGGCGCCTGCGGCTAGCTGTCTCCCTGCAACTCGCGCGCTTCAACGGAGGGGGTGGGATTCGAACCCACGAGCCGCCTTGCGACGGCCAACGGTTTTCGAGACGATTGCCAGGCCGAGCCAGATGAGCCGCATTTGCTGCCTCATTGAGTCGGGGGCGGGCCCGGTTGCGATCGATCGAAGATCGGGGTTTCGGGAGTTTCGGGACTCCCCATGGGGGCTCCCGATTACGGATACAGTGCCGAGCGCCCGCGTAAAGGCGGGGTTTCGCCTTAGGCCCCCTCCGCCTCCAAAGCGGCGGGGGCCTTAACTAGTGCGGGGCTTGAAATCCCTCCCTGTCCGACCCGGCCTAGGAGCTCCAGTCGTCTCCCTGGAGGGGAGCTCGCTTAGCCAAATCGGCAAGCCCTTCTACGGCCTTCTCGAGTCTGGCCAGATCCATGGCGGTGCTGGCCCAGTTGCGCCCGCCCGGGTCCTGAGCACGCGACGCAAGCGCGGGCCGGATCTGCCCCTTCATCGCCTCCAGCTCTCCTCGGAGCTGCCCGCAGAGCCGCGCCGCTGCCCGAAGCTCCTGCTCGACACCGTCGCGACTGAGCGCCTTAGAAAGACCCGCCTCCCGCAACGCGCTGGGCGGAATTCGCCACGAACGGCCGGCTTTGTAGGCGCCGAGCAACTTCCCTGAGGCGCACCAGCGCTGGATCGTGCGTTTGTGCTTGCCGAGGGCGTTAGCGACCTGGACGTCGCTGAGGTCAGTCATTGGCGCCAGCGCCAATCGTATTCGCGACATTCAGGTACAGGACAGATATTCGCGTATGTGAGAGGGAAACCCCGATACGGCTATCTCCCCAATCTTCCGGAATCTGAGCGCAGCAGATAGTCATGGCGATGGAAAAGTCAGCGACATCCCCCGGAGGCGCGCCAGGGCCGCTGAAACAGGCGGCATTTGCCCTGATCGCGGAGCTTCGCCCCTACCCCGGCAATCCCCGCCGCGGCGACCTCGAGGCGATCAAGGAGAGCTTGGAAGCGAATGGCCAATACCGGCCAATCGTCGTCAATCGTCGGACGAGCGAGGTCCTGGCCGGCAACCACACGCTGAGAGCCGCCAAGGAGCTCGGCTGGGCCGAGATCGCCGTCAGCTACGTCGACGTCGACGACGAGCAGGCGGCCCGGATCGTCCTCGCCGACAACCGCACCAACGACCTCGCCGGCTATGACAACGAGGCGCTCGCCGACCTTCTGGTCGAGCTGCCGAGCCTCGAGGGCACCGGCTATGACCGCGACGACCTCGACGGCCTCCTCGCCGACCTCGGGGTCAAGCCGAGCCTCGAGGACGAGGCGCCTCCCCTGCCAGCCACGCCTCGGGCCAAACCCGGCGATCTCTTCGAGCTCGGCGCCCACCGGCTTCTCTGCGGCGACGCCCGCGACCTGGGCGCCTATCGGGCGCTGCTCGGCGACGAGCAGGCGCGAGCTGCTCTGGACCGACCCTCCCTACGGCGTCGACTACGAGGGCAAGACCGAGGCCAAGCTCCGGATCGCAAACGACGGCAAGGACGGCCTGCCCGACCTCCTCGGCGAGGCCTTCGCCGCCGCCGACGCCGCCCTGCCGGACGGCTCCCCCCTCTACATCGCCCATCCCGGCGGCGAGCGCTCGTTCGACTTCGGCCACGCATTCCTCGAGGCGGGCTGGTCGCTGCGCCAGACCCTGGTCTGGGTCAAGGACTCGATCGTCCTCGGCCACCTCGACTACCACTACCGCCACGAGCAGATCCTCTACGGCTTCAAGCCGGGCAAGGGCCGCCTCGGGCGCGGCGGCCCCGGCTGGCATGGCGATGACGCACAGGCGAGCGTTCTGGAGTTCGAGCGGCCCGAAGGCCTCGCGCGAGCACCCGACGATGAAGCCGCCGGAGCTGATCGAGCACTGCCTGCGGAACTCATCGCGACCCGGCGCGCTGGTCCTCGATCCCTTCGCTGGCTCGGGCTCGACTCTCGTCGCCTGCGAGGCAAGCGGCCGAGCGGCGCGGCTGATCGAGCTCGACCCCCGCTACTGCGACGTGATCTGCGATCGCTATCGAGCGACTCAGCGGCGAGCGAGCCAGAGGAGGCTCGGCTGATGGCGCGGCCGAGCAAGCTGACCGCCGAGGTCACGGAGCGGATCGTCGCCGCGGTCCGCGCCGGCAACTACCCGAGCCGGCGGCCAGCTCGGCCGGGCATCAGCCCAGCCACCTACTACCGCTGGATGAAGCGAAGGCGAGAAAGCCAGTCGAGGGCATCCAACGCGAGCTCTATGAGGCGGTCCGCCGCGCCGAAGCCGAAGCCGAGGTCGAAATCGTCGCCCGGCTGCGCAAGGCGGTGCCCGAGGACTGGCGCGCCGGGCTGCAGTTCCTCGAGCGCCGCCACTCCGAGCGCTGGGGACGCCGCCAGGCCCTCGAACACACCGGCGCCGATGGCGCGCCGCTGACGTCTCGGGGAGGTGATGATCAATGACCCAGAGACCAGGAAGGCCCTCCGCGAAGCCCTCAGAGCAGCAAGCGCTGCTCGCGCAGGCGAGTCCGGCGGGACTGGCGATGGTGAGTGAGCGAGAGCTTCCTTCTCCCCGAGCACCTGCAGCGGATCGACCACGAGATCGTCGAGGCGATCGCCGCCGCCGAGCGCGAGCGCTCAGAGCGTCCGCAGATCCTGCTCGTCGCGGTGCCCCCTCGCCACGGCAAGTCGACGCTGATCTCGCGGTTCACCCCCGCCTGGTACCTGGGCACCTTCCCCGAGCGCCGCGTCATGCTCGCCTCCTATGAGGCCGACTTCGCCGCCCACTGGGGGATGCGGGCAAGGGACCTGCTCGAGGAGCACGGGCCCGCGCTCTTCGGCGTCGGGGTCAGCCGCGCAATCGAGAAGTGCGCAGACGCTGGGACCTCGACGGCAGCGGCGGCGGAATGGTCAGCGTCGGCGTCGGCGGCGCCGATCACCGGCCGCGGCGCCCATCTGATGATCATCGATGACCCGGTCAAGAACGCCGAGCAGGCGATGTCTGAGGTGATCCGCGAGCGCCAGTGGGACTGGTGGCAGGCGACCGCGCGCAGCCGGCTTGAACCCGGAGCGCTCGTCGTCGTCCTGATGACCCGCTGGCATGAGGCAGACCTCGGCGGGCGGCTGATCGCCGCCAGCGAGAGCGGCGAAGGCGACCCGGTGCGCGAGATCCGCCTGCCCGGCGCTGGCTGAGGATGCGGACCCGCTCGGCCGCGAGAGGGGCGAGGCGCTTTGGCCGCAGCGCTACTCGCGCGAGGCCCTCGAGGCACACCCGAGGCGGCGGTCGGCCCCTACTGGTTCTCGGCGATGTATCAGGGGCGGCCGACTCCTGATGAAGGCGGGATCTTCGAGCGCCGGACTTCCGCTACTTCGAGCTGCGCGACGGCAAGGCTTATCTACCCCTTTCCGACGGCAACTCGAAGGAGATCGACCCCGACTACTGCGCCAAGGCGACCTACGTCGACCTCGCCGTCTCTGAGAAGGAGACCGCCGACTACACCGTCCTGCTTCAGGTCTGGGTCACCGAGGACCGCGAGCTCCTGATCGAGAATGTGATCCGCAAGCGGATCCCCGGCCCCGCCCAGCCCGAGTTCCTTGCCCAGAACCACATCGGCACGATCAAGGTCGAGTCGATCGGCTACCAGGTAGCGCTGATCCAGGCGCTGCGCGAACGCGGGCTCCCGGTCGAGGAGGTGCGCCCCGACAAAGACAAGGTGACGCGCGCCTCGGCGGCTGGGGCGTTGTATAAGGGCGGCAAGATCTACCACTTGCGGGGCGCAGAGTGGCTTCATGATTTTGAGGCCGAGCTGCTCGCCTTCCCGGCGGGCGAGCACGACGACCAGGTCGACGCTCTTGCCTACGCCGCCCGCGACCTTCCGAACATGGGAGGACCCCGCCGTGTGTGGCGGCAGAAGTCACGGGGACGGACAATCTGTGGGGGCCTGCTCGAGATGAAGCTATGAGCGTGACGCCCCTCGCAGATTTCGGCCATCGGCGTCCCTGAGACCCGAATAGGATCGCCTGAGTGCCCCAAGAGCGGCTAACCATCAGCAACCTGACCTCACGGGAGCGGGTCCTCGAGGCAATCGCTAACTACGATCGGATTGGCGGAGAGGAGTTTCTGGCGCGCTATGGCTACGGCCCTTCGCTCCGTTATCGACTACGACACAAAAGCCAGCTCTATGAGTCCAAGGCGATCGCCGGCGTCGCCTGGGGTCTCCAGCATTTCGGCGACGGTCATCGGCGCCCCCATGCCTACAGCGGTGGTGCCCAGAGCTCCGTTCCCGCGCTGGAAAGGCTCGGCTTCGAGATCGTCACCGATGAGGCAGCCAGCGAACCACCGAAACTGAGCGAAGGCGAGATCTACTCGTGGGTGGAGCTCGGCAGACATTTCGATTTTGACCCCCAATACCTGGGGAGCGCCGGCGAGAAGACATCCGGCGGCCAATCAGCGCGGGCCTGCTCACGATGGATCTCTGAGGCCTCGCGGTGGCTCGACCAAGGTTGTGGCGTACGAGCTAGTGAGCAAACTGAGATTGGACTCAGACCAGGAGCTGCAACACGAGGAAAACGACAACGGCTACCCCGATTGCCGTCGCAAGAGACAGCGTTACCGAGAGGCGAATGCTGGCCTTGCAGACTTCAGCACGCCGCTCTTGCGTCCCGTCCGGTCGGTCAATCTGATGCTCATTCGTCATTCGCAGCTCCTAGAAGTACACGCAGTGCTTGCTCCACCGTACGACGGACACCTGCCACGGGGTCAGCGTCGGTTCAGCCGCTAAATTGCTCGGAAACATCAAATTCCCCGATTCGTTTGGTGTATGGGAAAGCCAGCAGGCGTGACCGATCTCGTGTGCAGCTACAGCCGGCCCTGCCGTCGGCTCCACGACGACATAGTTGTGGGTTGAAGTAAAGCTGCAACCGACGGTGAATTCGGTCGCGCTGTCGGGCGTCACGTTGAGCACTGGAATCACGATGATCTCGGCCCCGTAGCCAACTACTCGTCTCCAGCCTTCTTCGAACTCACATGTCGAAGATGAGAATTCAAAGAATGAACCACCAAGCCACCAGTCGCTGAAGAAACCATTGGCATCACACCCCACGCTTAGAGAGCCCGAGGGGGCATCGGCTGGCGTCACGCAGGCCCCCGTATATACAAGGTCGATATTGCACAGTTTCTTATAAAGTTCCTTCGCCTTTTCGATCTGCGGAAGCATCGCTGCCTCAGTGGTGATTGGTTTTCCGTCGCTACGTGGGATAAGGAGACCGACGTACATGCGCTTCTTCAACCGCACGCCCAAGAGGCTCAAGCCGAAATCCAGCAGACCGACGATTCGCCAGACCAGCTCCGTAAGCCAGTTCAGCACGGTGCGAATAATCCCCCCCAAGATCGGAATGCTGAGGATCAGGTTCACCAGAAAGGCAGCTACATCGAGGATGAGGTTCACCACTTCGCACACAACGCGGGTGACCCACTTGCCGACCGTGACGACGATGAAGCGAACCACCTTTACGGCAATCACTACGATCCAGCAGAAGAGCTTGTTGAGACAGAGCATCCACCAGTTGCAGGCTTCTTCTCGGCACCGTTCTTCCTGGCGGTTTTCCCATTCTTCGATCGGTTTTTCGACTTCTTCTTCGATCCATTCCTGGGCTTCTCGGCAGACTGTGGCCATGATCAGCCTCCCTGTTCTGCAGGCCGTCCTGCGATGACGGCGAGCTCACCCAGCTCTCGTATGAGGCGTATACGTGCTCGGGCGATGCCGAAGAGCTTGCCAATGACCGCTGCGGCGAACACAACCAACCCTGCACTCAGACGCTCGGAAAAGTCCGCTCCGAGCGGTGAGCCGCTTGTTGCCCACAGGTATCCGACACACAGAACTGCACTCACTGCGATGAAGGCTGAACCCGTAGCGCATCCGCAGTCGAGCGCGGCCTGATTCAGTCGAAGTTGGGCTCTCAAGGCCTCCCTTGGAGCCATGCCGGGCAGTCGCACGCTCACCGCGGACATAACGTCACGGCTGCCGAACCGTGAGATGGCGGCATGAGCCGCCAACACATCATCCTGAGTCGTCAGAACTATCTGCCCAGGGTCCGGCGACATTCGGCTGGCTAGCCCCACCGCGGAAGTTCGCGCCTCGACTGGAATCGGACTGGCGCTCATCGCCTAGTCAGTTTGACCTAGTTGTCCACCCAGTGGGACGGTGGTGGACGAAAGATCGATTGCGCAAACGCTCTACCCCGTACCAGGTCGATAAGGCTGCCGAATCAGGCAACACAGCGAGCCGAGCAGTGCCACCCAGCTTGACCCCGTTTAGCGCAAGCACCACACCTCGACGTATGCCAGCCGGCGCGCATAGACCCGGGACCTGACCAAATCACGGGTTGAGCAGCGCGAACGCGACCGACGCAGAACGGTCGTACTGACTCTGGCGAGCGTAGCCGTCGGTCGCCGTTGCCCAGCTGTACAGGTTCACGGCGAAGGCCCCGTTCGTGCAGCCGTGCAGCAGTTCGCTCGCATCGCGCACCAGCGGGTTTTCGGGTGCTGGCGGCGAGCTCGAGCTCCCGCCCTCCGAAGCGACGCTGCCGTAGAAGCCCAGGTTTACGCCGAGGCTCCAGGTGAGGTAGTCGTTGGGATGGGTTGCGTGGAAGGAGATCGCGACATCGTCGTCCCCTTTTTCGTAATGGAGCATGCCGCAGAGATCCGCTTTGTGGCCGGCGGCGCTGACGCTGTCGATCGAGGCGAATGTGTCGTGATTGTCGATCAGAACGCGGAAGACCAGCTGGCCCTGAGGCGTGACGTTATGCGGACCGAGAACGCTCGTGTATTCCGTCGGCGGGCCGCTGAGGTCTGGCAGGACGAACTCAAACGGTCCACCCACCCCGTTGTTGCCGCACGGAACCAGTTTGCCTTTCGCGTCGAACATCTCAAGCAGCAGAGTGCACATTCCGCTTCGGCGGGGCAGCGCATCTGTGTAGCTGAAGGGGGAATAGTGGTTATCGGTCGAGTCGAAGTAGCCAAACGGCCGGTCGTACGGATCGTTGATGTTGACCCAGCCGTCGCCTGGGTATGGGTCGGGCACTTCGAACAGATTATGCTCCGTGCCGACGGTGTTTGGACCGAGATTGACCGTGTGGAGGTGAATCTGTAGTGGCGCGTATGTCAAAGTCATGTACCGGTGGTTCACCGGCGCACTGATCGGGGAAAAGCCGGCATCTCCGTCGAACTTGTAAGACCAGCGGTAGAAGCTGGCGATGCCGTCACTCTTCAGGCGTGGGTCGAACTGCATCTGAAGCGCGAGACTGCCACCCCAGGGGCTCGTGCCAACCAGTCCCTGCGGTGGTCCACCAGCGGCGTCCTCCAGACCGGTGATGTTGCGGAGGTCGACGTTGCCGATCGCGGTTGGCCAGACGTAGTATTCGTCGCCTTCGATCGGGGGTTCCCCGGGGTCGTTACAGGCGACCGCGTCGGGGTCATCGACCGTGATCACCACGTCCTCGGTGCCGTCGTAGTCGTAGTAGGTGCTGCAGGCGATCTGCGGGTCTGAAATCTCGCGTTCGATCCCGCCGACCGTCTGTACGACCTCGAAGTACAGGTCGGGGAAGTCCTCCGGGCACCAGAAGCAGATCTCGGCCGAGAAGCTCCCGTCGGACTGGATCGTCGCCTCGCCCAGCTCCTGCCAACAAAACCACTGATCGGGGATCAGCCAGCAGAGGAACGGCGCGATGATTGCCTTGTTGGCCAGGATCGCGTCCTTGACGGCGTGCTGGGGGAGCGCCTTGAGCGTGGTCGCGAGCTCGGCGACCGACGACGCCTTGGGGGCCGCCGCGCCAGCCGCGAGGGTGCGGGCCGCTCCTGCCATCGTGACGTGCTCGGAGGCCAGCGCCTCGCGTCTGCCGAGAGCGCCCTGGGTCTGCTGCAGCACATGGGTCTCATGGAAGAAATCCGGGGGCGGATCCGGGAGGTTGCGGATCAATCGAATGCGCTCGGCAAGCTCCGCACGGTCAATGCCGGCCAGCACGTCTGTCAAGAGCACATACCAGCGTGGCGCATCCGTGAACGAGGCAAGGTTGTCGAGCGTGCAGCCGAGGTCGACCTGGAAGATCTGGACAACTCCGGTGCAGATCGGTGCATAAACGCCCGGTTTGGTCTGCTTGCGAACGGAGCCGTGAACGTAGATGCAGGTCTGCCACCAGCACCGGTAGATCGACGGCGGGATCTGAAGTTTCACGGTGTCAAGTCCTGCGCTAGGCAGGACATCGCGCGAGATCACCTCCGAGCGGGCGAGCTCTGCGGCGATCTCAGCATCGCTCCGCTCCGCCGCCGTGATGTCGGGGCCAACGACGAGGCGATGGCGGCGATCATCGGTTAGGTGGAACTTCAGCTCACCCTCGCCCACGAGCTGTGAGTCGACCAGCTTGCCGTCGCGGTCGAACAGGTACGCGCGTGCCGGGGGTGCTTCCTCACCCGGCTTTGTGCGCAATGAAACTTCGACCGCCAAGCTGCGCTTGCGAGCACTCTCTGCCATCGCCATCACCTCTCAATTGCGCTGCCCGGATACAGTGGAGGTGGGTGTGAGTCGGGGCGACGGTATGACCCACTACTTCCGCTATGGAAATCCCCGACCGCTCCCACCCTGGTGGAGGTTCTTCAAGGTTTCTATTTGGCGGTACCGAGCGCTGTCAATTCACGCTGGACGCATGTTGTAGAGCGAAAGGAAGCCCGAGAGATCGCTACCTACGCATGGGCTTACCGCTGCCCGGTGTCTACAAGGGTGTCGGGGGCGAAGCCCATGGACGGAAAAGCCTGTCCTAGCTTCCTGGGTAAGAGCGCCTGCTCGTAGACACCATCCCGCCGCTAGCGTCGAAGAGGCGAGTTCGAGTTGCTGAAGGCGCCGCTGCTGAAGGAGCTCTAGAACCGGGTGCGCCCGACGCACGATAAAGAGCGCATTATGTAGCCACGCTTTACGGATTCCGACCGCGCATTCGATGAAGGGAACCTTGAGCATCTGGCGCCCAGATCCGGTTACTGGTGAGAACCTTTCTTGATGTCCCTCTACCCCAAGAATGGAGTCCCGCTCGTCGTTGAGGGCCACCGGGTCTACAACCCCCGACGGCGAAAACTTCGGGCAGGTCCGCGGCGACCGTGTCTATGACCTCGGGGGTCGTTATCGGGGACCATCGTTAGCGATCGTTTGATCTATCGCTCCACCGAATCGGCCGCGGTGGTCGGCTCGAGCGCAAAGGCGGCAAACAGGCCCCGATCGGCGCGAGCCCACCAGGCGGGCTTTGCTGACTGGGGTGATGAGTCAGACATCAAGCCCTAGGAGACGCAACCAACGCCCGATAAGGCCCGCTTATGTGAACCGCCCCACGCCTTGCGACGCTCAGCGCGAGCGCCACCAGCGCTCGAGCCGCTCGAGCAAGAGGCGAGTAGAAGCGGATCAGCAAGACGATCACGACGATCGCCACCACCACGACCCAGCCGCCTCTGCCCAGTTCGCGAAAGAGCAGATGTTTGCCAAGGGCAAAGAGCACGACCGCGATGATCGCCGAGCGCGGCGCTCGGCGACCAGTTCGCCGGTTCAGGTCCGGATCGAAGACATCGAGCTGCTGGACTGTGGGCCCGAACCGACGTAGCATCATCACCCATGCGATCGGCTTTGGCCGCTCTGGGGAGCGTTGCCGTCCTCATCGGAGCGTCCTCAGCGCAAGCAGCGCAGCGCTACGCGGCGCCCGCGGGTTCAGGCAGCGCCTGCACCCAGGCGGCGCCCTGCTCGCTGCAGGAAGCGGTAGGGAAAGCGGGGAGCAACGACGAGGTCATCGTGACCAGCGGCACCTACCCGGTGTCCGCGCCTATATATGTATCCAGCGCCTCGAACGTTTTCATCCACGGCGACTTCAGCGCGCCGATGCCGCACATCGCCGCCACGGTCCAAGGTCCGCCGTTCCAGTTCCTCGAAGGCTCCGATGAGCGATACAGCTACCTCGACATCTCCAACGAAGCCTTCAGCGCGACGGGACTGATCTGCTACGGAGCCGCAAGCACGATCGAACGCGTCAGGGTCTTGGCGATCGGCGAATTGGCATATGGCGTCGTCGAGGGGTCGAAGTGCAAGGTCCATGACAGCCTCATGCGCTCCGAAGGCAAATCCTCGGTGGCGCTGGGGGCCAGCGGTGGTGCCGGCGGCAGCCCCGAATCGGCGACCGCCCGCAATGTCACCGCCGTCGCGACGGGAATCGAATCCTTCGGGATCCTTTCCAACAACATAAACCCGGGTTCCGGTGGGTCGATGACGCTCGACCTAAAGAACGCGATCGCCTCCGGCGATGACTCCGATTTGGCCGCGGCCGGCGCCTCCGCACCCTCGCACCTCCTCGTCACCAATTCGAACTTCGACTCCGCCAAACCCTTCGGCGAATCGACGATCACCGGCGGGCCCAACCAGATGGCACCGCCTCTGTTCGTCAACGCGGCCACCGGCGACTATCGCGAGGCGCCCGGCTCGCCGACGATCGACGCCGGCTCGACTGATCAGATCGGCGCGTTCGACCTCGAAGGCAACCCGCGAAACCAGGGCGCGGCGCCTGACATCGGCGCCTTTGAGCTCGCTCCGGCGCCCGCCCAGGTGACCGTGACCGCGATCGACTCGCTCTCCCTTAAGCCAAAGGTGTTCCGCGCCGTGAACACCGGCGGCGCCATCGTCAGCCACACACGCAAGTCAAATGTGCCGGTCGGGACCACGGTCAGCTTCGCGCTCTCGAGCGCGGGCACGGTCAACTTCAGCGTCGAGCGGGCTGCCAAGGGTCGCAAGGTTGGCAAGAAATGCGCGAAGCAGACGAGATCGAATAGCGACCACAAGCGCTGCGCGCTCTTCAGGAAGCTGAAGGGCGGCTTCACCGTCAACGGCGCCGCCGGCGAAAACCGATTCGAGTTCTCGGGCCGCATCAACAGCAAGGCGCTCAAGCCCGGCTCCTACCGGTTGGTGGGCCAGGCCGACGACTCCATCAAAGCGGCCCGTTTCGAGGTCGTGCACTAGCTGAAGACACGCGACGCGATCATTCACACTACTGCCATCGGTTTTGGCGGAGGATTCAGACGAGACGGCCAGCGGTGTCCGAAGCTTCCTGGTGATCATCGGCAGCCCGCCGTCCAGCTTTGGGCACCCACCGTGGAGCCTGGGTCGAATGCTCCAACGCCCGATAACCATCAGTTATTGAGAGTGATTAGCCCCGACTAATGCCCGTCGAACGACTCCCGGGTGCCGACCAACCTTTGGTCCAAGCAAGGCGGCGAAAAGAGTCAGCGCAAGCCAGGGCCGCAGGTGAGGGCTGATCCTCGATGATGTGCCCGTCGGGGGCCAGCTCGAAGACCATTGCGTCCGTCATCCGGATCGCCCCGACCCGCATCTCTCCCAAGAGCACCCGACGATCGCCGTCACCAATGGCCTCGGTCCAGCGCAGCCCGTTCAACGTTCCATACAGGGCATCGAGCAGGATCCGGACGTCGTCGTGCCCACGAAAGACCATGCGGCCCGAGATTGGCGAGACGACTTCCACATCGGGAGCCAGCGTCTCCATCAGTGCGTCAGTGTTCCGCGCCCCATAGGCCTGTCGGTATCGCGAAATGGCGCTATCCATCCTGCGGAACCATATAGATCGTTGCTCGGAATCTGAGCAATTTGGCTGACGAACACCCCCACGCTCGATAACCATCAATTACGTAAAGAACTGTTCCGTCGTTTACACGGTCTAGACAATCTCTCGAAATGAGCTCGGATCGTTAGGTCCCTTGAATAAGGCTTTCCTCGGATCGGCAAGATTAGCTACCCGGTCCCTTCCACAAATGTCTATCACCGGGTATGAGGGGTGGACGACCGGATTCGAACCGGCGACCGCCTGAACCACAAATCCGCGGTTCAGCTTGATGGCGGCCGATTGGGGACTGACCGCCTTGCGTCGAGTTGTCCTGAGTTGACCGCGGTTGTCTCAGGATCAGGCCCCGATTGGGCCCCTTCTCCTTCCAGGAGGACCCCAGGATCGATTGGAATCTGTGAGCCTTTGATTGCCTGGTGGATGAGGTCGGCCTCGCGTTCGCTTGGGGAGTAGTGGGCGTAGAGCATCGTGGTCTTGATGTGTCGGCGCTGCGGCCGGTATCCCCCTTCGGACGATCATGGAGTGGATGACGAGCGAACGGATGCGCAAGGTCCCGCCCTTCGCGCTCCGCCTGCTGGCCGACATCCCGGCCAAGGCCGCCTCTCCCGCAGTGAGCTACCAATCCACCCCGACCCAGACTTCTGAGGTCAGATCGAGTGCGGCCCCTGCCGACCTTCAAAGCGCCTCGACGAATCGGGTCAGTAGCGCGACCACTCTCTCGGCGGCGTCCTCCTGGACGAAGTGACCGGCATCGTCGATCAGCGCCACCTTCGCATCGGGGAACGTATCCAGCCAGAGGCTCTCGATGTAGGTGGGCAGCAGGACTCGATCCCTCATTCCCCAGACGATGGAGACCGGTTTGGTGCGAAAGTGTTCTCTCAACAGCGCCTCGGTTTCGCGGTTCAGTTCGTCCACCGGTCCGCTCGCTTCGACTCGGCACCTGCCGCGCGAACATCAGCATCGCCGCCCGCTCGGACCAGCCGCAGTGCACATCGCGATAGGCGCGGCGAACCGATGGCGTGAGCCGCTCCTTGCGCTCAATCGCCAACCCAAACACCAACGGCTTGAAGGCATCGAAGCCCTGGACGAGGAGCTCACCGAGGAGCCGGGCGCGGATAAGGTAAAGCGGCAGCGGCAGCGGCACCGTTTTCCTGCCCCGGGCGCAGCGCTCGCGCCGGAAACTGTGAGCGAGGGTGTTGATTAGGAAGAGGCCCTCCACTCGGTCCGGATGGCTGTGCCGCCCAGTACGAGGCCGTCGGCCCGCCCCAGTCGTGGGCCACCAGGACGGCCCCGCTCAGGTCGAGTGACTCGAGCATTGCCTCGAGCCGCTCGCGCGTGGCGGCGAACCCGGTACAGCTCCGGCTCCCCGGGCTTCTCCGAGCGGCCGAAGCCGAGGTGGTCCGGAACGATCACCCGGTTTCCGCCCGCGGCCAGGGCCGGAATGAACTCGCGGTACAGATAGCCCCAGGTCGGGTTTCCATGGACCAGCACCACAGGGCGCCCCTCGCGTGGGCCCTCATCCACGTAATGCATCCTCCCGTCCGAGGACTCGTACCACCTGGGCTCGAACGGCCAGGTACCGTCGAAGGTCCAGTCCACGGACCGGCTCATCAGGGGAGCGTATTGCCTATAGGCTGAGCGGGATGATGAGCAAAGGCGGCAGCGCCGCCGCCACGGAACAGGCCGGGCCATCATTTGAGCTCCTGGAGTCGAAGCTTCGCCCGCCCCAGCTGCACCCCAATACCGTGCCGAGGACATCCCTCCTCGAGGCGCTGGAAGCCCCGGCGGCCCCACGCGTGGTCCTTGTCGCGGCCCCGCCGGGATACGGGAAGACCACCCTGCTGGCGCAGTGGGCATCGCGTTCACAGCGGCCATTCGGCTGGGTCAGCCTCGATGACCAGGACAACGATCCAGTCGTGCTGCTCCGCTACATCGCCACCGCGCTTGACCGGATCTCCCCGCTTGACCCCGCCATCTTTGATGCCCTCGGGCGCGGCGCTTCAATCGAGACCACGATCATTCCCCGCCTCGGGTCCGCCCTGGCTGAGATGGAGGACTCGTTCGTGTTGGTGCTGGACGACCTTCATTCCGTCACCAACCCGCAGTGCCTCGATGCGATCGACGCGCTCATCGACCAGGTTCCGGAGGGCTCCCAGCTGGCCCTGTGCGGACGAGCCGGTTCGCGAGGTCGGCTGGCGGCGCTGCGGGCGCGCGGCCTCCTGCACGAGATCGGGCCGGACGAGTTGCGGATGAGAGGGACCCAGGCAGGCGAACTTCTGGGCGCGGCAGATGTGGAGGTCTCCGACGCTGAACTGGCCGAGCTCGTCGAGCGGACCGAGGGCTGGCCCGCCGGTTTGTACCTCGCCGCGCTCGCGACCCGCCGCGGCGGAGAAGACCCGGCTGAAAGACGCCACGACCTTTCGGGGCGATGACCGCTTCGTCGCCGACTATCTGCGCTCTGAGCTACTCCCCGGCCTTCCGGCAGACGAACTCCGCTTCTTGACGCGTACCGCGGTTCTCGACCGTATGTGCGGCCCGCTCTGCGACGCCGTGCTCGGCTCGGAGGGGTCCGCCGACATCCTCGATTCGCTCGAGCGCTCCAACCTGTTCGTGGTCGCTTTGGACCGCAACGGACAGTGGTACCGCTATCACCATCTCTTCCGCGAGCTGCTGCTGGCCGAGCTCGAGCGAACGGAATCCGGGTCCGCCCCAAAGCTCCTCACTCGAGCCGCCGATTGGTGTGAGGAAAACGGCGAACCGGAGGTAGCGGTCAGCTACGCACAGGCCGCGGAAGATGTCGAGCGTGTCGCAGCTCTTGTCACCGCCCACGGCCAGTCCATGTACCAGCGCGGCCGCGCGGTGACGGTTGAGCGCTGGCTCGAGTGGCTGGAGGAGCACGGAGGGCTGGAGCGACTCCCCGCTGATCGCCGCGCTCGGCGCCTGGTACAGCGCGATCCGCGGCCAACCGGCTTCAGCTGAACGTTGGGCGGACTGGGCTCAGCGCGGGGTCACAGATCTGGCGAGCGAGAGTGAACGAGCGCTGGTCGAGCCGTGGCTCGCACTGCTCCGCGCATCCCAGTGCCAGCACGGCATTGCGAGTATGCAGGCTGATGCGCAACATGCCGTAGAGGGCTTCGGCCGCGCCAGCCCGCACTGGCCCACCGCGGCGTTCCTGCTCGCACTCGCCCACCGTTTCGCCGGCGAAGACGACGCCGCCGATGATCTGTTCGGAGACATCGTGGAGACGGCCGCCACCACCGGGGCTTGGAACGCGGCCTCCATGGCCTTGGCCGAGCAGGCGTTTCTCGCGATCGAACGCGGCGACTGGCACGAGGCCGAAATCCGCACCGAGGAGGCAAGGGGAATCATGCGCAGGGCGAAGATGGAGGACTATCCGCCGAACGCATCTGTCTACGCTGCTTCAGCGCGGGTCGCGATCCACCGCAACGAGCAATCGCACGCGGATGAGCTCCTCGCCAAGGCGCAGCGGATGCGGCCCCAGCTCACCCACATCTTCGCCCCGTATTCGATCCAGGTCCGTCTTGAGCTCGCGCGTGCCTACGCGGCCCGTGCCGACGTTGCCGGGGCCCGAACCCTGCTGCGCGAGGCGGGCGCCCTGTCGCGACGGGGCTCTGACTTCGGGACCCTTGCTGCGCAGGCCGACGAGCTTCGCTCCCAGCTCGACTCGGCCGAGGTGAGAGCGCCGGGCGCCTCGACGTTGACGACCGCCGAGTTGCGCCTCCTCCCGCTCCTCGCCACCCACCTCACCTTCCGTGAAATCGGCGAGCGCCTCTATCTCTCCCGCCATACGGTGAAGTCGCAGGCGATCTCCGTCTACCGCAAGCTCGACGTCACCTCGCGCAACGCGGCGGTCGAGCGTGCCCGCGAACTCGGGTTGCTCTGAGGATCCCTGTCCGGGCGACAGCCCTTTTCATGCCATCGGGGGGATGACCGTGCGGCGCCGGCGCTGTTTGATAGTGACGTGGATCTCTACCCGTCGTCCGAGCCGCGGAAATGAGCGAGTACGAGGAGAGGCTTCGCAGCCTGGCGATCAACGACGAGCGTTTCGTGCGCTCGGTGCTTGGCATGGAGCTCGACTCTGCGGAGATGTGCCGGCTCGACCCGAAGACCCACGCCCTCGTCCGCCTTGCCGCGATGCTCGCCGTCGACGCGGCGCCGAGCTCCTATCAGTCGAGCGTCGATGCCGCCTTGGCCGCCGGCGCGAGCATCGACGAGGTGGTCGGGACGGTGATCGCCGTCGCCCCCACCGTTGGCCTGGCACGAGTCGTGTCCGCGGCGCCCGAGCTGGCGCTGGCGCTCGGCTACGACGTCGAGGCGGCTCTGGAGAACCCGGAGGACGACCGGGATTGATGCTGTCGCTCGGCCAGGTCCCGCATTCCTCGTCGTGTCGGACGTCGCACCCTGCGTCGGCTGACCGCCTTTCGCTCTCGCTGGGCCGGCAACCGAGATCGGCGCGCCCGCTCCACCGCGCGGGCCTGTGGATCCTGGGCCCTCAGCGGCGTCCGCTCAGGCTCAGAGGGCGAGCGAACCGACGACTGAGCGATCGACGATGGGGAGAGTCGGCCCAATGCGGGCCGCAGTCGCCTTGGCTATTCCGAGGACTTCGGCTGTACCTGATAGATGAACAGCGAGCCGTCGTTGCCCATCGTGTAGAAGCGGCCGCCGTAGCCCGGGTTGATCAGGCTTCCCACCGCCGTCGAGGGGTTCTCTTCGGATTCGGCGATCGTCTTGCCTGTGTCCTCGTTCACCCACAACACGCTCTCGGTGTACTGGAAACCGGTCGCGATGTTGGCGGTGGTCGTTTCCGGATTGATGTTCTGGCTGACCAGAACGCGTTCGTCCTTCGGGCCGACCATCGTGAAGTAATCGCTCGACCACCAGTCGGGACGGCTCCACTTCACCTTCATCTCGCCCGTCTGCTGGTCGAGGTGGATCGCGTAGACGCCCTTGAGGAAGTAGTCGTCGACGAAGATCAGGCTCTTCTCGGGGTCGATGCCGGGCGCGGCGGGGGTCTCGCTCGTGGTGGCGCCCGACTTGACCGGGAAGGACTTGCCCCAGGGGCAGATGCTGTGGACGTCTTCGGGGTTGTCCTGATTGACGGCGAAGATGCACTGCGGCGTTTCCGTGGATGGGTTGGCATTGCTGTCGGCGATCACCCAGTTGCCCATCACCACCGGTGAGGCGCCGCCTGTCTGCCCGGGCAGAATCACCTTCGGCTCCCAGGAGCTGTCCTGGGTCAGCTTCTGGGTGGCTGGATTCCAGATCACCCGGACCAGGCTCTTGGCGCCGTTCCCATACATATAGATCTTGCCGCTGTGCTTGACGGCGACGGTGCGGGCGGTCACGTTCTGGTCGATCTGGATCGAGTCGAGGTTCTTCAGGCTGTTGGGGTCGACGGCGACGAAGTTACTCTTCGGCGCGGCGCCGTATTCGGCCGGGCACGAACTCATTGCGTTGTTGGTCTGGGTCGGACAGCCGACCGATCGGGTCTGGGACTTGATCAACAGGGTGCCCTGGCTGTCCGGCGCCACCACCATGCCGTCGAAGTTGTGGTCGATCGCCGGTGTTCCCTCGATCGGCTGTGCCCGGGACGCGAGGATCGCGCCATCGCTGCGGCTCAGCTTCCAGAAAGTGTGGCCAGCGGCTGCGACAAGCGTTCCATCCTTGATGATCGCGAGGCTGCCGAGGGCGAGCCACTGACCGGAGACGTTTACGTTTGACAGGTAGGTGCGCCAGACCTCCTTGCCGGTCGAGGGATTAAAACGCGAGACGTACTGACCGGAGCCCGGAACGACCCCGCCGGCCCAGAGATAGCCAGCGTTGGGCCCATCGAAGACGACCAGGCCGATGCCACCGGGATAGGTGGTTTCCGATTTGTACTGGAAGACTTCATTGGGACCGTTGAAGGCCCCGGTGAAGCTCGCGCAGGGCATCAGGCCGCTCCTGACGTTGTCGGTGTGCTCGGGCGCGCCGATCGCCGGCCAGTAGCCGACGTAGTTGTGTGAAGGATCCTTCGCCCACTCCTCGACGCATTTCGTTTCCTTGTTGAACAATGACTGATCGCCGGTGAGCGGCCCCGTGGTGGACGCCGCGGTCAGCACCACCCCGTTCAGGTTCGTCTTCACCGAGCCGGTGCTTCCGCCCAGAGTGGGAATCAGGATGACGATAAGCAGGAGGATCAACGCCAGGGCCAGCGCGCCGAGTGGCTTGACGACCCGCCAGACGATGTGAAGGGCGTGTCTCACGAGACCGCCTCCGGACGAGGGGGCGGGGGATTTGCGAGCGGGAGACGCGAAGCCCGGCGCTGGGCCAGCGTCATCGTGGCGCTGGCGAGCCCGAGCCAGACCACGAAGGCGACGCTGGGCGCCCAGCGTCCGAGCGCGCCGGTCCCTGCGTTGAGGACGTTGGCCGCGAAGAACGGCGTCATGAAGCCGCACACCGAAAGCAGCGCGGCGACGACGGCGAGCACCCCCAGCCAGCGGCCGAGCACTCCGGTCTGCAGGATCACCTTCCCCGCCCCGAAGAAGAAGAGCGAGGACAGCCCGCCGCCGAGGGTGATCAGCAGCGAGGAAGCCGTGTAGAGAGTGCCGACGCTTTCGGCCTGGGCCGGGCTGGTGCTGAGTCCGGCGGCTGCGATCAGCGCCAGGCCCGCCAGCACCAGGACCGAGCCGGCGGCTGCGCCGATGACCGCCACCATCGAGCCACGGCCGGGCTCGCCCTCGGCTTGGCGCAGCGTCCTCCACAGGCTCGCCAAGAACCAAAGGAAGAGCGCGATCCCGAGGTCGTCGAGAAGCACCACCACGCGGATCGCGCTCAGGTTGGCGGCCAGGTAGGACGACGCGGTGTCGGCGTGGCTGATATTGGGCAGCGCCGGATCCCCGCCAGGACTGGTACCCAGGAAGATGACGAAGGCAACCAGGAACAGGAGCGTGGCGAGCAGCCCGCTCGCGGCGCCCAGCTGCTGCCAGCTGCTGTCCTTCTCCCTCATCGTGCTCATTCGCTCGGAACTGGCGGTTCTGAGGACGCCGGCATCGGCTGGAGGAAATACAGCGATCCCGAGGACTGGGCTGGATATACGAAGCGGCCGCCATAGGCGGGCGCGACCAGTCCGTTGAAGCCGATCGGCGGCAGGAAGTCGGACTCGGCGAGGGGCTTACCGGTGGCGGCGTCGCGCCAGACGACCTGTTGGGTGTAACTGCCGGTGACGAGGTTGCCCAGGGCCGCGTCGGGGTTCCACTTGGTCGTCACCAGGATGCGCTTGTTCGGCGACCCGTAGAGCGGCTGGAACTCGAAGCTGCGATCGTCGACCGTCCACTTCGTCGTCATTTCGCCGGTTTGGGGGTCGAGATGGATGCCGGCAACCTTGCCGATGCCGCCGTCGGCCGAGTAGACCATGTTGTTCTGAAGGTCGCCCTCGGGCTTCGGCGGGGCGTTGCTGGACTGCCCCGACTGGAGCTGGCCAAACGGGTAGATCGTCTTGACGTCGCTGGCGTTGTCTACGTTGATCGCTGCGAGCGACGATGCCTTGGTCTTGCTGCCGATGCCGTTCGTCTGGATGATGATCCATTTGCCCATGTAGGTCGGCGCGTCGCCCACTGTCTGGCCCTTCGCCAGGTAGCTGGCCACCCAGGACTTGTCCTGGCTGAAGGTCTTGGTGGCGGGGTTCCAGAAGAAGCGGTATGCCTTTTCGAGCATCGCGGTGTAGATCGCGATCTTGCCCTTGTAGGGGGCGATGATCGTTGGGGTCGCGGAGTCTTCCGGGCACACGATCGAGTCGTAGACCTTAAGTGTGTCGGGGTCGATCGCGAGCATCGCCGAGGGCTTCTGTTCGGGACCCCCTGCTGCTTCGTTGCACGCCTCGAGCCCACCGCCGCCCTGCTGGTTGCAGTTCTCCGGTCGGTTCTGGCTGCGAAGGATGATCGTCCCGTCGGGGGCGATGGTCAGCTCCTTGTAGTTGATGGACCTGGGGGTTACTGGCCCCGGGCTTGGCAGGACTCTCGACTTGAGAATCGCACCGGTGTCGCGGTCGAGAAGCGCGATCCTGTGGTCCCAGGCGAAGACGATCCTGCCGTTGGCGAGGATGTTGAGGTTTGTGCCCCCAACGAACTCTTCGTTGACGTTTAGGTTCTCAACGTAAGTGCGCCACAGCTGCTGCCCGGTGATCGAGTTGATCCGGGCCACGTATGGACCAGGCGCGGGGCGCCCCGTGCTGGCCGGCGGAGCCCCGCCCACCACGTACATCCCGTTCGGCCCGTCGTTGTTGACGTAGTAGACGTTTGGGTAGTAGCCCTCGGCCTTGTAGGTGTAGACGATGTTGGATTCCGTACTTGAGCCGAGGAAGTCCGCGCAGGGATAGACCCCGCTGCGCTGCGCATCGGTGAGCTCGGCTCCGTTCAACGCCGAGAAGTAGCCGGGGGTGGAGATGCCTTCCTGGCAGCTCTGCTCCTTCGCGTACAGGCTGAGATCGCCCGGGAGCGGACCGAGCGTCTTCTGTTCGCTGGGTGTCACATTGCTCGCCGCGCCTTGCAACGGGGAGAAATGCGAGGCGACATCGCTTGTTGTCGAGAGGGCGGGGATCAGGATCAGCGCGAGCAGGCCGACGAGGACCGCGATTCCGGCCACAAAGGGCTTGAGGATGTGCCAGACGCGGCTCACGAGGCGGTCACCCCACCGGCCGGCGGCGGGGATGCTGGCAGGTGGCTGCGGCGGTGCTGCGCGATCGTCAGCGCAGCGCTCGCCGGAAGGAGCCAGATCACGAAGACGACGTAGTGGGCATAGAAGCCAAGTGCACCGGTGGCCGGGTTGAATATGCCGCTCTCGGCGTAGGGAGTAACGAAGCCGAAGACCGACGCGACGGCGGCGAGCACGGCCAGCCAACCGAGCCATCTCGGCAGGCCCCCCGCTCTGAGGCTGACCTCGGCGACGCCGAGGAAGAAGACGGTGAAAGAGGCTCCACCGAAAGCAAAGGAGAGTGCGGCGGCGGCATACAGGGTCGAGACGGTTTCAGCCTGGGGGAGGCTCGTCGTGAGGGTGGAGGTCCCGGTGAGCACGAGGCCGACCATCGTCAGCGCGACCCCGACGAGGGCGCCCCCCGAGGCGATTGCCGAGCCCCTCGCCTGGCCGCCCTCCGCTGCGCCTAGGACGCCCCGGAGGGTTCCGAGGAACCAAAGGAACAGGGTGAGCCCGATGCCGTTCAGCATCACCTGCGCTTTGATCCCGTTCAGGTGATCGGCGACGAAGGCCGGCGCCGCCTGCGCGTTGGCGATGTTCGGCAGCCGGGGCGTATTGCCACCACTGGGGTCGGTATGGAGGAAGATGATGAAGGCCACGACGAAGAGCAGGGCCGCAAACAGCCCGCTTGCGGCGCCCAACTGCTGCCATGTGCGGTCTCGGTCGGACATGGCCCGGAACTTAGCCTCGGACTCTTGATACGACATCGTCCCGATGGGATGAACTTGAGGACTCATCCCGTTCGGGTGAGATTCATCCCCTTTGTGTGATGCGAAACTCCGCGAGACGGTTTGAATGGCGCCATGACCACAAGTGGCGAAAGGGGCTCGCCCCTCGGCAGGGCACCAGTTAGCCGGTCATGACCGCCGCGACTACAGGCGCCCTGTCGACGAACGCCATCCTCACCGGCCTCGGACTCGTGATCGTGCTCGCGGTCGGATCCCGGCTTGTGGCTGTGCGTTTCCGCATCCCGGCGATCGTCCTGCTTCTCCCGGTCGGCTTCATCGCCGGCGCGATCACCGACGACGTGCACCCCGAAGCGCTGTTCGGCGAAACCTTCCAGCCGCTGGTATCGCTCGGCGTCGGTCTGATCCTGTTCGAGGCCGGGCTGCGCCTCAACCTCCGCGAGCTCGAGGGCGGCGTTCGCCGGGTCGTCCTGCGGCTGATCAGCGTCGGAGCACTTCTCACCTTTGCCTGCGTGACGGGCGCGGTGAAGCTGATCTTTGGCCTGAACTGGGGCGTATCGGCGGTGCTTGGCGCGATCCTTGTCGTCTCCGGGCCGACGGTTGTGCTGCCGCTGCTCGCCTTCGTGAGACCCTCGGACCGGGTTCGGTCAGTGCTCAAGTGGGAGGGAACGCTGATCGACCCCCTGGGGGCGCTGCTGGGCGTCGTCGCGCTCCAAGCGGTGCTGCAGGGGGCCGCGGGGGACCGCCCCTTTCAGCCGGGTGAGCTCGCCTTCAGCCTGCTGATCGGGTTCGGGGTCGGGGCAGCGGGGGCGACGGCGCTGTGGCTGATCCTCCGACAGGTGGAGCAATCTGCTCCCGGACAGGGCGTGGCGGCGGCGCTGATGGTGCTCACGGCGGCGGTCGTCGGGGCCGACCTGCTTCGCGAGGATGCCGGCCTCGTGGCCGCGGCTGTGATGGGGATGTTTCTGGCCCACCAAGAGCAGCTGGACATCACCCGGATTCTCCAGTTCCACGGGAACTATCGTCGAGCTGCTGATCGGGATCCTGTTCGTACTGATCTCGGCCTCGGTGACCCCGTCTCAAGTAGGCGACGTACTCTGGCAGGGGCTGGCGCTGGTCGCGATCATGGTCGTACTGATCCGCCCCCTGGTGGTCGCCGTCGGGACATGGCGATCTGAGCTCGATTCGCGAGAGCGAGCGTTTGCCGCCTGAATGGCGCCGCGGGGAATCATCGCGGCAGCCACGGCCTCGGCATTCGGGCTGTCCCTCACCGAGGCCGAAGTCGCCGGCGCCGACCAGATTCTTCCGATCGCCTTTGTCGTGATCTTCGCCACGGTCGTCTTGTATGGCCTGACCGCGACGCCGGTCGCCCGCCTGCTCGGTGTCGCCGGAGCCGGGGCTCCCGTCATCCTGGTGGTCGGCGGACATACCTGGGCGCGGAGCATCGCAGAGGCTTTGAAGGCGGCCGGCGGCAGCGTGCGGATCTGGACCGGCAGCCACGACGAGCGAGTGGCCGCTCGCGAGGCTGGTTTGGAGGCCAGGCCGGTGCCGCTGGGGGCGGACGTCGAGGGCCTCGAGGCCGAGCTCGAGGAAGTAAACGATGCGCTGGTGATGACCGATAGCGACGACTTCAACGCCCTCGCCGCCTTCGAGCTGCGCCAGGAGCTGGGCCGGGACCGCGTCTACCGGCTATCTCCACGCGAACAGGCAAGAGCCCCGGTCCCCGCGCATGCCGAGGGGCGCATCCTGTTTGCGGAAGATCTCACTTACCCGGAGCTCAGCCGACGCATCGAGGCCGGCGCTCGAATCGTCGAGCTGGAGGGGAAAGGGACAGCCTCGGAGCAATACGGCGACGGATTGAGGCCTCTCTTCGTTCTCGCCAGCGATGGAAGCCTCAAGGTCGTCACCGCAGGAGGCAGTCCTGTGGTACGTCGCGACGATACCTACATCTGCCTTAGCGAGCCTGCCTCGAGCTCGAACTGAACTGCTGACACCCAGCAGCGTCGGAGCCACCGCCGACGATCGAGAGAGCGCGCCGATCCGTCCGGCAGCTGTTAGATCGGTCCGGCAGCTGTTAGACGGTGCCCCCCGAGCTTGCCGGGGGCCGTGAGAACGCGCCGAATATCCAAAACACGGGGAAGAAGATCCCAAAAAAGAACAGCCATCCGTGGCCATTGCGGAGTGTCGCAATCCCAAGCCAGAAGAACAGCACGATGTAGATGACGGCACCAAACCCGATCCACAGCATCGAAATCACGTCTCCTCTCATTTGGGCCACCCTTCTGGCCCCATGGACAGGGGCTACAAGGCAGCACCCTCTGACCTGAAGCTAGGCCAGAGCCGAATCGCAAGCATCACCCAGGTGGGATGAAATCCCCAGACCGCACCATCGCGGTGACCGCTGGGCCACCCGCCAGGGGTAGAAACGTGGAGGTAGCGCGACCGCAGAGCCGCCGGTCGTGAAGACGACGAGCCGAACTCCACCTCGTTGGCCCCCAGAATGGAAGTCTGGCGCGCTTCGCGCGATTACTGCGATCGGCCGCAAGCGGCGCTCGGCAGGCTCAGCACAACCGCGCCTCTGCCAATTCTCCCGCGAGACCTATACCCAAAGGTGCCACGGCCAAACGGGTCAATCGGGCGTTCTCGCCGGGGTCTGACCCCTCCCCCGCCCTGCGCCGCTGAACGGGTAGACCACGCCCGCCGGTCGGAGGGACTCTTCCCGCGGCGCCGAACCCCTTTCAATGGCAAGTACGGGTGAACCGGGCCGCCTCGCAAGGCGAATGAATGAGCGCATAAATCGGCGCGGGCTTCGCCCACGCGATGCGGCCTACCTCATCGTTGGGGTGTGGCTGTTCTTCATCGTCGTCTTCGCCGTCGTCGAGCGCCTTGTCGACCCCCAGACATTCGACAACGTCTGGGAGGGCATCTGGTGGGGTGCCCAGACGGTCACCACCGTGGGCTACGGCGACGTGGTGCCCCAGGACACCGTCGGTAAGGCCGTTGCGGTGATCCTGATGCTCGGCGGGCTGTCCCTGATCGCAGTGGTCACAGGCGCGATCACAAGCACCTTTGTCACTCGCGCCGAGTCCGAACGCATGCAAGCCGGAGACGACCCCGTGATGCAGGAACTCCAGAAGCTCAGTACTCAACTCGAGGAACTCCGTGCGGAGATCGCCGGAAACGGGCAGTCGAGCTCAGACTGATCAAAAGATGACCGGTCCAACGGAGGTGCGCCGGGCACCGTTTGTTACCACGGCCGCGATCGGCGGCAATGCAGGAAATGAGAAAACCCCCGTCAATGCGGGGGCTTTCTGAGGGGTGGACGACCGGATTCGAACCGGCGACCGCCTGGACCACAACCAGGAGCTCTACCACTCCCGCAGAGCGGAGTACGGAGGGGTGGGACTCGAACCCACGAGCGCCTTGCGACGCCAACAGTTCTCGAGACTACCCGGTCAACCCCTCCGGGGCCATCAAATCCTAGCTACCGTCAGGCTATCCCCGCAACAGCAAAGGCCGGATTCGCGGCTAGCACGGCATCGGGGTCTCGGGTCGGAATCTACCCCTCACCGCCCGCACCCTGCCGACTCCAGGCTGGCCGGCCGCTTCGAGCACGCCAGATAACCCAGTCTTATGTAGCTCTGGGCATCAGTCGCGAACCCGGACTCGGCTATGCGGGCGGAAAGGAGTTTGCATAGCCAGCCATGTCCGGATACACCGAGCGATCATTGATTCCTGAAGCCCCGAGAAACGTCTGCAGCGACGGCTTCATCTTTGCTGGTATCACAAACATCGCGAGGTTGACCGGATTGTTCGGGGGACGGCCCCGTCCCGGCGCTTCCCGGTAACCCTTGAAGTAGGCGTCGAGACTCTCACCAGTATATGAACCCCTCGGGTTGTCTATGCCAATGCCGATTGCGTTACGCGGATTCAGTGGATGGCTTTTGACATCACTGCCCCAGCTGCGGCTCTCGTTTAGGACGATGAACTCGCCCCGCTGGCTCGCAATCCGTGGGTCGATGGGCGGTGCTGGCCACACGCCATACCACCGCTCCGACGGGGAGAAACGACGACTTCCCTTCGCGGTTTGTGAGACCTTCACACCTGGATCGCGAATAGCTATCAAAGCCCCATCCGCGTTTGCTCCTGCCCGATCCTTCGCCTGAGCTGTTGCAAAGAACATAGCCACTAGAGGATCACGTGTCACATCGAGAGGCGAGGTTGGCACACCGTGATGCTGAAGGCGAGCGAGGAACTCAAGGCCAACCAGTTGCCTGCTACCGACCAGATCCCATCCGTTATGCCGGGCATCCTCAGCAATCTTTCGTCGCTGTTCATCGACTCGGGACCTGCTCATTGAGCCCAAATGACGGGCCACATGTCGATGTAGCCGGGGTTGAAGCTGCCATTCGGTCGAAGCATGGCCCCTCCACACGTATCTCGCCTCATTTGGATGGGATGTGAACCATGCCGCAGCCCCTACGAACGCAGCACACCAACGCCTTGGCTCACTGTCCAAGTTATCCTCAAGTGCGGCGAGATCGATCACAAGATTCTGGCTCTCGAGCTCATCCCGCAGATCGGCCACAGTCAGCGCCTCCTCGACACCGTTCTTTCGGTTTCCGGTCGAAACCCTACCTCGGTTCGAGCTGCGGATCATTCGTTTCGGGGTCGCTGTCTGCCCGGCTTAGCCAATCCAAGAGGGCGAAAGGTCAAGCGGACCAAGGAACCGGCTCGAGATCGGCGGCAGGACGGTTGAGCCTGACCCGAGACCAGTATTCGCCTTCGTAGTCGAAGATGCGAAGCAGTGACAACTCGAGGTACCAGGTTCCGAGGAGCCATGCCTCGAAGAGCTCCTCCGAACCAGGCCATTCGGGACTGGCGATGCGCCGAGGGGGATGAACCATGGCGTTGCGCAGGTTGAACAGGATCTCGGGGCCCTCCCAGCCAGGTTGCCCGGTTCGACGCAGGCGAGCAGCAAGCATCGGCAAGCTCTCGGGAACATCGGTAGGAATACCAGCCCACTTCAGGAGCAAGCGCACACTCGCAGCGGTGCCTAGCCTTCGACGGGCGTCTTCGTCCGCAAGCCAGTCTTCGCGTTGAAGTACGGCCCACGCCAGCAGCTCCAATCCGGAACAGACAATCGGGATCCGCACCTCGATGACTTCCTCGCCATTGGCCGCGAGCGAGTAGCCAATTGCGCGGTCGACGATCACTTCTAGTTCAGGGTCGACCGAGACGGACGCCAATCCCGTCGCTAGATCAGGCATTGCATCAGGAACGAGCAGTGACGGACACCAGTTCAGGCCGGGTTTGCTGGGATTGAGCCGCGGCACTGCCCACTCCGCCCAAGTCACTCCACAGCAATCCAATCCACAAACTGGCCCGATGCCCACTTCGCGGTTAGCGAGAAAGCTGAGCATGATGAAGAGCCAGCGGTGAAGGCGATCCGCATCGTCGTACGAGATCGGGAGCGAGGTTGGCGTGGCACCAACGATCGCCGCGAAATCCCGGCACTCGTAAGTTGGTGTTCCTGGGACGAACACAAGCTCCCAGCCAGGTAACGCAAAATTTACCCGCGGCCGCCGCCCGCCCTCCGCAAGTGGCCGGGTTGAAACCGTGGCTTCGAGGGCGCCACTGATGTGGAAAAGAAGGTATGTAGCCCGGGCAAGATCGCCGGCTCGGATTTGACTAGCCTGGAACTCGACTCGGGAGACTTGCTCCCGCTTGGAGATGGCTGCAGCATCTGGTGGGGCGAGGTCGGCGTCCCTGGGCACCACGAAGCTGGGCTCGCCCTCGCCGCCGTCCGCGAAGCGAGCCGAGACGGCCTCCGGACCAAGCGCGTGAATAATGAGCTTTGCCCTGGGGTATAGCTCGAGTTCGATCTGGCCCGGCAGGAGCGTGCCATCGGCTGCGAGCTGAAGCTCGCCATCGAAGAGGAGAAAGCGACTGCCCTCGCCATGGGGCCGATAAATGGAATGAATCGGCGAAGCTCGCATTATTGAATGGCAGTTTGTCGCGAAACGGCCCGCTCTTGGGGACATCCTGAAGGCGGAGACCTCCATTCGCCGAACGGCGTCGTCACACTGAACGCAAGGTCGATGCTCGGGTCATTCGGGCCTTAATAACGAACTTAGACGGAGGGGGTGGGATTCGAACCCACGAGGGGCCTTACGACCCCCAACAGTTTTCGAGACTGCCCCGTTCAACCACTCCGGCACCCCTCCGGGCAATCGACCCGATCCTAGCGCGCCGACAATGCTCCCCAAGGATCCGTGAAGACCATTTCGAGAATAAGGAGGAGTGCTTCGCGCAGGCCTCCAAGAAGGCGAGCGAGTGGCTCTACCAGCGGCTGCCGGCCATGGCCCCTCGCCAGAGGGCGGCGGGATCGTGAAGGTCTCACCACCCGGGCCAGGGACAAGGCCCGCTGCCGAGGGGACCCGGCTCGCCCTGCGGAGGCGACTTGGCGGGGAGGATGACATCGATCTCTGGCCCGGTTCGGGACAACTCTGGCACCAGTGCGAGAATCCGGGGATGCAGGAGGCCGCGACCTACGTCATCCGACGCGACGAGCATGAGCTCGGGCAATGGACTCGAGTCTCGCGGTCCCCCGATCTACGGCTCCGACCGCTTCTTCACCGCGATTACGTCGGCTTCCAGCAAGACGTTGCCCGGCGCCAACGCTGGATCGAGCCCGCGCAACCGGTGGTGACCCTGATCATCGACCTTGAGGAGCCCGCGCAAGTCGACAAGAGGAGGGCTCCCCAGGCGTGGGTCGCCGGACCGAGCTACGTCTACGACCTTGTCGAACTGGGCGAGAGGTACACCTGCCTCGACATCAAGCTGACACCCCTGGGCGCCTACACCCTCCTCGGCACTCCACTGCGCAAGCTTGCAGACAGCATCGTCGGTCTGGACGACCTCTTTGGCCCGCGGGGCGGTGATCTGGTTGAAGAACTCCTCGAAGCGTCAAGCTGGGGGCAACGCTTCACCCTCCTGGACGGGTTCCTGCTCTCGCGCGCCTCAGAAGGGCCCCGCCCGAGCCCTGCCGTTGCTTGGGCGTGGTCGCGGCTCTGTGCGACGGCCGGGAACATCGCGATCGGCGACCTGGCGGCGGATCTGCGAATGAGCCGGCGGCACCTGACGTCGACGTTCCATGAGCAAGTCGGCTTGCCGCCGAAGGGGGTCTCGCGGCTGCTGCGCTTCGCGCGGGTGTGTGGTCTTCTTCACAGGAGTCCGATGCGCTGGGCCGAGATCGCCCAGGACTGTGGATATTTCGACCAGTCGCATCTCAACCGCGACTTCCGTCAGTTTGCCGGCACGACCCCCACCGACTTCCTCGCCCGCCAGCTTCCCGGCGCCGGAGTCACCGCAGATGGAATCCCATTTGTCCAAGACAGTGCGGCCGCACGCACATAGCCTGGGCCCTCAGATCCACGATTGAGCAAGGAGGCAGGAATTGGCTGGAGAACCGTCGCACTTCGAGATCGGCGTTCCAGATGTGGAACGCGCCCGGGAGTTCTACGGAAAGCTGCTTGGCTGGACGTTCGAGGGCACCGATCGTGGAGCCGTTATCGGCACGCCCGGAACGCCTGGCGGGATTCACGCTGAGGAAGGCGCCGGCATCCAGATCTTCTTCAGTGTCCCCAACCTCGAGGAGGCCGCCAAGCGCGTTGCCGAGCTGGGCGGGGCAGCAGACGAGGGGGCAAGCGAGGGGCCGGGAGGTCGCTATCTGCATTCCTGCCGGGACGACCAGGGCGTCCCCTTCGGCCTGCACGAGGCGCCACGGCGGTAGTCCTGTGGGCGGGCCATCGGTTCTGGAGCAAATACGGAGTCTCTGCCTATCCCTGCCCGAGACGAGCGAGCGCCTGAGTCACGGTGCTCCGACATTCTTCATCCGCGAGAAGCGAGCGTTCGTGATGTTCCATGACGACCACCACGGCGACGGGAGACTGGCTATTTGGTGCGCCGCAGCGGATGGAGCGCAGCAGGCAATGGTCGAGGCGCAGCCCGTGCAGTACTTCGTTCCCCCCTACGTCGGCCATCGAGGCTGGCTCGGGATCCGCCTCGATCGCAATCCGGACTGGGACGAGGTGGCGGGTGCAATCGAGGATGCCTACGCGACCGTAGTCGGCGCTTGAAGCGGAGGGTGTGGATTCGAACCCACGAGCCCCCTTACAAGCCCAACGTTTTCGAGACTGTCCCGTTCAACCACTCCGGCACCCCTCCAGGAACCGCGGGCCTTGATCCTAGCGAGGACATCCCAATCCTTGCGCTGCGTCACGATCTCCGAACTTGCCCCAGTTGGCCGCTCAATGCACTCTCGCGCTCACGCGAGGAAGAGCCACCCCAGCGGAGACCGTCACTACCCCTTTTCGTCTGATCCAGAAGCGTGAGCGGTGTCCGCGACGCGCTCGCGTCGCCAGGCGGAAGCGGTAGGACGGTAATGCCCGGCTCGGGCATTGGGCTCTCGCGAGTCCGTCCGCGGCTAGAGCAGCTCGGCGAGGCGCCGGGCCGCCCGGGCGGCGCCGTCGACCTCGACGTCGCGGTAGTCGACGTCGCGGCCGATCTCCTCGGCGATCGCCGCCGCGATCAGCTCCGGCGGGGAGTCGTCGAAGTCCATGCGGCGACCGGCGCCGTAGCGTTCGAGCCGGTGGCGGACGTGGAAGTTCTGCTCGAAGTGGTGGCGCAGAGGGAAGTAGAGGAACGGCCGCTTCTGCGCGGTCAGCTCCATCGACGGTGGTCAGGCCGCCCTGCACCACCGCCAGGTCGCAGGCGGCCAGGTGCCGGTAGAGGTTGTGCACGTAGGGAACCACCTCGAGCCCGGCATGGGACGGCAGCGACGCGGGGTCGATGCGGGGCCCGGCGACGACGATCATGCGCAGCTCCGGGACCCGCTCCTTGGCCGCCGGGGAAGGCGGCGATCACCCGCCGCAGCAGGTCGCCGCCCACGCCCGAGCCGCCGACGGTGACGATGCAGACGCGCTCGTCGTCGCCGTAGCCGAGCTCGTCGCGCAGCTTGCCGCGGTCGCCGAGGTCGGCCGGGTCGAAGCCGGTCACGTAGCCGGTGAAGTCGAAGTGGCGTTCGGTCCAGTCGCGGATCATCGGCAGCTGCGGGCCCGAGCCGCTCCGGCGACGATGTCGTCGGGATTGCCGACGAACAGCGCCATGTCGCGGACCTCGGGGTGGTCGGCGATGTGGTCGACCATGTCGGCGTTGTAGTCGGCGGTCAGGAAGCTCTCCCGCTCGCCGCCGTCCTCCATCGGCAGGAAGCCGACGAAGTCGGTCAGCCAAGCGAATGGGACCCGCTTCTCGCCGCGGGTTCTCGTGCAGGTAGTAGTCGAGCTCCCAGGCCTCGTCCCCGATCCAGAGGTCGTAGCGCTCGTCGCGCACGACGTCGTGGAAGAGCATGAAGTTGGCGGCGAGGATCTCGTCCATGCGGCGCAGCGCCTGGAAGCAGTGCAGGTCGTGCTCGGCGGACTCCGACTCGATGTGGCGCGACTCGTTGGCCAGGTGGGCGCTGGCCGGATGGATGCGCTCGCCCTCCGCCGTCCAGCACGCGGGTGACCGGGTCCTGGGCCAGCCAGTCGATCTGCAGGTCCGGTTCGAGCCGGCGCAGCTCGCGGGCGATCGCGACGTCGCGCTGCGCGTGGCCGAGCCCGATCGGCGAGGAGACGTAGAGGGCGCGGGGACGGCCGTCGGGTCGGTAGACGGTGGGGTCGCGCGGCGTTCGCGGCCGGCCGAAGACGTCCTCGGAGAAGTCGCGCAGCGCCAGGTTGACCTGGACCGGCTTGCGCGCGTGCAGGAAGTGGCCGGCACCTCCACCGCCTCGAGCTTGCCGCCGGTGAGGCGGGCCAGCGCCCGGCCGTCGCGGGGTGGCGTGATCTTGTCGAGCTCGCCGTAGATCACGAGCACCGGGCAGTGGAGGTCCCGCGCCAAGCCCGCAGAGCCCGCCGCGCCGACTGGCGCAGCCGGACTCACCATCGAGACGGTGGCGATCAGCGTCTCGGGGTCGGTCTCCAGCGCCCAGCCCACCCCGTCCTCGATGCGCCTTGGTCGAGTGCGGCTCCGGGAAGCAACGCGAGATGAACCACTCTGCGAACGCCGAGTAGTCCTCGCGCCAGTGGACAGCGTTGCAGCGCGCCCACCAACGGTAGACTGGGGATGCGCGGCGCGTCGGAAGAGCCGCCAGATGCCAGGACTGCAGCATCACCGACCGGTGCGACGGCGTGTAGGGGAACAGCGGGCCGATGAAGGCGGCGCCGGCGACTCGCTCTGGTGCCATGCGCGCCAACTCGAGCAGGTACTGGGCGGCCGTGGAAAGGCTCACCATCAACCGCCCGCTCGGTCCCGGTCGCGTCCATCACGGCCAGACAGTCGCGGGCGAATTCAGCGGCCCGTAGCGCCGTGGGTCACGGCAACGATCGGAGCGCCCGTTGCCCAGACCGTCCATCGTCAGCACCCGGAAGTGGCGTGCGAAATAGGGGATCTGCATCTTCCAGTGGCGGGAGTGGACCAGCGACCACGTCGGGAGCAGGAAGACGGTCTCCTCCCCCTCGCCGTAGACCTCGTAGAAGAGTCGCTTGCCGTCGCGCTCGACGAAGCCTTCGGCTGTCGGGATAGCGGGCCCGGCTCTGCTCACCGTCGCGGCCGATCGCGGCGCTCGGCGCCGCGTGGATCGGGTGCCGTGACGTGCTCATGTCTTTCCTCCTCGAGCGAAGCGAGCCAGCCGTCGATCGACGCGAGCAACTCGGCGTGGCCGCGGTCGAAGCCGAGCAGGCGCTCGTGCATCAGGCCCTTGTTGAACTGCATCACCAGCGCCGCCCAGGCCTCCGCCGAGAAGCCGGTCGTCGTCGAGGCCGTACTCCTCGATCGCCTCGGCGAGCGCGTCGCGCAGCAGCGAGCGCCAGCTGTCGTTGACGGCGTGCAGCCGCTCGCGCATGCTCGGGCTTGTTCCAGGCGAGCGCCTCGAGCTCCGCCCAGACCTTGGGGTAGCCCGCCGCGAGGTCCTCCTCGATGAAGCCCATCGCGGTCCGCCACTTCTCGACGAACGGCGCGTCCGTCCCGTACATCGCCCGCTGGCGATCGAGGACGCGGTCGGTGAACCGCTCCAGAGTCTGCATCAGGAGCTCGTCGACCGAGCCGAAGTAGTAGTGGACCAGGCCGTGGTTCTGCCCGGCCTCCTGGGCGAGCTGCCGGGTCGAGATCCCCGCGGCGCCCTCCCTGACCAGCAGCCGCTCCGCAGCGTCGAGGAAGGCTTCGACGTTGGCCTCCCTGATCGAGCGCTCGCCTTCCCCGGCCTCGACATCTGCGGTTGCAAGCGTCTTAGTCATCTGACTTAGTCGGTCATATAAGCACTAGAGCAGACAGCTGTCAAGCCCCGCTTGCGGCTTCACCGGCAGGTCGCGGTTCATACATGGATGGGCATGCGATCGAACGCAATTACCGGGGTGGTTTGCAGCAGACCCGGTGTCTCGCAATCGAGAATTCTTGCGTGAAATCCGAGCGTCTTCGCTGCACCCGACTCACGCTCGAAAAGGACGAGGAGCAAAGCGTCGGGCGGGAATAGCTAGCGACCGCTGTCGCGCTCGAGATAGTCGGCGAGCATCACGGCCGCCTCATCCTCGTTGCCTGGCATCAGGTGCCCATAGCGGTCAAGAGTCATCGTGATCGTCGAGTGGCCCCATGTAGGAGCTGAGCGCTTTCGCGTTGACGCCGGCAGCGATCATGAAGGCGGCGTAGGTGTGGCGGCACTCGTGCAGCCCGATCGGCTCAAGGCCAGCATCACTCCAGACTTGCGCGCCCGTTCGATCAAGGCATCAGGAGCAAGCGGCTTGCCGCCCCGGCCCCTGAAGACCAGATCCTCTTGTGTGCCCGCGGTGCGCAAGCGATGGGCGGCTAATTGTGCGCGAAGCGGCTTCGCCAGCGGCACCCGCCGCTTCCCCGCCCGGCTCTTGGGTTCAATCGGGCCCTCCTTTGGATCCCAGCCCCGCTCGACGCGGATCAAGCCAGCCCCGAAGTCGACGTCGCCCCAGCGCAGGGCGCGCAGCTCGCCGCGTCTGAGGCCCGCGTAGAGCGCCGTTGCCCAAACCGCTCGATCGGCCGGAGAGAGCGCCTCAAGGAGTTGCTGCGCCTCCCCTGGGCGAGCAACCCGTTCGCGGCGCTCGCGGCTCGCCGGCAAGGCGAGCCCCAGGGTCGGGTTAATCGCCACCTCGCTGCGGGCAAGCAGCCGTCTATAGATCGCGCGCAGCGGCAGGATCGCGTTTCTGACCGTGCTCGGGGCAAGGCCCGCGGCAAGCATCTCATCGACCAGGTCTTGGACCGCAATTCGGTGAAGCGCTGAGGTCTTCAGATGGCCGAAGCGGGGTATGACCCTTGCTCTGAGCGCCTGTTCATAGCCGCGCAGCGCCCCCGGCTTATAGGCATCGCCCGAGCGGGTCCTGATCACGCCCGCGTTTGCCGCCTTGACCCAGTCCTGGGCCGCCTGCTCGAGGGTCTGGTGCGAAGGCGCCCGAAGCGAGCCTCGCTCGAGGGCGGCCTTTGTCTCAGCGCGCCAAGCGCGGGCATCACCGAGCGCCTTGAAGGTCCTTCGGATCGTGCGCCGCTCTGCGGGCGAGTAGACCTGGGCTTGGTAGCCGGGGCGGCAGTTACAGCCCTTTGCCCCTGAGGCCCCCACACAGCGCACCGAATGGCGGACGACGATGCCCTCGGGCCTTGCTCTCGGTGTCATCGCCCAACACAACTAGCTCTGCCGGGCGCGGATTGGAAGTCTCACAGCCGGGCGGGCGCGGATAGGCTCAGCCCTCGTGAGGAGAGCCGCCTCGATGCGGCCTGGGCGACGCATGGGCGAGCAAAGCTAGCCGGGGGGGCTATCCCAGCTTGAGGTTGACCTTTGCGCCTGGCGCCAACACCCTGCCCGGCTTGGGGCTCTGCTTGGTCACGTTGCCCGACCTGCTCCCCTGGACCTTGCCGAGCTTGCAGTCGGCTTTGGTCAGGGCTTTGCGGACGGCCTTGAGCTTCTTGCCCTTCAGCTTGGGGACGGTGCAAGTCGCGGCCGGTGGCACAGACGCAGGGACGATTGGCGAAGGCGCCATGTCGCTGTATTCGACATCGGCGTTGAAGGAAAGCTCGTTCCCCGCGGTCGCGAAACTCGCGCGCGTCTCGCCGATCCCAAGCGGGGGTTTCCAGGTCGCGCTGCCGGTGCCGGTGAAGAATTCGGAGTTCCCGATTGCGTCCGAGGTGTTCGAGTCGTCGAGCCCGATCGTCTGCCCCGCCTGGATCGGCAGGGCGGTGGTGAACGTTTCGACACCCGGGCCGAGCGGGCTCTGAGCGGCGCTCGCCGCCCCTCCCGTGTATTCCGTGCCGCTGCCCGGCGTCAGCACGCGGAGCGCGAAGGGGCCGCCGGAGGCGTCCAAAATCCGCCAGCGCACGACGGTGCCGGTGACCGGAGAGGTCAGAGGCGCTGGTTCCGGCAGGGCCGTGTTGGCGACGGTTCCGACAACGCCGGTGATGGACGGGAAATACCCCCCGGTGAGTGGGCTGCCGACCGTGACGGTCGCCGCCTGGGCGCCTGGGGCCCCGAGGAGCGCCAAGGCACAGGCACCCACCACGATCAGCGCGAGGCGGGCGAAGGCGGGGCGCCTTCCGGAGGAGACGGCCATGGCCAACGAGGCTAGCCGTCGGGCGCGGGTCGGTCAACGGGAGTGGGTTAGCCGTCCAGCTTGGCGCCGATATTGGAGCCGGGACAAGACAGTGCGGCTCGGGCTTTGCTCCGCTACTGAACGATCTTCACCTTCTTGACGGCAGTTGCAGCTCTTGGGCCCAGAGCCGCCCGCAGAGCGCGTTGAGTGGCGGACGACGATGCCCTCGGGCCTTGCTCTCGGTGCCATCGCCCAACACAACTAGCTCTGCCGGGCGCGGATTGGAAGTCCTTTGCGCGATCCAGATGCGATCGGGAGAATCCCCCGCACAGCGCCATTTGCCGCAATTCGGGTGATTACCGGGCGCTCAGCCACCACCCGGCTTGGCCAACTGCGATTGGGAAAGACGCGGGGTGTGCAGGGCGTTTGGGGAGAGTGTTGTGCCGGACCCGCAGAAGGTGTTGTTTGGGCCGAATCGGAGGAATGGCTTTCGAGACTGCCCCGTTCAACCACTCCGGCACCCCTCCAGGAACCGCGGGGCCTTGATCCTAGCGAGGACATCCCAATCCTTGCGAGGCAGACCGTTCACCGCGTTCGAGGTAGTCGCCGAGCATGACGGCCGCCCCATCTTTGGATGCGGGGGCACGCGGGCGCTGCGTCACGATTCCCGCACTTGCCCAGTTGGGCGCTCAGCGCACTCTCGCACCCAACTCGAGGAGGAGCCACTCCAGCGGAGACCGTCACTACCCCTTTTCGTCCGATTCAGGAGCGTGAGTGGCGTCCGTCAACGCGCTCGCAACCACGCGAAAGCGGGAGCAAGAGTCTCCGCGAGCCTTCTGGGTCGGCCACCCCGTCGAATCGGGCCAGCGCGCCGGCGAGCACCCTCTGAGCAGCGCCCTCGGCTGGGAGCTCAGCGCCCCGATGCTGTCCGGGTTAGCTTTCCACTGATGCCAACTGTGGTCCTCACCGGTGCCACGCGCGGGATCGGCCACGCGGCCGCGATCGAGCTGGCTGCCCGCGGCGCCGAGCTGGGCGTCGTCGGCCGCGATGCAGCGCGCGTGCGGGTAACTGCGGAGGAGGCGCGCACCTCCGGCGGCGGCGCGCCGGTGCACGAGCACGTGGCGGACCTTGCACGGATGGACGAGGTGCGCCGGCTCGCCGCCGAGCTGCTGGAGACCTACCCGCGCATCGACGTGCTCGCGAACAACGCGGGCGCCATGTTCACCTCGCGCCATGTGACGCCCGACGGCTTCGAGCAGACCTTCGCCCTCAACCACCTCGCCCCGTTCCTGCTCACGAACCTGCTCCTCGAGCGGCTCACGGCCTCGCGCGCGCGTGTGGTGACCACGGCGAGCGATGCCCATAAGGGCGGCCTGCTCGACCTCGACGACCTTCAGTCCGAGCGGGGTCGCTTCCGCCCCGGACGCGTCTACGGCACGACCAAGCTCTGCAACATCCTCTTCACCCGCGAGCTGCAGCGCCGCAACCCCGCCATCGTGGCCAACTGCTTCCACCCCGGCGTGATTCGCACCGGATTCGGCAAAAACGACGGCGCGCTGGCGCGGATCAGTCTCACCCTCGCCGGGCCGTTCCTGCGCTCGCCCGAGCGCGGCGCCAGCTCCCTGGTGTGGCTCGCGCTCGATCCCGCCGGGGGCGAGCTTCGCGGCCAGTACGTCGAGAAGCAGCGGCCGGTGCAGCCGAGCGCGCAGGCGCAGGACGACCGCCTCGCCGCCGAGCTGTGGGAGCGCTCAGAGGAGCTGTCCGCACCGGCGCGCGCGGCGTGATCCCGGTGCTCGGCTTTGGGCCGGGGCGCCACGTCCTGAGCCGGCTCCCGCTTCGCGCGAAAGGGCAGAGCGACAACTCAGGGGGCCAGGCGAGCGGAGGGGGTGGGATTCGAACCCACGAGCGCCTTGCGACGCCAACGGTTTTCGAGATCTCCGTGTGAAATCGCCGGTTTCCAGGGCCTTTCGCGGAACACGATCTGCGAGCCCTTCGGGAGTGCGATACCGGCTAGCCCGCCAGGCGATACTGGTGCGGTGACCGATCGTAATGTGCTCGGTGGCGAGCTTGAGCCGTGTGGCACCGACCCCCTCACCGGCTTCTATCGTGACGGGTGCTGTCGTACCGGTCCGGAGGACCGGGGGAGCCACACGATCTGCGCGGTGGTCACGTCCGCGTTCCTCGAGCACCAGCGTCGTATCGGCAACGACCTGATCACCCCCATGCCTCAGTACCACTTCCCTGGGCTCGCGGCCGGCGACCGCTGGTGCGTGACCGCGGTGAACTGGCTGCGGTCGCACGAGGACGGCGCGGCCGCCTACGTAGTGCTGGCGTCCACCCATGAACGGGCGCTTGAGGTCGTTTCTCTCGCCGCGCTCCAGGAACACACCGTCGACGTCCCCCCGGATCCGGGACCTTTCGGAGGCTAGGTCGCTGTCGCGAATACAACGGTGCCGCCTGCTCGTCGTCCAGAGCGAGAGGGCGGCAGGCGCCCGAGGAGCCGCAGGCTTCCCGTTATCAGTAGTTCGCCGCTTCGGCCAACGGTCAACCACGGATGTTCATCACCCGTGCGCCTGGGATCTTCCACAACTGGGATCTTCCACAACATGAACACGACAAGCGCCACACCACAGGCCACATCGTTGCCAGAGCTGATCGACCTCACCGGCCGCACAGCGATCGTCACCGGCGGCGCGATGGGGATCGGGCTTGGCATCGCCCGCCGCCTGCACGAGGCAGGCGCTAGCGTCGTCGTCGCAGACCTGAATCCCATCGCCGGCGAGGATGCGGCTGGGGTTCTGCAGGCCCAGAGAGCGGACGGAGCTCTCGCGGTGCGCTGCGACGTCAGCAACTCCGAGAGCGTCGAGCGCACGGTGCACGCCGCGGTCGAGGCCTTCGGCGGCCTCGACATTCTCGTCAACAACGCGGGGATCTTCCCGATGGCGCCGTTGAGCGAGTTGGACCTCGAGACTTTCAAGCGCGTGATCGACGTCAATCTGACTGGCCTGTTCCTGTGCACGAAGGCCGTCTCAGAGCGCATGATCGCCCAGGGCAAGGGCGGTCGGATCGTCAACGTCACATCGATCGATGCGCTGCATCCGTCGATGGTCGGGCTGGCCCACTACGACGCCTCCAAGCACGGCGCCTGGGGCTTTACCAAAAATGTCGCCCTGGAGCTCGCGCCGCATGGCATCTGGGTTAACGCGATCGCGCCGGGCGGGATCAAGACGCCGGGCGTCGGGGACATGGACCAGGCAGACCTGAAGGGCTTTGAGGCGATGATTCCGATGCGAAGGATGGGCGATCCCGACGACATCGGGCGTGCGGCCCTGTTTCTCGCCTCCGAGCTCGCCAGCTACATGACTGGCGCCCAGATCGTCGTTGACGGCGGGCGGTTGTTGGCATAGCAGGTTCTGCCGCCGAGCTCCATCGGCCAGCTATGCGCCGGGGTGCAGCAACGCTGAGCTGAGCGTTCTATCTGACGCATCCCGGACGCTCTCGGCGAACGCTCGTCGCGATTTCGCTCCTCGTCCGAGCGGGGAGAGTCATCAGTCGGCAGTGCTTCTCCATGGCCGCGACGAAGCAGGAGCGGTCTCAATCTTCGCGGTGGAAGTGTCGATAGCCTGCGCAGCGTGATGTCCGGCCTACTCGACGGGCGTTGCCTGTGCGGACGCCTGACCTACCGCTGCGACGGCGAGCCCCTGGTGACGGTCGTCTGCCACTGCAAGGACTGCCAGCGCCAGACAGGCTCGGCCTTCTCGATCTTCGTCGTCGTCCCGCGCGCAACGCTCCATGTCGGGGGCGACACGCTCGCCACGTATGTGACCGTGGGGGCTGATTCCGGCGAGGAACGTCAGCGCCAGTTCTGCTCGAAGTGCGGCTCGCCCGTCGTCACGCTGTTGGCCGAGCAGCCGGAGCTCGCGGTCATCAAGGCGGGAACGCTCAACGACCCCTCGTGGCTGTCGCCCACCCTTGAGGTTTGGTGCGGCTCGGCTCAGCCGTGGCTTGCGCCCATCGAGAACAGCAGGCGGCTCGCCCGCGGCCTGCCGGCCTGACTGGACAGCTTCTATCAAGCACTGCGCCATCAGGGTTCTGGGGCCTTCCATGCCCCATTGCGCGTCGCGCTCGTCGAGCTGCTCGCGTCGATGCCGGCGGATGCTTCGCTTGTCGCACGAGCTTCTTGCAGTCGGCGCTGAGCGACCTGCAATGCGCGAAAGGAGGCGCGCGCCGGGTAGCCAGCGAGACGCCCGAGTTGGACGAGGAGAAGAAGTCCTGACGGGCCAGCACCGCGCTTCTGCCTT